>JBEHXT010000005.1:0-395556 GCA_048498555.1 Bacteroidota bacterium
GAGTTGGTCTCCACCAGAGCTCATTTCCTCTTAAGGCTGTCACTCGCATTATAACATTTATTCATTGAATCACCACCAACCATTTTTGACCACATTACCGAATAAAAAGTGTTGATGAAAATTTCATCAACACTTTTTTACAGCCTGAGCCTAACTTAAGCCTTTGGACATTCATCGTCAGCTGATGGCTGATTGCTGACAGCTAACGGCTATTGCAACGCTTCCGTTGGCACTTCTTTCTCCAACAAGTTTTTGTAAATGTATTTTACGCGCTCGTTGTTGTAGTGTTTCCATCTGTCCGGGTAGTTGCGCCAGCCATGTCTTCCGCCAGGATAGAATGCCATTTGAAAATTAGCTTTCTTGTCTTGCAAAGCACCAATCAACTGGATGCTGTTTTGCATGTGCACATTATCATCCATCGTTCCATGGATAATATACAGATTGCCTTTGTAGTTATCTAAATAAGTAGCAACAGCACTGCTTTTATATCCTTCCGGATTTTCAGCAGGCGTATCCATGTAACGCTCAGTATAATGGCTGTCGTACAACTGCCAGTCGGTTACACTACCACCAGCAATACCATACTTAAATACATCTGCGCCGCGTGTTAACGCCATACAGGTTGTATATCCTCCATAGCTGAAACCGGAAATAGCAATTTTGTCTTTATTGATAAAAGGCCTAGCAGATAATGATTTTACAACTTCACTATAATCATGGATTTCCCAATGGCTCAGATCGCGGTGGAGGTAGTTTTGTCCCGCTTTTCCGAAATGCCCTGAACCACGGTGATCAATTGCAACCTGGATCAAATCTTCCTTAGCCCACCATTGGTATTCACCGATTCCTTTATACGAATCATATACTGTACCTGCGTTCGGGCCACCGTAAATACTGATGAAGACAGGATATTTTTTATGCTCATCAAAATTGTTAGGATAAGTAATGGTTACAGGCAAATCAAATCCGTCAACATTCACGCGGATCAATTCAGTTTTAGCAGTTTGATATTTGTCGTAGTCGGCACCTTTACTATCTGCAATTTCCCTGATCAGTTTTCCTTTGTTGTCAACTACAGCCATTTTCCTCGGCGTGTTCAGGTTTGAGTAAGTAGTAATAAAATATGAACCACTCGGAGATGCGTCAACACTGTGCGTGTATTCACCAAAAGTGAGGCGCTTCAGATTCTTACCATCAAGCCCGATAACATAATAATCAAACCTTGCAGAATTTTCTTTTCTCGCAGTAAAATAAACCTGCTGTTTTTTCTCATCAATCTTCACGATATCTTTTACTGTCCAGTTACCATCTGTAACTTGTTTTATCAACTTGCCATTCATGTCATATTGATAAATATGCATCCAGCCGCTTTTGTCGGAAAGAATAATATACCCCTTATTATTTGCAAGGAAGTGGATATCATCCAACCAATCAAGCCATGTTTTTTGTTGTTCTTCATACACGGCAGTTTTGCTGCCATTAACAGGATCTATCGCATAAACAAACAGGTGGTCCTGGCCGCGGTTCATCCACTGCTGCCATAATTTTTTGCCATCGGGCGACCAGAAAGGTGTTCCGAAATACTGGTCATCTTTCTCATTAAAATCACTCCACATTGTCTGTGCAGTGGTGATATCTGCAATACCTATTTTCACTTCAGGATTCGGGTCGCCTGCAGCAGGATAGCGTGTTTGCTCAACATAACCATGCTGGCCATCAGCCCCATATAAAGGGAACATTGGCACTTTACTGTCGTTAAAATGCATGTATGCGATGTGCTTGCTATCAGGGCTCCACCAGAAAGCTTTGTATTTTGAAGGCCTTCCAAGAATCTCCTCATAATAAACCCATGAAGCATAACCATTGTATACAACATCGCTTCCATCTGTAGATAGCTGCGTTTCTTTACCTGACGCTATATCAAGCACAAAAAGATTATTGTTACGGGTAAAAGCTATATGAGTTGCATCAGGAGAAAGCGTTGGATTCTTTTCTTCTTCTTGTGTTTTTGTAAGTTGAATTACTTTTCCGTTGGCATCTTTAAAAAAGATATCGTTCTTCTCGAGGTATACATTGTCGTTCTTAACAGGCAATGTAACTGCTTCTTCTTTCCCGCTGATTACGTCGACAGATTTATATCCATCTTTACCTGCTGAAATAATGTAATGCGTATCATCTTTCCAGCCAGACATTACCGGTAAGTCTTTTAAAAGCCCTGTTGTTTTATTTTGAAAAATTTGTTCACCGGTCAACTGTTTCAATTGGGCAGAACCATTAAGTACCATTAATGCAAGCACGGCTAAGCCGGCTGCCTTAACTAGGTTTTTTCTCATGTTAATCGTTTTAAGGAAGGGCGCAATGTAAGAAAAAAGTGAATAGTCAATGGTGAATGGTGAAAAATGCGACAGAATCTCTTTTTGTGGCAGCAAATGAGGGCAAGTACGAAGTACAAGATGCGAAGTACTTAAGCTCGGGCGTGGTGTGAATACAGTCAATAGTCAATGGTCAATGGTGAAAGGTGCAACCGTTTCTGTTGCTTTGTACAGTATTTGGCCGAGGAAAGCGTTTGCTGCTTAAATCCTTCACTATTCACCATTCACTATTGACCCTCCCTCCCTAATCATCTCAATATGTTCAATGCCGTCTTCCAAATACATATCAGAGGATTGGAGGAACCCGAACGACTCATAAAATTTTTTGAGATACAGTTGAGCGCCTATACGGATGGGCTTGCCTTTATATAAATTTTCGCAAACTGCTATTGCTTTGGTTAACAGCGCCTTGCCGGCACCGCTTCCGCGGAAAGCTGGGTTGGTTACGATTCTACCGATAGACGGCTGCTCGTAAGAAACGCCGGGAGGAACGATGCGGGAATAAGCAGCAATTTTATCATCAAAATACCCTGCGAGATGATCGCACTTGGGATCCTTATAATCAGCATCCTGGAACACACAATTTTGCTCCACCACAAAAACCTCGTTGCGTAACCATAATATGCTGTAAAGCTCCTTGGGAGTGAGTTCATCAAAGGCTTTAAAGATCCAGGTAAGGCTGGTAGCATTGCTCATCGCGCAAAATTAATACGTTTGCCACAAAGGCGCAAAGGCAGAAAGAAATACAAAGGTTGTGGGAACCACAGAGGTACCGCCACGGAACGAAACACAGAGATTTTGCCACAAAAGTGCGAAGGCAAAAAGAACTACAAAAGTTTCGGGAAGCCACTGAGACACAGCGAGAAAACGAAACACAGGGCTATGCCTATACCCTATTCCCCTTTATACCCTATAGCTGAGACCTGACACCTGGCACCTGATACCCAAGGCTAAAAGCTAATAGGTGATAGCCTCCCAAGCAAACGTTTCCGTAAAAAAATCCGGTGGCTGAAGTTCGATTTTAGTTGAAGCATGTTATATTTAGGCAAAGCTAATTGCTTAGCCATAAAATTATCCCGAACGATTTTCGGCGATTGCATTTTGAAAGTTGACACTTAAAACAACCATAGCCATTATGAATTCACGTAGAACATTCCTTAAAAATTCAGCTCGAGCTTCTGCTGCAATTTATCTAAGTTCAGCCTTTTCCGCCAAGAGTTATGCAAGGATCATTGGAGCCAATGACCGCGTAAATGTAGGCGTTGTAGGATTTTCTGACAGGTTTAAAAGCTCACTGCTTCCAGGCTTTCTCGCACACAATGAGAAGATGAACTTCGACATGATCGCGGTATCCGACCTATGGAAAAAGAAAAGAGAAGATGGACAGGCTTTTCTGAAGCAAAAATTGAATCATGACATTACCGCTTGCCGTAACAACGATGAGCTATATGCAATAAAAGATATTGATGCAGTGTTCGTGAGTACTGCTGATTTTCAACACTCACAACATTGCGCCGAGGCTGTTAAGGCTGGCCGCGATGCCTATGTTGAAAAACCTTTTGCCGAAACAATGGAAGATGCGCGGGCTGCTATAAAAGCGGTTCACGACAACAAGAAAATTGTACAGATAGGTTCACAGCGCCGCAGTGGCAGAAACTACAAAGCCGCGGAACAATTTGTTAAATCCGGCAAGTTTGGCGATATACTGAAGGTTGAGCTTACATGGAATGTAAATCAGCCTGCTCGCTGGCGCCGCAACGATTTAGTTGCCCAGCTAAAAGAAGAAGACACAGACTGGAAACGCTGGCTGTTAAACAGGCCTTTCGAAAAATTTGATCCAAGAAAATATCTTGAATTCCGCTTATTCTGGCCTTACTCTTCAGGGCTGGCTGGCCAATGGATGAGCCATCAGATAGATACTGTTCATTGGTTCTCAGGTTTAAAACATCCGCGTAGCGTAGTAGCCAACGGTGGTATTTATACGTGGAAAGACGGCAGAAGGAACTGGGATACTATCACAGCAGTATTTGACTACGGCCCCCAGGATGATCCATCCAAAGGTTTCCAGGTAACGTTTGCATCTCGTATGGGTAATGGCGATGACGATCCGGGAGAAATCTATTACTCTAATGGCGGCGAGCTGAACCTGATGAATAATAAAATTTCACCATTAGGTGGGTTGTCTGCAAAAGCAGCGGGAGCCATGCACCTGCAAGCAAATTTATTGCCTGAATTGAATCTGAGTGAGATTGAAGAAAAGGTTTCTACAAGCGCCAATACCGGCGGCGATTCACTCACATTGGCTCACGTAGGTAACTGGATGGAATGTGTTAGAAGCCGTCAGCAGCCGAACGCGCCAGTTGAGGCAGGTTATTCTCATAGTATTGCAACCATCATGACAAATGCCGCAGTGCAGACCGGCCAAAAAGCCACTTTCGATGAAAAAACACAGGAAGTAATGGCTGGAGGAAAGGTTTTTAGATGGTAATCAAGTCAATGGTGAATAGTCAATAGTGAAAGGTGAAGCACCTAAAAAAACTGCGCAGATAAAAACTGCGCAGTTTTTTTATAACCTTGTCTTACTATTCGTTTTTTTTGCAATTTCGGGGTGCAAGCCTAAAACACCGCATGCCGCACAGTTCACCATTCACCATTCACCATTCACCATTCACCATTCACCATTCACCATTCACTATCTTCATCATTCACTATTCCCCCCTTCCCCATTGACTTTCCTCATTTCTGCCCTTTCAATTTTGTACTACATTCGCTGCTGTTAAGCATCACTAAAATACCTGTCCAATGAAAAAGAAATTGTTACTGAGCTGTTGCCTGCTGCAGGGCATTTTATCCATTTCCCAATCTGTTACTAAATATGTAGATCCGTTTATTGGAACGGCTGCCCATGGGCACACCTATCCCGGCGCGACGGTTCCTTTCGGAATGGTGCAGTTAAGCCCGGATAACGGAACAGAGGGACGGGACTGGTGTAGTGGTTATAATTATGCGGATTCCGTAATTGTTGGATTTAGTCACACACACCTCAGTGGAACTGGTGTTGGCGATATGGCAGATGTTTCTGTACTACCTGCTGTAGGTGAAAATCCCACTGCGGCAAAATTATTCAGCAACTTCTCGCATGAATCTGAAGCGGCTTCTCCCGGATATTATAAAGTAGATCTTAAGAAATACAATATCCAGGCAGAACTAACTGCCGGATTGAGATATGGAGTGCATCGATACACATTTCCTGCCTCAGAAAAAGCAATGATCCGTTTTGATCTTGGTTTCGCTATCAACAGCGACAAGCCAACGGAAACTAATTTCACACGCATTAATGACAGTACTTTTGCAGGCTATCGTTTTTCGACGGGATGGGCAAAAAATCAGAAAGTATACTTTGTTGTACATCTGAGCAAACCCGTACAAAAATTGGTTTTGTTTACAAACGAACAGGAGGCTGCGGCAACAGAAGCGACATCGCCAAAGACTGTAGCGTGCCTTATGTTCAGCACCAAACAAGGTGAGCAGGTTGAGATGAAGGTAGCGTTAAGCACTGCCAATATTGAGGGGGCAATGGCTGTGATCAACAAAACAAACGACCTGAACTTTGACCGTACATTGGAAATGGCTAAACAATCATGGGAAAAAGAACTCAGCAAAATTGCGATTGAAACAAATGAACAACAAAAGAAAATATTCTACACTGCGTTGTATCATTCATTTTTAGCGCCTACTATTTTTAATGATGAACAAGGCAACTACAAAACGATTTCCGGTGCTATTGGAAACAGCACTGAGCCAGTTTACAGCACGCATTCCCTATGGGATGTATTTCGTGCGCAAAGTCCATTATTCACATTGATTCAGACTAATCGCGTAACTGACATCATAAACTCCTATCTGAAATTTTACAAGCAATATGGCCTGTTGCCTGTATGGGATCTTGGCTTTAACGAAACAAACACCATGACAGGTTATCACGCTGTTCCTATTATCGCCGATGCGATTAATAAAAATATTCAAGGCTTTGATGTTGACCTGGCTTATGAAGCAATGAAAAAAAGTGGCATGCAGGATATTCGCAGCACCGATGTCTACAAAAAATACGGCTATGTGCCCCAGGATAAACATGCGCACAGTGTGACCATGACGCTTGAATATGCCTTTGATGACTGGTGCATAGCACAGGTAGCTAAAAAACTGGGCAAAACGGATGATTATAATTTGTTTATGAAACGTTCTGCTTCATGGAAGCAATTATTCGATAAATCAATCGGCTTTGCCCGCGCCAAAAACAGCGATGGCAAATGGGTTGAACCGTTTGATCCTTATGCCTCTGATGGTGGTGGTAAAGCAATGTTTACAGAAGGCAATTCATGGCAGCATAGTTGGTTTGTTCCACAGGATGTGAAAGGCCTGATTGATGCACATGGCGGCGATAAAAAATTCCTCTCTAAACTGGATTCCCTGTTCAGCGTTTCGTCGGCAATGACCGGAGACGATATACCTGAAGATATCAGCGGCATGATGGGACAATATGCACAGGGCAATGAGCCCGATCATCACGTTGCTTATTTGTACAATTATGCCGGTGCTCCTTATAAAACGGCCGAAAAAATTAACCAGATAACCTCAGAATTGTACACCGACAAACCGGATGGCCTATGTGGTAATGAAGATTGTGGCCAAATGAGTGCCTGGTATGTTTTAAGTGCAGTAGGTTTTTATCCTGTAAACGCAGCAGATGGCCGTTATGTTTTTGGGCGCCCGTTGTTTGATAAAGCAACTTTATCATTAGCTGATGGAAAAAAATTCACCGTTCGTACGATTAATAATTCGGCGAAGAACCTGTATATACAGAGCGTAGCATTGAACGGAAAAACTTATACAAGAAGTTATATCACGCACCAGGATATTATCAAAGGTGGAGAACTGGTAACTTACAATGGGTGAGAAACCTTCTATGAGTTTTGGAAAGGAAATAAAAGACAGGCCGTAAGCTTTGGGGAACGGTAATAGTTAGGAAATTTTTTTACCACAGCGGACACGGAGCTTTTTTCACAGAGGTCCACAGAGAAATTAAAACTCTGTGGACCTCTGTACATTCTCCTTGAAACGCGTGTAATTTTTATACCAACAAAAGACCTGAAACTCGTTCAGAACCTTCCTTTTTTAAACAGATTTTTTTGTTGAATCGCGCACAACCAGAGCTGACTTTAGGATAAATGTTTCATCAGGCAATGTGTAATTCTTCTTTTCAAGAGATTTAAATAAGATAGATACCGCTTCTTTACCAATATCAAAAGCAGGCTGTGTAATAGTTGTTAATGAAGGATGCAGCAGCGGCGCCACTTCCAGGTTACTAAAACTTACTATTTTTATGTCATCAGGAATGTTCAACCCGATATCAGCACAAACATTATAGGTTGAAATAGCCATCTTTTCAACAGCCGAAAAAATCCCGTCAGGCTTTTGCTTGCTACTCAACAGTTTTTTTATCAACTTATAATTTTCACCATCATTCGTGGTGCCACTTACAATCAAATGCGGTTTCAGCGGCATACCATATTTTTTCAATGCATCTTCATAACCAGCCATCCGTTTACTGTTAATGGACTGTCTTGAAAAAGAAAAATAAGCCACGTTTTTACATCCTTGCTTAATCAAATGTTCCGTAGCCATGTATCCGCAGTTGTAATCGTCCGTAGTGACTTTAGCCGTTGGAATAGACTCGCATACGCGGTCAAAAAAAACAATCGGCAGGCCTTTATCCTGCAAGTCCCGCAAATGGTCCACATTTACCGTCTCACTGGAAACCGACATCAATATGCCATCAACCCGGCCATTCTGCAAATGCTGCACGATATATTTTTCACGCTCATAATCTTCGTGTGTAAGATAAATGAGCACGTGATAATTTTTTTCGCGGGCAATTGCCTCAATGCCATTAATAACCAGGATAAAAAAATTGTTGGCTATTTCTGGTATAATAACACCAATGGTTTTGCTTTTTTGTTTCCGGAGGCTGCTGGCATAAGGGTTAGGCTCATAATTCAGCTTCTTTGCCATTGCCATTACGCGCTGTTTGGTTTCATCACTTATCTCATGGCTGTTGCGCAAAGCCCGGGAGACCGTAGACGTAGCCAATCCCAGTTCTTTTGCCAGATATTTCAAATTAACAGGTTCCATAGTTCATATGCCGGTGAATAATTGGTTTTCAAAAGCCTCCGGTTTGCTTGTTACTTAAGGATGTTCTGTGTGCATCCCGCCGGGAAATTTACACGCTTTATCCAACAAATTTGCGGAATCGTTTGCGTAAAAAAACATATTAGCCCCGCTATTTTATCTAAAATTGTGAGAACTTAGAATCCATAACTTTTGCTTTGCTGTAATAGCTGCAACACAGGTTCACGTTTACAGAATTAAACTTATTAACTAATCAACATGTCCTCAAGAAGAAATTTTATCCGCACTACTGCTGTAGGGATGGCCGGCACGCTTTCTTTCCCTGCAATGTCAAAAGCATCGGCATTTTACGCCGGCGATGCGTCAAAAGCAACTACTTTTTCCATTGGGATGGCGGGCTACACTTTTTTAAATTTTGATGTAGCTTCATCCATTGAAATGATGAAAAAGCTGGATGTCCGAAACATTTCAGTAAAAGATTTTCATTTGCCATTAAACAGCTCTGATGAAAAGATTAAGCAGGTGTTGCAGCAGTTCAAAGATGGCGGAATTAATGTGTATACAGTTGGTGTGATATACATGAAATCAAAAGAAGCTGTTGACCAGACCTTTGATTATGCGAAACGTGTTGGCGTTAATATGATAGTAGGCGTACCCAATTATGACCTGCTGGATTATACTGAAGAAAAAGTAAAACAAACCAATATTAAAATTGCTATTCATAACCACGGACCTGAGGATAAATTATACCCGGGCCCCAAACAAGTGTGGGATCAGATCAAGGACCGCGACGCACGCATGGGCCTTTGCCTTGATGTGGGGCACGCACTGAGAGCAGGAACTGAACCTGATGAGGCTGTAAAGATGTACAGCAAAAGGCTTTTCGACCTGCATATTAAGGATGTTGTTGCACGCGAAAAGACTGCTTCAGTAACTGAAATAGGCCGCGGTGTGTTGAACTATCCTAAATTGATCAAAGCGTTGGAGCATGTGAAATATAACGGTATGATCAGTGTGGAGTATGAAAAGAATATGAAAGATCCTTTGGTAGGGATTGCAGAATCAGTGGGATATGTAAGAGGGGTGATAAAAACGGTGTAAGGTATCTGGTTTTTGGCTTTAAGCTTTATTTTTAATCAGCAAACAAAATTCGATGTATAAAAAGTTATTATTCGCAGCGGGAATCAGCCTGCTGCTTTCATCTCAGGTAACAGCAGCAAAAAAAACGTCGCTGTTTAACGGCCGTGACCTTTCCGGCTGGAAACAACTAAACGGAAAAGCAAAGTATGAAGTAAAAGATGGCGAAATCATCGGCACAACAACCGTGAATGAACCCAACTCTTTTCTTGTAACTGAAAAGGAATATGGCGACTTCATTCTTGAGCTGGAGTTTAAATTTGAAGGCGAGTTTAATTCCGGGATACAGGTGAGAAGCGAAAGCACTCCATCTTATCAAAATGGCCGTGTGCATGGCTACCAGATTGAAATTGATCCCAGCGAACGCGCATGGAGCGGCGGTATTTATGATGAAGCTAGAAGAGGCTGGCTTTATCCGCTGTCTTATAATCCTTCAGCACAAAAAGCTTTCAAAAAAGATGGCTGGAACAAATACAGAGTTGAATGTATTGGCAGCAGCATTCGCACATGGGTAAACGGGGTACCTGCAGCAAACCTTGTAGACGATCTTACACTGAAAGGTTTCATAGCTCTTCAAGTACATGGCATTGGCAGCAAGACTGAAGACGCTGGCAAAAAAATTCACTGGAAAAATATCTCCATTGAAACAACCAATCTTAAACCATCTCCTAATGACGATGTATATGTTGTAAACCTTCTTCTAAATAATGTTTCTGCCCAGGAAAAACAGAATGGCGTGCAGTTGTTGTGGGATGGAAAAACTTCTACCGGCTGGAGAAGAGCTTTCAAAACGGAGTTTCCTTCAAGCGGCTGGAAAATGGACAACGGCGTATTAACGGTTTTGCCATCCAATGGCCATGAAGCCGGCGGCGGTGGTGATATTGTTACAGAAAAAGAATATAGTGCATTTGATCTTCAGTTTGAATTTAAACTGACAGACGGTGCCAACAGCGGCGTGAAATACTTTGTGAAAGAAGAGAATGATTCTCATGGCCTTTCAGCTATTGGCCTTGAATACCAGGTGCTGGATGATGAAAAACATCCTGATGCAAAACTGGGCCGCGATGGTGACAGAACCTTAAGTTCTTTGTATGATCTTATCCCACGTAAAAATATTCCTGCTGCGCTGAAAAAGATTGGAGAATGGAACAGGGGCCGCATAATTGTTTATCCGAATAACCATGTAGAACATTGGTTAAACGGTTACAAAATGGTGGAATATGAAAGAGGTTCAAAAGAATTTGAAGCACTTGTAGCTATAAGCAAATACAAGGTTTGGAAAAACTTTGGTGAAGCTCCTGCTGGGCATATCCTGTTACAGGATCATGGTAATCAAGTTTCTTACAGAAGCATCAAAATTAAAGAACTGAAATAGCTGTAAGCTTTCGGCTTTTAGCGTTCAACTGAATCTCAAAAGCCTTCAATAAAAAAGCGCGACAAGCATGTCGCGCTTTTTTATTGAAGGCAAGCTCTTCGCTCAGATCATTATCAATTTTAAAATGAATGTCGTTCAACTAAGCGAGTTTCTTAGAATATCGTCCTGGTAAAAAGTATTGTAAGTTGCACCGGCATCGTCACCTCGACGGCAGAAGAGGTCTCTCGAAAATAAACCCGTTGAATGTTGGGAGATGTCTCGTATCGTCGACATGACGTTCAACATTAATCAGCTTTACTAAATACAGTCACAACACTTCTAATTTATTAATATTAAATTGTCACTTGCCAACTTTCAATTGTTAATTATTTCACACTGTCAACACTTGGCGCAACCGCTGAATCCGGTGCATTCATTTCCATCTGAACATCCGCATTTTTATGCTTGTCATGAAGATTCTTTACGGTTTCAGCTAAAAATTCAGCCAGGGAAGCCAAACTGTTTTTCTTTCCATCAACCATCCTTAGCTGTATTGAACTCTTAACCAGTTTGCCATCAAAATTATCCGTAGATCCTACAATATCCTTGAAAGTAGCTTTGGCTTTGTTCATTGTAGCGGCCTCGTCTGCTGTAAAAGTCGAATCAAGCGGAAATGCCTGCAATATTCTGTTCACATCAATGTAGGCACCAAATGGCTTACCACTTACTTTTCCATTTACATCAGATGCGAGAACAGCTTTACCTGACCCAGCTACGTACTGGCCAACTACAGCGCTATCACTCGCCACAATAATATCCTGGCTATTGATCAGGTAGCTTGTACCCGGAAAACTCTGCGGAAGCATGTATTGATCGCCAGTCTTTACGAGCATACCTTTTGCAACCAGGGCGTTCATAATTTTTTCAAAAGAAGCTTTGTCGCCCACCTTGGCATTGAAAAGATATTTTGCATCGGGCCTTGTAGTATTCATCTGTGGATAGTATGGATTAGGCTTGGTAACTACTGCTATGTCTGACACAATAAATGAAAATTCACCTTTAAACGCCTTCGCAACATCATCAAGTGTAAAGCCCATTTCGCTCATATACTGGTTAACCTGTGTATCAAAACCTGAAAACTTGACGATATCAATAAGAATTTGTGGATTAAATGACACCAGCATAAAGCCATCTATGTTAGATGAGGGATATTTATTGATCATATCCATGTTAACCTTTTGTCCCGGATATTTCTTCAATATATCTCTCAATGCAGGGCTGCTATAAGCTTTTGAGGCGGCAACTATCTCACCGTCTTCAAAATTGATAGTGGTTGCGGAATAGGAGTTGTTGAACAGATCACTTGCTTTGGTCATGCCCAGCATCGGCACATTGTTTAACAAGCCTGAGGAGTTGGTCCAAAAAGCAGCATCTGATTTTTCCTTTGCCAGATCTACAAACTCGGGAATAGAGGCTACTGATTCAGATTCTTTTTGCTCATACAAAGTATTCAGCAGCAAATGCGCATCAGATGCTTCATTAGCCGAAGATGAGGGTGCGCGGTTATATTCTTTGTTGCCAGCCAGGATAATTACATCGCTGTTCCAGCCAACTGTTAAATCGTTATCAAGCGTTGCGTAAGAATATTTACTTTCTTTTTTAACAGCGGCTTCCGGCCTTTGCTTTTTCAGATATTGTTCAAACTTTCCGGCATCCTTCATCAATGCAATTGCCGCAAATGTATTTTGCTGTCCGCCCATTACTGAGCCTTTGTTTTTCAAAAAGAAGTAAACATCCGATGTCCAGTCAATTCCCGCATTTTTTAAATCACCAACTGCAGATTTCATTTTGGCCACATCTGATCTTGACGAGTCTTTAAAAATGGTATTGAAAAGCGAATCAAGATTTACGCTGCTTTTGGATAATTTTTCGGCTACGCTTCTGGCATTAACAGAGAAGATCATCGTAGCGTCTTTGGGGATAAATGTTACCTGCTTGGGAACGGCTTTTTTGCACGATGTTGCAATCAACGCAACCATCATACAGAACATGAGGCATCGGGTCACAAAATTTCTGGTCATAAATGATTTTTAATAATATACTAAATTAGTTTGAATAATACTCTCTGGCATTTTATTTTTTATAGCCGGTTTCCTTATGCGCAAAAGAACTGTAGATAATTTCCTGGATATTGGAACGGACATTCATGTGGCTGAGCCTCAGGTTATCTCCGCCGGTTGGGCAAACGCGGTTGGAAAGAAATATGTATACCAGGTTATATGTAGGATCAACCCACACACATGTACCGGTAAAACCGGTATGCCCGAATGTTAATGGAGATACACTTCTGGATGGATATGGATCTTTAGAGCTGGCGAGGTCCTTTTCTGGTTTATCGAAACCCAGCCCCCGGCGGCTAATATTACTTTGATAAGCGGTAAAGTAATCTATTGTCTCTTTTTTAAGAAACCGGTGCCCATTCATTTCGCCTCCGTTCAACAGCATCTGGTATAACTGAGCCAGGTCATAAGCATTGCTGAACAAACCGGCGTGGCCGGCCACCCCGCCAAACATGGCAGATCCCGGATCGTGAACATAACCGCGAATTTGCTGCAGGCGAAAATATTTTTCTCTTTCGGTAGGGGCAATCGTTGTTAGCGTTGTATGCTGTAATGGTTTGAAAGTAGTGCTCGTCATATTCAGCGGTTGGTAGAAGGTAGTTTTTGCATATTCGTCTAACGGCTTTCCACTCACTTGCTCTACAATCTTCCCGAGAAAAATAAAATCATTATCACTATAAATGTATTTTGGTTCTTTCGCTACAGCACTTTCCAGTATCCGCTTATAAATAGTGTCTTCATAGTCGCTGCGCAAAAACATGTTTCTTGCCACGGGTATTGTGTAACTGCCTTCGTCTAACGAATCATAGTAACCCGGCTTCGGCACGCCACTTTTCTCTATTGTAGCCGTGTAAAATGGAATAAAAGCAACCAGGCCGGCCTGGTGAAGCAATATGTTGCGCAAGGTTAACCCTTCTTTGTTGCTGCCTTTTACCCAGGGCAGATAATCACCCAATGTTTTATCTATATTAATCTTGCCTTCTTCATACAATTTCATAATGCTTACCGTGGTAGCGCTTGTTTTGGTTACGGAGGCGAGGTCGTACATACTGGATGTACTAACGGTTTCTGTACTGTCGTACGTCATATAACCATAGGCCTTTTGAAAAACCACTTTACCATCTTTGGCAACCAGCACAACACAGCCGGGTGTAGCCCTTTTCTCAATGGCATCATTGGCAATGCTGTCTATAAGAGATAGCTTTCTGCTGTCCATCCCGACAGACTCCGGTTGCACCTGTGGAAAATAGTAATTAGCCGTGATGCTCCTGCCAAACTTCAGTTCGGGAGAAATGGTCACCGGAAGAGATCCCTTTGCGATAAGCTTTCCCGACAGGATATCAAAAGCCGCTTTTTGGGTAATTGAATCATCCTCATAGCAGGCAAAAAGGTTACTTGAATTGTTGAAATTTTTAATCGCATAGGGGTTGCCAAATGCCAGTACAATCGCCTTGTTGGTTTGCTGGATATCATTTACCAACGCAACAGCTTTATCGCTTATCCCGAAATTGTTTGCAGGGCGCCGGCTGTAAGCGTGCACACCAACAATTACTAAGTCATATTTATTTGTAAGGGATGATTTTATTTTTTCAGCACCGCCTGTGCTGTCTTTATATGAATAATAAAATACATCCGCTTTATATTGATCGTGAAGGAGCGTGGAGAAAGTATTGCCACCATCCACACCTACACCAACATAAGCCACTTTTATGTTTTTCTGTAAAGGCAAATATTGAGGCTGCCCGTTCTTCAGCAATGTGATGGCGTTTTCTGCCAGTGTTGTCTTTAATGCATTTGTGCCTGCGTTCAGGTCTTCAGCGAGGTTATTAAGATCGATCGGATGCACATTATTTAAACCGAGCGCATATTTATATAGTAATACTTTTTTTACCCTGGCATTAATGTCATCCCATTGTAACACACCCTTCTTTAACGCTTTGCGGATTTTTTGAATGCTGCCGGGAATATCCTGCGGCAGGCACAACATATCATTCCCTGCGATCAATGATTGCAGTGAAATTTCGCCGCCAGGGAAAAACTTGGTTACGCCTTTCATTTCCAGGGCATCTGTAAATGTGAGCCCCTTAAAGCCCAGCTCATTTTTCAACAGCCCGTTTACATTTTTTGCAGAAATAGAAGTGGCAAGGTTAGGAGTAGTATCAATGGCCGCAACGGATAAATGTGCGCTCATAACAGCTCCGACACCGCTTTTAATTAACTCGCGGAAAGGATAAAGTTCCAGCGAATCCAATTGCGCTCTTGTTTTTTTTATAACGGGGAGATCAAAATGCGAATCAACAGCAACATCGCCGTGGCCGGGAAAATGTTTGGCGCATGCCAGTACGCCTTCATCCTGCATGCCCTTCATATATTCCATTCCAAATAAGGCTACTTTGTATTTGTCCTCACCAAAACTCCTGTCATTAATTACCGGGTTTGCAGGATTATTGTTGATGTCAACATCGGGAGCAAAATTCACTTGTATGCCAAGGCGTTTACATTGACGGCCAACTTCTCTCCCAAAAGCGTATATCAGTTGCGCGTCGGGCACGGCCCCCATCATTAACTGGCGGGGATAATTGATAACGCTGTCGAGGCGCATGCCAAGCCCCCACTCACCATCAATAGACACCATTAAAGGCACTTCTGTGATGCCCTGGTAATAATTTGTGAGATTAGCCTGACGGACAGGGCCACCCTGGAAAAAACACAATCCTCCTACATGATATTTTTTGATGAGTTGTGTTACCTGCTTTACATGATCCGGACCCAGATTGCTATGCGCCCGCACGATCATCAATTGGGCAATTTTTTCGTTTTTGTTCAATCTTTTAAATACACTATCCACCCACCTGGTAGCTTCCGGCGTAATTTTTACAAATGGCTGTGCGTGCAAAAGGGATATAATAAGGAGTGCAACAACAAGTGTCAGTACTTTTTTCATGTAAGGTCGCTGTTAGATGCACAAGATACTGCATTACAATGTGCGAATTTGCGAATTTGCCAAGGTGCGAATGTGTGGAAGCGCGAATGGGAGAAATGCAGGAAGGAAGTGTGAAGGATAAAAATTATTGTCTGATTGCTAACATGGCGCCGTCTCTTTCCGCTCGCACCTTCGCTTTCTTTTCCTACTTTTACCGGCTAAATTAAAAGGAACTGTGGCGGACATTATTCAATTATTACCTGACAATATAGCCAACCAAATAGCAGCGGGAGAGGTTATTCAACGGCCGGCGAGCGCTGTAAAGGAACTTTTGGAAAATGCGGTAGATGCTGGTGCAACAGAGATAAAACTGATCATTGCAGATGCCGGCAAAAGCCTGATACAGGTTATTGATAACGGTAAAGGCATGAGCGAAACCGACGCAAGGATGTGCTTCGAAAGGCATGCTACCAGCAAAATAAAAAACGTAAACGATCTTTTTCATATACGTACGATGGGTTTTCGCGGGGAAGCATTGGCTTCCATAGCGGCTGTTGCCCAGGTTGAATTAAAAACGAGAAAGGCGGATGACGAATTGGGATGCTACATTGAAATTGAAAACAGTGTAGTCATAAAGCAGGAGCCTTGCGCATGCCCGGTAGGCACCAACTTCTCTATGAAGAACCTGTTCTTCAGCGTTCCGGCCCGTAGGAACTTTTTGAAAAGTAATGCAGCTGAAATGCGCCACATAGTAGATGAGTTTATTCACGTGGCAATGGCGTTTCCCCAAATATTCTTTTCACTTACAGCTAATGGCGAGCAAATGTTTCACCTGGAAGCAGGTAATCTGAAGCAACGTGTACTGCAGGTGCTGGGCAACCAATATGCCTCCAAATTGGTGAGTGTAAAGGAAGAAACGGATTATATGAACGTCTACGGCTTTGTAGGTAAACCTGATGCCGCACGCAAAACACGTGGCGAGCAATATTTTTTCGTCAACAATCGGTATATCAAAAGCGGCTACCTGAACCATGCTGTAATGAGCGCGTTTGATACGCTGATCAATAAAGACAGTTTTCCGTTATACGCCTTATATATAGATCTTGATCCCACCCGTGTGGATATTAATGTTCATCCAACCAAACAAGAGATTAAGTTTGAGGACGAGAAAATTATTTACGCTTTTGTGCAGGCAGCTGTAAAACACGCGCTTGCCCAGTTTAGTGTGGCACCCTCGCTGGATTTTACATTGAATGCAGAGATACAGCAGCTTGACGCAGTTAGTAAACCATATACAGAAGACAAAAGAGAGGATATCAGTGGTTCGCAGTTGTTTAAAACATTCACGCAAAGGCACCAGGCGCATAAAGTAGACCCGAGTGAAAAAAGCGAGTTAAGGCACTGGAAAGATTTTTTTACAAGCCCTCAGTCTTCACAGTCCTCTACATCCCAGGCGGAAACTATCGGTGAATATTCGCTGGATATAAGTGCCGGGTATGTGGAACCACAAAAACAGCCTAGCCTTTACCAACAGCCAAATAAACTCATTGCCTCAGATGCACATCTGTTGCAACTGCATACAACCTATATTATTGCGCCAACGCAGAGCGGCTTTTTGCTGGTCCATCAACAACTTGCGCATGAACGCATTTTATATGAGCGCTTTAGTGTGGCTGCGCATGGCAGGCATATGGTAACACAAAAGCTGTTGTTTCCTTCAACGCTGACGGTATCGCCTTCCGATGCGGTTTTGCTTACGGACCTGCTACCCGAACTAAAAATGCTTGGCTATGATGTTGAGTCGTTTGGCAAAGACAGCTTTGTTATACAGGGAGTGCCGGCAGATGTAAGCCAGGGCAATGAAAAGCATTCTATTGAATTATTGATAGAGCAGTTTAAACATTTTAGCAGCGACATTAAATTCAGCAAACGCGAAAAACTGATCAGGTGCCTTAGCCGCCAGCAGGCTATCAAGGCCGGGCAACATCTTTCGCAGACTGAAATGCGAACGCTGGTAGAAGAACTGTTTTCATGCAATACCGCGAATGTTACTCCAACAGGCAGCCCTACTTATATTGAATTTAAAGAAGATTACCTGGACAAGATGTTTGGACGATGAAGCCATGTACGATGATTCCATGTACGATGTTAGATGTACGACGTACGATGTTTGAAAAATGTACAACGTATAACTAACAATGTACAGCTTCCCTAGTACTTCTCCGCTATTCCCGTCAGGAAGGCTTCCACATCTTTCCTGATGGCGCGGGCACTACCCATGTGATTGTTTACAAGCACGGAAAAAATAAGCAGTTTATTTTTTTGCGTGATAAGATAACCGCTGAGTGCGATGTTATTACTTAAAGTGCCGGTCTTCGCGTAAATCTTTCCACTGAGGTTTTTGTAGTATGTCCCAAGTGTGCCGGAGCCACCAGTTGGAAGAATGGCTGTAATGCGCTTCCAATCCACTTCGCTATGCATTTTTTTGAGCAGCACGACAAAATCTTCAGGGGATACCAGTGTAAAGCGGCTCAGGCCACTGCCATCCACCCATTGTGGTGGTTGGGGAAGATCTTTCAGATCTGTATGCAGCAATGTATCTACGATGGCTTCCTGGTTCATTACACCCAGCCGCTTATTCGCCACCATTAATAAGGTTTGATCCGCATAAAAATTATCGCTGCGGTACATCATATTTCGCAGCAAAGAATCTACCGGTTGAGAATAAATAACGCGACCGGCATTTCCATTTATAGGTGCAGAAGTGCTGCTGATATTTAATTGGTAGCTGTTTCGCAGAACATCCACAGCAGTACTCACTCCATTTACAACAAAAGGGACATCGGCTTTTTTTGATCGCCCGGGCGACACATAAAAAGTATTCGCAGTCCTGTCTCTTTTTATACTAAAACTATCCTGCAGTGTGGATACATTGCGGACAATATTATTATCCGGCAAAACAGGCTGAGCAATCAATTGACTACCCTGGATGCTAAAAGTTACAAAGTTGCCGTGCAATGGAAACGCCGACCGCTCAATCATATAATCATCACTATAATCATCCCACGACCATCCAGCTCCCAGCACAATTTCATTCCATTTAGCTGTGTTGACCACAATCTTTTTCTTTGAGGCTCTTAACACATCCAGCAAAGGATGCGTCGTAAAATCAGGATGAAGAAAGGTCGGGTCTCCGGCGGCTTCAACAATCAGCGCCGTATCGGTATCAAACACTTTTGCAGCTTCTATGCTGTCGCCCAGGTATTTCATGGCAGCGTAACAGGTCAGCAGCTTCGTGTTGCTTGCCGGAATGAAATATTTATCGCTGTTGTGTTTATATAGAAATTTATTGGCATTCACATCATACAATGCGATCCCAACATGGGCAGTGGTAAGCTCCGGTTTATCCAGGACTTTTTGCTCAGCCTGCCGGCTTATTTTTTTACTGACAGAACAAGATGTTGCAAACAGTATTGCCCAAACAGGCAAGCACAACGGCAGCAATCGCATGAATGATTTCCCGGTAAGTAGCATAGTTGGATGTACGGCGCAAATTGTTGGGTTCACAATTCAGGCCCTTTGTTTTAAGGTTATAGAAGCAATAAGCTGTCAGCTTATTGCGATCGATTTTATCACATAATCAAATTAATCCAGCAGCTCCATTTTCAATTGTCAATTCACCCGCACATTCGCTAATTCGCACATCCTCTCATTCAATTAACTTCTCTCCACTGCTCTCATCCATCTTTCAGGAATGTCGTTGTTCGCCGCGGTCATGTAATCCCTGTAGCTGCAAGCTATGAATTTACCATCGGGCAGCTGTACCCACCAACGGCCGGTACGTTTGCTTTGCAGGAAGATAGTATCCATCTCTGCAAATGCCAGGTGAAATTCGTTATAATCATCTTTATGATCAAAAGGCGCTTCATATTTTCCTTTATAAATACCATCCATCAGGTACCACAACATGTGGCTGATCTGCTTTGCGGTGAGATCATGCACATCCCTGTCTGGCCGGTAACCATAAATCCCAAATGAATCAGTATGTGGGCTCATCCCTGCATATTGCATCAGGGTACAGGCTTCTTCCCCATTAAAGCCATTGGGTGTAAGATAATTACTCGGGGCATGGCTATGTTGAATAGCTGCTATATCAAATGAAAAAAGGTTCGCGTTGCGGATTACCGGTTCCATTTCTTCCATACGCTCTTTAACCACACCCACCCTAAAGCAGTCGAAACGTAGTTTATCAATGGTTTCCAGCATCTGTGGATGAACCAGGTAGCTTTGGAAACCGATATGGTTATAATGGCGCACGAAATTGGGTTCCCCCGTCAGCATTTCAAATAAAAATGTATCAGAAGGAAGCACACTATCCGTATTAAGATCGATTGCAGCATCCACACAAGTTGCTTCAATAATTTTCTCCTGCGAGGCATATGCCTGGTATTGGGCCAGCGTAACATCGTGCGAGCCGCCGAGGATAACCACTTTTTTGCCTTGTTGCGTTAATTCTGAAACAACGGCGCGAAGCGCGGCGTAAGTATCCTGTAATGTTGCACCTATTTTTACGTTGCCCACGTCGGCCACAGCAACATCTTTATGCCAGTGAAAAAGGCTATAATAGGCCGAACGGATTTTGTCAGGGGCATTAAATTTTGTCGCGGGCATGCCTATTCCACGGTATTCATTGCAGCCAACCAACACTAAATCCGCGTTTTCAAGTGTAGGAAAATATTCTTCGTATGCTTCAATGTGATTGCCTAACTGCGTTTCCCTGTACCCCTCATCGTTTGAAAGCTCGTCTTTATTTATCGGATCTAAAAAATCTATAATTGTATGTAGCGACTCCAATGACATGTAATTTATTTGGCGGCAAACTTAAGGTTTTTTGAGAACCACGGAGGCACAAAGCCACGGCGATTCACCACGTATATATAACAAACAGACCTCAATGATTCTACTTTTTTCGTCAGATGAATAATATATCTATAAACCCAGATTTCGCCGTGAACGTTTGTGTCACCGAGCCTCCGTGGTTCACTTGTTCACCTTAAAAAGAGCTTAATTCTCCAAAAGCGGTGGCTGATATATAAATATTATCTATTTTCATTCCGTGCTCAGGAAAACTTCTGCCATAATGTTGTTTACGATTTTCTGCTTTAACCTGTTTGGATACAGGGTAGTGTTTGAGTTCCTCCAACACACTGCAGATCGTCAACTGGTGGATCAGCTGGACAGGAATGAGTATAGTGAAGATGATCTTGTTACATTAACTGTTCCTCTTTCATTGCCCTACCAAACCAATTGGAAAGAATTTGAAAGAGTAGATGGAGAGATAGAAGTAAATGGTAAGATCTATAAATATGTAAAGCGCAAAGTGATGGATGGCGAGATGGTATTAAAATGCCTGCCGGATCATCAGAAAATGCGCCTTGAATCAGCAAGGGACGACTTTTTTAAATATGCCAATGATTTTGTTCAAAGCAATTCGAAAAAATCAGGCGACTCCAAGCCAACTGCTTTCAAATTGGTAATTCCGGACTATGATGCTTTTCAACAAGTATTCACTACAAGTATTCCGGCAGAACTAACTGCTTATCTTATTTCCCCAAACACCTTTTTCGCGCCGCAACCAACTAACAAATTGCATGGACAACCTCCAGAGTGGGCTTAGTTCCCGTGAGGACCAGACGGTACCATGCAAATCATGCTTACGGTAACACCATTTGCTATATAGTGTTATAGAGAAATTGCATCCGCAGATATGACTGTACAGGCTTTAACCAGCCCTGTACGGTCTGCCTGCAAAACCGGCATCCATCCTACACAAATCCCCCGCGGGAAAATTCATCCTTTTTTATTAATTGTTGCATTACATGTAATCGTTTTGGGCATCGACCCAATGCCCAAACATTCAGCCATCAAAACCGAGCGTAATACCGGGAGGGTTTCTGCGAAGCAGGATTTCGCAGATGCGCTCCGGATCGTTTTGCTAATAAAACTGACTTAGCCAAAACCATAAATACATCCCTGGAATGAAAAAAGTATTAGTTGTTATTCTATCTGTTGCACTACTTTCTGCATGTACCCAAAATGAGCGTTACAAGAATGTTATGCACGACCCTTTGCTGTATTCGCAAACTGTGCATGAACTTAACAATGTGGTGATGGGCAATAATTTTACACCCGTTGTTGCCTCAAGAAACTATACGTATGCAAGTATTGCGGCTTACGAGGTTATTGCGGCAGGAGATTCCGGCTACACATCTCTCGCAGGCCAGATCAATGGTTTTGACGTAACACCTAAAGCCGCTGCAGATAAGCAACCGGATTATCCTTTTGCCGCCCTGCTTGCTTATTGCAAAGTTGGCAATGCCGTTACTTTCCCCGAAGGAAGCATGGATGATTATATTGCTTCATTAAAGAAAAAAGCAACGGATGCAGGCATGCCCTCATCTCTTGTAACGAACAGCATTGATTATGCAAATGCTGTTGCGGATCATGTGCTTGCCTGGGCAAAAAAAGACAACTACGCACAAACCCGGAGCGCGAGTAAATACACAGTTACTGAAGAAGAGGGCCGCTGGGTACCTACCCCACCCATGTATGCCCAGGCCGTTGAACCGCATTGGAACGAAATAAGGCCGATAGTACTAACTAACCTGAACGACGTTCGCGTGCCAAAACCATTGGAGTTTAATGTAAAAGATACTGGCAGCGCTTATTATAAAGAAGTAATGAGCATTAAAAAAGCAATCGACAGCCTTACGCCTGAGCAGCAGCACATAGCGGAATTTTGGGATGATAACCCTTTTAAGCTGAATGTATCAGGGCATGTTCAATTCAGTACAAAGAAATTTTCGCCCACTGGCCACTGGATGAGTATTGTAGGTATTGCTTCAGAAAAAGCAAGTGCCGACTTCGCCACAACTGTTTATGCTTATACAAAAACATCCATTGCCATGTTTGACGCCTTTATTGAATGCTGGGATGCAAAGTATCTGTATAACACATGCAGGCCCGAAACCGTGATCAATAAATACTTCGATCCGGCATGGAGGCCATATTTACAAACACCTTCTTTCCCGGAATATACTTGCGGCCACTCAACAATTTCCTCTGCAGCAGCAGAAGCATTGACGAGTGTATACGGCGATAATTTCAGTTATACAGATTCAACTGAACTAGAGTTCGGTATTGAAAGCAGGTCATTCAAATCTTTTCGCGATGCGGCTTTAGAAAATAACTGGGCCAGGTTTTACGGTGGCATACACTTTCATCAGTCATGCATTGTTTCTACAGAATACGGCCGCAAGGTTGGCGATATAGTTGTGCAAAAACTGAAAATGAAAAACCAAAGCTCTTTAGCTGAGAACAAATAAATATTATAACTAACCAAATAACTAACATCTTCCAAAACTATTCAGGTGTGCAATATGCCTGAGACTACTAAAAAGACTTTTATGAAAAATACCCTTCGTGGTTACGGCATTTTTATACTGCTTGGTTGCTGTAGCCTTATCACTAAAAAAACGCATGCCCAAACGGACATAGATGCGATTATGATGACCAAAAAGAATTTTTGTACAGGACTGCAATACAGCCACAGCAGCTGGAAAAACTATTGGGAAGGCACATTGCACAGAGACAACCAGAACCTGGGCAAGGTAACAACACAATCCGTTAGCATTATGGGCAACTACGGTATAAGCAATAAACTAAACGTATTGTTTAGCCTTCCTTATATGCAAACCAAAGCTTCGGGAGGCACGATGCATGGAATGAAAGGTATGCAGGACCTTGGTTTGTGGGTGAAATACATGCCCGTAGAAACAGAGCTTGGCAAAGGGCTTTTTTCAGTGTATGGCCTTGCCGGTGTTTCATTTCCTGTAAGCAATTATGTTGCGGATTATTTGCCATTATCCATAGGAATGCGTGGCACAAATGTTTCTGGCAGATTGATGGCGGATTACCAGGTAGGAGACTTCTTTGCAACAGCTTCCGGAACGTACACCTATCGGTCTAATATAAAGATTGACAGAACAGCATACTACACAGATGTAATGCATCTTACCAATAAAGTAGAAATGCCGGATATGCTGTCATTTAACTTTAGAACAGGTTACAGAACCAACTACCTTATTGCAGAAGCAGTAGTAAATAACCAGTCGACATTGGGCGGCTTTGACATCCGCAGAAACGACATGCCATTCCCCAGCAATAAAATGAATGCAACCACAGCCGGTGTGAATATTAAATACACGGTAAAAAACCTTCCTGCATTAAGCATAATTGGCGGAGGAAATTACGTGGTGGCTGGCAGAAATGTTGGACAGGCGACCACTATTTATGGCGGCGTTTTCTATATCCTTGATTTCACAGGAAAAGGCAACCATACCGATAACCAAATGAAGAAAAAACAATAACCGTTCTGTTGCATACCACACAAACTTATTACTTATGAAGAAGCTATTATACATTATACCTCTACTGGCAATAACAACAACAATTATCGTCGCCTCATGCTCAAAAAATGCGGAAGGCAGAACTGATAACCTTCCTGCATTACAGGCATCCAACCAGGATTTGAATGCAGGCACATGGAAAACAATTTTAATCGCCAAACCTGATGTTGTAAATGTACCAGCCCCGGCTGCGACTACAACGCCTAATTATATAGCTGAGCTAAATGAAATAAAAGGCTATCAGAAAAACTTAAGCAGCGAGCAACAGGCATCCATGAAATACTGGAATGCCGGCGGCGTACTAAGATGGAATGAAATAATGCGTACGCTTGTAGCAAAATACAATCTTCCGCCTTATCAAAATGCTGATGGCACTTATCCAGCACCAAATGCGGCCAACCCGTTTGCATATCCGCTGTTTCCTTTTGCCAACCCGCCTTACGCGGCCAGGGCATATGCATATGTAAGCGCCGCACAATATGACGCACTTGTTGCATGCTGGCATTACAAACAGTTGTACAAAAGAGCTGCTCCTTATACAACTGACAGCACGATTGAAGCAAAAGCCGGAAAATCAGACCTGCCCTCCTACCCTTCAGAGGCTGCGGTTTTAGCTGGCGTTACCGCTGAAATGATGAAGTTATTGTTTCCGACAGAGATAGCCACGGTAGAACAAAAAGCAGTGGAGCAGGAGACAGCCGCTATAATGAGCGGTAATGCAACACGTAGCGATATTGAAGCTGGTGATGCATTGGGACGCGCAATTGCTCAACAATTCCTGGCGCGTGGCAGAACAGATAATGCAGGCAAGGCTGGCGGCACGCCTGAACAATGGAAAGCATTTGAAACAATGTGCGAAAGCAGAGGCGAAACACCCTGGTACAGCCTTGAAACACCAAAGCGCAATCCAATGCTTCCTTTCTTTGGCAACGTAAAACCTTTCCTGTTTGATTCAGCTACTAAAGTATCTCTTCTTCCTCCTCCGCCGCCTTCAACAAAAGGCGACCAGATGAAGAAAGAAACGGCAGAAGTATATTCTTATGTAACTCATCCTACAAGAGAAAATATCCGCATTGTACATTTCTGGGCCGATGGCGCGGGAACGTACACGCCTTCAGGCCATTGGGATGCCATTGCTGCTGAAGATTTCCTCGGAAAGAATTTTAGTGAGATACGCTGGGCAAGAAACATGGCATTGTTAAACATGTCTGTTATGGATGCAGGCATTGTATGCTGGTACGCCAAGTATTATTACTTCAATCCGCGGCCAACACAAATGAACCCATCTATCAAAACAGTTACAGGCATACCTAACTTCCCGTCTTACGTTTCAGGGCACTCAACGTTCAGCGGCGCAGCGGCTACTATTCTTGCGCACATTGTTCCTGAAAAAGCAGATAAATATTTTGCTATGGCGCAGGAAGCTTCAATGTCAAGGCTGTACGGCGGCATTCACTATCGCAGCGATTGTGATGCAGGGCTTGCCGTTGGCAAAAAAGTGGGAGGCTACGCAGTAGCAAGAGCAAGCACTGATGGCGCGGAGTAAAATCCAACGTCGTTGCCCTTAACGCAAAACAGAACTATCAGGCTCCTGATTGTAAAGCAGGCTCTTTGCTTGCTCTGCATCAAAAAAAGTAACATAAAATCAAATACTAAAGAAGAAGACTCAATAAAGAATGACGAAGCATCAGTTGATATTGTTAGGATCATGTTTTTTAAGCATAACCGCTTTTACGCAACAGGTTAAACGCGACACATTATACAATGAACTAGATAGTGTAACTGTACGTTCAAAGCTGATGAACGTAGGGCGTTTGAATGACGTTGAGGGCACACGTATCTATGCAGGCAAAAAGAACGAGGTGTTATATGTTCAGAATATGGATGCAAACATCGCGGAAAAAACACCCAGGCAAATATTTGCAAAGGTGCCCGGCGTGTTTGTATATGATATGGATGGGACTGGCAACCAGGTTAACATTGCTGTCCGCGGCCTTGACCCACATCGTGGGTGGGAATTTAATATTCGTAAGAATAGCATTATAACCAACTCAGATATGTATGGTTATCCCGCCAGCCATTATAACATGCCCATGGAAGCTGTTGACCACATAGAAATGGTAAGGGGCACAGCATCGCTGCAATACGGCGCGCAATTTGGCGGGATGATGAACTATGTTACCAAACAGGCTGACACTACCAAAAAGATAAGCTTTGAAACAGTGAACTCAGCCGGATCTTACGGCCTGTTAAGCACTTACAATGCCATTAGCGGACGAATCGGCAAACTGGATTATTATGCTTATTACAGCAACCGGACTTCTTCCGGTTATCGCGATAACAGCAAAACGACATCCAATGCACAAGCTGTTGCACTTGTATATCATTTCAACCCTAAACTCAATTTAAAAGCAGAATTGGGCAGGTCCACCTATACTTACCAAATACCCGGCCCACTTACAGACAGCATGTTTTATGCAAACCCGAGGATGGCAACGAGAGCGAGAAACTACTTTAATCCTGACATCTACATCCCTTCGCTTACACTAGACTGGAAGCTGAGTGACAGAACGCAGTTAACATGGGTTGTTTCGGGCGTTTTAGGTGCGCGCAACAGTGTTCAATATGATAAGCCGGCAAACGTGCCGGACAGCATAAACCCGGCTACTCTGCAATACAATAACAGGCAGGTGGATATAGATCATTTCAATAGTTATACTACTGAAATGCGATTATTGCACAGCTATATGATTGGTAATATTTCAGGCGTATTTACAAGCGGCTTGCAAGCTATAAACAACGATCTGCACCGCCAGCAGTTAGGAAAGGGTACCACCGGCAGTGATTTTGATCTTACACTTGTGGACAACACCTGGGGCCGCGATCTTCATTTTAAAACAAAAAACATCGCCGCCTTTATTGAAAACAAATTCAACCTGACTCCTAAATGGTCTGTTAGCCCGGGCCTTCGATGGGAACATGGCCAGTCCAATGTATCCGGCACAATTGTGTATTATGATCCGGGAGATATTCCTAACAGCATCAGCCACGATTTTACTTTACTGGGGTTGAACACGCAATACACTTTCAGCAAGAACAGCAATATGTATGCGGGGTTCTCGCAGGCTTACAGGCCTGTGGTGTTTAAAGACATCATCCCTGCCAGTACTTATGAGCGTGTAGACAAAAACCTAAAAGACGCCCGTGGATATACATTGGAAGCTGGCTACCGGGGATCTTACGGATTCTTTAAATGGGATGTAAGTGTGTTCCATATGCTATACAACAACAGGATGGGTATGTTAAGCGAACAGGATGCCAGCGGCGCATTGTATTTGTACAGGACCAATATAGGCAACTCGCGTACAAACGGACTGGAATGTTTTGCTGAATATAGCTTGCAGACCGGAAAGAAGACTTTTGTAAATGTGTTTACTTCTACAGCATTAATGAAGGCAACTTATTTTGACGCAAGCATCCGTTCGGGCGACAAAAATGTAAGCGTTAATGGCAACGATGTAGAAAGCACACCTAACGTTATCACCAGAAGCGGCTTATCTGTAAAAAGCCATCGCGCAAGCCTAACATTACTGTATAGCTATACGGCAAAAAGCTATGCAGATGCTTTAAATACAGTGAAGCCTTCTGCCTCTGGCTCCGTTGGGCTTGTTCCGGCATATGGTTTACTGGATATTAATACATCCTATCGTTTTTCTGATATGATAATGGTTCGTTTTAACGTAAACAATCTGACCAATAAACAATATTTCACCAAGCGCCCTTCATTCTATCCCGGCCCCGGCGTGTGGTCGTCAGATGGGCGTTCGGTAAACGTGAGTATTGGTGTTAAAATTTAAAATGGCAATCGATAAGATTTAATCAAAAATTATCAGCAATACATGAGAATATAGTTTTAGCAGTCTTAAATACATAAATGCACGTCTGTGCAATTATGCGCAGTGGCTCACCTACAGGCAAACGGGTGAGCTACTTTTTTTTGTGAGAACTGCGGACCGAGGGAATATCGGCAGTTATTTGTAATTTCCATGCAGGAAACCCTCATGTATGAAAAAAACAATATTCTGTGCTATCCTGCATTTAATAACTATAACTTCCTTCTCTCAAATGCCTGCAACGCCTGATAAAATTTACGGGGAATTGTTTGTTGACGTACAATTGAGCCGAATATTCCCGGATAACAAAACGTTTGTTGATTGCATTCCTAAAAAAGACCCCGAAGCAATTGTTGCTGAATACAAAAAGATCAAAAACAACCCCGCCATCCGGTTTTCCTTGCAGAAATTTGTAGAAGGTAATTTTGAACTGCCCTCCAACCCCGCAGATAAATATCAAAGTGATAAAAGCGCAGATGTTCAAACGCATATCAAACAATTGTGGCAGGTTCTGTCAAGAACGCCCGACGAAGAAAAAAAAGGAAGCAGCCTGCTGGCGCTTCCCAATCCCTATATAGTTCCCGGCGGACGATTTCGCGAAGTGTATTATTGGGATTCATATTTCACCATGCTTGGATTGCAGGAAAGCGGCGAGACTGATATGATTGAAAACATGATCAATAATTTTTCTTTTCTGATCAGCCAGTACGGGCATATTCCGAATGGTAACCGCACTTATTATCTCAGCCGTTCTCAACCACCCTATTTTTCACTGATGCTCGGATTTCTCGCGGAGAAAAAAGGCGATATGGTATATGCACAATATGCGCGTGCGTTACAAGCGGAGTATGATTATTATATGGACAAGTCGGCCAAAACCAAACATGTTGTAAAAATGCCTGATGGTAGCATACTAAACCGGTACTACGATCAGGATGGCATTCCACGCCAGGAAAGCTATCGGGAAGACATAGAAGTTGCAGACAGTGCGCTCAAATTATTGCCGCAAGCTATACAGCATGATACTGAAAGAAAAAATATCTATCGCCACTTACGTTCTACCGCAGAAAGCGGATGGGACTTTAGCAGCCGTTGGTTTGCGGATGGAAAAAGCATGTACACTATTCAGACAACCAACCTCATTCCTGTCGATTTAAATAGTTTACTATACACGCTCGAACTTACATTGTCCAAAGCTTACAAAGCCAGCGGAAACCTGTTGCAGGCAAACCTGTACACACAGCTTGCAACCAAAAGAAAGAACGCCATCAATAAATATTTATACAATGCAGAAGATGGCTGGTACTATGATTATAACATTACAGAGAAGAAGCAACAAAATGAAATGACGATAGCAGCAATGTCTGCCTTTTTTTCTGAAGTAGCCCCCAAAGAATATGCCGCCAAAGCCGCAGCAATTGTTGAATCTAAATTCCTGAAAGAGGGTGGCGTGTCAACTACATTAAAAAATACCGGCCAGCAATGGGATGCACCTAACGGATGGGCGCCACTGCAATGGATAACAATTAAAGGATTGGAGAACTATGGCCACGACAAGCTGGCGCGCGAAATAGCTTCGCGATGGATTGCGTTAAATACAAAAGTTTACAAAGCTACCGGCAAGCTGATGGAAAAATATAATGTGGAAGCCACCCATCTGGAAGCAGGTGGCGGCGAATACCCATCACAGGACGGCTTTGGCTGGACGAATGGTGTGCTCTTGAAATTACTTTCTAAAGAGTAAAAAAAACGAGAAAGCTCAACCGAGGTTGTAGCTTTCCCGTAAACAATTTATGCATCATGCGTTCTTCTCATGCCTTATGCCTCATACCTCCTACCGTACATTTAAACCGCTAAATGCCTGAAGGCTTCCATTGCCCCTATATGCTCGCTGGTTGTGGCTCCGGCTCTGTTAGCATTGTACACAATAGATTTCCACTCTTCAATGGAAATATTTTGAATTTCCTCTGCAGATTTACGATGTAACTGGAATAATATTGAACCGACGAACGCATCTCCCGCACCAGTTGTATCAACAGCAACTGCAGGTACGCCGTGAACCATAACTATTTTACCCTGGTGCGCAAGCAAGGCGCCTTTTTTACCAAGTGTAATGGCAAACGTAGCATCAGAAAGTTGTTCCAATACCTGCACAGCTTCTTCCAGCGTTGTTTTGCCAGTAATGAGCAATGCCTCATCATCACTCATCTTAAAGAAGCTGCAGCGCTTAATAAAGTACAGGCTTTGTTCTATAAAACTTGGCTGAACATCTTTATACAATAAGTGCCGATAGTTAGGATCAAAGCTTATGAACTTTTTTTCATCAAGCGCCTTTTGTAATAACGCCTTATAAGCATCCTGCAGCTCGCCAGGTAAAAAGGCTGTAGCAGAACCAAAATGAACAACAGAAAAATCTGAAAGATCAATCTTGTCAATGTCACTCACCGAAAGCCATCCGTCTGCACCCCTGTTAAAATAAAAATCACGCTCCCCTTCATCAACCAGCGACACAAAAGCCAACGTTGTAAAATGTGCATCATCCTGCAACATGTATTTCGTTGATACGCCAAATGATTCTAACGTATCGATCAGGTGCTTGCCAAATTGGTCGTTGCCAACTTTTGCAGTAAGCGCAACTTTACCGCCTAATGCAGCAATAACGGCAGCCACATTTGCGGGCGCACCTCCTGCTTTTTTCAAAAAATGATTCCCGTCACATAGAGAGGTGTTGGTGTCGGTACAGATCATATCGATCAGGGCTTCTCCTATACAGAGTACTTTCATATGGAAGTATTATTCGTTATAAAATTTAGTGAGTGTACAAGCTTTTCGAATTTATTAGATACCCGCTCACGTAGTACGAATATACTTTAATAATACGCTTTCTACCAACACTACCGGAGAAGTTTCTCAGGCAATTTCGCAGCCTTTTTTTGTTACTCATGCATAGATGAGTATGTGCCTGAAACCAACAGATCGCGGTTGAAGTAAATTTCATAGTTGATGAGAAAATACGATGCGTGCCATTTGGACGACGTACACCAATCCAGTTTGCTACTGCAGCAAGATTCTTTTGGTGTTGCCATTTCGTATGATTCAAAATAAATATCCAAAAAATGCCTTCAGTTTTGGTATATTGCTTTAATTATGCGTTTCTATTTGGGAACGATGCCACTTAAACAGCTTAATTCCCTTTACTTTTTAAATTAGATGTATGCTTTTATCAATGACAGGATTCGGCAGAGCGGAACAATCAGTTACAGATAAAACCTTTTTGGTTGAAATGCGTTCGCTTAACGGTAAACAATTTGATTTACGCCTGTTAATTCCTGCATTATTAAAGCCCTATGAATTTGATATCAGGAACATCATCAGTGAAAAGCTGGAACGTGGCAGCGTAGAGTGCGTTATAACGCTTAAACAAAGCGGGGCATCTAAACCCGTTACCATTAATACCGAACTAGCTAAAACTTACTACCAGCCTGTATACGACCTTGCTACCGAACTAAACCTGAATACAGGAGATATTCTAAGCACATTGCTTAAACTTCCGGAAGTAATTACACCTTCTTCTGAAACGCTTAAAGACAACGAGTGGGACGAATTTAAAAAGGTTCTTTCGGCTGCCCTTTCAGATCTTACGGACCACCGGAAAGATGAAGGCGAGATGCTTGAAAAAGACCTGATACTGCGAATTACCAATATTGAATCGCAGCAGGATGCTATTTCAGAACTGGAGCCACAACGCAGGGTTAAAATAAAAGATGGCTTGAAAAAGATCCTGGAAGATAATGTGGGCGCCGATAGTTATGATGCTAACCGGCTTGAACAGGAACTGATTTATTATATTGAAAAAATTGATATCAGCGAAGAACAGATCCGCCTGAAAAATCACTGCGACTATTTTAAATCTGTCTTAAAAGAGGGAGATAATGCCAAGGGCAAAAAACTCTCATTTATTCTGCAGGAAATTGGCCGCGAAATAAATACCACCGGCTCCAAAGCATACAATTCCGACATTCAGAAATGCGTGGTATTAATGAAAGACGAGCTCGAAAAAGCTAAGGAACAGGTGCTGAATGTGCTTTAGCAGCCGTTATCTTTCGGCTATCAACATCAGCGTGATTATTAATACATGTGCAAGTTGCACGGCATAACAGCTTAAACGTAAAACGTATAATTTACGCGTATAACTTATAACGTTCAACTCAACACTACTTCCCTATTTTTGTAAAAAAGTATTACTTGAACAAGTTTAAGTTTCAGTTTTCGGGCCGATTGATACGCGCGTTCATCGTGTTGTCAGTTGTTTTCGTTTTTTCATCCTGCGATAAAGTCGATTTTTTTGAAAAAACGGTGTCGTTTAAAAAGCACGAATGGAACGCTTCTGATAAGGCTACCATTAATTTTTCTGTTGCTGACACTTCAGCCTACTACAATCTTTTTGTGGTATTAAGGCACTCAGATGCATATGGATATAACAATATCTGGTTAAACCTGACTGTTATTCCTCCAGGAGATACCGCTCAATCTCAATTAAAAGAATTCCAGCTTGCGGACAACAAAAAAGGTTGGCTCGGCAGTGGTATGGACGATATTTTTGAGCACCGTATACAGGTAAACAACCAGCCCATAAAATATAAGGCAGGCAACTATACTTTCATTCTTCAGCAGATGATGCGTGAAGATCCGCTGGAACACGTTTTGAATGCAGGAATAAGAATAGAGAAAGCCAGGTAAGAAATGGCTGATATCTGATTTTTTGATCGCTGATTTGGGCGATGATTATTTAATGTCAGCATCTCTTTGTTGTGTTCGATTCGATTGTCAGATCAAATATCATTCACAGGCAGGCCAACCGGCCAATTAAAGCAGCGATGAAAGTTGACAGAATTCGACCTCAGTAAGAAAAGAGCATTAAGCCATTTCGGGCATGAGCAAATCAGAGATCAGGCATGAGCAAATCAGAGATCAGGCATCATCAAATCAGAGATTTACACGAACTTGCACTCGAAGCAAATCAGACATCCTCACATCAGACATCAGACATCCCATGAAGTCTTTCTATAAAAAACAACGGCTACGGATTATCACACTCGCTTACTGGTTTCTACTGGTGTACATATTGTCCGGCTTTACCTGGTGGTTCATTTCACTTGAAAATCAAAATAACCAGACCTTCACCTACAAAGTGGAAGAGCTGAAAAGAGACGATCCGAAGTTTCCCCAAAAACTCTCTGAGCTTGAGGACGCAAAGCGAAGAAAACATTATGGCTACATTGGCGAAGGCATTACGTTCTTGCTTGTAACACTTGTAGGCGCGGTGTTTGTTTACCGGGCCACCAAAAAGCAACTCAACCTAAACCATCAGCAGCAAAATTTTATGATGGCGGTAACGCACGAACTAAAAACGCCGATAGCCATCACCAGGCTTAATCTTGAGACGCTGCAAAAAAGAAAACTGGAAGAAGCACAGCAGCAAAAACTTATCTCAAATACGTTGAATGAAGTTAACCGGCTGAATGTGCTTTGTAACAATATACTGGTTGCCTCACAACTCGACGCGGGCTCATACAGCATTAACAAGCAGGAAATGGATTTAAGCAAGCTTGTTGAAGACTGTATAAGGGACTATCAGCAACGCTATCCGCAAAGGGCCATTAGAGGCAATGTGGAAGAAAATTTGTATTTTGAAGGAGAACCTTTGCTGCTGCAAATGCTGGCGAGTAACCTTGTAGATAATGCGCTGAAATATTCCGCTAAAACCTCCGAAGTAGTGGTAACGCTGGAAGCACAAAATGGCTCCATTCTTTTTTCGGTGGCTGATGAAGGGGATGGCATTCCTGATAGTGAAAAAAAATTGATATTTGAAAAGTTTTATCGCGTGGGAGATGAAGCAACCCGCAAAGCCAAAGGTACCGGGCTTGGCCTGTATCTTTGCAAGCGGATTGTAAAAGATCATCATGGGCATATTGCCGTTACTGACCATCATCCGAAAGGCAGTGTGTTTACGGTGCGGTTCTAAGCTTGTACACAATTTGAAACAGTTAATATTTATTGTCTCCAAACTCTTTTATCCTGTTAACAATGGAAGGTAGTAAAGGAAATATTTTGTTGGTTGAAGACGAAGAAAATCTTCACGAGGCATTGAAACTGAACCTGGAAATGGATGGCTACTCCGTTACTTCTGCATACGATGGCAGCGCCGCGGTTAAGGCTACACAGAATGAATATTTTGACTTGCTTATTGTTGACATCATGCTGCCTGAACTGGACGGCATTGCTGTCACCGAAACAGTAAGGGTGCATAACAATGAAGTGCCTATTCTCATCTTAAGCGCCAAAAACACAAGCGCTGACAGAGTATTGGGACTTAAAAAAGGCGCCGATGATTATCTTACCAAGCCTTTCAACCTCGAAGAATTGCTACTGCGTGTGGAGAAGCTGATCATGAAAAATAAGAAGCTGCAGGACAAAACCTCTGTAGGCGACACGTATGAATTCAGCGGGAACAAGGTTGATTTTAAAAGCCTCACCGTAACTACATATGATCAAAAGGAAATTGAGCTGAGCAAAAAAGAAGCGATGCTGTTAAAGCTTTTGATTGAGAACAAAGATGAAGTGGTTACACGCGAAAAAATATTACAGGTTGTTTGGGGTTATAATGTTTATCCCACAACAAGAACCATTGATAACTTTATACTGAACTTCCGCAAATACTTTGAGAAAGACAGCCGCAATCCGCAACACTTTCACTCGGTGAGAGGTATGGGGTATAAATACACCGATTAATTGACAGTGGAAAATTGACAATTGAAAATGATCTGAATTATCAATATCAATTGTCAATTCTCAATTAACGGTGCATTTACTAACAATCTCCTGCAGCTCTTCAACCAATTGCTCTTTTAAGCTATCTTCTTTTATGCCAGAGTACAGGGCATATTCGCAAGCCTGGTAAATGTGGTTGCTTTTAGCCACGAGCGATTCCGCGCCTTCCTGTTTTTCAAGAAGGGCTATTAATTCCGGATAAGAAGCATCGGCGTTCAGGCATTCTTTTAAAGCTTGTACCAATAACTTTTTCGTGGAATTAAAAAACAGCACATCTTCATCCATTTGCCGCAACATACTTATGGCCGTTACAAAATCGGTTTTCTTTTTTACAGGTGCTGGAGCCTCTTTTTCTGCTGCCTCTGCCGAAGTCACGTCAAGATCTGCCTGTGGCTGCGGTGAAGGTGCGGCCGGTGAAGGTTTATTTTTCCTTAAGGTAAGGAACAACAGAAGAGCTGCGGCTATAGCTATCCCGAATACGATCCACAAGTACTTTTTATTGGAAAGATCCTTCTGCTGACTTTGTGCATCCAGGGCCAGGTTGTTTTTCTCCGCTTTTGTAAATACCACCTGCAAACTATCTGTAGTTAAGGTTTTATAGGATGATAAGGCCGGATCAAAATAGCTCCATTCCAGCGATGGCAGCTTTTGTGTACCCTCCGCAGTCCCCATAAATGGCATTTCAAAAACAATGCTGCCCTCCATAGGATAAATGGTTTTATCAATATGCTCTCTCCTGTTCACGTCAAAATGTTCTGTACCTGAAGGCCACTTAACGACCGGTGTATTTATACTTTGCAAATCACCTGTGCCGCTAATGGTTATAATGAAATTATTGCTTTCACCCACGGGTATTGTTCCCTGGCTAACCTCAGCTTTAATTTCAAAATGGCCAACGGCGCCATTGAAAGAAGCAGGCTTTTTTTGTGCGGGCAAAGCATTAATAGTTAAGGTAACCGGCTGGCTGCTAATGATGGAAGAATATTTTTTTGAATTGTTGGGATCAGCTGCAGGGGCGATTTCTACAAAGCTTTCAACAGCTGCATTATCCAGTGTTAATTTGCTTTCCTGCAGCGGAATTAAGATAACCCTTCTCACAATATCTACACGGTAATCCTTACCATTTACGGTTTCCTTTTGGGGCCTTTCGTCGGGCATCAATTCTATAACACTGCACCCGCTGAAAGTGGGCTGCTTAGTAACCCTGGCTTCCGTATGTATTGCGGTGTACAATTTATAAGTAACTAAAACAGGCTCACCAACATAACAGGAAGATTTACTAATAATCGCTTTAACAAAGATGTTTTTCCTAATGAAATCCTGCGGGTCTTCATTTGATTTTAACACAGGGTCGCGTTTAAACATCTGGTAAAAATCAGGATCATCCAGCAATGACTGTAACCCCTGATTGGGCGTTTGCTGAGGAACTACCACATTAGCCTGCGAAGAAACATCTATGTTCACACTATGGCAGGAGACTTTTTTGCCGTCAATTACTGCGCTTGCTCCTGGAACTACTGGCATTCCTGTTTTGCGTGGGGAAAGCACAAAAACATAACTGAAAGTCCTGGTGGTTTGCCCATTTACACTAACAACGCTTTGTGATGTTGAAGGGCCTGCAACTATGTTCCACTGATCAAACGCGGGCTGGGAAAAGCCTGTGACATCATTGCCATCCTTTATTTCATATTCTACTTGCAGCACATCGCCCTTTCCGATGGTTTTACTGCTTACCTTGAGGCTTAAGGACTGCGCCTGCGCCATTTGCAAACCGCACAGCAGTAAAAACAATATTAACATCCGTTGTACAAGCATGTAACAAATATAATTGCCATAGGGTTAAAGAGAATAAAAAATCGCCGTGGCCATATATGGCCTGCGTTTTAAAAAACACAGAACACATATTAATGCCATTTCCTTCACCTGATTCGTACCATAAGATTGTTTCTTTTTGTTTTAACACTTTCAACAAGTACATTAGCAATTTGTTGATTTACACGTTAAAATAAGGTTGCATGAAAAAATGGCTGGTAAGCTTTGCTGTTGTGATAATATTGATGATAGCCTGCTTTTATTTTTTTATTCCATCGAGGCTTATTATTACCAACCAGATAACCGTTCAATGTACCGAAGCCGGCACTAAAAGATTTGTATTTAATAATGTGCAATGGAAAAATTGGTGGCCTGGTGAAAATAAAGATTCCACTTTTACTTACAAGAACGACTCCTACTCGTTAAAAGCCGGTTACTATAATAGCGCAGCAATCGTAATACAACACGATGGCAAATACATCACCAGTGTTATGAACGTTCTTACTGCCGGAAAAGATGCAGTTACCATAACATGGCAGACTGACGCGGGTGAATATAAAAATCCGTTTACCAGGATGGCGCATTACATTAAAGCGAATGACATTAAACAAAATATGGATGAGATTCTACATCATCTTAAAACCTATCTGGAAAAGGCTGAAAATGTTTATGGCATGAAGGTAGAACAGACCCTTGTTCGCGATACGTTTCTTGTATCAACACAAAAGACATTGTCCGCATATCCAGTAACGTCTGATGTATATACGCTTGTGAACCAGTTACGGGAATTTATAAAGCAACAGGCAGGCATTGAAACCAATCCTCCAATGCTGCACATACTTCGTGAAGATTCGGCTGCTTATACCGTTAAAGTCGCAATCCCTGTGAATAAGGAAATCAAAGGCAATAGTTCAATTTCATTTAAGGAGATGGTGAAAGGCAACATACTTGTTGCGGAAGTTAAGGGCGGCCCTTATACCATTAGCCATGCCATGGATATGCTCCAAACATACGTATTGGATTATCAGAAGACTTCACCTGCCATTCCGTTTGAATCGTTGGTTACTGATAGAAGTGTTGTGACTGATACCAGCAAATGGGTTACAAAAATTTATTACCCAGTGATGTAATATTAAGTCAAAAGTAAAAAATCAAAACAGCCTCATGGTGTTAAGTTAAATAACTAATGTCGTTGATGTACTAAGCCCCTGTTCACGGAATTATAGCAAGCTGCTTCAAAAGTAAAAACGACAGTTTTTGATTATGATCAGAACTGCCAAATAAGCAACAGCTGCTAAGGCCAACTTTTTTTTGTCTTTTGCTTTTTTACTTTTGACTTTTCAACACCATCACGCTATCATTATTCCGCGCGAGAACTATGGCAGGCTTTCCGGCAATGTTAACAGGACTTATTTTTCTAACCTGTCCTTTAATGTTTAATCCATTTACAGACTGGCATTCAAATACCCCTTTACCTTTATTGACGAGAATAGTTCCATAATCTGCATCATAACGCCCCATTTCAATATTGTTCTCATAGAAGTTACCGGCGATAAATATATCTGGCAATGCGTCGTTATTTGCGTTCACAACAATGGCATTTTTATATGGTGACAGCTGGGCTTTCCATGGCAATGCTTCCGTTTCAAAAACACCATTTCCTTTATTAATGACCACTGCATTTGAAAAATAATCTGCGGTAAGTTTTTCCGCGTTATCTAACTTCTCTTTATCAAATAATTCAGTAAGTGTAGCTTTTGCAAAATCCTCCGCATACAAAAATTTCTTTTTGAGAATGGGCATTTGCCGCTGCAATTCATCTTTTGTAGCGAATGGGATTTCTTTTCCGTTAAGAAAGTAGGTAAGCACTTGTTCCTTCTTTCCATTTCCATCAAAATCATTGTAGTACAATCGTACAGGCTGCTCTGCTGATGCTTTTAACCTGCTGTTGAGCCCGAGATTGCCTGCTATAAAATCAAGATCGCCATCGTTGTCTATATCACAAGGCAATACAAAATTCCACCAACCCCTTTTTGTTGTAAGTTCTTTCCTGGTGAAGTTGCCTTTGTTATTCATAAAGGCCACAATGCCGCCCCACTCCTGTGTAACCACAAGGTCTTTGCTGCCATTTTTATCAATATCAATCCAAAGGGCGCTTGTTACCAACCCTGCATGCTGAATTGATTGCCCATATGAGGTTGTTACGTCTTTAAACTTTCCGGCACCATCGTTTTTCAATAAATAAGAAACAGGGCTTTCGCCATATTCCCATGGAACAGATCGGGCACCAACAAAAAGGTCCATCTTACCATCCCCATCAAAATCATAAGGCGCAACGCAGGAAGCGGTTAAATAAATGCCGTCAAATGCATGTTGCTCTCTTGTAAGATTACCCTTGCCGTCATTGAGGTATACACGCGGTTGCATGTGCTCATCTTTGCCATAATATTCATTGCCGCCGCTTGCCACAACAAGGTCCGGATGTTGATCGTTGTTTACATCAATCCAGCAAGCATCTACATCTTCATACATACTATCCAATTCGATTGCTGGCTGGGATTGCCTTACAAATCTTCCTTCTTTTGTTTGTATGAATACCGCACTTTTAAATCTTTTAGAAGATCCGATAAAAACATCATCCAACCCATCGTGATTAATATCTGCAACAGCCAATGCGGGCCCTTCCTTCGATACCATATGAGGAATAAGCTGTTCTCTGTCAAACTCTACAAAATTGTTTTCCTCATGCTTGTAAAGCAACCCCGTAGACTGGGTAATATCCTCAAATGCGTTTAATTGGTTCGGCGATCGTTCTGTGATGATTTGAAAATTAAATGCGGGTAATCCTTTTCTGTAAGATATTGTTTGTTTTTGCTGACGAAGATCAAGTGGCTGAAAACTGTTGTCGGGCCAAATGAGCAATGCTGAATCGACACTTGTGTTGCTTAGCCCAATATGAAGGGGAATATCCATGCTGGATAAAAAGCCATGTATCGGGTACTTCTCGTAAGTGCGCACCTGCCTGTCTTTTGTGAACACAACGATCCTTGCACCTGTTGCATGTAAATTTGTTGAACCGCCTTTAAGCGTGATCTCGGCAAAAGTGTTTTTTGCGCTGTCATTACTTGCATTGCGGTACACCATCGCCGCATCATCAATATTATTTACAACAACGTCAAGATCGCCATCGTTATCCAAATCCGCATAAACAGCGCCGTTTGAAAACGTGGGTAAATCCCCGGACACATTATTCCCAAGGTCCTTAAACTGCATATCGCCCATGTTTTTATAAAAGCGATTGGGCAATTTTATTTCAGGGAATTTATTTATCAGCGCCATCTCTTTTTGATCAATGCGATTAGCTTTTATCTTTTCCTGTACTTCACCATTGGATATATAGTTTACATAATCAATATCGTTCAGTCGTTTCGGGATGCCATTACTAACAAAAAGATCTTTTAACCCATCGTTATCAAAATCCATCCACAGGGGCGCCCAGCTCCAGTCTGTCGCAAATACGCCTGAATACAAACCTGTTTCGCTAAACATTCCGTTGCGCCTGTTCCATTGAAGGTTGTTGCGGGTGTACTGGTAATTATATCCTGCATTTATTTTCAGGTTGAATACATTGTATTCATCTTCACCCAATGAACGCTTGAGAATGTACGGATCTGAAGGAAGCATGTCCATCGAAATAATTTCAGGATACGCATCATTATCCGCATCTGCAACATCTACTCCCATTGAAAACTGGCTAGTGTGCATCATGTGGTCATTCAGCTCTTCTTTGAAAGTTCCATTGCGTTGATTGATGTAGAGATAATCATTTTCATGAAAGTCGTTACCAATATAGACATCCGGATAGCCATCAAGGTTGATATCGGCAACACATATGCCCAGTCCATAACCTATTGCAGAACTATTGATGCCAACTGACTTTGTAACGTCGGTAAATTTACCGTGATCATTTCTGTACAACCTGTCGCCGGAAACTTCATTATATGTACCCATGAAAAGTTTTCTTTCAGCAAAGGTTCCATTCTGGTGAACGGAGTGGTTCAGCAGAAACATGTCGAGGTCCCCATCCATATCATAATCGAAAAAAGCTGCCTGCGTGCTAAAGCCAGAAAAATTTAAACCATAAGCAGCCGCTTCATCTTTATAAAAAGGCACTCCGTTTTTTAAGCCCTGGCAAATCAGCAGTTGGTTAGCACCATGCAGGTTTTCAAATTTTCCGACACGGCACACATAAATATCCATCAGTCCGTCGTTGTTAATATCAACAACAGATACACCAGTACTCCATTGCTTATCATCCGGGATTGCAGCATCTTTTGTAACATCTTTAAAATGCATGCCACCTGTATTCAGATACAATTTGTTTTGTTGCTGATTGGACGCAAAAAAGAGATCTACCAACCCATCATTGTTAAAATCGGCAGCGCCAATGCCGGCACCATTGTAGAAGTACATGTACTTAAACATGTTAAAACTATCTGTTGGTGTTAGCTTGTTTACAAAATTGAGCCCCGTGCTATCACTCGTTAATAATGTAAACATTACGGGTTGTTTTTCCTTACGCGCACAAGCTATTGCTAACGCCACAACCAGGATACAACCACTTATATATTGTTTTAACCGACTTATCATATTGGTATGCTGCGGGAGTTAATCTTTTGTCCTTGTATCTTTTTTTACCAGCTCTTTCTTTGCAGTATTGCTTTTATATAACACCGGGTGTTCGTTGTTTTGTAATACAAGAATGCCGGTTGTTGTTACGGTTTTTATGATGTGAAGGTCCCTAACCTGCCCTCTTGTTTCAAAACCACTTTTATCTTTACCAACAGGGGCAAAGTTACCTTTGCCATCGTTTATCAATACGCTTCCAAAACTTGCATCAAGCCGGCAAAGCTGTGGAGGAAAATCAAAGATGTTGCCACCAGCTATTATATCAACATATCCGTCGTTGTTCAGATCTGTGCAAGCAATGGCATTCACGCTTGAAAACTGTACTTCATCGGGCAACCTTTTTACTGAAAATTTTCCATTGCCTTCATTTACTGCAATAATAGAATGCGTATAATTAAATGTTTTTATCAGGCTTTTTTCAATAAGGTTTGAAGCAAACAGTTCCTGCATCGACTTCCTGGCAAAGGTTTCATGCTTAAGGTTTTCCTTCTTGAGTGAAGGCAACTGGTCGACAATTTCCCGCTTAAGAAACACGGGCATATCCTTACCATCTACAGTATGTGTAAGTATCTTGTCGAGTGCGCCATTGTGATCATAATCGTTCATCCAAAGCTTTACAGGATTTGTTGCATTGGGGCGCAGATAAAAATTATCACCCATATTCCCTATGATCAGGTCTTCATCGCCGTCGCCATCAATATCCGCAACGTTAATACTTTGCCACCAGCCATACAGGCTGTCCAGGTTTGTTTTTATTTCATTAAACTTACCGTTGCCAAAAGAAAATATTCTTGGCGTCATCCATTCTCCTACAACAATCAGCTCCTTTTGCTTATCACCATTTATATCAGCCCATTGAGCGCCTGTAACCATTCCAATTTTCGCTATATCCGGATTTTTAGTGGCAGCCATATCCGTAAAGTTGCCCTTCCCATCGTTCACATACAGATAGCTTGCCGGCGAAATACCATAGTTCATCGGCTCGCTTCTTCCTCCAACAAACAAATCAAGGTCACCATCATTATCAAAATCGTTTGCAATCACCACTGCTGTGTTGGAACGGCTTGCAGGAATTGCATTCAAGTCAACTTCAAAATTTCCCTTTCCATCATTCCGGTACAGATGGCTCTGCATTTTACCGCTGCTTCCCGGTGCGTTGTTTCCTCCTGCTCCCACAAACAAATCCAGATCGCCGTCATTGTCACAATCAAAGAAAAGCGCAGCAACATCTTCCATATCTGCATACTTGTCAAACGCCGGTTGCTTCTTCAACATAAAGCTGCCGTCGTTGGTTTGAAGGTATAACTGCCCAGCCTGCCCTGCAGCACCGCAGATATATACATCTTCCCTTCCGTCCCCATTTACATCGCCTACAGCAGCCTTCGGGCCTTCCTGTGATAACATGCGGGGAATATTCCTTTCATCATAATAATCTATATAATCATCTTCTGTATGTTTCTCAAAATGCTGCGTAGTTGCAGCAAGCAATGGCGGCTCCTGCGTGAGTGCTTTTACAGGCAAAGCCTGAGCCAAAGCTGCTTTTTGGTCAATGATGTGGACTTTGTTAATCTCCGGATGAGCAATTGAAGTTACGGTAAGGTCGGGCCAACGGATTACCACCGAATCAACTTTATCCATTGTTCCGAGGCCGGCAATTATTTTATAATCCATTGAAGATTGAAAGCCCCTGCTTGGAATCAACTCTCTTGAAATAATCTGCCCTCCTGCATAGATCTTTACTTTACTTCCAACAGCGAAAGTATTAACACCTTTTCCTTTCAGGCTTAGGCCAATGTAATTGTTGGTTCCTTTTTGCTGACGCGCTTTATTCTGATAGACAAATGCTTTTTGATTTACATTGTTGATCACCAGGTCAAGGTCTCCATCGTTATCTAGATCGCCATACGCAGCACCGTTTGAAAATGAAGGTTCAGTGAAACCCCATTGTTTTGCCGCGTCTGTAAATTTCAGGTTGCCATTGTTTTTGAAAGCTTTATTAACAAGCGGATGACTGGGCATTTTACTAATGATGTCATCCACATCTTCTTTCTCGCCAGTCATTACCATACGTTGTACAACATTGTTCGCGAAGAAGTCGATAAAATCCTGGTCCGTAAGGTCACGATTAATGCCGTTGCATACATACAAATCATTGTTCCCATCATTATCTGCATCAAACATTAAACCACCCCAGCTCCAGTCAGATGCAGCAACACCGCTGTAAAAGCCGATCTCAGAAAATTTTCCGTTCTTATTATTGAGCTGTAAAGTGTTTTGCTGAAACTGCTCGTAAAAACCAGATTTTCGTTTGAGGCGATACACATCAATATTTTCAAACGAGGTTGTTGTTTTTAGCCTGTATTCATCATCGGGAAGCATATCTGTAACAAAAATATCCGGATAGCCATCGTTATTGATATCGCCCATATCGGCCCCCATAGATGCAAGGCTTGTATGTTGCACCCATTGTTCCAGCTCATCTTTAAATGTGCCATTCTTTTGATTGATGTATAGGTAATCCCTTTCAAAAAAATCATTCGATACGTACACATCCGGATACCCATCTCCATTCACATCGCCAACAGTTACACCCAACCCAAAGCTGATAAGGCTTCCATAAATGCCGGCTTCTTTACTTACATCGGTAAACTTGCCATTGTCGTTGCGCAACAGCTTATCACCACCTCCTTTTAAAAAATCCGCTACAGGCCAATCCGCAGCGCGGAGGTCTCTCTTGTTGGCATAGTTCAATGTATTAACGGGAATAAAGCTGTTGTTAATGATGAAGCAGTCAAGATCGCCATCCATGTCGTAGTCAAAAAAAGCGGCGTGCGTTGCATAGCCTCCATGATTTGTTAAGCCATAGGCTGCCGCACTTTCCGTAAATGTAAGGTTGTGATTGTTGATGTATAGTTTATTTTCAGGCGATTTACCGTTAATATAACCGGCGTTACAGACATAAATATCCAGCCAGCCATCATTGTTTACATCAGCCATTACAACTCCTGTGCTCCATTTGTCAGAGCCACCAAGGCCAGCTTTATCCGTAATATCATCAAACTGCCAGTTGCCCTTGTTTACATACAATTTGTTGCTGCCCATGTTGGCGGTAAGAAACACATCTGCAAGCCCATCATTATTAAGATCACCAATTGCGGTGCCGCCTCCATTGTAGAAGTTGCGGTAACTGAAAATATTGAAGTCTTTGGTATTGTGAATATCGTTGGAGAAATTTATTCCGGTAGCCTTCATCAGCTCAAACAAAGCAGGTTCTTCCTTTTTTGTGCTGCAGGATATAAACAGCAGGATACACAAAGGCACACACAATGCAATCTTATAAAACTTCATACACAGCAATATAAAAAGGCCATTTGATAAATGGCCTTTTTACTTATTAAAATTTAAAAATATTAGTAGCCCGGATTCTGCTCCAAATTTGGATTTACAGCTAACTGCCTGTTAGGAATCGGATAGATCAGATATTTTGGATCATCTGTACCATCTTTTTCCTGCCATGCATCCAGGAATTTGCCAAAACGGATCAAATCTGTTCTGCGGTGTGATTCCCAGTAGAATTCGCGGCCTAATTCGTCCAACAAATTTTGTTCTGTTAAAGAAGCATAAGGAGTAACATTTCTGGCAGCTCTAACCTGGTTTACAAGTGTAAGCCCAGCAGCTGCATTTCCAGATCTTAGCAATGCTTCAGCTTTAATTAACAATACATCTGAATAACGATAAAATACATAGTCGTTATTTGCAAACGTACCGTTAGAAGAAGCGTAATCTATCGGATATTTCATTACACGAATACCGGTAAACTCCAGCGTATTGGGATCAGTTTCTTTAATTTTTACTTCAGGAGTAAAAGCAAGTGGGTGGCCCTTTCTGTCGGTAAGCGCTTTCCCGGTTTGATCATATTGTTGCCCCACCAAAAAGCCGGCTTTGATACCAGATTTATCAGTCATACCTGTGTAGCTTTCAGTTCTACGCTTATCGGCTGCATCAAATTTGTTGTAAAAATCAGACAATGTGGTAAAGCCATTCCAGCCACTCGGGTTTTGATTGTAGTGCAAGCCAAGATACCAGCGGGAACGAACGTCTCCACCTTCCGCACCACCAACGTTGTTTGCAGTAAAGATGTTTTCAGTTGACTTGGTGTCGTTATCAGGAGCAAAGTTGTCAAAGTAATCAGTGTTGAATTTATACTTGCCGCTGTTAATAATCTGATCAGCCAAAGTAATTATCTGAGTCATGTCACCATTGTCAAAAGTAGGTGTGGCCCTGTTGCCAATAGCGCCCTTGTTCAAATAACACTTCATTAATAATACACGGGCAGCATCCTTATTTGCTTGATTAGCAGGCTGGCCATCAGGCAAATCTTTTATGATAGCGTTTAACTCACTCATAATGTAATCCAGGGCTTCAGCACCTTTGCGTACACGCGATGCTCCAACGGTGCTTTCACCAGGGTCACGATAAGGGACCTGGTTCCACAAATCCAACATGTCGAACATGGCGAACGCTCTGATAAAACGAGCTTGAGCAGCCTGAGAAGCAGTTGGACTGTATTGCAACAAATCGGTAGATGAATATACAACACCGCCTAAGTTGTTAAACGTATTATTAACGTAAGCGTGATCTGCGGTCCATTTATGCGCGTGAAGCACGCGCCAGATACCGTTATCATCCCAGTCTCCACCGCGTGTTGGACCAAGACATTCGTCTGATGAATGCTCCTGTAGGGCCCAAACACCATCTTGTTGCTGGTAGGGCACTCTCATTGAGTTGTAAGCGCCTTTTAAAAGAGCATCAACATTGTTACTGCCTACTCCTCCTTCTCCAAAAGTAGAGTGCAGCGTTTCATCCAGTTTGGTGCACGAAGAAATACAACAGGTTGATGCAACTATATATGTAAGAACTTTCAGTTTCATTTTTCAAAATTTATTATTGAAGAGAAAAGTTTATACCTACAGTAAATGTCCTTGAGGATGGATACGGTGTGTATTCTATACCAGCAGAAGGCACATTGTTGTAGGTTTTATCTGTGTTAACTTCAGGATCAAACCCTTTGTACTTTGTAAACACTGCCAAATTTTGTCCTGTTACATATATTGTAGCGTTTTTAAGAGAATTTCCAAGGTTACCAAGGTTATAAGAAAGGGTAACGTTGGCAAGCTTCATGTAATTACCATTTTCAATATATCTTGAAGAGGAAGTAATTGGGTTAGATAATGATTCTTTAGGAGTTGTTGTAACAATCGATTTTTCTATATTTCTTGATCCCAGGTTTGGTGCTGGCAAATATGCGTTGATTGTATTGTTATAAATCTTATGACCGTATGCTCCGTTCATATTTACGATTAGCGCTAACTTTTTATAGTTCACAGAAGTACTGAGCCCCACAATAGTAGTTGGAATTGGGCTGCCTACATAGTAGAATGTGTTACCCTTGTCTTCATACATTGCCTGGCCGTCTTTGTCCAGTCCAAGATAATGTCTTGTATAAAAAACATTCATCGGATGTCCGTTAGCCATTTGTTCAACCCTTGTTTCAGATAGACCCTGACCGCTCAGGCTACCTGTACTGATTGGAGATACAAGGCCATTTACAACATTCTTAATAAAAGTTGCATTAACACCCAATGTCCACGTCAAATCTTTTTTGCTGATAATGTCTCCGTTTAATGTTGCCTCTACACCTTTATTGGAAATATTTCCATCAATATTGTACCATCTAACAACAATTCCAGGAGGTGCCGGCTGAATGGGATCAGTCGGGAACACGGGGTCAGTTGTAAGTTTATCAAAGTAATCAACTGTACCGTAGATTCTATTTTTAAGAATTCCGAAATCAACACCAATATTGGTTTGTCTGTCTGACTGCCATTTTAAACTTGAGTTAGCATTTTGTGCCTGCGATAAACCACCAGAGGAGATATTGTAGGTCTTTTGAGAGGCGCCAGATGGAAATTCCTGGTTACCGGTTTTACCCCAACCAACTCTTAATTTCAACAGGTTAACAAAACCGTTTCCTTTTAAGAAGTCTTCATTGGTAACATTCCATGCTGCGGCGAAAGATGGGAAGTAACCCGTTTTATAATCGCTACCAAATTTTGTTGATCCATCTGAACGAAGTGTTCCGGTAACGATATAACGATCTTTATAATTCAGGGTTGCTCTACCGAAGTATGATTTTAATTCGGTTACGGGATCATTAAATGAACTTATATTTCTGTTACCAGGATTAGAGCCTTGCAAATAATCGGTATAGTCTAAACCTGGATAATTCTGGAAGCCCGATGCCGTAATGCTGGCGCCTTTACTTGAAAAGCTTTGGTATTCATAACCGATAACAGCATTAAGGTTCAAAGAAGAACTGAGCTTTTTATTGTAGCTCAATGTCTGTGTGAATTGCTTTGTAAGTAATTCGTTGTTTGCGTAACCAGCCCAGCCCTTTCCTTTAACATCATTCAGATTTATCCACGATTGGATAGAGGTTCTCCTTACACCTGAACTATAGTTAGCACTTGCCAGGATTCTATATTCCAAATCGTCGGTGATTTTGTAATAAGGAGAAATACTTGCCAATACTGTGTTTACTACTGAATGGTCATTGTATGCTTCAGACATACCAAGTGGATTGACGATATCGCCTTGAAGAATATTTAAAGAATCTCCAAATTTTAAAGCCTGAGTAGGATTCCATTGTAGAGCATGGCCGATGATGCTACCAGTAGCGCCGGCATCATTTGAAACGGGTGCAATAGCTTCATTGATCTGGTTCACCAACATGTTTATATCAACCCCCAGTCTTCTGTTCTTAAGAAGTTTGAAGCCACTGTTAAGGTTTGCAGTATATTTTTTAAGCCCTGATTTTCTAATAATTCCATCCTGGTTCTGATAGCCAAGTGTTACACGGTATCGTGCGTTTTCGTTACCGCCGCTTGCACCCACTGTAAAATTCTGATTCCATGCAGTACGTGTGATTGCATCCATAGCGTCTACACTTGAACCCTCGTCACCATAGTTGAGGCCGTAAGACTTTAATGCCGCGCGATACTCACTTGCGTTCAGCACATCAACTTTCTTCAGCAACTTGCTAAAGCCGGTGCTTGCAGAGAAATACACTTTGGCAGGGCCAGACTCACCCTTCTTAGTAGTGATCATCACCACACCGTATGCAGCGCGGGAACCATAGATGGCTGTAGCTGATGCATCTTTTAAAACATCAATAGATGCAATGTCATTTGTATTAATAAAGTTCAGCGGGTTAGTCACGGGCGTGTTTCCTATGTTTTGTGCATTAACAGCAGGACGAGCAGACCTTCCATCCAATGGAACTCCATCTACTACGTAGAGTGGTTGGCCGGTTCCGGTAATCGCGGAGTTACCACGAACGCGCACCGTTGTGGCAGCGCCAGGCTGGCCGCTGTTGCCAAGTACCTGCACACCGGCAACTTTGCCTTGAATAAGTTGGTCAGGAGCAGTAACAATTCCTTTATTAAAATTCTTTTCCGATACTGATCCCACAGAACCTGTAAGATCTTTTTTACGGGCTGTACCATAACCCACAACAACAACGTCTGTTAATGTTGAATTGTCTGGCACAAGAGCAACTGAAATGTCGCCCGATGCAGGAATGCTGACTGTTTGTGCAGCAAAACCTACGAATGAAATTTCCACGGAAGATGCGGATGAGGGTGCGGAAAGCTTAAAATTACCCTGAGCGTCTGTTGTTGTACCCATCTTGGAACCTTTAACAATAACAGATGCACCGGCAACGGCAGCGCCCTTGTCGTCTGTTACTTTTCCGGAAACCGTTTTTGATTGGGCTAAAACAATCTGCGTCATAAGCATAAAGCAGTAAAGGAGTAAGCCTTTAAGTTGTAGTTTGGCAAACATAGATGCAGTTTTAGTCTTAAATATTACACATAACTCATGTGTAATTAGTACACAAAAAACCTATTTTTTTTGGAAGTTCTAATTAAAAAGCACTTAAACTTAATTGAAATTCAACCAAAAACCGATAACTATAATATGCAATCCATTGCATTATTGGCAAAAAAAAAGCCACTCACCGGAGACGATGAGTGGCTTTTTTTATAAAGATTGTATTAATCTTATTTGAGAGCAGCTACATGATCATTATAGAACTTCACTGTTTGAATCACGTCGGGAAGGTTATGTTCCCAGTTAGATTCATGTTCAATTGACATCATTCCATTGAAATTCTGACGTTTCAATTCCTGGAAGATCGGATCAAACTTAATTACACCTGTTCCAACGATTGTATCTGCAGCATCAGTTTTATCAAATGCAACAATATCTTTCAGGTGTACGCCATATACATGGCCGTCTAATTTCTTTAAGCACTCAACTGGATCAAGGCCGTTGCGTGACCAGTGGCCAACATCTGCACAAGAACCGATATTTGGATGCCCCTGGATAGCAGCCAGCACTGAATCAGGATGCCAGTAAGCATTTGGTTTAGGATGGTCGTGTATAGCTACTTTAATGCCATAAGCACCAGCCAGGCTATCAACTGCATTCCATTGGTCCTTTTTAGGCTCAGCTGTGATATAGCTTAGTCCGAAGTATTTAGCCAGGTCAAAAGCTTTTTTCCACTCTGCAACGTCTTTTGGTGAAATAACGCCCATTGCAACGATATTGATGCCTTTTGCATCGAGCCATCCTTTTACTTTAGCCTTATCTGCATCGGTCATGTCCCAACCAAATTTAGCGCTGCCACCTTTGGTAAGAGGCATACCAACAAATGCTTCAATGTGTTTAACGCCGGCACTATCAACTTTAGCCAACGCTTCTTCAAAAGAGAAGAGCCTGAATGTCCACATCTGGATACCAATCTTAAAACCAGCAGTAGAACCGGAAGAAGCCATGGTAGTGTCTTTTGATGTCGCAGTGGAATCGCTTCCGCCAGTTTCAGAAGAAGGATTGTTACATTGCGTTAGCATCATCGTACAAATGATGCCTAAGCATGCACAAGCAATTTTTTTCATGATGTTAGATTGTTTGAGTGATTTAATAGGCAGCAATTTAAGTTGAATGTGCGAATGTGCAAATTTGCAAATACGGAAATGAATTGAAAAATGAGGTGGAACCACAACTCACTGAGAATATAACACAGCACAAAGGGAATAATAGCAACTTCAATATTCCTTTAGACTGCATAGTATCTTTTCTTTCACATTCGCACATTTTCACATTTACACATTAGCACACTCACTCCCGTTGTCAATTGTTGAAATTTAATGGCACACTCACTTTAAAAGTAAAATTGCGGCCCATGTTAAATACACCCACTCTTCCCGTAAGATTGTTTTCTGCTGTGTATTTCAGCCTGCTGAGATGATTTTGATAAGCTACATCTGCAAGATTATTGCCGGCAATATTTACAGAGAATAAGGTCTTGCCCTTTCTTGCTATATCAGCACCGATGCCTGCATTTATCAGCCAGTAATCACTTGTTGCAGTTTCGGTGTTATATCCGGTAAACGGATGGCTTTGCTTGAAGTTATAATCGCTTTGAAGGCTAACATAAAAGTTTTTAAAGGACTTACCCTTTGAAAAGAAATTTCCCCTGAGCTCAGAAAATAATCTTGCCGCCGGAATTAATGGAACATTAGATGATCCATCCAATGCTTCCTTGAATTGCGCTCTCGTATAAGAAAGACTATTTTCAAAGTGAAGCCAATCCAGCGGGTGAGGATGTATATCTATTGATGCTTCTCCACCATACAAATAGGCGTTGCGTTGCGAAAAGCGAAATACATTTAACAATGCACCTGTTTCGCTATCAACAATAATTGAATCCTGTCCCGCGCCATTCAACACTTTTTGATAGAAGATATAATTGCTGATGTTATTGTAGAAAAGGCTCGCATTAATAGATACGTGCTCTGTATTAATATCAACACCGCCATCCACCTGGAAGCTAACTTCTGATGAAAGATTATTATCTCCAACCTCGTAACGATTGGTTCCTTCGTGGGCGCCATTGCTAGCCAGTTCAGCAAAATTCGGCGCACGGAAACCGCGTGCTATATTTAATTTTAGTGTAACCAGCCTTGAAAGCTCATAACTTAATCCTGCACTACCCGAAACGTTGGCAAAGTTCTTTTCAAATGGAGCGAACTTCTGTTCATTATCAACCAGCATTTGCTTGCCTTCAGCATGCCTGTTGTCTACACGCAGGCCACCGCTTAACTGCAATCCATTCTTATAATATTGTGTATAGATAAAGCCGCCAATGTCAAACAAAGTATAATCAGGAATGATTACCTCTTCAGCCCTGTTGGTATTGGATTGCGACATGCCTGTTATACCAAAGCTCGTTTTCCATTCTTTCTTACCGGTTAAATGATAGCGAGCTGCATACGTAATTGTTTTAAGATCAAAATATGCATCAGGAACATCTACGGCATTAATGTTTCCAAATTCACGTCGCTGGTTACGCTGGTAGCCTAACGTTACATCCAGTTTATTTTTGCCGATATTAAAGCTATTATCAGCAGTTACTTTAAAATGTTCAATATGCTGGTATGGGATAAAAGGTGTGATGCTTTTAGAATCGCTTTCTGTTGCAATTTCTTCGCCACCACTTACTGGTTTAAGAAATTTTCCGGTAGCAGAATCGCGATCGCCCTCCACCATGCCTGCCTTTAAATTAAAATCACTTACAAACAATCTTGTATAGCCCCACTTTCCGCCATAGCCGGCCATTGCACCAAAATTATGTTCAGCAAACTTTGAATTAAATACGTAACCATCATACTGGTTTTTGAAATCGTGTGCAGCCTTATAAGTACCATAGGCATTCCAGCTAAAACCATTTTTGGTGCCGCCAATGTTACCATTAAATCCGCGCAATGCACTGTTGGTTTGATATTCTGCGAGAATATTCCCTTTTATTACTCCTTCCGGCGCAGGAACCTGGCTTTGAATATTGATCACGCCGGCAATTGCATCACTTCCATACATCAGTGAAGCCGGCCCCTTTAGCACTTCAATCTTCTGAACATTATAATCATCTATTTCAATACCATGTTCATCGCCCCACTGCTGGCCTTCCTGCCTAACGCCGTCATTTATTACCAACACCCTGTTATAGCCAAGGCCACGAATAAATGGCTTTGCGATGGCTGGTCCGGTAGTTACAACAGATACACCCGGAACCGCTTTGCTTAATCCTTCCATCACATTTGTAGATGAAACATGTAACAGGTCATTCTGCTTTAACACGCTTACCGGCTGCGGGGATAAACGCAAACGTATAGCAGAGGCCACACCGGTTACCGTAACAGCTTCCTGTTCTACAATTGCCGGCTTTAATGAATAGTTTTTTTCGGTATTACCATTTATAATTACAGTCTCAAGTATGCTTGTGTAACCCTGATAAGATACCTCTACCAGGTATTTACCTTGTTTAACTCCGGATGTTTGATATTCGCCGTTATTATTGGCAATGGCTCCGGCACTTGCATCATGGATAATAATACTTGCCAACGGCAAAGGCTTGCCGGTTGTTTCATCCCTTACAGTTCCGGATAAATAAGATTTTTCAACAGTTGCAGTAGTGCGGTTAGGCTTTTGCGCTGCTGCATACACTCCAATAAACAGCACCGCAAAAAAGATCGACAGTCGTAGCATATTCTTTTTTTGTTACAATGTTGCAAATATAAGGCTATTTTAATTTTTTCAACATTGTTGCAAAAATTAATTCATTGTGAACATTTGTCGATTCATGCAGCATTGCATGAATTTTTTTGTCTAAATTTATGGGTACTTCAAATACCTTATGACCGAAGAAGCACTCATTTACGGTTGTCTCCAAAACGATCCCACGGCACAGCGGGAGCTATACAACAGGTATAGCCCTAAAATGCTATCGGTTTGTTACAGGTACGCACAAAACAGGGAAGACGCCGAAGACATGCTTCAGGAGGGTTTTATTAAGGTTTTTACCCAGATAAATACATTTCAAAATAAAGGCGCTTTTGAGGGGTGGGTCAGAAAAGTAATTGTGCATACTTGTATTAATTTTTTAAAGAAATACAAGAAGTTTAATGAAAATGTGGACCTGGCATACGCCACCTACCTTCAGGTGAGGGAAGAAACCATTCCGTCGCTGATGCAGGCAAAACAGGTGATTGAATGTATACGACTTTTACCGGTTGGATATAAAACAGTCTTAAACCTTTATGCAATTGAAGGTTACAGTCACAAAGAAATTGCAGAGATGCTGGAAATAGAAGAAAGTACAAGCAGAAGCCAGTATACCAGAGCGAAAGCCATGCTGGAAGCGATTCTGATAAAGAAAAAAATATTGGAAAAGCCAGAAGCGGACATGGCTTTGCATGTTGTGTTTAAAAAATAACCAGGACTAAACGTAATGAGGAGCCCATTACATAATGATGATTTTGAAAGTTTTCTTCAAAAGCAAGTGAATCAGCATCGCATGTATGCTGCCGATCAGATTTGGAGGAACATTCAGGAAGAACTGCATGGCAAAAGCCGGTGGCCCGCTCTTACATTTACAACCATTGCTGTTATTGCTCTTCTCGTAGTTGGAACACTCCTGGTAAAACCTGAAAAAAGGCTTCAAAATGCTGAATTGTATGCCCGTACACATCCAAATGCACAGCAAACAATCCAGGAAAAACCTGCTGACGGTTATCAGAGCATAGAAGAACGCATTTTACCCAATACAGTAACACAAAAAACAATAGCCGCTGTAAAAAATAAACTGAACGGGCAACAGCTTCACGTAGAAAATACGACGCAGGATCTTGTTGCGAGGATTGATGAGGCAAACCTTTCTGCAGTTTCTGACAAAAAAACCGCAACTAAGCCAGACCTAAAGAATGATGAAGTAACGCTTGCAAGGCTGAATAACGTAGACGTTAGTGAATTATCACAGGCAATTATTATAAACAATCCTGCAAACTTAATTGCACTTACATCCTCTCTAACCAACCAGGCCTTAGCTGGCGACAAGCTTTCCAGCCACACTCCTGCTCCGTTGGATTTTAATTTGTCAAAGCCGAAGGCATCTGGCATGAAACAATATTCATTTTTGCAACGCCTCGCATTCCAGTTTTATATAACACCATCGGCCAGCTACCGTACTTTAACGGATGATAAGTCGCAAAGAATTAATTCAAGCTACATCAATAACACGCCGTTAGCAAATACTTCCCTTGGTGAAATAAAGCAGAAACCTGCCATGGGCATAGAAATTGGGCTAGGTGTTGGCTATAACCTGAGCAAGCGCTTTATGCTGAAAACCGGCATCCAGTTTAATGCAAGGCAGTATAATATCGAAGCATACAATGTCCCTTCTCAGCAAACATCTATCGGCCTGGGATATGACAATGTATATAGAACCATGTCTTCTTACAGTACCAATCCTTCCGGAAGCACTTCGGTTACAACAATTCAAAACAAAACGTTTGAGCTGGCCATGCCGGTTGGCGTTGATTATAGAATTCTTCGTTCAGGCAGAGTAACCTGGAACGTTGCCGCTTCTGTTCAACCTACTTACACCTTTGATAAAGAACCATTCCTGCTGAGTACCGACCTAAAAAATTACGCTGATGGTACTGACCTGATGCGAAAATGGAATTTTAATTCCGCAATTGAAACCTATGTCAGCATTCAATCCGGAAAATACAGGTGGCAAATTGGTCCTCAGTTTAGATACCAGGTGCTGCCTACTTACATCAAAAACTACCCGATTAAGGAACATTTACTTGATTACGGCATTAAGATCGGATTTAGCAAGAGACTGAAGTAGGCATAAGCTATAAGGCTTGAGGTATAAGCTAAGGCATGATGCTCTCTTCTTCCTGATACCTGACGCCTGACGCCTGACGCCTGATACCTGATACCTAATTCCTAAGCTTACACTTTATCACTCAATTACCTAATTTCGTTTGATGAAAAGATTTGTTGCCGTTGCGACACTATTAACCTTATTTTCCTGCCGTTCAAAAAACACTTCTGAAGAGGGTACTAAAACAATCAACAATGATTCTACTGTTTTTTATCCCGTGCAGCAGTTTTTTATAAATGACAAAAAAGATGTAGACAGCACACCTTATTTTCTTTACCGGATTGTAGAGAAAAATAACAGGCGCGACTCTACCCCGATCTCCAGGCAGATTTTCGACAGCCTGGCGAACATGTTTACGGCCATTGACATTAGCGATATTTCTGTAAAAAAATATTACGAAGAGAACGTATTTAACGATCTTACTACAAACAGCATTACGCTGAGCTACCGGAGCATAAATAAAGAGCTTCCCGTGCAAAGTGTTGATGTTCTGTTGAACAATGAAAGCCAAAGGGTGAAGCGGATTTTTGTAAGCAGGGTAAGCAATAAGGGCGATACTACAGTAATGGATAAAATGGGATGGAAAGCAAACGAAAGCTTTTACATTAACAGGATTATTCAACTTCCCGGAGGAAAAGAGCAATCTGAAAAAAATACGGTAATATGGAACAAGAAGGACTAATTGAGAATTGACAATTACAATTTAGCGAGTGTTACCTTCATTTTCAATTGTCAATTGTCAACTGTCAATTAAAATGATTTAGTTAACTATGACATCTGCAGAATTTCAGCAAATAGCACATAAAATTCCGGTTCAGCCGGGCATTTACAAATATTTTGATTCAAAGGGAGACCTTATATACGTTGGTAAGGCGAAAAGCCTTCGGAAACGTGTAAGCTCATATTTTAATAAAACGTTCTCGGGTTATAAGACGCATGAACTGGTTCAGCGCGTTCATCATATCGAGTTTACCATTGTAGGCTCTGAGCAGGATGCTTTCCTGCTGGAAAATTCCCTTATCAAACAATTTCAGCCGAAATACAATATCAATCTTAAGGACGATAAATCTTATCCGTTTATCGTTATCAAAAAAGAGCCTTTTCCGCGAATCTTTCTTACAAGAAGAAAGATCAACGATGGCTCTGAATACCTGGGACCATTTACTTCCGCAGGAAAAGTGCGTGAATTGCTAGGCTTCATCCGACAATTTATTCCGTTAAGGACCTGCAAGCTCAACCTGGCAAAGGAAGCCATACAAAGAGGCAAATTCAAAGTTTGCCTGGAGTATCATTTGGGAAATTGTAAAGGCCCGTGTGAAGGATTACAATCGGAACAAGATTATGCCGAAGCATTGCAAGAAGTTCGGCAAATGCTGAAGGGAAACTTGTCGCCTGTTTTTGAAAAACTGAAAGCGCAAATGCAGGAACATGCGATAAACCTTCAGTTTGAAAAAGCTGAACAGGTAAGGAAAAAGATCGATTACCTGGAAAGCTACCAGGCTAAATCAATTATTGTAAGCAGGCATCTTGGAACACTGGATGTTTTCTCTATTCTGAAAGAAGATGAAACAGCCTATGTTAACTACCTGATGGTGGAGAATGGCACAATTGTACAAACGCATACTATTGAGCTGGAAACAAAGCTGGAAGAAACGGAGAACGAAGTATTGGAGTTTGCGGTGGGCAACCTGCGCGAGACATTCAATAGCCTTGCCAGAGAAATTGTACTGCCATTTGAGATAGATTACCCGGAAGAAACGGTTACCGTTACAGTACCAAAAGGTGGTGATAAAAAGAAGCTGCTTGAGCTGTCTCAAAAGAATGTAAACTATTTTAAAGAAGAGCTACGCAAAAAGAAAATACTGGCGCTGGAAGGCAAGAGCGATATGGAAAAGAAAAAGGTGCTTTACCAGTTACAGGATGCATTGCATCTTAGAGAAGCGCCTGTGCATATTGAGTGTTTTGATAACTCCAATTTTCAGGGAAGTTTTCCCGTATCGGCGATGGTTTGCTTTAGAGATGGCGTTCCGAGCAAAAAAGACTACAGGCATTACAATGTAAAGACGGTTGAAGGTATCAATGACTTTGCTACCATGAAGGAAGTTGTTTACCGTCGATACAGGCGCCTAAAAGAAGAAGAGACACCGCTTCCGCAACTGGTTATTATAGATGGAGGAAAAGGGCAACTGGGTGCGGCAATGGAAAGCATAAGAGAGCTTGACCTTGTGGGCCAGATGACCGTTGTAGGCCTGGCCAAGAATGAAGAGGAAATATTTTTTCCGGGCGACCAGCAATCTATTAAGCTGCCCTGGGACAGCGAGAGCTTAAAGCTCGTGCGGAGGATCAGGGATGAAGTGCACCGCTTTGGTATTACATTTCACCGTCAGAAACGATCAAAAGGCACTTTTGTGAACGAGCTGGAAAATATTAAGGGAATAGGCCAGCAAACAGCAACGCAATTGCTGCAACATTTTAAATCAGTCGGTAATATAAAAACAAAATCCGCCGATGAAATAGCCCAGGTAATAGGCAAATCAAAAGCGGACCTTGTGGTGAATTATTTTGCGGAAAAAAAGAAAAGCTAGCAATCTACTATGTCCGGTTTTAGATGCACGATGTATTTGCTAAAACCGGCTGCCTTAAAGTACGAAGTACGATTTACGAAGTACTCAAACGCAACACGCTTATAAAAGTCGAGCCGACGCATATTTAAAAATTAACAACAGATAGCTTATAGCTGGCAGATAGCTAATTCCTGTTTCTGTTTCCCATGAAAATGAAGATATACTGAATGAGCGTAACAATGCTGGCCAAAGCGGCTACAACATAGGTCATCGCAGCCCATTTCAAGGCATCTTTTGCTTTATCATGCTCCTGGCCGCGGGTTATACTGGTAGTATTCAACCAAACCAACGCCCTGTTGCTGGCATCAAATTCCACCGGTAACGTAATCAGCGAGAAAATGGTCGTCATCGCAAAAAGGATAATTCCTATTAGTAACAACCCAGGAAACACCTTGATCATCAAAATACCGCCCAGCAAAACCCATTGCACAATATTGCTGCTAAACTGAACAACAGGCACCAGTTTACTGCGCATTGTCAGCCACCTGTAAGCAGTTGCGTGCTGAACGGCATGCCCACACTCATGGGCAGCCACTGCCGCAGCAGAAATACTACTTCCCTGGTAAACTTCAGGGCTTAAATTAACGGTCTTGTCGAGGGGGTTATAATGGTCCGTAAGATGTCCCTCTACCGAGGTCACTGTTACGTCATAAATGTTGTTGTCACGAAGCATTTTTTCGGCCACCTGCCGCCCCGTTAAACCACTCGAAAGTGGCTCCTGGCTGTAGTGCGCAAACTTGCTTTTGAGCACCATCGAAACCAGCATACTAATACCCACAAAAAGAATGGAAACAAGGAAAATTGAGTTCATTTTTTCTTATTTAAAAGATAGTCCACAAATAGTTAACCAACTAATAAACAATGACTTAATGTACGTTATTTACCCCCAAATGGGTCATAATGACATAATAAAATTATGAAATATCACAGTTTGGGCAAAATGGCAGTATTATCGGGCTATTTAGGGGGTTGAAAGTTATCAACAAGGGTAAAAATTAATTTTGAAATGTGCCTCATTATTGTAATTTAGTGGCAGAATTTAATGGGTTAGTAAGTAAAAGGTCGGTAGCCATACCGGCCTTTTTACTGTCCGGAAGTTCCCATTGCAAATGCCTTGTAATCCTTCAACATACATCAACAGTTTTCAATAATTCTATAAACATATCTCATTACGTTATTGTTCTTATTTACCGTATAATCTCAATAAAAAGCCGGTGATTTTTTGCTTAAATTTTCAACGCATAACTCTTCTATCTTTACCGCATGAGCAAAGTAAAAAAAGCCTTCTTTTGTAGCAACTGCGGATATGAAAGTCCCAAGTGGCTTGGTAAGTGCCCATCATGCAATCAATGGAACACATTTGTAGAAGAAGTGCTGGAAAAAAATAACGGTAAGGCTTCAAGCGAATGGAAAGAATATAGTACCAATCCAACCAAACCCAGGATAGTTTCACTAAATGATATTACAACCACCGAAGAAAAACGAGTGGTAACCGGAGATGCTGAATTAAACCGCGTGCTAGGCGGCGGTATAGTTCCAGGAAGCATTGTATTAGTAGGCGGCGAGCCCGGCATTGGCAAGAGTACATTGTTTTTGCAAAACGCATTGCAATTAAAAAATGTAACTACGCTCTATGTAAGCGGAGAAGAAAGCGAGCATCAGATTAAGATGCGTGCTGACAGATTAAGAATTCAAAACGAAAATTTTTATCTGCTCACCGAAGCACAAACAAATATCATCTTCAAGGAAATAAAAAAACTCAAACCGGATCTTGTCATCATTGACTCTATACAAACATTACAATCAGAGTTTATAGAATCATCGCCCGGTAGCGTTTCGCAAATAAGAGAATGCGCTGCGGAATTGCAACGCTTCGCTAAGGAAACAAACACTCCTGTGTTCTTAATCGGCCATATTACGAAAGACGGCAGCATTGCCGGCCCCAAGATTCTCGAGCACATGGTTGATACGGTTCTTCAGTTTGAGGGCGACAGGCACTACACCTACAGAATACTCCGTACATTAAAAAACCGTTTTGGAAGCACATCGGAACTTGGTATTTATGAAATGACGGGCGATGGAATGCGGCCGGTTTTAAATCCATCTGAAATTTTGCTTACTCAAAAGGAAGAACAGCTCAGCGGATGCGCCATTGCGGCAACGATGGAAGGCTTACGGCCTTTGTTGATAGAGATTCAGGCGCTCGTTACCCAAAGCGTTTATGGAACACCGCAGCGTACCGTAAATGGATTTGATCTGCGCAGGTTGCAACTGCTGCTTGCAGTGTTGGAAAAAAGAGGCGGGTTTCATTTCGGGATGAAAGATGTGTTTTTAAATATTGCCGGCGGTATTAAAGTTGAGGACCCCAGCATTGACCTCGCTGTTATTTGTGCGTTGCTTTCTTCGTATGAAGATGTTCCGGTTCCTTCGCATATTTGCTTTGCAGGGGAAGTGGGCCTTAATGGAGAGATCAGGGCCGTAAACCGCGTAGAACAACGCATTGCAGAAGCGGAGAAACTCGGCTTTGAAAAGATTATTGTATCACGGTACAACAAAAAAGGTTTGGACTATTCCAAGTTCAAAATTGAAGTGCTGGCGCTGGGCCGCGTGGACGAGGTGTATAGGTATTTGTTTTAGGGAGAAAATACTTAGTCGTGAATGGTCAATGGTGAACAGTGGAAGGTACGTATTAAAAAGCCGTACCTTCCACTGTTATTAAATATTGACAGCTGATAAATTTCAACCCAATCCCATGCGCTTAATTAACAACTTACTGCATTTGTTCTTTCCGCATATTTGCGAAGGTTGCGGAACTGATGAATTAAATGAAAGCAGCCTCCTGTGTGCCAAATGTTTTACCCATCTTCCGGAAACAGGCTTTACGGGTACCAAAGGCAACCTTGTTGAAAAAACATTTTACGGCAGGATAAAAATCGAACATGCAACGAGCGCATTTTATTTCACGAAAGATTCGTTGATACAACGAATGATGATTCAACTCAAATACAAGAGCAACAAACAAGCCGGCCATTATCTTGGCAAGCTGCTGGGAATGCAGTTGCAGCGTTGCCCTGACTATGATGATATTGATTTAATTGTGCCGCTTCCACTCAATCCCAAAAAACAAAAAAAACGGGGTTATAACCAGGCAGAAGAAATTGCAAAAGGCATTTCCATTGTTTGGCAAAAACCGGTTATTACAAATATGGCTTACAGGCAGTTTTTTACGGAAACGCAAACGCACAAAAACAGAGTGAGTCGCTGGCAAACTATGGATGGCGTTTTTGCTGTTAAGAACGAACAACAACTAACCGGCAAGCATATACTGCTGATAGATGATGTTATCACCACCGGAGCAACATTAGAAGCGTGTGGAAAGGCACTTTTAAATGTGTCCGGAACAAGGCTGAGCATCGCATCAGTGGCTTATACAATTTAAGTTTCCGTTATCATTTCCTCGTATACTGCAAAAACACCAGCGACCGCCACATTAAAAGTCCTGAGCCAGTATGCGGAAGGCAACCTTAACCAAAACAAATCCGTACATCTACATCGTAGACAAAAAACAGTCTCTTTTTTATATATTTTTACAAGGATAATTTTTTATTGCTAACTATAAAAAGCGTTTATGAAATATTTACTGTTAATAGCAATTGCAGTTATTGCCTGCACGGCAGCATACAGCAAAACAAAAACTAAGAAAAAAACTCCTGCTACAAGTGCGTCAAAAAACATCTATGATTTTAAGATCGCGAGCCTGGACGGCGGGGTAATTGATTTTTCAAAGTATAAGGGCAAAAAGATCCTGATCGTTAACACCGCTTCAAAATGCGGCTTTACTCCTCAATATGAAGGGTTGGAAAAATTATATGAGTCACATAAAGACAAACTGGTGATCGTTGGTTTTCCTTCAGACAACTTCGGCGGTCAGGAATACCAGGATAACAATGAAATAAAAGAATTCTGCAAGAAAAACTATGGCGTAACATTCCCGCTTACTACACGTGTTGATGTGAAAGGGGATAAAACAACACCAGTCTACAGCTATCTGTGCAACAAAAGCGAAAATGGCGTTTTAGATGCTACCATCAGTTGGAACTTTAATAAATTCATCATTGATGAAAATGGTAAACTGCTGGCTCACTTCGACAGTAAGGTTAAACCAGACGATCCTGAATTGTTGAAATATCTTAATTAGTGAATGGTCAATGGTGAATAGTGAAAGGTGCGACATCTTCATTATCTAAAAGATTTCATTTTAATAGCAGCCTGGATCAGATACTAACTCTGGGAAAATCAGAGATCTTCATATCAAACATCAGGCATTTAGCTTTTAGATCTTTCAATCAGAGATCAAATAACTTCGTTTATTTGCAGGCAAAAGAGGATATCAGGCGTATGCTATTTAAAAACGTTGTAGGGCAGCAGGAAACGAAATTGCATTTGGTGGAAATGGTTAATCAAAACAGGTTAAGCCATGCATTATTGTTCCTGGGAAAAGAAGGAAGTGGCGCGTTGCCGCTGGCTCTTGCGTTTTCCAATTATATCAGCCTTAATCCCGGAGCCGCAAAAAACGAAGTTGCTGCAGGGCCCTCTTTATTTGGCGAAGAACCTGCAAGCGCGCCGGCCGTTCCGTCAACACCTGATGAAGCGGATGCGTGGATGCAGCAACAACCCGCTTATTCAAAAGCATCGGGCCTGATTCACCCTGATATACATTTCTCTTATCCTGCAATTCCCAAAAAAAGTGGAGATAAACCCGTTAGCACGGACTATATCACCGAATGGCGGGAATTTACCAGGCAAACTCCTTACGGCAATGCCTTTGACTGGCTGCAGTTTATTGGAGCCGAAAACAAGCAGGGAAATATCACAGCTGAAGAATGTAACGAAATTATCAGGAAACTGAGCTTGAAAAGCTTTGAAAGCGAATACAAAATACTGGTGATGTGGATGCCTGAATACCTTGGAAAAGAAGGTAACAAACTATTAAAACTAATAGAGGAGCCTCCACCGAACACCTTGTTTGTTTTGGTTGCGGAAAATGAAGAGCAAATTCTGGCTACGATATTAAGCCGTTGCCAGCTTGTAAAAATTCCGCTACCGGACACGAACGACATTTCGCACGCTTTGGTTACTGACTATAATATTGCACCCGACAGCGCCCGGCAGATCGCCGGCATTGCAGAAGGCAATTTCAGGGATGCCCTGCAACTGACGCAGCATGCGGAGGAGGATTGGCAAGGCTTATTAAGAGACTGGCTGAATGCGACGCTAAAAGGCGGCCCGGTGGCACAGGTGAAATGGATTGAGGATGTGAACAAACTGGGACGCGAAAAACAAAAACAATTCCTGAGATATTTTAATCATCTGCTTGAGCAAAGCATCAGAATCAGGGTGATGGGGCCGGATAAAATACAGCTTCCCGAAAAAGAGAAAGATTTTGCCCAGCGGTTGAATAAAATAGCCTCAGTTAGCCAGCAACAGGTGATGATTGAAGAGTTAGACAAGGCTGCATATTACATTGAAAGAAATGCTAATGGAAAGATGTTATTTCATGCGTTAACCATTAAACTTTACCATATAATTCAGGATAAAGCACTAATTTTGGTCGATTAGGGTAGCTCTGCTCATTATAAAAAGCAGTGTTTCCCAGTTTGTGTGAGGTGTTAGAAAAAGTGAATTGTGCAAGGCCCCGGCCGTCAAAAATATCTTGACCGCACTGTTGAACTGCGATTTATTTCTATATATTATTGATTGTGATATAAAATGCTTGCCCTTAATGTTTATGGGCTTTTAGTCTGCTGACTTACTATATATACAATCATGTGGTTCTACATTATTTACTCTTACTGACACATCCACATTTATTAATTAATTACTCATTGTAAAATTAAATGATATGGGTTGTGGATCTTGTGGCGGAGGTAAGCCCAATGGATGCAAAAGCAATGGAGGATGTAGCACAGGAAGCTGCAACAGGCTGAACGTGCATGACTGGCTGATGAACCTTCCTATAGATGATGCAGATTTAGCTTGCAAAATAGTTGAAGTTAGTTTTAGCCAGGGAAGCAGAAAAGAATTTTACAGGAATACCACCTTACAATATTTTGAAAAAGGTGAGTATATCACCGTGGAAGGCGTTAGTGGATTTGACGTGGGTGAAGTTTCCCTTACGGGAGAACTGGTTCGCCTACAAATGAAGAAAAAGAATGTGGATGAATTCAACGCTGAAATAAAAAAAGTCCTCAGGAAAAGTGGCGAAAAGGACATTGAATTATTCAGGCACAATAAAGATCGTGAGCGCGAAGCTTTAGCAAGAAGCAGGGCGATAGCCAAACAACTGAACCTGCAAATGAAACTGATTCAGGTAGAATTTCAGGCAGACGGTAAAAAGGCAACATTCTTCTATACCGCTGAAGACCGTGTTGACTTTCGTGAGCTAATCAAAATTTATGCTTCAGAATTTAAGGTAAAGGTTGAAATGAAGCAGATCGGTATCAGGCAGGAAGCGGCAAAAGTAGGCGGCATCGGAAGTTGCGGGCGTGAACTTTGTTGCAGCACCTGGTTGAGTGATTTTAAAAGCGTTACTACAACAGCGGCGCGTTATCAAAATTTATCCATCAACCAGACCAAATTAAGTGGCCAGTGTGGCCGGTTAAAATGCTGTCTGAACTACGAGCTGGACACCTACCTGGATGCTTTGCAACATTTTCCGGATAATGCGGAAACGCTTGAAACAACCAGGGGTACAGCGTCTTTAATCAAAAAAGACATCTTCAAAAACCTGATGTGGTACATTTTACCCGAAAGTAGTAAACAATACCCGCTCGCTATTTCCCGTGTGAGAGAGATAAAGCGTATGAATGCTACGGGTCAAAAAGCAGACGAACTTCAGCCGGTAGAATTGTTGAGCAGCAAAGTAAAAGAGGTTGAGCATCAGTTTGTGGATGTAGTTGGACAAATAAGTTTAAAGAGCCTGGAACGTAACAGCAAAAAAAGAAAAGAAAAAGAAAGGGAAGGCCGTCCTGATATGCGTGATAAAAGAAACGCAGGTGGCCAACAACAGCAAGGCCAGCAACGTCCGCCTCAACAAAAGCCACCACAGCAAAAGCCGCCGCAGCAGCAACAACAGCAAAGGCCACCACAGCAGAAGCCGCCTCAACAGCAGCAACAGCAGAAACCGCCACAGCAGCAAAAGCCACCGCAGCAAAAACCGCCATTTAACAGGCAACAACCTAAACCACCACAGGACAAAAAGAAATAATCAACAATACAAAGGTTCAGTTCAAAAGACTGAACCTTTTTTTTAATCTGTTGTTTCAGATATTTTTCTTAGTTTTTGCCCTTTAAAACAACTCTTTAATCATGAAATTCAGACTCCTGACCTAACGAAAACGCCTTCTCATCGAACAAAAAGCACCCGTTATTTAACAACCATATTTTTATTTCTACTACTGCTTAGCACCCATGAAAAAAGACCTGTTGAAGAAGTTCGCGCTTCTCCCCTGTTTAACACTATGCCTTTTGTTTTTTTGTATTTCTTCTAACGCCCAGATGCGACAAATTCATGTAGAGTCTGATTCGAGCAATCACGCACGCAAGTTCAGTTTTTACACTCCTAAGGAGGGCTATGTGGCATTTGATAAAGGAATTGGATACACCACTGATACGGGGAGAACATTTACGATGAAAAAGATCACCATGTCCAATGTCAATTACAACTTTAACGAGGTGAATCTTACACTTGGCTTTTCTGCCGCAGGCGTGCAAGCTTTTGACAAGAATAACATACTTGTGTATGGCGATTTTAGTTTTGAACCCACTATCCTGTCGTCATCAGATGGAGGAGAAACTTTCACAGTCGTTTATTGGGAACCGTTAGATCCAAGCATTTTCTATGGTATAACGAATATAGTTTTTCCCCGAAAAGATAATATTGGCTATGCAGTTTGCCCGAATCATGTTTTAAAAACAACTGACAGGGGACTAACCTGGTCGATTATATTATTGGCAGGAAATGACTACTATTCAGATGTGCAAGTTGCAGCTGACAGCAATTTTGTAGTTGCTACCGGAAGATCTAAAACAGTATTCGGAATTAAAAATCAGGGCGCCTCTTTTGTTAATCTTCAGCCACCATCCACAATTGGCTTCAAACTAAATTCCGCATACTTTCTGTCGCCCACAACCGGCTGGGTTAGCATGACTGATGGAGATGCAGGATTGATCTATAAAACCACGGACGGCGGTGATCATTGGACTTTACTAAATGACAAAACAGTAACGCCATTTGCATTTGGCAAAATGAAGTTTTTTGATGAGAACACTGGTTATGCGCTACCTATCAACTATCAGAACAGAATCTTTAAAACCCGGAACGGCGGTGTTACATGGGAGCAGTTGCCAAGAGATAATAGCTATGGCTATTTAGGATGGACACATAATGATCTTTATTTCTATTCAGAAAAACAATTTTGGGCAGGCGGTGGCCATGGCTTTATTGAGCTTACAAACAACGGAGGAGGCATACCGCTTCCAAGGGCATATTTCAAAATTGACACAACAGGCCTTAATGCAACCGGAAAGGTGCAGCTAAAGAATTACTCTCAAACAGATTATTCGTACAAATGGTTTTTAAATGATACGCTAATCAGCACTGCATATGAGCTTAGCTACAATCATTATTTGTATAGCAACTGGGATTCTATAAAACTTGTTGTATCTAAAAACGGCTACACGGATTCGTTGGTTTTACTGCAGTATTTCAATGCACCCACTGCGCCTCCTGTTTTAACGATAAAAGATTTTAATCCGAAGAAAGGTTTTCCCGAGGCAGAAATAACTATTACAGGCACCTATCTGTCATCAGTTACCAATGTATATTTCGGTAACATGCCTGCAGCATCATTTAAGATTATTTCAGACACTGTAATTAAAGCGATGATATTCCCGCCAGGCGATGAAGGAAATATAAAACTTGTTTCTCCCGGTGCAACTGTTCAAATGCCAGGCTTCACTTATGAGTCGCGATTGAAGATCACATCAATTTCTCCAACCTCCGGCACAATTGGAACAGAGGTTACAATTAGTGGAGAAAAATTCAATCCTGTTGCTGATCAGAATATTGTTTTCTTTGGAGGCGTCCGCGCACAGGTTGTTTCGGCAACTGCGAATAAGATAGTAGTAAAAGCTCCTCCAGGCGCTTCCTACGAGCGAATCACCGTTGAAACCAATGGATTGATGGCTCAATCATCCTATCCATTTTTAATCACCTTTGACGGTGTTCGCGGAATCGATAGCCTCACGTTCCAGGATAAGTTTGACATTACATATCAATCTACTTTTGCGTTTCAGATTGCCGACATTGACGGCGACGGAAAGCCGGATATCATAAGCAGCGACTCGCATGGAGACCGCCTTGTAATTCAACGAAACACGAGTACTAATGATCAGATCTCGTTTGACAATAAAATATTTCTGCCGGTATCTCAATTTAATGGTGAAGAGGTGGTAAACATTGCTGACTTTAATGGCGATGGTAAGCTCGACATTTTAACGAATGATACCAGATCGCAGGCGATGTTGTCGTTTTTCATCAACCAAAGTACGCCGGGAAACATATCATTTGTTCGTAAGAATCTTTGGGTCAAAAGTTATTATGCACAACCTCATTTACTCAGTCTTGCTGTTGCTGATGTTAATAATGATGGCAGGCCTGATATTGTGGGACAGCAAAGCGCACAAATGGCCTTTCTAAAAAATATAAGCACACGAGATAGCCTTGCCTTCGAATGGGTAGGCCCGCTGCTTCAGGTACCAGATACGGGCGGTAGCAATATTGCAGACATAGATGGCGACGGGAAAATCGATCTCATAACAAACTACTACGACGAAGGGCGCGGCTTTATGGCTGTATATCGCAACATTTCAGTAAATGATAGCATTATGTTTGGCCCTGTGCTGAAGCTTCCGGTATTGTCTTATCGTTCTGGTTTTGCACTCGCGGATATTAACCAGGACGGCAAACTGGATATTGTTGCGAATTCACCTTCGCCTGACCAGACTGGCATTGTTATCTCCGTTTTTAAAAATATAAGCACCAAAGGCACTATAGCATTTGAGGCCTCGACAGATTTTAACTTGCCTGCAACCGATTATAGCCATCTTGCAATAAACGATATTGATGGTGATGGCAAAACGGACATAGTTTTAGCACATGTAAATCCTGATAAGCCGTTTGTAAGCATTCTAAAAAACACGAGCGCAGTAAATACAATTTCTTTTGACCCTAAAGTTGAGATCTGGAAAAAACCTTTTGCATGGAATTATTATCCAATTGTATTAAATGACATGAATCTAGACGGCAAACCAGACATTATAGCAACAAACATGACGCCAGGCCCTAATCCTCCCCATCTTCTTTCTATTCTAAAAAATTCTGCTGGATACATAACGATACCGGGATGCGAAGGAGAAAGCACCAATGTTACAGCTAAACAATCAGGAACAAGATATCAGTGGCAGCAAAATTCCGGTGAAGGATTCTTTGACATGCAGGACAACATTAGTTTCACGGGTACAACCACCGATACGTTAAGGATTTTAAATGTGCGCGTTTCATGGAATAAAAACATTTACCGATGTATTGTTGATGGCCAAAGTGGCGAGGAATATATGCTTCATGCAGAAGATAAAAAAACTCCGGCAGTTTCATTGGCCATAACGGATAGCGCGTTATGTGCAGGTAAAACTACAACGCTTAAAGCCATAGCTACAAATGGAGGCAGCTCACCGGTTTTTGAATGGACATTAAATGGAGAAAAGATTAGCGCAGACAGCAGCATTTTTACATCAACGACATTAAAAAACAACGATAAGGTTGCTGTTTTACTGAGAAGCAATGCGGCTTGCCTTTCGGCACCAACAGCAAGCAGTGATGTGGTTACTTTACACATAAATACTCCATCAGAAGCTCCATCGATTAAAATATCCGCCGATACGAACAGCATTTGTTTCGCTACAGAAAAACGAATATCAAGTGAAGTAATTAATGGTGGCGACGAGCCTGTTTTACAGTGGTATGTAAATGGAGTTCCTTCCGGAGTTACAAACCAGGGATTTGTATCTTATAGCTTCCACAACAACGATAGCGTGCAAGCCATGCTCATAAGTAGTGCAGCATGTCTGCTTCACGATTCCGCATACAGCAATGTAATAGCTGTGAAGGTTGATACACTCGTTACACCTGCAGTTACGATTAACGCTACATCTGCTAACGTATGTGCCGGAGAAAATGTAACATTTACCGCACAGCCTGCAAGTGAAGGCACAAACCCCCACTACAGCTGGCTTGTAAACGGATTGAACGCCGGTACCAACAGTAATATATTTAACACTACAACGTTACCAAAGGATGCTACTGTGTATGTTGTTCTGTTAAGTGATGCTAAATGTGTTACATGGAATACTGCTCAAAGCAACGAGATTTCTGTAAATGTTACCTTTCCAAAAATACCGGCAATATCTATTGCAACACCACCTTCTGTAATTTGTAAAGGGCAAGAAATAAGTTTAATTGCTCAACCGGTTGATGCAGATGCTTTAGTGAGTTATCAATGGCACGTGAATGGGCAAAACACTGGAAGCAATGCCAACACTTTCGTAAGTAAATCTTTTTCAAACGGGGATACCGTTTCAGTTTCCATGAATGTGCTGGCTTCCGGTTGCCGGCTAAAAGACACTATCGTTGTAAGCAACAACATTACGCTGAACGTAAAGGATTCCGGAAGGAACACCATTACCATTGACGGGAATATAAATCTAACACAGGGAATAACTACAACCACGATACGTTCATATATCACCGGGCCAGGAATACTTGCATACCAATGGCAAGACAGCACCAATAATCATAACTGGCTGGATATCGGCGGACAAACAAAATCATCAATCACATACAAACCATTTAAAACTGGTGACAAATTAAGATGCATCCTGGTTAACAGCAGTGCCTGTTCTATCAGTTCATCCATAAGTAATACCCTGCAGTTTATTGTAACGGAAATTGATACTTCAGCGCATAGGGTAAAATTGTATCCCAATCCTGTAACGTCTACATTTACAATTGGAGACTTGAAACCTTCAGACGAATGGGTTGCCCTGGAAATACTAAGTGAGTCTGGCGTAAAATTACTTGGTGCCGATTTAACCGGAAAGGCAAGCATTAAAGTTCCGGTAGCCAATTTACCAAGAGGAACTTATATTGCCAGGTTAATAAGATCAAATCAAAAATCAATAACTGTAAGATTTATTAAAATCTAAATGCATAAAAGCCAGTCCTGTTTTTTAAATGTTGAGTCTTGTTAACATCTAAAGGCAGGCTGGCTTTTCCTATGAATAACTAACCTGGTTACCCAATAAAAAAAATACCTGATCATCGCGTTTACCAACGTGGTTGTTTATAACTGATTTATTACACCATCTAAGATTCTCTCCCGAGACAAAGGCTAAATTGGAGCACAATTTTTATAACTCAACTGAGGCAAAATAAGGATCTGAATTATAGAGAAAATGCTCCAGCAAAAAAAAAAGTCCATACAAACTGACAATACGTTTTTTGAAAAAAGTTGACATACCTAATCAGATCAGAAACAACATGAATAATAGCTGATTAGGCTTTACCGGCTATCTCCGCTTTTGGATATGAGCTGCGCTTACATTTTATTTTAATGCTATTTACTATGAAAAGTTAAATGCGTTTTTTATTTTTATAACGAACGCTAATATGAAGTATACCCTCATAACAGTGGCTGCAGCTACTACAGTCACTACATGGGCGCTATGCTATAAGATTTCAATGTAATATCGAAAAATCAGATCGGCTTTATACAGTAAACGGGAAACCCTTTTGCCAACTATTTCTTGCATTTGCTTACAGTAAGCAACAACGCTTTATAACAGGACGCAATTAACAATGGATGCTGATACAGGAAGATTACGTTTGATATAGAGAGAGTAATCTGGCACATTAATCCACGCCGTTATGTAAAGTGATAAAATGCACTAAGGGATGTCCTATGCATCTTCATCATTTTGCAAACTTTAATCCAACCTATAAGTTTAAGCACTAGAACTTTTAATAAAACGCGCTAATATGAAATATACCCTCATAGCAGTGGCTGTACTAACTGCAGCCTCACTGTCATGCTATGCACAAGACATAGACGCTCCAAAAGTAAATGCAAGTGGGTTCTACATTCTGGGTGGATATAATAATGCCGGTATAACTACGCCAGATAACAGCCTTCTTGAATCTGCTCAACACATCAACACATTTAACACCGGCATACTTGCCGATATTCGGCTAAGCGACAGGCTTTCCTTAATGACTGGTTTAATGGTCTGCGGTAACGGCGCTAAAACAAGTTCCACAAGAAAAATCGGAGATACCGCAACTATTCAGCAGGATGATAAATTCAACCCCATCTTTCTACAAGTGCCATTAATGATAGCATATAAAATTCCTGTAAGTGATGACATCCAATTTTATTTAACCGCCGGCCCTTATGTGGCGCGTGGCATCGCAGGCAATTCAGAAGGACAGGTCTCTGTGAATGGAAAAACAACTACAAGCAAAAAGAAAAAAATCAAATTTGATGATACCCCAACACGAACGCCAAGATCTAATGATGGCCTGCTTTTTACCCAGGTAGATCAAATCTATTATGGAATTAACGGGCAGATAGGCTTTCAGTTCAACAGGGTTCTCGTAGGCATAAACTATGCTTATGCATTAACAGAAATAGCTAACGTTGCTCCTGTCGCTTCGCAGAAGAATACAAACAGATACGCTACCTTGAGCTTAACGTTTGGATTAAAGTTGTAAAACCAAATCGGCTTTAATTATGTAAGTACTTATATTATTTAATGCTATGGCAGCAGCAATAACATTGTCTTGCCAACAAAGTTCCAATTTGGCATGGTGTTGGAAAATATGTGAAGGTAAATGAGTTATTATGAAGAACAGACTAATCTTATTGCTTGCTGTATCAGCGATCACAGCAGGCACCGCACAGGCCCAGACAACAACAACGACAACAAGCACTCATGATGCAAATCCAGGCGGCATTTATATCAAGGGTGGTTATAACCTGGCAAACATCTCCACAAATAACGACGGAACATCAGACGGTGCAAAAGGCTTAAGCACATTCCATGCTGGCGCTGTTGTAGATATTCCATTGGCTCCGATGTTGTCATTGCAACCTGGTTTGTTGCTCACTGGTAAAGGTTCAAAGGCTAATTATTATGTAGATCCCAACAACCATTCAGACAACTACGTGAAATCAAAATTTAATCCTTTGTATCTTGAATTACCTGTAAACCTTTTAGTAAAATTTCCAATAGGTAATGATGCAAGGATATTTGCCGGTGCCGGTCCTTATGCAGCGATGGGAATAGGTGGTAAATCAAAGACTGAAGTATCCAGCGGTGGTGTAGTAACTACTACAAGCCGTGATATTAAGTTCAATAACGACGACCCTTTGACTCCAGAACAAGAAGGTGCCAGATACGACAGGCTTAAGAAATTCGACTTCGGTATTAATGCACTTGCAGGTGTTGAGTTTAACAGATTTCTTGTTGGTGTAAACTATGGCTGGGGCTTAGAAAAGCTTAACTCAACTCAAACGAATAACACCCAAAATGGTAACAATAAATACAGAACGCTAAGCGTAAGTTTAGGTGTACGATTGAACTAGGTTGTTTGATAGGTATATTTCAAGTAAAAGAGCCATCTGCTAATCAACAGGTGGCTTTTTCTTTTCGCAGTCAAACATCATTTGCGGTTTTAGAAGCCGATAAATTCTCCGTATCATCTAATGGCCTTTTATTTTCCATCTCCACCTGGTGAATCCAAACAGCATAGTCATTCGGGTAAATGTGCCTACCCGTAAACTGTGCATAAGCACGGGTAAATGCGGCGCCAACATAAAGAATGGTTGCTGAATAATATACCCACAAAAGGATAATCACCACCGACCCTGCGGCACCATAAGAACTGGTTACCTTCGTTTTTCCAAGGTAATAGCCAATAACAAACTTGCCTATCATAAAAAGAATGGCTGTGGTAAAAGCTCCGATCCGCACATCTTTCCACTTGATTTTAGCATCTGGCAATACCTTAAAAATAACCCCAAACAAAAAACTGATGATAGCGAAAGTAAGTACCATATTAAGCAGATAGGTAACATAAAATGTTCCCTCCGGCACCAACCGCATAATCTCTTTCACCAAAGCATCGAGTACTGCATTTACCACAAGCGAAACAAGCAGGATAAACCCAAGCACAACTACCATTGAAAAACTGAGGAGCCGGTTTACCAACATCTTCACCCAGCCTTTACGTGGTTTGGCCTTTAAATGCCATATTAGATTAATTGAGTCCTGGATTTCGGCAAAAACACCCGTAGCGGCAAAAATGAGTGCTACAATACCAACTACCGAGGCCCAGGAAATGTCGCGCGACACAGTTGCATTTCTAATTAATTGTTGAATCTGCAAAGCTGCCTGTTCCCCTACAAAAGATTTTATCTGTCCGTAAATTGTTCCTTCAATTGCGTTCCTACCGTAGAAAATATCACACAGAGTGATCACCACAATCATCATTGGCGCAATGGAAAAAACGGTGTAGTACGCAAGAGCCGCACTCATCCGCGCAATTTTTATATCGCTATAATCACTAATTGTCTGCTTTAAGACTGTTCCGGTATTTTTTAAAAACGTTCGCATACATCACGTTTTTTACTGGCAGGAGATTATTTGTTTAAGATTGCAGCTTATCGTTATTTAAGTGCCTGTCTTTATCTCTTTGTGTTTTCTTGTCAAAGTTCTTTTGCAATGCCTCTGTTAAATTTACGCCTGTCTGGTTGGCAAGGCATATCAACACCCATAAAACATCGGCCATTTCATCGGAAATTGACTTTCCTTTATCACTTTCTTTGAATGATTGTTCCCCATATGTTCTTACCATTAAGCGGGAAAGTTCTCCCACTTCTTCCATAAGAATCCCCAAATTCGTCAATTCATTAAAGTATCGCACACCTACTGTTTTTATCCATTCATCAACCTGTTGTTGTGCTTGTTCTATAGTCATAGATGTTATTTTGAAATTCCTCCGTAAATAAGTTTCACTTTCATAACAGTAGCAATGGACAGCGCACGCTGCTTAATCCGTTCTGAATTATCACCTTCAAACAACTCGTCCACTGTTTTTTGAAAGATGTTTACCCACCTGTCGAAATGCTCGGATTTAAAAGGTGAAAGATGGTGTATATGTTTGTGCACAGCCATCGGGTTGCCCGAATAACTATTGCTGTTAAACAAAACGTTCTCCCAGAAATCAACTATAACCGGTAAATGCACTACAAGATCCAATTGAATCACCTCATTAAAATAATGGCCAATCACATCATCTTTCATCACTGTTTCATAAAACACATGCATCAATTTGTCCAGGTCTTTTCTATCAACAATATCGTGTTTCATTATGTTTTTGCTTTAATGCAAAACCGCATTTAAGTACGAGCTACGAAGTACCAAGTATTTAATTTGAGCAGTTTTATTTTCTTCGTATTTCTTTCTTTATGAATAAACTTCAAGGTATTGCTCACATCTTTTATTTTCCGTATTATGTCAATCTATTCCTTGTTCTTTGTGTCAATAACAATTGTAACGGGCCCATCGTTTAGCAAGGCGACTTTCATATCTGCTCCGAATATTCCGGTCTGTATTTCCTGACCCAAATCAGCTCCCAGCCTGCTGATCATTTTTTCATACATCGGAATAGCTATATCAGGTTTGCTTGCTTTTATATAAGATGGCCTGTTGCCTTTTTTTGTGGCAGCATGCAATGTAAACTGGCTCACAAGTAAAATGCCGCCGTTCACTTCTTTAACACTTAAATTCATTACATCCTGTTCATCATTAAAAATACGAAGGTTGACAATCTTATTACTCAGCCATTCAATGTCGTCGGAAGTGTCTGCATCTTCAATACCTATTAACACCAATAATCCCAGTTTTATAGCGCCGGTAATTTTTCCATCCACTGTAACACTAGCCTCACTAACCCTTTGAATAACTGCTCTCATATCTTTTCCTAATTTTACATAAAGACTCAAATTTCAGTTTTATACAGCACAAGATGAAAATTAATATCACGCGGGAGATTGTTTTTTCAACAGCAAGAAGCGGCGGAAAAGGCGGGCAGAATGTAAACAAGGTAGAAACAATGGTGGAGGGCAGATGGAATGTTGCAGCGTCTGCTATTGCAACAGAGGATCAAAAGAAAATGATCAGTCAAAAATTATCCGGCAAAATAACTGACGAAGGTTATTTACTTGTTAAATCACAATCGGACAGAACACAGTTGGGTAACAAGCAGCTTGTTGTAGAGAAAATGCATCAGCTTATTGAACAAGCCTTACATAAAAAGAAAGCGCGCCTGGCAACCAAGCCAACAAAGGCTTCACAGGAAAAAAGGATTAAGAGCAAAAAGCAACAGTCAGAAGTAAAATCGGGAAGAAAAAGGCTCAGCCGGGATTCATGGGATTAGCGTCTAAATCCCTTACATGATAATATTCAAAGCGTACAACCCGATTGATTGGATGACTAGTATCCAATCAATCCTACAAATCTATTAATCCCGGCTAACCGTGGCGTGATATAACAGTTTAACATCCGGATCCGGCACTATTGTTTGTGGCGCTTTATCAACAGCTATTTCTTTGGATGTGTTGCGCTCACTTATTTCAAGATTAATTTTCTTATCACCGATGAGGATTTCCAATGGAAAACTAAACGAGGTTGCCTGTATTTGCTTCACATTTACAAGAACAGATTTTTTCGCCGCATTGTATTTCCAGCTTATCTGCAATTCAGGTTGCCCTGTGGTGTAAAGCCATTGCTGAAAAAATTCATGTAGGTTTTGTCCGCTTACTTTTTCAAATATCACTTTCAAATCTTCTGTTCCTGCATTTTTACCGGCATAGGTTGCGTAATAAGTCCTGATGCTTTGCCAGAATAAAGAATCGCCTAGCTTATTTCTTAACATGTGCAAAACCCATCCGCCTTTCTGATAGCTATTAGCGTTCAATAATGTCATCGGCGCTTTGCTGCCGATCGTATCCACAACTGGTGTATGTTTGTCCTTACTCAGTCTTACAACATCTTCCCTGTCTTTTTCCATTCTTTTTCTTAGGCTGTCTGTGCCGTATTTTTCCTCGAGATACATGTGCGTCATATACGTTGCAAACCCTTCACTCAGCCAGAGATGTGGCCAGTCTGTTTCAGAAGCCGCATCTCCAAACCACTGATGCGCTATTTCATGCGCGAGCAGGGATTCTATGTGTTTGTCTCCAACCGAATTCTCGAAATAAAAAATGGTTCCTGCATTTTCAACACCGCCGAATATTGTTTTAGATTGAATGTTTGCCAGCTTTTTATATTCATACGGGCCAACGTGTTTTATATACCACGGCAATATTTTTTGCGCAAGTGCATAATCTTTAAAGCCACGCTCCTTTTGTTGCGGATATATCCAGCTATAAACAGGAATACATTCAACGTTGCCTACATAATTAACAGCAAAATCCGCAATACCCAGTGCATAAATTTTTGTAGATATTGCTACGTCCTCTTTCCAATGAGTCAATTTTAGGTGATTGGGAAGATTTGTCTCTTCTACCTGCAAGCCACTTGCAACAACCTGGTAGTGATCGGGAGCAGTTACAATAAATTCTACCGAAGATTTGTCGGAAGGGTGATCATTGCAAGGAATCCAATGCTGTGCACGATTAGGCCAGTTGTCTGAAAAAAAAGTACGTTTCCCAAACTTGTTAGTGCTAATGATAAACCCGTTGGCAGGGATTCCGGCGTATGCAATGGTAACATCATATTGCTCCCCGTTTCGAACCCGCATATTTAAAATAACATGATCGCTGTCCTGGCTAAATGCAACCGGCTGACTGTTCTTTAGAACACTGCTCACCAACATTCCTTTACCTGATGCCGCTTTTTTAATGAGATTAAAAATTACCTGCGCCGCATCTGCACGGCTGATAAACGTTATGGTAGCATTTCCTTTAATTGAGTTGTTATCATCATTTACAGAAAGGCTATATTGATAATGCTGCACGTCAACTAGCGAAAAAGGCAATTGTGCAGTGGACATTAAATAAAATGAAATAAAGAAAGTAAAAAGGGCTAAATGCTTGCTCATGGATGATAGATCAGTTAATATAATTTCAGGATTACAATTTTTCCAGCATATTTACAACACCTTCGCGTTTTAAGATGAGGTAACCAAGCCTGTCATTACTCACACCTTCTTTCAGGTGATAGCTGAACACCAACTGGTCATCTTTAACTTCGGTTTCAAAATAGCGGAAGATAATATTGGGATATTGACTTAGCGAATCTCCTATTTCATACAAATGCGTTGATAAAATAAATTGTGCATTTTTCATTTTCCTTAACCCTTCTATTACGGTGGTGCTACATTTCATCGCATCCTGCACATTGGTGCCTTTGAATAACTCATCGATCAAAATAAGCCATTTTCTGCCATCGCTTATTTTGTCAATGGTTTTGCGGATTCGTTGCACTTCGTTGAAGAAAAAACTTTCTCCTTTGATGATATTGTCTTCTACCTGGATATTACTCAGCAACCCATCGAAGAGAGACAATTTCATTTTTGTTGCAGGAACACCCATACCCACGTGAGCCAGAAAAACGCTTACACCAACCGCCTTAATAAATGTACTCTTTCCGGCCATGTTGGCACCGGTTAAAAACAGGAAATTCCGATCGGGCGTTAAAGCAATATCATATGCAACCGGCGTAGCCAACAATGGATGATACAATTGTTCCACTTCAAAGAAAGGCTGATCACGCTCTATAAATTCGGGAAACGCCAACTGATATTGAATACATGCAGTTGCCATGCTATAGTATGCATCCAGCTGAGAATACAGATCTACAAGGTCCAGCATTTCATGTTTAAAATGCCTTTTAACAAACTGGCCAAAATGCAGCACGTCTGCAATGCTTAGCTTTTTATCAGTCGGCCATTCAGCCATTTTTACCGCAACAGGTTTATTCAGCAGCAACTCAATTTTTTGCAGCATAGTTGTTAAAGGCCTTGGATTGTCGTCAGCCTTCAGTAGCGCCACAAGTTGATGCATTGTATGAACGAAGTCAAGAAAATGTTTTACCGAGTAACGTATTAACGAGTAATCCGGGCCATTAGACAATTTGTAAAGCGCCGCAGTAACAATATTCGCACTAACAGGGATATCGGCCACCTGGTTTTCAAAAAACTTTTCAACTACCATTACTGTTCCATTGGTAATTCCTTCAGGCCATTTTTTATAGCAGGTAATAATGCGCTTAATAATACGCTGTGTGTTGTTAACATCAGTAAGGCTATCCAGCGGAGCGCTGAATAATGTTCTCAGCCAGTCCCGGCCCCCTATTGTCCTTGCAAAATTAAAATGATGAAAAACGGAGAGTTCTTCATCACGCTGAAATATAGAAAGGTCGTTGACGGTTGTTTTGTCTGCCTGCATATATGGCCCGTTTGGTTGATGTAATTATCCGCTCTTCCGCTCCACACAAAGTCCAACGCTTAAAATAGTACGAGGAAATACGGTTAAAACAAAGCTGAATTTACTGTATTTCCTCTCAATGAGCCAGATCAATGGCTCGCTATCTGTCAAATTTTAATCGCTGTCCTTTCTTAGATTCATCGAAGGCTCCGTTTCCATAAACCAAATGGCCATTTACAAAAGTATTTGTTACAGATGCAGGGAATGTAAAGCCTTCCAGCGGGCTCCATCCGCATTTATAAAGAATGTTTTCTTTAGAAACAGTAAAGGGTTTGTTCATGTCAACCATAACCAGGTCAGCAAAATAGCCTTCACGTATATAGCCCCTGTTTTTTATCTGGAAACATTTGGCCACTGCATGGCTCATTTTCTCTGCCACTTTTTCGATTGTGATTTTTCCTTCTTTCACATAATTCAACATCAATAATAATGAGTGCTGAACCAATGGAAGGCCGGCGTGCGCTTTTTCATAAGGCTCGTCTTTTTCAGCCCATGTATGAGGCGCGTGGTCCGTAGCAATTACATCAAGCCTGTCATCCAGCAAAGCATTCCATAAAGCAGGTTTATGATGTGCATCTTTAATCGCCGGATTGCATTTGATCTGGTTACCCAATCTTGCATAATCATCAGCGGTAAAATGCAGGTGGTGCACACATACTTCTGCAGTAATTCTCTTATCCTCCAACGGAATCATATTCGTAAACAGCTGAAGTTCCTTTTCTGTAGAGATGTGCAAAATATGCAAGCGTGTGCCGTATTTTTTGGCGAATTGAATAGCTTTAAGAGACGACTCAAAACAAGCATCTTCATTTCGGATGATAGGATGATCAGAAGGCTCCAATACCGATTTTTCACTTTTTAGCTTAGCGAGATTAGCTTTAATAATGGGCTCTTCTTCGCAATGCGTTGCAATCAACACTTCTACGCCGCCAAAAACTTTATCCAACATCATCGGGCTGTCTACCAGCAAATTTCCTGTTGACGAACCCATGAACATTTTTACGCCGCAAACGTCATTTTTCTTTTCATTCGTCCTCAACACCTCTTCAATGTTATCGTTAGAGGTGCCCATGTAAAAGGAATAATTAGCCAAAGAAGTTTGTGAGGCTATATTGTATTTTTCTTCGAGTAAATCGTGTGTAAATGTAGGAGGCACTGTATTAGGCATCTCCATAAAACTGGTAACACCACCCGCAACAGCTGCCTTTGCTTCTGTATAAATATTCGCCTTATGGGTTAAGCCGGGTTCACGAAAGTGCACCTGGTCATCAATAGCGCCTGGCATAAGGTACTGCCCTTTGCCATCTATTTCTTTTAAGTTTTCCACATTCGATATGATTGGCGCGATCTTTTCAATTATTCCATTCTTTATACAAACATCACCGTGAATAACTTTACCTTCGCCGACAATATTAATATTCTTGATTATATAACTCATACTAAACTCGATTAAAGTAATTTATGCAAGTTAGGAAATCATGGATGATTCTTTCTTTAATCATTCTAAGCAGCGCGAAGATTTTTGCACAATCGGATTACATAGATCTAAATAACAAGCAATATCAATTGCTGGACAGGCTTGATATTAAACTGAGAAACGACTCCGTTCTGGGATTTACAACATTCAAACCATATAACAGGAAAAGCGTTACCAAACGCGTGCTGGAACTGGATTCGCTGGATAAAGCCGGCGCGCTCGCCATTCCCTTATCTGAAATAGACAGGTATAATATGCAGCGTTTGTTGATGAATAATGCTGAATGGGCCGAGAATTATTACGATTCTTTCAAACTGAAAAAACCTGTTCTCAAAACTTTCTATGAAACGCCTGCAGCTCTTTTTGCAGTTAACACCAAAGATTTCAAACTGATGGTAAACCCGTTGCTTAACCTGCAATACGGTAATGCAAACGACGGCACTGGCAGCATTTTTACCAACACGCGCGGCCTTGTGATCAGGGGCAACATTGACGATAGAATTGGTTTTTGGACAACCATTGCAGATAACCAGGAACGTGATCCGGCTTATGTGAGGAACTTTGAACACAAATTTCAGGCACTACCCGGCGTTGGCTATTACAAAAATTACAACACTAACGGTTACGATTATTTTAACGCAACGGGTGGCGTTACTTTTAATGCAGGCAAATATTTTGATTTTGTTTTTGGGTATGATAAGCCTTTTATTGGTGACGGGTATCGCAGTTTATTTCTGAGTGATTTCAGCAGCAATTATTTGTTCCTCCGCATTAAAACGCGTATCTGGAAACTGGAGTATGAAAACTTGTTTACGCAGTTAATATCAGCCTACCAGCGAACCGGGAGCCAACTTTTACCGGTAAAGTATATGACTTTACATCATCTTAGCTTTCAAGCCTTCAAATGGTTAAATGTGGGCTTTTATGAAAACATTATGTTCGGAAGGTCTAATGGATATGAATTGAGTTATTTGAACCCGGTAATATTCTTGCGTTCTGCTGAACAACAGGCTGGTAGCCCTGACAAAGCCTCCGTTGGCTTCAATTTCAAAGTAAACGCGCCCAAAAATGTTCAATTCTACGGACAATTGCTGATCAATGAGTTTGTTACAAAAGAAGTAGTAAATTATCAGGATGGTTACTGGGCCAACAAGCAAGCATTGCAACTTGGCGCGAAATATATAGATGCATTGGGCGTGAAGAATCTGGATCTACAGGGTGAGGTTAACTTTATACGGCCATATGTTTATACTCACTATGATAGCGTAGGAAGCTTCTCAAATTACAACCAACCATTGGCTCATCCTTTAGGGGCCAATGCGAGAGAGCTTGTTTTATTAGCGAAATATCAGCCAATCCCCAAATTGTATTTGCAAGGAAAACTGATCACCTATTTACAGGGGCTTGATTCAGCAGGCGTAAACTTTGGCAGCAATATTTTCCTGGATTACAACACTCGCCCACGAGACCACGGCTTTTTTATAGGCACCGGTACACCTGTTTACAGTACCACCGCCACGTTAAATGCCTCTTATGAAATCTTTGAAAACATGTTCATCGATTTTAATGGAACATACAGAACCTACAATGTAAAAGACATGCCTAAGTCGAATGCTTTCTTCTACTCATTTGGTTTTAGGGTAAACATGGCGCGACGGGAATTTAATTTTTAAGAGGCGTAAGGCTTAAGATGTGAGGTATCAGGTTTTAACGCCTCAAGATATAGAGATTAACTTACGGCAAAGAGCTTCTCATAAAAAAACACTCCACAAATTGTGAGTGTTTTTTTATTTTATCAAGATAATGATTTGACCTGTTTTTTTCTTACCTGATACCTTACGCCTGATGCCTCATGCCTTATGCCTGACACCCATCCTAATCCTCCAAATTAATCGTAAACACAACCATTCTCGACTGTAGCTTGTCCAGCACATTAGAGAATTTAAGCGATGGGTCGCGGCTGTGGATATTTGATAAGCCGTTACTGAATTTGATTTCAGGAGACAGGGTAACAAAACGAAGAAAGAAGTTAAATCCTATCCCCGCTTCAATGCCAAAATCAGACTTCTTTAGCTTAACCAGGTCTTCTGCGTTTCGCGCAGCGGAGTTACTCGCAAGGTCAATGTCATATTTAACGCCGGCCATTACATACACGCGGAAATTCTGAATGCGGTCGCTGTTAAACTTAAACTGCAACGGCATACTCACAATGGTGGAGGGCAAGGTCTTGGTGATGACCGAATCTTCGCCCGGCAGCCTTTTATTCAGCCAGTAGGTAAAATATTTAGAACCGCCAATAATTAATTGAGGATTAGCGCGCATTTCGAAACGCTTGTTCAGCTTCAAAGTAGCAAGAAGCCCGAGGCCTATGCCTCCGCTTGCGCCCGGCTCCACGCGCATAACGCTATCGTTTTGGAGAAACGTAGTAGATTTTGACGTATGCAAAGATGACCGGTTATAAGCGATGCTCATTCCAAAGTAATACTTTGCGTAGTCGTGATTGGGCCTGTTCAATTCGGGTTGCGCAAACGCAGAAAGCACAATAGTGCACCCTAACATCATCAAAACTATTTGCTTCCGCAATAAATACAACATATTCCTAAACTAAGCGGCTTGAAGTACGTGTTGGTATAGCCCAGGCTGCTCATAATGCGAGTAAAATCTTCCCGTTCAGGAAAAGCCTGAACAGAATCATTCAAATACTGGTAAGCGTCTTTGTTTTTGGAAAAGAACTTACCAACACCCGGAGCTATGATATTCATGTATAGCTTGTAAATACTTTTAAACCCGGTTTGTTTAGGCCTGGAAAACTCCAGTACTACCAACTTACCACCCGGCTTTAACACCCTTAACATTTCCTTCAAACCTTTTTCAAGATTTTCAAAATTTCGAACGCCAAACGCAACGGTTATGGCATCAAACGAATTATCAGGATAGTTTATTGTTTCACTGTCTCCGTTGTGGAGTGTTATGAACTGTGAAAGACCCAGTTTCTCAACCTTTTGTCTCCCCACTTCCAGCATTCCGTCGGAAATATCAATACCGGTTATTTGTTCCGGATGAAGGCGTTTATAGGTCATTATGGCCACATCACCCGTCCCTGTTGCCACATCAAGCACTTTTTTGGGATGAAGGCTTTTTAGCTGACCGATGGCTTTTTTGCGCCAGGACACATCAATTCCAATACTTAAAAAGCGGTTTAGGAAATCGTATTTGAAGGCAATGCTGTCAAACATTTTCGCAACCTGCTGTTTCTTGTCCAGTTCACTCTCACGATTGGGGACAATCTCGTCATGTGCATATTTAACCATAAGGGCGCAAAGATAGTGAAAAGCCTAAAGCTCAAAGCTGAAAGCATAAAGCTGAGAAATGCCAGGTTTGAGGCCTGAGGAGTGATGGGTAAGGCAGAGGAATATCGAGAATAAAGCTTAAAGCCCAGAACTAGTACAGACAAATCAAAGCGAGCTGCCGCAAGTTTTTTGTACTAAAAGTTAAATCCTTTAATCCCCTAATCCCTAAAATCCTGGTCCAGATAAAATCCCGATCACGGCAAAATCCTAATCCAAATCCCTCTGTTCCTAATTATCTTTGCCCCGCATGGAAATAATTTTGGACAACGCTGGCAAACGATTTAACCGGGATTGGATCTTCCGTAATCTTACCATCACCTTCAAAGAAGGGCAACGATATGCGATAACCGGCCCCAATGGAAGCGGAAAAAGCACCTTATTACAGGTACTTTCCGGCAGCATGTCGCCAAGCAGCGGTAAAATCAACTGGCACCAGGATGCCGAACTGCCACATGAGGAAGTTCATAAATATGTTTCCATTGCAGCTCCCTATCTTGAAATAATTGACGAAATGACCGCCGCTGAATTTCTTCATTTTCATCAGACCTTCAAACCACTAAACGGCACCAGCATAAAGGATATTCTTGAGATAATTGGCCTGTCACACGCAGCCGAAAAGCAAATCCGCTTCTACAGCAGTGGTATGAAACAACGTGTTAAGCTAGCGCAGGCAATTTTTGCAAGTGCTCCCATTTTACTTCTGGATGAGCCCTGCACTAACCTGGACACTACAGGTTACGAACTATATCACAACCTTATTAAGGAATATTGCCAAAACAAGCTTGTTGTAGTTAGCAGCAACGATATCAACGAGTATAATTTCTGCGAAAAAGTTATTTCAATCATGAACTATAAATAGCTGTCAGCGATTAGCTATTAGCTTTCAGCCCGGTTCAATTTTGAAGCTGTTGAGGGGTTATTGGCAGATTTTTTTATCCGAGTAGAAGTTTTTTTGACTCCTTTACTATTCTTCAAATGAGCTAGCGCAGTTACTACTATGGCGTTCACCTATCTGCAATTTTAAAGCGATTGACAAATTAAGACTGTTTTATTCACAGATTCGCGAACACATATGTAGGCTGAATAACCATCATCAGCTAAAAGCTGAGAGCTAATAGCTGACAGCTCCTCACCTCCTGCTCGCTATCAGCAAATTCAAATCTGTAAACTTCAGGTCAAAGCGCTGACTAATATAAAAATTGGTGAGATATCCTTTGTAGAGATATACGCCGTTGCGCATATTAAAATTATGCCAAACCATTTCATCAAAACCACCTGTATTACTAGCATCAAGAAGCAGCGGCATTAATACATTACTGATGGCGTGGCTGGCCGTACGTGCGAAACCACTAGGTATGTTGGGAACGCAATAATGAATTACACCATGTTTTTCAAATGTGGGATGTTCGTGCGTGGTTATCTCGCTGGTTTCAAAACATCCGCCGCGATCAATGCTTACATCAATAATCACACTTCCAGAACGCATTGCCATCACCATTTCCTCAGTAACAACAATAGGGCTGCGTCCGCTTTCATTGCTTAATGCACCTACAGCTACTTCACAGGTTTTTAATTGTTTTGCCAGGATTTTCGGTTCTATTACACTGGTCCAAACACGTACCCCAAGGTTATTCTGTAAACGCTTCAGGCGATACACATTGTTATCAAACACTTTAACCGAAGCACCGAGTGCTAACGCAGTTCTTGTTGCGAATTCCCCTACAACTCCGGCTCCGATAATAATCACTTTTGTAGGCGGGATACCGCTGATACCTCCCAACAATACGCCTTTACCGTCATTCGGGCTTCCCAGGTACTGGCCCGCGATCAGCATAACCGCACTACCTGCAATTTCGCTCATGCTTCTTACAATGGGATAAGTACCACTGTCGTCTTTCAGGTTTTCAAACCCGATGGCAGTAATGCGCTTCTCCATCATCTTCTCAATGAAATTCTTTTTTAAGACGGAGATATGTATGGGAGATATGATGGTTTGGTTCATCTGCAGGTGCGGCAGGTCTTCATCCAACACCGGCGCACTTTTTATTAAGATGGGCGCCTTAAACACCGCCGATTTATCAGAAACAATCCTGGCTCCGGCCTCGCTAAAATCCTTATCAGTATATTTACTTCCGTCGCCGGCTTTGGTTTCCACCACTACTTCGTGGCCATTACTAACCAATACACTCACAGCTTCTGGAATTAACGCCACCCGATTTTCATTGAAAGCGGTTTCCTTAGGCAATCCTATATGCAGCCTCGCTCCCTGTGGCTTAATATCTAGTTTTTCTTCTAAAGTCTCGTAACTGAAAGATGAGCTGATTATTGGTTTGGACGTAGCCATCGGAATTATAAATAATTGATATATTGCATTAACGGTTAAAATTAATCAATTAAACCGAACATCGAAGCGAATTAGGCATTCATAGTCAACAACCTGTTTTCATGGTCAGTCGCTTTGAGGTAAACGTTGAATACTTTTTCAGGAAGAATATTTTCTGCTTTTTCCGGCCATTCAACAAAACAGTAGTTCCCACTCAACAAACAATCTTCAATTCCAGCCTGGATGGCTTCTTCTTCATCGCGCATACGATACCAGTCCATGTGATAAATAGCTCCCGCAACAGGGCTTTTATATTCGTTGATTATCGCAAAGGTTGGGCTGCTAATCGCTCCCGTTACGCCGAGTTCTTCGCAAAGTGCATGGATAACCGTCGTTTTCCCCGCTCCCATTTCTCCATGAAAAACCCATACCTTGATGCCTTTTCCGGCTTCCCACAAGCTTTCTACAGCCTCTTTGATTGTTGATAGGTTGAACTGTATGTCCATTTGGCAAACGTACGATTTGGATGGGGATTTTTGATCTGGATTTTGTCTGGATTGGGATTTTTTGGATTAGCGGATTAAAGGATTATACCTTTTGCAGCTCAAACAAATGATTAAAAAAATTTGATGATTGTAAATATGTGCACTGCTACACATTTCACCATTGACTATTCACTATTCACTTTATTTAATTCTTTACTAGTCTTCTTTTTTGCCACCCTGCTGCATTAATCTCTAAAAATTGATCATTTTGCAACGAGGTAATAAAGATATTCCGTGTATCGGCCTACAGCTTTTTTTGCAGTGATTTAATTTCGCACTCGGAAATAAACCACACTTTATGGAAAAAGTTAGCTGGAAGGTTGAAGGCATGAGCTGTACAAATTGCGCATTAACAGTTCATAAATACCTGGAGGAAAAGGGTGCCAATAATGTAAAAGTGAATTTTATTGGTGGTGATGTGAGTTTTGACCTCAACGGAAAATCTACAAAAAGAGACATAGCAACAGGGATTGAAGGATTGGGTTATCATGTTGTATCCGATGAAAAACTGGCGATACCCAGGAAAAAGAGATTGTTCAAAAATCATCTTCAGCGTTTCATATTCTGCCTGATTTTTACGATCCCATTATTCCTCACCCATATTTTACCGTTTCATATTCATTTTCTAATGAACCCTTATGTACAACTGGCTTTAACAATTCCGGTGTATATAGTAGGGATGGATTTCTTCGGTCGTAGTGCGATAAGAAGTGTATGGAAAGGTATTCCAAACATGAACGTGTTGATCGCGCTGGGCGCTACTGCCGCATTTGGCTACAGCTTGTATGGATTAATTATTGGACAATCAGAAAAGTACATGTTTTTTGAAACAGCGGCGACTATTCTCACATTGGTATTCCTGGGCAACTGGCTCGAAGATAAATCCGTAGAAACAACGCAGGCCGCTCTGAGAAAATTAGCCGTATCACAAAAGATTATGGCGAATATGATTGCATACGACGACCAGCACAACGAACATATTTTTCCGGTAGAAAGTACCAGCCTGAAAGTTGGAGATCTTATACTGGTAAAAACTGGTGAACACGTGCCGATGGATTGTAAGATTTTGTGGGGCGATGCAAGTATAAACGAAGCGATCATCACCGGAGAAAGCGCACCGGTTGAGAAAAAAATGAATGACCGCTTAATCGGCGGAAGTATATTGGAAAGCGGTACGATTAAAGCGTACGTTACTGCTGTTGGTGAGGACACAGTAATGAGCAACATTCTAAAAATGGTGAAAGAAGCACAAGCTGAAAAACCTCCTGTGCAACAGCTTGCAGACCAGATAAGCGCAGTATTTGTTCCGAGCGTTCTGATTATTGCATTGATAACTTTCACGCTTAACTTATCATATGGCCATCATGATTTTGCGACGAGCTTAATGCGTGCAATTGCGGTGCTAGTTATTGCATGTCCCTGTGCAATGGGGCTCGCCACACCTGCTGCAATTGCGGTTGGATTGGGAAGAGCCGCAAAAAATGGCGTATTGTTTAAGAATGCAAAGAGCCTGGAAATATTTAAGAACATCAAACAAGTAGTCTTCGATAAAACTGGTACGTTAACAACTGGCCAGTTTACAATTACCGAACACAAGCTGTTAAGCAGCATCGACGAAAATGACTTTAAACGCATCGCTTATTCACTTGAGCGTTATTCTAATCATCCAATTGGAAAAGCAATAGCTAAAGAATGGAAAGTAAAGGACGAAATAAGGTGGGCTTCCATTGAAGAAGTAAAGGGGCTTGGTATGAAAGCGGTTGACAAAGAAGGAAACAATTACATCGCAGGTTCATTTAAGGCTGCGGAAAATTATACCAACGATCATCAACGCAATATCTACATTATTAAAAACAATGAGCTGCTTGGCTGGGTAGACGTTGCTGATGAACTGAGGCCTGAAGCCAAACAAGTAATCAGCGCATTACATGCAAGAAACATTACGACCATTTTACTGAGTGGTGATAAAAAAGAAAAGTGTGATGTTGTAGCAAAACAGTTGGGTATTGATAAAGTAATTGCAGAACAAACTCCCGCACAAAAATTGGAGAAGATAGCAGCGTTTAACGCCGAAACACCAACTGCCATGGTTGGTGACGGCATTAATGATGCACCTGCGCTTGCAAAAGCAACTGTAGGTATTTCATTGAGCGATGCAACACAGGTTGCCATGCAAAGTGCACAAGTCGTGTTGATGAACCACGGACTAAAAAATCTTCCCATATCACTCGGATTAGGAAAACATACCTATATCACCATTAAACAAAATCTTTTCTGGGCTTTTGCTTATAATATTGTGGCTATCCCTGTGGCTGCACTTGGTTTCCTTAGCCCAACTTTCGGGGCATTGGTGATGGGCATGAGTGATGTTGTATTAGCTGTTAATTCAGTTAGATTGAATTGGAAGAAAGTTTAGTTAATGTGCAAATGAGGAAATGTGCGAATATGTGAATGAAGAACCGGCAAATTATTCGTCTGGCCTGCAAGCATATTCACATTGTTTTACATCTAACCATTGTTCAATTGGACTTCTTCTCATTTGCACATTTTCAAATTCACGCATTCGCACAATCTTTACCTTTACCGCTCATGCATCCTGAAGAAATACTGGAACAATATTGGGGTTACAATGCGTTTCGTGGCCGGCAAAAAGACATTATTGAAAATGTTTTGCAAGGCAACGATACACTTGCACTGTTACCAACAGGCGGGGGCAAATCTATTTGCTACCAGGTTCCGGCATTGATGATAGATGGTGTTTGCCTTGTTATCAGTCCACTAATTGCTTTAATGAAAGATCAGGTGGCAAACCTTATCAGTCGTGATATTCCTGCGGCAGCAATTTATAGCGGCATGACATTTTATGAAGTGCAAAAAACACTTCAAGATGCAGTTGATGGCAACATTCGTTTTTTGTATGTATCACCTGAACGTCTTGAAACCGCTGTTTTCAAAGAGTATCTGTCGGATATGTCTGTGAGCCTTATTGCCGTTGATGAAGCGCATTGTATCTCACAATGGGGATATGATTTCAGGCCCCCATATTTGCGAATTGCGGCATTAAGGCATGAGTTGCCTAACGTACCTATTCTTGCTGTTACAGCTTCTGCGACACCATTGGTTGAAAAAGATATTGTTGATAAACTTCAGCTTAAAGATGCTATTACTTTCAGGCAGTCATTTATTCGACCGAATATTTCTTACAGCGCTTTTAAGGTTGATAGCAAAATCAACAAATTGCAAGAGATACTAACTAATGTTGGCGGCTCATCCATTGTATATTGCAAAAGCAGAAAGCTAACAAGAGATGTTGCACAGTTACTTCAGATGGCCAACATGTCTGCAGATCATTATCATGCCGGCCTTACACAGGAAGAACGGGCGACAAAACAAGACGCCTGGCAAAGAAATAAAATACGGGTGATGGTTTGTACAAATGCCTTTGGTATGGGCATCGACAAACCGGATGTTCGTACTGTAATACATTATGATTCTCCTGATTGTTTGGAGAATTATTACCAGGAAGCTGGACGTGCGGGACGAGATGGTAAAAGGTCTTATGCTGTTTTGCTCTACCAATCAGAAGATATAACAACACTCGAGGCCATGGCAGATGTTAAATATCCTGACATCTATTCCATCAAGAAAGTTTACCAGGCGTTGGCCGATTTTTTACAGGTACCCGTTGGCATTGGTGAAGGCAATTTTTACGATTTCGACCTGAATGAGTTTATTCGGAATTTCAAGCTGGAACCACAACTTGTGATCAATGTTTTGAAAGTGTTAGAGCAGGAAGGCTATGTATCATTTAGTGAGACTATTTTCCTACCATCCAAAGTTGTGTTCACTGCGCCCAAAGCCTTACTCGAAGATTTTGAAAATGCACACTCCGACCTTGAACCTGTAATGAAATGCCTGCTTCGAACCTATCAGGGCATTTATGATAATCGTGTTTCGGTTTTTGAAAAGCAAATAGCAAAACTTGCCAGGCTGCCTTTAGAAAGAGTTTTTAAAGATTTAAAGCAATTGCAGGCTTTTGGTATTATTGAATACTTGCCTCAAAAAGATACACCCCAATTAAATTTCATTACCAATAGGGCACCTGCAGAATTTCTTTACATTGATCAAAGAAATTATCGGCTACGAAAAAAGCAATATGAAGAGCGGGTTCAGACGATGCTTTCTTATATCAGGTTAAGAAAGGATTGCCGTAGCACATACATTGCCAGATATTTCGGCGATACCGATATCAACGACTGTGGCGTATGTGATAACTGTTTGCACAGAAAAAACACCGAACTCTCTTCATCTGAAATGAAGAATATAACGGACCGCATTTTTATGCATTTGGATTCAAATGAAATGCCCGTCAACACACTACTTGCACTATTTCGGGATGTCTCAAAAGATAAAATGTGGCAAGTCCTCAACTTTCTTCAATCCGAAGCCAAAATTCAAATAAGTGATATAGGGATGGTGAAGAAGCTATGAGCTATCAGCTGAAGCAATAAGCTTTCAGCCATCAGCATTCTCACCTGAGCTATCCACCACTGTATGAAGGTTTTCATTGCCTACTAGAATCTCTATTAAAATCAATTTTCTTTATTCAGCAATCTTCACCTTATCAAAGTCCTCAATCTATCATCCCCTCCTAAATAAATTCAATCAATCCGCCAATCCAGATCACGACTGTTGCTCCAAATAAAAAAGCCCGAAGAAATTACTTCCTCCGGACTTTTTTTATTCATCATGCAGAAACTCCGTTGAGCTGTTAGCTGTCCTTCATCGAACTTTATCTTGCATCCAAATCATTATTGGATTCCGCCGCCACCGCCTGAGTTGCCACCACCAACGCGTTTACTTTCATCGTCTGCAGCAGTCTTACGTTGCCTTGCAGCTTTAACCTGGTTGTTACCAAAACGGTAAGTTAGGTTAATACGCAATTGCCTGCTCTCCCAGCTTCCGTGCGCTTTAATATACTGCCCTGCAAAGTTGCTCGTTCCGCCCCATTGCATTGTATGGAAAATATCTGTAACAGTTGCTTTAGCTACTACTTTTCCTTTAAACAATTGCTGAGAAACCCCGCCATCTATACTCCACATTGCCTTGCTTTTGAACGTTCCCTGGTAGATAGAAGGAGAAGCGTAAAAGCCTGACAATTCCAATGTTGTTTTCTTGCTCACTTTGAATGTTTGCTGAGAATACAGATTTACAGCAAATGCATCCAGGTTAATTGTTCTGCCTTCGCCAAAATTTGCGGCATAATGTGTATAGTAGGTGTTTACGTTTGTAAACATGCTATACCATTTGTATTGGAAAGGCATACTAACATTCAAACTCACAATATCCTGGTCAGCAAGATTCTTTTTGCTGATGAATGCTTTTGATTTATCAGCCGTATCTATTATTTGTGAAAACACATCACTTACATGACTATAATTAAGCGTTGTGGTCAAAAAATATTTAAACGTGTTTGTTACCGCGATGCTGTTTGTATACTGCGGCCTGAGTTGCGTATTACCTTTCTGGAAAGTATATTCATCCAGTTTAAATTCAAATGGATTTAAATCCTGGTAAGCAGGCCTGTCAATTCTTCTGCTATAAGAAACGCTCCATTGATTCATCGGATTCTTGTTGAACGTAACTGCGGCACTTGGGAAAAGGTCTGTATAATTTCTGTTAAACGCAGAATCATATCTTACATATTCGCTTTCCCATTTGTAACCATTAGAACGGCCTTCAGATACAGTATTTTCAACACGCAAACCTGCCTGGATCATAAACCCTTTGAACTGCCTGTTATAATTGGCGTACAAAGCGTTTATGTTTTCTGTATACCTGAACGCGTTACTACGCAACGTATCCATCACTTTAGAAGAAGAGTACACATCATAACGCTGAAAATCATTGTCACTGTTTACATAAGATACTTTACCACCTAAGCCCAAACGGCCTTTCTTCAGGTTCTGTTCGTAGTCGGCCTTCAATGAATAAATATTAATATCCGTCGGCGCAATCATGTTATATACGTACTGGTTTATAACTGTTGTTCCGTCTGGTTTATAATAAGTGTTTGGTTGCAACTGGTTACTCCTGATATGATAGAAGCCATAATCACCATCTACGTTTAATTCATGGCCAGTTGTATCTGCAAAGCGATAGTTAGCATTAAAGTTCACATTATCACGTTTGCTTGAGCTGGTATTATTGGCCACTAATATTCTGTCAACAACACCTGTAGGAATATACGAAATAGGCGTTGTGCTGATGTTATCGAAACCATAGTTACCAAGGTTACCGTTAACCATTACACCCACCGTATGTTTGCTGTTAAGAAAATAATCAGCGCCGGCTTTAAATCCGTGCGTTTTATTTTTATTCGTCATTACGGTATGCCCGTTAAACAACGTATCCAACTGCTCACGATGCATATACATATTGTTTTCGTATGTACCATCGTTATAGTTGTAGTTACCAAACAGGTTAATTTTCTTGTTACGGTGATTCAATGAAATACCTGCATTATATTTTGGATAAGTACCGAGATTATATCCGGCATTAATAGAACCATTTGTTCCAAAAGACTTATTCTTTTTCAATCTAATATTAATGATACCGCCATTACCTGCTGCTTCATATTTAGCAGAAGGATTCGTAATGATCTCTATTGCTTCAATCTGAGAAGATTGTAAAGACTTAAGATAATTAGACAGGTCGCTTCCTGTTAACGGAGATGGTTTGCCATCAATAAAAATCTGTACACCATTTTTTCCGCTAAGGCTGATGTTGTCATCTTTATCAACAAGTACACCTGGAGATTTTTTTAATAACTCCAACGCGTCGTTACCAACTGCATTGATGTTGTTTTCAACATTCAAAATTGTTTTGTCTGCCTTTACTTCTATCATTGGCTTGCGGGCCGTAATAGTTACCGTTGCAAGATCCGCAGCCGCTTTTTCAAGCGTAATTGGAGAAACGGTAATATTTTCTTTTCCTGCAGTTTCTTTTACTGAAGTATATTTCGACTTATAACCTACAAATGAAACACTTATAAGATAAGAAGCAGGTTTAACTGATTTGAACTGGTAATGGCCGTCTTTATCAGTAACCCCCAGTTTTATTACAGAAGAATCTTTTGCGTTAAGTAATGATACACTGGCATTAGTAACTGGTTTACCTTCTGCATCTTTCACTATACCGCCCAGATCCTGTGCAAAGGACACGACCGATAACACAAGGCACGTTAAAAGGATGAATAACTTTCTCATAGTTGTATAAATAAGCGGGCAAAGGTGCAGTTATTATGGTTACAAAAAGAAATGATTTATAGAGGAACGGTAAATTGGAGGGAAAGAAGGCGGGCGATTGAATGAAGTTTGAAAATGTGCGCAGATGTGCGAATGATGAATGTGCGAATGTGCGGATGGGAAATGTGCAAATAAAAAACCGGAGATATATTGTAAAACATAAACTCCGGCGAAAACTATTATTTAATTGATTTAGAACGATTAGAATAATGTAGAAACTCCTTCTACCACTAACTTTGGCTTCGTTAAAGTTAGTCCGCAAGCTGTATTCAATTTATCAACAAGATCTATGGTAAGTTCGGGTGATTTAGCTTCTTCGTGCATGTGCATGAAAAAATACAATTCGTGCAGGCCATGATCCAGCCAGTATTTAATGCGTTTTGTCCATTCTGTCATTCGTGTATAATCGGTATCATGAAGGCTGTTTCCGACATACCGGATAAATGCTTTAGAGATTGGCAAATGCATGTGGGCGCAATCGCGGCGGCCGGCAGTATCGGTTATAACAGCACCCATATTTATGCTGCGCAATGTTTCAAACAGATCATCGCGAATGTCTTCTTTTGAAAACCAATCAGGGTGTCTCACTTCAAGAAAAAATTGCACGTCGGTTGGCAACGATCGCAAAAACTCAAACAGCTCATCCTTTCTTTTCGGGCTGAAAGTATCGCTTACCTGCACAAAAACAGGCCCCAGGTGTTCTCCGAAAGCTACAATTCCACGCAAAAATTCTGTAGTGACAAAATCCTTTCCTTTCAAACTTCCGCGATGCGTAACGCCCTGGTACATTTTCGGACAAAAAACAAAATCTTTTCCCTTCGCCTTTTCTGCCCATTTGGCTATTCCGGAAGGGCCGTATATTTTATAGTGTGTGGCGTTAAGTTCAATACTGTTATAATGCTGAACGTAATGCTCAAGAAAATCTTTTTCTTTCGTTCCCTTCGGATATATTTTGTCTACCCATTCAAGCCTTCCCCATTTTGCACAGCCCAGGTAAACCTTAGGATTTTTCAGAGGCTTTCCCTTCAATACATTTTTATTGAAAGCAGGTTCTGCCGGCAATGAAAAATCTATGTTGTTTAATTCGCTTGCTTCAACTCTACCAAATTCCATAACCGATATTTTATAAGTATACAAGTAAATATAAAAGTAGATTTTTTTAGTATCTTTTCTGTTGCAATTCTTGCCGTTAGCATATTTGAAGGGATTCGTTTTAATTATATAACCACCTGAAAAGGTAATATGCTAGATAAATTTTAAATGAAATACAATTATACGTATGCGCAAATCATTATCTCTCCTGCCTGCTGATTTTAAGCTCCTGGCCTTAGGGGTGGGGCTCGCATTGCTATCATCTTGCCAGCCAAAGAGCGGAGCAAATGAAGAAAATGCTTTATCAGCCTTTAGTAAAGATAGCCTTGCCGAACACATCAAGACTTTAGCCTCTGATGAGTTTATGGGCAGAAAACCATTTACTACCGGAGAGACAAAAACAATTGACTATCTCCAAAAAGAATTTGCCTCACTTGGCCTCGAACCTGGGAATGGCAACAGTTTTCTGCAGGAAGTGCCAATGGTGAATATTACTACTAAGGCCGCACCTACAATGGAAGTCCAGTCACCTAAGGGAAATTTTCAACTGAAAGGTTTTGACGACTATGTAATGTGGACAGATAAAACAGATTCGTTGATTACCCTAAACAATAGTGAAGTTGTTTTTGCCGGCTACGGCGTAGTTGCGCCTGAATATAACTGGAACGATTATGCGGGCCTGGATGTGAAAGGAAAAATTGTATTAGTACTGGTGAACGATCCCGGATTTGCTTCCGGCGATTCAACCTTGTTTAAAGGAAAGACAATGACCTACTATGGGCGTTGGACATATAAGTTTGAAGAAGCTGGCCGCCACGGAGCCAAAGGCTGCCTGATTGTTCATAATACAGTAGGTGCCAGTTATCCTTTTAGCGTTGTTCAGAACAACTGGAACACTTCAAGATTGCGCCTCGACAACCGCGGTAAAACTGAGCAATTGTGCGATGTAATTGGATGGGTATCCAGCGATGCAGCAAAAAAGTTACTTACTGCTTCAGGACAGGATTCCAGCTTATTGGCAAAAGCCGATGTGCGTGGATTTAAGCCAGTTCCATTGCCTCTTAAATTATCAACCACAATGCAGGTTAAACCCGTTTACAATAAATCTCACAATGTGATTGGAAAGATTACCGGATCCAAACATCCTGATGAATACATTATCTACACTGCACACTGGGACCACCTGGGTGTTGACAGGCCCGATGAAAAAGGTGATTCCATTTACAACGGGGCCCTGGATAATGCAAGCGCAACTGCCGGTTTACTTGAACTTGGCCGTGCATTCAAGAAATTGCAACCGGAACGCACTATCGTATTCCTCGCTGTAACGGCCGAAGAACAAGGGCTTTGGGGCTCTGCCTGGTACGCTCAAAATCCCGTTTATCCGCTCAATAAGACCCTGGCTAATATTAATATGGACGGATTGAATTCATACGGAAAAACAAAAGATATCATTGTTATTGGCCAGGGACAATCTGATCTCGAAGACATCCTGAAAGATGAAGCGCAGAAAGTTGACAGGTATATTTCTTATGAAACACATCCTGAAGCGGGCTATTACTACAGAAGCGATCATTTCAACTTTGCAAAAGTGGGTGTCCCCGCCCTGTACCTCGAAAGCGGTATAGATGTAATTGGCAAGGGGAAAGAATATGGCCAAAAGATGAATGATGAATATACTGAAAAGCATTACCATCGTCCATCAGATGAGTACAATCCATCATGGAACCTGGAAGGTGCCATTGACGATTTGCAGCTTTTATTTAAGGTTGGAGTGAAAATAGATTCCGATAGCAAATTTCCTGAATGGAAACAGGGAAGCGAGTTTCGGAAATTGAGAGAAAAAATGATGGAGAAATAAAAAACGAAATAAATCAATAATAAATTAGTGGATAATTAATCTTCACCTGCAAAAATTGTCGTTTTTTTTTAAGATTTTTACGACTTCAATACCTCTAGGATTAAAAATGAAAACAGTAACCTTTCGTATCTCTTTATTTGTACTATTTACAATTACTTTATTATCGTGCAAAAAAAACATTAACAGGCTTACAACCGAAAGCGATATTTTTCCTTTCTATCAGTTAGTATGGCAAGATGAATTTGACGGAACACAAATAGACAGTACAAAATGGGATTTCCGGCAAAACGGAACCCAAAGATTTAATGGATTTGTGTCGAATAAAACCATTTCGCTAAATGGGCAGGGGCAGTTAGCAATAAAAGTCTTGAAGGAACGGGACAAATATTATATTGGCCAACTATCAACCCAACATACATATCTTCCGACCTACGGATATTTTGAATGCAGAGCTAAAATGCTCGGACAAGTTGGGCCACACACTTCATTCTGGATGCAATCTCCTACGATAGCAGAAGCGACTGACAATCCAGCTGCAAATGGCGCTGAAATGGATGTTTTTGAATACCATAGAAGCTCCGCCGGGCAGATTTATCACAATATTTACTGGAACGGATATAACCCGCAGACCATGAAAAATAGCGGTACGCTTGTCAGAACTCGAAATATTGGCGATGGCTTCCATACATTTGGAATGGAATGGACGAGTGAAGGCTACGTTTTTTTTATTGATGGATATGAAACCTGGCGAACTAATCAGGGCATCTCACAACGATCTGAATACATGATTTTAAGTACTGAATTAAATGGCTTTGGCGGCGACCCATCAAAAAGCATTTTTCCTGATAGTGCAGTTTTTGATTATGTGCGGGTTTATCAAAAGAAACCATAAGACCAGTATGAAATAAATTAACATCAACGATCATTAAGAATTGGAGCTCTGAAAACATTTTGATCAGGATATTAATGTGTCAGGCGCATACAAATAGTTGATTCGCCATGTTGCATAAAAAAACTGTACCACTGGTACAGTTTTTTTTATGCATTATTAGCAAAGCCCTGGTTACTTCAATCTTTTCAAATATTCACCATAACCACTTTTTTCATAAAATTTTGCCTGCTGCAATAATTGTTCATGCGTAATAAATCCCATTCTAAAGGCTACTTCTTCAATGCAACCAATTTTATGTCCCTGTCTTTTTTCAATTACGCGTACAAATTCGCATGCATCGCTCAGGGAATCAAACGTACCGGTATCAAGCCAGGCCACACCGCGGTTCATTACACCTACGTTTAGCTTTCCCTGCTGCAAATAAACACGGTTAACGTCTGTTATCTCGTATTCTCCGCGTGGCGAAGGTTGAATATTTTTTGCAATTTCTACCACGGAGTTATCGTAAAAATATAGTCCCGGAACGGCATAGTTACTTTTAGGCTGAGTGGGCTTTTCTTCTATTGATACCGCTTTAAAATTCTGGTCAAATTCCACAACACCGTATCTCTCCGGATCAAGAACTTCGTATGCGAAAATTGCTGCACCTTCAACGTCGTTAAAAGACTGTACTAGTTTACTAAACCCTGAGCCATAAAAAATATTGTCACCAAGTATCAAAGCAACTTTGTCATTCCCTATGAACTCTTCCCCTATTACAAAAGCCTGGGCTAATCCGTTTGGCTTTTCCTGAACTGCGTAAGAAAAAGAACATCCCACAGCAGATCCGTCACCAAGTAGCCGTTGAAATTGCACAGAATCTTCGGGAGTTGTGATAATAAGAACATCTTTTATTCCGGCCAACATCAAGATAGACAAGGGATAATAAATCATTGGCTTATCATAAATTGGCATTAGCTGCTTACTGATTCCTCTCGTTATAGGATACAATCTTGTACCTGACCCTCCGGCGAGTATGATTCCTTTCATGCTGTATGTTAAGTTTCTTAGATTGGTTTGACTAAATGGTTGCAAAATCAAGAACAGATGTTGCGTCTGCAAAAGAAGGCAATTGCAAGTCTTTTTCAGACAAAATCAGTTCATCGTCAGATATGCCCCAATTAATGCCAAGATGTTTGTCATTGTAAATAATGCCTCCTTCAGATGACTTATTATAGTAGTTGTCGCATTTGTAGAAGAAAGTTGCCTGTTCACTCAATACCACAAATCCATGCGCAAAACCACGAGGCACAAAAAATTGTGTCCCTGATTCTTCAGACAGCTCCACCGCAACATACTGCCCAAACGTTTTAGAATTTAACCTTACATCAACCGCTACATCCAGCACCTTTCCAGAAAGCACCCGTACTAGTTTTGCTTGTGCCGAATCTCCTCTTTGAAAATGTAAGCCTCTAAGCGTACCCCTTGTTGAATGCGACTGATTGTCCTGTACAAAATCAATCTCCTGCCCAGTTAATTCTTCAAACTTTTTCTTATTGAAGCTTTCAAAAAAATATCCTCTATTATCTCTAAAAACAGTGTCGTGAATAATAACACATCCTTCTAGTATGGTCTTTTCAATTTTCATTCAGTTTTCGATTTCTTTTATCTAACCAGGTTTTCAAAAATTATTCGGCATACTGCTTTTCGTAGTACTGCTGATAATCTCCGCTGGTAACATTCTCCAGCCACTCTTTATTGTCCAGGTACCAGTCAATAGTTTTGCTAAGTCCTTCTTCAAACGTAACAGAAGGTTCCCAACCCAGTTCAGTATTTATTTTTGTTGCATCAATAGCATAACGTAAATCATGCCCCGGTCTGTCTTTAACATAACTTATCAGGTTTTCACTTGTTCCTGCCGCGCGGCCCAGTTTTTCGTCCATCAACTTACAAAGCAGTTTTACCAGGTCTAAATTTTTCCATTCATTGAACCCACCGATATTATACGTTTCGTGATTTTTACCGTTATGGAATACTGTATCGATAGCACGTGCATGATCGATCACGTATAACCAGTCACGTGTATTCTCGCCCTTTCCGTAAACAGGCAAAGGTTTGTTGTTGATAATGTTGTTGATGAACAAAGGAATTAACTTCTCGGGAAAATGGTTCGGCCCGTAATTATTAGAGCAGTTGGTTATAACAAAGGGTAATCCGTAAGTTTCTCCGTAGGCTCTTACAAAATGATCAGAAGACGCTTTACTAGCAGAATAAGGAGAGTTCGGTGAATAAGAGGTTGTTTCAGTAAACATGCCTGTTTCTCCCAGTGTACCATAAACTTCGTCTGTTGAAACATGGTAAAAGCGATGATTAGAAAAGTCGGATTTCCATATTTCTTTTGCGATATTTAATAAGTTAACTGTGCCAACAATATTTGTGTAAATGAAATCAAGAGGAGATAAAATTGATCTATCTACATGTGACTCTGCAGCAAGGTGTATAATATCTGTGATTTCGTGCGCTTGTATAACTTCTTTCAATTCATCAGCATTCAGCAGATTAACCTTTTCAAAAATATAATTAGGTGCCTGCTCAATATCTTTTAAATTCTCCAGATTACCAGCGTAAGTCAGCGCATCAAGATTCACTATTTTATACTGAGGGTACTTGTTTACAAACAAACGGACAACGTGGGAGCCAATGAAGCCTGCACCACCTGTAATCAAAACATTTTTGCTCATTGATCTTTTTTTACGGAATTACGAATATACAAACATGAAAATTAACGAAATAAAAATGACTTAATAATACGAAGGCTTAACTATTTTATAGTATTGCTTATACCATTTAATTAAGTGTTTCACTCCATATTCAATGGAAGTAATTGGCTTATAATCAATGCATTGAATTAAGTCTTCAACATCTGCATAGGTAGTAGTAAGGTCGCCTGGTTGCATTGGCAAAAATTCTAATATAGCTTTTTTCCCGATTTCACTCTCTAATGCTGCTATAAAATCCATTAATTTAACCGGTGAATTTTTGCCAATGTTATAAATTTTGTAGGGAGCTTGTGACGATGAAATTGCTGATTTGCTTAATCTCCATTCAGGATCAGGCTTTGGCGGATAATGCATTATTCGTAGCACGCCCTCAGCGATATCATCCACATAAGTGAAATCCCTTTGCATCTCCCCATAATTAAAAACTTTTAGTGGTTTGCCATCCATAATCGCTTTAATAAAAAGAATCGGCGCCATATCCGGCCGGCCCCAAGGTCCGTAAACAGTAAAAAAACGCATGCCAGTTACTGGTATCTCAAACAGATGACTATATGCATGCGCCATCAGCTCGTTGCTCTTTTTTGTAGCCGCATATAACGAAATAGGGTGGTCGGTATTTTGATTGGTTGTGAACGGTATTTCATCGTTTATCCCATATACGCTTGAGCTGCTTGCAAACACCAAGTGTTGAATATTAGCATTTCTACAGCATTCAAGAATATTCACAAACCCGACGATATTACTGCTTATATAAGCATCTGGATGAGTTAAACTATATCGCACTCCGGCCTGAGCTGCCAGGTGTATGACCACATCAATCTCTGCTTTCTCGAATATTTTATTCAGGCCATCTTTATCCTCCAGATTTAACTGTCCAAAAATAAAACCCGGATAAATAGTGCTATCTATCCGGGTTTTATAGGCAATCCTGTCTTTATCAATGCCAAGTTCCGATAAACGATCCAGTTTCAGATGAACGTCATAATAGTGATTTAAACTATCTATACCTATAACTGTATGGCCTTCTTTTAATAATCTGCTAACTACATGAAAGCCTATAAAGCCAGCAGCACCGGTAAGCAGGATTTTCATTTTGATTATTCTATAAGTGACTGATACGCTGCAAATTTTTGCAGTTATTTTTCATGTATTACTATAGAGTATTTTTTTGTCTAAATGCGAATTGAAAAGAGCCTTGCCCCTTTGTCAACCGTTTTATTCTCGAATCAATAAACTTAAAATCGCATCCCATAACAACAGCCTCAGAACATGAAACCCGGTGGCTTCTAAATAACCGGGCAGCACACGAACATCCGCGAATCTGTAAACTGTAAAGGTTTCATTTGCGTCCAACAACACAGTGCCGGGGCAATACAAAAGAAATATTCATCATCAACTGTTCTATAAACTATTGATCAATGCTTGTGCATCTCTGATAAATTTATCATAATCATCCATTTCAAGTTGTTTTGCAGATGCAAGGAGAGCATTCAACGAATTGAGATTTTTTCCACGTAATGTCTTTTTTAATACAGTTATTTTTTCATAGTCCTGTATGCCTTCTATCAGCTTTTCAAATCGGATTGAACTGTATCCATTGGGATAGGCAATAAACTGATCGCCAGCTGGTAGTTCTGAACTCCTGCTTTCTTTTAGCGGATCCTTATCCCATATATTAAAACTGTACCGTAAATAACCATCATAATTATTAGCCGCAGCAAACCAGCCCATAAAAACAGATTCAGCAGGAGAAGAATATGTAAATAAATTTGGATGCTTTTCTTTACAAGTGTTGTAAAAAGTTGTAGTCCTGTTTTGCGATTGCCTTTTCTGAACTACTTCAGGCGGTATCTTCAGATAAGACACAATACTGAAATCTGCCAGATTGGGTTCCAGCTGAGCATTGTAGCCCCCGCAATAACCAATTTTTAATGAGGGATCAACACTTTTAATAAACGCAATCAGATTCATCGTTTCCTGGGGCGGCCTTTCATCAAAAAACAGCACCGTTTTGTCCTGCCACCCCTTTTCTTTAACATGTTGGGCAAATGATTTTAACATGCCGGTCCAGAATGTTTTGTATTCCGGCGATAGAAATTTATAGCTGACAGTGAGATCTTTATTTTGTGCGGCGTCATGATAGTACGAATTGAAATTGTTATTGAATGGATACATTCCAAAGCACATTATTTCTTTATCGATGCCCACAGACATCATAAAGGACACCCACTTATCAAAGTTGGTAAAGTCGTAACTGAAAGAGTTACCGTTCTTTGTGATTTGCACCATTAAATTTTCAGGACCCCAATTTTGTGTATTGAAATTATCCCACAAAAAGCTGGCTGTGATTGTTTTCTGCCCGGCCTTTGCCAACGCAGTCATTAACGGCCTCATTTTATTAAAATGATCCTCACTCCATGGCTTAACCTGATAATATCTTGCAGCTCTCAGGGGATATTGCCACAGATCCAGGTGAAACGATTTTTCTGCCGGTAATGTGCGATCCTTTACGGTTAAGTTTAAACTCAGTGTGTCTATACGGCCAAGCTTTGATTCAGATACGATTATCCGTGACGTATAGCTACCCGGGGTTGCAGACTCGGGAACATCCAGTGTGATCCAGACTGGTTGCCCTTCATCTTTTTTTATAGAGAAACTTTGTTGCGGTGCAATTGGATCAGCAACCTGTAATGCCGGCAAACTCTTCGAAACCGAGCCGCACATACCGCCTGATTCATTTGATAATACATACCTAACAGCGCCATAATGGATAAGGCTTTTACTAATTTTTGCGCCACCTGATGAAACTAAATCAGTAAATTCCAAAGAAACGTTGTCATGGTCTTCCCTGGCGGCCAATGCCAGTTGAAAGTTAACATGTTCACCCTTCCAGGCAATTTTATCCGTCAAACTTCCAGTAAAGGCAGTTGCTGTTCGCGCCTGGCTACTCGCCTGACCAATTATTTGCCGGTCATTGGTAGACATAAAATATAGCTTCAATGGCTTGCCATTGGTATTTAATGATTTCAATGTTGCAGATGCTACCTGTCCCTCTGTAAGGTTTCTGCAACTGATTAACAGGAACGCGAATGCAAAAATCCTAGCCCCCTTTGTAGTACGGCTGCTCATATAATCGTTTTTTATCTTTTTCAAAAATTATTTTCTCAAAAAAATCAACGTGTAGCTCAATTATTCTCTCCCACGAGTACGTTGTTCTGATTACATGCAGGTTATTTTGTATAAAATTGTCGTACTTGTCTTTTCTATGGTAGTCTATATCCGTTAAGACGTTAGCAAGTTCTTGAGCGTTTGAAAAGTACAATGCATTCTCCTTCAAAACTCCGGCGTTAAACGGATTATTGTGGGATATAATAAATGCATGCGATCCCATTGCTTCTAATAAAGACGGATTAGTTCCGCCAACCGAATGTCCATGCAGATAAGCAAGGCTATACTTTCTTAATGAATCTAACACATCTTTGTTATAAACACCTCCAACAAAATGAACGTTTTGCGCCTTGTTTGATCCTGCGAATTTTTTATAAAACTTTGTATTGGTGTTACCAATTACAATTAATGGATACCCAGACTGTGAGTTCAGATATCCCTCAACCATCATTTCTATATTGTTTTCCGGCTCCAGCCGGGCAACCACAAGAAAATATTTATAAGCCTCAAGGCCATATTTATTTAAATCTTCCTTCGAAAAATTGTTTACAACATTCGCGCCATATGCAAGAAAATGGGATTGAACATTATATTCCTTCAATAAGTATTGTTGTATTCCTTCATTATCTGCAATCAGATGATGAGATGTTTTTACTGCCAGCTTCTCAAAGAATTTTGTAAGCTTCCTCGTAAAAAAGTTCCATTTCGATCTTTTCCATTCAAGGCCATCCATGTTGGTAACAATAATCGATTTCCTGATGTTAAGCAAAAGATGGCTGGGAACATTCGTTGCATATCCGGCTTCGTAGATTATGTCAAAATTCTGCTTGAGAGCATTTTTCAAGCATAAAAAATCATATATAAAATGTGATGCGGCTCCTATGTTTTTCTCGGGGTTCCATTTCCGTAGAATAGTAACTCCGTGATATTGCGGGTCCCTATATACATGATCACTGGAGTTATAGACTGTTACTTCGTGGCCAAGTTTAACGAGCCCTACTGACAAGTATTCTACAAATTGTTCAAAGCCTCCGTAATTATTGGGTATACCTCTGGTACCAATGATGGCGATTTTCACAGTTTAATTGTTAGCGTAAAGAAAGATTGGTTAGCTGGGTGGATATTAAGCCTTTGACTATAGCTGATCCAAGATTGTGGGAACGCCTATGTTGCGTCTCCTTAATTGCACTGGCAAGTTTTTTAAACCTTAGCCCTGCCGTCTATTGAATAAATACCGTCAAAACTTGTTTGCCTGCGCAATAAAAGATTTTAAATTAGTGGCTAGTCTATTGGTAAAGTCTTCGACTTTAAATTCATTCAGATAACGTTCTCGGGCCTTATCACCCATTTGTTTCCGCAATTCATCATCACTGATCAATTTCGAAAGCTTTGCAGAAAAGTCAACGGTATCGTTTGGCGAAATAATATACCCGTTTTGATTATCTATAACTGACTCAACGGCACCACCCGTATTTGTTGCTATTACCGGCTTACCGGCACTCAGTGCTTCCAGTATGATCGTAGGGAAGGAATCATATCCAAGCGACGGAACAACAACGATATCACTTTCGTTTAAATATTGCTTTATATCGGCAACAAAAGTTGTTACACTTATGGCATCATGATATTTGTGCGATTTAACATCGTCAAGCAAGTTTGTATAATAATGCGACTTGCCAGGCGGCGTGCTTCCATAAATTTTGAACGTACAATTTGCTTTTACTTCCCCGGATAATTGCTCAATTGCATCAAGGAAAAACCATACACCCTTTTCAGGCTTTATACGTCCAAAATAAGCAACTACGATGCCTGACGATTTTTTTACCGTTTTTTCATAAAAGCTTTTTACACCGTTGCGAACGACTTTTATTTTATCGCTATAGTTTTTACCAGTGCTTGCAAGCAAGTTTTGTTTCACCGCTGCAGATACACAAATGATTTCACTACTCCATTTAAGCGCGTATCGGTTCATCATTCTGGTGAGGAACCTGTCGTTCTCCAGCATTTCGTGAACATGAACAATTCTTGCCACTTTAAGCCATTTTAAGACAACCAATGCAGGCAAACATGACAGCGTATTGACATAAGCCAGTTTTAGATTATGAGCTTTGATCAATGTTTTGAGATAAAAGAAAAATTGTATCAATTCTTTAGTCATCTTAACTATTGAAATATTTCCTCTCATAGCTAATGGAATTTTTCTGCAAAAAACAACAGTCACATGCTCATAATTTGAGTCAGCAAGAATAATGTCCGAAAGAGGTCCTGAAGCAGGCATCAACAATATCACTTTAGTATTAAACAGTTTTAATACATCAAGAAGAATTCTATTGGATCCATATAAGTCGGAACTTCCGTTAATAAATAATATTGGCTGATCTGAATGAATCATAAATATAGGTTAGCAGAATGATAAGGAAAGTTGGTATCCCCTTCCCATTTCGAAATTAAAAGCCTCAAAAGGTGGTTATGTTGGATTTGGAGTACGAAATGAACATCAATAAACTCTTATTGAAGAAGCGTCATATTCTTGCGCAAACTTATTAATTGGTAGAAAATCAGCGACAACCAGAACACTCTTCATTAAACAGAGCGGGTAATAACAACGTTGAAATGTTATGCAATACCGACAACTGTGGGCCTCTCCTGCTTTGACTGATGAAGGATCCACAGAAACGTTGCAAGAAAAAGATAAAATGTTCCCGAAACAAACTCCTGAGTGAAATAAGGAGCCACAAAAAAGAAATAAATAAATATTATCGAATACGAGTAGTTTTTTGTTATAAGCAGCCGCCACAAAATACTAACACCCAATACCACAAAAAATAAAAGGCCTAGGAACCCATATGCATGCAAAATCATTGCATATCCATTTTCAATATCGGACCGGTTATCCCATTTAGCCCTGGCAACTATTTGCGGAGGCAGATAATTATTTCCCCTTCCAAAAATATAAACCAACAACGAATTGCTTTTCCAAAATGATGCATTAAATCCCTCAAGCAATTCACTCCTTGAAGTAATAGAACTTTTGTTGCCTAGAAATAAAACGATACTTTCCCAGAACCTGATAATGAAAGCCACTAAAATCATCATTATGCTCCAAAAAAGTTTTCTCATTTTAAAAAACAAAACAATGATCCAGAACAGGTAAGTAGATCTGTTCATGGTTGAAAGAACGGCCAAAGAAACTATCGCAAATAAAAAAAAATCTGTTTTGGAATTAGCGCCCGCTTTTTTCCTTAGAAAAAAAATAAGTACCCACAAAATACATAGTGTGCCGTATGTTTGAACTGTTGCAGTAAAGCCTTTTGGAGAAAATATAAATGGCAGCCCTTTCTCAGCCATGGAAAACACATATGCATTTTGTTGTTGTTGCAGGCACGCTTGCGCGGCAAAAAATAATCCAATTATTATGTGGATGAACAAGGCATAGTACAGCGAATGAAAAATCAGGTGTTTATCTTTAGATAAAAGAATGCTAAAGAAAAAGCCGATCAGCGGAAAAAAGATCATGGGAACAAAAGACAGGTTAGCTATCGAACTTAGCATTGGAAGTATAAACAAAAAGCTTAGTACAATTAGACGCTCTTCTGTAAAAATCCCTCTTCTTACATGAAATAGTATTATTGCCAAAATAAGCACCACCATCACAGCTTTGTCTACCGGGAAACTCAACATTTTATTTGCAGTGCACAAAAACATAAAGACTACAAAAAAAAAGTTCAGCAACTTTTTCAATAGAGCTTTTTCAACCACAGCAGTTATCATTTACCCTTACCGTCTAAAACAGTTTATGAATTGTTGTATAATCTATTATTCCGTTGAAAAACGGAAGTATATTTTTGGAGCTCTTAAGTCGAATCTGGCATAAACGCAGCCATTGCTTCGTTAGTGCCTGGGAGAAGTTTCTTGAAGAAAAAATCCCACGTTCTGCATTTTGCTTTCGAAGCCTTTTAAACCAATCAGCGTAATCTTCCACCGAGTGTTTTTCAAAATCAAAGATTCCCTCTGTGAACTTTAAATGAATGTCCAGATCAGCATCACTGAAACTAATGTTATATCGCTGGAGTTGCCTTTTAATAATCTCTCGCTCTGCCGCCAGTCTTTTACTTTTCTTCAGAGAAGAAATATTATTAGCATGTATTCTGTAACAACCCAGAAATTCGTTAATAAACCCAATTGGATAGTTCGATGCAATTCTTTCAAACAGATCAAAATCCTCGGCGGGCTCAAACCCGGGCCGATACCTGTATTCCTTTATTATTTCTGTCTTGTATATTGTAGATGAATTGCAATAGATATTAGTGAACAGGAGAAGTGCTTTCAAATATTCTACATTTCCGTTAATTGAATTTACATTTCCTATTACTTCCGACTGTTCATTTACATATTTAACCCTGCCACCGCACATAGCGAACTCAGGATTTTCTTTCATATATTTCACCTGGATTTCCAACCTGCGGAGACTAGCAATATCATCGCAATCCAGAACAGCAAAATATTCACCTTTCGCGTTATCAAGACCGGTATTTCGCGTTTCAAAAAGCCCGCGGTTTTTACTATGACTAATTACGCTGATCCTGGGATCGTTATACTGCTCAATTATTTTCAGGCTGCTATCAGTGGAACCGTCATTAACAATTAAAAGCTCAAAATCCTTAAAAGTTTGGCCAAGAATGCTGTTAATAGATTCATTCAAATAAGCTGCGCCGTTATATACAGCCATAAAAACTGTTACCTGTGGAGAAACCAAAGAATCAGTCATGCGATTAAATACTTATATCCTTTTTTCCGATGATTTTTGCAAGCTGCATATAGCCTGCACGATATGCGTTTTTTGTCATCATAACATGATGAATCAACCTTAACCGGAACGGAATGGTGAGTTTGCTGTTCACTAAATTTTTAGTAACCGAAAAGTAGCTTATTCTCGGAAGATAAATATTGTTGTTTTTAGCTTCTCTGAATAGCAGGTGAGCTTTAATGTAAAGCCAATTGTAGACAAAGCGGTTATTTCTATATTCAACATTTGCTTTCTCAATTAATCTAACGCCTATTGATACCAGGTCTTTTCCTTTTCTTTCCTTCTTCTCATCAATATTTGCAGATGTGATTGAATTTTCCCTTTTCAAATAATTATAAAAATGGAAATCCAGATAAGATGCAGTAGCAGCATGAAGTAACACTATCGGACACCATAATTCATCCTCATGAAGTAGGCCTTCCGTAAAGAACATTTTATTTTTGAGGAGATATTCTCTTTTATAGATCCCCAGCGGGGCCATTGCCAGCACAAACTTATTTTTAGATAGTTCTACAAACAACTCCGAACCACTCATCACCTGCCGGCTAATATTTTTTAAGTTGGGCCAATAACATGTAATCTCCTTTATACCATTAGGATATACACGATTAAAGTCGCCAATCAACACATCCAGGTTCTGCAAAAGAGCTTCTTCCAGCAATCGTTTGTAGCTATCCGGCTCAACCCAGTCATCACTATCAACAAATGCAATGTATTCTCCTGCTGCTTCGCGCATCCCTGCATTTCGCGCGGCAGACAGGCCCTGGTTTCTTTGATTGATTAATTTGATCCTTGGATCGGAATATTTTTTTACAATCTCTAATGAGCCATCTGTTGAACCGTCATTTACAACTATTATTTCTAAAGACGTTTCTGTTTGTGTTAATACAGATTCAAGACATTTGCCGACATAACATTCTACGTTATAGACAGGAATTATAACTGAAAGCCTGGGAGCAACAATATCAATACTCTTCAACATTATTTTCGTGTTGCTTTTTTAATTGCGAACCAGGGAATTCCAATCAATGGCTTCAGATAAATGTTTCGCATGTCCTGAAGAGCTAAAAGCAAATACAGAATCGTCCCGGAAAGAAAAAAACCGGATGACTGAACAACACGTTGCATTTGCTTCTGTAGTACCAGAGAAAATGTTTGCTTATGCACTATTGTAGTATTTTGTTTTGCTTGCTGCAGCAGTTGCCGCAAATACTTATACGTATTTTTTAAGTCAGCAGAAGACATAATACTTCCGGTTAATACACCGTAATGATAATCCAGTTCCTTTGCTGTAGTATTAAATCCATAATGCAAAAGATTGCTTTCAATTATTTTCTTCTCACCTGCAATCAGGTTGTCTTTTTTTACAGAGGATGTGTTTGAATTGTGAATTCTATATTTTGAAAGTACCGTGTTTAAATTTGCAATCTTATGATCGAACGAAATCCTTGAAAACATCTCATAATCCTCAGCCGGCTCATATCCGGGCCTGTACTGATACTGCCGCAGAATTTCAGTTCTGATCATCACAGTCGAGTTAACAAAGATATTGTGAAACAGCAGGTAGTATTTCAACTGCTCCGGTGTACTATTCATGCACAGAGTAGCAATCTCATCATCATTCTCGGTTATAGATATCGCATTTCCGCCGCAAACTGCCACCTCACCATTTGCCTCCAGAAATTCTACCTGCAGGGAGAGCCTGTTTTGCACAGACAAATCGTCTGCATCGTTTATTGCAAAATACTTTCCGCGCGCCTCATCAATTCCCCTGTTCCTCGTATAAAACAGCCCCTTATTGCCATCATTATTTAGCAGCCTGATTCTATCATCTTTAAACTGTTGAATCACTTCAAGAGTTTTATCTGAAGAGCCATCATTAATAATCAACAACTCAAAATTGCGATAATCCTGATCAAGAACACTATTTATGGACGCAGCAATATACTTTTCTGCATTATAAGCAGCCATAAAAACAGTTACCATTGGAAGGGCTTCCTGCATTATTTGAAATTAAGCGTTTCTGGTTAAGATCGAAAGAAGCCGAATACGTACTTTGTCATAGAATGACACCTGTAGCGGTGCACCCATAAACTCTCCTTTAGAAATACCTGAAGGTGTATAATATTTAAACTGTTTTCCAAAATTCAAACACCAGTAACCAAACTTTACGGCATCGTTGTCAGGATTCGGTTGTAGATTATCTTTGAGCAATTTCACAGCCTCATCATGTGTGGCAGGCAAATACAAACCCTTTATATTTTCATACATTGCCCGACCAAGAAGAACGGACGGTTTATTCCAGAATACCGACTCAATTCCCATAGTAGATCCAAAGGTGACAATTGTGTCAGCCGCTTCCATTAGCTTGTAGGAATCAACTTCTTCATCTGCCCCGATAATAGTAAGGTTTTTATACGTTTTGCCAATTTGCTCAATCTGGCGGGTTTGCGAATTCTGTAACCCTTTCAGATTAGGGTGAATTCTAAGGTAGAAATGTATCGATGGATCGTTTACAAATGCAGCGCAGATGGAAGCAATCCCATCATTATCATCTTTGTAGATTTTATTTTTGTATCCGGCTATTCCTTCATATTCATCCATTGAACTGTTGAAGATCGCAATGTTCTTTTTAGAATGATCAAAGCTGTGCGGCAATGAGCCTTGCTTTTGATCTTCGGTAAAAACCTTCCATGCCTGGATAACTTTGTTTCTTCTATCAACAAAAAATTTTCGCCCCTGCTCAATTCGTTTCTCTCCTGCATGATTCCATAAATCTTCAATTTCCCGGTGAATGGCCTCCAACGAATGTGGGGTTGAATTTTCTCTTAACAAATATCTATTCAGCTGACCACCTCTTTCATGTGTATAAAACTGAACTGCTCTCTGTTCACATAGCCGTAAAAGAGGGCGCGATTCAACAAATCGTCCATTGAAAATAAAAACAACATCAGGTTTTACTTCATCGAGTATCACTTTAGAAGCTTCGTAGACATAAATTGCTGTACGTATTGAAATCCGGATGCGTTCCGCGTATTTGGCGGTATCAAAATTGTGGTCCCTAATAGAACTTACCAGAGACGATGCAACAGCCAACCCGACATCCACACCTTTATATTTATACTCTTTCAAAGAAGCCAGTGTTTCAAAATGACCAATTGTTGGATAGTCGACTTTGATATCTGGTAAAGACAAAACATGCTTAGCGTCAATTCCTAATCTGCTGTAAGCCTGCGTTCCCAAAGCCTGGCAATATTCACAGGCAATACGTTTGTGTTCCGGATTAGCAAAACAAGTATCCAGTTTTTTTGAACATTTAAGAAAAAACAACTCGTGTCCCTCTTCTATTAAATTCTTTGCTAGTTCAAGTTCTGTGTCAAGATGAGGCGTTAAATTATAACTACTATAGATCAGGTATCGCATAATGAGCTAACGAGTCTGCAATTTTTTGTAGGCTAAAAAGCCGAACAGTAAAAAGATAAGTGATACAATTATTTTATATCCCCAAAAAACATCCTTAAGAAGGAATGTAACCGCGAGGAGAAAAATGTTAAAAAATAAAAAGATGAAACACACCTTAGTAATATTGACATACTTACTCAATGTTGTTCTGTTTCGCTTATTGATAAGTCCTGCAAAACCAAAAATAACATAGGCGAAATAAGTTACAATAACCGCACCCCATATGCCAAAGCGCGGAATTAAAATAATGTTGGCAACGATATTAACCACTGCTGCTACAATTGAAATTGCAGCGATTGATTTTGTTTGCTTCTGAATGCTAAGGGTAGTTGTAAAGAAGTTATAGATACTCCAAAACATGTATGAGCACATAACAATTATTGCAATTGGGTACCCGCTTTGTAACTCTGGTTTACGAAACAAAAATAAATAGCCTTCTCTGAGCCAGAGCGCGCATATAGCCAACAACAAACCAATGATGAGAGGAACAAGCAATATCAATTTGCGTGTTTTTACTATTTTTTCGTATTCATCGCTTCTTAAGCCTTCCTGTAGAGGGCGAGCGAGAGATTGAAAGACGCCATTAATAATCAAACTACCATAGCTCCCTAAGCCATAGCCTTGGCTGTAAAGTCCAATCTGAGCAGTTGGGATTCGGAAAAAATCTAACAAAATCCGGTCTGAAGTTCCTAATACATAAAGGGACAATTGATGCGGGACCATTGGGCCACCAACATGCAATGAATTTAAAACGAATTTCTTTTTTATTCTAAATACCGGCAGAATCTTTTCTTTAATAAATATGTCGCGAGCGTAAACCAGATATAGAACTACATAACCTAATGGCATAGCTATAATCCAGCCTAAATATCCCAGATGATAATATTTGATGGTTATTAGATTAATTACAACAGTAAACAATCCCATAAATAATGCACCAAGAGAATACATCAGAGGGCGCTGGTGAAGCACAAAATAATTGACCGCAATTGTATCAATAGGAGACAATATTATATATATTGAAACCAATCCAAGTACCAAAAACAGGTGATTTCCCGTTTCTTTTTTCAGGAAGAAATAGGCAACAAGACAAAAAAGAACAGCACTTATAACAGCTGCATAATACATTACTCCAAAGCATCGTTTCCATACAAGCTTATAGTTCGCTTTATATTCAAAAAATGCATTTTGGATTACAATGTTTTGCCCAACAATAATAAGAATTTGAAATATCGCTGTAAACGAAGTAATCAAACCATATATTCCAAAATCCCGGAGGGTTAATTCTTTAGAGATTAACGGGGTAACAAATAGACTTGCTAAGAACGATATTTTCGGAAGAAAGGTGTATATGACCGAATCCCGTATTAGCTGTCGCTTTTTTATGTTCATAGGCTAATACCCGGTCCTACCCAACTTTAAAAGTTTTATCGAATGTATATTGATATTTGTGATAAAGTTCTTCATACTTTTTGTCAAGAAACTTTATCGGCACCAAAGGATAAGTCTGTCCAAACATACTATTAGCAAATTCTATCTGGAACAATAATCTTTTATCTTTTGTAAGTTCTTTTCCCTTGTGCAGCCCCCGGGTGTCAACGGCAATAATGGAGCCTTTTCTGCCACAGATTTCGATCATATTCTGCTCGCCATAAGCATTCTCAACCTCTTCGTCTGTATAACGCCCATCCCGTGCCAACTGATCGTGCAATCGCTTATGCGATCCTTTAACATAACAATGAGGCCCCGTCTCAGAATCCACATCGGTCAGGTAAAAGAAAAATTTCATGAACTTTATCCGGTCAAGATCGAAATGATACATCTGGGCAGCTTCCGATAGGCCGACGCCACCAAATGGAGCACTCCACCAAAAAGCTATCAAATCCATAATGGGTTTTACACCAAGGTACTTTTGAGCAAAATTTAACAACGACTGATCAAAAACAAGTGATTGAATAACAGGATTATCTATGGTAGTGGCATTTTCGAACTGATACCTTGGAGATATCGGTTTTGCAGGGTTGAAAATGACCTTTTCATCGCTATATTGACCTTTTGAGGAGTCCGTTCTAACATACTTAGCTGGCGCTGCCATCGCAAAATGTACGATTTGATTTACCTGTTCATCAGATAAATTAACATCGAACACACAATACCCATTCTCTTTTAATTCTTTCACAGAATTATCAATCTGTTTTTCCGAAAGAGAATCTAAGATGCCTTCCGGTGCGATATTGCTGTAAACTCCCGTTTCCTTTGCAATTGAATCAGATAACTGATCGTTCGACTTTCCTTTTGTCAATACAAACATGTTACGCATTGCAGTGTATGCCTCTGGAGACGTTTGACCTGAATTCTTAAATTGCAGGTAACCATTCTTTAACGCACGAGATGTTTTAAATAACGCAATGAATTGACTCAGTTTATTCATAAATTGAGGTTGATAAAAGTGTAAAATAAGAGTCTTCATCTTTTCCTGCTTCATCTGTTACCCGAACGAATAACCAGTTGAAATGCTGCAGATCTTTTGAAATGTTCTGCCACCCTATGTTAATTTTTTGAGATGGCAACTCTAAACTTGTATTGATACTAATATCAAAATTTTCGTTTTCAAGAAACATTTTATTACCTAAATATTTCTCGTTCAAATAAAAATCGGCGCTGACCGATTTGAGTGCCTTTCCTGCGATCCTAACGTTATGGCAACTAATTGGATCGAATATTAAAACGGATTTTTTTTGACACGATACATTCACTATTTCCCCTTCATTAAAATCGAAATTAAACCCAGAATAAAAGTATGGCAAACATTGCTTATCAGTAGAAATCAGTATTGCAGGAGGCTTAAACTCAACTCGTTTGCTAATTACTTTTGCAGGGATTCCAGCAACAATGGTATAAGGATATACATCCTTTGTAACAACTGAGTTGGCTCCTATAATGGCTCCCTTTCCAATGTTAACACCTCGCATAACAACCACATTAACACCTAGCCATACATCGTCACCAACTATAACTTTTTTACTTTTTATAGAATGGTCATTACTTTTTGCAACCAAACTATCCTGCACTCTTATGGGTAACACTGGATCATTATTAAAAAAATGCGCGCCTGAAGAAATAAAAACATTGGGCGCAAATAAAGTATTATCGCCAATTGTAACATCACCGATAATCCTACACCTATCCTGCAGAGAAGTATTTTTGCCCAACCTGATCTCGCTGTTGTCAATGGTTTCCAAAAGAACGTCTTTACCCAACCATGTTTTACTGCCGAAACTAATGATGGACTTTCTACGAATAATAAGTGTTGACCTGTCATCTACCCAATTTCCCGAAGTGCCAATAAGTTCACCTCCAACGTTAAGAATTTCGCAACTGTTGTGAAAAACAATTGACGGATATCTTTTTCGCAAAATCCGTTTTCGTATAAATTGTAGGCGGCTGATTGATTGTACCAGTCGGGAAATGATGTTCATTCTAAAGGATATCTTCGATTGTTAGTGGCATTCCTTTTTTGTAAGCACGTTTTGCAGTTTTATTCAGTAACTGTTCGTAATAACGTGGATGCAAACCATCGCCCGGTCTTATTATTCTTATGTTTTCGGGGGTGAATATGTCGCCTTCTCCAATGTCATTTACCACGTAAATTGACCTTTTAAAATTCAAACTTTTCTTTTCGGCCTTCTGTATGCCATATTGGATGTATCCTAAAGCCTGCCATGCTCTTTCAGTTTCTTCAACCAGCAGCTTAAATTCAGCCGGTTCCATTGAAAAAGCACTGTCTACCCCACCCTCACTTCTATCGAGACAAAAATGTTTTTCAATTACAGAGGCCCCAAAAGCAATTGAAGCAACAGACGCTCCTATCCCCATTGTATGGTCTGACAAGCCAACCTCCGTTTGAAACAGTTCTTTCATGTGTGAAATGGTTCTCAAATTTGTATTCTCGGGGCTTGCAGGATAAGTGCTTGTACATTTGAGTAGTACAAGATCTTTGCAGCCAGCGTTTTTCAACACCTCCACACTTTCACTTATATCTGCAAGAGAACACACTCCTGTAGACATAATTACTGGTTTGCCAGTCTGACTAACTTTCTTTAGCAATGGATGATGGTTATTTTCAAAAGATGCTATTTTGTAGCAAGAAACGTCCAGGTCCTCTAAAAAATCTACCGCAGCCTCATCAAATGGTGTTGAAAAACAAATAAGATCGAGCTCTTTGGCATAATCAAAAATTGGCTTATGCCATTCGTAGGGAGTCATTGCCTCCTGGTATAACTCATATAAGTTGCGTCCGTTCCACAACGAATTAGGATCGACGATGGAAAATAAACCGCCTGTATGATCTATTGTTATTGAATCTGCCGTATATGTTTGCAATTTTATTGCATGAGCGCCAGAATCCTTTGCCGCTTTTACAATCTGCAAAGCTTTTTCTAACGATTTATTATGATTACCGCTCATTTCAGCAATAACAAAAGGCTTATGGTGACTTCCAATTGAATATTTTCCTATTTTAAATTCATGCATAATTATAGCTGTTAATACTTCTTACTAATGCAAATGATTGCAGAATACTGCTTGTAAATATTGAGTGTTTATACCAAGCGATTATCCGATCCGAGAGTCGATACACATTCAAAATTCGTCTCAAAAAAGGTCAGCACTTGCAATGAACATTCTCGCTTGCAGCAAGTCTTATAACCGACTTAAAATTCAAGTGTATATTTATATGAATTCTGGTACTGATCGGAATCGGCGAGCTTGAATCTTAGTGATTCAAAGATTTTTGCAGAAGGCAAATTAGTTTTTTTTACGTGCGCCGAAATGATTCCGCTTTTTACGCTTTTCAGTTCAAGGATTGCCTTCTTCAATATTATTTTTCCAAGTCCCGTTCCTCTGTATTCTGAATCTACAGAGAAAGCGACAACATACTCATTCTCAGAAAAATCAAACCGAACAGTACCCACAGCTTTTTCTATTTTATAAAAAATATAGAAAAAACAATTTTGGTCGCTTAACTTATTTTCAAACCAACGTATATGACTGTTCCATTCAATGGGATTAGAGCTATATGAATTTGCTCTATTTTGAGGATCATTTGCCCATTGAAAAATCTGCATTACATCCCCTTCTTTTACTTTCCGTCCATATACCATGCTTTCCAAATCTGCCTGATGAAAAGCTTTTTTATATCTAGCCTTAATATCACCACCAAAGTATAAGCGTTGGTTTGCACAAATTTCCTTAAAATCTTTCTTTATGTTAAAGTCCTGAAAGTCAAACGCTACCTTCAATTCCAATGCATTCTTAAAAATCTCTTTTTGATTATCCACTGTCTGTACCAAGAAAAGGCCTCCACCAACACTCATGTATTCTATACTTACAGAACTTGCCGAACACACAGCGATGTCACTTACGATCATGATTTCTTTCATTTCATCCGCGGAGATGTCATTATGCAGTTGAACCCGATCGTCGCCTCTGTTAGCAACAATCTCATTTAATTTATCTACAAAAGGAAATGCCTTACCTGTAACGACATGGATTGTACCAATTGATTTTTCCGATAATAATCGTTCAATCGTGGGAACGGTGTAATTATTCAAATCAGAACCGCCAAAGCATATTAAGGCCGACAGTTTGCCCTCAAAATTTCTTAGGATTGGTTCGCAAGATAAAAAAGGCTCTCGCAAAAGAGCAAATGCCGGGCCTAATAACAACCTTGTATAAAATTCTGATTTGTAAGAAGCAGCAGTAATTCCGATTGCATGGTTGATAACTATGTCCGCAAAGAAATACTCTGTATGTAAATCGTCAATACAAATCAATTGACTTCCGTTCTGCTTAATTATTTTTTGGTATGCGCTATCAAACTTATATCCATCAAGCACCAAAATATCTTCGCGGTTCACGAATTGCTTCATCAAATACTCCGGTTCATCTATTATTGGTAAATGAGTTGGGATTAATTTGAGTTCCGCTCCAGAAGACTTTAGCATATTGCGAACAAAAAGTTCATTTTCTTCGCGTGTCAGAAATGTAGTCTCAAAATCATCAGAAATCATTGAGGCAAGCGCGGACGATCTTACCAAGTGGCCTAGTCCAATTTCTGTATTGCCATCGGCGCGAAAAAATACCTTTCTTCTCAATTAACTTTGTTGTTTAAATAATTTAGAAATTCATATTTCTTTTCCGCTAAAACCCAATCATCGCTATCGTCTATGTCTTGCACCTGCATCGAACTAAACTCGATATATCCACAGTTATCAGTAATCACCTTTTTCGTTTCTAAGAATTTATTTGCCCGAAAAAAATAAAACTGACCTGCATCATAATATCTATTTTTAAGATCCTGAGTGCGAACCTTTGACATATTTGGATGTTCATAACCAATCCTGCCATTCTCCGACTCAATTAAAGCTCTTTCTACCGGGTGAGGATATTTTACGACACACAAAAGACTGTCAAAGTCTTCTTCCAAAATTTTATGCATGCCCTCTTGTAATTGCCCCTTTGTAGAAAGAATTGATGTAGCATACAAACAACAAACCACATCAAACGTTTTTCCCATTTCACCATACTTCAGCAACACCTCTTCAATCACATCGGCAGTTGTTGCAAAGTCATTCGAGTTTTCCTCAGAGCGAAGAAATGGGACGCTGGCACCATAACTCTTACACAGCTCAGCTGCGTTTTTGTCATTGGTTGAAACCATTACCTCATCAAAAAGCTTCGAGTCCAGGGCTTTTTCTATCGCATACTGAATTAACGGCTTGCCTAAGAAATGTTTGAAATTTTTGTTGGGGATTCGTTTACTGCCCGTTCGTGCAGGAACAATTAAAAGTTTTTGCATGCAGATAAATTAGAGAAGAAACAACCGGCATTGAAAGCTAGTAATACTTGAGAATGGTATCGATTACAAATGCCTGCTCTTCGTCTGTCAATGTTGGATACATCGGAATGCTCAGGCATTGTGAATAGTAAGATTCGGCAACGGGAAAGGTTACATTGCTATAACCATTTGACCGGTAATAAGGCAACATATGGACAGGAATATAATGAACCTGCGCATGTATGTTCTTCGATTTTAAGTGGTCATATAGCCCTTTACGGTCCGGAACCTGGATAACATATAAATGATATGCATTTTCGCCGTTGCGCTGAATTTCCAAAGGTTTGATGACGGAGTTCTTAAATGCTTCGTCATACCTGGATGCAATTATCCGGCGACGCTGCAATCCTTCATCAGCCCTTTTTAATTGCGAAAGTCCCAGGGCCGCCTGAAAGTCAGTAAGTCTGTAATTATAGCCGAGTTCCTGCATTTCATAATACCAGCCACCATGATTTTCATGCATCCGTGCAGGGTCTTTTGTTATGCCATGCGTGCGTAGCAGCAACAACTTCTCATAAAGAGCCTTGTTGTTTGTTGTCACCATGCCGCCTTCACCACATGCTATGTGCTTCACCGGATGGAAAGAGAATATAGCAAGATCTGCGTAAACACCATTACCACAAAATTGCTTTACACCCTTGGTGTCTATAAAATATCCACCCGGAGCGTGACAAGCATCTTCTAAAATCCAAAGCCCGTATTGATCAGCCAGTCTTCTAAGCCTTTCTGTATCTACAGCATAACCGGCAAAATCTACAGGAACAATGCCTGTAAAAGTTCCTTTTGGCGATGAGCTCAATAACTTTTCTACCGCATCCAAATCAATCGTGGCAGTTTGGGCATCAATGTCCACCAGCGTAACGGTTCCACCACAGTATTTAATGCAGTTGGCGGATGCGGCAAAAGTGATGTCCGGAACTATCACGTTCGATTTTTCATTTACACCAAGGGCCATGGCCGCAAGGTGTAGTGCTGCTGTTCCGTTGGAAACAGCAACTGCATATTTTGTATTTACGTATTGTGCAAAAGCTTTCTCAAAGGCTGCTATGGTTGGCCCCTGAGTAAGAAAATCTGACTGCAGTGCACGGGTTACCTCGCAAATGTCCTCGTCTGTAATATGTTGTCGTCCGTAAGGAATACTATTCATAATCTTATACTTCGAATTGTGGGTCGATATGCTGTTTTATAAGCGTTCTGAGCGAGTCAACGGTTTCCCATTCAGTATTCGTTCCGGAATTATATTTAAAACCTATTTCAACCGGCTGTGCTTGAAAGTGGGAAAGGTATTCGTCGCGGGACCAAACCGGTACCTGCGGCAGAATAACATAATATTTGCCTACGTCAACCGTTGAAAAAGAATCTGCTTCGGTAATCATCTCTTCGTGTATCTTCTCGCCAGGCCTGATTCCTACGATTGGTTTCTCAGCACTCGGACAAACGGCTTCGGCTACATCAAGAATTCTATATGATGGAATTTTTGGAACAAAAATCTCTCCTCCCCAATGATGCTGCAGAGCAAACAACACCATATTAACGCCATCCTCAAGTGATATATTAAACCTGGTCATTCTTTCATCAGTTATTGGAAGAACACCATTTTTTTTCTTATCCAAAAAGAAGGGTATAACAGAACCTCTTGAGCCCATCACGTTTCCATAACGCACTACTGAAAAACGCAGATTTCTTTTTCCCTTAATATTGTTTGCTGCCACAAATAACTTATCTGAACAAAGCTTGGTTGCACCGTACAGGTTGATTGGCGCAGCAGCTTTGTCTGTGGAGAGTGCAACTACATCCTGCACGCCACAATCCAATGCGGCATTAATTACATTTTCGGCACCCATCACGTTTGTCAAAATACACTCCATCGGATTGTATTCCGCTGTTGGCACCTGTTTTAAAGCGGCAGCATGAATTATAATATCGATCCCTTCGCATGCACGTTTTAATCGCTCTGCATTTCTTACATCGCCAATAAAAAAACGAATCTGGGGATACTTCGCTGCTGGATAAGAAGCGGCCATTTCAAACTGCTTCAGCTCGTCCCGGGAAAAGATCACTAATCGCTTAACGTCTGGATATTTTGCCAGTACCTGGGACACAAATTTTTTTCCAAAGGAGCCGGTTCCTCCTGTTACTAAAATGGATTTATTGTTTAAATCTAACATACAATTCCAACTAGTTTAGTTGTTTAATAGAAGCTTGTTATACAGATATCTGATGATCAAATACGATGAGATCAGAAACATAAATAAAAATGTCGCGGCCAAGGTCCACTTGACAACATTCGGGCGAATCTCTTTCAAAGGAAACCGGGGCTCATCAATAATCTGATACAACGGCGTTTCTTTTTGTAAAGTAATTTTTGCGATTTCCAGGTTTCTGAGAACTTCAGTATAGGCTGCGGATAATACCTGAACTTTCAACTCGCCTTTTTGCATGTCAACACGCTGTGATTGCAATGCAGGATTCAAATTAAACGTCTGGTCTGCAGTGCTTGCCACTGATGTTATACTACCTCCGAGCAAAATCCTTAAACTGTCTGCTTCGCGTTGCAACATTGCCAGATTGTCGGTTGCTACTTTTGTCTTGGCTTTGATGTACATTGAAGAAGCCTCCTCTACGAGATTATCGGTAAGATAAACAGCTATTTTTTCATCGTTGGAGGTTACACTCAATGAATAAAAGCTAAGCTTTTTGTCAACTTTGTCAATATCGATAAAGCTTTTTACGAGTATTTCTTTAATCTCGTTCACCAAACTATCCTGAACCGGAGACAAGCTCTCTGCTTTCTCAGGAAAAGGCAATGCCCCTTTGAGCCGTTCTTCCTTCTCCCACTTCTTTGCCAAGCCACTTGATCTTGCGAAATAATTAATCAGATTACCGGGTTGATTTGGCATCTTTTTAAATAACGCCCCCGTTATTATTGTGCGGGATTGAAGAAGCTGCGTAATATTTTCTCCGTCAAATGCGCCACTGCTGTTGTTGTTTGCAAGATCAAGCCCAAATTGGGTAGCCAGCCCTGCAAGCGTCCCTCCCTTTGGTGATTCATTTGATAAAACAAATATCAACTCCCCCTTATACGCTGATGCTTTGTTATACGCATAGAAAAAACCAATAATTCCACCAAGCAGTCCACAAAGCAAAATAAGTTTCCATTTGGACTTAAGGTATCTGGTCCATTCCTTCGCTGCTAAAACCAGGTCCAAAAAGGATATTTCATTTTCTGTTGACATTACAACTGGGAGTTATTAGTTATTTACTGAGATTAACGATAGCTATTATGACCGCAGACAATGAAGCCAAAGCACTAGATATTCCCACAATTTCACCTGTGGAGAATGGTTTTACATCAGGCTTTTCCGGAACCACGATCTCGGAGCCAGGTTTTACAGATGGATAATTTTTAAAGAATAAAAAATGCCTCGTTGCTTTTGCCTTCCCGTTGGCATACAGAATATATGATTTGCTTTTTCTACCACGTTCTGAAACGCCACCGGCAGCAGACAAATAGTTTTTAAAACTATAGTTATTATCATAAGGAATTTGTGTTGGAAACAACACGCTTCCACTTACTCTAACCTGTGCATTGTACTTTGGAACAAAAAGTTCATCACGGCCCTTCAAAACAACATCTTCAGGGGATCCCGGATTACGTAAAATCTTGTCAAGGTCGATGGGGATCTGGTCGAATTCCTTAGTGAGGTCTTCGGTTATGTTAGCACTGGCTGTATCTTTTAACTGAGACTGAATCTTCTCAATCTTCTGTGTGCGCAGTGCAACCATTTCATTATCATCATTATATCGCTTAACGTAAGCCCCCTGGATATACGCTTCGGGCGTAAATCCCCCAGCTCTTTTTATCAGGTCGCTTACGCGCTCTTCACGCTTTGAAAGTACATATGGGCCAGGATATTGAAGTTGGCCACCAACGATAACCGTTTGAAGCTCCTGGTAACCCGGCTTTTTTCTAATGGTAATAACATCGAAAGGTTGCAAGGCCAGGTTATTTGCAGAAGAGGATAAATCTACAATGTCATTAATCTCCACAATATCACTTGCGCGTATGTCCTGCGATGTAAGTGTATCGCGTTTAATCAAGCGAGCCACCTCTATTCTTCGTGTATAAGCACCTTCCGCAAGCCCGCCAGCCTGCACAATAAGGTCTTTCAGGCTAATATTATTGCCATAGCTGTAAAATCCAGGGTTTCTTACTTCCCCCTGCACTGATACGTAGTATTCGTCTCTTAAGTCAAAGATTGATTTAATGACCACCGAATCTTCTCGCTTTAAGGATATTTGCTCGGTGCCATTAATAACACTCTTGACATTGAACGACAATATTTCCTTAGAAAGGTCCGATTGCAAACGTATGATCTGTCCGCGGTCTGTATAAGCATCTTCTCTAATGCCATCTGCTTTTTTTATTAATTCGCCTAAGGTCATTCCAGGTGTCAGCTCAAAACCGCCGCCGCGAAACACTGCCCCAGTGATTGTAACCCTGTTCACATACCGCCCCAACACCTTATCTACAACATAGTAGTCACCTGCTTTGGGTTGATAAGTATCAAATTCCTTAGCAAAGATGTCCTTCACCTGCAGTTCTTTGTCTGTAAACTGTGTAACTTTTACAGAAGCTCTATAAGCACTGTCGGAAAATCCCGAAGCGAATTTTAATAAGTCTCCAAAGTTTTCACCCGGCAATATTTCAAAAATTCCAGGCCTTTTTACATAACCAGAAATTTCCACACGCTCATTATACGCGGGGATGCGAATAACATCGTTATCCCTTAAGTTGATATTGTCAGACTGATCGCCGTTCACTAGAAAGCGGTACAGGTCAATTTTTTTGAAAAGTTTGTTATTACGAATCAGTTCAATTTCTCTAAAGCTGCCAAATTGGGATGGGCCTCCACAGACGAAGAGCGCATTAAAGGCGGTAGAAAGAGAAGGTAGCGTATAGTTGCCGGGCTTGTTGCTTCCTATTATTGTAACTCTAATACTGCGGATATTTCCAAGTGTTACAGACAATTTCGAGCCGCCATTTGCTAGGGTAGGATACGCTGAACGCTGCATATAGCCTTTAATCCGGTCGGTTGCAGCTTCGATAGTCATTCCGCCAACCTTTATCTGGCCCACGTTAGGTATGTAAATTGCACCTTCAGACGAAACGGTCAACGAATGGGCCACTTCCTGAATACCATATACTGAAATTTCAAGTTGATCATCCGGACCAATCTGATAGTTAAGCGGGGTAGCAATACGCAGATTTGGCTCAAACGTAAGTGATTGATTATTAAATAGTTCAGATCCAAATATTTTCGGGTCGATAAGGGGACGCCTTCGACTGGAGTCCAGAGATGATGAGTCCTGAAAGCGATTTGGCTGAACTGTGAGCGTGTCTGAGTTTTGGTTAGCTCCATTCAGGCTTTTGTTCGCGTTCAGCATTGCGATACGCTGCTTCAGTTTACTAATCTCATCAGGCAACATCCCTTTTGAAGCGGCCATCTGCTCAGCTTGTTCAACGGTCATTCCGGAGGCCCTTAGCTGCTGCTGAAATTTGTAAATCTGTGCGTCGGTAAGTTGATCAACCCTGATTTTGCTTAAATCGGAACTTCGTAGCAGGTCTTGTGCGTTAGCTGTTGTAGAAAATAAGGCTATCGTAAGTATAAGTGTTAGTAACTTAAGGTAGTGTTTCATCCGGTTAGTATTTTGCATGGCTCCGCCTCCCTGAGTCACATACCATCAAAAAAAAAATCGATCAGGAAGAATGACCGATAGTATTCTTGCTTTTCATGGTTAGCTGATAGGTGATCTCCACTAAGATTTATTAACAGGTGGCAAATATAGGATTTTTATCATGCTTTCAAAAAGCGATAAAAATGCTGAATTACAGCCGTTTCGGGCGATGATGAAGGAAAAATTATGCCAAAAAAGGTTGTTAGCAGAACCCGAAAAGAAATAGATAAATGAAAAAAAGGAATGTTCGGAGTTAAAAGGAGCGCACTATAAGAAAAGTATTGATCAAAAACATGAAGGATCATTTTCGTTAAGTGTGTAAACTTTCTAATCAGGTGGGAGGTTCAATTTCATTCTAGCTTAGAAAATAGTACAGTTAAAAAATAAAAAAAATCGGGATTATTACCCCGATTTCTTATTTACAAAGTTTTTGAAACAGTGAAAAATTATTATTCTGTTTTTTATCTACACGATTTTTGAAACAGTGTCAATTTTAGAGTTAAGCGTTTTTGTTTAAACCGTTCTTTTTCGACAGAATTCCTAAGATTTTATTTAAATAGATCTCAAACACAATTTCATCCGCAAACTGCTTACGAACCTTTACCCTTCCAGCTTTACCCATTTTTACTCTTTCCTCATGAGACAACAACAAGATTTGCTCCATTTTTTTAGATAAATCTGTTGCATCTTTCAATTTACACAAAAAGCCCGAAATGTGGTCGTCCACAACTTCTTTGCAACCCACACAATTTGTTGTTATAATTGGTTTTTCTAACGAAGCCGCCTCTAGTAATGCTTTGGGAATTCCCTCCCTATACGAAGGCAATACAAAGCAATCAGCAGTCCTTAATATTGGAATTATGTTATCGGTAGCGCCCAGGTAGCTGACAACGCCTTCATTTTCCCAACATACGATTTGCTTTCTGGAAATTGCTGCAGGATTTTCTGCATCAACAAACCCCAAAAGTAAACTATCGAACTTGTACCCGCGCTCCTTTAGCAATCGGGAGGCAGTAACGAACTCATAAATGCCTTTATCGCTAATAATCCTACCCGAATAAAGAAATTTTAATCTACTACCTATCCCCGGAGCTTCATCTGGACAAAACTTTCTTGTATCGATGCCTTCTCCAGGCAGTACAAACGTATTCTCCCTGTTAACAAATTTATGCTTCAAAAATATATTTCGATCATCACCATTAAGAAACCAGACCTCATTCGCTCGATTAATAAATCTCTTATAAAGTTTTTGTGCGATTAGCGCTACTAGGTTATTCCTAATGAAAGTATAGCCAAGGCCTGTGGCGACCGCAATAGATGGAATTTTTAATTTTCGGGCAGCCGCAGATCCGTATATATTGGGTTTGATGGTATAATGGAAAATCATTGAAGGCGTCAATCTTTTATATAAAGTATAAAGCTCCTTATATAAAAGAATTTCATTTATAGGGCTTGTTCCTTTTGCACATAATCTTTTCAATTCATGATAGTACATGCCATTACTTTGAAAATTTTCAGTGCACCGGTCCCTTGGCGTAGCAATATGTATCTCAAAATTTTTCTCTTGTAAAAATTTAAATAAATTAAACCTGAAATTATACATACTCCAAGACGAGTTTCCTACAAAGAGAATCCGCGGCTTATTAATTGCCATATTGATTTTTTAAGATTTGGGTTGCAAGTGCATAAGTAGACCCTTGTTCAGGCGTCGGGATGTAATTGATCAAATAGAAGAAAAACTTGCTCGATCAATAACTTTTGTTATTGTCTTTCGTAATGAAGAATATTTCGCCAGAAGATTCAAGAAAAACAATTAAAATGCAGCAGTACATTAACTAAGTTAAATGAAACCAAATATGGCCCGATAAAACATTTAGGTAATTAATCATTAAAACAATCTTCTGTATTATTTATGCTAAAAAAACATACTGCTAAGAAAATAGGAATAATATGTGGATACAGGTGACCTGCTTTCAAATCGAAACATTTAGTTACCTGAGCTTTGAATCAATATTTAGCAACCCTTTCTCATTTCCATGCAAATTTCATTCGACACAGTAAGGGCCGCCTTTACCCACGAAAAATGATTCAATCGCATCAAACCTCGTTCAATCATTTGTTTTTTAACAAGATCGGCTGAAGAAAGAAAAAAGGTGATTGCTTGTGCAATAGACTTCGGATCGGAGGGATCAAAATACATCGCTGCATCACCCGCAACCTCAGGCAGGGCAGTACAATCTGAACAGATTAGCGGCACTCTCAAATAGAAGCTTTCGAGTATCGGTATTCCAAAGCCCTCACAAAACGAAGGAAAAATAGATGCAGTTGCCTGACTGAAAAGAGTTGCTAATACATCATCAGTTACCCAACCTGAAACATGAATAACCTTTCGGAATCTATTTATTGATTTTATAAGGTTCGACTGTTCAAAGTTTAGTCTAGACATGTCGCCAACAATAACAAAACCGTAATCGTCAGGCAAACTTTCTCTTAATAAACTAATAGCTTCCAACAAGCCTGACAGGTTTTTGTGGCCTCTGGAACTCCCCACATAAAAAAAATATTTCGAAAATGGTTTTGCGATATCTGCACTTGTATTGAGATGCACCAAATGTTCAAATCCCTCATAAACAACCTTGATTTTCGCTTCCAGACCGCGTATTGCAGGATAACAGCGGACTATCTCTGACTTTGTAAACGCTGATACAGCTATGACTGTCGAGGCCGACTTTAACCCATTTTTTGTAACAAGGCGTAGATAGAATCTCTTGAGCTTTTTAAACTTCCCGAGCTGAGCCGGGTATCTTTCGTAAATCAAATCATGAATTGTAAAAACCCCTTTTTTTAAAAAAATCGGCCATTGATTCGAACACACATAAAATATGTCGCTCTTTTTTTTGTGCATCAGGAAGTAGATCAAAAATTTGATATCTCGCGCAGGGCCAATTGGAGGGATATTAACATACTTAACTGAAATGCCTTTTTTTTGCAATCGCAGCAACCAGTCGTTCGAGCAGACTTTTTTATTTAAAAGAAGAATTACTTCAAACTCTGCAAGAGCGACCATATCCAAATGAAGTACGACGTTTAAAATATATTGAGTTAACCCGTCCATCCTTGGAACAATAGTAGTCCCATCAACTATAATTCTTCTCTTCAAAATTTAAAATAATTTTTTAAATATTCCCTATTCTCTACTCTGTTATAATGTAGGCGTAATGGCAAAGACACTAGGAAAAAATATAATGCTTTTGACCATTTCTTATATAGCTTCCCACGGATCTTAAAAAAGTAGTAGAACATACTCCTTTCCCAAATTATTCTTTTAAAATTTTGCACCTTGCCATTAATTTTTTTCGCACTTCCACCTTCTAAATGAACAATTCGGGTTCCTCCTACGATATAGTTACGATAACCTAATCTCTTTAATTCCCACTGTAACAATTCATCCTCGAAATACAAAAAAATATTTGGATCAAATCCACCCACTTCTTTAAATACCTCAGCATTGATAAATAAATCTGCACCAGTCACGTAATCAACTTCCCTGAATTGATCCTCTTTTAAGCATAAGGACGATACGATATTCAGACCGCTTCTTTTTTTATCGAATAATCGATAATAGTACCACCAAATAATGCTACCTAGTGTGTTAAATTTACCTGCCGACCATCCATTGTTCTGGTCTTCATCTAAAAGAACTCCTCCTAACGCACCTATTTTAAGATTACCATGCGATTCGTGAAATTCATGTAAGTGCTTTACAGCATTGTTTAACACGACAGTATCAGTATTGAGCAAAAAAAGATATTTTCCCTGTGCGATTTCGGCGGCAAGATTATTGGCACGTCCAAAGCCGAGGTTCTCTTTGGATTGTAGAACTTTGACCTTTGGGTACTTTTGTGAGACTATACTAAGATTATCCTGCAACGCACCATTCTCTACAAACAATATCTCAAATTTCAGTCCTGTAGTATGCTTATATATTGATTCGATGCACTGAAGCGACAGCTCAGTAGCATTATAGTTGACGAGGATTATTGAAACATCCATAAGTTTTCAAAATGCTGAAAAAAACTGCTGAAAAAAATGGCTTTTGGCAAAGGGCTTTCCGTCTAAGGCTGATCCGGTCATTAATCAATGGGGACAACTGATCAATAATGATTTTTTATCTCCACTATTAAATCGTTTTGATTCCACAATAGCAGCCAGGACAAACCAGAGAAAAACGAAATTATAATCCATGTTAGACACATGGTATATTAGAATAAGGCAAATCATTACAAGGAGATAAGGTTTAATGTGGCAGTTTTTCATGAAAAAAAGTTTCAAAAAAGCACTTACCCAAATACACAGATAGCATATTAATCCAATAACACCACTGTCCCTTAAAACGTTAACATATATAGAAGGGGCCGCATCTGTTAGCCCAGCTTTAAAATATGATCCAGGCCCGTGACCAAAAATTAGCTGAAGTACAGATGAGTGTTTAATATACTCTATATTTTCATGCATATTATCACTTCTAATGTCAGACGAGGATGTATTAAATTTATAAAATATAAGAACATCAAGAAAAGACCATATGTAGCTCCAGAAACATACTAAAGCGACGCCAAGTATTGGTACGATAACAAGAAATTTTTTAAAAAGTTTCCTGGAGGAAAATAGAAATACAATGAAAAAAATCAGTGGAAAAAACAAGAATAAAGTGGTACTATAGATAGTAAAAGCAGCAAGCACCGTTAAAATCAAAAGAATAGCTTTGTATAGCTTACCGAATCTATCCCGCTTCATCTGATAGATTACAAAAGGATAAGTTAAAGCAATATACATACCTGCATATCCAGATTCTGTAAAAAATGCTCTTGAACGAGGCAGTACAAATAAAAAACTGGCTTCATAATTTCTTCCTTGTGGACGTGGGATATACTGATTTAAATCAATACCCAGGGCAATTGAAGAAAAAAATTCAGCGATGCAAAAAATAAGTACAATGACATAACAATGCCGCAATATTGCGAACACTTCATCCATATCTATTCTGTCGAGATACAATCGATTCACATAAAAAAACAAAAGAAAACACACGAACCAAGAAATTGTGTGATTAACTTGTTTTTGGTCTAGTGACGAAATATTTACAATAGTTGATAGGACTACTGAAAATAGAAATAGTACGATAAAACTATCAACAACAGTAAAGCGAAACGAACAACTCTTCCGTAGGATTAAGCCAAGAAATAACATTAACCCTATAATGATGGTAATATTGACTGTTTGAGTTGGTGCAAAAGCGTTTACAAACGGAAACGAATATAAATACAGTTTATAAAGCTTCTTCACTCTGCCTCCCAATCAACCAACGGTGCAAGAAAGGCACACTCTCCGTGCGTAGACAACCCCGGTATAGGACAAATCATAAAATGTCCCTTCCGGCCAAGGTCTGAAAAAATTTCACAATCATATGGATGAGTGAAGCTAGTCCAGCGCTCAAAAATAGCACGATCTTGTTTAAGTATTCCAACTCTGCTTGCAAATGTCATAGTGGAAGAATGTGTCACTTTCCAATGAGACAAAGCACTCAGCAGCACTCGTGTTTTCTCGCCACCTTTAGCTACCTTAAAATGACTGTTATTATATTTATCCGGATGATCGTACAACGTCACATAAGGCGCCAGTGAAAGGCCGTTAAGAAGGACATCTTGTGCATTACGTCTGTGGATGTAATCATTTTCGAGGAAATAAACACAGGTTTTGTCATCCAACTGAAGGGCCATTTCCAATGCCAAACGAAATGTCCCTGCGCCGTGACCAATTTCGCAATGAAAAATGCAATTTTCAGGCAAATATTTTTTTATCATTTCGACTGTTCCTTCACAACAATTGTCGGCGATGATGTTCCAAGTGTTATGGGATAAAGGGAATCTATCTATTGCGTTTCGAAGGCACCTCTCGTTATTTACATATTTAGGCTTCTCTTTCAAGTATCCATTATCACTTATGCGATAAAATATAACAAGCCGGGTAGCCGGTTCAAATTGTTTTTCTTTCCGCGCAAAATGGAACCGCCTGGAAATACCTATGACGAGTTTTGTTCGAAATCTAAGTATATGTTCAATTACATTCATTATCCACCAACGTTTCTCTTAAAGCTTCAAGGTATTTAGTGCCCCAACGCAGGTCAGGCTCCATGTAGTTGCCTTCAGCCCATTCATTCCACGATTTCAAAATGACAATCTTTTTTTCTTCTTCTTTGTGCGCCACTTCTTTAAATATCTGGTGACAATGTTCAGCAAATAGTAAAGGGGTAGAGCCTTGTAATATAATTCCACGCTTTCCAGAACGCGGGGTGTGATCCCAATTTGGATAAATTGAAGGGTAACAATCTTCTCGTTTGTCTTCGGCACCCATCCAGAACGGTAACGATCGTTTATAGCTCCTAATATTCAAACTACGACCTGTTATTCGCCCCAACATTTTCAGCATCGAACTGAACATAAAAGTTTTCGGATTGGAAAAGCTGTGATACATTCTAATCAAATTCACAGCATCGAAGCCCATAGAACGCAGCTCATCAACCTTACTAACCTGATCAGTTTGAGCCACGAAATGAATACCTGGCAATCCATTTGTCCTTGCCAGATTTTGCCATAGCTCAATGAACTGCTTTGGATCTGGCAACTCAAAGGGTTGAAACACCAAGAAAAATGGTTTGTTATCAACAGTTATATAACGTCTGTCTTTAAATGCTGGAAGCACGGTATTGAAATGCATAATTTGATCACCCGGTCCCGGATAACTTTGCTCAATTAAAACATTTCGCCCCATTTCTCCATAGGCAAAGCCTTTCCATGTCGCATTTGCCCATGCAAGTGCAAATGGAAATAGAGGCTTTCCGCTCGATAACACCTCATTGAAGGGTTTCTCCAATAACTGTTTACCATGACCAAACCAGTAATGCCAATACAAAAAACCCTCCACTCCGTGTTTAAGGGCTAAATCTGCCTGCTGCTGCCTGGTTTCACTAACTCGCAAATCGTAATAACCTAAATCTGCAGGAACTCTTGGCTGGTAATGCCCGGGAAACATTCGACGAGCTTTACCTACATTGGTCCACTCTGTAAACCCTTTCCCCCACCACAGATCGTTTTCTGGAATAGGGTGGAATTGAGGAAGATAAAGTGCCAGTACGCGTGCTTTCATTAAATAAATTCTATAACTTTTACCAATGGCAAAATGCAATCGAAAATTTAGAGGACATTGACTCCTTCATACACGATTCACATCACCAACTTTTTATCAATACCTATCGGACTTGTGGAAATAAAACAAGTCTCTTGTTTTCAGCGGGAAAAGCCTGCGATCATTACCCATTCAAAGTATCCCTGCCTAACTCAAGAAATATTTGACTTTGTTTGTGAAAAAAAACTGCAAAACGCAATTGACTGTCTGCCAAACACGTCCACGATTACCTTATCTATTTCCTTTTCGAAAATTGGCTATAGTCCTTTTAACAAATAGAGGCGTATGCTTTTTTATAATGCTTGCAAAAGTTTTTCCCTCCTCTTTCCGCTCACTCCAGGGAGTCATTTTTCTATATTTCCAATATTCTGATTTATAAGGATGCTTACAGCGATACTTCCATGGTTTCAAAATCCAGGTAAAATGTATAAGCGACGGGTTATCTTTAGCAGACTCGACCTCCTCAACTGTATAACATTTGAATTTATCTCTGCAAAAAGCATTGAATTGCGTATCACCCATATTCCATTTAACAGGCAAAGCAGCCCACTTGCCATTAAATACAGCATTCAAAGCATCCTGATCAACAAATACAGGTGATTTTTTTTGACTTTCGATATACTTTAAAACTGCTCCCAAATAGTCATTTTTCAACCATTGCTTTATATTAAAGATCAATAATCCTCCGTTCAACAATGGGCTATCTAAAGAAACCCCTAGCGTCAACTGGTAGTTTTCCAAACCTTTTAAATGAGTGTACATCTCTTCAACAGCATATAAGGGTTGCTCAAGCTCTTTGACAATATTAAGATTCATCAGTTTGGAAATATCATCCCTTATTATCATGTCGCTATCCAAGTATAGCACAGATTCTTCATCCGGCAGAAAAGCCGGAGCAAACAATCTCAAATATGTGCTTATTGAAAAGTAACTCGATGCATCTGGCAATGGAATGTTGTTTAACTTATCTTGGGATACATAAATAAATTGAAGGGATGCAACCTTAGATTCGAAGAATTGTTCGAGCTGAGTTATCGTCTCCGAGCTCATGGAAACATACAAGATTACAAATTCTAACTTAACAGGGCAATTAGCTATTACAGAAACCATGGTTGTCGCCATGTGTTTTGCATAATTATCATCCGCGCAAAGAACAATTTTCATTTTAAAAACCGATTAATAAAAGAATGTTTTATTTCGATCAAAATGTAGTTCCTGGCAAAAAAATATTGAATCATTAAATAAACAACTCCAGAACAAATAACAAAAAAGATTAAAAAAGAAACATCCGCTGAAAATAATCTGGTGGATAAGAAACACAACACTAGAATGGGAATACTACAAACAGCAGAATGCGTCATTATTTTCCATTTAATTCTAATCCGTGTGGCTTTATACACAAAAAATAAATTCAAGAAAATCTGAATAGTCTCTGCGATAACTGCAGAAATGGATGCTCCAACGGCACCATAAAAAGGAATAAGAAAACAGTTCATCACCAAAGACACAAGTGCGGTCCATACTACTATTTGCAAAAATTGCTTTTCATGCCCTAACGCCACAAGCACATTAAGGGCAAAAAATGAATTGATCATTACCACAATTACTTTAAAAGAAAGTATCTGCATAGGGCCGATGCAGCCTATAAAATCTCGCCCAAAGAAAAAAGGAACAAACCTTGAAGACATGAGACATAGCCCAACCGACAATGGAATAATAAATAGAGCAGTAATATCAAATATTTTTTGCAAGAGTTGTTCATTTGAAGAGTAATCGCAAGCTTGATTGTTACGAGATAGCCGAGGAAGCAAAACAGCATTTATTGCCCCAAAAGCTGCGATAATGAGCATCAATATTTTGTTTGGAGAGGAAAAATATGCCACTTGTTTGTAATCAGCCATAAGCCCCAACATCACGACATCAAGCATTACGAAAATGTTCACGGCAACGTTAGAACCGAGAAAAATGAACATTGGTTTAATATGCTGTTTTAAATCAATTTTTTTTATCTGGATGCTATAACCAGACTTTTTAGCGTAAACTACATTCCAGAGATTTGCGCCAATTGTTGCAAATGAGGATATCAATAAGTAATTAATGACATCATTGCGATCTCTTACAAATACAAACAGTGAAAAAAAAGCGCAACCCTTTATAATTAAGGAACGGATGGTTATAATTTTGAAATTTTCCAAAGCCTGAAACAACCAATCAATCGATATAGGAATGAGGTATAATGAAATGCCGGCTATGATAAAAATCATTCGCTCCTTCCTTAGCTCCGGAATAACCATCACGCTTACAAAGAAAATTAAGGATGCAATAAAAGTACTTAAGCACGTGATGAAGAAGAGTTCTGAATATATTTTGCAAATCCTGGATTGATCGTGTTTATGTTTTGCAAGTTCCCGTACGCCATAATAATTTACTCCCAATGCAGCAAAAAGTGAAAAATAACTAACATATGTCGTTGCAAAGCTAACTAGCCCAATGTGATCTGCACCCAAAATACGGGATATATATGGGACTGTTACAATAGGAAAAAGCAAATTCAACACATTTATGGAAATGCTGTATAGAATATTTTTTTTTAACGACATATAGACTTTTCGACAAACCTTTTTTTACTGATTATTAGACTGGCTCTTTAAACCATTTCCTCACGAAAAAGGCAGCCGCGCACATTATTACGCCAAGCATACTGCCAACTATCAAACTTTTTATCTTTCCAATCTTCATTTTCCTCAACGGCATCTCCGGCTCATCAATCACCTGATATAATGGTGTCTCTTTCTGCAACGTTATTTTAGCAATTTCCAAATTCTTAATAACCTCCCCATACGCAGCACTCAATACTTGCGCCTGCACTTGGCCTTGTTGTATAGATGCTCTCTGGACCTGCAAAGCCTGGTTTAAGTTAAACGTGGCATCAACAGTTGATGCAGCTGAATATATAGTTCCACTCAATTTCGCCCGAAGACTATCTGCTTCGTGCTGAAGCATTACGAGATTATCTTTAGCAGTTTTTGTTTTTGTATCTATATACATTTTAGCCGCTTCAGCAACCACGTTCTTTGTAAGATATACTGAAACAATTTCAAACGGAGACGTTGTACTCGCCTCATAGAAACTCAGCTTCTTATCCGGCTTTGAAATAATTAAATACTTTTTTAAAATAAACTCGTGCATTGCACTTATTAGACTGTCCTGCAACGGCGTTACATTGTTCACGTCTGAAGGGAAAGGAATAATAGCCGCTACTCGTGATGATTTACGCCAATTTTCAAAAAAATCGGCACGCTCAGCGATGATGTTAATCAGCGTTTTCTTTTCTTCTGGAACTTGTTTGAATAACGCTCCTTTAATGATGCGACGTGACTTTAATAACTCTACTATATTCTCACCATCAAAAGCGCCATCTCCGCTGCTGCCAAGGTCTAATCCAAATTGTCCCGCAAGGCCAGCCAGGCTTCCTCCACCTTTTGAACCGTTAGACAACACAAACGTAAGGGAGCCGGTATACGTAGGCTGTTTATACGCGGCATATAGAAACCCTATAATTCCTCCAAGCACGCCAACAGCACTTATAACAATCCACTTAGATAATAAATACCGCACCCATTCGCCTCCTTTAAGAATGAGCTCTTTTAAAGATATTTCGTCTGTATTTTCAGTCATGGCGTTTTGCTGAACTTAGGTAGCAAAAAATATGATTAAACTATCTTGTGAGGTTTATTACGGCTACCACAACTGCCGCAAGTGAAGCTAAAGCACTTGACATACCAACAATCTCACCTGTTGATAATGCTTTACCCGCAGGTTTTTCCGGCACAACTACTTCTGCGCCGGGCTTGATAGTTGGGTAATTTTTGAAGAACAAAAAATGCCTTGTCGCTTTGGCCTTTCCATTTGCATACAGGACGTAGGATTTCCGCATTCGCCCTTTTTCTGAAACACCGCCTGCAGCAGACAAATAGTTTTTCAGGTGATAACTTCCATCATAAGGAATCTGTGTGGGAAATAAAACGCTTCCGCTCACTCTCACCTGCGCGTTAAATTTGGGAATAAATAACTCGTCTCTGCCTTTTAATACAACATCTTCTGTTGAGCCCGGGGAGAGGGCTATCTTTTCTAAATCCAGCGGAATCTGATCAAAATCTTTTTCCAGGTCCCGGATAATATTTTTACTCGAAGTATCCTTTAGCTGAGATTGGATCCGGGCTATTTTTTGTTTACGCAATTCTGTTATCTCATTGTCGTCATTGTATCGCTTTATATAAGCGCCTTGTATATACGCTTCGGGAGTGAAGCCACCGGCTCGTTTGATTAAATCACTCACTCTTTCTTCACGTTTTGACAATACATATGGGCCCGGGTATTGCAACTGGCCTGATGCAGTTACGCTTTGAAGTTCCTGGTAACCAGGCTTTTTGCGCACAGTTATCACATCAAACGGCTTAAGAACTATATTATTGGCATCATTAGATAAATCCGCCACATCATTTATCGTAATTATTTCGCTCGCCCGCACATCTTTTTCCGTAAGTGTGTCCCTGGTTATTAAACTAGCTACTTCTATTCGCCTTTCATATGCACCGTCGGCCAGGCCACCGGCACGAACGATGAGGTCTTTTAAAGTAATTTTATTTCCGTAGTCGTAGTATCCCGGATTCCTGATCTCACCTTGTATTGATATATAGTATTCGTCTCTTAAATCAAAGATTGATTTAATCACAACTGAATCCTCTCTTTTTAGCGTAATATCGTCTGTGCCACTTAAAATATTCCCGACATTAAACGATATTACTTCTTTCGACAGGTCCGGCCCCACACGTACAATCTGCCCTCTGCCAGTATAAGCGTCTTCCCGTATTCCATCTGCTTTCCGTATCAAATCCGCAACAGTCATGCCGTGTGCCAACTCAAACCCTCCTTCTCTAAAAATGGCGCCGCTAATAGTAACTCTATTTGAAAACCGCCCGAGCAATTTATCAACCAAATAGAAATCGCCGCTTTTAGGCTGGTAAACGGCATATTCTTTTGAATAGAGATCTTTTACCTGCAACTCTTTATCTGTAAACCTGGTAACCTTTATTGCGGCTTTATAAGCACTATCCGAGAACCCGGAAGCGTACTTAAGAATATCCCCAAATGTTTCGCCAGGTAAAACTTCAAAAATGCCCGGCCTTTTTACGTAGCCATCAATCTGGACTCTTTCCTTATACGTTGGAATGCGTATTACATCGTTATCTTTCAAACTGACATTGTCTGACTGGTCTCCATTCGTAAGGAATCTATACAGGTCAATTTTTCTAAATACTTTATTATCTCTTATTAATTCTATCTCCCTGAAACTACCAACCTCAGATGGCCCGCCACATAAAAAAAGCGCATTAAATGCTGTAGATAGCGACGGCAAAGTATAGTTACCAGGCTTGTTGCCGCCAATGATTGTAACCCGTATACTCCTAATATTTCCAATTGTAACCGAAAGTTTGGAGGCACCTCCCAGGCTTGGGTACGCAGAGCGTTTCATCGCGCCTTCAATCTTTACAGAAGCCGGCTCTATAGCCATACCACCAACTTTAACCTGTCCAACGTTGGGAATGTATATACTTCCTTCAGGAGAAATGGTTAAGGAATGGGAAACTTCCTGAACGCCGTATACGGCAATTTCAAGACGGTCATCGGGGCCCAACTGGTAATTAATTGGAGTTGCAATGCGTAAGTTGGGTTCGAAAACGAGGGAGTGATTATTAAAAAGTTCAGAACCGAATATTTTCGGATTTATAAGAGGGCCGTTTTTTTTATCAGCATTTGATGAATCAACCGAATTATCCTTTTGAACAGCAAGCGTATCTGAATTTTGCCTGGCTCCGTTTAATTCTTTATTTGAATTTAATAGGGCAATGCGCTGTTTAAGCTTGTTGATTTCCTCTGGCAGCATCCCCTTTCCAACAGCCATTTGTTCGGCTTGGCCCATCGTTATGCCGGAAGCCCTTAGCTGCTGCTGAAATTTAATGACCTGGGCATCTGAAAGCCGATCAATTTTTATTTTACTGAGGTCTCGATCACGGAGCAAGTCCTGCGCATTTACACTCACGACAAACAACCCCATTAACAGCATACAACTTAACAGCCTAATACATTTCATCATTCCACTACTTTTTTTCACGGCTTCGCCACCCTCAGTCACATACTCCCAAAAAAATATCGATCAGGGAATTGACCGATATCGCATTCAGCTTAAAAAAGGTCAGGTGTATGTTAACTAAGGCATTTATAACAGGTGGCAAATGTAGCCGGCGATAGTGTTCGTAAAAGTCAAAAAAACACCCCTGCATTTCACATTCGGAACACCTTTTTGGGTCTGTGTCCACACTCACCTTATCTCGTTTAAAGTCCTAAAAACAGTCAGTTATAAGAGATAGCCTTGTAATTTTTTATCGTATCAAAACTTATTATAACTTCCAACCTTAATCATCAATATGTCCCAACGTTATTATTCATTGGATGTGTTCAGAGGTGCAACGGTCGCATTTATGATAATGGTAAACAACCAGGCAGGACCCGCTTATGAGTTGCTTGACCACGCGCCCTGGCACGGATATACACCAACCGATCTTGTATTTCCGTTTTTCCTTTTTGCTGTTGGTAACGCTATGGCTTTTGTGATGCCCAGGTTTGAGCAGGCCGGGACAAATATTTTTCTCAAAAAGGTGATTAAGAGAAGCTTACTGATATTCCTGATCGGCCTCTTTTTGAACTGGTGTCCGTTTCTCAGATGGAGTCACAATGAACTTGTATTTAAGGGTTGGATCTGGGTGAATGACAGCGGAAAAATTCAGGGCGTGCGCGTTATGGGTGTGCTACAACGCATTGCATTGTGTTATCTGTTTGCTTCACTCATCGTTTATTTTTTTAAAACAAGGAAAGCATATTATATCAGCCTGCTTATTTTACTTGGCTATTGGGTATTATGTGCAATGCTTGGCAATCCAAATGACCCCTATAGCTTACAAGGCTATTTTGGAACCATGCTGGACGTGCGCTTATTCGGAGAACCACATGTGTATCACGGAGAAGGTGTACCCTTCGATCCTGAAGGTATAGCAAGTACGCTTCCTGCTATCGTGCAGGTTGTGTTTGGTTATTTAATAGGCCAATACATTCAACAAAAAGGAAAGAATTATGAGATGTTGTCTAACCTTTTTGTTGCAGGATTTATTCTGTTTATTGCAGGCGTATGCTGGGGCGAAGTATTTCCTATCAACAAAAAAATATGGACAAGCAGTTATGTGCTACTGACATCAGGACTGGCAACACTTGTTCTTGGAGTTTGCATTTACCTGCTTGAATTTAAAGAAGCCAAAGGATGGTGGAGCAGGTTCTTTGATGTATTTGGCAAAAACCCTTTATTCATATTTGTACTTAGTGGTTTTCTACCGCGCGTATTGGGATTGATAAGAATTAATAATGGGGTTGCAACTGATGGAACAGTTAATTATCTATCACCTTTTAGTTGGTTTTATGAACATGTATGTAAACCTGTTTCTGATAATCTAAAAAATGGTTCATTGCTCTATTCTGTCTGCCTGATTATCTTGTATTGGTTAATCGTTTACATGATGGACAAGAAGAAAATCTACGTGAAAGTTTAACGGTAAAATCATGTTCATCCTACACAATCGTAATCGGCTGAAACATAGCTACCGATTGCATTACAGCGATTAGAGATATCTCTATCACTATCGTACATTTTTTAATAATTCTTGTTATATCGCTTGCATTTAGTGTTGCCGTTGTTTAATTTTATAAAGACACCTTTAAACAGTCATACTATGCAAGCACCAGAGTTCAATCAAATTCTGTTAAGCAATGCGGAGTTCTTAAAACCCTTTGCTATAACACTAACCCGTGACACAGAAGCTGCCAAAGACTTGTTTCAAGAAACTTTATACAAAGCTTTAGCCAACAAGGACAAGTACAATATTGGCACAAATATTAAAGCATGGCTGTACACCATCATGCGTAATATTTTTATCAACAATTACCGCAGGCGCTTCAGGCAAAACACCATTTTTGATGCAACGCCCAACGATGCGTTTCTGAATTATGTTCAAATTACAGCTGCAAATATTGCAACAAGCAATATGAACATAAAAGAGATGCAGGATGCGGTTCACCACCTCCCTGAAATCTTCAAAAAACCGTTTTTGCTTTATTTTGATGGATTTAAGTATCATGAGATTGCCGACATGCTGGGAGAACCTTTGGGCACCATAAAAAGCCGTATACATTTTGCCAGGAAACTGCTTAAAATTCAAATTGAACGATTCTAGCCAATTTCATCCTATTTATCATCCGATCTGTTTTCTCCGTCCCCAATGTAATTCAGCCTTAACCGTATCTCTCGTAATTTAGTTGCAGACTCCGTACCGGAAAAAAAATTACCATTCTAATAGTGGCTAATCATTACTTTTATTGCATGGAACATGTGATACTAGTTAATGATAAAGACGAAGCCATTGGTGAAATGGAAAAAATGGAAGCGCATGAAAAAGCTTTGCTTCACAGAGCGTTTAGTGTATTTATATTCAACAAGAAAGGTGAGATGCTCCTTCAGCAAAGGGCATTAAAAAAATACCACAGCGGCGGCTTGTGGACTAATGCTTGCTGCAGCCATCCTAAACCAAATGAAGACACCTCTGCAGGTGCTTCAAGAAGGTTACGGGAAGAATTGGGGTTTGAAACAGGCCTGTCAAAAATTTTTGAATTTACTTATCAGGCTTCGTTTCCAAACGGGCTTACTGAAAATGAATTTGATCACGTTTTTGTTGGCACCTATAATGGCAGAATTGAACCTAACGCCGAAGAGGTGAATGATTATTGCTTTAAATCAATGGATGACATTGCTGCATCGCTTCAATCACATCCCCATAAATATACCGTATGGTTTCATATTGCCTTTGACAAGGTATATGATTGGTGGAAAGAACACTCAAACAGCCTTTCTTCTGCCACTGAAAACGTTGTAACTAAAGCCTAATTCTTTTCACTTAATTCAATAAAAAAGGAGCGAATCAACATCCGCTCCTTTTTTTATTGAATTATTTTTACTTCTTAAAAGTCTGTACCAGCTGGTCTTTCGGAACAACTTTCACCTTCATTCCATCCTTTAATTGCTTGCTTACTAAATCGTAAGGGCCCGTAATAACCTGCAATGAATCGGACAATCCACTATCTACCTGTATGTAGTTTAAATCCTGTATTGAGGTAGTTACTTTTTGCTTTTTAACTGTTCCATCTTTTTGCAGCACAAACACAACTTCATCTATCCCTTCATCTGCTGAAACAGGCTGCTGTTCAGCATTTTCGGAGGACGACTTATCGTCTTTTTTATCTTTTTTATCATCTTTACTATTTGTAGGCGCATCGTTTTTGTCGCGTGTAGTAACCGCATTAAGTGGCACAGAAAGCACATTTAAATTGGTTTTAGTTTGAATATCTGCGCTTGCCGTCATATTTGGGCGGAAAGGGAACCCTTTACCAGAAACAATCAAATCTTTATAGCTATCCTGCAACAAACGGATATGCACTTTATAGTTAGTTACAGTTGTTGATGAAGATGAGCTTGCAGTAGTACTTGTTGTAGTATTCGGATTTGCAATTTTATACACTACGCCCTTAAACTTCCTGTTGTTAAATGCATCCACCTCAACCAGTGCAGTATCACCGTATTTTACTTTTGGAATATCATTTTCTCCCACATCCACCTGCGCCTCAATGCTGGCAAGGTCTGCAATGCGCATCATTTCGGTTCCGGCCATTTGCGCAGTACCTACTACCCTCTCTCCCTTTTTTACAGCTAACAGGCTTATTACGCCATCCATGGGAGCCACAATTGTAGTACGGCCCACATCTTTCTGAGCCCTGTTCAGGTTTGCCTGGGCGCTTTGCACATTTGCCTGGTTGGCCATAATCCCGCTTTGGGCTGCATCATAATTTGCTTTAGCCGCCAGGTATGCCTGCTGAGACTGTTCAAATTCTGACTGGGATATAACCTTCTGATCCAATAACGTTTTTTGCCTTTTATAGGCGGCCTCAGTTTGATCAAGCGTTGCCTTCAACGCACCTAACTGTTGCTTTGAGTTAGATACCTGTGCCTCTGACTGAGCAACAACCGCCGCGGCCTGATCGCGTGTTGATGCATAGATATCAGCATAGATTTTTACCAGTACCTGGCCCTTTTTTACGGTATCGCCTTCTTCAACATTCAACTCCACAATTTCTCCGGAAATATCGGAGCTTACTTTTACTTCCACTTCAGGATATATCTTCCCGCTTGCGGTTACCGTTTCAATAATCGTACGTTTTAGCGGTTTTTCCGCAGTCACTTTTGCCCCTTCATCTTTACCAAAAACGCCAGCTTTGCTAAGGCCTACAAGTAGCACTACAAGTACTATCAGAATACCAATGATCCACTTTAATTTTTTGCTCATAGATGGATGAATTTATAACTATTTGCCAATTGGCAGAATGTGCGTTTATTACAATATTTTTTATTCAAGCCTGATTCCCTGGCCTTTATAAAATTCCAGCAGCTTCATCTTAAATACATAATCGTATTGATTGTTCAGTTGTTGAAGCTTTGCTCTTAAAAGGCTGTTCTGGTTGGTGATTAAGTCTATGGTGGACAGCAACCCTACTTCATATCTTTTACTGGCATAATCGTATGCTTTTTGGGCCGTCTCAACTGTTTTAAAACCCATAAAATACTTTTGCATGGATGCTGTTGCATTTGTATAGGCAGTGTAGACATCATTTTTTAGTTTAAGATCAGCACCCTCCTGCTGGATTTTCAGGTTTTGCAGGTCGAGTTTAGATCGCTGGTAACTGATTTTATAACTACCCGTATTATTAAAGATAGGAACAGTCATGGTAAGCCCTACTGCCTGCCTGAAGTTTTGATCCATCTGCGTCCAATACCCGTCCCATAATGAAAAAAAAGATCTCCTGATCTGATCGTATTGAACCTGTGGTTGAAACACATTATAGTTGGAGCCATTCACATCCACAAAGTAAGAGGTAGGCGTTTTTCCAATCACAGTAACGCTATTATAATCTATACTTCTTGTCGGATTCGAAAAATTGGAAGCAAGGTTATAACCCAAATAAAAATTAGGATAAAGCGTAGCCTTATTCGCCTTTATAGCGCTTTCTGCGCCCTTTATTCTCAATGCGTTGGATTTTTGCAGCGGTTGGTTGTTGATGGCCATCCCAAAAACTGCATCTGGCTGCAGATCTGCAATTGGTTCAATAGGAATTTTGTCGACGGGAGGTGTATCCAGTTCAAAAGGAACGGCTGCATCCAGGTTCAATACTCCCTTCAAGGTAAGGATGCTTAAATCGAAATTAGATTGGGCAGTTATCAGGTTGCTGCTATCTGAGGCTAGCTGAGATTCCAACTCGGCAAGGTTAAGTTCTGGTAGTGCGCCCGCGTCTACCTTCTTTTTAGTGATATCATACTGAGACTTTGTCTGAGAAACCTGGACCTCTACAATCTTTATTTGTTCTTTGGCGGAAAGGACCTGCAAATAATAACTGGCTACACTTAACGACACATCATTTGCATACCGTTCTATATCGGTAAATGCGGCTTTTGTATAATATTCGTTGGCGTGGATATTTTGTTTCACCATACCGAAACCAAAAATTTGCAAACCACCCTGCAGCGCCATGCCCTGGTACAATAACTGCGTAGTGGTAAACTGGTTTGTTGTCGGATCAATAGAACGGCCAAACTGGAAGCCAATGTTTGGCGAGAAGTTGACGCTTGGAATTTTGGCGTATTTGGCCTGCTTTAACTGCAGTGCGGTTATGCGCGCCTGCACATCGGCCTGCCTTACAGAAACATTATTTTTAACGGCATAATCCACACACCTCTTCAAATCCCATTTGTCCTGCGCAATAGAACTTATTGTAATAATAAGTGCAATTAGAGTTAGTGCATAGTTCTTCATATATCAAAAATATAAGAAAGCATTTCCCGCCACGTTAAAATTAGATGAACGGAAAAATAAGTTTACGCACAAGTTAACAAGCATTTGCCAAAATAAAGATGTATGCAGATATTTTTTAATAGCATAAGTTTTACCTGTACCAACTTTGAGCAATAAAGGAGCCATGTAAAAAGACCGGGCGTGCCCCAGATGAGCCTTATCCCCTTTCTATTGCCTAAGAATCATCTTTACATACTATTCTTCTGCCACTGCGTCTTCTCTTTATCTTTGGTGCATGCCTGCAACGCATTTTCAAATAGACAAATTCCGGGAGATTTATAGATGTTTAAATGAGCAGCAACAGCTTGCGGTAAATAGCATTAAAGGAACTGTAATAGTCATTGGAGAGCCAGGAACTGGCAAAACACATATGCTTCCTGTTCGAATAGCCAAAATATTACTCGAAACAGATGCCCAGCCGGAAAAGATTCTTTGTCTTACTTATGATGATGCAAGCGCGGCCGCTATGCGAAAAAAACTCATGGATTTTATTGGCCCGGATGCGTACAGGCTGACTATTTGCACCTTTCAAACCTTTTGCAAAAAGGTGATCCAGGACAACCCCAATTTGTTTCCAACAAAAGGCCTCCACCCAATATCAGATCTTGAACGCATTCAATTGTTCAAAGAGCTGATCGACGGCTTTCCAAAAAATCATCCGTTAAAAAGATATCGCGGAGATGTCTATTTTGAAATAAGAACTTTGCTGCCACTTTTCAGTATCATGAAAAAAGAAGGATGGGTTCCGTCCTTCTTAAATGAAAAGATCGATGAACTTCTTGCAGCAGAACAGGACGACTTAAGAAAAGAACAACTAGAAAAGTTATATGCCGCAGTGAATGAGTTTGAGCGTTTTCAATTAATGATGCAGCATAAAAACAGGTATGATTTGGATGACGCCATTCATTGGGTATTAAAGTTTTTTGAAGAAAGCCCGGCCCATTTGTCCAACTATCAGCAACAATTTCTCTATATCCTGGTGGACGAATTTCAGAATCTTAGCGGCGCACAATACCGGTTGATTCAACAATTAATCAGCGGCGTAGATAAACCAAACATTCTTGTTGCAGGCAACGATGATGAGGGCAGCAGCCGTGTATATCGGAATCAGGCTGAAAACATGCGGGCATTTGCGGAAAATCATCAACGGGATTTGCAGACAATCATTCTTAAAAATAATTATCGTTCCTCATCACCTATTCTCAATGTTTCAAAAACACTTATAGGGCGTAATACTTTAGGAATGGCGAATCAGTTACCAGATTCGGGTGATGGACAAGAGGTTTCAACTATAAAGATCACTCAGGATCCCGGTGCGCCAGTCATCCGTGCATATCAATCGCGGCAGCAGGAAGCGATAGATATTACCCTTAAGGTTCAGCAATTGCTACAACAAGGTGTCACTCCATCGCGTATCGGCATTTTGTATAATGATGATAGATTGGGAGAAGAACTAAGCCGATATTTTATACTGAGGAATCTCCCCATATACGGCAAAAGAAATTTCAACATTCTGGATGTTCCGCTAGCAAGAAAAGTTATACTCATTTTACGTTACCTCGCTGCCGAACACGATGTGCCTAATGGCGGCGACGAAATGCTGTTTGAAATATTGCATTTTGATTGGTTTAATATCCCTCACATTGAAATAGCGAAAATCACGGTTGAAATGGCAGATCAACGTGCTAGTAACAGGATTTCACTGCGAAGAATATTGTCAGAGAAAAGCCATCAACCACCTAAAGATCTTTTTTCGCAAGGGCTGCTACCATCTTTGAAAAAGGCATCTGCAATCCTTGAACAATTGTTCGCGGAGGTGCCCAACGTTCCGCTGCAGGATCTATTTGAACACATCATCAAAGAAGTTGGTATCCGTGATCACATCATCCAAAGCAAGGAAAAAACCTGGCACCTGCATGTGCTTACCTGCTTGTTCAATTTTATTAACGAAGAAACACTACGTAATCCATCGCTCACATTACAACAACTCGTGGATGAGTTAGATTTGATGGATAGAGAAAAACTCGGCCTGCAGCTTCTTCAGGCAAATGGAAGTGATGAAGATGTTCACCTGTTAACGCCACATGGCTGCAAAGGGACTGAATTTGAGTACTTATTTCTTTCAGGATGCAATGCTGCATATTGGGAACACAAACGCGGGCCGGGTGAAGGAAGCTCTTTATTGGATAGCATTTTCCTTTGTACTTCCGCCGGCCAGCATGAAGATGCAACACGCAAGCTATTTTATGTTGCATTCACAAGAGCAGAACAGCACATTTTTCTTTCTTACAGCCTGTTTGGAAATGACGGAAAAGCGCTTGAGCCGACTTTATATCTTAAAGAAATACAGGAACAACATCAGCTGCCTACGGAAAAAATCTTAGTCGATTCTGAAACACTTGCAGAATTTGAGCTGCAGAATTTTGTAAATACGGATGCACCTGCAATTACACAAATCAGGGAAGATTTTATTAGCCGCCAGGTCGAAAAATTTGTGATGAACGTTTCCGCACTTAACAATTATCTCAGGTGCCCGTTGGAGTTTTACTTCAAATACATTGTCCGCATTCCATCTCCCAAAAATGAAGCAACAGAATTTGGTTCTTCGGTACACTATGCACTGGAGCAGCTATTTAAAAAAATGCGGGAAACAGAACGGTTTCCTGGCAAAGAAGTTTTTCTTAGCGATTTTAGCTGGTACATGCATGGCCACCGCGAAAGCTTTACCAGGGAGCAATTTAGCAGGCGCATGGAATATGGTGGACAAATCCTGTTCAGTTACTACGAAAAATACATTAACAGCTGGAATAAAATTGTGGCAGTCGAGCGGAATATCAGGAATGTGTACGTGAACGGCGTTCCGCTGAAAGGCAAGCTAGACAAGCTGGAATTCGATGGAAGGGAAGTGAATATAGTAGATTACAAAACCGGCGACCCGGATAAGGCAATGGAAAGACTAGATCCTCCAAACGAAAATACGCCCAACGGTGGCGACTACTGGCGGCAGGTTGTCTTTTATAAAATTTTGGTCGACAACTATGAAAACAAGCAATGGAAAGTTGTAAGCTCCGAAATTGATTTTATTGAACCCGACAAAAAAGGCGTGTACCGCAAGTTCAAATTGGTAGTGAGGCCTGAAGATGTAGCCACCGTAAAACACCAAGTAACAACAACATGGCAGAAAATCCAGGATCATGATTTTTATGCAGGCTGTGGAAAAGAAAGCTGCCATTGGTGCAACTTTGTGAAGAATTGGGCTTAAGGGCTCGCGAAGGGAAGGCAAAAAGAAGCTTTGAAGCAGATTTGGACAGAAGTTATTTTCGCTGTCAATACCTACACCTTAAACATAACGCCTTCAGACTGACGGTTCTTTTAACTTTTACCCTATCTTACCATGCACAAAAAGCCTTTATTTTGTAGCCTTTATGAAGCGAATATTCTTCTCAACTGCATTTATACTTGTTGTCACGTGCATACTTATTAGCGTATTAGGCGTTGGCTGTGCCGTTATTGTACCGCCCGGTGGTGGCCCGAAAGATACAATACCGCCTGTGCTGGTTAAAGCAGTGCCAAACGATTCGACGCTTAATTTTAATACAAACAAGATCATTTTGACGTTTGACGAGTATGTGCAGCTCGATAATAACCTCAATGACAACCTGATCGTTTCTCCCATCCCTACCACAATGCCATTCCTGGAGAGCAAACTGCACAATGTAACGGTAAAGCTTAAAGATTCCCTGGAAGCCAACACTACATATTCTATCAACTTTGGAAAGGCAATAAAAGACGTAAACGAAGGTTTGCCGCATAAGGATTTTACCTATGTGTTTTCAACCGGAAATCATATTGATGAGAATAATTTTTCAGGAACAGTGCTGTTAGCTGAAACCGGTAAAGTGGATAGTACACTAATTGTTATTTTGCATAATAACCTTTCAGATAGCGCGGTTGAAAAAGTTAAACCCCGCTATTTTGCCAAACTGGACGGCAAGGGGCATTTTACCTTTCATTTTTTGCCTCCGGGGAAATTCAATGCGTTTGTTGTTCCCAATGATTACTCCAAAAAGTATGACGACACTACGAAGCTTTTTGCATTCCTCAACGGGCCTGTTACCATAGGTGATACTACCGGTACAGAAACAGTGTTATTCCATGCTTATCAGCAGGCTAAGGAAAAGCCTAAACCGGTTACAACTAATTCCATTAACGGGCCATCAGAAGGCAAGTCAAAAAAAGAAAAAGACAAGGAAAAGAAGGAAGATAAACGATTAAAAATTGCTTCAGGCGCCAGCGATCAGGGTTTACTTGAAGACTACGAATTTAGTTTTAACCGCAAGCTGAAAACATTTGACTCCGCCGCCGTTGTGCTTACAGATACGAATTACAAGCCCATACAGAATTATAAGGTGTCTCTCGATACTGGTAGAACCAAAGTTAGGATTAAGTACGCGTGGCCGGAAAGCACAGACTACAAACTGGTCATTTTGAAAAACGTTGGTACAGACAGCGCGGATGTGGCTTTGACAAAAAATGATACCATTAACTTCAGCACCAAAAGTGAAAGCGACTACGGAAGCATTAAACTGCGCTTTAACGATGTTGACCTTTCAAAAAATCCGGTTTTGCAGATGATGAAAGGTGAAGAGATTTATCAGACTATTCCATTGGTTACCAGGGAATGGGCGCAGAGACTGTATGAGCCCGGCGATTACGAAATGCGCATTTTGTATGATGACAACAAAAACGGCGTGTGGGATCCGGGAAACTATAAAGAGAAAAAACAACCAGAAATTGTTGAAGCAGTTTCACTAAAAGTGAATATTAAACCAAACCTCGATCGAGACATAGAAATTGTTTTGCATGGCTCACGATAGGTAGTCCAATTACACTTAATTGGGCCAGCAAGATTGTACCTTTGTTGTTTATAGCTTTAAATAAAACGAAAGCGCATTCAATCATAAAATAGTTTAATGCAATTACCTTCTTCTCTTTTGGAAAATGCGGTGAATGAATTTGCGAAGTTGCCGGGCATTGGAAAAAAAACTGCCCTTAGGCTGGTATTGCATTTATTAAAGCAAGATGTAAACGACGTAACTACATTCAGTGATACCATTGCAAAAATGCGCAATGAGATCAAGTTTTGTCAGCGCTGTTTCAATGTTAGTGATGGTGACTTTTGCGCAATTTGTGCCAACTCATTCAGAAATCAGCGGCTTATCTGCGTTGTGGAAACGATACGCGACGTAATTGCCATTGAAGCTACACAGCAATTTAGTGGAACCTATCATGTGCTGAGCGGAGTTATTTCACCTTTAGATGGAATTGGCCCGGACCAATTGAACATTGAATCGCTCACGCACCGCATTCAACAAGAACAAACTGAGGAAATCATTTTTGCTTTAAGCCCGAACATCCAGGGCGATACAACCATTTACTATATCCAAAAAAAGATACAGCACCTTCCCTGCAGAGTTACCACAATTGCCAGGGGTATCGCTTTTGGCGGCGAACTTGAATATGCTGATGAAATGACGCTCGCGCGCAGCCTTGCAAACAGGTTGCCGGTGCAGCAGTATGTGAAGTCGTGAGAAAGGTGTGAGTGTAACCATTTTAAGTACGAAGTACAAAGTACGTTAGGAGAAAGAGGCTTTGTTTCTATAATCTTCAATCAGATCGCAAAAGGTATTAGGCATGTAAATGATGGTTTGCTACACGCGATAGAAGGAGTAAATAATCAATCGCCTTTTCAAATAAATGTGTAGAACCTGACAGAAAAACTGAAGCAAAGTCGCACTTTGGAGAGGCGTGGCTGGGCAAAACGGCCGGAGGCATCGGGTTTGCCTTGATCTTTTGGTTCTTTTGGATCAAGCCAAAAGAACATAGAAAAGAGTTGCGCTTTAGAAAACAGGATAAGTATACGCTAAGTTGACAAACAGAATAAAGTATTAAAGAAAAAGCCATCCGTTGGATGGCTTTTTCTTTTCGAACCGCTGCAACAACTAATTTCTGTTATTGGCGAATCTTGATAATAATTTCAATATTTCGATGTAAAGCCAGACAATAGTTACCATAAGGCCAAATGCACCGTACCATTCCATGTATTTAGGCGCACCCATATTTGCACCTTGCTCAATCATATCAAAATCAAGAATAAGGTTTAATGCTGCAATAGCAACTACAAACAAAGACAAACCAATTCCCAACCAGCTTGAATCATACAAAAAAGGAATGTCAATATGGAACAACCTTAATACCATTGCGATTAAATAAAACAGCGCGATACCGGCGGTGGACATAAATACAACCGACTTAAATCTTTGTGTTGGTTTAATGATCCTTAAGTTATACAGCAGGAACATTGCCACAGCAACACCAAAAGTTAGCCCAACAGCCTGGATAACCAGCCCGGGGTAATTTTTTGCGAACATTTCGTTGAATATAGCAGATATAGCTCCAAGGAAAAGGCCTTCTAATAAACCATAAGCAGGTGCAATATAGCCGGCCCATGTAGGTTTAAAAATAATGGCAAAGCTTGTAATCAAACCACCGATCAGCCCTACCCACATCATTGTCATCATGGTTTGCTGCTGAAAGCTATAATATAAATGCCATGTATAAGCTGCGCCCGCAAGTACCATCAGCAATAAAAAACCGAACTTGTACATTGCCCCGCGAACGGTCATCGTTTGTGAATCAGTTGTGCCTATTGTTTTGCTGAAAATCTTTTCAGACAAAGTAGGATTACCAGATTGAAATAGTGCCATAAATCATTGTTTTGAAGAGTAAAAATACAATTAAAGATAGCCAGATATTGTTAATAATCACAGCAGCCGCAACTTCAACCGCTGCCGGTATATTTGCAAACATAACAACACCTAAAGTACCAGTTATGTTTTATTGCGTTTTATTCCGGGATACTGATCAATTGTCCTGAATACGTAACGAGGATTTTTTCTTAACTCCTCAATAAATTTATACAAAGAATCTGATGCTGCTGTTGGAGCAAACATTCTGTCGTGAGATAAAATAACAATATGATTTCTTGTTTTCAGATGTTTTGAATCGGCATAAGCATCAACCATCTTAACCATCTGCTCAGCGCTTTGCACAGGTGAGCTTTCTTTTCCTTTAAAGTTCCATTCAACATCCCATCCGATCAGGTCGTATCCAGCCGAATCCAACAACCTGGCAGTACGGAGCGTATTGTGCGGGCCCGTAAGGCGTTCCCGCACGCTCCAGGTACTGTTGCCTGGCAAGCGCAGGATTTTGTAAGGAATTCTCAGGCTATCCTGTGCACGATAAAAATCAAATTGTGCAGCCGTAGGCGCAGCATAAAATTTTTTATAATGATTGTGTGCGTGAGAATAACTGTGGTTAACCAATACTGTTTCGGGGTAACTATCCCGTATTGTATCCACAATATACCTCAGATGCCTGTCTGCATGCTGGCCAACCATAAAAAAAGATGCTTTTACACCCAGCTCTTTGCAGATGCGGTAGCAAGTCATTGTGCCAGTTTGCGGGCCATCATCAAATGTAAGGTAGACATATCTCGTATTACTATCCACATGCTCTTCTTCCGTTTCGGGCTTGTGTTGTTTAATTACAGGCTTAACATACTCCTGATCGTTATCTTCAGGTGTGTCAATAGCAATGTTTTCCTTTATTTTTTTTGTGCTTGCTTTTTGGGGGAGACGAATGACGGATTTCTTAGCCGTTTTTTCCAAGCCTGTATTATCACAACCAATTAAATATATTCCTACCTGCAACAGAACCATCCATAACAACGGCCTGCCGCTCCATGCAAATTTCATCAGCATTAAAAGTTTGTGTTTAGAATTGAGCGTGCAATTTAAAGAGTATTATTCTATCGTTCTCCCTGTAACATAAAACTTTAGGGAATCTTTTGAGAAAGGCTTAAAGCGCAACGACTGGAGCTAAAAACCTCGATGCATAATTTTAAAAACCCAAAATTAATCAGTTGAAATGCATGTTTAAACTACGGAAATCAAGATTGGACAAACAGCTTTAAGCTTTAGGCTCTAAGCTTTGCGCTCTTTGTTTTACTACTTGCGAAAAATCAGCATTTACCAACCATAGTTATCGTAATTTTGCATTCTTATATTAAGGTTATTTATATCTCTGAGGATTATTTAGCCCGAAAAAACGAATCGAAATGGAAAGGAAAGAAGCTTTACTACAAGATGTAGTGATAAAATTTGCGGGAGATAGCGGAGACGGAATGCAGCTAACCGGCCAACAATTCACCAATAATACAGCCCTGCTTGGAATTGACCTGGCAACATTCCCGGACTTTCCGGCCGAAATTCGTGCCCCGCAAGGTACTTTACCCGGCGTAAGCGGATACCAGATACATTTTTCATCTGACAGGGTTTATACTCCCGGCGATCTTTGTGATGTGCTTGTGGCAATGAATGCCGCCGCTTTAAAGGCAAACCTGAAAAGCCTGAAGCAGGCAGGAAAAATCATTGTAAATATTGATGGCTTTGATGCAAAAAACCTTCGCTTAGCGAATTATGCCGATGGCGTAAACCCGCTTGAAGATGGCAGTTTGGACAGTTACGAAGTGATTAAGATGGATGTTACCAAAATGACCAGGGAGTCGCTTAAAGAGTTTACTGACCTCGGCATGAAAGAAAAAGACAGGGCAAAAAACATGTTTGTGCTGGGCTTTTTATACTGGATGTACAATCGTAACCTGGATAATACCATCACTTTCCTTACAGAGAAATTCGGCAAAAAAGAAACCATACTTCAAAGTAATATAAAAGTACTGCAGGCAGGGTTTAACTATGGCGATACAACTGAGACTTTTACTACACGCTATCGTGTTGAAAAAGCAAAGTTGCCGTCCGGTTCATACCGAAGTGTTATGGGCAACCAATCTCTTGCTTACGGTTTAATTGCAGCTTCTGAAAAAAGCGGCCTTCCGTTATTTCTAGGCACCTACCCTATTACACCCGCTTCAGATATCCTGCATGAATTAAGCAGGCACAAAAACTTTGGAATACGAACATTCCAGGCAGAAGATGAAATTGCAGGTATTACTTCTGCCATTGGTGCTGCATATGGCGGAAGCCTTGGTGTTACCACTACTTCAGGGCCGGGCATGGCTTTAAAGGGCGAAGCGATGGGATTGGCTGTAATGCTTGAAATTCCTTTACTTATTATCGATATTCAGCGTGGCGGCCCTTCAACTGGCTTGCCAACAAAAACGGAACAAAGTGATTTGCTGCAAGCGTATTATGGACGCAATGGAGAATGCCCCATGCCTGTAATTTCTGCAAGCACTCCAAGCGATTGTTTTGGTGCAGTGTATGAAGCCGTAAGAATAGCAGTTCAGCACATGACCCCGGTAATATTTCTCAGCGACGGTTATATTGCTAACGGTGCAGAACCCTGGAAATTTCCTCAAAGCAATGACCTTGCTCCTATCGAAGTAAAGTTTAAAACGGAACTAGGCTTTGATGAAGAGAAATTTATGCCTTATCTGCGCGATGAAAAACTGGTACGTCCGTGGGCCGTTCCTGGTACACCGGGATTAGAACATCGCATTGGCGGTATCGAAAAACAAAACATAACAGGCAACGTAAGCTACGATCCGGAGAATCACCAGTTGATGGTAAAAATCAGGCAGGAAAAGGTAGATAAAATTGCTGATTATATTCCTGAACAAAAACTTGACAGTGGCCCGGAGAAAGGCAAAGTACTTGTACTGGGATGGGGAAGTACATATGGTGCCATTAAGAGTGCTGCATTAGAATTGCAGGAACAAGGCTATGCAATAAGCCATGCGCACTTACGTTACATAAGGCCTTTCCCAAAAAACCTTGGTGATATGCTGAAAAATTTTGATCACGTACTTGTTCCGGAGATCAACAACGGACAGCTTGTTAAGATCATCCGCGATCAATATTTAATTGACGCAAAAGGTTACAACAAAATAATGGGCATCCCGATTACAAAAACAGAGCTGGTAACAGAACTAAAAAAATATTTCACTGAATAAAAATAAAGCCGCAATTGTTTGCGGCTTTTCTTTTTGTACTTTTTACACACTCTTTTGCATCCCAAAAAATAAAAAAAGAAGAGGTGGTTTTTCTTCCCCCGATGAAATGAACCGTCCCTCTTCCAAGATTGACAAGTGTTGGCCGGAATATCCGGCCGCGTTATGTTATGACAACAGAACTACCGTTCTTGTTGCAATTTATTCGTGATTTTTTTGTTAACCAATCCCTCTGAAATAAAACAACGTGATGTAAATAAGGTTCGGAAAGCTGCAGAAAAAAAAACAAGGAACCACACAAGCCGCGAAAGACACAAGCAATTTATTTCCGAATAATAACAGGACTACGCGCATTAAGACATTTGCGTAAGCAAAAGGTTTAATGCAGATAAAATAAAAAGAAGTGGCTCCTCCGTCAGGAAGAACCAACCCCTTTTTCCCCGATTGACACTTATTTATGAAGTATGATTGTTTCCTGTTTTGCTGACTGGCCAACTTTTACTGAAACGTTGCTGATTGTGGTATCTGCATAACCATTAGAGCCATTCACAAATAAAGTATAGCTACCCTCCGGCAAACCGTGTAAGCTAAAACGCCCTTCCCGGTCGGGTAATGCATAAACAGTATCAGCATTGCTCCACGCGCTTATCACTGAATAAGCATCGCGTGGTTGTACGCGGCCTTCTATAGCACCTGTTTTTATTTTAGTGAAGCAGTGAATTACAGGTGTCAAATAAAACTCGTTGTTACGTATTTGCACAATTGACCTGGCGATGTCAAAATCAAGCCATAATCTTTTTTTCTTTGGTTCAAACTCATCCCATTCGTGCCCTTTAAGCATAATTGTTATAGATGCATTCGCCGCAACGTTTAAAGGATATGTTATACTGTCTTTTACTAGACTGTTGCTTGTACCCAGTGTAATCTTGATTTTCTTTACTGAACCAATTGAAATATTTCCTTGTGCCATCAGCGTATCTACGCCATTGCGTAAAGTAAGCAGGTCATAAACGCCAGCCTTAACATTCAAGTCTTCCCACACAGCGCAAGAACCATTTCCTTTGTTATCATCCCATCCATGGCCGTTACCATTATCATCTCCATTATCATCACTTGAATCAGACTTATCGCAGGTATCAACCAATGCCTGGACTGATCTTATATCTACAAAAACATTGTCAAAAAATCCAGGGCCATCGGTCATATAAAGGCTTACATTCTGCTTATTTGCAGGCACATCCGAAGAGGATGATTTATCATTTTTGGTACAGGATACAACAACTGCGGATGTTGTAATTACTCCAAGCAATAGAAAGCCGTACAGGCGTTTTGTTTTCATCATAAGTAAAAATTAAGTGTAGAGATCCGACCTATAGCTTTCTATTATTGTATAAATTTTAAATTATTCAGACCGCTACATAACGGACCGACTATCCTATTTTCTTAGTAACAGGTAGTTTGCAGCGAGCATTATTTATCACGATTATTTTTCGTGTGTGAGGATATTTACAACTCCCGTACCAAACAAAACCGAACGAAAAAGGATTTTTTTTATTATGCTATAAGTATTTTTTAATGCGTGCCAATTAATATTGTTTATTCAGAAATTACGTCTTTGCGTTTTCGTAGTCAACGCTGCAGGAGAGATATCGAATAGAGGATTGTTAAATGGTGGGATGTTCTATATTCATCAATCTAACTGAACATAGCCGCCAAATTTTCTTTTTAACTAAACCCATTAAGATGCTGGTTAAAAGTGCAAGGAACCACGTATAAAAAAAGGCATAAAACCTTTATCGGATTCTATGCCCTTTCTTGTATTACCACTGATAGTTACTTCATCTGTTATTTGTGAAGCATAATAGTATCAAGCTTCGTTACCTCACCCATCTTAACACTTATCTTGTTTATAGTAGTGTCTTTATAGCCATTTGAGGTATTGATGAACACATTATAATCGCCTGGCTTTAAACCGTACATATTAAACCTGCCGTAACCATCCGGCAATGCATAAACGGTATCTTTACCCATCCAGCCAGTTATTACAGGGTATGCATCGTGCGGCAAAGCAAAACCTGAAATACCGCCGGTTTTTGATTTCACAAAGAAATGAATAACTGGCACCAGCAAGAATTCGTTGTGACGAACTTCTACGATGGATTTTGCTACAACAAAATCAAGCCATAGCCTTTTCTGATCGGGGAGAAATTCTTCCCATTCATTATCAGCCAAAGAAATGGAGATTGAAGAGCTTGCAGGAATCTGAAGAGGATACTTCACACCACTCTTTACAAGACTGTTGTTGGCACCCAATTCAATTTTTATTTGCTTAATAAGGCCTTTAGGTATCTGGCCATCAGCCAACAGTGTATCTACGCCATTACGCAGTGTTAGAAGGTCATATACTCCCGGTTTTATATGAAGCGTTTCCCAGGTAAGACAACTATCCATCACACTTGAATGATTGTGTTTTGACGCGCATGTATCTACACTAATTTTGACCGACTCCATATCGAGATATACATGATCAAAGAAACCGGGGCCGTCTGTCAAATAAAGAGATACGGATTGTTTGTCAGCAGGGAGCGACGAAGGAGCAGCCTGATTAGTCTTTGAACACGCGATTGCTACTAATGAAGCAATACCGGCTGCGATCAGCAAAGTGCCGAGGAGATGATTGTTTTTCATACGCGAATAATTAAGTGTAAAATTTACCTATCCCTTGCGGTTTAAAACGTGAAAGGTTACGCAGCATAATTAAACATGCAGTAGGTCCATGCAGGAGGTCAAAAATAGATTTACGAGGGATTAGAAGATGCTTTTGTGCAGTGGATTAACGACGCAGAGGTCAAGAAAGAAAGTGAATTAATATCGAACAAATTATGCGCCAAAAGACTGCATTACGAACTTAGGGTTTAATCAAAATTTTAGATTTTGTCTAAATCTTTTGTTAACTCTATAAGCGTGCATCATTGTTCACTTAACGTCAATTTCTTATTAGTAGTTTAAAACTCTATGCTGAGCAGTATTTCTGCGGAGTTGAGGGAAATTTACAGGCATATATGAGCAAAAAAAATCAGCGTCTTATTATTACAAAAACGCTGATTAAACTTATTGGTCGATCTGGATTAAACCAGTACTAAATCTTCTTCCTGTACTTCAGGCATGTCATCCATATCCAAAACAATTTCAGAAAAATGATACTTGAGGCTGTCTAAGAAATTCTGGATAGCAACATTGTGTTTGCATGTAGCAGCGTACCAGGTACGTTTAGCCACTTCACGCGGTAAGGGGCGCGCTACTATATTACGGCTTTGCAGGTAAGGCTTAATGATCCAGTTTGCCAAAACACTTACACCGAGATTGGAACTAACCATTTCAATAATCGCATCAGTATAATGTATGCGATGCAGGTTTTTCAACTTTACCTGTTGCATCTGAATCATCCTTTCTATTACGGGAACATTGCCAGAGTTAGGATCTACAAATGAAAGAAACAATTCTTCATCTTCGAAGTCCTTTATCTCAATCATTTTTTTCTGTGCCAACGGATGTTCTTTGGACATGATCACCATTAATTGATCTTCGAAAATCGGTTCATAGTGGATGTTGGGATTATCAATTTTCGTTTTTACAATCCCTACATCCAGATCGCCACTTAAAAGAAATTCCAGTGGCTTATGTGTTGCATTTGAATGAATATTAATATTAATATCCGGGCATTTTGCTTTATAATATTTTATGATGCAGGGAAGCCAGTGATATGCGGTGTAACACTGTGTTGTAATATTTAACGTTCCTATTTTTCCTTTTTTAAAATTCACTATATCCTTTTCAAGCAACCTTACTTCGGAGAGAATTTTCTCTGCACTTATCAAAAATCTCTCCCCTTCTTCAGTAAGCTGCAAGCGCTTTCCCTTGCGCGTAAAAACCTGTGTATTTAATTCTCTTTCAAGCTCTTTTAGTTGATGGCTCAAGGCAGATTGCGTTAAATGTAAAGCCTCTGCAGCGTTGGTTAGCGTTCCGGCTTTAACCGCTGTTTCTACCAGCCGGAAATGGTGTAATCCGATATTCATTATGAATGATATTAATGAGTTTGATAAAATTAATTCATTTTATTCATAATTGCGTTAGCTGTAGATTTGCACAGTAACTTTTCACCGAAACACTTACTATTACCCCGGGTATATTTTTGAGGCTTTTAAACTCGAACAGCTAAACAGTAATTTCTCCCGATGTTTAAAAAATTTTTTTTCTATTCTCTGTTATTATTTGCAGCTAGTTTAAAAACAACTTCTGCACACAGCCAGCAAACATTAAGTTTACAGCAAGCTATTGAAACTGCCGTAAAAAATTACGGTACTATCAGAGCTAAATCGAATTATGTAAAAGCTTCAGAGCAAACCTTAATTCAAAGTCAAAAGGAGTACCTGCCAGACCTTAACGTTTCCTTTCAACAGGATTATGGAACCGTTAACGGCCAAACCGGCCCTTCTTACGGATACCGTGGTTTAAGTGTTGCATCTTCCGGCCCATCACTTGCCTCCCAAAACTGGAACTCAGCTTTTGGCGCGCTTTACCTGGCTAACGTTAACTGGGATTTTTTCGCCTTCGGCAAAGCAAAAGAAAAAATAAAGGTTGCACAGACTGCGCTCGAAAGAGACAAGAATGATCTAGGCCAGGAAAAATTTCAGCATACCATCCGTGTATCTGCAGCATACCTTACAGTTCTTGCAGCGCACCAGGTGAGCAGGTCTCAACAAAACAATCTTGATCGTTCAATTGCTTTGCGCAATGTTGTTGTTGCCCGTGTTAAGAATGGCCTCAATGCGGGAGTGGACTCTTCTCTCGCTAATGCAGAAGTCTCCAATTCCAAAATATCTTTAACAAGAGCACAAGATTATGAGCAGGAGCAAATGAATTTACTTGCGCAACTGATGGGTGTTCCTTCGCAGAATTTTATGCTTGATACATTGTTCCTGACACAAATTCCTCCGGATATTCTTGATACGGCACAGAGTACTCAACAAAATCATCCGTTGCTAAAATTTTATCGTGAACGCGTCAATTTAAGCAGTGAACAAGCTAAGTATTACAATACTTTCAAGTATCCAACTTTTTCCGTTTTTGGCGTGATGCAAGGCAAGGGCTCAGGCTTTGACTATGATTACGGCGCATTGAACAAAAGCGGTTTTTCACACGATTATTTCGATGGTGTTAATCCTACAAGAAGCAACTACATTCTTGGTGTTGGCATGATCTGGAATCTTACCAGCCCATTGCGCGTAAACAGGCAGGTTGAAGCACTCAAATACACTACAAAAGGCTTGCAGGATGAATATGACCAGCTTAATCAAAATCTGCAAAATCAACTTGATCTGTCTGAGACCAAAATAAAAAATGCATTAAGCAATTATCGCGAAGCTCCTATCCAGGTAAAATCAGCATCTGACGCGTACCTGCAGAAAAGTGTGCTGTATAAAAATGGCCTGAGCAATATTGTTGATGTGACGCAAGCACTTTTTGGCCTTAACAGGGCTGAAACAGACCGCGACATTGCATTTGCCAATGTTTGGCAGGCATTGCTTTTAAAAGCTGCAGCAAGCGGCGACTTCAGCATTGTTCTCAGCGGCCTGCGTTAGCAGCCGGCCATTTACAATAAACTATTTCTACGTAGATCCCTGCTGTTATACGATTTAAAACAGAACACCACGATACAACATGAAAAATATGATTAGCAGTTATAAGCCTGTTACAGTAAACTTCCCCTTACGTAAGGGTGCGGAGGAGGCCGTTATTTTATGGGATTAATTAAAAGCGCATTACGAAAACCTATTACCATTCTTGTACTTGTAGCGGGTTTATTCTTTTTTGGAATTAACGCAGTACGAAACATTAAGATCGACATCTTTCCGGATTTAAACCTTCCGGTTATTTACATGTCGCACCCCTATGGCGGCTTCACTCCTAACCAGATGGAAGCTTATTTTGGTAAGCAATACGTAAACCTGTTGCTGTATGTATCAGGTGTAAAAAGTATTGAAACAAAAAACATACAGGGACTGTCTTTGTTAAAGCTTACGTTTTATGAGGGCACCAATATGGCGCAGGCTGCAGCGGAAGTTTCCGCATTCAGCAACCGTGCACAAGCCATATTTCCACCGGGCTCGCAGCCGCCTTTCATTATTCGCTTCGATGCGTCAACACTGCCCGTTGGGCAATTGGTACTGAGTAGTGACAAACGCTCCAATAATGAATTGATGGACATGGCGAATGTATACGTTCGTTCTTCGTTCACATCCATTCCGGGGCTTATTTCACCGGCTCCATTTGGAGGTAATACCCGTACAGTAGTCATCAAAGCTGATCCTACATTGTTGCGTTCGCACAATTTAACGCCGGATCAATTGGTTGAAGCCATTCGCCTTAACAACCAGGCTACACCATCAGGTAACGTGCGCATTGGCGACTTAAACTACATCACGCCAACAAACACAAGCATCAAAGAGATTAAGGACTTTGAAAACATTCCGCTTTTTAAAGGAGGTGTTCAAAATCTTACATTGAAAGATGTAGCGACTGTAGAAGATGGCGCAGACATTACCAGTAGCTACGCATTGGTAAATGGCAAACGATCTATTTACTTACCCATCACAAAATCTGCGGATGCCTCTACATGGGAAGTTGTACAGAACCTGAAAAAAGCAATACCTAAATTTCAAAGCATTTTACCTGAAGACGTAAAGCTTTCTTACGAGTTTGACCAATCCGTTTATGTGATAAATGCCGTAAAAAGTTTGTTGACTGAAGGTGCTATTGGTGCCGTTCTTACAGGTCTGATGGTATTGTTGTTCCTTGGTGATACAAGAGGCGCATTAATCGTGATCCTTACGATACCTACATCAATTATCGCAGGCGTGCTTTTCTTATCACTGTTCCATCAAACCATCAATATCATGACCTTAAGCGGCCTTTCTCTTGCGATAGGCATATTGGTGGATGAATCGACCGTGACAATAGAAAACATACACCAGCATTTGGATATGGGTAAGCCGAAGTCGCTCGCCATATGGGATGCGTGTAAAGAGATTGCGTTCCCTAAACTGCTGATCCTGTTCTGTATCCTTGCGGTATTCGCGCCCGCCTTTACCATGAAAGGTATTCCGGGAGCACTGTTCCTTCCACTGGCATTGGCCATTGCATTCTCAATGATCACCTCGTATTTATTGGCTCAGACTTTTGTACCGATCATGGCTAACTGGATCATGAAAGGACACAGCAAGAAAAAATATGCAAGTGATGACGAGGAATACAGAGATTCTGAGATTGGGCACCTTCCTCCAGAAATGGATACATGGGATCAAAAGAAAATACTTACTGAACATGAGCATCCGGATAGTAAAGGGAAGATTAGTTTGTTTGAAAGATTCCGCAGCAGGTTCATGCGCTTTTTGCAACGCATGCTGCCTTACCGGAAACCAATAACCATAGGATACATACTGGTTGCATGCGGTGCTGCATTTTTACTATTGAATAGCATTGGCCGCGATGTATTACCTAAAACAAATTCAGGACAGTTCCAGGTTAGGCTTCGCGCTCCCGATGGCACACGACTCGAAAGAACGGAAATGAAAGTCGTTAAGGCATTGGATGTATTGAATGGAATAGTGGGTAAAGAAAATATTTCTATTACCTCAGCATTTGTGGGAGCGCATCCTGGCCAGTTTTCAACCAGCCCGATTTATTTGTTCATGAGCGGAACGCAAGAGGCGGTACTGCAGGTTGCGTTGAAAGAAGACTACAAGGTGAATATGGATGACCTGAAAGAAAAGTTCAGGAACAAGATGCATGAAGCGATACCGGACATGAAGGTATCTTTTGAACCGATAGAGCTAACAGATAAAATTTTAAGCCAGGGATCGCCCACTCCTATTGAAGTTAAGATAAGTGGCAAGAATAAAAAGCTTAACGAAGAATACGCGTACAAGGTGATCAACAAATTAAAACAGATCCCTTACCTGCGTGACGTTCAATTAGGACAACCAATAAAATATCCGGCAATCAACGTGGAGATAGATAGAACCAGAGCGGCTCAATTGGGAGTTGACGTATCCGATGTTTCAAGGTCACTTATCGCATCTACATCTTCATCCCGCTTTACTGAAAAGAACGTGTGGTTAGACCAGAAAGTTGGACTGAGCTATAGTGTACAGGTTGAAATTCCGGAAAACCAGATGAACAGCATTGATGAGATGAATGAGATCCCTGTATCTAAAAACGCTGCAAGGCCGGTTTTGGGCGATGTGGCGTCTCTACACTTCGATACAACTTATGGCGAAAACGACAACATTGGTGCTTTACCTGTACTGTCAGTAACAGCCAACTTACATAAAACAGATTTGGGAACAGCGGCGAAAGATGTGCAAAATGCCATCAACTCAATAGGCAATTTGCCACGTGGTTTAAGCATAGATGTAAAGGGCCTTACACAAATACTTACAGAAACGCTTGACAGCCTTCAATCAGGTTTAATAACAGCTATTATAGTAATCTTTTTAATGTTGGCAGCTAATTTCCAATCATTTAAAGTATCACTTGTAGTACTATCAACCGTACCTGCGGTTTTAGTGGGATCTTTGTTGTTGCTGAAGTTTACAGGTTCAACGCTCAACCTGCAATCGTATATGGGAATGATCATGTCTGTAGGTGTATCCATTGCCAACTCAGTACTCTTGATCACCAACGCTGAGCATTTGAGAATGCACAATGGAAATGCACTTGAATCAGCACGCGAATCTGCAGCATTGCGTTTGCGTCCGATCCTTATGACGAGTGTGGCGATGGTGGTAGGTATGATACCTATGGCAAGCGGACTAGGCGAAGGCGGCGACCAGGCAGCGCCGTTGGGCCGCGCGGTAATCGGCGGATTGATTGCATCTACCTTTGCGGCATTGCTGATGTTGCCTTTGATATTTGCGTGGGTACAGGGTAAAGCCTCAACAGAATCTGTATCACTTGATCCGGAAGATAAAGAGAGTAAACACTATATTCCATCACTCTACGAGAAATAAAGTTATAAGTTGTAAGTTATACGTTATACGTAACAAGCAAAACATAAACATCGTATCACGTATCACTTACAACGTAAAACGTACAACTTAAAACTTTTCACACATAACGCAGACAATGAAAACAAATTATAATAAAAGAGCTATTGCGACATTCTTCATCGGCACGGCACTAACAACCGCTGTACTTTCCGGCTGTTCATCCTCAGCGGGAAAAGTAGAACCGGAAAATGCCAAACCAAAAGAAGAAGCCCTTGCAATTCAGGCATTTTCTTTACACAAGGGAACACTTTCTTCCAACCTTAGAATACCGGGGGAGTTGATCGCATTTCAGCAGGTTGATCTGTATGCCAAAGTGAGCAGCTTTGTGCAGAAGTTATATGTTGATGTGGGATCGCAAGTTTCAACAGGGCAATTGCTTGCTGTAATGGAAGCACCTGAGATCACTTCTCAGCTAGCAGGAGCGGAATCAAAATTAAAGGCACAGGAAGCGATCTATCTTGCAAGCAAAGCCAATTACGATCGCTTGTATGAAACCAGCCAGACACCAGGAACTATATCTCAGAATGACCTTGATCAGGCCATGGCGAAAAAGAATTCTGACCTGGCACAACTGGATGCTGCGAAGGCCACTTACAAAGAAATTGCGCAAACAAGGAATTACCTGGAGATACGCGCGCCATTTAGCGGCATTATAAGCGTGCGTAACGTAAATACGGGTGCCTACGTAGGGCCTGCAGGAAAAGGCTCGGAATTGCCCATGTTTACGCTGCAACAGCAAACAAAATTGCGTTTGGTAGTATCTGTACCGGAAGCATTTACCGGATTTTTGAAAAATCAGCACGATGTGTCCTTTAGTGTAAAGGCTTTGCCGAATGAAAAGTTCCACGCCAAGGTAAACAGGCTTGCGGGCGCATTAGACACTCGTTTGCGTTCTGAAAGAGTTGAAATGGATGTTGCGAACGACAACAAAAGGCTGCTGCCCGGAATGGTTGCTGAAGTGAACCTTCCTTTGCCAGCCAACGACAGCAGTTTTATCGTACCTAAATCAGCGGTAGTAAGCTCAACTGAAAAAGTTTTTGTAATAAAAATCGCCGGTAATAAAGCGCAATGGATCGATGTTAAAAAAGGACGCGAGGCAGACGGAAAAGTAGAGGTATTTGGCGCATTAACGCCGGGCGATGAAATAATTACAACAGCAACTGATGAAATAAGAAACGGATCTGAACTGAAGAATGTGAAGATGGTGGAGGCGCAGGCAGACACTTCAAAGCCTAAAGCGTAAGTTTTGAGCTTAAAACTGGATTATTATCACGCATAGAATGAATAAGACTTAGCAACAAGCCATAATCCGAATGAAATAAAATTACTTTTATTAACATTCACCCAGCAGCGACCGGTCACAAGGTTTTAGGCTTTGAGCTCTATTCTCAAAAAAAATTAAAAGAAAATTTTGTTGATTCAAACTCGCCCCTTACTTTTGCACCCCCTCTACAACAGTAAGGGCCCCGGGAAGTAGCGCAGGCCGGTAGCGCACCTGGTTTGGGACCAGGGGGTCGCAGGTTCGAATCCTGTCTTCCCGACTTAGAAACCTCTGATGATTCAGGGGTTTCTTTTTTTATATAAAGTCCTGGCCACAATCGCGATGTAATCACCCCGTAGCGCGTTTACAGCTTACACGAACAAAAAAATCAAAAACAATTCCTGATCCCTCCTTGCCTGAGGATAAGTACGCACTTATTAGAAGAAAAGTTATATTGACCCTGAAATTTTTCTGTCATTTTAAAAAGCGGTAGGTTCAACATTAACCAATCATTTACCTTACGATCTTTTCGGTTATAAACTTCTTTTTATGAGATTCATATTAATTGTTTTTATATCGGCTGTGCTACTATACGGAAAAACAAGCCAGGCTCAGGATACAATTCGCATAACAGATTACGGATATGTGGTTGGCTCCCGACAAAATGCGGTGCCTTATGTTTTAAAAGCGTTGAATGATTGCAAAACAAAGAAAGACCCAGTCCTTATATTTCCCGGTGGCCGGTATGATTTCTGGCCACAATATGTAACCGAGAAGTTATATTATGAAAGCAATACAGATGTCATTCCACTCAGAAGATGCCCCATATTGATTGAAGGTTTTAATAAGCTTGAGATAAACTGCAACAAGGCTGATTTTATTTTTCATGACAGGATGCAGCCTTTCAGCATCGACGGCAGCAAAAACATCACTATTCGCGATGTAAATATTGATTGGGATATTCCTTTAACAGCACAGGCACAAATAACGGATGTTACAGAAGATTATATTGACCTTGCCATTGATGCGTATGAATCTCCTTACATCATAGAAAATAACAAACTGTTTTTTGTTGGCGAAGGATGGAAAAGCAATTGGGGAGGAGCAATGGAGTTTGACAAGGATACAAAACAGGTTACACCGCAAACAGGGGATGCAGGCTGCATGGGCGATAACTTCAAAAACTATAAAGCTATTGAATTAAAAAAAGGCATTGTGCGTTTGCAATATACCGGCAAACACAAACCACTCAAGGGTAACTGGCTGGTGTTACGCCACAACGCAAGAGATCATGCCGGAACATTTATTGTCAACAGCCGCAATGTTGTTATTGAGAACATGAACATGTATCACTGTGCCGGCCTCGGTATATTATCGCAGTATTCCCGTGACCTTTATTTTAAGCGGGTGAATGTTGTTCCCAATGCAGCCAGAAACAGGATACTTTCAGGACATGACGATGGAATGCATTTTTCAAATTGCAACGGCCAGTTAACCATAGACAGTTGCCGTTTTTTATCCTTGATGGATGACCCCGTAAATGTGCATGGCACTTCTGTTCGCATCATCAAGAAACTGAGTAATACAAAACTATTATGCAGGTTTGTTCATGACCAAAGCATTGGTTTTGTTTGGGCAAGAACAGGAGAAACAGTTGGTTTTATTGAAAATGAAGCAATGAATACGGTTGATACCGGCAAGGTTGAATCTTTTCAATTAAATAGCCCGGAAGAATTTGAGATAAGTTTTTCAAAACCTGTTCCAGCAGCTATTGCAGAAGGTGACGCATTGGAAAATCTCACATGCACACCTGATGTTTTAATAAAGAACAGTTTTTTTGGAAGCAATCGCGCGAGAGGCATTTTAATTTCAACTCCCGGTAAAGTGGTTATAGAAAAGAATGTATTCGAATCAAGTGGCTCAGCCATTTTGATTCCGGGTGACGCTAACGGTTGGTATGAATCAGGCGCCGTAAAGGATGTAACCATACGTAACAATGTCTTCAATGATCCCTGCCTTACTTCTATGTACCAGTTTTGTGAAGGCATCATAAGTATTGACCCAGAAATACCCAAGCCTGATGCAAACAAACCTTTTCATAGGAACGTTCGCATCGAAAACAATACGTTCCATCCTTTTGACTACCCTGTGCTATATGCAAAATCAACAACAGGCGTATATTTTAATAATAATACCATCATCCGTTCAACGCGCTTCCAGCCATTTCATTACAGGAAGAATATGCTGACATTTGAATATTGCAAAACAATAGAAGTTGCAAACAATCACTTGCAGGGAGATGTATTCGGAAAAAACATTAAGCTTATTGCCACACCCAAAAAAGAATTACGTCTGCAAAAAAATCAGGGAATTATTTTAGCTGAATAAGAAATTATTGCAGGGTTTAGGATTCTTTCTGAATGCCCTATTTATGATTAAAACAAAAGAGGACAAAGTTGAAATATTCACTTTGTCCTTTTTTTATTACCAATATTATAGCCACATCCTTTTACTAATTGTGAAGTTGATATATACTATTTTGAATAGCTGTATTGAAACCAGAAATAAATTTTAAGAAGCAATGCCTCGCCTAAATAGCTGCCACGTGATCTAGAACAAATTTTGCCCTGTTTTTAATTGTGTCTTTTGGCAGAACGATAATATCATAGTCATGTTTCTTATACCATTCCTCGAGCCCCTTATAAACTTGAATTGATTCTTCAAACGATTGATCTCTTTCTGTATCGTTGCAATATATTTCCTTCCACGAAGGAATCATGAATACTTTATTATTGTATCGGCAGCTTAGATGCACCTTCTTGATTTTATAATAGTCAGCCAGGTCCGCATTGAATAACTGCCAGGCACTGTCCATAAACGAGCGATCAAAAAATAGTAAGGATGACAACTGTGAATTTGAAGTAAAGTTTATCCAATCTTTATTGAAAATTTCCCAGGCAAAAGTTTTAGGATCCGGCCTTGGAGAAAGGCCTTTTGCAACCCGTTCTTTAATTATTTGTCGTGCTGTTTCTGGGATATAACTGTACCCCTTTGATGCTAAATATTTCAATAAACTGGTTTTACCACCACCGGGGCCGCCAGTGATTACATAAAAGTTAAGTTTTGTCATTTAAAGAATGATTGAAAAAAAGTCAAAATAAAAATCATTCACCTGTAAGATTCTGCTTTTATATTTTATTTAAGCGGAAGTCAAAGTATCTCAGAGTCGTACGACTTATATGATGCCTGCATTGCTGCCATGTGGCTTTCCTTGTCCTGGCATTATCGCACCCATCAAAAATACTTTTTTAACAAAACCAGGTTGGTGATAAAAAATCCTCAATGCCTGTCAACTGAATAAAGCTGGGTTCAACCCGACTGATTGACAAACACGCATCAGTTGCGATTTCTCCAATTGCAAGACCAGTTGAACTTTCAACAAGTAGTCCCGCAACTGTGTCAATGCGATGAATGCTTGTCTTCAGATTCCGAATTTGCTCCCAAAGATACTCCTCGACAATTTGTATTATAGCCTGATAAGAGCAGGCATCTTCCATGTATTCCCGTATACGATGAATTTCAGGATTCAGTACGATTTCAGCATCTATTCGTTCATTAACAAATTCTGTAGGTGGCAGCCACTATCATACTTAACAAACATCATCTCGTCCGAATGCACTTTTACGACCCTCAATCTGTTACCCTTGAGGACCTTTGATTTCGTATGCAACGCCTCACCACCGCACACCTCTTGTATCAAAAACGAACAATTTAAATTTCAAATAATTGCAACTACCTGCCTATCAATCATTTACAAAAACGGCATTAATATCGATTGCTGTACAGCGGCTACAAACAAATATTTGTCCTTATGTTCCGTAATTACTTCAAAACCGCGTGGCGCAACCTGACTAAAAACAGGTTAAATGCGTCAATCAATACGATTGGCCTTTCTGTTGCATTTATTTGCTGCATATTACTTTCGCTAACTGTGTACTACGAGTTTTCGTACGACAAATTTCATAAGAACGCACCGCAGCTATACAAAGTTTATTCTTTAAGCCATGCAGCAACAGGCGACGAAAAAAACGGAACAATGTCCTACCCCGCAGCGCCATCCATGAAAGCAAATGTGCCCGGCATTATTAAATCAACAGGTATTATATATGGTGGCACAGGCATTATGTACAAGGACAAGGAAGTGGATAAGAGCATTATCCTGGTTGATAATGATTTTTTCAGCATGTTTACTTTTCCGGTGGTGAAGGGCAACGCCAATGCACCGCTTGGGGGAATTGGTGATGTGGCGATCAGCCAAACAACTGCACGCGCTGTATTTGGCAATGAGGATCCGGTTGGCAAACTGGTGAGAGTGAAAATATCCGGCGAATGGAAGGAACTTGCGGTGTCTTCAGTGTTAGCAGACTTCCCGGACAATTCAACCCTTCGTTACGATATACTCGCCCGCATGGAACTGAGCGGCGATTACGCAAGTAATAAAAACAACTGGAATAACCAGAACCACCCCGTATATGTACAGATCAATCCAAATACTACGCAACTGCAGGTGGAAAATGGCTTGCGAAATATGGTTAAGCAGTTCAACCTGGCAGATGAAAAAGAACTAACAAAACGCGGTTTCCGCAGAGACAAGAATGGCGACATGTTTGCATTCAAGCTCGCACCTTTTACGAGCCTGCATTTTGATCAGGAAATTGGCTCCGGAGGCACTGTGAGCAAACCTTATTTATATACGCTTGTGCTTATCGCTATTCTGGTATTGGTGATAGCCTGTTTTAATTTTATTAATCTTAATGTGGCGCGTGCATTTACGCGTGCGCGCGAAGTTGGCGTTCGAAAAACAATAGGCGCAGATAAGAAACAGATCTTCTTACAATTATGGATCGAAAGTTTTCTGCTTTGCCTGATCGCAGTAATCATTGCGCTTGCAGTATCATACCCTTTGCTTACACCGTTCAATGCCTTGTTTGTTGAAAAGCTAAAACTTGCAACACTTATGCACCCTGCTGTTATTATAAGTGTTATGGCAGGCATGGTGCTGGTATCATTCTTAGCAGGCGGCTATCCCGCATGGATCGTATCGAGGTTCAAAACAGTAGAAGTATTAAAAGGCAAAGTCTCGGTAAATCGTTCAGTATACCTGCGCAATGGCCTGATCACTTTTCAGTTTGTTATGGCAAGCCTGCTGATATGCGGCACATTTATTATTTACAAACAGTTTGATCACTTACGTACAGCATCGCTTGGATTTGAACAGGAAAACATTATCAGCATCCCTATCAAGAACAAGGAAAACAGCTCAGCCTATATCAGGCAACTAAGAGCAACCCTCGCATCAAATCCGGAAGTAGTCAACATTTCAGGAAGCTCTGGCAATATAGGTATCGGTTTAGATCATAGCCAAACCTCTATGGCCATGGGCTTTGATTATGAAGGCAAACAAATATTTACCAATCTGCTCACTGTTGACTATGACTTTCTCAAAACGCTCGGCGTAAAGCTAATTTCAGGCAGGGAATTTACGCCCGAATTTACATCAGACACTTCAACAGCAACAGACGGAAATGTAATTGTAACTGAAAGCATGGCCAAACAGTTCGGCAAGCCTGATGCGCTCGGCATAACAATGACAGACACTTCCGGCCCGCACTGGACGATCGTGGGGATTATACCCGATTTTCACTTATTCAGCATGAATGAAAAAATGGTTCCCTTAACGCTAACAATGAATAAGCACAACCAGATTGGCTATATGCTGGTTAAAGTAAAAACGAGCAATCCTGCTCGTGCCATGGGAACCATCAGGGCAACATATAAAACCATCGAACCTGATAACACTTTAACGCCATCCTATGTGAATGAAAACACAGAACGTTGGTACGAAAAGGAACAAAGGCTTAGTAAGATATTTTTTACATCAGCTGCAATTGCTGTATTGTTAAGCTGCCTGGGACTCTTTGCTATTGTTACGCTGGTAATGCAGCAACGCCGCAAAGAAATCGGGGTGAGAAAAGTACTGGGGGCATCGATAGCCCAAATCACTTCGCTATTATCTAAAGACTTTTTGTTGCTGGTGTTGCTTGCTTTTGTGATAGCTACTCCCCTTGCCTGGTATTTATTGAATCAATGGTTGCAGAATTTCCCCTACAGGATTAGCATTAGCTGGTGGATATTCCCTATAGCGGGCATAGCAGTGCTTTTAATCGCATTAATTACGATAAGCGTTCAAACCATCAGGGCTTCGTTGGCCAACCCCGTAAAAAGCTTAAGAACAGAATAACATTCTATATAATTGCCAATTAAAAAGCCGTTTCCATTCGTCACTGGACACGGCTTTTTAGCTTTGCTATTCCGGATATCCAGGAGTGAATGATTAATTTCCTGGCCTATGTTGAATAACTTTTACCAAAACAATTTTGCTTAATCTGTCATTTTCTTTTTTCAGGCTCCAGCCATCGGAACAAATGCAACCTTCAACACTTTAAAATTTCATGGCAGCAATGCCCAACAAACGCCTGTATAAACCTAACTGTCCAAGAAAATAGGATTCATGATCTATGCTGAAGACTATAGAATCGAACAATTTAAAATCGCCTCCGGGCATCTCGAAAGGATCCTTTCCGTTTAATTGCTCTTCGGTTAATTTTTGTAAGCCCTCTTTTAAAGCTGGCGAAACCTTATCCCATGCTTTGCGGCACTCGTCCAGCGAAGGATAAACTACTCCTTCCTGAATACCTTTAAAACCCTGAAATTCTTTAGTTGTATCCAGTTCAATGTTTACCTGTATACCTTTAGCCAGCGCCTCTCTTTCATAAACCATTCTGCCTGCGATATAGGCAACGTGATTAGCCTGTGAATTTAGACGGTCATGTGTTTTTTCTTCCGGTATATTCTCCAAAGCATGGTGATATTGACTGGTGTGAAAATCATACACCGAAATAAAGAATTCCAAAGCGTTCTTTTTTTGTGTTTCCATGTTTGTAATTTTTGTAAATAAGGAATTTATCAATTTTAACTGTATCCACGTTACAAACTTACAACGGTAAATATGGCCTAAAGGTTGTGAATGCGTCAATTTCCGGGGCAATTGCGAAAAACATGGGTTAAATTCCGGTGGTTTTACGTTATAAGTTTTACGTTGTACGTTTAAGCCCTTATGGAAATATTTGCGAGAAAAAGATCTTGTGATCCGTACGTGACGTATTTGCCGCCTTGTTTAAAATTTTTCGTATTAAGGGAATATAATACTTACACTGAGGAATACGGGAGAAGACACAGAGAATCACAGAGATTTTGTTTCATTTTCAATTTTCAACTATCAATTGTCAATTAACTAAAAACTTTGCGTCGCTCAGTGTCCTTTGTGCCTTCATGTTTCAAAAAACTCTGTGGCGCTATCGAGTCATCCCATTAACATCAGTTGTCAACACCTCGCTCATATAATCAAAAAACGGGCGCATATTTTTATATGTTTCATTGGCGTGTTCCAGGAAATCTCTACTCAACACGTCTTCGTCTGAAAAAGGCCGGATAAGCAAATACTGCTTGTAGCGCAACAGGTCAACAGCTTCATGTTTGGCATCAAAACCTTTGGGTGCTGTCTTTAACTGTTCTCCTTTTAGCTGATTGAATGTTGTTCTAAATGGCTTACTGCCGAGAATTTTTCGCAAAGGCGTTGGATCAAACGCGATATCATCGCGAACCCGTTTAAGATCTTCATTGTTTGGGCCCCAAAAGCCACCAGCAATAAAGCTGTTGCCCGGCTCTATATGAAAATAGTAACCTCCGCGGCGGTATTTTGTTGCGCGTTTAAAATTGCCGCTCCAACCTGTTTTGTAAGGCGTTTTATCTTTTGAGAAACGTGTATCCCGGTAAATACGATGCAACGCCTTTTTACCAGACAAAGTTTCAATAACGTCATGCATACTTAACATCTGCAACAATTCGCCGGCAAAGGATTCCAGATGTGCTGCCTCGTGCAGGTATATATCTTTATTTTCATTGAACCATTCCCTGTTATTGTTTTGCTTCAAAGCGTTCAAAAAGTCGAAAGAAGAGCGATGAATTTGAGCTGAGTTTTGTTTATCCATAGCCAATACAAATAAGATACGAAAGTGAATTGCAAATATAAAAGCACAGCCATCATTTTGTCGTATTAAAGCCTGAAGGGCCAATAAATAACTACTAACAGTTTACAATCCAATCTTCCGGCAAACGTATTATTGCGGTGTACCGCTGATGATAATAAATTCTCTTCGAAAAAATTTTCCCCGGAAAAACTTGCGAAACGAATCAGTTGCACTTATATTTGCAACCGAATAGTTTCATATTAAATGATGCACTGATGAGAAGAGATATTTTTCAGGCCATTGCCGACCCTACACGAAGGGCCATCATCGCTTTAATTGCGTTACAGGCAATGACGCCAAATGCCATTGCAGAACATTTTGATACCACTCGCCAGGCTGTTTCAAAACACTTGAGAATTCTGACAGAATGTGAACTGATAAAACAAGAACACCAGGGGCGCGAGATTTACTATCTGCTGGAGATTGATAAAATGAAAGAAATAGATAAATGGTTGGATCAGTTCAGGAAAATCTGGGAAAGCAGGTTCCAGCAACTCGACCAACTTTTAACTACAATTAAAAAGCAAAAAAAATGAGCCACAATCTGCAATTCGATTTCCTTGCCGATAAGGAAAAAAATACACTCACCATCAGGCGCGAATTTTTAGCCGGCCGTCAATTGGTTTGGGATTGTTATACCAAAAGTGAACTTCTTGACCAATGGTTTGCACCAAAACCATTAACTACAAAAACAAAATCAATGGATTTCCGCGAAGGTGGCCGCTGGCATTACGCCATGGTTGAACCCAATGGCACAGAATATTGGGGCCTGACTGAATACCGGAAAATTGAACCAATTGATTACTACACGGCGCTTGACGCATTCTCTAATGCTGAAGGTGAAATTAACGAAGGCCTTCCTCGTGCAGAATGGCGCGTAACATTTACAGATAAAGCAGAAAACGCATTGGTTGAAACAATTGTTACTTACAAATCACTCGCAGATTTAGAAACGGTAATTCAAATGGGAATGGAACAAGGCATGAAGGCAACGCTTGAAAAACTTGACGAATTATTGTTAACCATAAATAAGCAAAAATGAGCAACAAAATCATTGTCGCAGCTACAATAAACGCCGACGCAAAAAAAGTTTGGGATTATTATACCAATCCTGAACATATTACTAAGTGGAATTTTGCGGACCCTTCCTGGCATTGCCCCTCAGCATCTAATGATATGCGCGCAGGCGGAAAATATTCAGCAAGAATGGAAGCGAAAGATGGCAGCTTTGGATTTGATTTCGACGCTGTTTACGATGAAGTTATAGAGGGTGAAAAATTCACTTATACAATGCCCAATGGCAGACAGGCAACTGTAGCATTCTCAACCGGAGGTAACCCGACTGAAGTTACCGTATCGTTTGACCCTGAAAATGAAAACCCGATAGAAATGCAAAGAGGTGGCTGGCAGGCCATACTTAACAACTTCAAAAGCTACGCTGAAACAAACTAAAAAGTAAGCCCGTACAGCATACACAAAATCGGCGTTCGCCGAAAAAATACTTCTTCAGAGCAAAAAGGACAATGTTTGATAAACACTTTGTCCTTTTGTTTGTTTGTAATTTCATACGCTTCATTTTACAGTTAAATTTCAATGTGAAACCCTTAAATACTATTGTGTGTTATAAAAAACTGGTTTAATTTTATGAATAACCGAAGCAATATTTGCATTTTTTAGAGGCTGCTGTAACGCGAAATGAAGTGCTGCATATCGTCTGTTTTAGAACCGGATAATTAAAGGCGATAATCCCATAAAACAACAACTACAGAAAAAAATATTAAAACGCTAACCCGTTTTTTGCCTGCATGGCCATATCCGCACCTTGTTGATCAATTGTATTGTAACACATAAAGCCAATAATATGACCTCCAATGAAAAATGCAACCGTCGAAGGTTCATTAAATCAACGCTAATAGCGGGAACTGCTGCGGGTATAGCCGCTCCGATCATCCCAGGTTCAGGGCCAGCCGATGATACACAGGTAACAATGCTAACCTCTGACGGCAAACTAGTATCAGTCAACAAATCTGTTCTCCAACAAACCACGGAACAAACAAAGGCGACAGAAAGGGAAGTGTTTGAATGGATGAATGAAAAACACAAAGCTTAGTTTCCCAACAAATGCCCAAAACCAATTTCTTCACATCCAAACTAACGGTCATGAAACTTAGGACCAAAATTTCATTGTTAAGTATTGCGCTTGTAATAGCAATGCTTGGGTACGTGATTTCCTGCACGCACAAAGACACAGTACCTCCTACCGGCGGCTCCAACGGTTCTGACATTACACGCGGAACAGACCATATTGGGTTTAATGATGGTAAAACGAATTTTGACAAGGCCCACTCCAATGTTAACTGGGCAACTGCTTATTTAGGTTCTACTTCCATACTAACAGGAAGATTCAACAATTTTGGATTTAATACCTTCAACTTCTATGAAGACAAGGCGGACAGTATTTATTTCGAAGCTTGGGTCTATCTAAACACTGTTAATACCAGCGAAACTGCAAGAGATACCGGATGCTTGATTTCCACTTTCGGAACTTCTAAAAAGGCTGGTTATGTAGATAGTAACCTCGCGATCATTACAAGTAAAAAAGTTGAATTAAGCACAACTGATAAAGGGTATATAATTACAGCAGACTTTACCTTTCATGGTGTGACCAAAGAAATAACCGCTAAAATGGACTACGCGGGTAAGGTTGCCTCCGGCAGTTCAGACGTATACGGCTTTAACCTGGCATTCTCCATTCTCGCCATTTCTGATTTCGGCATTGCATCTACCAGCATTAGCGACAACGTTGATGTTAAATGCGGTGCATCATTCAAACACTCGCAGTAATCCTGCTATAGCCGCATTATCGCTCACAAGCAAATTATCAGTTATGAAATTCAGAAAAATTTATATGATATGGCTGGTTGTGCTAAGTACAGGGTGCTACTATGATGTAATTAAACCTGCGGACCCTAACGCACCACCACAAACAGTTAGCTTTAGTGGGGACCTACAACCCATTTTCAATACTAACTGCGCCAGTTCGGGCTGCCATGGAGGGGCTCATGAGCCTACGCTAACGGCAGACAAATCTTACAACGCCCTGATGTCTGGCGGATTCGTAAACACACTTATCCCAACGGAAAGTATACTGTACCAGGAAGTAAATACTGGCTCAATGCCTCCAACAGGCAAACTGGCACCCGTTCAGATTCAACAGATTCTCGACTGGATTAAAAACGGCGCACCTAATAACTAACTTAAAAAAAGCACAAATGAAAGCATACACAAATACATACTGCAGCATTTATAAAGTTGCGTTGCTCGTGCTGCTGTGCTTTATGGGATTGGTGAAAACAGGCTACACGCAAGACTCTACGGCAAAAAGCCAGGATACAACAGCGCATGAGGCAGAAGAAGCTCCTGCACCCAAAAAAAGCAAACCCGTAAAAGAAACCTTTGCAAGCATTTGGATACTGGATAACCAAACAGTAATGGTTCCAATAAAAGGAACAATGGAGCTTGATTTTATGCACCGTTTTGGAACCATTGAAAACGGCTACCAGGATTTTTTTGGCTTGTTTGCGGGCACTAATATCAGGCTTGCAGGAAACTATGTTCCTATTGACAAATTAATGGTAGGGCTATCGTTCACCGAATACAATTTAACATGGGAAGGATATGCCAAGTATGCGTTGCTTCAACAAACCCAGGATAATAAGATCCCTGTGAGTGTTACATATTACGGTGATGTTTCTATAGATACAAAGGCAGATCCGACCGGAACGCTTTACCCGCATTTCTCCGACAGGATGTTATTCTTTAACCAGTTGATCTTCGCCAGAAAAATAAACGACAGGTTCTCTATACAGGTAGCACCGAGCATTACACACGTTAATACCGTACAAGGCTTTTACCCTGGTGATACTACTTCCGATGGCAAAAGCGTGCTGAAAAAAGAAATGCATAACGATCACTTCGCTATCGCATTCTCAGGAAAAATAAAATTATCTAACACACTTAACCTTTTGCTGAATTATGACCAGCCATTAACAAAGCACATGACCAACAATCCAAATCCGAATTTATCAGCAGGGCTAGAAATCAATACCAGCGCGCACGCATTCCAGGTTTTAATTGGCAACTACCGTTATATAACACCATCGCGTAATAACTATTATAACAACAATAATTACCAGGATGGCCAGTGGCTCATCGGCTTTAACATAACCAGGCTTTGGAATTTCTAACCGAAAAAAATGAAACACTTTTCTTCAAATACCAAACACAATTTTATGAAATCAAAAATGACAAGCATCATTTTGCTGATCACCATCGTGGTTGCAGTTGCAAGTCTTGCATTCACCAAAAGACAAGCAAAACCATGGGCCGTTCCCGACAAAGCCAACAAAATGGCCAACCCTGTGAAAGCCGATGCAGCATCCGTTAAAGAAGGCAGTGCAATATGGGCAAAACATTGCCAGTCCTGCCACGGCAAAACAGGTAAAGGTGACGGTTCAAAATCCGGAGGATTAAAAACGCATCCCGGCGATTTTTCTGCTGCAGCAACACAAAGTCAAACAGACGGTGCATTATTCTATAAAGTAAGTGAAGGCAGGGATGAAATGCCTAGTTTCAAAAAGAAACTTCCTGATGCTGATGAAATATGGAACGTGGTTAATTACATGCGTTCATTAAAGAAATAGGCCCGGCTTTCACATAAAAAATTAAATCGCTATGAAAGATATAGATGAGGAACAAAGCAACTCACGACGATCGTTCATAAAGGCCGGACTTATAACCGGTGCCGTCGCTGCGGGTGGGTTGGGCATAATGGAAGTTGCATCACAGGACACCGTTAAAAAAAAGGGCGACACCGTAAAGCTACTATCACCCGACGGAAAAATAGTTGAAGTAGATTCTTCCGAGATCAACCCACAGATCCCGGAAAATCTTATTTCAACACACAACGTACGCGAAGGTGTGCCCCGCAAAAGGTTTGTAATGGTGATTGATCTGTCCAGATGCAAAAATGCCGGCAAGTGTAAGAGTGCCTGCTCAGCCATGCACTATCTGCCTGAAACACGCAGCTACATCAAGATCAACAAAATGCAGGATTCCGAAAAGGCGTCCCCTTATTGGATGCCTACGCCATGCTTTCATTGCGACAATCCGCCCTGTGTTAAGGTGTGCCCTGTAGGAGCAACTTTTAAACTTTCAGATGGAATTGTGGGTATCGATAACAATCGTTGCATTGGCTGCCGATTTTGCATGGTTGCATGCCCGTATTCTGCGAGAGTTTTTAACTGGGACACAGAATATAAGATAGATGTAGTACGCTTTAAAGAAATAAAAGAACATGCTGCCTGCAGTTCCCATGTAACAGGCACGGTTGAAAAATGTGATTTCTGCCCTAGCAAAGCAGCAAAAAATGAACTACCAGATTGTGTACAGGCCTGCCCTAACGGCGTATTTTATTTTGGCGATGAAGCTGAAGACGTAGTAAGTAACGGCGATGAAACAGTAAGATTGAGCCAATTGCTGAAAGACAAATCCGGCTATCGTTACCTGGAAGATTTAGGAACAAAACCAAGAGTATATTACTTACCTCCCGTTGACAGGCAATTCCCCTTTAAAGATGCAGAACCTGCCACAACTTAATCCATTTTAAAAAACACATAATGGAACCCATTAAAATAAATCTGGATAAATCTAACGAGTTGCTCACTGATTTGATGCCAAGAAAATTCGGTCCGCAGGGAAGAGTATGGGTCGTTTTTTTGTTAGTGGTTATTATCATCGGAGCCTATGCGTGGTATCGCCAGCTAACACGTGGCCTAGTTGTAACAGATATGCGGGATTTTACTTCATGGGGAATTTACATTTCCAACTTTGTGTTTTTTGTTGCTATAAGCCTTGTTGGTTCGCTCGTTAGTGCCATCTTAAAACTTTCAAATATTGAATGGCGAACGCCTCTGGTAAGAATCTCGGAAATAATAGCGGTTGCAGCCATCACATTTGCCGCGCTCATTATTATTGTTGATATGGGCCGGCCGGACAGGTTCTGGCATCTGTTTGTTTATGGCAGAATACAATCACCTATCATGTGGGATGTGATCGTGATCACTACTTACTTTGTTGTAAGTTGCCTGCTGTTATATATCCCTCTGTTGCCAGACATTGCAATATGCCGAGATCTGACACCAGCAGCATCCAAATGGAAAAAAAGGTTTTATACTTTTCTTGCAATTAACTGGAAAGGCACAGCGAAACAGTATACTATCATTCACAAATCTATCAACATACTTGCAGTACTTGTTGTGCCCCTTGCATTAGGTATACACACGGTTACTTCATGGTTGTTTGCCACTACATACAGGGCAGGATGGGATAGCTCTAACTTTGGGCCATACTTTGTTGCCGGAGCATTTCAGGCCGGTTGTGCGGGCGTAATTGCGGTAACATATGTTTTGCGCAACCATTTTACATTGCGTAAGTATATAACCGAAATGCATTTTGATAACATGGGAAAATTGCTGGTATTACTTTCACTCATTTATCTCTATTTCAACATCAACGAATACCTGGTTCCTGGTTATAAAATGAAAACTGTTGACGGCGAACATTTAATGGCGTTGTTCCGTGGGCCTTATGCTCCCTTGTTCTGGAGTGTGCAGATCTTTGGGATGATATTACCTATTATAGTGATGCTGTTTAAAGGCGGAAGAAAACCACTTCCAATATTTATTGTTTCCATACTTGTTGTTGTGGGCGCATGGTTCAAAAGATTTTTGATCGTTATTCCAACGCTGCTGCATCCTTTTATTCCTATACAAAATGTTCCCGAATCATGGCACCACTATGTTCCCACATGGGAAGAGTGGGCCATTACATCTGCATCACTGGCCGGAGCGCTTTTGATCATTACATTTTTTGTACGGCTATTCCCCATCATCTCCATCTGGGAGGTTACCGAAGAAAAGATGAAAGCAACTCAAACAGGAGAACAAACTCAACTTTATGGCGCTTAATATCCACCATATAAAATATTGCACAGCTTTACTTGGTTGCTTATTCATACTCGGCAATCAATTTGCAGTAGCACAAGACAGCACCCATAACAACACTGCTAAAATCACACTTTCGTTTGTTGTGCAAGACAGTATTAAGCAGGTAAAAGCCACCGTTGTAAAGACGGGAGCAAACGGCACAGAAGCACCCGTAAAAGGCGCAGACGTACTTTTTTTTATTAAGAAAAGTTTTGGCTTACTACCTGTGGGAGACGCTGCGGTAACAACTGACGAGAACGGCGAAGCCCTGGCTGAATTCCCGATTGACATTCCGGGAGACCAATCAGGAAACGTAACAGTAATTGCCAAGATTGAAGATAACGAACAAACCGGCGCTCTTGAAACATCTAAAGTAAGCAACTGGGGCGTGGCGGTAAGCTCGGAGCACAGCGACCCGAAACGAGCGCTGTGGGCGTCTGCAGATAACGCACCGATACCACTTGTAATTACGGTAACATCTATAGTAGCACTTGTATGGGGTACTATTTTCTATATCATGTTTCAACTTATTGCCGTTAAAAGAGCAGGCAAACTTGAAAACGGATAATAGATTACTAATCCGATACCGTTCTATTACCTATCAACAATTACAAATTTATACAGCTTGCATCTTGCATGCAGCACCAAGGGAACAGGTTCTACACATTGCTAAATCGTATCTACACTTAGAAAGCATTTTCTTTCTATACCACAACCATGCACAACCTGCACAACCTTTTTTAACATTTATCACTTATGCCTGCCGTTTTACCTTGCGCATTGTTTATTTAAACAAATAACGCTCGCAGCGTGGTAAGAGGCTGGTTTGCTGGTATGAATACGTCGTTGCCACTAAATATTTTAAGTGCAGCGTGCGCATTGTTTTAATTTTTGGTCCTTTACTTGCCGAATAAAGCACGGTTTCCTGATACTATTTTACATAGCAAGTAGTATCTGCCGGGCCGGGCCATGTTGTCCGGCTCTTTTTACAGCATAGCAACCAACATATCTTCGAAGTATCGCAATTCTTCTGCAAAATTTTCATCCTGAATGACAGGGATAATTGACCGGTAATAAGCAATTCCTTTTAACAGATTAGCGCCGAACTTTTGATAATAACGGCTCTGATTGCTATTAGTAAGAACGCCTTCATCATCTATTTTCTGCTTTAAATAGTCAATGTACATTTTCAATTCATTAATAAACATGTGCGGACGATATCGGCCATTGAGGATGTTTGCTCGCCCATAAATGTGTTCAACCATTCCGGCCAGTGAAAAAACACCGGAAAAATAAGCCATATTAGGCCCCGGGCAAATAGCGACTGCCGACAATTTATGCGGCAAAGACATGCCATTTTTTAACCGTGCGGGCGCTCCCAGCCCCTCACACAAGCAATCCTTCTCTCTCACTTTTTCAAGGCTGGCCTGAATAATATCGGCAGAAAAGCCCGAGTTAAGCAGTTGTTGCTCTTTCAGATGCTGGTACTGGCGCGAGGCCGTACAAATGGGCGTTTGGGCGAACTCAGTATCGCTGCAAAGATATTTTTTATAGCAGGGGCTACCGGCTCTATTGTTACCAATGCGCGCTTTTCGTTGTACTTCGGAGCTACTTATTCTGAAATTATTAAAAGGCACACCCAAGGGAGATGCATTACTTAAAAAGAAGTCCTCTTTCCTGGCCGTCGCCAACTGCGCAAGCGTGGCTTCATCAACATTGGTAACTTCTGGCACCAAAAGGAACGGGCTACCCCAGCCGACACAATCCAACTCAAAATAATTTAACAGAAAAGTATGCTCTACAGAAGTGCCCACACCGCCTTGTACCGTTATTTTCTGAGATGGAGGATGAACGAAAGCAATTTGCTGTTTTAGCGCCAGCGCATGGTTGCAAAGCGATAACAATTCCGTTTGCAATGCCGTGCGGTTATTTTTAAACTCTTCCAGTATAGGGCCGAGCAGCAAACCGTCAGTAGGAAATGCATGGCCACCACAATTCAATCCGGATTCGATCCTGAATTCAGATACCCAAAGGCCCTTCTTTGCAAGAATTTTGCCTTGCACTAATGCCGAGCGGTAATCGCTTACTTTCAGAACGATTTTCTTTTTGAGGCGAAGGTGTTCATCAGGATAAAAATCGCCAAAATGTTCCAGGTAACTGTACAATTTCGGATTGTAGCCGGCAGAGAAAACCACAGACCCGGATAGTTTACTTTTTGCAAAACCCCGAAGGGCCAACATTGCATCGGAATATTCATCCGACAGTTTTTCACCGTTCTCTGCATATCTCGCGTTGTCGACCTTGGCCATAATGTTCACGTCAATTGACCCTGCGTGTAAAGCATTTTTTAATTGAGCTTGCAGCCTTTCTTTCTCATCTCCCTCTTCCAGGGCCTGCATGCATGTAAACTTTCTCCTCAGCGCAGATTTTTCGGGTAATAATTCAAAATATTTGCACAGGTCAGATCCGGGTACAAAACGCGTAGTTTTCATCAGCGCCACTTGTTGTTCTACCAGGAGATGTAGCAGGTCCAAATAAGCTGTGATCCGCCTCGACCGGCTATCGGGCTCCTTATCAGGGATCGGCATATAAGCCATGCCATTTTTTTGCAAATGAAATGCACGCATATCTTCAATCAGTTCATCATCAACAATAGATACTACGGAAGAAATACCGTAACGAGCCACTTTCAGAGGGGTATCGATACTAAACCCAAGCCCCAGCACTGGAATATGAAATGAATGAGCTGCACAATTTTCTATAACCATTGGTGAACTATTTGTAATCAGAAACGTGCAAAGGTGTAAGCTCAAAAAACATTAAAATATGACGCCAATCATAGAACAGATGGTATTAACACCGATAAAATGCACTACTTGCAAAAAATCACCCATAAAATCCGCTTATCAAAACCCATTTGGGCCTTTATTGCCAAAACAATTGCGCAACATTTATCATGTGTTTCTTTTCTATGTAGGCATTTCATGAGTTTTTGCAGTTGATCAGCACATGCATGCCGTATTTTTTTACATTAAATCCCCAAAAAGCAATACATTTATTGCGTCTTATATGTTCATACATTTGAACAATATAAAAGCCAGATAAAAGATTGCTTGCCATTGAGAGGCTCAGCAAATTGTTTATCGGAAAACTGAACTTTCAGGCTTAGGAATCAAAGACCAGGCAGTATAATGTATTATTCTACCTGTTACTAAACATGTTCTTTAATGAATATTATCGCCATATGAACAAGAAAAAATTTATACCCTATTGGTTGTTGGCATTACTAGTTAGCACAAATCTTCACGCACAGGAAAACCAGGGAATAGATACGTCCGTACAGGAAATAGTTGTGGTATTTAAATCGCATTTCGATATTGGCTATACGCACCTTGCAAGCGAGGTGGTGCATGGTTATCAAACTACAGCTATTGATAATGCATTAAAAGTTGTAGACGCAAATAAAAGCCTGCCACCGGCGGAACAGTTTGTCTGGACGATACCCGGATGGCCCATGAAAAAAATTATGGAAGACTGGCAGGGGCAGACCGTTGAAAGAAAATCGAAAATAGAACAGGCATTCCAGGACGGACGATTTGCGGTGCACGCGCTACCATTTACCATGCAGACAGAAATGCAGGCGCCCGAAGCATTGGTAAGGGGGCTTGAATTTTCATCTGCTATTGCCCGCAAGGCAAATAAACCCATCCCTACCAGCGCTAAGATGACTGATGTGCCGGAACACTCATGGATTATGCCGACGCTCTTAAACCATGCCGGCATAAAATTCCTGCATTTAGGCTGCAATCCCGGAAGCACTCCGCCAGATATACCACTGCTTTTTTGGTGGCAAGGGCCGGATGGCTCGCGTGTACTTACCATGTACTCGCGGTTGTATGGCTCAGCCATTTTCCCTCCCGCCGACTGGCACCATAAAACATGGCTGGCGATGATGATGCGTGGAGACAATGCAGGCCCCCCATCACCCGAAGAAGTAAAAGACATCATTACGGCGATCCGAAAAAAAATGCCTAACGTAAAAATTACTGTAGGGCAACTGGATGATTTTGCTGACAGGATACTTAAAGAAAATTTATCCTTACCCATTGTTAAAAGTGACATGCCCGATACATGGATCCATGGTATTATGTGCGATCCTGCGGGAGTTAAACTTGCCCGCCAAACATTGCCTGCATTGTTTATGAACGAGGCATTAAATACCACGCTGCATCTGAACAACATTCCCTCAAAAAATATTACTGCGTCCATCGCGAGCGGCTATGAAAATTCATTATTGTATTACGAACACACCTGGGGCGGCTCAATGGGATGGATTGCGAACTATGAAAACACGAAGGATTATTTAGGGCAGGTTTCTTCAAACTGGACCTATGGCCCGGGATGGAAGCAGCAACTGGATTCCGGCCGCTTTAACAGAAGCATTGAATCATGGGAAGAACATTCCAATTATGCCAGAACAGCCAACAACCTTGCCATGCCGCTACTCGGCGAGCAAATGCAGCTGCTTGCAAGCGCTGTTAACACCAGCGGAAAAAGAACGGTTATTTACAACCCGTTGCCATGGGCGCGTAATGGGATACCGTCAATGGGATACAAAACCTTTACAGGCGGCAACTTGCCCTCAACAGGAAAAGCACCTGTGGCAAATGAAGAAAATTATACACTTGAAAATAAGTATTTTAAAATAACAGCAGACCCCGAAAAGGGATGCATACGCTCAATCATAGACAAAACAAACGGCAAGGAATTAGTAGATGCTAAAGCGGCTCAGGGTTTCGGACAATTCCTATATGAACGGATGAGCGCAAATGAAGTACGGGAATACGACAGCAGCTACGTTCGCAAAGGTGCCGATAACTGGGCCTACATTGAGATAGGCAAACCCAATATGCCTTCCTCTAAAGATTACCCCTACAAGCGTTTTACAACAGGAAAAAGTAGCCTTAAAGTGATTAGAGAAGGAAGCAATGCATCGCTGATATTGAATTACCTGCCACAAGCCGGCCAGTTGAATTTTCCTGTTTCACTAAAGATTGGCCTTGACGGAGATTCAAAATATATCAACATGGAAATAACCGTTGAAAAGCCAGCAGATCCCTGGCCGGAAGATGGATGGATTTGTTTTCCTTTCAACATTCAACAACCGCAATATCGCATAGGCCGCAACGGATCAGTAATAGACCCTGTGAAGGATATAAATGTGGGCGGCGTTAACCGTTACATGTATGCGGTAGAATCTGGTGCGGCCATCTTTGGAAACGATCAGCAAGGCGCTGGCATTTGCAGCATAGACGCACCGTTAGTAAGTGTGGGTGTTCCTGGCGACTGGAAGTTTGATAATACCTATGTACCAAGTAAACCTGTTTTCTATTTTAATTTATTCAACAATCACTGGAGCACCAATTACCGCTTTTGGAACGAGGGAAAATGGAGCTACCGTTTCCGTATCTGGGGCTTTTCAAAATACAATACAGCGGAGTCGCTTACCGTACCGGCCTTTGAAGCAAGATATCCTTTGCAGATGGCTACAACAGATGCGTCCGCAGGTAACTTGCCATTAGAAAAAACAGGTGTGCAGCTTTCAAGAAAAGGCATCCTTATAACCGCTTTCGGAAAAGACCCGGATGGCAATGCCGGAACACTTATCAGGTTTTGGGAACAGGCTGGCACTTCAGGAAAACTTACGGTTACGCTGCCTGCAGAATTAAGTGCAAAAACCGCAACGCCTGTAAATTTAAGAGGCGAAAAAACAGGTAGTGCTATTCCTGTTTCATTCAATAAGTTTGAGTTTAACCTGAATGGTTTTGCCCCGGCAAGTTTTATACTGGAATAAGAACCTTATCATGCTTTATTTCTAATAAAAGAGATCAAGAATAGAAGGCCACCGCAACGAGTTCGAGGTGGCCTTTTTGTATTATAATCACTTCGACAACATATTCAATTCTACTAAAATTAACGACCAATATTTCTAGTCATTTTTCTGTTTTAATACCCACCTATTCTCCATGCGTTGAATGGCAGGCAGATCAGGCAGGCTCTTTTTGTTGCCCCTTTGTAAGCCGTAAAAAACTGACGAGAATAACTAATCGGATTAACGCTGTGAGATTCTTTAATTTTAAACTAAAAACGAATGAGTAAACTCACAATTGGAATGTTACTATTTCCTGAAGTCACTATACAGGATTTTGTAGGCCCTTATGAAGTATTTACGCGTGTTGAAAAATTCAAAGTATTGGTGGTATCCGAAACTTCAGAAATGATTCAGGCAGAAGGCGGATTATCTTTAAAAGCTGATTATAGCTTTGAAAACTGCCCACAGGTTGACATACTTTTTGTTCCCGGAGGCAAAGGTATCACACCGTTGTTAACCAATTATACATACCTCAATTTTCTGAACAAACAAGGCCAGAAGGCAAGCTATATAACTTCGGTATGTACCGGATCAGTTTTGCTAGGTGCAGCAGGTTTATTAAACGGATACAATGCTACCACACATTGGCGATCTCTCGGATTGTTAGAGATGATGGGGATTGAAACGATCGACAAGCGCATTGTGGTCGATAGAAACAGAATCACAGGAGGCGGCATTACAGCGGGAATTGACTTCGGATTAACACTTACTGCTCTGCTCGCCGGTGAGGATACGGCTAAAATAATACAGCTAATGATGGAATATTCACCTGACCCTCCCTTCAATTCCGGATCTCCCAAAACAGCCGAATCACACATCCTGCAGAAGGCTACAGAAATAACACAACCAATGTTTGATGCAAGAGTCAAGCAGCTTCAAAACCATAACTACTCTCGAAAATCTTAAAAAAATATTTAGCTTCCTGCACGTTCTTCAACTCGCAAGAACATTCACACCGGCATTCTTTATTTTTCCGGCACCCACACTTTATAACCAACTTCTTGCTGGCGATTACCAACAGCAAAATAAGGAACCGCAGTAAATGATGTTTTCTGAGCGCCGTTACCGATGACCGTGCCTTTAATTACATTTACACCATTCAGTGTATTGCTTTCAAAACTTAAAGTTAGTGGAGATTCAGTATCCACTGCAAGGTGATCAAGATCTTTATTGTCTACTTCTTCCAAACAGTAAACAATGGGGCCTGACGCCAGGGAAACCATTTGCTTCAGGTCTGTTGCCTGGGCATTAGCTGTTATGATGCGCGGCTGCATAGGCAAGTTTAATTCAATCTTATCTCCTTTTTTCCATACTCGCTTTACCTCTGTATAGCCATTCACTACCGTCACATCCTGCAGATGCCCGTTTACATAAAGGGTTATTGACGCATGCAAGTTATTTTGATAAAGGCCGTACGGGTTTTCTTTGCCCTGTGCCCATCCGGGAATTCTCAATCTTATTACGAAATCAGCTTCTTTTTGTGGATCAACAGATACCGCTATCTTCCCGCTCCAGGGATATCCTGTTTGCTGTTGCAGCTTTACCGTATTTCCATTATTCATTTTTACCGTCGCTTCACTGCCCATAAACAGGTTCACGCTTATTTTGCCAGGTTCAGATGCATAAATATATTCTGGCAATGCGGACATTATTTTCAGGAACATCGGCGGACAACAAGGGCACTCATGCCATTCCCATCGTGCATACTTTCGCGCATTCAATGGATTCTGATACGTGTATTTATTACCAGATAGCGAAATACCAGTAAGCACATTATTGTAAAGCGTACGTTCGAATTCGTCCATGTATTTTCCGTCACCGGTTAGTTCATTCATTCTTTTACTAAAGAAGCCAGCACCAACAGCAGCACAGGTTTCGAGATAAGCATCCGTTGGGAGAAAATAATCTGCGCCAAACTTTTCATCGTTGTGAATGGCCCCAACGCCACCTGTTATAAACATACGCTGGCCTACCATGTTATCCCACAATCTCGTCGCGGCTTGAATATATTGCTGTGAATGATTTTCCAATGCAATGGCTGTAATACCCGCTGCCAACAGCGTGGCACGTACGGCATGCCCTTCAATTGTTTCCTGCTGGAATACAGGGATAGAGTCCTGCGCATAATCTCCCCAGGTTGGCCGGTTATGCTCGCCAAACTTCGGATCAGCATATCGCTGTTCCTTTATCCATTTTTCAGATTGTTCATTGCCCCATGTTGCCCATAATGGATAACCACAATGATTGCCGCGGTTTTCAATCCAGAATTTTGCAAGGCTATAATATGATTGTTCATTCACAGCAATGCCAATTTTCTTTTTAAGCGAAGCGTCGTTTTTATACAACCAGTACAATTTCATCATTGCTTCTTCGGGGCCAGGGTGTGCGGGAACGATATTTTGTTTTGGATAAGGCCCCATTATACTACACATATAGTTCGCAAAACGTGTTGCAACTTGCAGCAATTTGATTTTACGAGTAGCACGATAATAATGCACGCCTGCATCTACCAGCATCCCGGCATTATACACATCATGCTGCCAGCGTAAAAAACCACCATTAAGACCCCACTGATGTGTAGGCTCAACCAATTGAGTGTAGGTATTTATATAGCCACTCTTATCTACTTGCTGGGCAGCATAAATACGATCAATAACGCTGTCTATACGCTGCTCAATATCTTTGTTTGGCATATAAGACAAAAAATCTGAAGCGCCTCTGATCGTTTCATACACAAGCCCATCAAACCATGGAAAGCCGACGTGATGGTCCGTATTGGTTTGACCGGATGCTACGTCATCGAAATTCTTAAAAGCATTATTTTTTTGCTGCTCTTCCTGTGTACTCTTATTCAGGCCTTCGAATTTATTCAGCACATCATTTATCGTTGTTGTACTCCATTGCTGAAGTTTCGGACTCCAGAAAGCATCGTTAATTTTTACCTGCAAGGTGCCTTGTGCCGACACACCACCTCTAATAAATAGCGCAATAAAAATTGCAGACGCTGGTTTTATAATATCCTTTATGATATGCATGCCTCTAAAATATATTAAATGGAATTTATGATCTCACTCACCCGTTCAAGTGTTTTGTCACTGAAACAAATATAAATAATAAATAAACAACTGGTAGGTACTGGTAGGTATATATTTATCAAACTGTCTTTTTGAATAAATCAATCAGCAATAAGAGCATCTGAATAAGCAAGACAAGATTCAAACTTAATTAATCAATTTCTCAACCACACCAATGAGTATCGATTATAAATATATTTGTGTATACGGTACAACAAGCCGAATTATGAATGAAAGGAAATGAGCCTAAGTATAAACTGGTAGTCAACTATGTAGTTGATGGCATAAATGACGGCAGATTAAAAAAAGGTGACTGGCTGCCTTCGGTCAACGAATTCAAAAATAGATTCAATCTGTCGAGAGATACCGTTTTTGCCGGATTGAATGAATTGAAATCGCGCGGCATTATTGCATCCAGCGCCGGTGTCGGGTACCATATTGTAAGCACTAGAAACCCTTCCCAACACAATGTTTTTTTGCTGTTCAACGAATTTAATGAATTTAAGGAAGACCTGTATAATTCCATCATGGCTTCTGTTAGCAGAACCGTTTCGATCGACCTCTACTTTCATAATTACAATAAAAAAGTTTTTGAAAGCCTGCTTAAAGATGCAAACGGCAAGTACACTACATACATCATTATGCCAGGCAAGTTTGAAGGTATCGAGCCAATACTCGATAGCCTAAGCGGGCGCGTCCTTTTGTTAGACCACTACCACAATGAACTCAGAGGCAAGTATTCCGCTGTGGCGCAAAACTTTGAACAGGATACTTACGAAGCCCTGGATTCAGGATGGGATCACATCAAAAACTACACACGGATCCTGATGGTTCAGCACGAAGAAAAAGAACCGCAAGAACGCTATGAGGGATTAAAACGTTTTTGTAAGGAACACAAAATTGCACACGCCTACCTGAATTCTATTAAAACGCGGAAAATAAATCCCGGCGATTTATTCATAGTGGTAAGCGACAGGGACCTCGTCTATCTTCTTAAACAGGCCGACAAACAACAACTTTCTCCAGGCAAAAACTTTGGAATTATATCCTACAATGATACACCGCTAAAAGAAATTCTCGCTGGTGGCATTACAACCCTATCAACGGACTTTAAACAAATGGGTAAAACAATTGCTTCTTTCATCAATAAAAAAGGAATTGAAGTGATTGATAATCCTTGGAAACTGAATATCAGGAAATCACTTTAAACAATATAGTTGTTCAACTTTTATTAGCTGAGTTTAGTTGCCTCCCAGCGCTTTTTTTACTACATTGATATTCCTTATTCACACGTAATGCTAACACGTAGAAAATTTATCACGCAAAGCGCATTAACAGCGTTGGCTGCGGGCATCGGCACATCACTCGCTTTTAATAAAGAAGAAAAAACAATCATGACCGTGAACGGCCCAATTCAACCAGCGCAAATGCAGTTCACGCTAACACATGAACATATTCTTGCAGATCTTATCGGAGCAGATCAATACAGTAAAAGCCGCTACAATGCTGATGAAGTATTTGACACAGCGCTACCCTTTTTGCTGGATGTAAAAAAGAAAGGCTGCACAACCTTTATTGACTGCTCGCCTGCTTACTTGGGAAGAGATGTACAACTGTTAAAACGATTGTCAAAAGCAAGCGGGTTAAACATCATTACCAACACAGGTTATTACGGTGCGGTAAATGAAAAATTTTTACCAAAGCATGTATACACAGAAACATCAGAACAGATTGCCGCAAGATGGATCAGCGAATGGAAGGATGGTATTGAAGGCACTGGCATAAAACCCGGCTTCATAAAGACCAGCGTGGACAAGGCCCCGCTTACGCAAGCACAAAGAAAAATAATTGACGCAGCAGCTATTACACACCTCGCTACAGGACTCACCATTGGTGTACACACAGGTGATGGCGATGCAGCAAATGAACAACTGGAAATTTTGAACGCAAGGAAAGTATCTCCTTCTGCCCGCATCTGGATACATGCGTACAATGAAACATCGGAAACCTATTATATAAAAACCGCAAAGAAAGGCGGCTGGGTTTCTTTTGATGGTGTTAATCCCGATACTTTAAACGCAAATTTGAAATACCTGCAACTGATGAAAGAAAACAACTTTCTCGATCTTGTTCTTGTATCGCAGGATTCAGGCTGGTACCATGTTGGTGAACCCAAAGGTGGTGACTACAAAAACTATAATTGCATCTTCGACGACTTTATTCCCCTGTTGAAGCAAAATGGATTTACACAAAGTGAAATTGACAAAGTCTTTATTACGAATCCAGCTAAGGCGTTTGAAGTGCGCGTCAGAAAGATTTAATGTAAGATGTTAGGTGTTGAGTGCTCAAAATTATAAATATCTATTCCAACTTCAGCTGATTAATCAGGCATCGCCAACATTGGGAGATGCCTCCTGTCGAAATACTGATTGCTGATAGCTAACAGCTAATATGCCGATCCCGGTGGCAGTTCATCCGCTTCAGAAAATGAACGCATATAGAGTGGCTTTAACTGTTCCGCCTCTTTTGATTTGTGTTGCGCATTGAGGCTTTGTGATAAACCAAGCAATGACCAACCATTGCCAGGGTTCCATACAAGGTCCTCCCGATATACTTTTTCAGCCTCGGCTGGCTTATTCATCTTTAGCAGAAATGCGCCAAGGTATTGCCTTGCAGGCATCATCCAGTCCTTCGGTTCAATGTAGATCAGGCTTTCTTCTGTTGCAACAGCTTTTTGTACAGCCGCAATTGCGGGGTCATATTCCTTCTTCATAAAATGAATAGTTGCTTCAAGTATGTTTTCCGGAATGCGTGCTATATCGGCAGGGCTATTGAATGGAATGTTGCGCTTTATTAAAATGCTATCCTGCGCTGCCACCTGCAGTTGTTTCAAATAATTCTCAGCAATCGTTAACTCTCCTTTATGTGCATAGGCCATCCCCTTTGAAAAATAAAACAACACAAGTGCATAAGGCCACTTGTTATCAGGAACAACTTTATCATCAATGATGTCTTGCCACTTGCCCAGGCGAACCCTGGCCATTTCAGGCAGCATGTATAAGTATTGGTTGTAGGTGTTATCGTAAACGGGCATAACGCTACTTCTACACCTGAATGCGATAGGCATTCCCTTTTTATACATTCCCCCGCTAAGGGCACAATATGTTTGCACCGCAAAGTAATGCGGTGAATGAGGAACAGTATTAGTACTTTTCGCAAGAGAATCGTAGAGTATCAAATTCTGATCAGCTTTTTCGTTTACGTCAACACCTTTTGCGAAAAGGCCGTTCCGTTCATATTCATGACTCGACATATGCACCATGTGTGCTACACCCGGCAACAAATCTTTTAGCACATCCGCGCTGGCCAATGCTACTTCAGGGTGGCGCGATGCTTCTGTAAGATGTATATAATAATGCAGCGCACCGGGATGCCTGTTGTCTCTCTTTAACACATCTTCGCACATTGCTACAACTTCAGGCGTCCATTCTTTAGGCGTACCATCATTGTTCCAGAAGTCCCACGCATGGATCAACATAACGGCATCTATATAAAGCACCTTAAGATCTATGTCTTCAGGATGTGTCAGCGTAACCGCCCTCATTTGTTGAGCGTATAGCTTATTTAATTCCATTCTGCTGCTATCGGCGGTATCGTTAACGGCATAACGGGTGTTCATTGCAGCAATAAGTTCTTTTTCTTTTGCTGATGCATTCGCAGCATGTGCATTCATTTCCTTTAATGCATCAGGAACCGGTTTACGCATAGTGTAGGTGTACGTAAAATTATAACCCGGCCCTAAAGCCAATGCTTGCCCCCAATAAGCCATCACGCAATTGCTATCAAAACTTGCTGCTTCTCTAAAAGATAAAACAGCCTCTCTCCAGTGATAGCTATAATAGAGCGATAACCCCTGGTTGAAATAAAATTGAGCACTATCATTTGTGGTAGAAACTTTATATGAATGATCACCCCATCCAGGCATTACTGTAATGTTTTTTTTGCCGGCTGGTGCGCCCAAAATATCGTCTGCAGAAGGCCCACAACTTACGACCAGCTCACGTTGACTTTCATTCAACCCGTTGCTATTCCTAATTCCGGAAAGAAATAACACGGGGATAAAAAAAGAAAATAAAATGAAAAAGAGATTGCGTTTCATTGTAATAAATTGTAGATGGTTAAGAAAGCAGGCACGCTTAAATCATTGGCAATTCTACACTTGATTCGTTTTTCATATCATTTCCGGGAAACGGCATTGATATGTTAATTTAATAAATTTTCATGTCTTTATTACTTAAAAAGAGAATTGACAGGAATACAGCTATCGGCAAGATTCAGCAAACACAATCCAATAACATTGGTACACAATTTTTAGCGCTACCTTTAATTATTAAATTGCCAACACGCGTATTATGCAACAGGAAAAGAAAATTCCGAGCCTGTATGAATGGTCAGGCGGAAAGGCTACACTGGAAAAACTCACTGAAGTGTTCTATGACAAAGTTTTAAAAGATGAGCTCTTGTACCCTGTTTTCAAAAATATGGCGAGTGACCATAGCAAGCACGTTGCACATTTTATAGCAGAAGTATTTGGTGGCCCCAGGCTTTATACGGAAGACGATAAAGGCAGCCATTCCATTATGGTTGCGCACCATTTAGGAAAGATGCTGACTGAAACACAGCGTAAAAGATGGATAAGTTTATTACTGGAAAGCGCGGATGAAACAGCCCTTGCAGACGATCCGGAATTCCGTTCTGCACTGGTAGGTTATCTGGAATGGGGAAGCCGCATCGCCGTTATCAATTCTACAACATCAGACAATCCAATAGACGAACAGGCGCCAATGCCCAAATGGGGATGGGGAGAACCGGGTGGCCCTTACATACCTTAATGTATAACTAACGTTTTTACAGCGAATTCAATAACAACATTCGTCAGCTTTCAGGAAAATATTTTCCTGTGTTAAGCCACCTTGTTAGTATGTAAATTAAAAAACCAAAGGGGCCAAGCGCACAGGCAAACACAAAAGAGGGAATAATCTTCCAGTGGGCAATGCCGTGTTTAACGGAATCTTTTTTAATCCATACCGCAACAAGAAGATCGAAACATAAAATATGGCACCATGCAGCGGTAACTATTGGCCTGGATGAAAAAAGTTCCATTACCCCGCCAAGCGATGAAAATTTCTGCATCAGGTCACTACGAAAATTACCTACATTAAGCGCAGTGTAACAGGCCGCAATAATAACTGCAATAATGCCCACAACCACTTTATCATAGTGTTGCCAAAACGGGCTAACAAACAGCAATACGATCCAGCCAACAGCGGCAATCAATACAACCAGGTTAAAGAATTGATCAATATTCATGGATATTATTTAAGCTGATCAATATAGATTCATTGCTACTTTCATAAGGTAATGTGCGTTTAATAATTACAATTTCCATAGCATACAAGACCGAATATCGACTTATCAAGACATGTGTATCTTTTTAAATCTTGATTTTCGGATTAACACTAAATCGTAGTCAAATAATTGATTGTGGTAATTGAGGGAAAAAAGAAATACGCTCCGCCTCTTACAGTCACAAAACTTTTCATCCCTGTAACATATTTGTTTACCGGCTTAGCTGGAATGGTAAAGGTTTGTTCTGTTCCCGGAGGGCACACTTCCCTTATGCCGCTTACAGGATCGGGATCGCTGTATAGTTGCAGGAATTTGGGATAGTTGGCCCATGTATAAGAAATAAATTCGAACTGGCGGCCGATGTCTGCATTAAAACAAGTAAACATCAATCCTACTTCCGTTTCCGGTTTGTGATTGGTTGGCGACCCTGCGAAAGGTTGTCCATACAATCTCGCACGGCGTATAATGCGGTGCCTTCTCGTAAGCTTGAATGATTGATGCACACCATTATCTTCAAATGCATCTCTTGGGTTTGTGCGACGGATATGTGCGCCATACGGGCATTTCAAGCCCTCTTTATCCGAATCCTGGTAAGTAAAATATTCAGTATAATAATCAACTTCTTTATTATCGCCAGCGGGGTCGGCATCAGGAAAACGCGAGAGCGGCGCTCCGCTTGGCCATCGCCCCATCATCTTGCTTGCAAGCTTTACACTTTCGGGCACATTAATACTGCCGTCTTCATTTTTTGTTTTCTCATTCATGAATGTCCAGTAACCATCTACATCTTCCTGCAGTTGCCGCATAACCATATAAGAACCGTTGCGGCCAATATCTTTCTTGCCTGTCTCCATCGGGTCATAAGGCAGGTCAGACATATTGCCCTGATCCTTTGTCAAAATAGGTGTATCAGGATATACATTGTATTCATTTTTATACCCCATGATAAACTCCCCCGCATTTACATAATCCTGTTCAGGGCCTTTACGATCGGTACCCTTGATCAGCGGCTGGGAAATACCATCCCTAAAACCGAAATGCTCTTTATTAAACGGAAGTGTTTGCCCATCCAGCTCAAAAACATTTTTTAGGCCAGCGGCAAGAAATTGTTGTTCTAATTGTTTGTAGTAACTAATAGCTGTGGCTTCATTAGCACCAAACACCATTAACAGTATATGAGCCTCCTCATTGTTAGGGCCGCCCCAGCGCCATTTTTCAGGCGCACTGCTATCGTAATCTGCAAGAATACGTTGGCGGTGTGGCGTTGTCATCCCTTCATAAAATTCCCTGCGAAAATTACTCAGGTTCTCTTCATTCATTCCCAATGCGCGTAAGCCCTGAGCCGTGAACGCTATATTGAGGCAATTACTTTTAGGGAAATGGGTAACATTGGTTATGCTACCACTAATATCTTTCAAAAAGACCTTAGCTGCATTAGCGTCGGTAACGTGCAGCAAAACATAACGCGAATACATCATATGCTTGTAGCCTCTTACTATATAACCCTGGATATCTGCTTCTTCAATTTTTTCCATAAAATGAAGTTGATTTTTTTGTAGTGAGTTTGGTGCCTTGCAGCATTTTATTAAAAGCGATTTAAAAATCGTTGCGCTTCAGCTTCCGTTGTATTTAACATCAGTTCATTCCTGATGTAGGTATTGTTCATTACATTTTTGATAGAAAGATTGGGGTATGCGCAATACCATACCGCCGTGGGCACTTGATAATAGCGGCTCCATGCAAGAAAATGTTCCTCATCGTAAGCGCCGCCGGTAAACAGAAAACGTGTTGGCGGAAAGTTTACAGTGTTGCTCCAGATGCCGGTTAAACCCCAACCGGATTTATCTATAAAATCTCCCAGGTACTGCTGCCAGCTTCCATCAAAATTGCTAAAGAAAAGCATCCGCTTTTTATCATCCAGCAACAACCATCGCGCAAAATGAATGGTTGGAATGCCCATAAGTTTTCCTTTTACGAAAAGATTTTTAACGAGTGATTTTGCAAACAACATTAAACCCGTCAGCGTTATCAGCCGCATTTGCCCGGGCTTCATAATAAGGAGCTGCGTAAACTGGTTTTGATTATGAAAGTCCTCATACTCTTCGAGCTTGCGGATATGTGCCCCATCTATCTGGCTGGAAGTAAGCCCAAGCGGCTTATCTGTTCGTTCGTACCGAAAATGTATAATAATGATCCATATAATAATGAACGGCAACAGCACAAGTAAAATAAGCCCCAGCAATACCATTCCAAGCCAGCTCACCGTCGGCAATTTTACTTTTTCTCTTGCCCATTGAAACTCTGTTTTGGATAACACATCTTTCTTTATAAATGCATGAATGTCTTTTGCAGATTGGTTATCCCATTTACCGCTGCGAATTAAACCGAGAATATATTCTCTCAATTCATTTTCTTTACGGATCTGTGCCAATGTACGCCCTGGGGCACCTGCAAAAAAGGCGGAAGATTTTACGCGCCATTTTTCCATGTAAGCTTTTCTTGTCGCCGGGTTTCTGTTGGCCGCATCAGGGTAACCCTCACAATTTTCATACAGCTTATCAAGAAAACCGCCGCAGGTTGTGGCCAGCGCGGTTAACTGTGCATCTTCATCTCCATCATAGTCTGTACCTAACACAAATTTTGCGGGATAGCTGTTGCCCGTTTCATCCGGCGGTTGCGCTTCCAGCAAAACAAGCCGTAGGTAATGTATCGTGTCAACATCTTGAAATTGCTGTCGCACGCCATTGTCCAGGCCTGTTCTTATTTGTTTTAAAACTGAGTCAAGATTATTGTAAGCCGAAGGGACTACCGGTGTTGCAAGCGTAAGCGGCTGTTGGCGAACCATGGTATAATTGATTTTACTTATTGTTTAGAAGCAACAAAGAGGATTATAATCAAGAAAGATGAATACGTTTAAGCGTGTATTTACTCATCATCATCACGGCCATCAAAAGCCACTACAAAATTTGTGGGAAACGGGCCCTGTTGTAAACCGGTTCTCCTACCTGCGCGCCCATCGCCTCTCCTAACGTTATTTAATCTTAACACTGCAGCAACCAGTTCTGAAATAGTTACTGAATTAATATATTTACCATAACACTCATGCAAACCGTAACCATAGTTCATGTATACGGATTGCCTCTCCGGGTTAAATTTTTTGGGTTCGGGAAATGCAGCGGGATCGAACATAGCGGCAGCTGTTAAAGCAAATACTTTTGTTTTTGCGGGAATGGTGTAAGCCTTATCCCCTTTTCCTTTTAGCTCCTGCTTTATTTCTGAATAGCGAATAACACCTGGCTGTGCGGGATTAAACCGTAGCGCCTCAGACACATAGCCATACATTTTCTTCATGTCTTTTGCACGTGCCACTTCTTCTGCACCCGGCAATACATCGGGACGATTCAGTAATTCATCCAGCACGAGCACGACAGCTTTATTTGTAGTCTCCAGGATGCCAGTTAACAGACCGCCCACATTGCGCTGCAGGGTATCATCATTAAACCATTCGTTACCCGGCTGCTGTTGCATTAACAAAAGGCGATTGAGAATATTATCATCAAGCGTTTTTCCATCTTTCAACATTTGCTTACGATCTTCGATTAATTCCAATATCCAGTCGCGGCGCTGCAATGCCGCATCAACCGCAAGCTTGTGTTTGGCTGCATTGTTGGTAAAATTGAGGAAAAGGTCATAAAACAATGCACGGTGCCAAAGCTTCATTTTTTCTAATGTTGGTGCAGGCACACCAAAATAAAAATCAAGTAATTTAACCAGTACGGGATAGCTTAATGTGTTGGGTACATCAATCCTTCCATAATCTTTTGTATTCGCTATAATTTCATCAGCTGCATTTCTTACAAAACCCCTGATCAATTCAAGATCATCTTTTTTTGTTGCAGCCCTCACAAAATTGCGTTCACGATCAAACTGCGGGTTATCTCTGTCCCAACCAAGAAAAAAAGCACCGCGCTGGTCAGCCATTTTTTTAGAGTTAATTTCTTCCACCGTAAAATCAAGGTCACGTTCCAGCAATTCTGTAACAAGGTCGTTCCTGTTTACTGTCATCAGTTTTAGCGGGCCGAGTTTTAGTACCGGGTATTTGTTTTGCAGAAAATAAAAAAGATTGGCCTTGCTAATGTTCATAGACAGCTTAAGCCTGTCTATAATTGTGGCAAGTAGCCCGGGCTCTTTTGGCATATCAGATGGAAGGCGCCTTGGCGGGCGGTCTTCCTGGTAAATGCGCAGCACAAACTGGCCTGCAGGCGTTGCTCTCAATTCATCTATGGCAAGGCGGTAAGCATCTGGCACCTGATTTATTTTTGGTGTAACGCTACCACATTCTTCTGGTAATATCAAAGGAGATGAAATGGACGCAAAGGCAACGTCCGCAAGGGTTGCACTACTGCCGGTAAGATATTTTCGGCCATCAGCCAGCAATGTATTCACCTTATCAAACGTTTTGCGGATGAAATCAAGTAACTGGTCTGCTGAGCAACCGGAAAGGTTATGATCAGTTTTTAAATCAGCGGATATCGACCCGAATTTAAAGTTATAATTCAGCCTTTCGCCAATGGGCACGTGACGCGTAAAAACAGCTTTTGCAAATGATGCATTTGGCAGCATCTGCAGGTAAACATATTTGGTTACAGCCTCTTCATATTCTCCATTAAAGAGGTTGTACAGATCAAGCACTTCTTTCTTTTTTGTGGTTTCCAGTGGCACCATTTTTTTGGAGCTGAGACAATTCTGCTCGCAATATTGCACAACACTATTAGTGGTATAAATAAGGCCATCGTTCATTACTAAAACAGGATTGTTGCGCACGCCTTTGTTATCGGTAAGCTTTTGAATTACTTTTTTATACAACCCCGGCGCATGTACCTCATCCTTGTAAGGTATTCCATTAAGATCGAGTATCCAGCGGGCTATCTCATCCGTTCCTCCAATACTGTTGCTTACAAGCGTGGGGAACGTTTTGGAATAGTTGAATGATTTTCTGAAATAAATTTGATCAGGATCGTTGTATGGGTTAGTCATAAGTTTACGAGCGGGGTGTTTAAATTATGGCAGCAGATGAATATTTTCTGTTACAATCGTTTCAATATCAAAATAACAAATATTTTCGAGAAAAGGAAATGTGATTTATCGGCTTATTGTGCGAAAAATCACAACATAAAACCGGCATTTTCAGGATGCATCCAGGCCGGCTCAAACAGCTCCCCCAATGAATAAACCGGCATGTTAATATGGGCCGGATCCGTTGTATTTTGAAAACATTTTTTCAAAAGAATAAAACCTTTTTTATGACTGATACCAATAATGATCAAAAAAACATCGCAAGGGCAAGCGACTATCTCGCCAATGAACGCACCTTTCTGGCGTGGATACGGACGGCCATTGCAGCAATGGGATTTGGATTTGTGGTAGTGAAATTTTCGTTGTTTGTCAAACAGCTATCTCTCGTGTTTACGGACAAACCCATTGTAACTACAGGCAGAGGATACTCGGGAGCGATTGGTATTTCACTGGTTTGCCTCGGAGCCTTAATTGCGGTTTTATCTTTTTTGCGATATAAGCGGATTGAAAGGAGCCTGCGCAAGAATGAGTACTACCCCTCATCAAGATTGGTTATTATCCTAATGTTGGCAATCTTGTTCGGAGGATTTTTCCTGGTACTATACCTGTTGCCAAACATTTAGTTTGCCGCTTCGCAGCCGCCTATAGCCGTCGAACAAGCCACAACAGGCAAAGGCATACAGGCAGGAGTATACAAAAAAGCAACAATGATTTTTTTGAATATGCCATTCGCTCACTGAACATGGTATCAAGCGACATCTTTGCATTCTCCTTTACACTATCCATATGTTGAATCGAATCTATGCGTGCCTTTTCCCAGGCTATAGCATGCCGCTCTTTAGTCGCGGCAAAATGCACATTAAACAAAGCCATAATTGCCAGGCAAATCAATACGATCAAACATAACTCGATCACTTTCTTTTCCATTACTTATTTGATTGCATTATAAAAGATTCAACCCCAGCATACAACATTCCCTGAAATAACAAAGCATAACGTTGGCATTACCACATAAAAATTGATAATTGTTGTATTGAATGATCTCCCTAAGGCATAAGGAATATGCATATCTGACAGGTTTAGCCTTACACCAATATTGCACTTAACCATGGAAAACGCAAGCTTGTTATTTCAATATCACCTAATTTCAGCAACTTTTAATATAGCTCCCGGGCATAATCATTAATCATGATAATAAACCGCTCACCCAAAATTTGTTTAGCAATACGAGATGAATTGTAACTTACCGGCACATTTCGCAACCCAACTGCGGAACGGACCAACAAGAGGCTGGTTTTAAATTCCCCAACAATTTGCATTCCCGCCAGAATTTACAGACTTTACATAATCGTCTGCCCACAGCACGGCTACGTTGGCAAGCGTCATCGTGATCATTATATGCACACTTAAAAATCAAATAAATGAAAAAGCACACTGTTCTCTTTCTTTTGCTGCTTATCAGCGGCGCGTCAGTCTATGCACAATGCGGCAAGAAACTGGTTCTGAATTCTGTTAAGACGGAATACCTTGATTCCACCAATACTTTACAGCGATCTACGGATGAAAACACTTCAATTGAAATTGTTGATTCGGTGATCACCATAAAACCTAACGATAATACAATAACAGGCGAAATCAAGTCTCAAACCTGTAACTGGAACGTGCCCTATAAAGAAGGCAAAACTGTCCTTAAAACATTACTTAAAACCAATAACGACGAGAGAAACGCAACATTAACGATTGAGGGCAAAGACGGCGTTGTGACCTTGCTTGTGGAAATGCCAGAAGATCCAAACAAAAGGATCAGGGTTACGCTTACAAAGTTTGAAGAGATTTCAAAATAAGCCCGGTAGCGTTGGTGCTTCATAATTATAATAACAGGATATAGAAGTTGACGTTCCGCGAAGCCTTTTGGCTTCGCGGCATTACGCTATCGCTTGCAGCGATTTCAAATAAGAGATTTATAAACTGTGTTTACATGATCTTTATGAAAGGTTGCCTTTCTGCATAAAGGCAACTACTTTCATTCCTGCCTTTATCAGCGTAGCCTTGGATGCTTTATTTTGCAGGTTACATCTTGCCGCCGGCACTTTGCCCGCCTGGTAAGTAACTTTTTTCAGTTCCTGGATAATATATGCTCCAAAGCCTTTCTTTCTGCAATTTTCCTTCACCTCCATGTACAAGTCTGCAAACGGCGCATTATAGTGTTGTAAAAAGCCGCCTGTTGCAACTATTTCATCATTCCATTCAACAACATATTCGCCTTCGCCTTCAACATAGTGCTCAAAAATTTTATCATCGGCTTTTTTTAACCGAAAACTTGCGCCGGCAATTGAATAGTTAGTCAACATTCCATCTTCAAACAATACCACGGAAGTCTTTATATCATGCGCGAATTCAAGTAGAACGGAAGATGTAAACACATCATTGCTTTGGCTTTCGATATATAAAGGACGCGCCACATCAAGAACTATCGAAAAAAAACGGCTTGAAAAGCGATAAAATTCTGGCAACACAAAAAATTCAAATACGGTATCTTTTACATTGCGGTCTTCTCCACCACACAATGCAGTGTACCCCGCGGGGATATCATCGTAATAAAACAGGTACACATCTGCCCAATCGCGTTCGTGGTAAGCGTTATGAATAAACTGGCAATTGATCGCCCTTAAAAACAAATTTCGCAGGTGAGCAACTTCGCGATGAGTAGTTTTAGATACGTGCATTTTCATAACGGATGCCTTTTATAATGAAGAGCTGATTGCGTTATTTCTTTAAGATAGTATTAAGCACCATTCAATCGCGAGCCGACGATCATGCTTTCAACAGCAATTTCTTAAACTTCTCCAGTTCTTTAACCTCCGGGCTGTTAAGCGCTTCGTTGTTATCATACTTCGATTTCAGAAAGAGCACCCGCTTATGTTGAGGGTATTTTGCAAGTATCTCACTCATTAAAGAGCCTGCATATTCGTCTTTTACAAACAATGGTGCCGGCTCTGCAACTTCTGATTTAAAACGGTTAGGCATCTTTAAAATTGTCGCCTCCAATGTTGCCAGCCAATTGGGCGGAAGGTCCTTTACCTTTTGCGCCTTAAGGAAGAGTCCTTGCAGCTGTTTTTTACTCAGGCTTCCACGTTCCTCATACTGGTGCCATAAACTTTGTATAAATATCGCGTCGGGAAAAGCTTTATAGCAAGCTTCCAGTATCTTATCAATAATGTCCAGTCCGGGCTTTTTCTTCTGCATTGCTTAATCATCGTTTCTGCACCAAAGGTAAAATCGATCAGTATCCGTTGCAAATTGTGCGCAATAAAGTTTTGGCCGGGTTGACGTGCAGTGAAAAAAATATCCGCTTAATCCGTATTATTGGTTTAATAGCTTAAATTTATTTATGCCAACTACTTTTGCCATTGGTGATATACATGGCGGGCTGAGGGCCCTGGAACAAGTGCTTAAACTTGTTCCTGTATCTGCCGGAGATCAATTGATCTTTCTTGGAGATTATGTAGACGGATGGTCGCAGTCTGCACAAACCATTGATTACCTCATTCAACTGACTGCAAACAATAATTGCATATTCATCAAAGGGAATCATGATGCCTGGTGCGAAAAATGGCTGCTGGGCGCGCCACCAGATCCCAACTGGATGGCGAATGACGGAGAACTTACGATAACAAGCTATTCTCAATACAGTAGAGAACAAAAACAACAACACGCTGCATTCTTTCAACAGATGAAATTGTATCATGTAGATGAAAAGAAAAGGCTGTTTTTGCATGCGGGATTTACTTCTATGCACGGCCCAGAAAAAGAAAGAGATCATACAAATTTTTATTGGGACAGAAGCCTGTGGGAAGTAGCACTCGCGACCAACAACTGTGTTCCGAAAGATTCAAAATTCTATCCAAAAAGATTGTTGTTGTTTGACGAGATCTATATCGGCCACACTCCAACAATCAGATATGATACCGACAAGCCCATACATGCGTCTAACCTCTGGAACATTGATACAGGTGCAGCTTTTTACGGCAAGCTTACAGTGATGAATGTAGACTCAAAACATTACTGGCAAAGCGATACCGTTAGAGACCTTTACCCGGGCGAAAGAGGAAGGAATGCGAAATAATGTAACAGACATATGTTAACCATTTAAACACATGCAATAAACTATATGCTTATAGACTTTAACAACCAGGCGGCCATCATCACCGGCGCAGCTTCAGGCCTGGGAACGGCCATTGCCGAGCGATTGGCAACCTATAACATGCGGCTTGCATTGTTCGATAAAGATAAAGAAGCGCTGCAGGCATTAAAAAATGAACTTCCCTCCTGTTGCGAAGCATTTGCACTAGACATCACCAACGAAAAGGAAGTGCAGGACGCCGTAAATGCAGCTGCAGGCATCTTTGGCAAAATAGACATATTGGTGAACAGTGCGGGCATTACAGGCAAGACAAACATCAAAAGCCACGAAGTTGATACAGAGAATTTGCTACAGGTTTTTAACGTCAATTTCTTGGGAAGTTTTTACACTTCTAAATATGTGCTGCCATGGATGCTTAAAAATAATTACGGCCGTGTGCTTCATATTGCTTCTATAGCGGGAAAAGAGGGCAATGCGGGCATGTTGGCTTATTCTGCATCTAAGGCAGCCGTTATTGGCATGACCAAAGTGCAGGGCAAAGAATATGCGGAAACGGGTATTACAATCAATGCCATTGCGCCTGCGGTTATTAACACGCATCTGGTTGAAATGATGCCAGCAGAGCAGGTGAAGTATATGACAGACAAAATCCCCATGAAACGTTGCGGATCACTGGAAGAACTGGTTGATATGGTTTCCTACATCCTTTCTTCGAACAATAGTTTTACTACGGGATTCACTTTCGATTTGTCAGGGGGGAGAGCAACGTATTAATGTGTGAATGAGTGAATGTGCGAATGAAAACATTTTACATGCTGAATAATTTAAAACTGCCGGAAAACTGAAGAAATCAGACATCAAAAAATCAGACATCAGACATATAAAAACTCTATGGGTAAAGAAACGAACGAAATAACAGTTGGTGTTGTTGGGCTTGGATTGATGGGTTGTAGTATTACTGCCTGCTTGTTAATGGCGGGGCATAAGGTAATTGCTGTGGCGCCGGTTAGTGTTGACCTTCTGCATGCTGAAACGAGGATTACAGAGCATTTACGCAAATCGCAGGAAGAAGGGCTTACTTCAATGTCTGCTGACGGCCATTTGACACAGCTGACCATCACTGAAAACTATGAAGCGTTGAATGACTGCAAACTTGTAATTGAGTGTACGCTGGAAAACCTTGACATTAAGAAGAATGTGTATGCAAAGATTGAAGCTATTATAAACGCGGAGGCTTTGCTTGTAAGCAATACATCCGCCATACCCATAAGCATACTGCAACAACAAACAACCCACCCGGAAAGATTTTTTGGGTTACATTGGGCCGAGCCCTCTCACACCACACGTTTTCTGGAAGTAATCTGCGGCGATCAAAGCGATATTACAAAAGGAGAATTCTTATACGAGCTATCGCACAAATGGGCAAAGGAACCGACGCTTGTCCGTAAAGATATTAGGGGATTTATAACCAACCGCCTTATGTATGCCTTGTACAGGGAGGCATTTTATTTGGTTGAAAACGGTTACGCAACTGTTGAAGATGTAGACAGGGCCTGCCGTAATAATGCTGGCTATTGGATGACGCTTGTTGGCGCTTTCAGGTGGATGGACCTTACCGGCGTGCAGGCTTATCATAACGTAATGAAAGACTTGTTTCCAACTTTATGTAATTCAACTGAGGTTCCAAAGTTGATTGATGATATTGTGAAAGACGGAGGAAAAGGCGTAGCCAACGCGCACGGATTCTATGAATACACAGAAGAAGAAGCAAGGCTTTGGGAACAAACTTTTACTGAGTTTAGTTATGAGATAAGAAAGCTCGCTTTAAAATATCCCGCTGATGTGGTAAAGAAAAAATTAAACCAGCAAGAAACAAGTACGCACGAATAGCTTTATTATCTTGTAGGTGTCAGTGACAAAAGGTTCTACTTGCTCATGATGTAATTTTAACCATTCAATTGCGTGAATATGCCAGACCATTTACAACAAACGCCATTTTCCATTATAAACAATAAGGAAAACATGCGTTTTGAAATACACACAGAAGACGAGGTGGCTTATCTTGAATACCGCATGTATAAAAAGGATATCGCATTCATGCACACTTTCGTTCCTGAAAAATTAGGAGGCAGAGGGCTGGCTTCTTCATTGGCTATACATGCATTTGCTTATGCCAAAGAACATGGGTTACCGGTAATGGTGTATTGCCCGTATGTTGCAGGTTTCGTCAAAAAGTATCCTGAGTATAAGGTTCAGTTAGATCCACAATACTATCATTAAACAGCTTCTTTATTTAAACAGAGCAGTTCCGCTCTTTTAAACAAAAAACCAGGCTTTGTTGTTTAGTCCTTTAATTGCTGCAATTCATTCATTTAACCATAATTGCAAGGGCTATCAATGGACTGGTTGATTCAAACACTTCGTCATTATCCTGAGCTGGCAGTATTCTTAACACTTGCTGTTGGATTCGCTGTTGGCAAGTTGAATTTTGGTGGCTTTCATCTTGGGCCGGTAACAGGCGTATTGCTCGCTGGCATCCTGGTTGGCCAGTTAAACATAAAAGTCTCTGCAAATGTGGAGTCTGTTTTCTTTTTGCTTTTTCTATTTTCAGTTGGTTACGGAGTAGGCCCGCAATTTTTTGAAGGCCTCAAGAAAAATGGCCTGTCACAAGCATTGTTCTCTTTCATTTTATGCAGCCTCAGCTTAGCTACAGCTTATGTGCTCTCACTCATCTTATCCTTCGACGCTGGTACAGGGGCAGGATTGCTCGCAGGTGCAAATACAAGCTCAACTATAATAGGTGTTTCTGTAGACACCATCGATCAGTTAAATTTAGCCGATGACCAAAAACAAATATTGCTTAATCATGTACCTGTGGCTTATGCAGTCACGTATATTTTCGGTACAGCAGGCGTAGCCTGGTTTCTTGCCGTAGTCGCTCCTAAAATGCTGGGAGGGAATGTGAAAGAAAGATGCAAGGAACTTGAAGCCAGCATGGAGGAAAAAGATGAGAATATTAAGTCCGCATATGATCGTGTTGCCTATCGGGCATTTCACGTAGAAAAAGATTGGTTTGAAGGGGGGAAAACTTCAAAGGAGCTCGAGCAGTTTATGACTGAGCGACACAGATATCTCTATGTTTTAAGGCTTAGGCATGAGGGAACAATCATCGATGTTAAGCCTGAAACAATTATCACCCCGAATGACATTGTTGTTATTGGTGGCCAGCGTGGTTTTATTATCGGAACAGAAGAATTTATAGGTGATGAGATTGCAGATGCAGAGTTACTCAACTTCCCTGTTGAATCGCGTCGGGTAATTGTTACGAATAGTGCCCGTGCCGGACAAAGCTTAAGCTCAATACGGCGGCTGGACTTTATCCACGGAATAAGCATCAGGAACCTGGAAAGAGGTGGGATTGACATGCCATTAAAAGCTGCTTTTCGTATTGAAAAAGGCGATATCCTTGAAATGGTTGGCTCAAAAAAAGAACTTGATGCTGTTACCGAATATTTAGGTTATGCAGAAAAAAAAGGAAATGAATCAGATATCATATTTATAGCGCTGGGCATTGTATTGGGCGGGCTTCTCGGCGCATTGGCCGTTCGCATAAAGAATGTGCCGTTAAGCCTGAGTACAAGTGGTGGCGCATTAATTTCCGGGTTATTACTTGGTTGGTTACGCTCCAGAAAAAAATTATTCGGATATATACCGACACCATCGCAGTGGCTCATGCGTACATTAGGATTGAATGTTTTTATTGCAGTTGTTGGTATTAGAGCCAGCCATGGCTTTGTTGAAGGCTTGAAAGAACTGGGCCTTTCGTTATTTCTTGCAGGCGTTGTTGTAAGCATGGTCCCCATGATCGTTGGCGTATTGCTGGGGCGCTATGTGTTCAAATTTCACCCTGCTATTACTTTAGGTGCATGTGCTGGCGCGCACAATGAATCTGCGGCATTGGGCGCCGTACAGGATGCTATGGATAGCAAAGTACCTGCCCTCGGCTATACTGTAACTTATGCTGTTGCCTGTATGCTGCTTGCCACATACGGCGTAATAATGGTGGCATTGTTACAATAAAAATTACCCAAGTCAATATTGCGAATTATCTAAATGAAGCTTATGAAATGGATCTCAGATCTTATGCATCAATACCCGGAGATGGCAATATTCATCACCATTTCACTTGGCTTTCTTATTGGCAAAGCAAAAGTTGGCCGGTTTAGCCTCGGCACAGTTACAAGTGTTTTGCTGGTTGGTGTTATTATCGGGCAACTGGACATTAAGATTGAAGGCCCTGTTAAACCTGTATTCTTCCTGATGTTTCTGTTTGCAGTTGGCTATAGTGTTGGGCCGCAATTTTTCCGTGGATTAAAAAAGGAAGGTTTGCCACAAATGACATTCGCCGTTGTGATGCTTATATTTTGCCTGCTTGTTCCTTATGCATGCGCAAAGATTATGCACTATGATATGGGGCAGGCTGCTGGACTTCTTGCGGGATCGCAAACTATTTCAGCAGTTATTGGTGTTGCGGGCGATACCATTAACAACCTGGACTTAGACGCTGCAAGCAAACAAAAAATGATTGATTTTCTTCCAGTAGGTTATGCTGTTACCTACCTGTTTGGAACTGCAGGATCAGCATGGATACTCGCATCACTCGGGCCTAAATTGCTCGGCGGACTGGAGAATGTGAAAAAGCAATGCAAAGAGCTCGAAGCTACAATGACAGGCAGCGGCGATGATGAGCCCGGATTTATGGCAGCAAACAGGCCAATTGCATTTCGCGCTTATACAATAACAAATGAGTGGTTTAGGAAAGGCAGGACCGTTACGGAGCTGGAAGAATATTTTCAAAGTACAGAGAAAAGAATTTTTGTAGAACGGGTGCGACAGAATAAAAAACTAATCTCACCAAGTCCCGCCTTAATACTGCACGTAAATGACGATGTCGTAATTGGAGGAAGAAAAGGTTCCCTTGTTGATGAAAACAACTGGCTGGGTATAGAAACCGCCGATGATGAGCTGCTCGATTTTTCGACTGAAGTGTTAAAAGTGATGGTTATCAATAAACAGTTGAACAATATGACGCTCGCAGAGCTGAGCAAACAATCAACAGCACACGGCGTATACATGAAGAGTATAAACAGATCTGGCGTGGAAATGCCCATACTGGCGGGAACCAGGATTCTTATCGGAGATATGGTTGAACTGGTGGGTACAAAAGATGAAGTTGATAAAGCGGCGGCCAACATTGGATATGCCGACAGGCCAACCAATCAAACCGATATGATTTTTGTAGGGCTTGGTATTTTTCTCGGTTGTGTTGTTGGTGCATTTACCATACATATTGCTGGCGTTCCGTTAAGCTTAAGCACAAGCGGCGGTGCGTTAATTGCAGGGCTTGTTTTCGGTTGGCTGAGATCCAAACACCCAACATTTGGCCGTATACCGGAACCTGCTCTATGGGTAATGAATAATGTAGGGCTCAACATGTTCATTGCAATTGTAGGTATCACAGCCGGGCCAGGCTTTGTACAAGGCTTTAAAGAAGTGGGCTGGAGCCTTTTTATTGTTGGTGCAGTAGCCACCAGCATACCGTTGATCATCGGCTTACTGATCGGCAGATATGTTTTTAAATTTCATCCTGCGCTTAATCTGGGATGCAATGCAGGTGCACGCACAACAACCGCTGCTTTAGGTGCCATCCAGGATGCGGTTGAAAGTAAAACGCCCGCATTAGGCTACACCGTAACTTATGCAGTTGGCAATACATTACTCATCATCTGGGGTGTTGTCATCGTTCTCCTTATGAAATAATCTTCTGGTAACACTATGCATTGTTCATAAAACATTTTTCTATGGCGAAAGCAATGTCAAAAATCAGTACATCAAGATCTGCACAAAGAAAATTTGGCGTCTTAAGTCCGTTTGAGCTCAAGAACAAACTGATCGATCTTGGTGAAACAACGGCACAAAAGAATGCTTCCATTCTGCTGAATGCTGGCCGCGGTAATCCTAACTGGATTTCGACCATACCACGCGAAGCATTTCTGACACTGGGAAAATTTTCACTGGAAGAATGTAAACGCGTGCTACTGGAAGGAGCCGGCCTTGCAGGAATTCCTGACAAAAAGGGCATCGCCAAACGACTGGAAAAATTTATCGCCGATGAGGAGAGTAGCCCGGGGCTTACATTATTGAAAGGTGCTTACAATTATGGAGTAGATCAACATGGCTATGATCCGGATGAATGGGTGCATGAATTATGTGAGAGTTTTATAGGATGCCAGTATCCTGTTCCCGATCGAATGCTGGAACATATGGAACCGATCGTGCATGATTACCTCGTGAAGGAAATGTGCCAGGGCAAACCACCAAAAGGCAAATACAATCTTTTTGCTGTAGAAGGCGGAACCGCAGCGATGTGTTACATCTTCGATTCGTTAATGCAAAACGCACTCATTAAAAAGGGAGATACTATTGCATTGATGGTTCCAACATTCACGCCTTATATAGAAATTCCTGAACTGGACAGATACCAGTTTAATGTGGTTAACATACATGCAACCGGTACAACTAAAGAAGGAAGGCATACCTGGCAGTATCCTGATGCAGAATTGGATAAAATAAAAAATCCAAAGATCAAAGTGTTGTTTGTTGTTAATCCCAGTAATCCACCTTCGCGTGCCATCCAGGCTACAGGTTTAAAAAAACTTATTCAGATAGTCAAGAGGGATAACCCCGGCTTAATGATTGTTACGGATGATGTATATGGAACATTTGTTCCGGGCTTCCGTTCCCTGATGGCAGAAATTCCTTTCAACACAATCTGCGTGTATTCTTTCTCAAAATATTTCGGCTGCACTGGCTGGCGTCTGGGAGTGATAGCCATTCACGAAAAAAATATCTTCGACGCGAAGATCAGCAAACTACCTGCAACCGCTGCACGACAGCTAAACAAACGTTACGGCACCATTAGTCTCAGCCGGAGAAATTAAAATTTATCGACAGGATGGTGGCTGATAGCAGGCAAGTGGCATTAAATCACACAGCAGGATTATCGCTTCCGCAACAAACACAGATGACACTGTTTGCATTGTCTGCGTTGTTGGACAAAGAAGACATGTACAAACAATTGACGCAGGAAATTGTGCATAGAAGATTGCATATGCTTTGGGAACATATCGATCTTCCACAAATGATTGATCCGCTTAACTCAGGATATTATTCTGAAATAGATATAAAGATCTGGGCAGAAAAAAATCATGGCAAGAAATTCTTTCAATGGCTGCAAAAGAATTTTGAGCCAACCGATGTATTGTTCAGGCTGGCAGAGAAAACTTCCATCGTTTTACTTAACGGTGGTGGCTTTGCGGGGCCAGAATGGAGCGTAAGGGTTTCTCTGGCAAATCTCCCCGATGAATCTTATCCGCAAATAGGCCGGGCGTTAGAAGAGATTTTGGATGAGTACGCAGCCGCATGGATGGGAGGCTAAGACGCTGATTAATTTTGAAACATCTTGATACATTCCCTCAACTCTGTGTCTTTTTTGGCTGTTTCTCTGTGTAATAAAAAAAACAATTACACAGAGCTGCACGGCGAATACACAGAGTTGCACAGAGATTTCAAGATAAGGACATATAGTTATGCTTCACTAAAACCCGTTGTCACCGGCATTTGCAAAAACTTACCAAATCGTTTCGAGGCAGTTAAAATTTTCCTTTTTACAACATCGCTTGTCTTTTCAAACATCGTAAAATCAACATGTACTTTTTCTTTTTGAAAAGCCCGTTTCCAAACTCCCGCAACTTTTCCATTTACAACCACTGTATTATTAAATATGCCGTTGCCTGCTCCCATTACCGCTTTTACGTGGTGCGGGTGCAACACGGCGGCACGGTCTTTATACGCTACAATATATTCATCAAAGCCGGCCAAAAGAAAAACGGAACCCGAAGTTCCAGGCTGCTTCGTTATACTCTGCGGCATCCAATACGATTGCTCTTTTATTCTTATGTTCTGCAATTTCGCGCCCGCTATTTCTAATCCTCTTTTTACTTCAGTAAGTGTCAATCCGCTCCACCAGGCAAAATCCTGTACAGTGGCGGGACCGTGGCTACTGAAATATCGAAGCGTCAACTCTTTCAAAGATTCATCGTATTCTAAAAGGTCAGTCGGTTTAACCCATTCTTCTAACAATGTATGCGTATACTCCTTTCCCCTTCTTGGCCCAAAGCAAATCAAACGCTCATAAGAAGCATGCAATAACATAAACGTCATCCGCATATCATTCGTCCCGATTTTCTTCATTTGTAAAGCAGCTGCAATTTCTTTTCGGGTTAGTTGCTTACCATCTCTCAACGTTTCCTCGATAATCTTTTTGCTTTTAATCAGCGTTTTCTTATCCAGTTCAAGTTTTCTGAAATGCGTACCCATAATCCCTTCCAGTCGCGGAGCGAGAAAAGCCAGCAGCCAATGTATATCGTTGGCAGATAAAAAATGCAACGTGCCCCTCATCGCCCATGTCCGCACAATCTCCTTATTAGTAATGGACTGTTCTATGTCTGCGTCAGTAGTCCCTTTTAGCCTTGAAGCAATGGCCCATTTTGCACCTGCGTAATCTTGCGCCTGAACGGCACCCATCCATTCGACTATTTCGCGTGGCGCACATAAATCAGTACCAGGAATCTGCAGATTAGAAAGGCGCAATTTAACCAGGTCATTTATAGTCATGAGCAATATTTAATTCGTTTAAATGGAAGACATCACAAAATAATGAAGCGATAATGACAACATTATGTCAGCAAGAAAAATACTATTTAAAGCCGCAAGTCGCCAATAAAAAATATTAACTTGTAGAAAACGAACATGTTTCTAATCTTACAAGCAATGCTATGGCCGGTTATTCATCCACACCATTAGCCAAAAAACTGGGTATAAAAGAGCACGACCGCGTTGCTGTAATCAATCAGCCGGAATATTATTTTTCTCTTTTTTCTGACCTTCCATCCAATATTGAATTGGTAACGGATGGTAACGTTAAAAAGAACCTGATTCATTATTTTACTGACCAGGCAAATAGCTACCTGAAAGATTTGCCTAAGTTAAAAAAGCAAATTGAGCAGAATGGGATTATATGGATCTCCTGGCCTAAGAAATCATCCAAAATACACACCGACCTCAACGAAAATATGATCCGCGACTTTGCCCTGAAAAACGGCCTGGTGGATATAAAAGTATGTGCAGTAGATGAAATATGGTCAGGGCTTAAACTGGTGATCCCCGTAAAAGACCGAGTATGATTTCAATTGAAAAAGCAAGGCAACTGGCGCTCGCATTTGACGAAGCAGAAGAGCTTCCACATTTTGAGAAGGCATCCTTCCGGGTGCGCAAAAAAATATTCGCCACTTTGGACGAAAAAAAGAATCAGTTGGTGATCAAGCTGTCACAAGTTGACCAGTCGGTATTCCACGACTGGAACAGCGAGATTATTTATCCCGTACCGGGTGGATGGGGACGGCAGGGCTGGACAATCATTGATCTTAAAAAAGTACCTGTTTCCATTTTTAAAGATGCCCTATCGCTCTCGTATTGCCAAACCGCGCCTGCTCAACTAGCCGCCAAATATTTAAAATGATGCCTGCGTTAAATTTCGTCTACTCATTCCCCCGGTTCATCGGCATTCGGACGGAATTCCATCTGTAAAAAATTTTCTTTGTTCATGTTGAGATCGAAAACATCAACCATAGTCATTCATCTGGCCGGTTGGCTAATATTTTTAAGCCTGCCGTTCCTGCTATTTCCTACACCGCTTGGAAACAAGAACGTGCTTAATCTGCTTTCTTCATTTAATTACTGGCTGTACTATTTTTTTTATGTTTCCTTCTTTTATTTCAATGCCTATTTCCTCATTCCGGCTATCTATTTTAAAAAGAAATATGCATTGTATGCCCTGATCATTGTTGCTTTATTTATAATCGTCTACTTTCTAAAACAACCTACGCATAACGAACCGCCCTTACGCAGTTTTCAACCCGACAGAAACATGGAAATGCGCGGCCCGCCACCGCCGGGTTTTAACGGGGAAAGAAGGCCACCAAGGCCTTTTAGGGTAAATCTTGTAACGGTATTTTTATTTACAATGGTTTGGGCGCTTAGCACGGCGCTTCGCATTACACAGCAATGGTCGGAAACAGAACGCCGGGCAACCAAAGCTGAAGCCGATAAGGCAAATGCTGAGCTTTCTTTTTTGAAGGCACAAATCAATCCTCATTTTCTTTTTAACACGCTCAACAATATTTATCTGCTGGCTATTAAAAAAAATGAAAATACCCCGGACAGCATTATGAAACTCTCCAACCTGATGCGTTATGTGACGGAGGACACGAACCAGCATTTTGTACCGCTGGATGAGGAAATTAGCCGCATAAAAGATTATATTGATTTACAGCGCCTAAGGCTAAGCAACAAAGTGGAACTGGATTTTGAGGTCGAAGGCAAAACGGAAAACAAAGTTGTTCCACCACTTCTGTTTATTACGTTTATTGAAAATGTTTTTAAATACGGCATTAGTAACCATGAGCCTTCCACTATTAACATACACATTATTGCGGAAGACAAATCGATTACGTTTTACAGCAGAAATAAAATCTTTCAAACGAAGAACCAGGAGCGTACCGGGATAGGAATTGAAAATACAAGGAAGCGTTTAGGCCACCTTTACGCCGGAAAACACGTATTAAATATAACCACGGAAAAAGATTATTTTACAGTAGAATTAATACTGCCCGTTTAAACCTCATTTATAAAACCGGAAACATGAGTTTTACGTGTATTGCAATTGATGATGAGCCGCTTGCCCTGGAACTGGTTGAGGAATACGTTGCAGCCTTTCCGTTATTGCATCTCGCGCATACATTTGATGATGCCATATCAGCAGCCGAATTTTTGCGCATTAACCCTGTTGATATTTTATTTGTTGATATTAATATGCCGGATATCTCCGGGATTGAACTGATCAAATCCCTCGATTACAAACCGGCGGTTATTTTTACTACAGCCTACAAAAAGTTTGCTTTTGAAGGTTTTGAAGTGGAGGCGGTAGACTACCTGTTAAAACCGTTAAATTTTGAGCGTTTCAGCAGGGCTGTAAATAAGGCTATCATCCAGATAGAACAGAAAAACACCAACAACAGTGCAAAGGATGAAAGCCTGTTTGTACGCTCGGAATACAGGCTTATTAAAATTAATGTGCAGGATATTGAGTTTATTGAAAGCCTTGAAGATTATATAAAAATCCATCTCGCAAATGAAAAGCCCATTCTTACCCTGATGCCCTTGAAAACTGTTCTGGAAAAATTACCACAGGACAAATTTAAACGGATACACCGAAGCTATGTTGTTGCACTTAATAAAGTAAGATCAGTTCTTAACCGTAAGGTTTTACTGTCTTCTTCAACCGAATTGCCAATTAGCGACAAGTATGCAGGCTTTGTAGATGAATGGAAAAAAGGATAATGAAACAGGCACAATGTATTCTTCGATACATTCTTCTGCCTGAACGATAATTTATGTAGCGATGACTGTAGGCTTACTAGCTTTATTGGCATAAAGTGCAATAATAATGAGGTTATGAAAGTTAGCCGTAATCCCGGCGCGAATCCGGGATTACGCTTTTTCAAAATTGATTATTGTACACATGAAAAAACTGATCCCCCTTCTGTTACTGCTAACTACGGTTGCGGGCGCCTATGCGCGTCATGGCAAGGGTGGATCGTTAAGTTATACCTACCTCGGTGTAGGCTCCGCTCCTAATACTTCAAGATACAGCGTAGTGGTACAGCATTACGTAAACTGTGAACTCGTAGGCAATGAGCTTTATAATATTATACTCGGCGTGTATGATGCGGGCTCATCTACGCTTGTCCAAACAATTTCTGTCGCACGGTCCTATTCACAGGAAATTCAAAAAGAACAATTCAATGGCTGCATAAACCCGGTGCCCGTTATCTGCTTTTACCTGGCAACCTATTCTACCACTATTGAGCTTCCGGACAACAATGCCGGCTATGTTTTAACCGAACAGGAATGTTGCAGGGCAGCCGTTATTCTCAACGTTAGCAATCCTACAGCCGTGGGTTTTACTTATATGAATACAATTCCGGGCGTAATAAATGGCATCGCGTACCGTAACAACAGCAGTCCAACACTTGTGATAAAAGACACGGCAGTAATTTGCCATAACTCTCCCTTCATGATTGATTTTGGGGCTACCGATATAGATGGAGATTCCCTTGCTTATTCCTTTTGCGAAGCATTTGGATCCGGCACGCAGCAACAACGCCAGGCCGACCCGCCGTTGCCACCGCCATATGCATCGGTACCATATTCGGCTGGTTTTTCGGGATCTGCACCAATGGGCAGTGGCGTTCGAATAAATTCCAAAACGGGCATCATTTCAGGAACCGCTCCATCTACTACCGGCGCTTATGTTATCGCCGTTTGTATAGATGAGTTTAGAAATGGCGTTATAATCGGATCTACCAAAAAAGAAGTATTGATCACGGTTGCAGACTGTAGCCTAACCGCGGCAGCGCTTGACCCACTTTACATTAATTGCAGCAACACAACATTTAATTTTGAGAACCAGTCGCTGGCCAACAACATTACCGCCTATTACTGGGACTTTGGAATAAAAACAAGTTCCAGCGATACGTCAACAGAGCCCACCCCAACATTTTCTTACAAAGACACAGGCACTTATACATTGAAGCTTAAAGTAAGCAGCACGTCTGGCTGCAGTGATTCAACAACCGCTACTGTAAAAGTTTACCCGGGTTTCAGGCCTGCATTTAGCGCTACCGGAAGCTGCTACCAGGCGCCATTTATTTTTAAGGATAGTAGTTATGCTGCATATGGGTCTATCGACAGCTGGCGGTGGGATTTTGGGGAGGAGTCTTCACCTTCCAACACGGCCACTACTCAAAATGCAACCCATCTTTATGCCGGGTCGGGCAACAGAACAGTTACCTTACAGGTAACGAGTAACAAAGGCTGCAGCGGATCTGCCACCAGAAATATCGTTATTAACGATAAACCCGCGATACAACTGCCATTTAAAGACACCCTTATTTGCGCAAACGACAAATTACCGATCATTGTAACAAGCACCGGCAATATCGCAACATGGAGCCCCAATTACAATATCACCAGCACCTCATCGTTATCAACGGAAGTATATCCAACAGATACAACAATATATACGATCACTGTAAAAGAACTTGGTTGTATTGACAGTGCCACACTCAAAGTAAACGTAGTTGATCATATTACGGTTAAGCTCTCGCCGGATACTGCCTTCTGTAAAGGTGATAGTTCGTTGCTCCATCCCGTTAGCGATGCACTCGCCTATACCTGGCTTTCCAGTGACAACGGCGCATCTATCATTAACAATCATGCAAAGCAACCGTTAATCTTCCCATCGGCATCAACCACTTATTATGTTAATGCCAGCCTGGGGCACTGCAAAGACAGCGGCCACATTACAGTAAATGTTTCGCCCTATCCTTCGGTGATTGCTGGTAATGATACCACTATTTGCTACGGCGCAGGCGCGGTGCTGTCCGCAGTTACGAATGCCGCATATTTTTCGTGGAATGACGATCCATACCTGCTGCACCGAAGCTCTTTGTTCCCCGACGCTTATCCGCCTGTTACAACTGCGTATATAGTCACAGTAAAAGACACCTTCTTTTGTCCCAAGCCCGTTAGCGATACCATAATCGTAACGGTAATACCTCCAGTTGTTGTAAATGCAGGCAATGATACATCTGTTGTAATCAATCAGCCGCTTCAGCTAAACGCATCGTCCACCAGTAGCTCAGTGAACTTCACGTGGACACCTTCTGCCTTTTTAAATAATCCACTCGTTGCTAACCCTGTGGCGTTAATCAATTCGAATGAAGTGGAATCGGTGGAATATCATGTAACCGCGTCCACAAGCGCGGGATGCAAGGGATCAGACAGTATCCTGGTAAAGATCTTCGCAACACAGCCGGAAATATTTGTCCCTACTGCATTCACACCCAACGGAGATGGACGAAACGACATTGTTAAACCGATACCTGCCGGCATTGCACATTTCGCCTATTTCAGAATATACAACAGGTGGGGGCAGTTGATGTTTGCGACTCCTTCAATTGGCGAAGGCTGGGATGGCACATTGAACGGCAATAAGCAACCCACTGCTACTTACATCTATTCCGCCGAAGGCACTGACTACAAGGGCCGTGTTATCTCACGCAAAGGAACTATTGTATTGATTCGTTAAGCCCAGGTACCAGCTACTAAATACACACACTTACTTTCGCATTATCTAAGACGATTTTTTTATTATGGCCCCGGCAACATTGCTACTATAAAACTTTAGTTGCGTCGCACTCTTCAGCGATTTTTTTCTGGTGAGCATTAGGCAGCTACACCCTGTTTATTGCGCCAACTAATAGGTGAGCGTTTTAAATTCATCGGCACAAATATTCCGGCGATCTATATTTTTTGAGGTTTGCATAATTAATGCGCAGCTTTATTGTGCAGCTAATGCTATATCAATTAAACACCATTTATCATCTTATCTAAATCAAGTGCTATAGGCTCATTTCTACACTTACTCATACTATAACAGCAAGCTATGAAACAAACCAGGGAACACTTTTTAAAGCACTTGATAGTAGGCGCTTCTTCATTTCCATTACTGATCGAAGCGTGCACTAAATCTTCAGTTTCATCGTCAACAGGAACGGATACAACTTCAGCAACAGGTTCAGGCAAAGATTGTATTGTAAGCCCAGAAGAAACTGCAGGGCCATACCCATATGATCTCAGTAAGAACTCGGCCATGTTCCGTGTTGATATTACAGAAGGCAAACCGGCATTCCGCTTGACCTAACGATTACAGTAGTAAATGCCAACGACAATTGCAGCCCCGTTAGCAATGCCCGCGTGGATATCTGGCACTGCGATAAAGATGGTTACTATTCCGAATTTAATGAACCGGGATATCTCGGAACTCAGAATAATACAGGCAAAACTTTTTTACGCGGCATTCAGATCACGGACACTAATGGACAAGTGAAATTCACTACTATTTATCCCGGCTGGTACAGCGGCAGGATAACACACATACACGCGGAAGTTTTCATTAACAATGTGCTAAAGAAAACAACCCAGATGGCATTTCCCGACAGCACTAACGCGGAAGTATATAAAACTTCGCTTTATTCGGCACACGGACAAAACTCTTCCGTTGCAAATAATGCAGCGGATAATATTTTTTTAGACTCAATAGATGATGAATTGCTTACACTTTCTGGTGATACTACAAACGGCTTCACGGGCACATTTACTATCGGCATCCAGGCTTAACAGTGTAGCAAAACTTAATTCGCAGGGAACTACCCGTTCTATTCCTAATGCAACTAAAACCGCTGATCAATTATCTGCTAATTGGTCAGCGGTTTTTCGTGTGTTTAAAGCCAGGCATACTATTCTTAAACAGCATAATTTCTAAAACGCACTTCGTAAAAGCCTTCATTTGCTTCCAAGCCCAATTGTGCTAAACAGCTCTAAATTGTGTTGTCAATCAGGATTTGCATTTTACTAACTCCGTCAAAATGTAGCTATAAAACGATTCAGCAAAAAATCAAAGTATCTCCTTTTGCTAAAATTATTTTAGCAGTTTTGCGCTAAAAGCTGTGAAATGCTTATCTTGGATGCTTGAAACCTGCTTAGAAAAAGATGTAACCAGCGCGTTAACTGCGCCTTAACAATACAGTTCGTTTTATTGCAGTTATTATCGTCATGAAAAGAATTTCCATAAAAGACATTGCAAAAATTGCAGGCACATCCCCTACCACAGTTTCTTTTGTATTAAATGGCAAAGCCAAAGAAATGCGCATTAGCGATGCCATTGCTAAAAAGATCTTATCTACCACAAAAAAATATGGGTACAAACCCAACCAGATTGCCGTTACGCTACGAACAGGCCAATCAAAAATTATTGGGTTAATTGTGGAAAGTGTTGGCGGTGCTTTTTTTGGAGCGCTGGCGAAAGTGATAGAAGCTGAAGCTGAAAAATATGGCTACCGGGTTGTGTATTGTAGCACTGAAAACGATGCTGAGAAAGGCAAGGAAATGATTAAGATGCTGGCACATCAGCAGGTTGACGGCTATATTATTACGCCTGTTTCGGGCATGAAGGATGACATTGAAGAGCTGATTAAACAAGAAAAACCAGTGGTATTGATGGATAGCTTTATTCCTTCTTTGAATGTTCCTTATGTGCTTGTTGATAATTTTCTTGGAGTGAAGGAAGGGATAGAATCATTGATAGAATCAGGTTATAAAAGCATCGGTTTTGTGACTGTTGATCTTGATCTGATCCAGATTAGTGAGCGCCTTCGCGGTTATACAGAAACGCTAAAAAAACATAAACTTAAGGCAGACAAAAAAAATATTCTTCAGCTTTCGTACCAGGACTCCAAAGAACAAACCATTCAAAAGATTCAAGGTTTTCTTGAAAAAAACAAACAACTGGATGCGGTATTTTTTGCCACCAACTATCTTGGCACCAGCGGCCTTCAGGCCATAAAAAAATTAGGGCTTCGCATTCCGCAGGATATTGCCGTAATCAGTTTTGATGAGCATGAGATCTTTAGTTTGTATCCTCCGGGCATTTCCACTATTCAGCAACCAGTTGAAGAGATCGGCAGCACTGCCATGCACTTATTGCTTACGCAACTGGGAAAGAAAGAAAAATCAGCTCCCGATAATAAGATTCAAATTGCCCCAACATTAATCAACAGAGCGTCATCTCAGGGAGTATAATTAATTGACAATTGAAATCCCGGAGGGATGGTATTATTATAGATGCGGCACAAATGCCTTTCCAACCCCAGCGGGGTGGGATAATCAAATATCACCCCGCCGGGGTTTAAATACAGATGTATATATCCTCCTATAATAATTCCATCCCTGCGGGATTAGTTCAATAACAAGAAGCTTTGCCATAACACACAGCAACTTTTTTCGTCTCAATTCGCAATCGTCCATTAAATAAAAAAGGAGGATAAAAATCCCCCCTGTTTAACAAACCAAAAACTAAAAACATATTTATTTGTGCTTAGCACTCATATAGTAAGTTATTTTTCCACCTTGCATAATTTCGTCGTGCGTAATATAGTTGCGTTGCAGAGGTTTGCCATTCAGCAACACTTTCTGTACATATACGTTTTTATCACTTTGATTGATCGCTTCCACTTCAAATGTCTTTCCATTTTCCAATTTCAATGTAGCAGCATTTACTGCAGGGCTTCCCAATGCGTATTGATCAGATGCAGGTGCAACTGGATAGAAACCTAATGTGGTGAAAATATACCATGCACTCATCTGTCCGCAATCATCATTACCACCTAATCCGTCAGGCCTTGAAGCATACATTTTAGGCAGGATCATTCTCACTTTTTCTTGTGTCTTCCATGGCTGGTCTGTCCAGTTGTATAAGTAAGCAACGTGATGTGAAGGTTCATTGCCATGTACATAGTTTCCTATGATTCCATCACGAGTGATATCTTCTGTTTCTGCAAAATATTTGTCAGGCAGCTCCATATTAAACAATGAATCCAAACGCTGAACAAATTTTTTCTTACCACCCATCAGCTCAATTAACGAAGCGGGATCTTGTGGAACAAAGAAGCTAAAGTTCCATGAGTTGCCTTCAATAAATCCCTGGTTATGCGTGCTAAGCACATCAAATTCTTTTTTGAAGGAACCATCGCTTAACCTTGGACGCATGAAATTGATGGAAGGGTCAAACACATTTTTATAGTTCTGTGAACGTTTTATGTATGTATTGTACACATCCATCCTTCCCAGCTTTTTAGCTGCCTGCGCTATGGCCCAATCATCATAAGAATACTCAAGCGTGGTAGATACAGATGTACCGTTCTTTTCAGCTGGAATATACCCCATGTCTATATAATAACCCAGGCCATCAAAATTCCTGTGCAATGAAGTTGTAATACATGCATCCAGTGCTTTGTTTGCATCGAAAGGCGCATTGCCTTTCACAATAGCGTCTGCAATAACAGAAGCGCTGTGATAACCCGACATGCACCAGTTTTCATTGGCGTAGTGTGCCCATACCGGCAACATATGTTGTACACTTTGATCGTAGTGCGCCATCATCGACTGGATCATATCTGCGTTGCGCTTCGGCTGAATCATATTGAACAGCGGATGCAATGCACGATAGGTATCCCAAAGAGAAAAGGTTGTATAATTTGTAAAGCCGTTGGCTTTATGTATGTTTTGATCAAGCCCGCGATAAGATCCATCCACATCCATAAATGTTGTTGGATTAATAAACGCGTGATACATGGACGTATAAAAATTCTCTTTTTCTTCCTTACTGTTTGATTGTATTACAATACGGGACAGTTCTTTTTGCCATGCATTCTGTGCCTGCTGTTTAACTTCTTCAAAATTCCATCCCGGAGCTTCTGTTCTTAAGTTAAGAAGCGCCCCTTCTGTACTAACTGGCGACAATGCAAATTTTATTTTGATCTTTTCCGCATCCTCTGTTTTAAAGTTAAAGTACATGCGGATCTGGCGGCCGGCCATTTCAGGGAAATTATGTGCCTGATCAAACTTGCCCCAAAAGCCACGGTATACCTGTTTTTTTGAAAGGTTCGCAGTGCCATAGGTTGTAATAGGCTTGGAAAAACTCATGGCAAAATAAACCAGGCGTGTCCTTCCCCATCCGCTTGTCTGGCGATAACCTGTTACGAGTGTATCGTTTTCAACACGAACGAATGTCCAAACGTTTTTATCTTCATAATTGTAGATGCCGTACATCAAATCAAGAATGATATGTGCACTATCCGTTTTGGGAAAAGTATATTGATGAAACCCAACCCTGTTGGTTGCTGTGAGCTCGGCCGTTACATTATACTTATCAAGCTTCACTTTATAATAACCAGCTTCAGCGGTTTCGTTATCATGTGAGAAAGAAGATCTGAATCCGGTTGAAGGGTCGCTTGCCACGCCGGGGTTCAGTTTTAAAGCACCAACCGTGGGCATGATCAAAAAATCACCCAGATCAGAATGGCCTGTACCGCTAAAATGGGTGTGGCTAAATCCCACAATTGTTTTGTCGTCATATTGGTAGCCGGCGCAATATTTATACATGTCGCCATTGTATTTTCCGTCCTTTTCATAAGAAAGGGTATCCGTATCGGGACTAAGCTGAACCATACCAAACGGGTAGGTTGCACCAGGATACACGTGGCCCATGCGTTGTGTGCCGATGATTGGTTTTACGTACTGCACCAGGTTTTCTCCGGCCTGCTGGGCAGCAGCCTCAAATCCCGCAGCAAGTAATAGCAGTGCGGACAATAATTTTCTCATTAAAAACAGCATTTATTATCCATCAAAAGTAAAACGTTTTAGCATTAATTCAATAAGAAAAGTAAGTTAAGGCTAATTTCAGGAAGGAAGGGCAATAAAGCGTCATGGACTGTGCTGCCGGGGAAGGAAGGCAAGTCATAGTGAATGGTCAATCAATACCGTTTTCTTTAGAAGAACTAAGATTTATCAAGTACGATTTACGAAGTACCTCATTCCAGGTTGCTTTGTTTTTCGTAACCTTTTAAGAAAACGACATTGAATGGTCAATAGTGAAAGGTGAAGCAGGTTAAGTGTTTGGATATCATGACCTGAGTGGAGTGGGTATTGATAACTGCGTTATGTTTCCTACATCTAAGAAATGCTGGAAACATAACGCAGCGAAATGATTTTTGGGCGATTTCAGCCTTAAACCAGGAATATTTTAGCTGCTTCTTCCCAGCTGTTCAGGCGTTCGTATTCTGTAACGTCCAAATTGTGTGGGGTGGTAAAAATGTATGGTTTTCCTTTGAAATGCATGAGGTTTTTTACGTGATCATCGATCATGTAGTCGCCGTGGATCAGTCTTTTATCGCCGCATAGCACCACCTGTTTCCAGGTAAGAAAGGGGAAATTGTCCTGTAGCCATTCCAGCTTTTCTTTTAATGAATTGGGAAATTCAGTTGCTGCTGATACGATAAACACTTCATAGCGGTTATTCAATTCCCTGATTACATCAACTGCATCTTTCATCACTGGCAAATCCCTGAAAAAACCTGGGGCCAGCAATCTGTTCCAGATCATTTCCTGGTGATGTTCAGGAAAACCTTTTACCCAACCTGTTCCAAGCATACGTGCGTAATCAATAGGAAGCCCATGTTCTTTTTCATACCATTCAATCATCCCTCCCATTGTGTCGGACATCACTTCGTCCATGTCAATAATTATTCTTTCCATATCCTATTTTTTTTTGCCACCAAGCCGCGAAGGCACTAAGTGGCACTAAGTTATCTGAAGGGTGTACGTCTTTCGCAACGCGATTTTGAAGTAGTTCAAGTACGAGTTACAAAGTACGAAGTACACAAGTTTAATCACACTCCCTTTTTCAAACACGCAACAATACGAAACTGAATTTTCAACTGCCCGGCAGACATTGTCAATTCTCCATTTTCAATTGTCAATTATTAACTCCCGTTCATTTCTATCTTCAAATATTTTGCAGTATGGCTGGTTTTATTTTTAAGCATCTCTTCGGGAGTACCCTCAAACAAAATGGTTCCACCGCCATCGCCTCCTTCGGGGCCAAGATCAATAATATGATCGGCTACTTTTATTACATCAAGATTGTGTTCGATCACCAGCACACTGTTACCGCGATCTACCAACTTGTTTAATACATCAAGTAAATGCTGAATATCCTGGAAATGCAAGCCTGTTGTAGGCTCGTCCAGAATATAAAAGGTTTTACCTGTGTCTTTTTTTGCCAGTTCAGTCGCCAGTTTCACGCGTTGTGCTTCACCTCCGCTTAATGTTACGGCAGACTGGCCAAGTGTTATATAACCAAGGCCAACATCCTGTAGCACTTTGATTTTACGATAGAGAAACGGCACTGCCTGAAAAAATTCGCAGGCTTCATCAACAGTCATATCCAGCACATCGCTGATTGATTTGCCTTTGTATCTTATCTCCAGCGTTTCTCGGTTATAGCGCTTTCCGTTGCATTTTTCGCAATGCACATATACATCTGGCAAAAAGTTCATCTCAATAACGCGCATACCTCCGCCTTCACAAAGGTCGCATCTTCCGTTCTTTACATTAAAAGAAAACCTGCCGGCATTATAACCACGGATCTTTGCTTCAGGCACCGAAGCAAATAGTGTTCTTATTTCAGTAAAGAATCCGCAATATGTTGCAGGGTTGCTTCGTGGCGTTCTGCCAATGGGCGACTGATCAATTTCAATTACTTTATCAATATGCTCTAATCCTTTTACCGTTTTAAAATCCATCGGTGTTGTACGGGAATTATAAGCATGCTTACTAAGTATCGGATAAAGCGTTTCGTTAATCAGCGTTGACTTTCCACTACCACTAACACCAGTAACCACAATCAGTTTACCCAAAGGGAATTTCACAGAAACATCTTTTAGGTTATTCCCCTTCGCGCCTTTAAGCTCGAGTAATTTACCGTTGCCTTTCCTTCTTTCCTCAGGAACTGCTATGGCTTTTTTACCGCTTAGGTAATGCGCGGTATCAGAATCAATTTTAAGTACTTCCTCAGGAGTGCCCGCGGCTACAATCTCACCACCATGTTTACCGGCACGTGGGCCAATATCAACCAGGTGATCGGCTGCAAGCATAATATCTTTATCGTGTTCAACAACCAACACGCTGTTACCAATGTCACGCAGATTTTGTAAGGCTGTTATCAGGCGATGATTATCGCGTTGATGCAAACCAATGGACGGTTCATCCAAAATATAAGTGATGCCCTGCAACTGCGAGCCTATTTGCGTTGCCAGCCTGATACGCTGAGATTCGCCTCCGCTTAATGTTCGTGATGGACGATTCAGTGTAAGATAAGTCAACCCCACATCCAGCATAAACTGTAAGCGTTCGCGGATCTCTTTCAACACATCTTTGGCAATAACGTTCTGCTTATTACTTAATCTTTTCTCAACATCACTGAACCAAACCATTAATTTATCAAGATTCAAATCGCTTAGCTCAGATATATTTTTTTCATCAACCTTAAACCACAAACTTTCTTTTTTCAGCCTTGCTCCATTACAGGTTGGGCATGTTCTTAGCTCCATGAATTTCTCCACCCACTCGCGCATACTTTCCGTACTGCCAGAACCTGCAAACCATCTTTTCAACATGGGAATAATTCCTTCAAATGCACCTTCATACGGGCTGGCATTGGCATCGTCGTCAAAGTCTATATCATCAACGCTTCCTCCATTTTCGTTTCCGTAGAGCAATATATTCAATGCTTTTTCCGGAAGGTCTTTTAATGGCTTGTCCAGGTTGATCTTATGTTTTCTTGCGAGCTGCTCAACACTGCGATACATATATGCTTCACGTTCTTCACCCAATGGAGTGATACCACCTTCCTTAATGCTTTTTGTATCGTCAGGTATTACGGCATCCATGCTTACTGCATACACAACTCCAAGCCCTTTACAAGTGGGGCAGGCGCCATAAGGCGAGTTAAATGAAAATGAATTGGGAGAAGGTTCTTCATAACTGATGCCTGTAACATCACACATCAACTGTTTGCTGTACTGCACCACTTCGGACTCGCCGTTGTCTTTCTTGCTGGCTTTTCCTTTAGCCTCGCCGCCAGATTCAACAAGCAGGAACATCAGGTCCTTACCCATCTTCAACGTTTGCTGAACACTTTGGCTGATGCGCACTTTAAATTCGTCTTCCACTTTCAGGCGGTCGATCACAACTTCAATATCGTGGATCTTATAACGGTCAACCTGCATGCGCGCCGTTAAATCCAGCACTTCACCATCCACACGCACCTTTACAAAACCTTTCTTCCTTATATCTTCAAACAATTCGCGGTAATGGCCTTTACGTCCGCGAACCAAAGGAGCGAGCAAGGTTATTTTTTTACCATTGTATTTTTTAAAGATGTTGGTAACTATCTCCTCTTCGCTAAATTTCACCATTTTTCTACCGGTGTTATAGCTGTATGCTTCGCCGATACGTGCATATAACAAACGCAAAAAATCGTAGATCTCTGTTATGGTACCAACAGTTGAGCGCGGATTCTTGTTGGTTGTTTTTTGTTCGATGGAAATTACAGGAGAAAGCCCTGTTATTTTGTCAACATCCGGCCGCTCCATATCGCCAATAAATTGACGGGCATAAGCACTGAAGCTTTCCATGTAACGGCGCTGCCCTTCATTATAGATGGTATCAAACGCCAATGATGATTTACCGCTGCCACTGACACCAGTAAATACAACCAGTTTATTTTTTGGAATGGAAATATCGAAATTCTTCAGGTTATGTTCTCTCGCGCCAAAAATCTCTATGCGCTCATTTAAATCCTTTTCCACCAGATCCGTAACTCCGTTTGTTTCACGAATTTTCTTTGCCATAATAATTACTCTTCCTCTGAGTTTTAACACAAGCCATCAGAACACAAATGATGCAAGCGGTATTTCTGTGCCTACCTGTTCCGGTGCAGAATTGAGATTACATTGCACATTTTTGAATGAACAGATTTGAAGAACAAAACACAGCCTCCTGCAATGCCCGGCTTATGTAAATTATCTTCAAATGTAACGATACTTTCGCGTTTTTAAACTAAATATTTTAGTAGACAATTAACATCGAAACAATATTCGCAGGCCACAATTCCCTAATATTGCACCCCATTTGGCATAGCATTTGGCTTTTTAGCTATCAAATGATTATAAATTAAAATGTAAGATGTATGAAAAAAGGTTTATTGATGGTTATTGCAGCGGTGGCAATTATGATCAGCAGTTGTAAAACATGGAACAATACACAGAACGGTGCGGCAATAGGCGCAGGTGGTGGCGCAGTAGTTGGTGGCGTTGTTGGAAAGATGGCGGGTAACACAGCCCTGGGCGCAATTATAGGTGCAACGGTTGGTGGCGCAACAGGCGCAATTATCGGTAAGAAAATGGACAAACAAGCAGCTGAAATTAAACAAGAGATACCCGGCGCAAAGGTGGAGCGTGTAGAAGAAGGGATTGTTGTTGAGTTTAATAACAAAATTTTATTTGGCTTTGACAGCTATGCGCTATCAAATGCTTCCACAACATCGTTAAACGATCTTATCACTATTTTAAATAAATATCCTGATACCAATATTGAAGTACAGGGGCATACAGATAATACAGGTACTGATGCATATAACCAGACTTTGTCTGAAAAAAGAGCAGGTTCAGTAGCCACTTATCTTACATCGCACACCATTACTTCTCCAAGAGTTACAACAAAAGGATTTGGTAAAAACGCGCCTAAGTATGATAACAATACAGAGGAAGGGCGTTCACAAAACAGGCGCGTAGAATTCCTGATTTCGGCGAACGAAAAAATGAAATCTGACGCAAAACAACAGAGTCAGCAAAATGCTAAATAGCAGGTAATTTTCTTTTAATAAAAAAGCGGATAACAATTGAGTTGTTATCCGCTTTTTTATTTGCTGAAACAAATTTGAAATATTTTCAACCATATAAGGCATATAAGAACATTGAAGGCCTGGAATGAAACTTATATTCTCTAATTATACATTATATACAACTAGTGAATAGTGAACGGTCAATAGTGAACGGCACAAACGGGCTGCATAGGTATAAACTACTCTAGACAGAAATTAACCTCTGAGGCAAGGTCTTATATGCCCTTATATGTCTTATATGGTTCAAAAAACTTCGCTTTGGTCAGTTTTGCGTTTTGGGCTTTATCGGTTGTTTTTGAAGAAACGTTGGCATGCCCGACACCTCACTTATATAATTCGAAAAGAATATTCTGTCTTGGTTGCGCCTTTGCATGGCTTTAGCCAAACCTGGCTTCATTTATTTATTGTTCGCTTCCAATAACTCCAGTGTGTGTTCAAGAGATTTTTTGTTTTTCCAGTCATCATGCCCGGGAATAACATAAGCCGGATCAGGAAATGCCTGCTGTAATTTTTTAATGGAAGCCGGCCACTCATTCACTTTGGATTCAGCTACATAGCCAAGGTCTGTCGCTTCTGTACTTTTAATAAAACACCCCCCATACAGCACTTTATCTTTCGGAAACCAAACAACAATATTATCTACTGTATGCCCGGGGCCGGGATAAAAAGTTTGGAAAGCATATTGGCCAATTTTGAAAGTAGTGTCTTTTGCCATTAAAATCTCAGCGCGTTTTTCATGGCTGGCCTTGCTGATGGCATCGGTTTGAACCGTACTGTAAGTCTTTACACCATGCTTTGCGTAAAACGCTAATCCCGCTGTTCTGTCCGCATGAGAATGCGTCGCGATATACATCACTACCTTTTTGTGGTGCCTTAGCTGAATGCTGTCCAGCAAAGGTTGAAACTGTGTTGAATCCCATGGACAATCAATCATTACTACGCCCGCATTCGTTACCAGGTAAAGTGCATTGGACGGAACCGGTGTGCCCTTATATAAATTGTAGGTTGTATACACATAAAAGTCGCCGGTAAGATGTTTTATTTCGAGAGGCTTTGTTTGTGCTTGCGCAGAAGAAAGCGAACTAAGAAAGAATGCAAATAACAGCATTAAAACTGTTCTCATGTGTTGAATGTATTTCAGCAAAAGTATCAATCATTTTTAAATGAAAGCCCTTCGCTATCTAAGGCATCTTTTAGCTTTGGAATTGATGTCTTGCCCATACCGTGAAGCTGCAAAATTTCTTTTTCACTATGCTTCGATAGATCTTTCAGGTTTTTGATATTGATGCTTTCTAAAGCCCGCCGCGCAGGCGCCGATAATACAGTAAAAAATGCAGCTGTAGGCTTGCGTTCCTTTTCACAGATAGGACAGGCAGGACAGTCACTGCTTTTATAAAACTTATGCCCTTTGCTACACGTTTTAATTATCCTTTTTGCAGCCGTCATTTAGCTTTCTTTTTGAGCGGTTTTTCCCTGGCCTTTTCGAGGTTTTCTTTTACCCGGAACTTCACAATTTTTGTGATAAGCGCCAAAGGCATCGGCTCATCAAGCGGAAACTGAACGGAGCCTTTTCCGGATTTATAAACAGATAATTCTTTGGCAAATGAGTCAGTTCCTGAGGGCGTTGGGTAAAACCCTATGTGATTCTTAAAGGCGGCAAAATAAACCAGGTAGCCATCCAGATAAAACGCAGGCATCCCGTAGCTGATTTTTTCAACAGCTTTTGGCGCTGCTTTTAGCACGGTTGTGCGAATACTTTGCAAAATCGACTGAACATCTTTAGGTGAGTCGGCGATGTATTCATCAATTGTAGTGGCAGGTGGCTTTTTGTCCATAAAAACTCGATTTGATTTTAAATTGACGTCTTCTAAGATACAATCTTGTTTTTTGAAAAGCATAGCCCATGAACAAAAAATATCAAACAACATAGATGTCTAAGTAAATGTTTTTGCATTCATGCTTCATGGAAGCTTATATGATTCATTTTCCAGTGGCGCATCAGTTTAAATCAACACAGCAGTCTACTTTAGAATCATTTGTTATCTAAAAAATAAACCGCTTATTTTCAGCCGAAATTCAGCCATAAAAAAACTGCCATTGTGATGGCAGTTTTTTTGAGATAATTTATAATGCACCTTTCTATTGACAATTATTATAATCAGTGCAAAGTGTTTGAAGCTTTTCCTTCGTAAAACTCATTGCGGTGCCATAGTCGCCCTTGCGCCCTTTTTCGCTTACAGACGGACAGTCCTTAAAATATTCAGCCATAGTTTTTTTGACGCCAAAACCAGACAATTCAGTAGCTGTTGCCTCTCCTTCGCGCCATGCACAATACATGTCTACAGACCCGTATTCTTTCGCGACAAAAAGGACAACTTTGTTTGAAGGGAATAGCGACTTGGTGATAAGCTTATTCACTGCTCCCATCTGCTTAACCTTAATAACATAGTATTTCTCGTTGTCCATTAAAAACCAATTACTATTTCCCGTGCTTAACGTAATAGTACTATCAGGGTTAGCTGTCGGCAACAATTTATATGTATTGGTTTCTTTGTAATAAATTATCTTTCCAACACCGGTTGTGCCATTTGCAAAATAAACAGAGTCAGTAGCCTGATTCAGTCCTTCTTTTCCTAGTGATTGAATAGTTGCCTCCGCACTGCTTAATGCATCGCTCTTAAATTTCTTACCCGTTAGCCTGTAGTCCTGCACAGGATTATAGTCAAGGTGGCGCGTTGTTAAAAAATGCTTGCTTAACAACAGCGGCATGCTGTTTATTTTTGTCGCTAATATAGCCGACTCCGCTTCTTTCGCATTTACATTATCTAAACGAATTGCGTAATATTTCGCTTTCTCAAATTCATCCAGGCAATAATAAATAGAAGCTAAATTGTAGTTGTTGGCAAAAAACAACACGTCTTCCTTTTTATCAGTAGGATTAAACTTGTCGTTGTAAGATTCAAAATAAGCAACCTGATCCTTTATTTTCTCCAGGTATTGGGAAGGCTGTTCGTCTGCGGTCATTAGCTTTAAAGCCTCTATTACTTTTTGAAGGTTTTCATTGTACTGATCTGCAATGTCACATTTTTTTAATTTAAAAAGTGTGATTTGCTCTTTGGTATTTACAAAGTCAAACTCGTTGCTGATCATGGAACGACTTCTGCTCATGAACCCCGCAATTTGCTCCTGCACACTTTTAGTAACTGTAACCGCTTCATTGTTATTCCAATTGTTTAACGCATCGCCTGATGTGTAAGACGTTCCGACTGACAGACTATTTCCTAAGGTAACCACATTGGCGGGCAGGTAGTTAGACAATAACCGAATGCCATTGGCGGCATTATACACTTCCATTGAAGCTTCAATTTTGTAAGAATACACTACATAGTAATAATACTTCTTAACTTTTGTCTTGCTATCTTCGGTATAACCCGACTCCACTTTTTTATCCACCAATGTAAACGGCCCTATTCTATAATTTATTTTAAGATTGGCTTCTGAAGCAGGCACTTTTTTATAGGATACCAATCCTCCTGCCAGGCTTTCTAATTCCTGAAGAGAATATCCATACCTGGTGCCGATAGATGATACATCTACGGAGTATGTTTTGATCTGATCGTAAATTAATTTAGAGGGGATGGATACATAGTTTAAGTTAAAATACTCTCTGCTTGTTTTCTGAGCAATCACATTACATGAAAGCGCTAGAAAGGCTACGATAAGGGTCTTGAATTTCATATACTTTTTGTTTTTAAGAAAATTTAGATATTGACTGGATATTGCGTATCTCTTGTGGCATAATTGCGAAGCTGTTGTTAATACAAATTGTCGGATGTCTTACAAACTGTAACTGCGCCCTGCGCTGGTGGCGAAGAAAAAGCCAGTAGGTAATATGTGAAGAACAAGATGGGTTTGAAGAACAATCCTGAAAATTTACCGCGGCACCATCCATTAAGGTAAGAACGAAACTCCGCCTTATGATTGTTGTAATATGAGGAATATCTAGAGTGAAGGAAATGCACTTGATATTATTAATCAGATAAGAAGCTACATTATGACACTTAAAATATGTGTAAGCAATATTGGAATAAATTTTGGGAGAATAGAAGGCTGTGTTTACGTCGTGTTTTCTTCTATAGCTATTTTTGACAACAGCAATTACATTCTTTATGCTGCGCAAAAAAACTGAATGAATACCCAAGCGGTTAATTATAAAAATAAATTTTACAGGGTACGCAGTTCTCATAGCGGCAAAACTATTTTTAGAAAAAATAACAATGCCTTTTTTGAGTACATTTTATCACTCTCAAATTACATCCGCCGATATGCGATAACCGTAAGGATCTACAAGAAGTGAATAAATGTTCATTTAGAAATTACACAAATTCACGACCTTGAGATAGGTATAAAATCAAACATAAAGTAAGACTGAGGATGTTAAAGTTGATTGGATAATTTCATCAATACTACTCCCTATTCCATCGAATTCGATGGAATAATTTTTTTTGAACAAGGCCTTTAGCCTACAAGCAAGAAACCGCTCTCAAAAAAAATTTTGCTCATTTAAATTTCCCGCACCTATCTTTGCGCCAGTTCTTTACATCTTATCAAGAAAGGCAGAGGGATTTGGCCCGATGAAGCCTTGGCAACCTCACCTACGGGTGGAAGGTGCCAACTCCAACTGTATCTCAACAGATACAGACAGATAAGTCAGCGTAATGGTTTGATTTAAAAAGCGATAGCATCGCCTAATTATATTCAGCCCGCCTGGCTTACAGGTGGGCTTTTTTATTTTCTGGTTCAGCCGGCGAAGCAGAAAATAACAACCAACTTATCTCCTTTCTTCTTATAAGCTGTCAAAAAACATTGTCTAATCAAATTTTATCATTCCCGCAAAAGGATGATCGCAGAAAGCAAAAAATAATCTTCTGCTTAAAGTCATCCGGGAAAACAAAAACTGTCTAATCATGAGTACAGCAACTCAAATCATTCACAGCATCCCGGTCGATGCACAAACGGGCTCAATAGCCGTTCCAATTTATCAAACCAGCACCTTTGTTCAGGAAGCGCCCGGCGTTAATAAAGGTTATGATTATTCAAGAACCAATAATCCTACAAGAGCAACGCTTGAAAACATTATTGCGGAACTGGAACAAGGCACAACCGGCGTGGCTTTTGCCAGTGGCCTGGCAGCTATTGATGCCGTAGTTAAATTACTAGAAAGCGGTGATGAAATACTTGCCGTAGATGATATTTATGGCGGCGCATTTCGCCTTTTCACACATATCTACCAGAAGTTTGGCATTAGCGTAAACTACGTTGATACAACTAATGTTGAAAATGTTTTTAATGCCGTTACGCCTAAAACAAAATTGATCTGGATTGAAACACCTACCAATCCTACATTAAAGATCTCTGACATAGAAGCAATCGCAAAAATTGCCAAAGCAAATAATTGCTTGCTTTGTGTAGACAATACTTTTGCTTCACCAGTGTTACAAAAACCATTGACGCTTGGCGCAGATATCGTTGTTCATTCAGCAACAAAATATCTTGGTGGCCATAGCGACCTTATTGCGGGTGTTGTGGTAGCTAAAGACGCTGAACTCGGCGCGAAACTGAAATTCATTCAAAATGCCAGCGGCGCAGTGTTAGCTCCGTTTGACAGCTGGCTCATCATCCGCGGCATTGAAACGCTACAATTACGCGTTAAACAGCACAGCATAAATGCGCAGGCAGTTGCTGAATTTTTGGAGCAGCATCCGCAGGTTGATAAAGTTTATTATCCCGGCCTTCCCTCTCACCCTAATCACCTTATTGCCAAAAAGCAGGCAAAAGGCTTTGGAGGAGTGGTATCGTTCACATTAAAAAATGATACCGAAGAAGCAGCCATTCAATTTGTAACCAATACCAAATTATTTAAACTGGCAGAAAGCCTGGGCGGTGTAAAAAGTTTATTGTGCCACCCGGCAAACATGACGCATAAATCTATTCCTGCTGAAAAGCGCAGAAGTTCAGGCGTTGCGGACAGCTTAATCCGCCTGTCTGTAGGACTGGAAGACGCGGAAGATTTGATAAATGACCTGAAACAAGTGTTTGATCACCTCAAAAGCATAAAACCGGCAACGGTTAGCGAGGTGGCTGAAAATTAAATTGTTATAAAGAAGTAAAAAAATGCACAACAACAGCAATTGTCTATTAAATTTGTGGAATACCCGCCATGAGTATCATCACACACACATACACATTGCATCTGCTGATAGCCCGCTACACAGGTTGTTGTTGTATGCTGTAAAGCATAATTTACGTATTTTTCATTGCGCAATTACAGGCGCTGTACTTCTTTCGGCCATTCCATTTTTCAACATATTAAATCATTTATCAAACACAATTTTGCCATGAGCCTACACTTTGAAACGCTGCAATTACATGCAGGCCAACAAATTGACCCAACTACAAAATCACGTGCCGTACCTATTTACCAAACAACATCTTACGGCTTCGATAGTGCTGAACATGCTGCCAATCTTTTTGGCCTAAGGCAATTCGGCAACATTTATACGAGAATAATGAACCCCACTACCGACGTTTTTGAACAACGCCTCGCAGCGTTGGAAGGTGGTGTGGCAGCGCTTGCAACAAGTAGCGGGCAATCCGCTCAGTTCCTTGCTATCAGCAACATTCTGCAGGCGGGCGACAATTTTATAAGTACATCCTATTTATATGGTGGTACTTACAATCAATTTAAAGTGTCTTTTAAGAGACTGGGCATTGAAGCAAGATTTGCAGCAGGAGATGATGTGGAAAGCTTCAGATCACTGATCGATGATAAAACAAAGGCTATTTATCTTGAAACCATCGGTAACCCAAGATTAAATATTCCTGATTTTGAAAAATTCGCCGCACTGGCCAAAGAGTTTGATCTGCCACTGATAGTGGATAATACTTTTGGTGCTGGTGGCTACCTTTGCGCGCCGATAAAATGGGGAGCAAATATTGTAGTTGAATCTGCAACCAAATGGATCGGCGGACATGGCACCAGCATTGGCGGTGTTATTGTTGACGCAGGTAATTACAACTGGGGCAATGGCAAATTCCCTCAGTTTACAGAACCTTCTGAAGGCTATCACGGATTAAAATTCTGGGAAGTTTTTGGTGAGGGCAATCCGCTTGGTTTACCGAACATCGCGTTCATTATAAGAGCAAGAGTAGAAGGCTTGAGAGATTTTGGCGCGGCATTAAGTCCGTTTAACTCATTCCTTTTATTGCAGGGCGTTGAAACCTTGTCGCTTCGTGCTGAACGTCATTCAGTAAATGCGCTGGCACTGGCACAATGGCTGGAAAAACATCCTGCAGTTGATTTCGTATGGTATCCGGGATTGGAAAGCAGCCCATACCACGAATTGGCGAAAAAATATTTGCCCAACGGTTTTGGCGGCGTGCTGCAATTTGGTGTTAAAGGTGGTAAGGAAAAAGCAGCTCAGTTGATCAATGAATTAAAACTGGCGAGCCATTTGGCGAATGTTGGTGATGCAAAAACACTGGTAATCCATCCTGCATCAACAACACACGAGCAGTTAAGTGAAGAAGAACAACTTGCCAGCGGCGTATTACCTAACGTAGTGCGTATTAGTGCAGGTATTGAACATATAGACGATATTAAAGCTGATTTTGAACAAGCATTTGAAAAGATCAAATAATTCAAAAGTCAAAAATCAAAAGTCAAAAAAAGACGATGATAGTTTAGGTTACGTTTTAATTCGCGAATGTTCTTTACCTAAAGCGATAACAAGTAAAAGGCTTCATTAAAAAAGCTTTTGAAAAATATGAAAATAGAATTGAATGTAATTATGGGCCCCGCAGCAGAACCACTATTGGACTTCTGTTGCGTCGCACACTTATACAGTTACAATTCTATGCAACGAGATGAACAATCATCGTCTTTTTGACTTTTGACTTTTTATTTTTGAATTTTATTATGCATCCGAAGGTTTTTACATACAACAACACATTTACACTGGAAAGTGGCAGAACACTTTCACAACTACATCTTGCGTACACAACAATTGGCGAACTAAATGCTGATAAAAGCAATGTAGTCTGGATATTTCACGCATTAACCGCTAACAGCAACCCAGTTGAGTGGTGGGCAGGATTAGTAGGTGAAGGAAAACTGTTTAACGAAGAAGAACATTTTGTTATTTGCGTTAATATGCCGGGAAGTTGCTACGGCAGTCTTTGCCCGTTAGATAACGATCCCGAGACTGGCAGTCCCTATTATCATGACTTCCCCTTTTTTACTACAAGAGATATGGTTCGTGCCTATCGTCTGTTGAAAAAAGAATTAGGCATCGAGAAAATCTTTATTGGCGTGGGCGGCTCTATGGGCGGCCAACAACTGCTGGAATGGGCCATTGAAGAGCCCGAACTATTTGAGTACATCTTCCCTATTGCAACCAATGCAGAACATTCATCCTGGGGTGTTGCATTCAATTCATCTCAACGCTGGTGTATTGAAAGCGATGCTACCTGGAAAGAAAAAACGCCCGAAGCGGGAATTGAAGGAATGAAAGCTGCAAGATCTATTGCGCTTATCTCCTACAGGCATTACGAAACTTATTTTAAATCGCAACACGGCTTTACAACTGAAACAGAAGGCGCAAGCATAGATAAGCAGGTGTTTAAAGCCGAATCATACCAACGTTACCAGGGCGAAAAACTGGCTAAGCGATTTAATGCTTTCAGCTATTATTTTTTGAGCCAGGGCATGGACAAGCACAATGTGGGCAGAGGAAGGGATTCTGTCCGCGCAGCATTGCAGAGCATAAAATCAAAGACGTTGGTAATAAGTATCTCGTCAGATATATTATTTCCTACAAGCGAACAGGAACTGATAGCAGCTTATATTCCCAATGCACAGCTTTCAGTGATAGATTCTTACTATGGCCATGATGGTTTTTTATTAGAGTTTGAAACAATTGAAACACTGGTAAAAGAATTTATTGATCAGCATAAAAAAGACGACAACAACAAGGCTTCTTTGGCGAACACTGAAGCTTCAAAATATTAATACACACATTATGAGTACGGACAAAAAACTGGTTATTGGTTTGTTTGGATTTGGCGTGGTTGGAGAAGGTTTATACCATGTGTTGCACCAGACCCCTTCATTAAAAGCAGAGATAAGAAGAGTTTGTATTAAACATCCTGGTAAAAAAAGAAATGCGCCAGCAGAACTTTTTACAACAGAGAAAGATGAATTACTATTCGACAAAGAGATTAACGTAATTGTTGAAGTAATTGATGATTCAGCAGCGGCTTTCGACATCGTTCAAACTGCATTCAAAAACGGTAAGGCTGTTGTTAGTGCCAGTAAAAAAATGATCGCGGAGCACCTGAATGAAATCCTTGCTTTGCAAAAAGAAACAAATCTTCCATTCTTGTGTGAAGCTGCAGCTTGCGCATCTATCCCTGTTATCCGCAACCTGGAAGAATATTACGACAATGATTTGTTGCACGGAATAAAAGCCGTTGTAAACGGCTCAACCAATTTCATCCTCACCAAAATGTTTGAAGATAAATTGACCTATAATGAAGCTTTACTTTTAGCGCAACAACTGGGTTTTGCTGAAAGCAATCCGGCTTTAGATGTAGAAGGTTTTGATGCGGTTAATAAATGGACATTATTGTTAACGCATGCTTACGGCATCATTGAATCTCCTGAAAACATTGTGTTTACAGGTATTCAAAACATTCAGCTGACTGATGCAAATGTGGCCAAAGAAAAAAGCTATGATATTAAACTGGTGGCACAAGCGCAAAAATTAAAGAACGGAAAAGTAGCAGCATTTGTATTGCCGCAATTCGTTTCACACGATGATCATTTGAGTTTTGTTCGTAATGAATATAATGGCGTAGTAATAGAAAGTGGTTTTGCTGACAAACAGTTCTTCTACGGGAAAGGCGCCGGCAGTTTCCCAACAGCTTCTGCAGTATTAAGTGACATCTCTGCATTGCGTTATGATTACAAATACGAGTACAAGAAATTGTATTACCATACACCGGGAGAATTATCTCACGACTTCTATGTTCGCGCTTATGTAAGCTTCAATCAATTAACCGATGTTCCGAAAGAAGAATTTGAGTGGATTGAAGAATGGCACGGCGGACAGGAAAGAAGTTATTTTATTGGTGTGATTCATTTCGAAAAGCTGGCTAAAGACCAATGGTGGAAGCAGCACGGTGTTTCGCTTATCCTCACTCCTGATTCAGTAATTGAAAATATTGAGATCAGAAATTTAAAGAAACGCAGCCTTGAATTAGCGGGAATCATTTAAATGTGCGAATTAGTGAATATGAAGATGTGCGAATGAATGAACGCATCGACACCTTTCACTATTGACCATTGACTTTTCACTTCTTTGGATGTTTTTGTTGCATAAAAAAAGTCCCGATTCACTCGGGACTTTTTCGTTTAGATTATATTTATTGTTTCTTTTCGCAAACAATTAATTCGGACTAAAGTGCGCGACATCAAATAATTTAGCCCATTCGCACATTCGCCTATTTGCACATTCGCACATTCAAACTTAGCCGTTTCCTCCACCATCATCATCATGCCGCTTAAACATGTTGAAATCGCTCTTTCCGAATTTGTAACTGAAAGTCAAACGGAATGTACGAATATCCCAACGGCCATAAGAATCCTGGTAGAAAGATTCCGTATTGTAAATATTTCCATATCTGCGTGTGTTGAATATATCGCTGATGCTGAATGACAGCGCAGCGGCATTGTTTTTCAGGAATTCTTTACGCATTGCGAAGTCGGACACAAATACATCTTTTGTTTTACCCTGCGGGATTACCTGCGGAGATTCATATTGCGCCACCCATTGGAAATTTAAATTATTAAATACGCTTCTTGAACCAGTGATCTTATAATTGGCAATGAATTTTGTATTGTAGTTAAAGCCTTCATTATTCAGGCTTTTATTTCCCACTTGCGCATCTGTTTTGCGGTATTGCAGGTTAAGGTTGTAGGTAAGATCTAAATCCTTCAACATTTTCTGCTGAACCGTTAATTCAGCGCCCCATCTGTTAGTGTGGCCCGCATTGATAAATGTGTTTACAATTGCATTTGGCGATACGCCTGCGTTAGCCAATTGCTGATACAATTGATTACTGATCGTATCGCTATACTCAGTAATGTCACGCACATTATTTTTGTAGTAAACTCCCGCGGTTACACTTCCTCCCCTATATCTTGTAAAATAATTCAATTCAAATGAATTGGTATATTCCGGTGCCAGGCCTGGATTGCCTACAGAAATATTCATTGGATCATTAATATCAATGAATGGATTTACCTCCCACCAACGCGGCCTTCTGATTCGCTTAGAATAGTTGATCTGCAGATCCTGCGATTCGGTTAATTGTTTCGTGATAAACACACTCGGGAACATCGCTTCCAACAGGTCTTTAAAACTTGAAGGATAACTATAACCAAAGCTCTTTGCACTATCAATCATAGTCCCGTCAAGCCTGGATGTTTCCATACGCAAGCCTACCTGGTACTTAAAGCTTTTGAACTTATTGGCATAGTTAAAATAACCTGCGTAAACAGTTTCATCATACTTGTAGTTATTGCTCAACGGCAACTTTGTTTCATTGTTTGCCTGATCAAGTGAATATGTACCAAAGGAAGAGGTAGTTTTATTGAAATAAGTCCTTCCGCCAAATTCAATGCGTTTATCGGCACTTATCTGGTTGGTGTAGTCAATTTGTGCAACAATCTGATTGTCGTTGCCGGAACCACCATTACGCACCTTATTTACCGGCGCGTGAAGGCTTCCATCAAGATTGTATTGATTGGTAGTAATAAATGAACCGCTGTTTTTTGTACCACCGTTATAGGTAATATCAGCAGTTAACTTATGTTCGGGTTTATCAAAAACTTTGTCATAAGTAAGGCGGCTGCTATATCTGAAAAACCGGAAATTATCATCAGACAACCTGTTTCCGGTATAGTCCAGTGTATTTGTTTTATCAAGATACTGCTGATCCTGCGTTTGGTGATTGCGAAACTTTCCTTCGGTAAAACCTTGCGTAAACGTTACGGTGTTTTTGTCATCGATAAAATAGTCGGCACCAAAACGAGTCGACATAAACCTTCTCTTTCTGTCGTTTTTTGATTCCTGATTAAAGTAATCAGTTATTTCACCCTCGCTCTTGTTCTGCCTGTATGTTTCTTCTTTACTGTATCCACCTGATTGATTCAAATTGCCATTTACAAAAAGGTTTACCTTTTGTTGCCTTGCATTTAAGCTCAGGTTTCCGTTCAATACATCCGGCGTTCCTCCACCAATAGACGCGATACCATTCAACCCGGAACGCTTATTTTTCTTTAGAATGATATTGATGATACCACCCGCACTTGACGCGTCAAATTTTGAGGAAGGGTTTGTCATTAGCTCTACCCGCTCAATATCATCTGCAGGAATCTGATCCAATGTTAATATGGTTGGCCTGCCATCAACAAAAATCTGTGGGCTGGTACTGCGCATCTGCACATTACCATTAATATCAACCGTAACAGATGGAATGTTTTTCATTACATCCACCGCAGTTCCGCCCTGTGCAGTAATATTCTTTTCAACATTGAATATTTTCCTGTCAATGCCCATTTGCATGGTAGGCTTTGCTGTAGTAGATACAACAACTGCTGAAAGATTATTGGATTCCTGTTCCAATACCAGGCTACCCAGGTCATTCGAAGAGGCCAGGTTAACCGTCTCTTTAAAAGCCTTGTACCCAACCGCAGTTATCGTTAAGTTATACTTTCCCGCATTAGGCAGGTTCTCAAACACGAACGATCCATCAGCACCTGAAACAATATTTCGCTTCACGTCGCCCGCCTGTAACTGTATAGTTGCGCCGGCAATACCATTCTGGCCGCTTTTATCAGCCAGTTTTCCGGAAAGCCGGAATTTGGTACTATTGTTGGTAATAGTGTTTGTCGCTTTTTTTTGAGCGTAAGAAAATTGCAATAAGGGAACAGCGCAAACAAAAAGTAACAGTGATTTCTTCATAATCTGTATTTGATAAGCCGAATTTTTCAATGGCAATTCAATCCACGTTAAAACGGAAAAGCCTGTAAACTAAACGCTTTTAGCTTATTTTAAGGTTTTAAAAGCCACTTTTACTTTTTATTGACATATACTCATTCATTCTTATATCTAGAGCGGACATTTTCAGTAATTTTAATATGCAATAAAAGAGACCGCTGTTAGAAAAAAAATTAATAGCCGCTTAAAGCGCTTTAAGTACGAGTTTACTCCGAAACGGATCTACCCAAATTTTTCTTTACATCAATCTGGCAATTTAATGCAAAGGCAATCTCTTATTTGCTTTGTACCTGTCGATGATGTTTCACTATAACAGTAGGTGGATTATTTTCAACACAGCCACAACTGCATGTAAGCGCAACATTCATTACCACCAGGATACCTAATCATACTTATTTCCAAAATCTAATCATTCCCTCTATCCAACGATTGCTAATCTTTTAAAAAGCATTTTTGGCACTCCACTTAAATGTTTGATATGCATTTATTCCGGGTATTCAAAAAACTTTCATGCAACATCCCATTGAATTAACTTTGAGTGTCTATTCTTACTATTTGCCGTCAAATGCTACATTCACCTTAGAACTTGAGAGGACGGAATAATTAATAATAAAATGCGCGGATGAAAGAGTTATCAGTTGTAATTCCGGTAATGAATGAAGAAGATAATGTAAGCCCGATGATCAGTGCTGTAAGTGACGCCCTTCAGGAAATTGATTATGAAATAATTTTTGTTGATGACGGCTCTTCTGACTCCACACGAACCCGCATAAAGGACTTACTTAATGATAAAATTGTGTTGGTGGAACTAAGAAAGAATTATGGCCAGAGCACTGCCATGGCGGCCGGCATAGACTACTCCACAGGAAAGTATATTGCAATGCTGGATGGTGATTTGCAAAACGATCCATCAGACATACCTTTTATGCTGAACAAGCTTATTAGTGAAGACTGGGATGTTGTGGCCGGCAATCGCAAAAACCGAAAAGATGGCGCATTGCTGAGGAAAATACCAAGCAAAATTGCGAATGCTCTAATAAGGCGCATGACACGAGTTTACATTAAGGACTACGGTTGTACATTAAAAGTTTTTAAAAGAGAAATTGCGGAGGACCTTGGCCTGTATGGCGAATTACATCGCTTTATACCGGTGCTTGCGGCAATGCAAGGCGCCAGGATTGTACAGGTTGATGTAAAGCATCACGCCAGAAAATATGGCACTTCAAAATATGGCCTTGGCAGAACGTTTCGTGTAATGAGCGATCTGGTAACAATGGTATTCTTTAGAAAATATAGCCAGAAGCCCATGCATCTTTTTGGCACGATGGGATTCATCAGCCTGTTTATCGGCGTTGCCATTAACATCTATCTTTTTATTCTTAAAATGATGGGCGATGACATATGGGGCAAGCCAATGCTTATTCTCGGCATGATCTTTTTACTTGGTGGCATTCAGCTTATCACGATCGGCATTATCGCAGAAATAAACATGCGCACATACTTTGAAGGCACGAATAGGAAGACTTATAATGTGAGGCATGTCTTTAAACAGGAGGGTTTCAATGAAAAATTGACAATTGACAATTGACAATGTAAATGTGCGAATGTGCGAATGTGAGAATGAGAGAATATGCGAATGAGAAAAACCACGATTATCTGATTTAAGATTCAAAATAAAAGAGGGCCGACAAATATTAAGTTGCCTGCATCTTTGACTATTCACCATTGACTATACATGTCCTTAAAACAACACACAAAATCAGTTTTAAAATTACTTCTTAAAATAGGGGTAACTGTTGTGTGCTTGTGGTATGTGAGCCGTAAAATTAACCTGAGCAAAAGCTGGGAGACAATCCAAAGATGTAACTGGCTATGGTTATTAGTAGCTGTTATATTTTTTGTTACATCAAAGATTGTATCTTCTGTAAGGCTGAATATTTATTTTAAAAATATTCGTTTAACCTTATCGCAAATCCTCAATCTTAAATTATCATGGTTAGGCATGTATTATAACCTGTTTTTGCCTGGCGGCATTGGAGGAGATGCCTATAAGGTTATTTTGCTCAACAGGCACTATGATCAGCCGGCAAAGCTACTAACAGCTGCAGTTTTGCTGGATAGGATCAGTGGGCTTGTCGGGCTCAGCATTCTCGCAGTTACTTACTATTGGATGGTGTTTAATGGCGCACAATTCTCGTGGCTATTTGTTGCCGCCATCTTACCCGGAATGATCATCTACTACTTTGTTGTAAAAAAATTATTTCCCTCATTTATCAGCAGCTTTTGGAGCACTTTCTGGATGGGGATTCTTGTTCAGGGCTTACAGGTTATTTGTGTTTATTGCCTGATGAATGCACTACATCTGCACGAGCACCAAATGCCTTATATCCTGATCTTTTTATTGTCTTCTATTGTTGCCGTTTTACCTTTTACTATTGGCGGTTTAGGTGCCCGTGAAGTTGTGTTTCTATGGGGAAGTAATCAGTTTCTACTCAACCGGGATGAAGCTGTTTGCATAAGCCTGTTGTTCTACCTTATAACGGTACTCGTTTCATTGGTGGGCATTATCTGGGTTTACAAAAAGCCCTTAAATAATGTGGCAATCACTGCGATAAATAAGAATCAATAAGCCATGCCCGTATTCCGGACAAATGCGGAGCGTAGCATGGCTCTCATTATTCAAAAGGGATCTTATACACATCACTCAAATCATCAATTGCCCGTCTATAAAACATAAAACTGTAACACAGGATGATCTTCCGGCAACTCCTGATCTTTCAGCATTTGTCGAAGATCCTTTTCTATATTGGTGGCAATAGTGGTTACAGGTGTATCGGTTGGCTTGTTTTCAAATGGATCCTGGAGATGAATCGCCATCTTTTCAATCAACAAAAAACTTGATGCAATTGCAACAACCAGGGGGATTTCAAAGAATCCAAAATATTGGATCACGCCAAATGGCAACAGGCCAATAAACAGCAGCAAAGCAAAATGTATATACAAGCTGTATGTAACAGGGAACACAGTGTTCTTAATCCTTTCACATTTACCCATAGAATCACATAATCGTGTCAATGTACGATCTAACTCTACTTGCTGAAATTGATTGATCATACCACGCTCAAGCGCCGTGTTCAAGTCGCGTGCATGCAATTCCAGCAACGCAGCGGGCGCATTGTTGTAATGCGAAATAAATTCGTATTCTTTTCTACCGATATATTTTTCCAGTCCATGTAACACATTCATTTTTCGCAGGCTTCGCCCTAATGCATAATTCCATGCCATTTGCCTTTTTATCATTCGCGTTCTAAGCTGTTGCACTTCATCGCCTTCGTAGGCAACCTCTGTAAAGCATAGTATTTGTCTTGCCAGCGTTCTTGAATCGTTTACTATGGCGCCCCAAATGTGCCTTGCCTCCCACCAACGGTCATATGCCTGGTTTGACCTGAATCCGAGCAATAGTGAAATCACTGTACCAAGTATAGTTGGCACCGCTATGGGTATTGATATTCTTGTAAAATGAAAATTGTCATACAGCAACACTATCACCGTGGCGTACACAGTAACAACAATAAACTCTTTCTTTATTTTCCCGAATATATATCTGTAAGGAACATTGTCTTTTAGTAACATAACCGGCGTTTTAAGTCTTCAATAATTTTCAGTAAGCCCTTCATATGTTTTGTGGCGGCTATCATCATGCGTTGGCAAGGCTTTCCATCTCTTTCTTTACATAAATGAAAGAGCTGTTTACCAACACATCATTATCTGTGTCAAATTCAGATAATAGCTCAACTCCACAACCTTTAATTAATCTCTCAGGATTAATGCTGTAACGATATCCGGTGTACATGAAATATTCCTTCGGCCAAACAACCAGGTCGATCGCATTTGCCCTGATAAAATTTTTGAACGCGGGTTTGGTATTGCCATAAAAATGCTTGAAGGTGATACTGCCTATAATAGTTCCATACTTTGTTTTTAACCTGCGGCATTCTCTTCTAAATCCTTCATTCATCAAACCTTCATAAAGCGGGTTGCGTTTAAGAAACATCAGGTCAAGTATATCTGAGGGAGGATCGAAAGCGTGAAAAAGAATAATGTTCAGCTCTTCGCTATTTAATGTTTCCGCAGTATTAACAACTAACTGGAGCGATTGCGCAGTAAAGTCTGTAGGAATAAGTATGTTTTTCATCGTTGCTTTTTTTGTTTACTGCAAAGCTGAAAAACCGGCATTAGACATGCCTAAGAATGGAATTAGAATGCTATAAGAAATAGATTAGAATGAGATTAGAAAACCTCATGTTTATCAATGGGAAGAATGAATCCAACTATTGTGCCCTTATTGATGATGGAACTTACTTTGATTGTTCCCTTATGTAAACGGATAATATTTAGCGCGAGTGGAAGGCCCAATCCATAACCTTCATAAGACAACGTATTGTCCGACCTGAAGAATGGATCAAACACTTTTCTTACATCATCTTCCGGAATACCAATCCCTTTGTCTTCGGTGATGATATATACATTCCCCGCCAACGTACGAATGCTTACAGTAACCGGCGCATTATCAGAGTATTTACAAGCATTTTGTAACACATTGCCTAACGCAAGACGTAGCAAATTCGGATTACCCTCAACAACAAGGTCGGCATCATCTTCAGGCAATTCATCCAGCTTGATAGCAATTTTGCAACCCGGCACCAATATTTCAATATCGTTCTTTACATCAACAACCAGCTCATCAATCCTTATTTTCTGCCAGTTCTGTTTTTTTCCGTCGAAGCCCGTCTGTGCAAAGTTTAGCAGGCTGGTTGTTATGTGCTTCAACTTCTCTGCTTCTGTAAGAATAATAGAAACTGATTGCAACAACTCTTCGTTCGTCCTGCTTCGCGATAGCGCAATATCTGCTTCCCCGATAATCGTTGTTATAGGCGTTCGGAACTCGTGCGATGCATTGCTTACAAAATTGTTCTGTGTTTCGAAAGCTGTTCCAAGCCTGTCTAACATATCATTAAATGTATGTGTAAGTTCGTACACTTCATCCTGCCCTTTCTTTACTGGCAGCCGTTGAGAAAGGTTCTCGGCATTTATTTCCTTAACGTTTTTAATAACACTTCGTATAGGCGCATAGGTGTTCTTTGAAAAAAAAATACTGATGGTATATACTATAATAACAGATACTAAAAACCCCACAACAAGGATGTTGCCGAGCTTTACGATTGTGGCTGTGAGCTGTTCATTTTTAGCAGCCAGTACAATAATATAGTTACCCCCTTTTACTTCAAACAAAACACCAGTGTAATATGTATCTCCTTTTTTAAAATTGGCAGTGCCTTTTTCGATTGCATCTTTGAAGAATTTTTGCGGCAAGCCTTCGATGTTAGTGCTTAATACACTGTCTTCTTTTATAAAATATTCGCGTTCATCTTCCAATATTTCAAGATGTCTGCTGCGGATGTCATTATAAGCTTCAACGGATGTTTCATCTTTTTCAAATCTTACTCTTGCCGCTATAAAGGCTCTAATCTCAAGGCGTTTATAAAAGTCGGTAGCTGCCTGTCTGCTGGTGAAGTAATATACAAACCAACTCAGCAATAATATTATGCATGCTGTAATACAGGTAAAAAGTAACGTAGTTTTTGTCTGAATTTTCATTAGCCTTTTTTAACGCTTGCTACCAAAAAATAATAGCCGCATGAGCTGTTAACTGCCCTTCATCATATAACCCATACCAACAACGGTATGAATGAGTTTGTTATCGAAATCCTTGTCAACTTTTTTACGCAGGTAGTTAACATAAACATCCACTACGTTAGTAGCCATATTAAATTCCACTCCCCAAACTTTCTCCAACAGTTCCAACCTCGTAAGCACTTTGTTTTTGGCACGCATTAAACATTCAAGAAGGCGAAACTCCGTTGCGGTAAGGCTAATCGCTGCGTCTGCACGTTTTACGCTTTTGGCATCAACATCTAATTCCAGGTCATCGAGTATAAGCTTTTCTGAAACATCTTCGGTCTGCCTCGTCCTTCTAAGCAGCGACCTCAAGCGAGCCTCAAGTTCTGCAAAGCGAAAAGGTTTTACCAAATAATCATCAGCGCCGCTATCAAGCCCCGCAACAATATTTTCTGTAGTCCCAAGGGCAGTCAACATAAGTATCGGGCCCTTGACTTTGTTTTTACGAAATTGCTTACACAACTCAAGCCCATTAATGCCCGGCAACATAATGTCGAGAATATAAAGGCTAAACTCATTCTCACTAGCCATTTTTAATGCAATATTTCCATCCGAAGCCACGGTTACATTATAGCCCCTTTCCGTAAGGCCCTTGTGCATCATCGACGCAACGTGGGCTTCATCTTCCACAATTAAAATTTTCATATCTGCTAAAACTTATTGATGGTTTATGCTAAAATGTAGAAAAAAAGCCAAAGAGGCGAACGCTCATTATTAAAATAACATCTTTTTACAGACTTTATCCATGCCATTGCGCCTGTGTCAGCTTAATACTGTGCCAGCACTGTTGCGCCTTTAAAGCCATCTTTTTTTTCTTTGTTTTAGATTTGCTGAAAAAATTGCATTGATCACTACGCATACTTATAAAGAAAGTTATTTCTGGCAGTTGTTTGCTCTTTTGGCGATTATATTGCTGTTCAGGCTTGGAGCAACACCCATTTATATATTGGATGAAGCCAAAAACTCGCAATGCGCGCGCGAGATGTTATTAAGCAATAATGGCATTGTTCCCACATTTAACGGCGAGCTGCGAACAGATAAGCCGCCATTGCATTATTTTTTTATGATGGCCGCTTATAAGGCTTTTGGCCAAACACCCTTTGCTGCAAGATTTTTTTCTGCTGTAATGGGTTTGCTCACTGTTCTTGTAAGTTATCTCTATACTAAAAAGTTTCTGAATGCTGCAAGTGGTTTTTGTGTGGCTTTAGTACTTTCATGCAGTACACATTTTCTTTTTGAGTTTAGGCTGGCAGTTCCTGATCCGTATCTAATCTTCTTTATAACATTGGGTTTGTTTAGTGGCTTTAGCTGGCTACAAAGTAAAAAAACAGTAGATGTCTTGCTGGCATCGGCCTCACTGGCAATGGCTACACTGGCTAAAGGGCCCATCGCAATCGCTTTGCCGGGATTTTGTTTTCTTGTATGGATTATTTTGAAAAAGAAATGGACGCAGCTAATTTCATGGCCCTTTTTGTTGAGCATCCTGTTATACGTTACAATTGCTCTTCCCTGGTATTTTGCCGTTTACAAAGCAACCAATGGAGAATGGATAAGTGGTTTTTTTGTTGACCACAACCTCAATCGGTTTTCAGATCCGCAGGAAGGGCATGGCGGATTTTTCCTCATCACTATTTTGTTTGTGCTAATTGGGCTCGTTCCTTTTATGAGTTTTTTGGGCGAGGTTATTAAAGCCAGAAAAGAATTATTTAAAAATGATTTCATTCTCTTCTGCGGTATTGTAGTGCTGGCGTTTGTGGTGTTCTTTAGTATTTCAAGTACCAGGCTCCCCAACTATCCCATGCCTTGCTATCCTTTTGCTGCTGTGATATTAGGCGTGTTTATTTACCTGCTAATAAATGATGCGGTTACTTCTAAAAAATACCCTTTATATATCCTCACCGCATTTACATTAATATTGCCGATAGCGGGATATTTTGCTGTTAAACAGGAAGCTGAAGCGGCACATATAAGCTGGATTGCCTTTACGCTTCTTCTGTGCCCGGTTATTTTATTTACTTACTTCTTTATTATTAAAACGGCTGACTGGCAAAAAAGAATTGCTGTAATTGCATTTGCATTCAGCCTTTTTAACATCATCGGGCTACATTACGTATACCCGGTTTTATATAGCCAGAACCCTGTTACAAAAACTATTAAAACAGTTAAAAGCTATGAACATATTTATAGCTTCGATACTTTTAACCCAGCATATCGTTTTTATCTTGATAAAGATGTACCTGTAACAAAATCCCTACCTGAGCTGAAACATTGGCTGGATAGCACACCCAATGCACTTATTATAACAAGAAGTTATTTTATTGATACATTAAAAACACTTCCTTTGCAAAATGTGGCTACACACCACGATCTGTTTGAATTACCAACGACCGTTATTTTTAAAGCTGATGCAAAACCTGAATTATAAGAATTTCACCATAGCCTCTATCATCACTTTTGTGATGGGCATTACGTTACTTTCACTTTCTTTCATTGTTGGCAAAATTGATCTTTTTCTGTTGCTGAATACTGATTTAGGTATTGCCGCAGATTGGCTTTTCCGGATAGTTACTAACGCGGGCGATGGCGCGGTATGGGTTGCAGTTTTGATCATTGTTGTTTGGGGAATGAAGCGTAAGGACACGTTGCCGCTTTTGATCAGCAGCTTTGTGCTAAGTACTTTGTTCACGCAGATTTGTAAATATATTATTGTACCAGATGAGCCCAGGCCATTTAAAGCCATTGCAGATCATTCGCTGATACATACAGTAGACGGCGTAGATGTGCACCTGATCTCCAGCTTTCCTTCAGGGCATACGGCTACCGCATTTACTGTTTATATTCTATTCAGTTTGTTAATCCGCAAAAACTGGTGGCTGGCCATAGGATTGATTTACGGGTTGGCGGTAGGCTACTCCCGTGTTTATCTCGCGCAGCATTTCCCTTTAGATGTAAGTGCAGGCATGTTGGTGGCAGTGTTGTCTGTAGCGTTATCGGTGCCTGTTCAAAAAGCTTTCAGCAAAAGAGTTTCACGCAAGAACCTCACGCAAAGGCGCTAAGGTTTCACGCGAAGAGCGTAAAGAAGCAGCGACGCGGCGTGACTGCTATCGGAATTGTTTTCTTTGTGCTTCTTTCTGTCTTGGCGTCTTTGTGGCAAAAATTCGTTTTTTTCGTTATTCCGGCGTGGCTCCGTGGTTATCAAAAATCAATTCCCGTCCACCTGCGCTTTGTATTCTCATACTTCGCGAAGTCGAACTCGTACAGTTTACCCGGCCTGTGTGGCACGTCATCCTCCATTTCCCCTGTATCAATCAACAGGTCCATAGCGAAAAATTTCTTCCTGAAGTTGCGCCTGTCCAGCTTTACATTCAGAATTGCTTCATACAAGTTTTGCAACTCGCGCAATGAAAATTTTGTCGGCAACAAATTGAAGCCAAGCGGGTGTTCCTGTATGCGCTTTTGCAACCATCTATAGCATTCCATCATAATTTCTTTATGATCGAAGGCCATACTCTTTATCTCAGTTACTTTATGCCAATGAAGCTCGTTCTCAATTTTATTAAGCTTTATATGCTCAATACTAAGCAGTGAACAATATGCAACCGTAAGAACCCTGCCACCAGGATGCCTGTCTGGCTTGCTAAAAATTCTTACTTGCTCAAGGTAAACATCCTGCATGCCCGTTCTTTGCTTCAATACCCTGTGCGCGGCTTCATCAAGGTCCTCGTTGTCCGCTGCAAAATCGCCCAAAAGGCTCCATTCGCCTTTAAATATTTCAAGGTCGCTTCTTATTAAAAGAATTTTCAGGTCGTTTTCTTCAAATCCAAAAATCACGCAGTCAACTGTTATGGGTACTTTTGGATAAGACTCTACAAGTTTACGCGCATCCTTAATAAGACCAGGAGATAATTGTCGGTCACCATCAGCAGATATTCCAGCTTCTTTTTCCATTTACGATAGGCTTTAAATTCTGGCATTGTTTAGAGGGCTAAACGCGACTTTTATGGTTGGTTGATCCGGTTTAAACAATCCAATCGAAATGAGCTAAGTTACTCAAACTGAACGTTGGATTAAATGTAGCCACATTAAAAAAGGCTGAAAGCAGGCATTATATTATCATGCATCAATTCTTCATCTGCAGAGGGCTAAACTTGTTCCATCAGGTAATCATCAACAAGCTATCAAAAACAACCGGAGTGGCCTGGCTTCGCCAGATAGTATTATTACAAAATCAGCCGGCAAAGAGTTTATTTGAACGTAAACTTTTTATTATGCAATTCATCTTTACCATTGAAGCCCTTCAGTAGAAAAACGTCAAAATACCGCGCAGGCTTCCCCTGCCGATTTTGAACGAAACGATTTAAAAGCGATATCTCTGAAAAATACGGCCCATAAACTTCCTGAACAGATTGCCCGCAATTGGTTGGCAAAACACATAAGGCATCTTTACCAGTAGCTATATCACCGCGAAGTTGATTAAGCCATGCATACTGGTGAAGGTCTTCAAGATGGCCCACGCCGATAACATGAGTACCTTTTGGCCTTGCCACGTAATAGTCCAAATGCGCTGCGGGAAACCATTTTCCGCAAACAATCGGCAAATCCTCTTCAATAACACCTGCGGTGGAAAGGCTGTCCTGCCATTTGTTAAATGTCACTCCAAAAGATTTCCACCCCCATAAGTCGAGCGTAAAATCACCCTCCCCATAATTTTTTTCGGCCTTTTTATCACCAACAGTACCAGGATAAAAATGAACCAGCGTTAAGGCACCCACAAAAAGTATGAGCATGAAAACTGCTGATGTTCTTAAAATGCCCGGCCATCTTTCAAATGTTTTAAACCTGAATTTTTCGTCAAGGTACGCAGCAGCAATAAATGCAAGGCTCATAAAGCCCGGGCCTGTCCAATGCGGCAATACATTTCTAAACAAAGAAACGCCTGTAACAATGATGATGATTGGCCAGCCGCACAGTGAAAGCAATCGCTGAAAAGGCCGCTCCATCAATCTCCTGGTCCGTAAAAACACAACGGCGATTATTGTAAGAGCGACATTAAATGGATTGTTATAAAAAATCTGGCCGACAATGGTTTGTATAAAACCATCTTTATCAAGTGTAAATTTTGTGACGGTTACTCGTTCGCTATGATATCTCCAGGTAATAAAATTATTCTGGATATTCCAGAAAATAATCGGGCTGAAAATAATCACAGTTATGATGAAAGAAATGTACAACCACGGGTTCAGCAGCATCTTACGGTTATACAACAAAATGTAAAGCCCTAATCCGCCCCATAAAAAAATGCCATGCACCTTGCACATAATGCAAAGCCCGTTAAGCACACCTAACGCCAGCCAATATTTTGCCGGTATGGAATTACGTTTCTTATCCAGTTGCACAATCCGAAGCATTACATACAAAGCCGCCAGCCAAAAAACAACCTGCGGGCTATCTGGCAAAATAAAAGTGCCTGCTATAATGGAGCTGTAAATGCTGGTGTTATATAGAATTGCAGCAAACCATCCGGTACGCTCGTTGCGGATAAGCCGGCCAATCTGGTAAGTTAGTACCGTTCCTATCGCTGCAAAAACGATGGAACCCAATCTCAAAAAAACTTCGCTGTCTAAGTGAAGATTAAATGTAAAAAGTTTTATAAGCAGCCCTACGCCCGGCGGGTGATCGAAATAATTGGTTTGCAAATGCAACCCATAGGTATAATAATATACTTCATCATTACCCAACTCCAGGAAAGAGGCAAGCACAATTCTTAAAACTGCGGTTATCACAACCAAATAGAGTACTTTGTTGATCTTCATTAGAAACAGTTGGTAGCACAATACTAAAGAGGTGGAAAAATAATAAATATGTCATCAAATTCAAGTAATTAGGGTGGATATTTTCGGTGAAGCATGAGGCATAGGGCTGTGGTGATAAGTTGCAGGTTATACGTTGTACGTTTTTTGAAGCGAAGAAAGGCCGGTTGTTCAATTTGAAGCTGAGTTTTAACAGTTGTCGTCCTCTTCGCTCAGATCAATGTACAACGTATCACGTACAACCTAAAACTTCTGCTTGAATCAGCTCTGCGCTTTAGGCTTGAAACCCTATCTTAGCCGCATAATTTCCTTCGCATGTATAATGAAGAACAATCAAAACAACTCCAGAAACAGACTACGCTTCTTTTAAAAAGCCTGGATGAAACAGGGCCGGAAGAGATAAATACGTTAAGGGATGTTTTAAGGTTTCATGAGCACCGTTATTATGTAATGGACGACCCGTTGCTGGCAGATGCAGAATATGATCAATTATATACGCGCCTGAAAAAGATTGAAGAACAAAACCCGGCGCTGATCAGTGCAGACTCGCCAACACAGCGCGTGGGTAGTTCACTTAATCAAAACTTCCCAACTGTTCAGCATCTTGTGCCAATGCTGAGCCTCGATAATAGTTATAATGCGGATGACCTTCTGGACTTTGACCGCAAAGCCCGCGAATTAACCGGTTTACAGGAAATTGAATATTGCATTGAGCCGAAGTTTGATGGCGCAAGTATCTCATTGATCTATGAAAACGACATGCTGGTGCGTGGCGCAACACGCGGCGATGGGGTTGAAGGAGATGAGATTACTACCAATATAAAACAAATCAGATCCATCCCCTTGTCTGCTCCGTTTTCAAAATACGGCATTCAGCAGATAGAGATCCGTGGTGAAGTGATCATGACCAAAAGCAGTTTTAAAAAATACAATGATGCACTTGCAGAACTGGGCATAGCGGCTTTAGCTAACCCTCGCAATGCAGCCAGCGGCAGCCTTCGCATTAAAGATCCGCGTGAAGTAGCCAAGCGAAACCTTGAAGCATTTCTTTATCATGTGAGCGACTATACCTTACTTCCCGGCAAAAGCATACCTGAGGAATTAGAGACACACAGCGGCTCTCTGAAACTATTGTGGGATTGCGGTTTCAGGTCGCCACAAAAGGAAAAACAGGTGCGAAAGGGAATTACGGACGTGACAAAACACGTACATGATTATGAAGAAATGCGCGACACACTTCCGTACGAGATTGACGGCATGGTGATTAAAGTAAACAATTTTGACTTGCAGGATAAAATGGGCATGACCACGCATCACCCGCGATGGGCTATTGCTTTTAAATTCAAGGCAAGGCAGGCTACAACTAAACTGAAAGGCATAGAATTCCAGGTAGGCAGAACCGGCGCGGTTACGCCAGTTGCTAAACTGGAACCCGTTTTCATTGGCGGCGTTACCGTTTCCAGCATTTCGGTTCACAATGAAGAATACATAAAGGAGAAAGATTTGAAGATTGGCGACAGTGTGCTGATTGAGCGTGCCGGCGATGTTATTCCTCAAATTGTAAAATCGTTGCCGGATGTGAGAACCGGCCATGAAAAACCGATTGTATTTCCAAGAAATTGCCCTGTTTGCAATAGTGAATTGTACAAGGAAGAAGGCGAGGCTGTTTGGCGCTGCATTAATATAGAATGCCCGGCGCAGGTGGTGGAACGCATCATCCATTTTGTGAGCAAGGACGCCATGGACATAAGAAGCTTTGGCGAAGCCAATGTTCGCAAGTTTTATGAACTGGGATTGCTGAAAGATGTGCCAGGCGTTTACCAGCTTGACTTTTCAAAAATTGGACAGCTGGAAGGCTTTGGAAAAAAATCGATCGACAATCTGCAAACCGCCATTGAAAATTCTAAAAAACAGCCACTGAACAGGTTGGTTTATGCGCTAGGTATTCGCTATGTAGGCGAAACAACGGCCAAAACACTTGCCAATGCTGTTGCAAACCTGATGGATCTGACTAACATGTCTGAGGAAGACCTGCAACAACTCGAAGACATCGGAATTAAGGTGGCACAAAGCGTTTATAAGTTCTTCAGTAATGCGCAGAATATTGAAATGCTCAATCACCTGAAAGAACTCGGCTTAAGCTTCAGCAATACCAAAAAACAAGCGGCTACTGGCGAAAACACACTGCATGACCAGACTTTCCTCTTCACCGGCACCATGAACAAACTGAAACGCAGCGATGCCGAAGCGATGGTGGAAGCGCATGGCGGCAAGTTACTTTCCGGCGTAAGCAGTAAGCTGAATTACCTGGTTGTTGGCGAAGACGCCGGCAGCAAACTGGAAAAGGCCAAGAAGATTAATACCGTTAAGATTATTAGTGAAGACGAATTTATTAAGCTGATAGGCGAATAGGCTTAAGGCTTAAAGCCATTTAGTCAATTCGAGTGTGTCTGCATTTACTTACATTGATGAGCATTGAACGTCTTGTCGACGATAGGAGACATCTCTCAAAATTCAGCAGGTTTATTAGCGGGAGACTTCTCCTATCGTGCCAATGACAGATTTTAATTTTGTGCATTTACTGCTCTGCTGAGCCTCCAGGCTCTGCAGGGTTATTCTATCGTCTCCGACGATCACTTGCAATCAAAAATCGCTGCAAGCGATAGAATAATACCGCGAAGCTTGGAAGCTTAGCGGAGTGTTAAATTCCATACTCTGTCACCTCCTTTTGATTGTGATACCCAAATCCCCTAGTCCCGGTGACGATGCTGCTTCGGCTCGCAATCTGATCACTACAACGATGAATGTGTCCAAAACGTAATGGCCCGCATCGGCCGAAAAACCGGATTATTGCTAAATCTGATTTTTCGAATTTTTCGTAAAAACTCGCGACTCGTCCTCTTACACGGTATGATTTATTTTAGTCGCGGAGATGACGCTTCTCATTTCACCTTCTTTTATTTCCAAAAATCAAACGCAAAATATTCTGCGAAACACCTATCAATACTGCATTTCAGAAGGAAATCAAGATATTTCTATCCCTCTAAAAACAATCACTTATTTCACTAATCTCTGTTAGCTTTAAATTATGGACATTTTTGTGTGAAACAATGCAGGAGAATTAAAAACATTGTTTCTTTGCATCCTGTTCGATTTTTCGGACAAGCTGATTGCACAAGTCTGCAACGCCCGTTGTACACATGCGCCAGTAACACCGAAATCAAATATTATTTATAACAGTAAACAAAACGAAATCATGAGCTACATTGCCGACATTCATGCCCGCCAGATTTTAGACAGTCGCGGAAACCCCACAATAGAAGTTGATGTACTTACAGAAAATGGCCAGCTGGGCCGTGCCGCTGTTCCAAGTGGTGCTTCAACAGGTATTCATGAAGCAGTTGAACTGCGTGATAACGACAAGTCTGTATACATGGGCAAAGGCGTTCTGAAAGCGGTAAGTAACGTAAACGATACAATTGCTGACCAACTAATCGGTTTTTCTATCAATGACCAAACTGGTATTGATGCAAAACTGCTTGAGCTGGATGGTACTGAAAATAAAAGCAAATTAGGCGCTAACGCAACTTTAGCTGTTTCTATGGCTGTTGCAAAAGCTGCAGCACTTGAAAGCAATTTGCCGCTTTTCCGCTACCTGGGTGGCGTAAATGCATCTGTACTTCCAATGCCTTTAATGAACATCCTGAACGGTGGTGTTCACGCTGATAACAAAATCGACTACCAGGAATATATGATCGTTCCTGTTGGCGCCAGCTCTTTCAGCGAAGGCCTTCGCTGGGGCGTTGAAATTTTCCACAACCTGAAAAGCGTTCTTAAAAAGAAAGGATATAGCACTAATGTGGGTGATGAAGGCGGTTTCGCTCCTGACATTCAGAGCAACGAAGAAGCTATCGAAACTGTGTTACAGGCTATCGAAGCTGCAGGTTACAAAGTAGGTGAGCAAATCGGTATCGCTTTAGATGCTGCGAGCAGCGAAATGTTCAAAGACGGTAAATACAAATTCTACAAGAGCTCTGGTAAAGAAATAAGCAGCGACGAAATGGTTGCTTACTGGACTGAGTGGGTAAACAAATATCCTATCGTTTCTATTGAAGACGGTATGGCTGAAGAAGATTGGGACGGCTGGAAAAAATTAACCGACGCTATCGGCAGCAAATGCCAGTTGGTGGGTGATGACTTGTTTGTTACCAACACAAAGATCTTACAGCGCGGTATCGACAGCAAAACTGCAAACAGCATCCTGATCAAGGTAAACCAGATTGGTACTGTAACTGAAACAATCAATGCGGTTCAGTTGGCTCAGACCAATGGCTACACTACCATCATGAGCCACAGAAGCGGTGAAACTGAAGATACAACTATTGCTGACCTGGCTGTAGCATTGAACTGCGGACAAATTAAAACCGGTTCTGCTTCCCGTACTGACCGTATGGCGAAATACAACCAGTTGATCCGTATCGAAGAAATGCTGGGCGAAAATGGTATCTATCCTAAAGGAAGAATCCGTTTCGGTAAATAATTTTTAAAAGAGGTTAGGCCATTTTATCTTCATTTTTGAATATCATAATGAAGTTGAGGAGCGCCTAACCTCTTTCTTTTATACTAAAGCATTAGCCAGATACGTTTTTTTATTGCTTTTTTACATCTCTCACCTGATGTCCAGGCGGAAATTTTCACTTTTGACTTACTTTTGCTTACTGCATGAAAGTATTGAACATCATATTGTCGGTTTTAAAAAACAAGTATTTGCTGGCTATAGCGGTATTTGTAATTATGTTAATATTCGTTGACAAAAACGATGTTTTCGTACAGGTTTCAAGGAAACAACAGCTAAAAGAATTGACCGACAGCCGGGATTTTTACCTGAAAGAGATAGAAAAAACCAAGAAAGAACTCGCTGATCTACAAAACAATCCGGCTGCGCTCGAAAAATATGCCCGGGAAAATCTGTACATGAAAAAGAGCAACGAAGATATTTTCATCGTTGAGACACCCTCCGACTCTCTAAAAAAATAGTTCCACTGCATAATAATCCGGCTAAAAGATCGTTTTAGAGCTAGAAAAATGATTGATCACCCCAAAATGTTTTTCTGCCATGACCAATTTTACTACAGAAGATTTACTTATGTTCTTATATGATGAACTTTCTCCGAAAAGGAGAAAACAAATAGAGGAAGCTCTTCAGCAAAATTGGGCACTGAGAGAAAAACTACAGGTTTTGAAAGAAGCCGCCGCCCGCCTGAGCAATTGCAAATTGAAAAGTCCTACAGAAAAGAGCGTTAACCTGCTGTTGAATTATGCCGCAGGTAAGGTAGGAATGACGAGGTAGTTAGCCGTAAGCTTTCAGCAATCAGCTTTTAGCTTTTGGGGCGATCTGTTTTCTTTTCTCGCCGCCAATTAATTCCAAAAAATTCATGTTACTATAATAGCATATTTATGCTATATCACGTTGCGCCATGTTCAGATTGGTCCAATTGACAAAAATCAGAGCCATCATTGCTCTAACCTTTAGCCAATGACATATATTTCGCTTACCGCTGATCGCTGACAGCTAATAGCCGATTGCTGAAAGCTGATTGCTTTTCCCCATCTTTGCCAATCAACCACAGCTATCATGACGCGGAAACAACGTTATCAGTTCGTAATTGACTATTTTAAGGAACACGCACCAGAAGCCGAGACTGAGTTAATTTATGATAATCCTTACCAGTTATTGGTAGCAGTGATACTATCCGCCCAATGCACGGATAAACGAGTTAATATGACCACGCCCGCAATATTTGAAAAATACCCCGATCCCGAACATCTTGCCACAGCAACTTTTGACGAACTTTTTCCATTAATAAGAAGCATCTCATATCCCAACAATAAAACGAAGCATCTGATTGGTATGGCCAACATGCTGATTGATGACTTTCATGGCGAAATACCCATGACGGTAAATGAACTGGTAAAACTGCCCGGCGTTGGCCGCAAAACTGCCAACGTAATTACATCGGTAGTTGATGAGCAACCTAACATGGCAGTTGATACCCACGTTTTTCGTGTTTCCGCAAGAATTGGCCTCACCGAAAAAGCAACAACGCCACTCGCGGTGGAAAAACAATTGCTTCAGTTTATACCACGGGAATTGGTACATAAAGCGCATCATTGGTTAATACTACACGGTAGATATGTTTGTGTTGCCCGCAATCCGAAATGCGATATTTGCGGCCTGAAGCCAGCCTGCAAGTATTATAATAAGGTTGTGGCAAAAGCGCAAAGCCCAAAGCCTAAAGCTGAAAGCTGATAAAATATCAGGTAGTTGCGTCAAATGAACCTGCCGAATCTTTCACCATTGACTATTCACTATTCACTTTTCTGACTTTTAAATTATCCCAATGCGTACAATTACTTATTTGTTACTGGCCTGCCTGGTTATAACCTCTTGCAAGAATAAAGCATCAGCAGACCTCATCGTTCACGATGGTATTGTTTATACAGTTGATAGTTTATTCACCACAGCACAGGCATTTGCCGTAAAAGATGGAAAAATACTGGCAGTCGGCACAAATGATCAGATACTTGATCAATATTCCGCAACAGAGCAAGTAGATGCTCAGGGCAACGCTGTATATCCCGGGTTTATTGATGCACATGCGCATTTTGTCGGTTACGGACGTTCGCTATTTGCAGTAGATCTCTTCGGTTGTACCAGTTTTGATGAAGTAGTGAGCAGGGTTCAGAAATTTGCTGGCGAGCATCCTGACGAAGCATGGATCATAGGCCGCGGCTGGGATCAAAATAAGTTTCCGGGCAAAGCTTATCCCACAAACGATACATTAAATAAATTATTTCCCGACAGGCCGGTAATGTTAGAAAGAGTTGACGGACATGCTGCCATCGTTAACCAAAAAGCATTTGCTTTAGCCGGCGTTATTGCCGGCCAGAAATTAACCGGCGGCGAAATTGAAACAAAGAATAACATTCTTACAGGCGTGCTGATAGATAATGCCGTTGACCTTGTAGGCGCCAAAATACCTTCTCCATCTAAAGCAGATTATACAAAATGGCTGATGGCCGCGCAAAAAAACTGTTTCGCGCAAGGGCTTACTACTATTACAGATTGTGGGCTTAACTATACTGATGTAGACATGATTGATACTTTGCAAAAGGAAAACAAATTACTGATGCGGATGTACATTATGCTAAGCGACAACCAGGAGAACCTGCAACGCTACATAAAGCGTGGCCCTTATAAAACAGAAAGGATGTACGTAAGAGGTTTTAAAGTATACGCAGATGGTGCACTCGGAAGCAGGGGAGCATGCCTGCTGCATCCTTACAATGACAAGCCGGGATGGTCAGGCTTTTTATTGAGCAGCAAGAACCATTATGACTCTTTAGCTTCGGTGCTTTCGCAAACTGATTTTCAAATGTGTACGCATGCAATCGGCGACAGTGCCAACCGTGAGATATTAACTATCTACAACAAATATTTGAAAGGCTATAACGATAAACGCTGGCGCATTGAACACGCACAGCTTGTTAATCCGCTTGATATTAATTTGTTTGCCGCTTCATCCGTCATCCCTTCTGTTCAGCCAACACACGCAACGAGTGATATGTATTGGGCCGCAGACAGGCTTGGTGCGGAACGTTTGAAACAAGAAGGATATGTGTACAAACAACTGCTGCAACAAAACGGATGGATACCATTGGGAACAGATTTTCCTGTTGAAGATATAAGCCCTTTCAAAACCTTTCTGGCAGCCGTTTTCAGAAAAGATGCCAAGGGCTATCCGTCTGAAGGCTTTCAAATGGAGAATGCGCTGACAAGAGAGCAAACAATTCGCGGTATGACTATCTGGGCAGCCAAGGCAGGATTTCTAGAGAAAGAAAGCGGCAGCATTGAAAAAGGAAAAAATGCCGATTTCATCATTCTCTCACAAGACTTAATGAAAGTAACGGAAAAGAATGTGCTGGATACAAAAGTGATCGGCACTTATGTAGGCGGCAGGAAAATGTAAAATTCAAAAATAAAAATTCAAACCTCTTCTGCAGCCTTGCTTAATTTTTCGAACTTACTTTTGCCAATAACAAAAAGCCACAAAGAGAAAATTCTTTGTGGCTTTTACTTTATAACTAAGTCCTGAAACATCGCAATAAAATTTACATCAGGGCAATTTCAAATAATAATGAACACGACCGCACTAAAACCTTTTTGACTTTTGAATTTTTACTTTTGAATTCCTCAGCGTCTCTTCCCTCCTTCCGGCCCTCTAAACAACATAATATCTCTGTCAAACAAATAGATGCCGCCTTTATCTTCGCCAACCAGTACCAGCTTATCATTTAATGTACGTGCCAAATGCTCCTCTTCTATCTGCTCATTCACATACCACTGCAAAAAGTTATGCGTTGCATAATCCCTTTCAGTTAGAGCCATTCCAACAATTTCATTAATGCTGGTTGATACGATAATTTCGTGCTTCAAAAATTCTTCAAATACACGTTGCAATGATTGAAAAGTAATCATCGGTTGTTCAAGTGCGGGAACAATAGCAAAGCCGCCGCGTTCATTAACATACCGGATGAGTTTTAGCATGTGCATGCGCTCCTCATCGCTCTGCTTATAAAAAAAATTGGTAACGCCGTCGAGCCCAGGCTGAATTTCTGCCCAGCTTGCCATAGCCAGATATGCCTGCGAACTCTCCGCTTCCAATTGCACTTGTTTGTTTAATGCATCTTGCATGGGTTTCGATAACATAAGTGTTGGTTTTATGTTTCTAATATAACAAAACGGGAGCTAATTGACAATTGAAAGTTGATAATTAACAATGCAATACGCTTAGCTAAGAGTTGTCATCCTCGAATACTTATAAACGATCAGTATGAGTCTGATGTTCAGAAGACTTTTCCTATCGCCGAGGCGACGATGCGGATGCAGGCTTTCCCATATACTATTGCGGAGCAAAAACAAGGCTAGTATTCTCAAGAATATTTCACTAACGAAACACTTAAGAACAGATAATATTCCCCTCTCCTGTCATTGTCAATTTTCAACTTTCAATTTTCAATTAAAAAAATCTTCTCGCCACTTTGAGTCTTCGCGCCTTTGTGGCAAAACCAACCTTTTCCTTTTTGCGTAAAACGAATTCCCGATACGGGACCCGATAAAATTTCATTTGCTACAGTTTTGCGTTTCAAATTGATTATACGCTATGAAGAAAATAACACTGCTGCTTGGTTTATCGTTCTCACTACTTGGCGCTAAAGCTCAACAGCAAAAGGAAGTCGCGGCTATCAAGGATTTATGCGGCTGCTATGAAGTAAAGTTTATGTATGCAGAAATTTTTCCTACAGATACTTCATCCAAATTTTCCAAACCTTATAAAGCAAGTGGCCTCGAATGGGTTGTTCCGGAAGAGTTTACCGATAAAAAAATGGTACTGCAGCACCTCCTTGTGATCAGTGATTCAATGATTATTAAGCACTGGCGGGAAGATTGGGAATTTGAGAAAAAAGACTGGTGGGCATTCGATAAAAACGCAACCTGGAACCATGTAAATGGCAACAAAGATGTGAAAGGCGAATGGACACAAACAGTATGGGAAGTAGATGATGCTCCGCGTTACCAGGGAAGCAGTAAATGGATCAGCAACAATGGCCAATACTATTGGGAAAATACAACAGACGCTCCATTGCCGCGCAGAGAATATACCAAACGTAAAGACTACAATGTGTTAAAGCGCACCAACAAAATCATCATCACAGATACAGGCTGGGTACACGAGCAGGACAATAGCAAAATTGTTCGTGAAACGGGTGGTAAAGACCGTGTGATTGCCTTGGAAAAAGGCTACAACATTTATCGCAAAACTGATGATTTAAAATGCAAGGCAGCGCAGGAATGGTGGGTTTCTCATAAAGCATTCTGGACAACAATCCGCGATACGTGGGCAACGCTGATGAAAGACAAAAAAACGGTGCATGTGCTGCCTTTCGTTGGCACTGAATTATTGAATGAAAAGCTGGATCAACTGGAAAGTGAAAAACTGGATACAGCAGCTTTAAAAGTGAAAGCAAGACAATTATTACAACAGTTTATCACGGATAAAGACATAGAATCTACCGCGCAGAACAAATAGCATTTTTCAGTTTATAGGATCCTGTTGCAAATTAAATGAAGCAAGGGTGTGCTCTTATAGTTATAAAGGCACCCTTTGCTTCAAATAGTATCTCTATGCCCAAACTTTCCTACAAATAAAAAACCCGATGACAAAGAAAGCATTTTCAATACTGCTTATTACTATAGTCAGCCTTCAGGCTCAATCACAACAAAAGAATGAAGACTCTACAACACATAACCTGAATGAGGTTGTTGTGACAGGGCAATTTCATCCTCAAAGCCTTAAAAAAAGCGTATACCAGGTAAAAGTGATTAACAAAGAAAGAATTCAGTTACAAGGTGCAACAAAGCTGCAGGATGTTTTAAGCAACGAATTGAATATTCGGTTTGATCAGGATAACGCAGTTGGTTCAAGCAATATTACGATGATGGGATTGAGCGGACAAAACGTGAAAGTATTATTAGACGGCGTACCTATCACCGGCAGGCAGGGAACGACCAACGAAGTTGATATTAATCTGATTGATGTAAACAGCATTGAACGGATTGAAATTGTTGAAGGGCCTATGTCTGTTATGTATGGCGCCGATGCATTGGCTGGCGTAATAAATATTATCACCAAAAGGCCAGGCCGTGATACATATAATGTGCAAGCAAAAGTGCAGGAAGAAACAGCAGGGAAAGAATACGGCATTGACCAGGGAATTCATAATCAAAACCTCTCACTTGGCTGGCGAAACAAAAGTTGGGAGATTGGCGCAGGAATAAATCATAACAATTTCGACGGCTGGCAGGGAGATACAACCGGACGCGTTAAAACCTGGAAACCCAAAGATCAGTTAGCAGGCAATTTTCAGGCTCGTTATACAGGCAAAAACTGGAACTTACGATACCGTCTTGATGCCATGAATGAAGTAATTAAAAATGAAGGAAATTTCATTGTTAATACTGCATCCGATCAAAAGTACAAAACCGATCGTTTAATGCATCAGCTGCAATCTGATATCGGTATTAGCAGCAAGTTTGTGATTCAGGCCATGGCATCTTATACCAACTTCCAACGAAAAACAACCAATACGGAAATTGATAAAACAACGGGCCTCGAATATTACTCTGCCGTACCAGGCGACAAAACAACATTCACAGGCACTTCTATGCGTGTAATGGGCATGTATACATTATCGTCTTCTATTAATCTGCAGGCAGGCATTGACGGAAATATTGAGACGGCTGAAGGTGATAGAATTGCAGCCGGTGTAAAAAAGATCACCGATGCAGGATTATTTATTGCACCTGAGTTAAAAGTGAAGAATGTGTTGCAAATCCGTCCGGGGCTTCGCGCCATTTACAATTCTGTTTATGATGCACCTCCGGTTGTGCCATCGTTAAACATCAAATGGATGGTTTCAAAGTATTCGGATATCCGTGTGTCATACGCGCGAGGCTTCAGAGCGCCTTCACTTCGCGAATTGTACTTTTATTTCTTTGACGCGAACCACCAGATTCAGGGAAATCCCAACTTGAAAGCCGAACTATCTCACAGCTTTAATGCGTTTTATACTTTGCAATGTAAGCAGACAGATAACTTTAAATGGCAGACAGTTGTTAGCGGATTCTACAATGACATAAGCAACCAAATTGGTTATGCGCAAAGTGCCTCCAATCCTTCGCTTACAACTTACATAAACATCGATAACTATAAAAGCACCGGCGGGACTTTCACCAACAACATGCAATGGAAAAAAATCACTGCTTCTGCTGGTGCTGGTTACACAGGCCGGTATAACAGTTATTCAAAGTCTGATAAAAATTTACCAGAGTTTAAATGGTCGCCAGAAGTAAACGCCAGCCTTAGTTATTCTTTTACAAAAATTGGTTTGAATGCAAGCCTGTTTTACAAATACACCGGCAAGCTTCCCTACTATCAACAAGTGGAAGAAAACGGTGAAAACGTTATTCGCCTTGCACAGATCAATGGTTATAACTGGGCCGATTTCACTTTAAGTAAAAAACTATTTAAATATCTCACGTTGCAAGGCGGCATCCGCAACCTCTTTAATGTGACCAATGTAAACAACTCAGCCGTTGCTGCAGGCGCACACAGTACCGCAGGCGCCAAACCTGTAGGATATGGCAGATCCTATTTTCTCTCTGTTGCCTTTAATCTCAACAAATAACCATTCAATTTTTTAAGTAATAAATCGACTACTAATGAAAAAAAATACCCTGCTGTTAGCGATGGGTGCCACTATAGTGGCCTTTGCAAGTTGTTCTAAAGATGATAACCCGCTTCCTCCCGATTCACGCCCAGTATTAGATAGCGTGATTAACGGTGGCGGCGCAAAATATCCCAACAAAGTATTTATCGACCTGAGTGAAGGGCGTCAAACTTCTGTAAACCGCGCTAACTGGGATCTTGGATTCTCTAACGGATCAGAATTCAGGGTTACACTTAATGCCTCTGTGAACATGCTTGCTAAGGCAGTCAGCAAAAATGATATGAATGCTGTTGGTGCTGCAGATACAACCGGCTTCGCTGAACTGATGGTGATTGGCAATACTGCTACACCTGCTTCATTATCTTACATTGACAATCCTAATGGAGATATTACTCAGACTGCCATGGCGGAGGTTTCAGCAACTGCAACTGAAAACAAAGTGTACATCATCAATCGCGGCCCTGATCCTGATGGCAATGCACGCAAATGGCAAAAGATCCGCGTGCTTCGCAACAACAATGGCGGCTATACCTTGCAATACGCAGACATCGCTGCAACAAACTTCTCTGAAGTGCAGGTTGCTAAAAACATCAACTACAATTTCAATTACGTAACATTCAATAATGGCGCATTAGTTGAAGTGGAGCCTGAAAAAACCAAGTGGGATATCGCATGGACATACTTCGTGAATTCTACTCCGTTATCTGCCACTGAATCCATTCCATACGGTTTCCAGGATTTCATTCTGCAAAACAAAACCGGTGTTCAAACTGCACAGGTAATGAACACATCATTTACTTATGATGCGATCACGGCAAAAGATGCTGCCGGTTTAACGTTCAGCTCTGCTCAAAACAATATCGGTTCCAGCTGGAGAGCGGGCGGCGGGCCAACATCAGCACCCGCGGTTCGTACCGATCGGTTCTATATCATCAAAGATCCTGCAGGCCAATATTTTAAACTGCAGTTCGTTTCGCTCACCAAATCGGGGGAACGCGGCTGGCCTCAAATTAAATACGCTTTAATAAAATAGTGAATATCACAGTTGGAGATAAAAGCACTGGCAATTGCCGGTGCTTTTTTGTTATCCGCTATTACGCAAATACAGGCGGCTAATTCTGATTTTTCGTATCATCTTTCTATATTACTTTCTGGAGATCTCCCGGCCATACAGTCCTTACCCGTCTTACATGTCTTACGCGTTGCTCATTTTCCTACCTTTGCAAACTTAAAATAGGATAGAACTGTCAATATGAGCGCTAAATACCAGGAATTTTCAGGATTAAACCTTCCGGCAATAGAACAGGAAATTCTTGCCAAATGGCATGAAACACAGGCATTTGAACAAAGTGTATCGCTACGCGAAGGCGCAATACCTTTCGTATTTTACGAAGGCCCGCCGAGTGCTAATGGTATGCCCGGTATTCACCACGTTATTTCACGTACGCTGAAAGACCTGGTTTGTCGTTACAAAACCATGCGTGGTTTCCAGGTAAAACGCAAGGGAGGATGGGATACGCACGGACTTCCCGTTGAGCTGGGCGTTGAAAAAGAGTTGGGAATTACCAAGGAAGATATTGGCAAAAAAATCTCAGTTGAAGAATACAATAAAAAATGCCGCGAGGCAGTACTCCGTTATAAAGACAAATGGGATGAACTGACCCGCAAAATGGGTTATTGGGTTGACCTAAATGATCCATACATCACATTTGAAAATAATTATATAGAAACGCTTTGGTGGATGCTAAGCGAATTGTACAAGAAAGGATTGTTGTATGAAAGCGTGAGCATTCAACCATATTCACCTGCAGCAGGAACGGGTTTAAGTTCACACGAACTGAACCAGCCCGGCACTTACAAGGATGTAAAAGACACCAGTGCTGTTGCCATGTTCAAAGCGGTGAAAAGCGAAAAGAGCCAGTTTCTTTTCGACGCAGCAGGGAATGGCGAAGTTTTCTTCCTGGCATGGACCACAACACCGTGGACGTTACCTTCCAACCTTGGCCTGACTGTCGGTGGCAATATTGATTATGTGCTGGTAAAAACGTTCAATCCATATACGCATCTCCCTGTAAACGTTGTCCTGGCAAAAGCTTTATTGGGCAAATACTTTAAAGAAGAAGCTGAGAACGGAGACTTTGCAGCCTATAAAGAAGGCGACAAGGTTCTTCCATGGCAAATACTGGCAGAGTTTAAAGGAAAGGATATTGAAGAGGCCCGTTACGAGCAATTGTTGCCTTACGAAGCCAATAGTGCTGATAAGACCGGTGGTGATCCATTCCGTGTATTGCTAGGCGATTTTGTAACCACTGAAGATGGTACGGGTATCGTTCACACAGCTCCGGCATTTGGTGCAGATGACTTTAGGGTTGGGCAGAAATATGGCATCGGCATTCTCGTTATGGTTGACCGTCAGGGAAAATTTGTTGATGGATTGGGTGAGTTCAGTAACAGGTACGTAAAAGATTATAAAGACGAGCCAAACTATGTAGATGTTAACGTGGATATCTGCGTTAAGCTTAAGAAAGAAAACAGGGCTTTCAAAGTTGAAAAATACGAGCACAGCTACCCACACTGCTGGCGCACAGATAAACCGGTTCTGTATTATCCGTTAGATGCATGGTTTATTAAAACTACAGCATTGAAAGACAGGATGGTTGAGCTGAATAAAACAATCAACTGGAAACCTAAAAGCACCGGCGAGGGCCGCTTTGGCAACTGGCTGGAAAACATGGTTGACTGGAACTTAAGCCGCAGCCGCTTCTGGGGAACACCTTTACCAGTTTGGAGAACTGAAGATGGTTCAGAAGAAAAATGCATCGGAAGCATTGCTGAGCTGAAAGCTGAAATGGCTAAGGCAGATAAAGCGTTGGGAACTGATCAAAGTGCATCTATTAATGGAACTGCCCTTGATTTGCACAAACCGTTTGTTGACGAAGTTACATTGGTGAGTGATAAAGGATTGGCAATGAAGCGCGTTCCGGACCTGATAGACGTTTGGTTTGATAGTGGTGCCATGCCTTATGCACAATGGCATTTTCCATTCGAAAACGTTGACACTTTTGCACAGAACTATCCCGCGGACTTTATTGCGGAAGGCGTTGACCAGACAAGAGGATGGTTTTATACCCTGCACGCACTTGGATCGTTAATGAAAGAATCTGTTCAGGAAGAGTTGAAGAAGCACGGTATTGAGGCTGACGATAAGAAATATCCCGGTTTAGCTTATAAAACAGTTGTAAGTAACGGCCTGGTTCTGGACAAGAACGGCAACAAGATGAGCAAGCGCCTGGGTAACGTGGTGAATCCGTTCGAAACCATCGAGAAATTTGGAGCTGATGCAACGCGTTGGTACCTGATTACCAATGCTTCCCCCTGGGATAACCTGAAATTCGATATTGAAGGCATCAAAGAAGTTCAGCGCAAGTTCTTTGGCACCTTGTATAATACCTACCAATTCTTCGTTCTTTACTCAAACGTGGACGGCTTCGCTTTCAAAGAAGCATACATTCCGCTGGAACAGCGCCCTGAAATTGACAGGTGGATCTTATCTTCTCTTAATACGTTGATTAAGAAGGTAACAGAAGCCATGGATGAATACGAACCGACCATTGCCGGCCGTGCAGTAGAAGAATTTGTAGACGAGCATTTAAGTAACTGGTACGTGCGTTTGTGCCGCCGCCGGTTCTGGAAAGGAGAATACGAGCATGACAAGATCTGTGCTTACCAGACACTCTATGAATGCCTTGAAACGCTGATCCGACTGATAGCGCCAATTTCTCCATTCTTTGCAGATGCGGTTTTCCGCAACCTGAATGCGGTAAGCAAACGTTTCAGTGTTGAATCTGTTCACCACGCAGACTTCCCTGTGGCAAATGAATCCGCTATTGATACGCTTTTAGAAGAGAGAATGCAGCTGGCGCAGGATGTTTCATCATTGGTACTGTCTTTGCGTAAAAAGATGAACCTTAAAGTTCGTCAGCCTCTCCAAAAAGTACTTATCCCGGTATTAAATCCGCAAATGAAGGTGCAATTGGAAAAAGTTGAGGACCTGGTGAAAGCGGAAGTAAATGTTAAAGAAATTGACTATATAACAGAAACAGAAGGGTTCATTAGCAAGAAGGTAAAAGCCAACTTTAAGGCGCTGGGAAGCAAGTTAGGACCTAAAATGAAGGCAGTTAGCCAGGCTTTATCCTCATTTAGTCAACATGATATAGCTTCTTTAGAAAAAGATGGGCAATATGTATTGAATATTGGAGGAGAATCCATTACTTTACTCCTTAGTGAAGTTGAGATTGCTGCCGAAGACATACCCGGATGGAGTGTTGCTGCTAAAGGAAACTTGACGGTTGCTTTGGATATTACCGTTACCCAAGAATTGAAACAGGAAGGCGATGCCCGCGAGTTCGTAAATCGCATCCAAAATATTCGAAAAGACAGTAGTTTTGATTTAACAGATCGTATATTCGTAGAAGTGCTTGAAAATGCTGATATCAAGACATCTATAAATGAATTTAAAAACTATATTTGCGCTGAAATTTTGGCAGACAGTCTGACTTGGGTACCAGAATTACAGGATGGTACTGAGATTGAGGTGAATGACATTCTGTTGAAAGTGAGCGTGAACAAAAAAGGATAACGTTCTATGCCAACAAAAAAGCCTGCACCCAAAAAAGTGGCTAAACCAGCGGCTAAATCGGTTGCGAAAAAAGCAGCGCCTGTAAAAAAAGCGGCGCCAGCAAAAAAAGCAGCTCCGCCGGCTAAGCCAGTTAAAAAAGTGGTGGAAAAATCTGTATCTAAGCCTGCAGTGAAAAAAGCTGCACCCAGCAAAAAAGTAGCGCCTGCACCTGTAGCAAAAAAAACAGTTCATGCACCTGCACCTAAAAAAGAAGTAGTAGCAGCAAAAGCAGTTGTTAAAAAAGCTCCGGAAAAACCGGCACCAGAAAAAGAAAAACCAGCAAAAGCGGTTCAGGCAGAACCAATCAATAAGACGAAGACGGTTGTGGCCACTAAAGCAGAACCGGTAGCCCCGGCTCCTGCACCAGCGCCTAAACCTGTTGCGAAACCCAAACCGGAACCCTTAAAAGAGGTAAAAGTTCCAAAGACATCGGTAAAGACAAGTGTACCGTATAACCCCGAATATAAGTCGCTGGAACAGAGGCAAGAACCATCAAAATCAAATGAACCATTGGTACGATATAACGATGCCGACCTGGCAGAATTCAGAGAGCTGATCAATAAAAAATTGGAAGCAGCGAAAAAAGAACTGGCCTATCTTCAGGGACTTATCACCCGCAAGGATGAATTAGGTGGTGATGAAGCGGAAAGCCGCTACATGACTATGGAAGATGGCAGTATGAGTATGGAACGTGAGCAATTGAGCCAAATGGCCAGCAGGCAAATCACGTACATCGATCACCTGGAAAAAGCACTTATCCGTATTGAAAACAAAACTTACGGAATCTGTCGCGTAACCGGCAAACTGATCGACAAGGCGCGCCTGAGAGCTGTTCCACACGCTACCTTAAGTCTTGAAGCGAAACTGGGACTAGTTAAGCCAACTAATGAACAATAGTAATTAGCAACTTATAGCACGAAAAAAGGCCGTCATGTTTGTGATGGCCTTTTTTGATGTTAAGCAAATGTACGATGTTAGATGTACGGTGTACGATGTAGGGCTCTGGAATGAAGACGCTTTATAAGTACGATTTAAGAAGTACGAAGTACGCATGTGCAATAACCTCATTAATGGTATAAGCTCGCATGCTCGGCCTGATACCTGATACCTGATACCTGATACCTGATACCTGATACCTGATACCTGATACCTGATACCTGATACCTGATACCTGATACCTGATACCTCACACCTCACACCTCACACCTCACACCTATTTCACTTCCTGCATTGCCACCAGCTTATAATAAATTCCTCCTTTTGCCAGCAGTTCATCGTGGGAGCCGCGTTCTGCGATTTCGCCTTTTTGTAACACCACAATCTCGTCAGCGTGACGAATAGTGGAAAGGCGGTGGGCGATTACAATACTGGTGCGGTTTTGCATCATATTATTAATGGCATCCTGAACCAGGCGTTCGCTTTCAGTATCCAGAGAAGAAGTTGCCTCATCCAGGATCAGGATTGGCGGATTTTTGATAACCGCTCGTGCGATCGTCAGGCGTTGCCTTTCACCACCACTCAATTTGCTCCCCCTGTCTCCAATATTGGTGCGGAAGCCATCTTCTTTATTCAAAATAAAGTTATTGGCGTTGGCCACTTTCGCAGCCTGTATAATTTCATCTTCAGATGCATCAGGTTTACCAAGGGAAATATTAGATGCAATCGTTTCATTAAATAATACCGGTTCTTGTGTTACTATGCTTATATGCTTGCGGATAGAAGCCAACTGGTATTCTTTAATATTCACACCATCAATCAATAACTCACCCGAGCTAACGTCATGAAAACGCGGAACAAGATCAGCCAGCGTACTCTTTCCAGCGCCGGAAGAACCAACCAAAGCAACTGTTTTTCCTTTTGGAATAGACAGATTGATATTCTTTAAGATCATATGATCTCCATAGCCAAAACTCACATTGCGAAATTCTATAGAGCTATTAAAGCTGTTTAGTTGTTTAGACCCAAAGTCATCCACAACAACAGGCGCCTCCAGCAACTCTTCTACCCTATCAATAGCTGCAGCACCACGTTGCACATTAAAGAAAGATGTTGAAAGATTCTTGGCAGGATTAATCAGCAAACCAAAAGTGGCAATGTATACAATCAGGTTACCCGCGGCCATGCTATTATCTCTCAACGCCAGCTTTGCGCCAAAATACAGGATAGAACACAACACTGTAATACCAAGCGTTTCCGTTAATGGAGAAGCCAGGTCGCGACGGGCATTCATTTTATTACGAATGCTGAACAGCGTGTTATTTACATAATGAAACCTGTTCAGCATAAGCATTTCTGCAAGGAAAGCTTTAATTACACGCATGCCCCCAAGCGTTTCATCGAGTATTGAAAGTGCTTCGCCCAGTTTAATAGAAGCCGCTTGTGACTGCTTCTTTAGCGTACGGCTGATGCGGCCGATAATAAATGCAGTAAGCGGTAATAATATTAAAAGAAATAAAGAAAGCCCCGGACTTAAATAAACCAGGTAAGCGAGGTAAAACAATACCGTTAGTGGATCTTTAATTAAACCTTCAAGCGTACTTACAATAGAGCTTTCAATTTCACTAACATCGTTCGTCATTCTTGATATGATATCGCCTTTCTTTTGTTCCGTAAAATATCCGATCGGAAGCATCAGCGTTTTATCATACAGATCGCTTCTCAATCTTGTAACTACTGCACTTCTTATTGGCGCAGAAATCAAATTTGAGATATACAGAAATACATTTTTGAGAATCGTTACAACAACAATAAACACACAGATAAAACCGACTGCAACGAGCTTGTCGTTATTATGCTGATGAATGATATCAAGAATAACGCGATTAACGTATCCGCCCACAGCATTTGAGCTCATAACTGCCTTATCTGCCTGCGTGTCATCAGCATTAAATATTATTTGCATGAAAGGCGCAAGCATGCCTATTGAAAAAATGGAAAAAAATATGGATAAAACAGTACATAAAAAATACAGCCCAAGCTTTCCCTTATACTCACCTACATATTTAAAAATCCTGGATAGTTTTTTCATCCGTTAATATTTATTGTTTTGGGCGGATAAATATTCCGCACCGGTTAGCCCGAAAGTTGTAAATTACCCTTAGTGAATATCTCTATTCACCTAAAAGCGCAAATAAACGTGCAAAGTAACTAATTTTACAAGCTCATTTATGTATTCTGCTGGTTGGCAGAATGGAAATAGGAAAAAATTAAGTTATGGAGGAAGGTAAAAGACAACGCCAGGTAGCCGGCGTAATTCAGGAAGAAATGAACGATATATTCAGAAGGCTCGGGCTGAATATGATTGATGGAGGCATGGTTTCCATTTCTTCTGTAAAAGTTACTCCGGATTTGTTGGAAGCCAGGATATACCTGAGTTTATTCAAGGTGCCTGATGCAAAGGCAACTATGAAGAAAATTGAGGATAGAGCGTGGGAAATTAAAAAAGAGCTTTCAGAAAGAGTAAAACATCAGCTGAGAAGGATACCTGTTATACATTATTTCCAGGATGACACGCTTGACCATGTGTTTAAAATGGAAGAGCTGTTTAAAAAGATAAACGAAGACAAACAGAAGCCGTCAACCGACGACGCAGACAACGCTGAATAGCCTGCAATAGTTTAACCGCTCAAAGCTGAAATAGATTCATGAAACTTCTGTTCGCCTGGCGCTATTTTAAATCACGAAAGAGTACCAACGCAATCAACATCATTGCATGGATAAGTGTGCTGGCGATAGCCGTTGGCACAGCTGCGCTTGTTATTGTGCTAAGTGTTTTCAACGGTTTTGAGGATCTTGTTAAAAGCCTTTATGGCGATTTCTATTCTGATGTTAAGATCACTCCGGCAAAAGGAAAGTTCATTCAACTTTCACCTGCCCAGATCTTAAGTGTAAAAAAAGTAAGCGGTGTAAGTGGCATCAGTCTTGTAGTTGAAGAAAAAGCCATGCTGGTAAACGGAGACTGTAATTCTATTGTCTTTTTAAAAGGCGTTGATGAAAACTATGAAAAAGTAAATGGTATTTCATCGCAGTCTCACATCATTCGCGGCGATTATCATCTCGGAGTTGTAGATACTCCGGCACTAGTGGTTGGCGTGGGTATTGAAAATGCAGTTTGCGTGGACCCGGCCTTTAGAGGCAGTGAGCTTACCATATACCTGCCCAACAGAAAGGCTAATAACTTCAATAGCCTTGATGCCATGAATGCTTACAATGTAAGCGTAGCGGGAACTTTTATGGTGCAGCAGGAATTTGATAACAAGTATGCTTTTACCAATCTTGCGTTTGTGCAGAACATGCTCAACCTTCCGCCGGATGAGTATAGCGGTATTGAGGTAGCAGTATCCAGCCAGGAACAAGTAAATCAAATAAAAGATCAGCTGCAAAAAACATTGGGCAACCGGTTCCTGGTGCAAACGCGATATGAGCAAAACCAGAGCCTGTACAGCATTATGCAGGTTGAAAAATGGGTGATTTATGGCATTCTTTCATTGATACTGGTGGTTGCCGCTTTTAATATGATTGGTGCGTTAACAATGCTGGTGCTGGAAAAACAGAAAGATATTGCGGTGTTAAAAGCCATGGGCGCAACCAGCAACCTCGTTCAAAATATTTTCCTGAACGAAGGGCTGCTTCTCGCAGCTATTGGTGGAATATCGGGAATGCTTGTCGCGATTATTATCTGTGGCCTGCAAGTAAAATTTCACCTGGTTAAGTTGCAGGGCGGCACGTTTATCGTGGATTACTACCCTGTAAAAATGTATCCTTTCGACTTTGTGCTCGTAACTATTACGGTGTTGCTCGTAGCCGTTCTTGCAGCATGGATCCCCTCAAAAAAAGCGAGCACACGGGCATTTTCTTTAAAAAGCTAAGATTACAGCAACACACTTGCTGCCTTCATCCAACAATATTATTTCCACAGAATTATTCAATAAAAAAGCCGGCGTTGCCGGCAATTTTATCAAAAACTACAACAATATTTTGTGTGCGGGAATATGCTTCCAAGCAACAGATTAATAGTCGCCTAAGGTTTCTGGTAACTGAGCGAGTGCTTTAGACAACTGCTCGTCGTTTGGAGCGATGCCGTGCCACTCGTGATGGCCTTCCATAAAGTCAACGCCTTTGCCCATCACTGTTTTCATGAGGATGCAAATTGGTTGTCCCTGTCCGGTTAACGATTTTGCCTTATCCATGGTAGCAATTATATCATCCATGTCGTTACCATCCATTTCAATTACTTTCCATTTGAACGCTTCAAATTTGGCTTTCAGGTCGCCAAGGTCCATAACTTTAGCCGTAGGCCCGTCAATCTGCTGTCCGTTCCAGTCAATGGTAGAAATGAGGTTATCCACTTTCTGGTGCCCAGCGAACATGATAGCTTCCCAGTTCTGCCCTTCGTCAAGCTCTCCGTCCCCATGAAGTGAGTATACAAGGTGGTTATCGTTATTCAATTTTTTAGCAAGTGCTGCGCCTAAAGCAACGCTCAATCCCTGGCCAAGAGAACCACTGGCAATCCTGATACCGGGAAGATGTTCGTGCGTTGCGGGGTGGCCCTGCAGGCGTGAATTAAGCTTGCGGAAAGTTGCCAGTTCCTTTACTTCAAAGTACCCGCTTCTTGCAAGTGTTGAATAATATACGGGCGAAATGTGGCCGTTAGATAAAAAGAAAAGGTCCTCGCCTATGCCATCCATCTTAAAATCAGGATTGTGGTGCATTACCTTAAAATATAAGGCAGTAAAAAAGTCTGTGCAGCCAAGAGAACCTCCGGGATGGCCGCTTTGAACAGCATGTACCATTCTTACAATGTCTCTTCTTACCTGCGTAGCAATGTCCTTTAGTTGTGCAACATCTGGCATAAGCATTTAAATTTTAGGTTGACAAAGCTAAGGTAAACGTTATAGAATTCCGTTCTTTTCGCAGATTTAAAAAATTTGAAATCATGGCTCAAATCTTGCATTTACATGTAATTTTTTTACACTGCGTAGCAATTAACTTTTGTCAATTAAATAAGTTGGATTACTTTTACGCCCAAGATTGACATAGCTTTTAACAAAGTGTATTAACACAAAACCAATTGAGAATGACACAAATTGTCTTAGGTTGCGTATTGTCATTTGTTGTTACGTTTTTTCTTATGCCAATCGTAATAAGGATCGCTCATATAAAGAATTTATATGACCTTCCTGATAAAAGGAAAGCTCATACCAACCCTACCTCGTCGCTCGGAGGCGTTGCAATTTTTGCAGGGATAGTTATTAGCCTCCTGCTTACGATGAATTTTGGAGATAATAACACCAACTTCCAATCCTACGCTGCATGTTTCTTTATTATTTTTATCCTTGGGGTAATAGATGATATTGTGATCATTTCTGCATGGAAAAAAGTTGCTACTCAACTTATCATCAGTATAATATTATCATTTAAAGCCGGTTTACTTATCGATAACCTTCATGGCTTCATGGGCATCGACAGCCTGGATGTTGTTTCCAGTCATTTGTTCACCTTCTTCACAGTGATTGTTATCATTAATGCCTTTAATCTTATTGATGGTATTGATGGTTTAGCTGGCTCTCTGGGTGTGTTTGCGTCAGTAGCGTTCGGCATTTTTTATCTTATCAATAAAGATTTGTCATACTCTTTGCTGGCTTTTAGCGTAGCAAGCAGTTTTCTTGGCTTTCTCATGTACAACTTTCCTCCTGCAAAAATATTCATGGGAGACTGTGGCTCATTATTGCTGGGATTGATCATGAGTGTATTGGCTATTCACTTTATACAAACCGCACCTACCGCACCGGTATTACACATCACTGCGTCTCCTGCTATTGCATTCGGCGTATTACTGGTTCCTTTGATGGATGCTTTGCGCGTGTTTATTATCCGTGTTTCTAAGGGCTTATCTCCTTTTGCACCGGATAGGAATCACCTTCATCATTTATTAATTGACAAGGGATTTACACATAAAAAAGTAACGCTTACGCTGCTTGGCATTAGCGCTCTGTCAACTGTAGTAGTATTTCTTGCACAGCTTTCACTTGGCACAACAGCTATTATCAGTACCCTGGTACTAACATTCTTTATAAGTGTGTACCTGTTGAAACGTTACATCTACGGAAAACGTCGTTTGCTCCATATTGTAAATGAAGCGGACAACAATGACGACGATCACGTAAGAGTTGTTCCAATTTTCAATCCAGCGGAAAAAGTTGTAACCAAGGAGGAATAGCATACGGGGGCTCTCAAACTGCATTTGCGTTTTTAGTTTATGCATATTTGATTAGATTTGCCGCCGCTAAACTTTTAATTTATGTCTGAAGAATTGGATCTTATCATGGATGATATTAACTCTTCCATGAAAAAAGCAATAGACCACCTGGAAGTAGAATTAACTAAGATAAGAGCCGGCAAAGCATCTCCTGCCATGTTAAACGGCATTAATGTTGACTATTATGGTTCGGCCACTCCAATAAGCAATGTTGCCAACATAACTGTGCTGGATGCGAAGACCATTAGCATACAGCCCTGGGAGAAAAATATGTTAGCCCCGATAGAAAGGGCTATCATGCAGGCAAACATCGGGATCACTCCCCAAAATGATGGTGTTCTAATTCGTTTGTTCCTTCCCCCGTTAACAGAAGAAAGAAGAAAAGAACTGGTTAAGAAAGCAAGCGGTGAAGGCGAAAACAGCAAAGTAGCGATCCGCAACCTGAGAAGGGATGCAATGGAGCAAATCAAAAAACTGCAGAAAGACGGCCTGAGCGAAGATGCAGCCAAAGATGCTGAAAAAGATATCCAGGATCTCACAGACAGATTCATCAGCCTGGTAGACAAACATCTTGCCGCGAAAGAAAAAGAAATGATGGCGATCTAAAATAATTGATCAGCATAACTGAAACGAGTGGGTTTTACTCACTCGTTTTTTATTTGCATTATCTGCCACATTACTCAGAATTTTCTTCTCTAAAAATCTGAAAACGATTATATTAGTATAGTTGTTTTGAAACCTGGTATCACGAGGAGTAATAATATCATCCCCCCTAACAAAAACCAGCAGCATGGAAAAAATCAGACTGAAAGAGATAAGTACAACAGCACCGGCAAAAACAGATAAGGAAAAAACTAAAATCGCTACAGAAAAAATTCTCAGCGAGCTTGATGAACTTCAGAATCTTTTATACGCGGAATCCAAGCATTCTATTCTTGTAGTTATACAGGCCATGGATGCTGGAGGAAAGGATGGAGCGGTGAGGCACGTTTTTGGAAGGCTTAACCCGCAGGGTGTTCTCGTAAAATCGTTTAAGGCTCCTACTACTGAAGAACTGGCTCACGATTTTTTGTGGCGCATTCATCAACATGCGCCCGCAAAGGGAATGATACAGGTATTTAACCGCAGCCATTATGAAGATATACTCATTACCAGGGTTCATAAAATGATTGATGATAAAACCGCGAAAAAAAGAATAGAAGCGATTAATGAGTTTGAACGCCTGCTAGTTGAGCATAACAATACCAGAATACTTAAATTTTATCTGCATATTTCTAAGGAAGAACAGACGCGGCGATTAGAGGAACGAATTAATGACCGTACAAAACAATGGAAATATAATGAGAACGATTTTCAGGAGGCACAGTTTTGGAAAGATTATATGAACATGTATGAAGATTGTTTTAACCTGTGCAACCATGTTCCATGGATTATTGTTCCGGCAGACCACAACTGGTATAAGGAATATATTATTGCTCAAACTTTGCGGGACGAACTTAAACAACTGAAGATGCATTACCCGGGACTAAAAAAATAGCTAACCATTTAAAAATTTACAACATGGGCTTTTTATCTGAGTTTAAAAAATTCGCAGTAAGAGGAAATGTTATTGACCTGGCAGTCGGTGTAATCATTGGCGGTGCTTTTGGAAAAATTGTTACCTCCATCGTTGATGACATTATCATGCCTCCCATCGGTTATCTGACCGGCGGTATAGATTTCGCAAATAAAAAATGGGTTTTACAACCTGCAGACCCTGTTAACAAGGTTGCCGAAGTAGCCATAAAATATGGCAACTTTATCAATATAGTCATTCAGTTCATCATCATTGCCTTTTGCATTTTTATGCTGGTGAGGATCATCAACAGCCTTAAAGAAAAAGAGGAAGCTGCACCAGCTGGCCCTAGCAGCACAGATCAACTATTAATGGAAATCCGCGACGAACTGAAGAAAAAGGCTTAATCTACAGCCAACTTGCATTTCTATCTAATAGTAATGTCTCCGGATACTGCTGTGAAGGTGGTTGCTGTGGCCTCATTTTCAGAGAATTAGCGAGTTATCAACCAGTTTTTGCTAGTTTTCCATACCTGTTGTACGAAGAACAAGTATTTACGGGCAATGCAATATTTTTGTATATCATGAAGCGTGGCCTTCATGACCTTGTTTTACCATTAAATGTGAAGTTTTGCAAATTCCCGGCTATCAGATAAAATTGCCCCAGTTTGAAGGACCTTTCGATTTGTTGTTGTTCTTTATCGAAAGAGACGAGCTGGATATATATAATATTCCTATCACTAAAATAACGCAGGATTTCTTGTCGTACATCCACGCCCAGGAAAAACTGAATATTGAACTGAGCAGCGAATTCATCCTTTTTATTTCCACGCTCATGCGCATCAAAGCCAAAATGTTGCTTCCCCGCAAAGAGTTGGATGCGAACGGCGTTGAAATAGATCCGCGGCAAGAATTGGTTGACAAAATCCTTGAATACAAAAAATTCAAAGAAGCTTCTGTTCAAATGGCTGAGATGGAAGCGATCCGCATGCTGATGGTTAAGAGGGGCAATCTTGAAAAAGACCTTTCTCAAATTGGCGAAGGCGCATCAGAAGGAACCGAAATCCAGAACATTACACTTTTCAAATTGATGAAGACGTTTGAAAAAGTGATGCAACGTGTTCAGGTGCGGAATAACAAACCTGTTCATACGGTAGTTCGCTATAACTATACAATGGAAGAAAGCCGCGAGCAGATGCTACATACTGTTCAGCGGGAAAAGAATGTTTCCTTTGCAAAGATCTTTGATCATTGTAACGACAGGATTCAGGCGATCTTCCTGTTCCTCTCTATGCTGGAACTTATTCAGCTTAAGTACATGAGCATTCTTGTGGGCGAGGGCCGCAACAATTTTATTGTGGAATGGAATGATGAAAGAGAAGAAGAAAGCGGTAATATTGATTTCAACAAAGCTTTCGGAGATAATAATGATGAAGTAAATCCTTCTTTGAATTAATATTTCAGACAGTTGTACATCGTGTCTCTTACGTACGCGATGTACAACATAAAAAAGCCGTGAAAAATTTCACGGCTTTTTTATTACGATTTTTGAAACTCCTCTTTGGAAACTTTTTGCTTTATCGGCTGATATTTCTTTTTCTTCTTTTTTCCCCACCAGATAATTACTCCGGTAACAGGCAAACTTGCGGCAATAAGGCTGGCAAAAAAAGCCATGAATTTACCGGGAAGGCCGAGAATTGCACCTACATGCACATCGTAGTTCATCCGCAATACTTTATCTGCAAGCCTGGCATCTTTAAACCGGCTATAGATATGCCTGACAGGTAATTCCTTTAACGTATACTGATCAAAATACCTGTAATCCGCCTTCCAATAGGTGGCCGCATCAGGATTGGCAACAGCCTCTATCGCTGTTGAATCGTTTTCGGGATAGTGTACCTCTATCAATTGAGCATTCGTATGTTCTTTTTTCATTATTTGCCAAACCTTATCAACCGCAGGTAAAGAATCGCTTACTACGGCAGGTTTTGGCGCCGATAAAGTCTCTTCAAACAGTATAAGGCTTTTGCCGCCGGACAATGTATAATACATGGATTTCGAAACCCATTGAAAGCCCCACACAAGGCCGGTAACCACGATAAAAATAATCGCCCAGGTTACATAAAAACCAAGCACGTTATGCAGGTCGTAGTTCACCCGGCGCCATTTAGCACTCCATTTGATAGAAAAACGCTGTTTTCTCGCCGCATTGTTCTTAGGCCACCAAAGTATGATGCCCGTTATAAGCATGATGAGAAATACCATTGTTGCGCTTGCGACTATCGGTTGCCCGATGGTTGGCGGCAGCCATAAGTAATAATGCCCCATGATTACTATGCGAAAAAAATCACGGTCCATATTTTTTATCTTCAGTACCTCGCCGCTATGTGGATTGATGAAAACGATATAATAGTATTCAGGATTAGCGCTGTAAAAAGTTGCTTGTAATGATTTCTTTCCGCCTTCATAACTAACACTATGCAACAGCTTCCCGGGCAACGCTGCGACAGCAATTTCCTTTACCCTTGAAGGGGAGATAACTGACCGGTTTTCTTCCTGCACAAACCTGTATGACTGAGTTGCGTTTTCAATTTCTCGTTCAAAAGCCAGGATGCAACCGGTAATGCCAAGAAATAACACAATAAGGCCCGAAGCCAGCCCCAGCCATAAATGAGCAGTAAGAACAACCTTTTTAAACGACATATTATAATTTAATCAAATTTCCGTCCAGAAAATACGAGGTTAGCAATAGCTGCAAAATTGTTAGTCATTAAGAATAACCATTGTTATAATCGGGAAATTGATCTTACGAAAAGAGGAAACATTCCGCCGGGGCTTTCATTCCACTAACTACTGTTCGCAAAATGGCGTGAAGCCAAAAGGCAGAAACGACGTAAATTCGCAATCGCCTTCAACTGAATCGTGACTATGACAATACAAGACAAGTTGCAACAACTAACGGAAACATTGGACGGGGAATTATATGTTGATGATACTATGCGCATTTTATATTCCACAGATGCTTCTGCCTATCGTGAAAAGCCTTTAGCCGTAGCCATTCCAAAAAATACGGATGATTTAAAAAAGCTGATAGCCTTTGCACAACAGGAAAAAACGTCGCTTATCCCTCGTACCGCCGGAACCTCTCTCGCAGGGCAGGTTGTTGGGGACGGTATTATCGTTGACGTATCAAAAAATTTCACGCAGATACTGGAACTAAATGCAGCAGAGAGATGGGTAAGGGTTCAGCCCGGCGTGATACGTGATGAGTTGAATATGTTTCTTAAACCGCACGGGCTTTTATTCGGGCCGGAAACCTCTACTGCCAACAGGGCAATGATCGGGGGCATGGTGGGAAACAACTCATGCGGTTCAAACTCCGTTGTATACAGAAGCACACGCGAACATTTGCTCGAAGTAAAAGCAATATTGAGCGATGGCTCTGAAGCTGAATTTAAAGCGTTGTCGCTGGATGATTTTCACGCTAAATGTGAAGGTGATTCACTGGAAGCAACTATATATAAAAAAGTCCGCAGCCTTTTAAGTGATTATAATAACCAGGAGGAAATAAGAAAAGAATTTCCCAAACAAAGCATTGAAAGAAGAAACACCGGGTATGCCGTAGATGTATTGCTTGATAGTGCACCTTTTACTGCAGGTAAACAAGATTTCAATTTCTGCCAGTTAATAGCAGGCTCGGAAGGTACGCTGGCTTTTCTAACTGAAATAAAGCTTAATGTGGTGCCTTTGCCACCAAATGAAACTGGTTTGCTTTGTGTTCACTTTAATTCAATAGACGAATCTTTAAGGGCCAATCTGATTGCCCTTAAATACGCTCCTACTGCAAGTGAACTGATAGACCATTATATTCTTGAATGTACTAAAGACAATATTGAACAAAGCAAGAACCGCTTCTTTGTACAGGGTGACCCAGGCGCCATACTTGTTATTGAATTTAAGAAAGATACAAGAGAAGAAATTACTGCTATCGCGCAACAAGTACAGCATGAAATGGAACAGGCAGGTTTAGGTTACCATTTTCCGCTGCTGTTTGGTGATGATACTAAAAAGATATGGACGTTGCGCAAAGCAGGGCTTGGTTTACTGAGCAATCTTCCTGGTGATGAAAAAGCGGTGCCCGTTATTGAAGACACAGCGGTTGATGTAAATGATTTACCAGCCTTCATCCGCGACTTCAATGAAATTCTGAAAGAACATAACCTCTATTCAGTACACTATGCACACGCGGGTTCAGGAGAAATACACCTTCGCCCGATTATCAATTTGAAAACAGAAGATGGTAACAGGTTGTTCCGCACCATTGCTGAAGAAATTGCCACCTTGGTAAAAAAATATCATGGCTCATTAAGTGGTGAACATGGCGATGGCAGATTGCGTGGTGAATTCATTAAACAAATGGTAGGCGAAAAGAATTACCAGTTGTTGCGTGACATTAAATATACCTGGGACCCTAATAACATATTCAATCCTAATAAGATCGTAGACACACCGTCTATGAACAGTATGCTGCGTTATACACCGGGACAAAAAACACCAGCATTCAAAACTGTTTTTCGTTATAACGACCAAGATGTTTTGCAACATGCTGAGCAATGCAACGGCTCTGGTGATTGCCGTAAAACGCATTTGTCAGGTGGCACCATGTGCCCTTCATTCATGGCAACACGAAATGAAAAAGATACAACAAGAGCAAGAGCAAATATTCTAAGAGAGTTTTTAACGAATTCATCTAAAGTCAACCGCTTTGATCATAAAGAGATTTATGAAGTGATGGATCTTTGTTTGAGTTGTAAAGGATGTAAATCTGAATGTCCTTCAAATGTTGATGTAGCTAAGTTAAAAGCAGAGTTTCTTCAACATTATTATGATGCGAATGGCGTTCCCTTCAGAAGCAAGCTGATAGCCAACTTTACCAAATCTGCCAGGCTCGGCGCAACAGCTCCTTCTTTGTACAATTTTGCAGTAACAAATAAAGGGATAAGTACGCTTATTAAAAAAGCTTCAGGTTTTGCACCTGAGCGCTCTATGCCTGTATTGTATAAAACAACGCTTGAAAAATGGTTTGCAAAACATCGCCAGCAACAGCCACAACAAAGTGGCAAGCAGGTTTATTTATTTTGTGATGAGTTTACTAATTATAATGATACTGAGATAGGCATCAAGGCAATAGAGCTTTTAGAAAAATTGGGATACAATGTTGTCATTCCACAACATGAAGAAAGCGGCAGGTCGTGGCTTTCCAAAGGATTGCTGCGCGATGCTAAAAAGATCGCCAACAAAAATATAGACTTACTAAAAAACATTATCACTGCAGAAACACCACTCATAGGTATTGAACCATCAGCAATCTTAACCTTTAGGGATGAGTATATTGACCTTGCAGATGATGACCAGTTTGAAGCTGCAAAAGTTTTGTCCAAAAACGTTTATACAATTGATGAATTCATTGCTAATGAAATAGATAAAGGAGCCATAGACAAAAATAAATTCACGAAGGAAAAACGAAGTATAAAACTGCATGGCCACTGCCAGCAAAAATCTCTTTCTTCGGTTGCGTCTTCTGTTAAGTTGTTGTCTTTTCCGGAGAACTATTCAGTAGATACTATACCTTCCGGTTGCTGCGGTATGGCTGGCTCATTTGGCTATGAAAAAGAGCACTATGAACTTTCTATGAAGATTGGAGAACTTGTATTATTACCAACAGTACGCAAGCAGCCACAGGATGTAATTATAGCTGCGCCGGGAACAAGCTGCCGGCATCAGATAAAAGACGGCACAGGTAGAAAAGCCAAGCATCCTATCGAAATATTATACGAAGCATTAGCATAAATTATAGGTGGGTTAGTGCACATTGAACTAACCCACTATTTTAATTTATAGCGATAAATATTAGCAAGCTTATCCCCTATTTATCTCAGCATCATTGTTATCGATATAAAAATTGCTTGCAAATTTTAACATTTGGCTCACTTTTTGGAGTTGGTGTTCTATTCTGATCGATACCGTTTCCCCCCACAGACAATATTTAAAGTAATTCGTACTATCATGCGAACTGTATAGCTATTGCTTTTTCTAAAGGCTGTAAGGGAACGTTTTTGCCCATAATTAAGCAATTCAAACTTATATTCTTAGCAGTATGCGTGTTCAGCTATTTTCGAACAACAGTGATTTGCGCAAGCAGCTATCTCATTATATTTCATTTCTATTAACCTACGCCAACGCTCACCTTCATTCCATGAAAGCCGTATACCTGCCCGTGATAACATTATTAAAATTTTTTCTCTTCGTTCAAACATCGTTTAATACTTACACCTGTTTTTGTGCAACAAAAAAATCCTTCCGGGTGTATTACAATTATTCATCTTCAAAAATTCAAACAAAGTATGAAAAGAATTATGTTTCACGTTAACAAGCGTCTTAATGCTGTGCTTCTGGTTTGCTTATCCCTCTTGCTTATCACATCTTGTCAAAAGAGCGGATTAAAAGACCAGCAAAGCGACAACACAAGCGTGGTTGCAACAGATGAAATAAGTGAAGCTGATGCGTCTGCCAGCGCCAATGCATATGCTAGTGAAGCACTGCAAAGTTATAAATCACAGAGAGCTGATATCCAAAAAACTATTCAGGCAACGCTCGCTGTGTCTACTGATGCAAAAGCCAATAAAAACACTATATTCATCTTAACCAAAAAGCTGCCTTTTTTTAAATCTCTTGCTGCAGCAATTCAGGTTACCGGCCTTGGCAAAGCTGCGAATGATGATTCTGCTCACCTTACCTTATTTGCGCCAAATGATGAGGCTTTTGCAAAGCTTCCTGCGCCTTTTAATACACCAGAAGGCATACTGGCAATAAAAGACCCATCTCAGTTAGATTGGCTAAGGACAATATTGCAATACCATGCAGTGAAAGGTGAAATTTCTTTTGATCAGATACCTGAAAAAAGAAGCAGCCTGATAACTATGAAACCAAGAAAAAGAGATTGGGATAATACCATCTTTTTATCATGGTTCCAGGATATGGTACAGATAAATGGTACAGCCCAGGTTATTATGCCTGACGTATGGGCAACTAATGGAGTGATCCAGGTTGTTGATAATGTTTTGATGTATCCTACACAAAGCGTTGGCGAATACCTTGAGTCTAATCCAAACTTTAAAGTGCTTACCACAGCGCTTATCAAAACCAACCTGCTTGACTCAGCAAAGCATGGCAACTTCACAATCTTCGCTCCGACTGACGAAGCCTTTAGAAAATCGCCAAAGCCGTATAACAGCGTTGATCAGATAAATGCTATCACTAAGCCAGCGGTTGTTTATGATTTGTCAAACCTTGTTAAATACCACATTTTAGCAGGGCACTATTTTGGATGGGACCTTGGTTTCTTCTATGCTAAAACAACATTAGCCAAAGGAGATGTAAATAAAATCATTACTGCTACAGGCGTTCCTGTTGGCTTTGTAAAAGGTATGGGCAATGTTGGCTATGCTAAAATATGGCCGGGTAATATTGTTTGTACGAACGGAGTTATTCATATCATTCCTGCATTGTTGAGAAGACAACCTGATAAAAAGTAATGTAGGATTGACCTGCCTAAATTTAACCGCGGAAAGCAGAAGTTATTTCAAAATATTTGGGAAGGACGAATAGATGGAATGGGCTTCTGATTTCTGACTTACATGTGATAAGCCTAAACCAAAATACACGCGAAGCCACTGACTATATAAGGTCAGTGGCTTTATTTTTTTGCAATGTGCAAATATGCCTGTAACGACTTCACATAATCTTCAAAAGCTTCAACACCTTTGGGTGTTATTTTACAGGTTGTGTTGGGATAGTTATCTTTAAATTCTTTGATCACTTCAATATAACCTGCCTCCTTAAGCTTTTGAATCTGCACACTTAGATTTCCGGCCGTTGCATTGGTCTGCTCTTTTATAAATGTAAATTCCGCCTCCTTCACACTTATAAGCAAACTCATTGTGGCCAGCCTGAGTTGTGAATGTAATATGGGATCCAGATCTTTAAACATTCGCTTGTTGTTTGAGGTAGTTTTTACGCAAGATCAAACCAGGTATTAACCAACATGCAATTGCAGCAACGCAGGAAAATATCATATCGTATTTAGTGGCAGTAAAACAAGATGCAACAAACAGCGCATATGTGATAACCGCGCCTATGATCATCGGCTTATAGTTTCGTATCCTACCCATAATAATGGTTGGAAAAGCATAGATCAGTAAGTAAATGGATGTAATGCTTAATGTAAAAGGCTCAAGCACTTCGTCTGGTTTCGATTGATTCAAATAGTGCTTTGTCAATTGCCATCCCTCATTTTGAACGATATGCTGAAAGGCCGAAGGAGCAATGCTTTGATACACAACTAACCCACAGATAGTAAATGCATATGCCGACCATACAACATTTATTGCGTACCCATCATACCCTACAACTTTTCTTCTTCTGTTTTCTTTGATGGTAATGAATATCTGTGGAATGATCGCGATTAACATGATCAGCCAAATATCAAAGCCAATACTAAAATTGAATTCCAATTGCAAATAAGTAACCAGGGCGGCGATAGATACACAGGATCCCCACAGCAGCATGCTTGTTCCTCTGTCGTGAAAACTATTTTTAGCCCTGTTGATCATCCCTGTTATTAACTGAAGGCTTTCTTCATTTGACAGCAGCTTTTCTTCTTCCATATAAGATCTTTAAGACTGTTTGTTTAAGAATATTAAATTGTTTGAGGCGATTTTCCCGAAACAAATTTTCTGATGAAAAATATAATCGCGGCTATGCCGGCCACCGCGGGCGCTAGCCACAACAGCCAGCTTTGCTCAACATGTACATTAACCACAAGAAATGCGATATACGAAGCAACGAGTGCGCTAATCATTCTGATGATATGGTTGTAAAGCCATGTTTGCTTAATGGCTTTTTTGCCTGCTGCGAGCGACAAGTCTGCAGATGAAAACCACAAACACAACAACCCGAATATACAGGGGCTGAGTGCCAACAAATTTCCTTTGCCAAAGCCTTTTATGGCAAGCAGGCAAAGAAACAATCCGAACGTAAGGCCAAAGATTAATACCAGGTAATCAACCCAACTAAACACGAGATCACTGTTGTTGTATTTCCGTTTTAAAATAATCATGCGGTAGCCCGACGATGCCATATATAATGCAAAACCTGCAACTACAAACAGAAATATGTTTTCATGGCCATGCATATTGGTAATAATCAGAGAGCAAACTGAAGCAATGAATACTCCGTAGAAGAATAACTTACCGCCAAGCAGATGCCATTTACGCCCTTTACGTACACTTGCCGCAAGGGTTCCTGCCAGCAATGCCAATGAGCCGCCGGCAACATGTAATACAAGAAGTACTTGAAATAACTGCATTTTACTGAACAACACCTTTTAGAAAACCGAAAATAAAACTCAGAAAGGTTCGACCGGAAATTAAATATGCAAAAAAAATCAAAATTCAAAAGTCAAAAGCCCAAGCACAACGTCTCGTAGTGCAATTACAAAGAAAAAGCAACAAGGCCGCATTAGTTTTCTGACTTTTGACTTTTAAATTTTGGCTTGATGTTATTTACATTTTTCCAGCATTTGTTCCGTTTGCAGTTGTCCCCAATGTGGGTACAATGGTTTTGGTTGCTCTGCTTTAAACAGTTGCTCAGCTTTTTCAAATACAGGCTTTGCAACAGCTTTACCACCACCAAATTGCTCAGGTGTACCAAACAGGCTCATGCCTTGCAGATAATATAATCTTGGATTGTTGGGATCCAGTTTCATTCCTGCCTGTAAAGCTGCTGATGCTTGTTGGCCGTAAGTTTGCCAACGCTCCTGCGGATTAACCAGCATTTGTTGTGTTGCTGCCATGTTTCTAACAGTGTACAATTCAGCATTTTTTTCGATGGCTTCTGCTTTATCCAATAATGCATTTACTTTTTCAGCATTCTTGTCTTTGTCTACAGAAGGATCGCTCCAGCCAGAAGTTGTCAAAGCAAGGGCAGCATAATAGTAGGGTAACCATTGCGTTTTCTCCGCATCGCCAATTCTTTCAAATGAATTAGATACCGAGGTAAGGTCCTGCGTTGTCTTGGCGGAATCAAGCGTAGCGATCGTTTTTTGCATGGCTGCGGCAAACTTATCGCTCTGCGCGTACGTTGCCAGGAATGTTGCTACCATCGTTACAGTGAGCATGAGTGATTTCATATTTCTGATTTTAATGTTTGTTGTTTTAATTAGTATTACAAATAGCGAAATAATAAACCCATCCAATGAATAAGATCTGCATAGGTATTCTTATCCATAAATACGAAAGCCCTTTTCCTGTGTAATCTGCCTTTTCATAATTCACATTTCGCGCCGCTGCATAAATATTTGCAGGCAGCAGCACTATAAAGAATCCAATCAATATGAAGCCAGCAACCGTTATATAACCTTTCAATACGAGCATTAGCCCCAACACTATTTCTAACACACCAGTTATATAAATTATGGCCTTTTTTGCAGGCACTTCCGGAGGAAGCATCATCATCATTCCTTGGGTAAATTTAAAATGGCCAATGGCGGTAAACATCAGCATAATAAACATCGCCATTCTTCCACTCAAACCAACATTCGCACTCCCGGCAAGGAATGTAACCAGTAAGGTTAAACCAAATGTTATTAACAGTACAAATAGTGGCTTCATGTATGTTGAGTTTGTTTCTGATGCTTTCTTTTACAGCTCCAGCTACAGGTTATTATTTATTGCATCCTGTGTTCTGTCTACTCCCCAGCTCAAAAAGATGCCTACAAAGTAAAATCTTTTGGCAGGTGGTATAACGGGCTCTTTGTTTAATCCGTTATAAGAGTAATTATATCCGTACACGGCGTTATATCCAAGTACATTGGTTACACTTGCTACCAACACGATAAATGTTTTTGCGTTTGGCTTACCAACGGATGGTACATAGTTCATGCTAAAACCAAGGCTGTTATAATTTTTCGTTGTGCCGTGATCTGCCAGTTCATATTTATTGTTGCCGTTATTATACATCAGGTTATAATACGGCCTGCCTGTGGCAAAACTATACGTAAAGTTGAAGCCTGTTTTAATGCTTGTAAAAAATCGTTTTGTAACAAGTGATGCCGTGTGGTTAGCAGCAAAGTTCGGCGTCATCTGGCCAGGGAAATTTAAGTAATCCCTTTTTGTGTTAAGATAAGAATAGCTTACCCAGTAATCAAAGTTTTTAAAGGTCTTTTTATCGCGCCAGAAAAGCTCTATACCTTTCGCATAGCCGCTGCCACTGTTGTTGTAATATGCATAGTAATAATTAACCGGAACAGTCTTAACCAGGTCATCATACTTCTTGTAGTAAGCCTCTATACGCATGATCCTCTCGGCCACCATTTTCTGATAGTTCACTATATAGTGTGTTGCTTTTGTGTAACCAAGGTTATTGGTGAAAAGCAATTGCTGATTTTCAGCCTTCTGATAAAAAACTCCGTAAGCAGCAGATACCTGTGCACCTTTCCCAACCTTGTATGCCAATGAAACACGAGGCGCAAGGTTTGATTTATTAATGAGCGAAGAGTATTCAAAGCGTGCTCCAATATTTGCTGCAAGATTGTTGGTTACATAAATATCTGTTTCAGCAAATGCAGATACCAGGTTATCGGTTAACTTTCTAAGTGTATCATTGTACATACTCTTATTAACGGCATACCAATCTTCTGCTCCAAAACGCAAGTGGCTTATGCCTCCCAGCTTTTTGTCAAACACAGCTTTAAGTTGCGAAAGCTGCTGGTTATTGATTACAGCGTACGACTTAGTGTAATACCATGGCTTCTGCGATAAGGTTACGGGCTGATTGTTCTGATCCTGCAATTGCTGTTTGATATCATCTTTATTGTAACTATATCCGGCACCAAGGTTCATCTTCCAGCCACGGCCTAAATTTTCGCGATAGCTTAAATTATTGTACCAGTTGGTGTTCATTAATCCGAAGGCATCTTTCAGATCAAGGCTATCAATATCGGGCCTTCTTAACCCAAGTTTGCTATAGCTAAAAGTTGTGTAGTACTTAATGATGCCACCATTTTTTGTCTTAATGCGAAAATTAGCATCGCCGTTATGAAACTCCGGCATTTTGAAATAGTCGGGAGTTTGCTTTACAATAGCGAAATATGCAACCAGGTTGGTATAGCCATAATTTACGCCCCATGATGATTTTTTATTTTTCGAAAGCTCTTGCAGCCCCGCACCTACAAACAACGGAGAAATAGCTGCATTTGCCGCCGATTTTTCAGGCAGGTCAATAGATTCTAATATCAATGCGGAAGAAAGCGCTTCGCCGTATTGTGCTGAATAACCACCCGTGCTAAATACTGTTCCTTTAAAAAGAAATGGCGAAAACCGGCCACGTGTTGAGATATCGGGCACACTTGTGTAATATGGATTGTTTACTAGCGTGCCATCAATAAACTGTTTTGTTTCATAACCCGCACCGCCTCTTACAAATAAACCTTCCTGCTCGCCTACCTGTTGCGCACCGGGCAATGTTTTTAAAGCCGAGGTAATATCTGCATTGGCACCACCGGTTGTGGCCACATCAAGTGAGCTCAACACCGCAGAACGTTTAGAATCGCCCGCAGCAAAAGAGCCTGCAGTAACCGTTACTGCTTTCAATTCGTCCAGTTGTTCTTTTAATGAAACATTGTAAACAATCGGCATTTTATCTATGTGCACTTTCTGTTCAAATGAGAAATAGCCGAGGCTTGAAATGGCTATTTCAAAATCGCCTTTTTCAGTAGTAGTAAATTTAAAATTGCCCAGGCTGTCTGTCGTAGCTCCATCGTATGTGTCTTTAAGTGTAATGCTTGCTCCTATAATTGGCTTCCCTCTGTTGTCTTTTACCTTTCCGCTGATAGAAACCTGGGCTTTTAAGTATGTTATAGAGATGAAAAATAATATCAATATGGTTAAGGATCTTTTCATATTCAGTTAATTCACAGCAAACATAAACTGGTTTATACTATAAACCAAATTTAAAACGAGATACTTTCCAGGTATTCGATGAACGGCGTAAAACCCAGTTAAATAGCATTTTTCGGCCGGTAAGCATCGAAAAATACCCGGAGGACTACGTTTCTTTTCTTTTGGAAAACGCATCCACCGGGTAGATTAATATCAATACCGGAACCGGATGGCAGGTATGATTTGCTTTTAAGCCAGGAAGTTTCTCTAATAATAAGTGAGATTAATTTCCTCTGCCTTTTTATAATTATTTACTTCACCAAAGCCACCAAGGTTAGTAAAAATGGTTATGTTGGACGCATAGCCATCAGCACCATAAACATACTTAAATGTGTACTCGTCGTTGTCGACGTAGTTACTGTTATAGATCAATAGCCCAAGATTGTTTTTTGACAATGTTACGTTGTCAAAAGGAAAATATTGCGGATAGTATTTACCATTGCCCATAACTTCATACCTGTCCGGAAAAACATTATATGGCTGAACGGAAAGAAAATATAAAATGTTGTTTTGAAAACTAAATGGATTCGGCCTAGCATCAAAATCTCTTAATGTGATGCTTAGAACATAATCTCCAACTGTTGTAACGCCCGATATATTCTTGTCGGCTGAATAATCAGTCCTCATAACAATTTCTCCAAACTGGTCTCCCTGGTAATGAAAATCACGCGCCCACAAAAGGCCCTGGGAATTGTAACCGTAACCAAATGACGCTGTACTATCGCCGCTATAATAACCGGAGATGGGCCGGAACAAACCCTTTCGGAGGATCACGTTGCTATCTACCAGAAAACTCGCTTCTACTGTAGGCCTTTCATAAGCGTTGTCGGTTAGGTATTTGTATCCGCTGGGATAGCAGCTATTTTTTGAATAAAGCACTTTTATGGAATAATCATACGCCAGCGTTTTACCAGCAAGTTTTTCATGGGCAATACTGTCTAGTAAACCGTTGGTATAAAAAAGAAAATAACGGTTTGTTACCACGTCGGTATCTTTTACCTCAATGGTTTTAATTTTCTTCTCAGAGCTGTATAATGCTGAACAATCAGAACATGAATTATCGCCCGGGCTTTGTTCGATAATTTTTTTACAGGAAGTAAAATCAATCAATAAAACAATAGGTAACACATACCTGAATAGCTTTGGGTTCATAGTTAAACTTTTAAAGGTTTGCAGATTATTTGTTATTGTAGCAGAAAGAAAATGTAGCAGAAAAAATCCCGGTTAAATTACAGCGGCGAATTTGCAAAAGCAAGATGGAACTGAAATTTTAATATAGAAATTTTAAAAGGTGAAAACTCTCTGCCGGATTATGAGGACTTGTGAAATGAAATTCAAAAATCACTAACTAGCTATTGGCGCAGCTATTTACCCCGTAGCAACACCAACTGTGAAGATAAATGATCCAATAACGAAGCGTAGGTGTTGTTGTTCGTACACTATGCAACTCAACCCTGTATACCAACAAGAACACCTACGCTTAAACTATAAGCATAATATTCCAAGGCCTGCTTTTTTCTCAGGCTCCAACATCATTAGGGTTATAATAAATCAATTCTTTGGAAGATACTCTATCGTAACACCTGGATTCAAATTCATAGAACCGATAAATGCAGGAGGAAGGCCAGACGATTTTAATGCACTGCCTACACCATAACCAAGGGGTTTTCCAACTACATATGCACTGTGCAGTAAGGCACGATTTGTTTCACCCTTAGCATCGTCAGATAAGCGGCCATTGGCATGCGATGCGGATTTCATTTTTTGCGGTAATCCCTGGGCCGTATAACTCTCCGCTGTAAAGGGGTTGTTGACACTGTAATCACATGCAAGGAACATCCATATCTTATTTACCTGGTGCAGGTTAACACGATGATCATACTTTGCACCTGACACTAGGTTGCCGTTTTTATCATACCTGTAAAGTGTTATATCAGTGTGCGGATTGTTATCTCCATCCAACCAGGTTCTTGCTGTTTTGCTTACCCTTCCAAATGCATCATAGGTATAGTCAATTATATCAACGTAGATATAATCTATGGGCCCATGCTTGGTCATCGTTCCAAAGAAGAAAAGAGAGTCTCTTTTTATAACACTTCCGTTATAAACGTACTTATGCCACAGCTCGAAGCCTCCGTTATCAAACCCAGTGACATAATTCAACAACTTTGTTCCATTGGCGTATGTAAAGTATGAATTCGGATATCCCGAAGCACTGTTTCTCAGGCTAATTTTGGTAGGGTTCCATGAAGGATTATATGCAATAGATGCTCGCTTATAATAACTGCTGTTGTCAGTAATTGTTTTGATAATAAAACCAGCGTAACCACCATCTGTAGTAATACACTTCTCTTCTTGTTTAGTGTTGTTAGAAGTAAAATCGATGTTCTTAGAGCAACCAGCAAAAAGAACCACTAAGCTTCCGGCAATCAGGTGTTGTAAAACTCTTTTCATAAGCAGCGATTTAATTAAAAAATAGATGTTTTGAAGAACGTTGGTTTACCGGGTTCAAATCACACATAGAGGAATGGTTTAAAGTCTTTACGCAGTCTCAATAGTGTTTGTATAACGGTACAAAAAAGCGGCCATTAATGAACCCGCTGTAAAAGTGTTGCGTTAACTACATTAGGCATCGCAACGGAGTAATTTGCTGCACACTTCTGGGGGTAATTTTCAACAATTAATATTAAATTATTATCCAGGATTATATTGATGTTGCAGCCTTTCTTTCATCCTGTAAAAAAAATGTGCTTACCACATAGCAATGAAGGCTGAAAGTCAGCTACAGCAACTCAACCAAGGGATTTATTCTGTTCTTTAAGTTAGGATAATTTATGCATTCAACCGCGTTTTACAGGCAAAAAAAAACGGGCTTTTTTTAGACTCTTTTTTGTGTAAACAAATTGAATTCTTCTTTGTATTGAGCAAGAATGCTTTTTGCAAGATTAATGCATGCGATTGCAGGTAACCTACAATAAAACACTCTTTCTTAAATACACAATATTAGCATCAATATTATACGACTGTTTCCTTAACAAGTTCCCTTTTAATTACGTCCTCTGCTTCAGCAATAATAGTCTCTTTTTCTTTTCCATTATTATTAATTGGTGGGAGGACGATCCAGTTAAGATGTTCACCGAACGACATAGGAAATGTTCCCCAACGTTGTAGTTTCCATACATTTTTTATAGCTATCGGAACAATTAATGCATCCGGCATCTTCTTCATTAAAATATTCACACCACCAGCCGCAAAGCGTTTTATTGTTCCATCTTTTGACCTTGTTCCTTCCGGAAAAATTACAGCACTGTAGTTGTGATCTGCCGTCAGCTTTGCAAGCCTTGCTATTTCTGTAATGGCTTGCTTTGGATCATTACGATCAATCAATGCCGCACCACTACAACGAAGATTGTAAGACACACTGGGAATGCCTTTACTCAGCTCTATTTTCGATACAAACTTCGGCGTGTATTTACGCAAAAACCATATAATGCCAATAATATCATACATGCCCTGATGATTCGCAATAAAGATAATAGGCTTGTCTGCAGGAGGTGTGAATTTGAATGTTACACTTATTCGTGTTCCCAGGATTAATAGGTTATATAAAAGAAGGAAGTTGAGAACGTCTACTGCCTTTTTTTGTGCATTCTTTCCAAACACATGATAAGCGATTATTTGCACGGGATGAAAAATACAAAGGAGAACGCCAAATAACAGATAAAATAACGGGGTTAAAAAGTATCCAATGATCTTCTTCATTCATGATGGCGATCTTGTTTTTAAGGATTGTCTCTTCGCGGATTATGCACCAAATATGTTTCCGACAGTATTAGCTTGTTGATTCAGCCTCCATGTGGCTTTAGAACGATTGACAATTTTCCAGTACAGATCCGGGCAAATGTATAGTCACACTAACCTTTAAACTATGCTTAAACGCATACTTACAGCGTTACCATTAGCTTATGATTCAAAAAACCAACAGGCACAAAAAAAGCGGCCTTTAAAGACCGCTTTCTATATAAAGAATATAAATTCTTATTTGTACTGAGGGATAATGCTTTTTGCTAAATCAACCATTTTGGCGACACCAGCATCAGGCAAATTACCTTTCTTAAATTCAGCAAGAACATCCGGATATTTGTTCTGCATTTCGGTTAAGAAATGATCTTCAAAAGCTTTTACGTTTCTAACCTTAACTTCACGAAGAAGACCCTGTGTACCTAAGTAAATGATCGCAACCTGTTTTTCAACGGAGAACGGAGAATACTGAGGTTGTTTCAGGATTTCAACGTTGCGTGCACCTTTATCTAATACAAGTTTAGTAGCAGCATCCAAGTCACCACCAAATTTAGAGAAGGCTTCCATCTCACGGTAAAGCGCCTGGTCAAGTTTCAATGTACCGGCAACTTTTTTCATGGATTTGATCTGAGCGTTACCACCTACACGGCTTACAGAGATACCTACGTTGATCGCAGGACGGATACCAGCGTTGAACAGGTTACCTTCAAGGAAGATCTGGCCGTCTGTGATAGAGATAACGTTTGTAGGGATGTATGCAGATACGTCACCAGCCTGTGTTTCAATAATTGGTAATGCTGTTAAGCTACCACCACCTTTTACCAGGTGTTTGATTGAATCAGGAAGGTCGTTCATGTTTTTAGCAACAGCATCATTGGCGATTACTTTAGCCGCACGCTCCAATAAACGGGAGTGCAAATAGAATACGTCACCAGGGTAAGCTTCACGTCCCGGAGGCCTTCTTAACAGAAGAGAAACCTCACGGTAAGCCACCGCTTGTTTAGAAAGATCATCATAAATGATCAATGCAGGGCGGCCGGTATCACGGAAGAACTCGCCAATCGCTGCACCAGCAAACGGAGCGTAGAACTGCTGAGGAGCAGGATCGCTCGCAGAAGCCGCAACGATAGTTGTGTAAGCCATTGCGCCGGCATCCTGTAACGTTTTCATGATACCTGCAATGGTAGAAGCTTTCTGACCGATCGCAACATATATACAATATACAGGCTTGCCTGCTTCAAAAAATTCTTTCTGATTGATGATGGTATCAATTGCGATAGCAGTTTTACCAGTCTGGCGGTCACCGATGATCAACTCACGCTGCCCACGTCCAACCGGAATCATCGCATCAATCGCTTTAATACCAGTCTGTAAAGGTTCTTTTACCGGCTCACGATAAATTACACCAGGAGCTTTACGTTCCAGGGGCATTTCATACAACTCACCTGTAACAGGTCCTTTACCATCAATTGGTGTACCCAGTGTATTAATAACACGTCCCATAAGGCCGTCGCCAACTTTAATAGAGGCGATTTCACCTGTACGGCGAACAGTGTCTCCTTCTTTAATACCTGTACCTTCACCCATTAATACCACACCCACGTTGTCCTCTTCAAGGTTAAGGGCAATTGCTTTTACGCCGGTTTCAAATTCAACAAGCTCACCTGCGCGAACATTGTTCAATCCGTAAACACGGGCAATACCGTCACCTACCTGGAGAATTGTACCAATCTCTTCCAGATTTGCGGTGGCATCGTAATTACTCAGTTGTTGCCTTAATATCGCTGATATTTCATCCGGCTTAATGTCAACCATATTATTTTTTATTATTTGCCCCCGTTACTACGGGGAAGTTCACCAATTTATTGTTTCTTATAGATAGAAGCCTGTTCGGCTGTTTATTACCTGATATTGCTTACAAACGTGTTTTCTGAAAACTGTTTTTTAATGTCCTGCAGATCACGTAGTACAGATGCATCAACACGGTTATTGTTATAATCCAGTATGAACCCGCCTATTAAGCTAGGATCTACTACTGTTTCAAGATCAATATTGGCGTAGCCGGTTTCAGCTTTCACCTTATTAACGATTTCGTTTACAACGCTTTCGTTAACTGCCGTTGCGGTAGTCAACTTAACACGGTTGATTCCTTTCAGGCTATTATACTGTTCAAAAAAAGCATCTATCATTTCAGGAAGGTGGGTCTCACGGCCTTTGTTTACCAATAATTTGATAAACTGAGCTGTAAGGGTATCAATCCTGCCTTTTGTAACAGCCTCAATGATCGCATTTTTCTTATCGGGACTAACGATTGGGCTACGTAAAACCAGTACAAGATCCCTGTTGGATTTACGAATGGACAAAAACACCTGCATGTCTCGATAAACCTCTTCCAGCTTGCCTTGTTCTAAGGCGAGGTCGAGGAGGCTCTTTGCGTATCTTGCTGCTAAACGTGGATTCGGCATCTTATTTTTTTCTTTGAAGGCCTGTTGTGAATATAATGATCAATTTGATCATCGCATCATTGCGGGCCCGCATTTTAATTCAATTTTACTTCCCCAGCTAATTGCTTAATGTAATTCTCCTGCTCAGCTTTATTGGCTAATTCTTTTCTCAGCACTTTTTCTGCAACTTCTACAACCAGGTTACCCACCTGATTTTTTACCTCAGCCATAGCAGCATTCTTCTGTTGGTCAATTGCAACACGCGCATCATCCACAATTTTGTTGTATTCGCTTTGAGCTTTAGCTTTTGCCTCAGCAATCATTTTATCAGCAGTTTCCTTAGCTTCTTTAATCAGCACAGCTCTTTCTTCACGTGCTTTAACCAGCAATGCTTCGTTATCGCTTTGCAACTGAGCCATTTCAGCTTTTACTTTCTTGGCAGTAGCAATTGATTCCGCAATGTTGGTTTCCCTTTCTTTTAAGCTTTTTAAGATTGGCTTCCAGGCAAACTTCTTTAAAATAAGCAATACAATGATGAACGCTATGAACGTCCATACGATAATTCCTAAACCAGGTAATAAAAGTTCCATATATGGATTTGATATTTGAAATTTTGAATTTGAAATGTAAGATTTGAAATTTGAGATTCACCTAAACCGGTATAAAAATGCTCAATTTCAAATTTCCAATTTCAAATCTCTAATTAAGAAATACTGCATCCTCCGCCCTGTGCTTTAGATGCAGTAATCATTTTTTGCGGACTACTTAGCCAATACCGCCAACAGACCTGCGATAACTGCGAAAAGGGCAACACCCTCAATGAACGCAGCAGTCAGGATCATGTTACCACGGATATCGTTAGCAGCTTCCGGCTGACGAGCGATAGATTCTACCGCACCTTTACCGATCTGACCGATACCGATACCTGCACCAATTGCAGCTAAACCAGCACCAATCGCACCACCCAACTGAGCAGTACCCGCTTCCAATAAAATGTTCATTAAAGACATACTGTGTGTTTTTGAATTAAAAAAGAGTTCAAAATATGTTTATGCAAAAATTTCTTCGTTATGATGCCCACCATGCTCATCGTGTCCGTGGCCTGATTCAAATGCCTGGCCGATAAACACCGCCGTCAGATTTGTAAATATGAAAGCCTGAATAAAGGCAACCAATATTTCAATCATGTAAATAAACACTGAGAATGCGATAGACACCGGCGTAAAGCCCCAGCCCGCAACAGTTGACATTTGGCCGAAGATAAATATCAGTGAAACGAAGCTCAGGATTACAATGTGGCCCGCTGTCATGTTCGCAAAAAGACGTATCATCAACGCTGCAGGCTTAATAAATATACTCAATAATTCAACTGGAATGAGAATCAACTTAACTAAGAAAGGAACACCGGGAGGCCAGAAGATATGTCCCCAGAAATGGCCATTTGTGCTTATCAAAATAACTACCAGGGATATAACAGCCAGAATGCCGGTAAACGCGATATTTCCGGTTACGTTTGCTGAACCTGGAATTAAACCGATGATACTGTTGATTAGGATAAAGAAGAATACCGTTAACAGGTATGGTAAATATTTGTCGTGTTTGCCGCTCAGGTTTGGTTTGGCAACATCGTCTCTCACAAAAGTGATCACTGGTTCAATAGCATTCTGGAATCCTGTAGGAGCGTTATCAGAACCGCGAACCTTGTATTTTTTTGCAACGTTCAGCATGATTACCAATAACAGGATTACGCCTATGAACATCTGAACCACGTTTTTGGTAAGAGAAAGATCATACACTTTCGCTTCTTCATTCACAGAACCATCTGTATTTACAGCAACGATTTTGTTTTCTTCTAATTTATAGCCTTCATAAGCAGCATGGCCATGTTCAAATTTAGAAGAAGAAAATACAGATAAGCCTCTTTCAGGAGAATACACTATTATCGGCAAAGGCAAAGTTGCATGAAAGTCGCCCATATCGAAAAAATGGAACTCATGCGAATCTAATACGTGGTGAATAATAGTTTCTCCGGCATTAAACTCAGCCTCAGCGTGCTCGCCTTCTGTATGAACAGGAGTTTCCTGCGCGTACAGGTTTTGGGTACCGAAGGTAAAAAATACGCCGAAAGTCAATGCCAGTAAGAGTTTCAAGCTTTTAGAAGCCATATCTTGGTGAAATTTTGCGCAAAGATAAGGATGACAGCGCTGAATTGTATAGTATAAGGCCGGAAATTCGAAAATATTTAGGCTTAAAAGTAGCTTTAAACGGGAATTTCCCGAATTCGGTGCCCGGTGGCCAAATCAAAAGCAAGAATATTAAATTTTATAATAAGGCAGCGATGCATGTATTAATAATAGTAATGGAATAAAATCGGTGTTTGAGTACCGGATTTTAGCAGTTTTAAAGACAGTATTTACTATTTTGCCAGAACAGTTCCCTTTTCTTTTTCAAACTGCATATTGTGCAATTTGCTGTAAAATCCACCGAGCGATATCAGTTCATCATGCGTGCCGATTTCTTTTATTACACCCTTATCTAGTACAATAATTTTATCAGCCTTACGGATAGTCGATAACCTGTGCGCGATAACAATTGAGGTTCTATCAGAAATTAATTTCTCAATAGCTTCCTGAATCAGCATTTCACTTTCTGTATCAATGGAGGAGGTTGCTTCGTCAAGTATCAGAATAGAAGGATCGTATAACAGTGCACGTATAAAAGATATCAACTGGCGTTGTCCAAGGCTAAGTGTATTACCTCTCTCCATCACATTATAACTATATCCACCTGGCAGGCTCATAATAAAATCATGAACGCCTATGAGTTTAGCGGCTTCAATTACTTTCTCTTTGCTAATCTGAGTGTTACGAAGCGTAATGTTATCCAGGATAGATCCTGAAAACAGGAACACATCCTGCAAAACCACGCCTATACTGCTTCTCAGCACATCCGTATCGTAGTCTTCAATGTTTACACCGTCAACCTTAATCTCGCCTTTTTGGATATGGTATAACCTGTTCAACAAGCTAATGATCGAAGTTTTTCCGCTTCCCGTATGGCCAACCAGCGCAACAACTTCACCTGGTTTAACATAGAAGCTGATGTCTTTTAAAACATATTTATCATTCACATAAGCGAAAGACACATGATCAAATTCAATAGCGCCCTTTACCGTTGCTGGTGCATAAGTGCCTTGTTTTTGAATATAATCTTCATTATCCAACACCTTGAAAACTCTTTCCGCTGCAATCATGCCCATTTGCAACACGTTAAACTTATCCGCTATCATGCGCAACGGACGGAAAATAAGGTTGAGGTATAAAATAAATGCAGTGAGCTTACCTGCAAGGCTAACATCCAGCGGGTAATCCAACGCTCTGCCGGCCAGCCACCACACCAGCAAACCTGTACTAAAAGCTAATACAACTTCTACAACAGGAAAGAAAATAGAATAGGCAAAAATGGCCTTGATATTGGCATTGCGGTGATCGCGGTTAATCTTTTTAAACTTGTTGAACTCTCTTTCCTCCGCCGCAAATGCCTGAATTACATGCATTCCGGTTAAATGTTCCTGCACAAACGCATTTAATGCGGCAACTGCATTACGAACTTTAATAAAGCTTTTATTTACGCTTTCTTTAAAATAATACGTTGCAATAAGCATCAAAGGAAATGGTATAAGGCTTATCAATGTAAGCCTCCAGTCCGTATAAAACATGACCACCAGCGTTACAATAATAGAAAGCAGGTCGGCGATAATCGGCAACAATCCATCGGAAAAAATATCGTTAATACTTTCAATATCATTAATTGTCCTAGTAGTTAATGTTCCAATGGGTGTATTGTCAAACTGCCGCAAATTTAATCCCAGCACCTTTTTAAACACATTTACCCTGAGGTCTTTTACTACGGACTGTCCAAGCCATGCAGTAACAAATGAGAAAAGAAACCGGACAAATGTTTCAAGCAGCAGGAAGAAAATCTGGAAAACAGTAACTGCAATAATAAATTGGGTTGCATCGGTGTGGTCGCCTTTTAATAAAAGGGCATCCAGCCAGCCAGGAATATTAAAATTCTTGCCGGAAGCTTTGTCTACTGTTAACTGTATCAGATAAGGCCTAACAGGTGTGAATGCAGCCAGCAGAATTGCCATAACGACGCTACTATAAAAGGCTGACCGGTAAGGCTTTACAAACTGGAATACTCTTCTAAGTACTGAAAAATCGAAAATCTTCTTTTTTACTTCTCCACTCATGATGTAGATGCAAAAGTAGTGAAAAGGAGAGAGCTTAAAGCTTAAAGCCCAAAGCCTAAAGCACAGAGCGGAATAAAGCAGTGAATCGTATGCTATTGGTGAAAAGAAATTGCTATTTGTGAAACAATATTTTTATTGTACTACGACAAAAGTTTTAAGCTTTAGGCTTTAAGCGCTAAGCTCCCTTCTATTCAAAAAACAAAACATATAACAATTTTTTTACTCCTTTCCATTTACGCAAATTGGGGGTAATCCGCAATTTTTTTAAAAAATTCTTTCTTCACAAATCAATGTGCAATAATCCGTGAAAACTTTTCTAAATTGTGTATAAAGGCAGCTTTTTTGTTGAATAAGCATGGACGATTGTGGAAACAGCCTTAATAAAAAGTGCATTAATTGTGAAATGAAATAGCTAAATATTAATTGAGAAAAATTTTCTACAACAAAAAAGTAGCTGTTATATTCGCCGTCCTTTCTCAACGGGATAACATTTCGGAAACGTTGCGATAATATTTTCTTAACACTGGCAGATGGGTAACCCTGAGAGGATTGGTGAACAAATGAGTTTACTAACCTGTTGAATTTTTTGTGATGGACATTACGAATTTGAATAAAGATCGGAAGAAGGGACGGAAGCCCTCTATTGATGTTAGCACGATGATGTATGGTAAAATTCCACCCCAGGCCAAAGAACTGGAGGAAGCTGTACTTGGTGCTATAATGTTGGAAAAAAGCGCGTTTGATACGGTGGTGGAGATTATAAGGCCGGAATGTTTTTACGTTGATGCTCATCAACGGATTTTTCGCTGCTTTCAATCGCTTGCTCAAAAGAGCATGCCCATCGATATACTTACCGTAGTAGAAGAACTCAAATCAAAAGAAGAACTGGAAATGGTTGGTGGGCCATACTATGTTACCCGCCTTACCAACGCAGTTGTTTCTACTGCTAATATTGAAGCACACGCAAGGATTGTACTGCAAAAATTTATTCAGCGTGAACTGATCAGGATAAGCGGAGAAATTATTGGTGACGCTTATGAAGACAGCACCGATGTATTCGATCTGCTGGATGATGCTGAATCAAAGATGTTCAACATCACCAACAATTACCTGAAGAAGGATTACCAGGATATGGGTACGGTGCTTGCTAAGACGTTAAATCGCATTGACGAGCTTCGTAAAAAAACGGAAGATATTTCGGGTGTTCCGAGCGGATTCCCGGCATTGGATAGAGTTACATATGGCTGGCAGCCAACAGACTTAATCATTCTTGCGGCGAGGCCCGCGGTGGGTAAAACAGCGTTCGCGTTAAACCTTGCGCGTAACGCAGCGATGAACAGCACCAGGCCTACAGCGGTAGGATTCTTTTCTCTTGAGATGGGTGCGTCGCAGCTTGTACAACGTATCCTTTCAGCAGAAAGTGAGATCATGATGGAAAAGATTGCCCGTGGTAAACTGGAAGAGTACGAATACCAACAATTGCAGAAAAAAGGTATTGCCCGGCTTGAAACAGCTCCACTGTTTATAGATGATACTGCGGCATTAAACATCTTTGAATTCCGCGCCAAAGCGAGAAGGCTTGTAAATAAACATAACGTAGGCTTTATCATCATCGACTACCTTCAGCTGATGAGTGGTAGCGATAAGGCTGGTAGCCGTGAGCAGGAGATCAGTACTATTTCGCGTACGTTGAAACAACTGGCGAAAGAGCTGAATATTCCCATCATTGCACTGAGCCAGTTAAGCCGTGCTGTAGAAACACGTAAGGAAAGTAAGATGCCTCAGTTGAGTGACTTACGTGAATCTGGTGCGATTGAGCAGGATGCGGACATGGTTATGTTCATCTACCGTCCCGAGTACTACGAAAACATGAATAACGAGATGGGTGAAAGTACAAAGGGTGAAACGCACGTACGTATTGCCAAGCACCGTAACGGTTCGCTTGAAACCATTAAGCTGCGCGCCATGCTACATATTCAGAAATTTGAAGAATGGGATGAAGGCGGCCTTCCTGGAATGGGCGGATCAGGTGGCGGCGGTGGAAGCTGGAAACCTATTGGAAGTGGCCCGGCAAACCTTCCTCCGGGAGCACCGCAGGGAGATAATAACGATGGTGGCGGAAGATTTTTTATTCAGAAAGGCAGCCGTATGAACAGCGGTGATTTTGATGAAGGATTTGAAAACGATGCACCGTTTTAGCTGTCAGCTATTAGCTATCAGCAATCAGCTACATGCGGTCAGCGTTATTAACACGATCTTTTTAATTTTCAATCAAGTTTTATATTTTCATGAAAACCTCTCCATGACCCCGGAGAGGTTTTATTTTTTGCGCGAAGCGTTCATAAATATATCCTTGAACATCACACATTGAAACCTTTTCTCAAACCTTTGGTTTTTGATTTTTGACATTATTACATTCTGTAGATATTTTTGCACAGATTAATATGAATCATCTTTAAATGACATTACCCTACTTTTACGAGCCGTCAATACAAGTATTCAATCAAACATTTACTTTAAGTGAAGAAACCAGTAAGCATTGCGTACAGGTATTGCGCATGCGCGAACAGGAAGCACTGAAATTGACAGACGGAAAAGGAAACGCATTTACAGCAACAATTACCGATGCCGACAAAAAGCACACAGTAGTTACTATTACTGAATCTACTTTTGAACCCTCCCCTCAAAAAAAATTGTGTGTTGGCATATCCCTGTTAAAAAATGCCAGCCGTTTTGAATGGTTCCTGGAAAAGGCCACAGAGATTGGTGTTACAGAGATCTATCCACTTTTGTGCAAAAGGACAGAAAGGCAACACTTTCGGCACGACAGGCTAAACGGCATCCTTATTGCAGCTATGCTACAAAGTCAGCAAGTGTGGCTTCCAACATTACATGAGCCACTAAAATATGCGGATGCATTAAACCAAATGAACCATTCTTCACAATTGATTGCACATTGTGAAGAAGGTGAAAAAAAACATATCAAAGAACTTTCGTTAAGTGGCGATATGTGTATGCTGATTGGTCCCGAGGGTGATTTTTCAACAGAAGAAATTACACTGGCACAACAAAAAAACTTTATTCCGGTAACTTTAGGCAACACCAGGTTAAGAACGGAAACAGCGGCAATAGTAGCCGTAACCCTATTAATAAACAATTAAGAACTACTATGAACGGTAAAAGAATTTTAGCTGCGTTGCTTATACTTACAATGGGTGTTTGGGTAGCTTGTAACACAGTGGAGAAAAAGAAAAAACCGGTTGTTCAGGATACTACAATCAATGTAAGGACGTCTTACAACAATCTCTTTCTTGATAGCAATATTGTCAAGAATTTTTTATTGTCTCATGGGCAATTTGATTCTTTTCATGCACAATACATGGATTTTTATAAACAGCGTAATTATGAGTTTGCGTGGTTTGACAGTAGCGGGATTGCCGAGCAAACAAAAAATTTTTACAATGTGCTGGGCCCTACCATGGTAACACTACAAGACAGTAGTTTGTACAATAAGTCATTGGAAAAATTATATACACTTTTTACCACAGATACAATCCATCCAAAGACTAAAGCACAGATGATCGAAGCTGAATTGTCCTTCACTGGCCAGTTTTTTACATATGCGGCCAAGTTGTATAAAGGAAGCGATATGGATGCTTCAGAATTGGGTTGGTTTATTCCCAGGAAAAAAGTTGACTTAGCTGCAATACTTGACTCCACCATACTCAACAAACCTGTTACCGTTCCGCTGAACAGCCAGTACAATAAGCTGCAGGGCTATTTACAGAAATATTATGAATTGCGGCAAACATATCCTGTAGACACGTTGACGATGAATGTGAAGAAAATTCAAAAGGGAGATTCATCACTTTTGATTAAAGAAATTCAGAAACGCATGTTTCTGCTGGGAGATCTACAGGAAGCTGATACAACTGGTGTTTTTGATACTACATCGCTTGCAGCGGTGAAGCATCTTCAGGAACGGATGGGCTTGCAGATTGATGGTATTATCGGCCAAAAAGTTATTGATGAATTAAATGTTCCTGTTGATACGCGCATACAGCAGATTCTTATTAACCTTGAAAGAGTGCGTTGGCTGCCAGCTGAAAAAGATTCTGTTTACATGATAGTGAATATACCGGAGTATAGGTTACATGTATTTCAGGATGGCGATCAGACCTTCACCATGCGTGTTATTGTAGGCACGGCGGCTAATGGTACAGTTGTGTTTAATGGCAATCTGAAATACGTTGTATTCAGTCCGTATTGGAATGTACCAACAAGTATTGTAAAAAAAGAGATTGTGCCGGGAATTCAAAAAAACGCCAACTATATTGCTGAACACAATATGGAAATAACCGGCTACAGTGCGGGCCTGCCAATTGTGCGTCAAAAACCAGGCGGAACAAATTCGCTTGGGCTGGTTAAGTTTCTCTTCCCAAACACGTACGATATTTACCTGCACGATACACCCAACCGCGATCTTTTCAACTCTTCTAACAGAAGCTTCAGCCACGGTTGTATACGCGTGGGTAATCCTGTAAAACTGGCTGAATTCCTGTTGCGTAATGATACTGCATGGACCAGCCAGAAAATAGACAGCGCCATGCATATGGATAAAGAAAAATGGGTTACGCTACAACAGTCGGTTCCTGTTTTTATTGTTTATCTCACAGCCTGGATTGATCAGGACGACAAGTTAAATTTCAGAAAGGACATTTATGGCCATGATGCAAAAATGGCTGACAAGTTGTTTGTGCGGAAACCTTAGGAGGTGTGAAGCATAAGGTGTAAGGCGAAAGGCTTGAGGTTTAAGGTTTAAGGCATGAGGCGCGAGATTGAGATGAGTGGTTACTTCGCACTTAAAACATCTCACATCTAAAATCGTACACCGTACATATTCCTCATGCGCTCGCACCCATGTACTTCGTACTTCGTAACTCGTACTTGAAAATACATCGTACACCGTACACCGTACATCTAACATTTACTTATATTCGTAAAATGAGTACAATGCAATTGATTGAAGTAACTAACTCGGCTACGGCAAAGGATTTCAACAAAGTGAACCCGTTGATGAATGCAGGCAGCCCTAACTATATTCAACCTTTGGATAGCGAGATAAATGATGCATTCGATCCTCAAAAAAATAAATCTTATAAATACGGCGAAACTAAACGTTGGATCCTGAAAGACGGCAATGGCAAACTGCTCGGCCGCATTGCTGCTTTCACCAATAGCAAATACGAAAATAAAGGGACAGCATTTAACACCGGCTGTGTTGGCTTTTTTGATTGTGTGAACGATATACGTGCAGCTACACTTCTATTTGATACAGCTAAAGAATGGTTGAAGAGTAAAGGAATGGAAGCGATGGATGGCCCGGTGAACTACAATGACCGTGATAAATGGTGGGGATTGATGGTTGAAGGATTTGATGTGGAGCCTATTTATGGGATGTCTTACAATCCCCCTTACTATCAACAATTATTTGAAACATACGGCTTCAGAAATTATTACGATCAGTATTACTATGAGATGCAGGTTGATGCACCATTGCCTCCAAGATTTCCTGAGCGCCACGCAAAGTTTAAAGCAAAACCAGATTACCAGGCAAGGCATATTGATATCAGGCAACTGGAAAAACACGCACGCGAATTTGCAACAGTTTATAATGCTGCCTGGGCACAACATGGAGAGGCAAAAGAAATAACGGAAGAACAAGCATTGAAGCTGTTCAAAAAAATGAAACCGATCATTGACGAACGTGTTATCATGTTTGCTTATTATAAGGAAGAGCCGATTGCCATGTGGATCAATATTCCCGATCTCAATCAATATTTCAAACATTTCAATGGCAAGTTTGGCCTATTGCAAAAGCTTCGTTTACTGTGGATGAAAAAGACTGGTGCCTGCAAAGTATTTACCGGTGTGGCTTTTGGCGTTGTTCCCAAATTTCAGGCGCTCGGCATTGATTCTTTTATGATATATGAAGGTGCACTGATACTTCAAAACAAAGGCTGGTATAACAGGTATGAGATGGGCTGGGCCGGCGACTGGAACCCTAAGATGCTGAACATTTATAAAAACCTTGGCGGCACCCCAAGCAGGCACATGGTAACATACAGATATATCTTTGATAACAAGCATGAATTTGAAAGGCACCCGTTGATGGAATACAAGTAGATGTTAGATGTACGGTGTACGATGTTAGATGTGTGAAGGCAACCTGGAGTTTGACGTACTGATAATGTTTTAAGTACGAAGTACGAGTTACGAAGTACGGAGGTGCGGCAGCGTGAGTGGGATGTAAGATGTTTTAATTGCAAAGAGCCACTAACGCCTCAATCCTTATACCTTACAACTTACACCTGATACCTGATATCCAAAGCTAATTGCTGACAGCTGATAGCTAAAAGCTTCACTGCCTTAGCGTCCAGATAGCCGTTTCAATAATGCCGTTCTTGTATGATGTGGGTTCAAAATTAAAAGCAGTGTCAAATTTGGTAGAATCAAAAATATAAGGATACTCATTTTGGTAAAGCATTTCCTGTAGCTCTTTTATTGTCCGGTCGAACAAGCCACCTAACCTTACCAACCAACCGGATAACTTATTAAAAGAACTATCTGCCTGCATAGCTGCGGCGGCCTGGCGGATGAACTCCTCCCCCGTTAACGGATTGGGTGCTGTAGGCAAGTGCCAGGTTTGCCCAAACACCTCTTCTTTGTTCGCCAGCATATACAATGCTTTAGCGGCATCCGGCACATAAGTAAAGGAGTGAGGAACTGTAGGGTTACCCAACCACTGAGCATGCTTGTGTTTCTTAAAATTCTTAAATACCAGCAAATTGGGAACGCTGGTAGTAAATCCTACCGGACCGTAAAAATCGGCGGACCGGGCAATCAGTGCTGAAATGTTCTTATTAGCAATTTCGTCTAGCAGTTTGGTAGCAATTAGCGCTCTTATTTCGCCCTTCCTGCTAACAGGGTTAAATGGTGTCAGTTCCGTCATTTCCCCTTCAACCCTGCCATACATATAAACGTTATCAAAAAAAACCAGCTTTGCACCGGCCTCTTTGCACGCATTGATCACATTGGCCATAATTACCGGCCATTTTTCTGCCCACACGCGCACGTCATATTTTAAACCGGCGAGCAAATAGACCACCGAGGAGTTTTCGACGGCCTGTAATGTTTGTTTGTAATCTGTTATATCAGCACGGACAGTTTCAATACCTTCTATCGGCTTGACATTTCTTGAAACCAGCCTGATGTTTTCTTTATTACCGGAAAGAACGGCCAGTAATTCATTCGATACGGAACCTCCGGCGCCAAGTATTGTGTGAAATTTCATAGATGCTCACTATTTGAACGTGAGGACGGGACTAAATCTAAGCGGAAAAAGATTTTTTTTATAGTACCGGAGGTTAAAAAAAAATTATATCAATCTGCGTCAATGTTTTGTCGCTAAAAGCGAAACCATATACATTTCATTTATTTACAATAACAAATCGGCCCGCCATCTTTTGCACATAGCGGTGTTTGTAAATTTTGTGATAAGATGAACAGGAAACTGCAAACTCCTGCTTATCTTGCAAGCCGCTATGGATAAGTTTATTGTTTCCGCAAGAAAGTACCGCCCGCAAACTTTTGATACTGTAGTAGGCCAGTCACATATTACCACAACGTTAAAAAATGCAATCAAAAACAACCAGTTGGCGCATGCATTTTTATTTTGTGGCCCCAGGGGCGTTGGTAAAACTACCTGTGCACGTATCCTTGCTAAAACCATCAACTGTGAGAACCTTCAGCCGGATGGTGAAGCGTGTAACCAATGTAATTCCTGCAAGAGTTTTAACGATGGCATTTCATTGAATATTCATGAGCTGGATGCTGCCAGTAATAACTCTGTAGATGATATCCGCTCTTTGGTTGAGCAGGTTCGGTTTGCGCCACAGGCTGGAAAATATAAGGTATATATTGTGGATGAGGTTCACATGCTGAGTACGAGCGCTTTCAATGCATTTTTAAAAACATTGGAAGAACCGCCATCTTATGCAATTTTTATCCTGGCCACAACTGAAAAACACAAAATCCTTCCGACCATTCTTTCACGTTGCCAGATCTTCGATTTTAAAAGGATCACCAGCAACGATACAGTTGGCCACCTGCAACAAATTGTAACAAAAGAACATATTGATGCAGAAAAAGCCGCATTGCAGGTTATCGCACAAAAAAGTGAAGGCTGTATGCGCGATGCACTAAGCATACTCGACAAAATTGTAAGTTTTACAAACAGCACCGTTACCTATCACAATACACTGGAACACCTGAATATTCTCGACCATGATTATTATTTCAGGTTACTGGAATGCCTGCAGCAGCAGGATATGGCTGGCGCCATGTTATTGTATGATGAAATTAACCGTAAGGGTTTTGAAGGTGACCTTGTGCTGAATGGTTTTGCTGAATTTATCCGCAACCTGCTTGTTTGTAAGGATCCACGCGCGGCAGCCCTGCTGGATGTGGTGGAAGGCATGCAGGAAAAATATACATCTACAGCATCAAAGGCAGGCATAGCTTACCTTGTAAGTGCGTTGAATATTTTAAATGAAGCGGAGATTAATTACAAAATGGCCCGCAACAAACGCCTTCATGTGGAGCTGACCATTATAAAGCTCAACTTCCTTCAGCAGGCGATTGAATTAGCGGCCGAAAACGGTAGCGTTGTTAAAAAAAAACGGCTTGACGGACCGGTAGTCTACAAAACAAAGAATATCCAGTCTTTACAAAACAACACTTCCGGAACGTCATCGGCTGCACCCCCGGCACAACCATCTGCCCCTGCAGCAGCAAAATTATATATAGAGCCTTCTGCGGCTCCGCAAACAAAACCAGCCACGCAGCCTAAAACAGTTCAACCGGCGGCTCCTCCAAAGCCGGCGGCTCCGGCAAGGCCTACAGCTTCATCTACTGCAACTCAAACAGAAACTGGTGGCAAATCCAAGAAAAGCTTGCTGGATGGCCTGCGTGAAAAATATGGCGATAAATACACCATTGAAGAAGTTAAAGAGCCTGAAGAGCTCGAGCTAAATAAACTTATGCAAGTGTGGATGGCTTACGCAGATAAGCTTGAAGCGCAACAGAAACACTCCGCGTCTAACACTTTCCGTATTTCAAAGATCCGTATTGAAGACTCGGTTTCTTTTTCTGTTACTGTTTACGCACTTACGCAGCAGAAATTTATTGAAGGGGAGAAAACCATCCTGATAGACGAAATTCAAACCGCATTTAACAATAGAGGCATTACCTTTAAAATAGAAATTGAAGAAGGTGAGAAAGAAGAAGTTCCAGTACATTTAACGCTGAACAGCCGCCAAAAACTGGAGCGAATGGCTGAAAAAAACCCATGGGTAATGGAATTGAAAAACAGGCTGGGATTGGAACTGGATTATTAGTTTTAACCTTAAAGCCAAAAGCTCAAAGCCGAAAACTGTAATAATTTAACCATAAAGACCGGATTTAGGCCGTTTTTGGATCTTTCGCCCCGTACTTTTGTCGCTGAACCTTAAGGTTTAACGGCAAAACGCAAGTTTAAATAATAAGATGGGTTGAATTACGCTTTTTACTGTAATTTCACGGCGCAAAAATCCGCTCTCATATTTGTGAAACGGACAATGCACGCAGTATAAATTATATTGCAGGCTGCAACGGAATGACTGACCTTATTCTATTGTTTGCCACCGAAAAATAAATTCTATCATCATAACTGATTTTGATTTTATGGCTGAAGTGATTTTAATGCCCCGCCTGAGCGATACCATGACAGAAGGTGTTATCGCCGCATGGCATAAAAAAGTGGGTGATACCGTTAAGAAAGGCGATTTATTAGCTGAAATAGAAACAGATAAAGCCACTATGGAACTGGAGAGTTACCAGGAAGGTACTCTTTTGCATGTTGGCTCTGATAAAGGTGGCAAACTACAGGTAAACGATTTACTGGCAATTATTGGAAAAGCCGGTGAAGATGTAAGCGCGCTTGTTGCACAACATTCCGGTGGTGGCAACAGTCAGCCTGCTGCGGCTCCTGCTAAAGAAGAAGAGAAAAAAGAAGAGAGCAAACCTGTTGAAAATAAACCTGCTGAAGCTCCTTCTTCATCTGTTGATGTTTCTTCAATGGATGAAGTGGTATTGATGCCAAGGCTGAGCGACACGATGACTGAAGGTGTTATCGCTGCGTGGCACAAAAACGTAGGAGACGCGGTTAAAAAAGGTGAAGTGCTGGCTGAAATTGAAACAGATAAAGCCACCATGGAACTGGAAAGCTATAAAGAAGGTAAATTACTATACCAGGGTGCTAAAGCCGGCGAAAAAATTAATGTAAACGATCTGCTTTGCATTATCGGCGGTGATGGTGTGGATGTAGACGCAATAGTGAAAGCTGTAAAAGGCGGCGCTGCTGCTCCTGCAGCAAAAGATAAACAAGATCAGCAGAAAGCGGAAGGCGATACTGCTCCTGCTGCAACAACTGCTCCTGCTCAACCTGTTCAGGCTGGTGCTCAACCGCAGGAACAACAGGTGGTGAATGAAGGAAGGATCGTAGCCTCTCCTCTTGCTAAAAAAATCGCAGCCGACAAAGGCATTGACCTTAAATATGTAAAAGGAAGCGGTGATAACGGAAGGATCGTTAAAACCGATATCGATTCATACAAACCTTCTGCAGCGCCTGCAGCAGCAGCTCAACCTGCAGCAACAGCGGCCCCTGCGGCAGCAACAAGTGCACCAATCGGACAGGTAAGCTTTGATGAAGTTCCGGTTTCACAAATGCGCAAAACAATTGCGCGCCGCCTGAGCGAGAGCTTGTTCACAGCTCCTCACTTCTATCTTACTATGAGCATTGACATGGATGCATGCGTTGCAGCCCGTGCAAAACTCAATGAAGTAAGCAAAGTGAAGATCAGCTTTAACGACATGGTATTAAAAGCAACAGCGGTTGCATTGAAACAACATCCAAAAGTTAACAGTAGCTGGCTTGGCGACAAGATCCGCATCAACCACCACGTAAACATCGGTGTGGCTGTAGCTGTTGAAGAAGGCCTTTTGGTTCCTGTAGTTCGTTTTGCTGATGGTAAATCTTTAAGCCAGATCGCAGTTGAAGTAAAAGACTTCGCTCAAAAAGCAAAAGATAAAAAATTACAGCCTTCAGATTGGGAAGGTAGCACTTTCACTATCTCTAACCTGGGTATGTTTGGTATTGATCAGTTTACCGCTATCATCAATCCTCCAGATGCATGTATCCTGGCGATAGGCGGCATCTCTCAGGAGCCTGTGGTTAAGAATAACCAGATTGTTCCGGGTAATGTAATGAAAGTAACGCTGAGCTGCGACCACCGCGTAGTGGATGGTGCAACTGGTGCTGCATTCTTACAAACACTGAAGAGCCTGCTGGAAGAACCTTTGAGGATGATGATCTAAGAGCTATCAGCTTTGAGTTCCCGTTTGAGAAGGTTATTAAATCTTACATTATAATTGATCGAAATAAAAAATTGCTCCTAACCGGGAGCAATTTTTATTTTGGGATGTCTCTTTTGAGTGAATGTTCGGTGTGATTGCTTTGCTAGCGCCCTTTCAGGGCTTGTTTGTTTGGATTCTTATTCCTTGTACATAGGGCGTTGCCCTAGGCTAATGCCTGCCGCCCTTTCAGGGCTTAGCGAAGGATTGTTTCTAACTACTACGCTATTGTCCTTATCGTGAGGTTTCACGCGGCACACGCAGCGAAGCAACGCCGCGGCGAGCTTTGCTCCTATGTTTTGTACTGTGATTTGCCCTGGCGCCTCTTTGACTTATTTAGCCTTTTGTATTGCCTGATCTTCGTGATTTTTAGTGCCGCTGGTCTCCGTGGTTCAAAAAATCTTTGTGCTTCTTTACGCCTTTCTGCCTTCGTGGCAAAAAAAGCCGTGTTCCGTGCCGGATCGGACGGGGTTTACAAATATTTTGCTGCTCTTTCCAAATCTTCGGGAGTGTCTATTTCTACGCCCATATAATCAACGATAATCATTTTAATAGGCACACCGTTTTCAAGATAGCGGAGGCATTCAATCTTTTCAGCGGCTTCCAGCGGCGTCATTGGCCAGCTGGTAAAGTTCAGCAGTGCCTGCTTGCGGAATGCATATACGCCGATATGTTCATAATAAACAGTCGGCAGCTCTTTGTTACGCGGATAGGGAATAACTGAACGGCTAAAGAACAATGCGTTCAGGTTTTTATCAACAGCCACTTTAACATAATTAGGATCTTCAATGTACTGTTGTTCTTTCAATACTTGCATCAGGCTTGCCACCTGCACCTTCTTTCCTTCTTCCCCCTCAAACACATGCAAAATCTTTTTTAATGGCTCCTTCTTTACAAAAGGTTCATCTCCCTGAACATTCACCACTATGTCCACCGCAATATCTTCAATGGCTTCAGCAATTCGGTCGCTACCACTTTCGTGCTGCCTTTTGCTCATCACAGCCTTTCCACCATTGCTTACAATCTCATTGAAAATAATATCACTGTCAGTCGCAACTATTACATCATCAAATAAACCCGTAGCAACTGTATTATCGTAGGTATGCCTGATAACAGTTTTGTTGCCGAGCATCTGCATCAGCTTTCCGGGGAACCTGCTTGCTGCATAGCGGGCGGGAATGAGTGCCATTTTTTTCATGCACCAAAAATAATAGAAATGAAGGGAAAAGTTGTAACAGTTGTAACAGGTATGTTCGATGTGCAGTATGCAATACCCGATGCCTACAATACCGTTAACTGCTTCTTCTAATTAACGGCCAGGCGGGCACAATTGCATCATCGCTACTGCACTGCTTGCTTCGTAAGATTGAATAACGCCGGAAGGGCAGGTCACATTATAATTCCGGTAAGTCAGTCCCCGTGAAGTATCCCGGTTTGCCCACGCAGTATTTGCATTATGCTGTATCCATGGTAAATATTGTTTTTGGTGTCCATCATTAATCAGCATCACCAGGTAACGCGCAAAGATGGCTTTTAACACACCTTGTTCATTCCAGTCGCCTTCTGCAGGAAGTATCCCCTCTGTATCACACATAGCGGCTTTTGTGTAATCGGCGGCTTTGATAGCATTATCAAGATATGACTGATTGCCTGTTGCTTTATATAACAAGACAGACGCACCAATAAAGCTTCCCTGATTGTAGGTATAGTTATCCCAACCTTTTCTGCCTCTGATATTGTTATCTGCAACACGGCCCGTCGATGTATCATACAAGCTATCGGTTGCCCAGTGATAAATGCTTGTTGCTTTTTGCAGATAGCCCTTCTCCCCCGTCAAATTATACAAGTTAACCGCTGCGATGATAGTGGGGAATGTGACACAACTATTTTTGCCGGTTCTTTTAAAATCCCAGAATAGCCCACCGTTCACTTCATCATACGCGCCGTTGAATTTTTTTCCTTCGTTGTCGTAGTCAAAAGAGCCATCGGTTGGCCCGTACAATACTCTTTGAAAGCCTGACTTGGCAAGCTCCAGGCATTTTTTATCTTTCGTTATTTCAAAAGCTCTCGTCAGCGATATAATCCACCACATCATGTCATCATAAATAAACCACTCGGTTTTATTATTCCAGTTGAACTTATCGTAGCGATTGTATGCACCCTGATAAATCTCGTCAATTAGTTTCCTGTATTGTTTGTTATCCGTGCGCCGGTAAGCATCCATCGCCATGTCCCAATAGATTGCCTGGCACCAGATCGCGCCAATACTCTTTTTGTCGGTTGTGCCGTAATATAACTTGTCGGTATTGCTGTAGAAGTAATTATTAAAGTTGTTAAATGCGGCCGTAGCATCACTATCAGTGAACGATCCCGTTTCGTTAGCACGACCCAAACTAACACGTCTTTTTCTGGGTTCACTCTTACTATGACTTGCGATCAAAACTGCAAGCAGCGTAATTATAAGACGTTGGCTAAACAGGTGCTTCATAATATGTTTCTTAAATGTAGCGCTTATCAAGGCAAACCTCTATTGATCTCATCAAATGAATTCGATTGAGAAATGTCATGCAATTACCGCCAATCGATTCTAAATGGGATTGCATAAGGAGTTGGCAACAACTAAAATGTAAGCATGTAGGTAATTCGCTTCAATTCTATTTCTGCTGCTTTTGCCGCATAGGCAAGGTTAACCAATAAGTAGCCCGCGTTTTCAAAGCTCTTTTGCGCCTCCCTTACTTCGAGTATAGTAGCTTGCCTTAATTCAAACCGAAGCATTGTAAGGTCAAGCAGTTTTTGTGCGAGCTTGTAGTTGTCTGTTTGCGAAACATACTGCTGTAATGTGTTGATGTATGCCTGGTATGTTTTAACAGCGTTGGCAGAATAATCGCGGATCAACGTTTGCTTTTGTAGGTCTGCGTTTTTAACATCAATCTCGGCGGCTTTTTGCTGGCGCTTATAAGCCGATCCGTTATAGATAGGCACTGCGAGTGTAAGGCCTACCGTGGGCCCGTAAGCCTGGTTTAGCAAAGTAAAGCCGGCACCGCTCTGGCTACGGCTGTAACTTAAACCAGTATTAAACCGCAGTGCGGGATAGCGTTGGGCCGCCACTTCTTTAACAATATACTGGTTAATTTTTATCTGTTGGTCCGCAGCAATGATGTCGGGATTAGTTGTAAGTTTTGATAAGACTGAATCCAGGTGAAGGCTGTTATCTACCAATATCGTATCGCTTACTGTGATTACAGAATCAGCATTCAGTGTTAGCAAGGTAAGCAGATCAGTCTTCGCGTTTTCTATTACCAGCTCCTGCGATTGTTTTGCCTGCAATAAAGTATTGAGGTCTATCTGGGCGAGGAAGATATCGGCATTGTTGGCGAGGCCCGCAGTTTTTCTTACCTGCAATATTTTCAATTGCTCCTGCGATGCTTCGATGGACTGCTGAATAGTTTTGGTGTAACTCTGTTGCCGCACAATATCAAAATACTTAGTCATTACAGCCGCGATGGTATTCATTACCTGCGAATTAAGCACTTGCTCACTTTGGCTTTGCAGCTCCTGCAAACGTTTTTTGGTAGAAACCACATGCATTCCGTTGTACAAAAGCAGGCTCGCAGTAACGGCCGCGTTAAGGTTATTGGCGGCAACTCCCGATCGGTCTGTCGACGTTCCGTTAGAGAGCTTCTGGTTCAACGTTGTGATCTGCTCTACATTGGAGGCAGAGCCGGACACAACAGGCAGCCCGCCGGCAACGCCATAGTTATTTAAGATGGTGTTTTGCTCAACTGTATTTTTTGCCAGTTGTATATCAAGACTGTTCTTTAATGCAATGCTAATGGCATCAGGCAAGTTCAATTGCTGTTGCGCGCCAGCATGAAAACTAAACAGTAATAGTATACAAAGAATTTTTTTCATGTTTGTTTTTATAAAAGAAAGTTATCCGTTTTGCGTTTTTAGAGCGAAGACTAAAGCGGATAAAACCTTTTGTTTTTAACTTCTTTGCCCGGCTCTGAAGCCTGCTTCGCAAATATTAACGTAAAACCTATTACTTAAAACCTACTCTGTTATATTGGTTTTGTGCGCTTTATGTTTTCCTGAAAGGAAAGTATAAATCGCAGGTATAACAAATAATGTAAGAATAAGCGAAAATATGATTCCCCCAACAACTACAATACCTAATGGAATCCTGCTCGTAGACGCAGCGCCAAGACTTAATGCAATAGGCAATGCGCCAAGTGATGTTGCCAGGCTTGTCATTAAGATGGGCCTTAAACGCTGTTGAGCAGCTTCAACAACCGCCTCCATTTTGGACAATCCCATTTCTCTTTTCTGGTTGGCAAACTCCACAATTAATATCCCGTTCTTGGTTACAAGCCCTATCAGCATGATCATACCAATCTCAGAAAAAATGTTCAGCGTTTGGTTAAATAACCACAAGCTCAGCAGTGCTCCTGCAAACGCCAACGGCACTGTAAACATGATACTCAACGGATCTACAAAACTTTCAAATTGCGCCGCCAGTACAAGGTAAATTAACATCAACGCCAACCCAACCGCAAACAGGATGTTGGAAGAGCTTTCCACATAGTCGCGTGAAGAACCGCTTAAGGCAGTCTGGAAGCTGGGATCGAGTAATTTATTGGCGATTCCCTGCATAGCCTGAATACCGTCACCAATTGTATAACCTTCAGATAACGAAGCAGAAATTGTTGCTGCCTTATACCTGTTAAAGTGAAATAAGGTAGATGGATTTGTGCTTTCCTGCATGTTGACAACCGCATCCAATGGAATGCTTTGTCCACTGGAATTTTTCACATACAACTTTTCAATGTCGGCAGGCTTGTTACGAACCGGCCTGTCCACCTGGCCAATCACCTGGTATTGATACCCGTTCATAATAAAGTAAGCCATTCTTCCACCGCTAAAGGCAGCCTGCATGGTTGCAATAACATCTGCTGTTGAAAGGCCAAGGTCTTTAATCTTCATCCTGTCAACAGTTATCCGCAATTCAGGCTTATTGAATTTCAGGTTAACGTCTACGTTGGCAAATGTTTTCTCTTTTCTCGCTTCCTCCAGGAATTTTGGAATGATATCTTTTAATTTATTGATATCCTGGTTCTGCAACACGAACTGAACAGGCAAGCTCGTACGCGCTCCCGAACCCACAGAAATTGTCTGTTCCTGTATAGCAAAGATTCTCGCTTCATTAAATTTTGCAATCTTGCGTTGAAGATCGTTGGCTATTTCATTCTGACTGCGTTTTCTGTCCTTAGGATCAACCAGGCCAATACGGGGTTGCGAAGTATTCACAGAACCACCAGCCGGAGTCCTTGCAAAAACGAAATCCCTTTCAGGAACAGAATCGTATAAGAAGTCAGCAAATTTTGAAGTGATGTTATCCATCGCCTTAAAGCTTGTACCTTCTGCACCGGTAGCTGTAAAGCGAATGCTGCTTCTGTCTTCAAGCGGAGCGATTTCACTCTTAAGGTTTTTCAGGATCAACCCAATAGTTCCTGCACAGGCAAGAATGATGAGCCATGCTGCCCATCTTACCTTCATGAATTGCTGTAGCAGATGTTTATAACCATTTTCCATACCCTGGAAGAATGGTTCCGTCTTCATATAGAACCAACCGTGAGAACTATCCTTTCTCGTAAGATATACGTTCAGCACCGGCGTAATTGTAAGGGACACAAACGCTGAAATCAATACCGCTGCGGCAAGTACAACACCAAACTCGCGGAACAACCTTCCTACAAACCCTTCCAGGAAAATCACCGGCAAAAACACAACTGCCAGTGTGATAGATGTAGAGATAACCGCAAAGAAAATTTCTTTACTTCCTTCTAAAGCCGCTTTATGTATGGGCAGGCCTTCTTCAAGCTTACGGAAAATGTTTTCCGTAACAACTATACCGTCATCCACCACAAGCCCCGTTGCCAGTACAATACCAAGCAACGTTAAGATGTTGATGGAGAACCCGGCAATATACATGATGAAGAAGGTTGCAATCAGGGAGATCGGAATATCGATTAACGGCCTTATGGCGATCAGCCAGTTTCTGAAGAAGAAGAAGATAACCAGTACAACAAGCCCGAATGCGATCATCAGCGTTTCCTCCACTTCTGCAAGCGAGTGGCGAATGTTCAGCGTGTTATCAATAAGTACGTTAACTTCTACCCCAGATTTGTTAGACGCTTTTATTTCCTCCAGTCTTTTGTATAATTCATCTGCAATCGCAATGTTATTGGCACCTGGCTGAGGTACAATTGCAAGGCCCACTGCATTAACACCGTTGTAGCGCCAGCTTTGTTCCAGTTGCTCCGGTCCTAATTCTACGCGTGCAATATCGTTCAACCGTACAATGCCAGAAGAATCCTGCCTGATGATCAGGTCGCGGAACTGCTGTTCAGAAGTAAGCCTTCCCAATGTGCGGATGGTAAGTTCCGTATTATCACCATATATTTTTCCCGGAGGAAGTTCAACGTTTTCTGTTCTTAGCGCAATGCTTATGTCGCCAAATGAAATATTGTAGGCGCTCATCTTGTCGGGGTTAAGCCATAAACGCATGGCGTAACGTTTCTGGCCGAAGATGAACACAGAACTAACATCATTGATTGTTTGAAGCTGCTGTTGCAATACGTTTTCTGCGTAATCGCTCAGTTGCATCAATCCTTTTGTACGGCTTTGTACCGCGAGGATAACGATGGGATCACTATTGGCATCAGCTTTTGCCACAACCGGAGGTGCGTCAATATCGAGCGGAAGGCTTCGCTGGGCCTGGCTCACCTTGTCACGCACATCACTTGCTGCAGCCTCAAGGTCCACACCCAAGTTGAACTCTACAGTTATCTGGCTGCTTCCAAGTGAGCTTGAAGAAGTGATTGTTCTAATACCAGGGATGCCATTGACCTGCTTCTCCAATGGTTCCGTAATCTGGCTTTCTATGATGTCGGGGTTTGCCCCAGTGTAAGATGTGGTAACGGTAATGATCGGAGGGTCAATAGCCGGATAATCCCTTACGGCCAGAAATGTGTAGCCGACAATTCCAAACAGGATGATCATAAGGTTCATCACCGTGGCCAGTACAGGACGCTTCAGCGATAATTCAGAAATATTCATGAGCGATGAATATGATGTTTAATGATACTGCAACAGGTGCAAATAATTACTGGTTTTGTGATGCCAGTTGTTCCAGCGTTTTCACGCTTCTTACTTTTAATTCAGCTTTAGGCCTCGCAAATAGTACACCTGTAACAACTACCGAATCTCCTTCTTTAACACCGGAGGTTATTTCTACATTATCAGCCTCACGCTCCCCTGTTAGTACAGTTACAAAAGCAGCGTGTCCATTCCTAACCAATACAACCTGTTTATTTTTGTCGTCGGGAATAATGCAGTTGGTGGGGATCATAATAGCTCTCTTATCAACACCTGCATTTACATACATTTTCACAAAGGCGCCGGGATTTGCAGTACCGTTCAGAAGAATAGTCCGCACTTTAAGATTACGTGTAGCCTGGTTAATCTGTGGTTCGATCGCAATTATTTGTGCCTTTTGATTTTTATCAGTAGACACATCTGCTTTTACATCAACCACATTACCAACCTTGATAATGTTACTGTATTGTTCAGGCAACGTAAAATCAATCTTAATCTTGCTTACCTGTTGCATCGTAGCAATCACCGTTGCTGAAGAAACATAGGCACCGGGGCTTACCTGCCTTAAGCCTACTACTCCATCAAATGGCGCTTTTATTTCAGCCTTATCAATTAAAGCCTGCGTATATTGTATATCTGCCTTATAGCCATTTACCTGGTTTAAAGCTGCATCGTAATCGCTTTGATTAATCCCCTCTACTGCCAATAGTTGCCTGTAGCGTTGTTCTGTTTTTTCAGCCAGATCCAGCAGCACTTTGCTTTTATCGAGCTGCGCACGAAGGTCCGCATCATTCACCCTGGCTATAACTGTTCCTTTAGAAACACTCTGGCCTTCCGGTACGCTCAGGTAAATAAGGCGCCCGGCAATTTCAGGCCGCAGCTCCACATATTCATTGGCTACTACGGTACCATTGGCCTCGATGATATTGTTGATACTTTGACTTGATGCGACAATAACGTCCACAATAGGCGCAGTTTGGCCAGTTTTTGGCGGTGCCTGCTTCTTGCTATTGCAAGAAAGTAAACATAGCGGCAGGGAAAGGCTACATATAGTATTCCTAAACAGAACTTTATACTCCATGATATCTTTTTCTGGGGCCACTAAAGATAGAAAGATTTAAATCGATTTAAGCACTCTTTAATATTGCTCGGTGAACAAAGGAGAAAATAAGGTGAAGAAAGGCTATCACCTATTAGCTATAGGCTATCAGCTCTTGTCTGTCTTCGTTTTGAGCGGTGACATATGCTGGATGTCTTCGAAGTTCCGGGGTGGGATAACATTATAACTTATTCTCATTTGACGTTACACGCAATGGAATTTTTTTGCATAAAAAAAGCCCGCGATTTACGCGAGCTTAATTTTTTCAACTCAAAGAATTACACTAAATAAGAACTTTTAGTTTTTCAACACCAGCTAATAGCTGATAGCTAAAAGCTCATAGCTATTCGTACACTTGTTCGATGTGTGTAAGCTTTCCATCTTTGGTAACACCTTCAACTATCACCCTGTATTTTTCTGTAATATCGTTGTTATAGAATGTGAGCCTGATCTTGTGATTCTCCTGCGTCGTTAATATATAAGGGTTCCAGTATAAAGTAGAGCGCACATCGCTATGTTCATTTCTTTCATCAAATGATTCGTAGTTGGGTGAATAGAATTCCTTCATAGTGGTATAGCCCCAAACTATTTTGGTGGGAAGGCCTTTGCCCGGCGCCTGTTTTACATCGCCCCCTTTACGCGTGTACACCGCAATCGCGCCATTGCTTCCGCCGCCAAAACTACCAAAGAACGGAGGCGTAAACGCTTTTACATAAGCCACATCAGGCATTGGAATATTTTGCAATTGCTGAACGTCTACTTTCATCTCATCCAGGTAAACATCAGGGGACCCGCCTCTCCACATCAGGGAGGTGTTTGATGGAGCGCCTGATATTTGCAAACCAGCAACACGGCCCTGCAAATAGGTGAAGATATTCATCTGGCCCTGTGCGGCTATGTCGTTTGCAACATCAAAGCTGGTGGAATTACCACCTGCAAATAATCCTGAAGCATATTTTTCATCCAGCACCTGTTGTGGTGATTTGGTTTTAGATTTAACTGTAACACCTTCCAGCGTAGTTCCCTGCAATAATTTTTCCAGGCGTGCCTGTTCATCTGCAAAGTATTTTGCCCTGGCATTGCCCGTAGTATCGTTAAGCATATAGGCAAACAGGCTCTTGTTTAAATTCACTTTACCCGGTGTTGTTAACAACCCACTTGTAAACCTCACTTCCCCGGCAGATTCAAGGCCTTTGGCTTTACCAAACTGGTAGTGGATTTTTAATGAATCGAAGAACACAAAACCCGGTTGCCTGAATGAACCATCTTTAGCAATGGGGAATGTCAACATCTGGGTTGAGGAATCCTTACCTTGTACAATTGCGAACAAGTCGCCCGATTCGCGTAACTGCATAGGTGTAGCGCCAAATATTTTACCTCCAAGTTCCGCGTAAGCTGTATCCTGCGGATATTTTATTTCCGGCAGTTTGCCTTTAGCCAACTCAGCCCATTTAATCCTGCGCCAGCCATTGGTGAGCATTACATAATCGAGGTTATTGCGAACGGAGTCATTATCTGCAGAGAAGTAATAACCGGGGTTATGAATATATCCTTTCAGTTCACTTCCCACCAATAAATGAGAAACAAGATTGTTGCTGCTATCAGCTTCAATGCCGGCGTCTGTAACTGCAACAGAAAGATTTGCAGTGATTGTATCGGGAAGGTCAATTTCTAATGTATTCTTTCCACGTTTACCGAGGTTTAACGAATAAAAATCAACATTGGGTTTAAATATGGCGTCGTTATTATTCACAAAGCAAATGCGTTCAGCTACGGGTGTGTAACTGTCGTCAAACAGTGTTACCTGTAAAATTCCGCTGGGTAGTTGCGACGTTGGGATAGAACCGCCAATTGCTGAAGTTTCTTCCAATCTTACATTGGCTTTATAAACCAATTGCTGGTAAGTAGTAGCTATAATATGAAGTTGCTTTAAAGATGTGGGGACATTTTCACTTCTTTTAATCAGGAAGTTCGCCTTGCCCTGGTTATTCATGATAGCAACGGTTGCACCAAAAGTTTTTGCAGCCGGCAATGGCGTTTCATAAGTATTATTGGCTTCATCTGTCCATTTTGCGTTATAGGTTACGCCTGCCGCAGGCTCAAGTGTAAATACGCCCATTCCATCATGCACGCTCGCGAATTTACCCACGGTCTCGCCTTTGCTGTTAACGATCGTCCCTTTTGCTTTTACCGGCAAGCCCACCTCATTCGTAGCCTTAAAACCAACTTTTGAGGATATTCCTTCAATCAGGTCGCCGCCTTCAGGAAAGAACTGAATGAGTGATTTAAACTTAACAATCTGCGCATTCGCAGCAGCCGCAGCTTTCTTAGGTGCTATTCTTATGGCCTTATTGAAAAGAAATGCCGTATCAAAGTTCAACATCCATTTGGTATACGCTCTTGCGTGAATAATTTTTCCGGTGTACCCGGCAGGGATATCTAACTGGCCGCGGGCGGAAGATTCTATAACAGGAGCGGATGTGTGCAGAATCAGGTTACCATCTGCGTCCGTCCAGTCAATGTAAAAACTTTTGCTTATCTCGGAGTTTTCAATGCCAGCCATAATGTAGGCTTTGAACCAGATTGTTTCCCCTGCGGAATATAATCCTTTATCAAACTGAACATACACACGTTCCTGCAAATAGTCGCTGCCATATTTAGCCAAAGCCGTATCCAGCGCGGTCTGCGCTTTACTCATACATACAAACACAAGAAAAACGGCAAACAAAAGGCTCCTTTTAAAAACTACATTCTTCATATTAACAGATTGCTTAATCTTTATAGAAGGAATAAAAATAAAACGATTCAAATATATTATAACAACCTTAACAATTTGTGTAGAAGGTTTTTTTAGGAACCACAGAGGCACGGCGACACGCAGGAACACGGCGTCCTTTTGCCACGAAGCCCTAAGGAGCAAAGAAGCAGAATGTTTTTTTGAAACTGGAAGGCATTAAAACATCAAGTGCCACAGAGAACGGGCTTGAATTCTCTTTGTGCCGCTTAGTTTGATTTGCGGCTTGCGTTTCCATAAAATTATTAATTTAACATCTATGAGAAAATTAATGACCACACTGCTTGCTGTGTTTTGCATAACTGCTTATTCACAAAAAACAGACAAAAAGTTAGAAGCACAAATCAATGAAATCATTAAAGGTTTCAATGGAGATGTTGGCGTTTACATTCATGACCTTAAGCACAACAAGATTGTTGCGATCAACGCGGACACGGTGTTTCCTACAGCAAGCATTGTCAAGATTCCGATCTTGTTAGGCATTATGCGGAAGATCCAGGATGGCGAACTGAAATACCACCAACGGCTTATTTATAAAGACTCATTATTTTATAGTGAAGGCGATGATATTCTTTCAAATTTTAAGGAAGGGTCGGAGATTGAACTGAGCAAGGTTATGATGCTGATGCTCACCATTAGCGATAACTGCGCGAGCTTGTGGCTGCAAGGGCTTTCGGGCTCTGGCGCACGTATTAACCAGATACTTGACAGCATGGGACTAAAGAGTACACGCGTAAACAGCCGCACGCCCGGCAGAGAACAAAACAGATCGGTTTATGGCTGGGGACAAACATCTCCGCGAGAAATAGCCTGGGTAATGGAACAGATCGTTAACGGACGTTTATTTACAAAGGAGGCAAGCGATAAAATGCTTCGCCTGCTAAGCCGCCAGTATTGGGATGAAGAAGCGATTTCTCAAATTCCGGCAGGCGTTTTTGTAGCTGATAAAAATGGAGCCGTAGATGCAAGCCGCAACGAGATTATTTATGTTAATGGGAAGAAAGCACCTTACATTCTTAGCATCTTCACAAAAAATAATAAGGACAATAGCTGGGAACCGACAAACGAAGCCTGGGTTATGACCAGGAAAGTATCAGCGTTAGTGTGGAAGTACTTAAATGAATAGGCCCACGAATCAATGGAAACGTGAGCCTTTAAATATCTTTAGAAAAAATATTTTTCTTAGAAAATATGAAACACCGCGAGGCTGGTAAAATAAGCCAAAAAGGTCATATATACCAGTTGAATGGCAGGCCACTTCCAGCTTCGTGTTTCTCTTTTTACCACCGCCAGTGTGCTCATACATTGCATGGCGAGCACATAAAATACCATAAGCGATAAAGCTGTAGGCAATGTGTATACCTTTGTTCCATCTTCCCGGACAGCATTGTGCATTTTTTGTTTGAGGGAAAGATCATCCGTTTCTTCTACACTATATAGAGTGGCCATTGTACCCACAAACACTTCTCTTGCGGCGAATGAAGTAATCAATGCAATACCAATCTTCCAGTCAAAACCGAGCGGAGCAATTACCGGCTCAATTGACTTTCCAAGAATACCCGCAAAAGAATTCTGCAGCTTTTCCGAATTGTATTGCTTGTTAATTTCAGCCAACTGTTCGGTAGTGGCATGTTGTTTTAGCTCCGCATACTTTGCATCTACATTGTGCATCCGCTGTGTGGGGCCATAAGAACTTAATACCCACAATAACAGGCTTATTACCATGATAACGCGCCCTGCATCCATCACGAAAATCTTTGCCTTTTCAACCATGGTAATACCCACATTTTTCCAGCGAGGGCCGCGGTATACAGGTAATTCCAGAATGAAAAAGCTTTTCTCCTTTATCTTAACAATGAACTTCAAAATATAGCTTACAATAAGCGCCATAACAACGCCAAGTAAATACAGTCCCATCATCACAAGCCCTTGCAAACTTAAAAATCCTAAATAATATTTTGAAGGAACAACAAGCGCGATAAGGATAGTAAACACCGGAAGCCTTGCGCTGCAACTCATCAATGGCGTTACCATTATGGTTAGCAAACGCTCTTTTTTGTTTTCGATGTTGCGTGTGCTCATGATGGCCGGAACGGCACAAGCAAAACCGCTGATCATTGGCATTACACTCTTTCCATTCAAACCAACTTTACGCATCAGCTTATCGCTTAAGAAACTTATGCGGGCCATGTAACCGGTATCTTCAAGTATGGTGATCAGTCCAAACAATATCATGATCTGCGGCACAAAAACCAGTATCCCGCTAAGCCCAGCAACAATTCCATTCACCAATAAATCACTCCACCAGGCTTCAGGAAGCGTGTTGTTTAACCAACCGCTCACTTGTGCAAAGCCCCAGTCAATTGCATCCATGGGATATTGCGCCAGCCAGAAAATACTTTGAAACAATAAGAACAGTACTGATAGCAATATGATGTAACCCCAAAAACGGTGCAACAGTACATTATCCAGTTTTTCAGTAAATAATTTTTTCTGTAATGGATCAGGTTCAACCACATTATTCAGCATGATTTGTTTTATGCGGCCGTAACGCTGCATAATTTCTTCAGCCTGTGTTTTTGTGGGATTGAATTTGGTATCTATTTCCGTCTGTTCAATAGCATCTTGCAATGCCGGAGCAAGGGGAAAATTCTCGTGATTGATGAGATAATGAAGTGAAGCGTATTCACTCAATTCAGGAATGAGTTTTTGCATGCCCTCAACAGCAGCCGGAGCAAGTTCCCTGTTCCCTATAAAATCTCTTTGAGGTGGTTGGTACTGATGTTTACCTGTTTGGGCAAGTGCCTTTTTTAATTGTGCAATGCCTTTATCTTTTCTTGGGTTGACAACAACTACCGGAACGCCCAGTTCCCTTTCCAAACCCGGAACGTCGATTTCAATTCCTTTTTTGCGGGCAAGGTCCATCATGGTAAGCGCTATTACCACAGGTACTTTCAGGTCTATTATCTGGCTGCAGAATAAAAGATTGCGCTTAAGGTTGCTGGCATCGGCTACCAGTAATACCAGGTCGGGCTTTACATTATCTTCATCGGCATGCATTAGCACCCGATAAGCAACCCATTCATCCGCGCGCCGAGGATATAAGCTATACGTGCCCGGAAGGTCTATAAAAGAAGCCTGCACATTATCGTCCAGCCTGCATTCGCCTGTTTTCTTATCAACAGTAACGCCGGGGAAATTTCCCACTTTCTGATTAAGACCGGTCAGTGCATTAAACAGAGATGTTTTACCGCTGTTAGGGTTACCGACCAATGCTATATTAATATTTTGTAAAGCCAAACCAGTCTCCTTTGAATTGCAGCTAAGCTTTAAGCCGCACTGCTGTTAAAACATTCAATCTAAATGATGCAAAGTAACAGCAATTCCGAATATAACATTACGAGATCGGGAAAAGGCGGCTTGACGGTGAGGAGTGCCTGAAGCGTGAGATATTAGACGTAAGGCATAAGGAGTGAGGAGTGAGGCAAAAATGTTCGAGGACACTACTGTCCATGAACATCTTAAAACATTACAAATCTTTTATCCAATTATAGCCTCAGCAACCTCATAGCATCCCTTAACCTTACACCTCATGCCTTACGCCTTATACTCATACCTCACACCTCAAGCCTCACTCCTTATACCTTAAACCAAATACCTCACACCGGAAGTGTGAAACTTCTTCCTACTTTTGCAACACATAACCAACTCATTGTGATATATGAAGATTCTATTGGTGGCTATTGTACTAATTCCGGTAATAACATTTGGGCAAACTAAAAAACAGCGAAGGGCTGAAGAAAAAGAAAATAAAACAATTCTTGCAAACCTTCAGGCTCATGTAAAATATCTCGCTGATGATGCAAGGCAGGGACGCAGGGCCGGCACGCAGGGAGAACTGGACGCAATGGACTACATCGCGCGTCAATTTGCTACTGTGGGATTAGAGCCAAAGGGAAATGGGAACGCAAGCTTTACCCAGGAATTTGATATCAATGAAGGCAAACAATATGATCGTCAGACAACAACCTTATCAGTGAACGGCGCGGCATTAAAGGCTGGAACTGAATTTACCCCTATCGCTTTTTCAGCTAACAGTTCAGCAGAAGGAACGTCATCTCTCGGGATCAGGGAAAAAGGCGAGCCGTGGTTTTATGATTTAAAAGATGTACTCGAAGACAATAAAAACAACCCACACTTTGATGTTGACGATGCAATTGAAAATGAAGCTAAGAAAGTAACTACCAAAGGAGCAAAAGCGCTCCTGGTTATCAATACCTCTACATCTGAAGACAATGTGCAGTTTAACAAATACGATACAACTGTCAACCTGGGCATCCCTGTTGTTTACATTACAAAAGAGGCCTTGCAAAAATATTTTCCGGACAACACCGGCATTTACGATCTTAAACTTTCAGTGAGCCTTAAACCTAAACAAAGAAAAGCACATAATGTAATCGGATATATCAACAACGGCGCAACCAACACAATTATCATTGGTGCACATTACGATCATCTCGGTTTTGGAGAAGATGGTAATGCATTGGATTCGCAAGGACAGGTTCATAACGGCGCAGACGATAATGCAAGTGGAACTGCGGGCCTGATTGAACTTGCTAAAATATTGAAAGGAAGTACGGCAAAAAGCAATAACTATCTTTTCATTGCATTTTCAGCTGAGGAACTCGGCTTGCTTGGGTCAAAATACTGGCTTAGCCACCCGACTGTTTCCGTTACGCCGAACTATATGATCAACATGGACATGATCGGCCGTTATGATTCTTCAAAAAAACTGACTGTTGGTGGTTACGGTACATCTCCTTCATGGTCGCAGGTGTTACCTTCAGTTAACGCCGCCGGATTTGTACTGCATTATGACAGCAGCGGTACTGGCCCGAGCGACCATTCTTCATTCTATCACAAGAACATCCCGGTGCTTTTCTTCTTTACCAATACGCATAGTGATTATCATAAAGCAACGGATGATTGGGACAAGATTAATTACACCGGTGAAGTTGGTATTCTGCGTTATATACAACATATCATTGAAGCGACAGACAAACAAGGAAAGCTCGCCTTTCTTCAAACACGTGAACAGGATGTAGCCTCCGTAAACTTACCTGTTACGCTCGGTGTTATGCCTGATTATGCATTTACAGGAAAAGGCATGCGAATTGATGGAGTGAGCAAAGGCAAGATAGCAGAAAAAGCAGGATTGCAAAGTGGTGATATTTTAACACAGCTTGGCGATTACAAATTTATTGACGTTGTTACTTACATGAAAGCATTACAACATTTTAAGAAAGGAGATAGAACAACTTTACATCTTACTAGAGACAGCAAAGACCTGACATTTAATATTGAATTCTAAACCCTGCCCGGATATAATAATAGTAGATGAAATTAACACTTAACATAGATGATATTACAGATGACTTCTTTTCAGATACAAGGTTGCTTGGGATTATTGCGGTAACGAAAAACTATCGCTTCTGCTGGCAGCTAAATAGTTTTCTTGGATACAACTTCAGGCTCAACAGGGATATTGAAGTTCATTTGCGTAAGAAAGAAAGGAATTATTTTTTTCCTGTATATCAGCATAATGTTAACAATAGCTTTTTAAACCACTATATCTATCACAATAGTAATGACGGCGAATATCTTTTGCCAGAATTTAAACATATTGATTTTTTATGGCTGATGAAAGGTGATGCTGTTTGTGATGATGACTGTAATAATCTTATCCGCTCTGTTAAAACAATACCCGCTGTTCAACTGGTTACTGAACTCACTAACGAAAAAATAAAGAACAAAGGGCATCTTATATTCTAACCTTCGGCACTACAATTGTACACAGTTTGAAAAACGCCGTAAACCTCGTAAGTTTATGGTACAATACTTCAAAGCATTGATGGCTTAATGTTATATAACAACATTTTTAATTAACCTATAAAAAGTTGTATATGAGTAGCAACACCGCTGCAGGCTGGAACGAAGCTGATAATAAATTGTATAAGAAGTTTGAGTTCAAAAATTTTTCGGAAGCATTTGCATTTATGACAAGAGTTGCAATAGAAGCTGAAAAAATGAACCATCATCCTAATTGGAGCAATGTGTATAACAAGGTTGAAATCTGGCTGAATACACACGATGCGGGAGATACTGTTACTGCTAAAGATCATGCGCTGGCTGAAAAAATAAACGCGCTGGCGTAGCAATTCAAAAAGTCAAAAGTAAAAATCGAAAAAGCACATTCAACGTACACTCTTATTAAATGAAAACCATCTGAATATAAACTGCTGAGTTTTTACTTTTGACTTAAAAAACATGATTGGCTTTTGCACTTACCCCCACTCTCCTGTTTTACAATTTGATTAACTGACAAATTTGAATCTACAATCTCTTATCTTGCGGCGGACACTATAGTGATAACGTTTTTTTATGGCACAGAATGCAATACATGTTACATCAGAAATAGGAACACTGGAAAGATTATTAATCCACAGCCCTGATGGCGGAATAGGCAAGATAGTACCCAGCAAATTCCAGGAGTGGTTATATGATGACACTGTTTTTCTGAGCAATATGCGCAGGGAATACAATGAATACATCAAACTACTTCTTTATTTTCTTGATCCTGAAAAAATCGATTACATACGTTCTTTTGAAAAAAAGCAGGACAAACAAAAACAGCCTGACTGTTATAAGCCCGATCATCCGGATTACTTTAACAGTGATAAGGTATTGGACACGGAATATCTACTGGCAAAAGTGCTTGAGCAGGACGCCACGAGATCTAAACTTATCTCCGCAGTTTGTGCATGGGAAGGCTGCAGTTTTAAAACAGAAAGAAAACTGGACGCTATCGAAAATCCACATGAGCTGGCCAAAGTACTTATAAGCGGTGTTTTATATAATCCCGATAAAAAGCAACGGCAACTGGCCTTTCAACCATTACCGAATTTTATTTTTACGCGCGACATTGGTATTGTATTGCATGACCATTTATTATTAAGCAATGCTGCCTCTCCTGCTCGAGAAAGAGAATCGATGCTGATGAAGTTCATTTCTTTCTATCATCTTTTTGAGAAGAAACAGGAAAGAATAATTGAGATCTCAGAATCAAGCAGCTTCTTTCTGTTAAATGAAGAAGAAAGACGAGACTTCAAAACATCAGTTGAAGGCGGTGACGTGATGATGATTGCTCCGGGGCACATGCTTATTGGCATAAGCGAGCGGACTACAGCCAGCGCTGTCAATGAAATCATTCATTCTATTTTCAAAACACCCACAGTTGGCATTGAAAAAATTACTGTAATAAAAATTCCGAAACATCGTGCTCAAATGCACATCGATACGGTGTTTACACAGGTGCGAAAAGATACATGGGTACTGTTTGGCAAGTTTTCAGAAATGTTGAACCAGTATAAAAACAGCACCAGGTACTCATATTATCACGATCTTGATGACAGCGAAGCGAAACAAACATTTGAACTCGTTGAAATACGCCGTTACAAAAAAGCAGCCGAAGAAACTTATGACGCAGGCAAAAACTACGAGATCAATATCAGCCACAAAGTAACCGGCCTGGAATCGTTGCTAAGAAATATCAGCATAGAAGACTTTAATATTCCTGAAAGCGACGTTAAGATTATTTACAGCGGCAACAATGTTTTTCCTTATGATGAAAGAGAGCAGTGGACAGATTCATGTAACCTGCTGGCATTAAAAGATGGCGTGGTTGTTGGCTATGACAGAAATAAAGAAACTGAAAAAGGATTTATACAGAACGGTTACAATATTATTACCGCATCAGAATTGTTCGCGCGTTTTGAGAGGAAAGAAGATTCGCCTGAAACAATTACTAATACATTAATACTTTTGCCTTCCGCAGAGTTATCAAGGGCACGTGGCGGCGCACATTGCATGAGTATGCCGTTATCACGGAGAGATGTGAAAGTGAGGGAGTGAGTGGGGTGAAAGGTGAATAGTGAATAGTGAAAGGTGCGAAACGTTTACTATAAGTACAAAGTACGAGTTCGGAAGCATTTATTTATAATCAACTTTACTTTGTCATGAAGCGTGTTATTTGTAATTGTTGATATGATGAGCTTTGAACGTCACGTCGAGGACTGGAGACATCTCCCAACGTTCAACAGGTTTGTGTTCGCGGAATCGTTCCTACCGTCGAGGTGACAATTTGCGTGCAGAGGTGAATAGTGAAAGGTGCGGGAACGCTTATAACAAGTACGAGTTAAAAAGTACTTCGCTTAGATCACGATTACTTTTACCAGGCAGCAAACGGGCGTTGCCGTTAGTGCTAAAAGAAATTTATCAGGCTGATTCAATTGATGAAATCAGACATCATCAAATCAGACATCAGGCATCAGGCATCGGTTGTCCAAAATCTACATTAAATCTAAATTATATCAGCATGTCTACAATTGCATCAACAATACTTATGGTTAGGCCAGCCAGTTTTGGTTTTAACGAGGAAACAGCAGCCAACAATGTATTTCAGTCAAACATATCGGCGCCAGCAACTGAAGTCCAACAAAAAGCTGTTACTGAATTTGATGCTTTTGTAAAGCAGCTTCGCAAAAATAAAATCACCGTTATAGTTGTAGAAGACACTCCCGATCCGGTAAAACCTGACGCGGTGTTTCCGAACAATTGGTTTAGCACCATGCCTGACGGTAAGGTAGTTATCTATCCCATGTTCGCCTCGAACAGGCGCATTGAAAAAAGGGATGACATGCTCCAGGACCTTACTCACCAGTATAAAGTACTGGATGTTGAAGATTGGAGTGAATTTGAAGCTGATCATATTTTCCTGGAAGGCACGGGAAGTATGATTATGGATCATGATAATAAATTGATCTATGCCTGCCTCTCCGAACGTACCAACAAATCGCTGCTTCAAAAATTTGCCTATGCGCATGGCTACAAGGCCATTACGTTTAGCGCAACGGATGAAAATAAATTCCCGGTTTACCATACCAACGTTATCATGCACCTGGGTGATGGTTATGCGGTTGTGTGCATGGAAAGTATTAGGGAAGAAACTGAACGCATTGCTGTTCAGCAATTATTAATTGCCTCGGGCCATGAAATCATACCGATTACTTTCGATCAGGTGAGAGCTTATGCTGGCAATATGCTGCAGGTACGAAACGAAGAGGGAAAGAAATTTACCATTTTAAGCAAATCAGCTTTTGAAAGCCTTTCACAAGAACAAAAGAAAATACTTGGCATTCATACAAACCTGCTTCCGATGGATATTGATACAATAGAAAAGGTTGGCGGAGGAAGCGTACGTTGTATGATGGCGGAGATATTTTTGGAAGGAAAGTAAAAGGCCCGTTAAAACACTCAGCACGCTCAGAGGTTTAAGAGCTGCAAAAAAGATTGTTGTATCTTCAAAGACGGCTATTTTCTTGTAGCTGCACTCTTTAATACAATGGACATGAGGATACAATTCTTTAGAAAAGCTTTTATTCCGGCACTTGTTACCAGCGCTTTGGCAATTGGTTGTTCCAGCAATAATTCAGGGAAAGAAAAAGATCACATTGAAGATTCGGTAGAAACAGCAGCCGGAATCATTAAAGATGACAGCCTGCTTATTCATGAGCAACCAACCTCCGATTGGATCATTCAGTCGCTGCAAAAAAATAAACTTACTCCAGAAGATTTGCAACTAAAAGAGTTTTGGGCCGTAGACAGTTTTACTAAAAAACAATTTACACCTGAAAAAGACTTCTATAGCAAGTATGCACCATTGTTAAAATGGTCTGCAGACAGCAACTATGTCCTGGATGAAGGAAGCTATGGCGCCATTGTTTCCCGCGACAAAAATGGTAATGCAATATTAGAAGGAGGCGATGCTGATACTGAAATAAGCCTTCTGTTCCCAAAAGAAAATAGTAAAACACAACTCATCTATTCTGGTCCTTCATTCCACTTTATTAATGCCAAGTGGCTGGACAGCACTCAATTAGCTATGTTAACTTCCTTTGATGAAAAAGGTGGCGATCAACGCGATACAACGCTTTGGATAGTAGATGTAAAGAGCAAATTCTTTAGAAAATACAACTGGAAATAAGGCTTCGAACCGCCTGTACGCGATACTTTAACTTTACTTATCTTCGCCGCATGGAAGAATTGGTTCAACAAATAGAACAACTTAAGCAAGAAATTAACGAATATCAATCTGTTTCAGCCGAATTAACAGAGGCATTCCGAATTAAATATCTTGGTACTAAGGGCATTGTGAAGAACATCATGGGTGAAATGAAGAATGTGCCTAACGACCGCAAAAAAGAATTTGGCCAAATACTGAATGAGTTTAAAGTTTTTGCAGAAAGCAAATACGAAACGCTGAAAGAGACCACCAATGGTTCTGCAAATACAAGTGCAACCATAGACTGGAGCCTGCCGGGCGATCCAGCTGCTGTTGGTTCACGTCATCCGTTAAGCCTTGTACGCAACCAGATTGTTTCTATCTTTAAACGTTTAGGCTTCTCAGTTGCCGAAGGCCCTGAAATTGAAGATGACTGGCACAACTTCGGCGCAATGAACCTTCCCGAAGACCATCCTGCCAGGGACATGCAGGACACTTTCTATATTCATAAAGATCCTTCCTGGTTGTTACGTACACACACAAGCAGTGTTCAGGCGCGTGTGATGGAAAAACAAAAACCACCGATCAGGGTTATTTGCCCTGGCCGTGTTTACCGCAACGAAACTGTGAGTGCAAGAGCACATTGCTTTTTTCACCAGGTTGAAGGCTTATATATTGATGAGCACGTAAGCTTTGCTGATCTTAAACAGACGCTGTATTTCTTTGTGCAGGAAATGTTTGGTAAAGAGGTGAAAGTGCGTTTCAGGCCCTCTTACTTCCCTTTTACTGAGCCAAGCGCAGAAATGGATATCAGTTGCCTTATCTGCGGCGGCGAGGGTTGTAATGTTTGCAAACATACCGGCTGGGTAGAGATCCTGGGAAGCGGGATGGTGCATCCAAAAGTGCTGGAAAATTTTGGCATCGATCCAAACAAATATACCGGCTTCGCTTTTGGTATGGGTGTTGAACGCATCGCACAGTTAAAATACCAGGTAAACGATCTGCGCCTGTATTCTCAAAACGATGTCCGCTTTTTAAAACAATTTACCGGAGCAGTATAGTTTTAAGCTTAAAGCCCAAAGCGTAAAGCCTGGAACTTTATACACTACATATTTAGAAAGAGCCTGAACATTGAAATGTGTTCAGGCTTTTTTGTTTTCACATCAAGTGCAAAATTTCAGCTTTGCACAACTTACACCATTGATCCAAATCAACCAACAAGGCATATGAAACTGCACCTCAGCCTTTAAGCTTTATGCATTGGGCTTTAAGCTTTTTTCAACACTTTCACCAGTACCTTCGCGCCTTAATCTAGAAATGACCTTAATATGTTACAAAAAAGACTATTGCTTGTGGCTGCATTTGTATCAGCCGGTGCATTTGCGATGGCACAGGACAATCTTGTAAACTCTCTGAGCGGCAACAAGAGTGAGGATTCAAAAGCTAAATTTACTTTTACGCCAGTTATTAACGTTGAAAGAACTTCGATCAAAAACCAGGGAAGCAGCGGAACCTGCTGGAGCTATTCAGGTAATTCATTCCTTGAATCAGAAATGATCCGTACAGGCAAACAACCGGTTGACCTTAGCGAGATCTACACCGCCCGTTGCGTATACATCGAAAAAGCAAAGAACTATGTGCGCATGCATGGAGCAGTGAGCTGGGGTGATGGTGGCGAGCTGCACGATGTGATTAATATGTACGAGCGTTATGGTGCATTGCCGCAATCTGCATACACCGGATTAAACTACGGCACTACAAAGAATAAGTTTGGTGAAATGCAGGACGCCTTAAAAGGTATGCTGGATGGCATTATTAAAAACGGTAACGGAAAACTTACCCCTAACTGGCTCCCTGCGTTTACTGCGGCATTAGATGCATACCTGGGCAAGGTGCCGGAACAATTTGAATACAAAGGCAAGACTTATACTCCGCAGACATTCGCGAAAGAAGTGGTTGGATTAAAAGCTTCCGATTACGTGGAAATGACTTCCCTGGAAGATGCGCCTTTCTATAAAAAAGTGTTTCTGCCTATTCCTGATAACTGGGCGTTCGAATATGCTTATAACATTCAGATGAATGACATTACCGGCGTAATTGACAATGCATTAAAAAATGGTTATTCAGTTGGCTGGGCTTCAGATGTGAGCGAGAAATATTTTAGCTGGAAGAACGGTGTTGCTTATGTTCCTGAGAAAGATGTTGAAGACATGACCGAAGATGAAAAGAAAGACATGTTCAACGGCCCCAAACCAGAAAGAGTAATTACGCCTGAGATACGCCAAACAGCTTTCGATAACTACACAACTACCGACGATCACGGTATGCAGATAGTAGGTACTGCAAAAGATCAGAACGGCAAGGAATATTATATCGTGAAAAACTCCTGGGGCGAAACAAACGATTACAAAGGTTACCTGTATGTAAGCAAGAATTTTGTGTTGTATAAAACAACTGGTATTATGGTTCACAAAAACGCCATTCCAAAAGATTTGAAAGGAAAGATGGGAGTTTAGTGAATGTGCGAATGCGTGAATGGATGAATGTGCGAATGGGTGAATGTGTGAATATGCAAATGTGCGAATGCTCAAAGCGAAAAAAATAATACAGGAATGATTGATAGTCAATTACATTTTCCCGCCTGAGCTTTTAATGAACTCAACAAAAAAGGTTTACGTTAACAACGTAAACCTTTTTTGTTATCGACATACTCGCAAATTCGCACATCCGCATATTCACCCATTCGCCCATTTACACATTTACATATTGATTTGGGTTATGCAGCTGCATAAAGCGCTGCGTTTGCGCATCAGTAAACCTCGTCCAGCCAAATTGTTCGTACAGGCCGTGAGCATCGAGTGTACCAAGCAGCCAACGCCTCAGTCCTTGCATGTCAGGATGATTCATCATTGTCGCCACCAACCATTTTGATAATCCCTTGCCGCGATGCTCAGGCAAAATGAAAACGTCGGCGAGGTATGCAAAAGTTGCTTTATCGGTTATCAACCTGGCGAAACCAACCTGCGCGTCATTATAATAAAGTCCGAAGCAAAAGGAGTTAGCAATGGATTTCTGAACAACCTCGATGGGAATGTTTTTTGCCCAATAGGATTCAACAGAGAGGTATTGATGAATAACTTCTATCTGTAATTTACTGACATCAGTGCTTATCTGATAAGCCGGGTTTACTTCGTTAACATAAGTATCCATGTTTACATTGCGTTGTTTATTCTCCGAATAATTTTTTGTAGATCGTCTTTTTGGAAAGCATCACCAACTTGCCCGGTTTTAAATCGCCGAGCTCAAGTTGTTCTATCCTGTAACGTAAGAGTCGCAGTGTAGGGAAACCAACTTTTGCCGTCATCTTTCGCACTTGCCTGTTCTTGCCTTCCGTAAGAATAAGTTTAATCCACGGCGCAGGAATATGAGCCCTGAAACGTATTGGCGGATTCCTTTCTTCCACCTGCGGGCCTTCTTCAAACTGAATAGCTTTACAAGGCCTGGTAGTGTACATCTTTCCGTCTACATTAATTTCAACACCCTTACTGAGTTGCGCTAAAGCATCCTGCGTAATGGCTCCGTCAACCTGCGCCCAGTATTCTCTTTCATGTTCGAATTCAGGTTGCAAAAGCCGGTGGTTCAATTGCCTGTCATTAGTAAGAATCAATAATCCTTCACTATCATAATCTAATCTTCCAACAGGATAAACATCAGTAGGTACGTCAAAGTAATCTTTAAGTGTTTGCTTGTCTTCTTTAGTTGAAAACTGTGAAAGTACCTGGTAAGGTTTGTGAATAATAAAGTAGTGATTCATAGCAAAAAAAAATCCCGCTGAAGCGGGACTTTGTTATATGGATGGGTTAGTAAGTACCGGGAAGTTAAATTCCCATCACAATATTAAAAAGAGTTTTTACCAATACAAAAAAAAATAGCAACTATTTTATTCACATTTTTTTTTACTGATGTGAATTGTAGTATACTCCACGCGTGTGGATCAAACAATTTGCAATACGGGTTGTTACACATCATCATTTATGTGCATTATTTGCATCTTCTCAAACATTGATGAATAAAGGGTTTCAGAAGATCAAAAGTGTAAGCATGTGAAGTTGATGTGTGATGAAGAAACAACCTTAAACGCTTTTAAGGATGTGTGCATTTAAGCTTTGCGCCCAATATTAAATTTTACAAATCAGCCTTCGCAAATGTTACCTTTGAGGCCGAAAAATAAAATTTTATGCTTTTTCCATCACCGGTAAGTTTAGAAGAGATTGCTTCATTGATTAAAGCAGAAGTTATAGGAGACGGCGCGGCACTTGCAAAAGGCATCAATGAAATTCATAAGGTTGAGATTGGTGATCTTTGCTTTGTAGATCATCCAAAATATTACGATACCTGCCTTAACAGCAATGCCACTCACATTATCATCAATACAAAGGATGTAAGCATTCCTGAAGGCAAGAATTTATTGTTCACTGCTGATCCTTTTGAAGCATACCTGACTATTGTTAATCACTTCCGCCCTTTTACAAAAGCAACTTCCGCCATTAATACAAATGCAGTGATCGGAGAGAACACGATCATCATGCCAAACGTATTCATCGGTAAAGATGTTACGATTGGTGACAACTGTGTCATTCATCCGAACGTGAGTATTATGGACTACTCGGTGATTGGCAACAACGTAGTTATACAAGCGGGTACGGTAATTGGCAGCGACGCATTTTATTATAACACAAAGAAGAACAGGGACGTATGGTATAAACGAATGCAAAGCTGCGGAAATGTAGTCATTGAAGACGATGTGGAAATTGGTGCAGGCTGCACAATAGACAGAGGAGTTACAGCCTCAACATTTATTGGCAGAGGAACCAAGATGGATAATATGGTGCATATAGGGCACGATACTTATGTTGGTAAGAACTGCCTTTTTGCAGCGCAGGTTGGCATAGCAGGCGCTACCGTTATTGAAGACGGCGTGACGTTATGGGGACAGGTTGGCGTAAGCAAAACACTTACCATCGGAGCAAACGCTGTAGTGCTGGCGCAAAGTGGTGTTCCGTCATCATTGGCTGGCAACAAAACTTACTTTGGCTACCCGGCGGAAGATGCTTCGCAAAAAAGAAGAGAACTTGTCTGGATAAAACGTATTCCTGAAATGTGGGAGAAGCTGAAAAAAATGTAAAAAGAAACAGGCTATCACAAATGATAGCCTGTTTTCGTTGCAATATGCTTTAACTTATTGAAGATGCTATTAAGATGCCCTATAGATTAACGCTGAACCTATACTCGTTAGATGTGAACTTCGATCCGTCAGCCATACTTATTTCAAGCTGGGCAGTGTAACTTCCATTAGGCAGGTTGCTAGAGAGGTACACATAATTCACATCATGGTATATATGGTCTATCATCAATGAACTCATAACACTATTTGCTGCCTGTGCAGTACCTAAATCATGCGAAGTTTGATTGGCGATTGTCCGGTCTACGACATTAATTTTTTGAATAACAGTTCCAGCTTGTTTAATTGTAAGCGTCCTGTTTACAGGGATGGTTGGCAGGCCAAGGAAATATGGAACAGAGAATTGATTACCGGCAAAAAATCCGCGGATATTGGTTTGCTCGTATTGACGGCCCGGGCCATAAAAAGTGTACGCTGAATCAATATATATTTTCGGATTGATTACTTCAAAGTAGGCAGTATCTCCTTGTGCAAGAGCAGCCGGATGGTTGTTGATAACAGCATTCAGCGAAGGGAAAACTTCTCCATTAAAAGTAGCGTAATAATTTTCATAAGGCTTGTTTGGATAAAGCCTCGGCATGTTTGCAGGAATCGTTATCTGCATCATTGAATCATTCAAAACATTGGCCGCTGCGCTTACTCCGCTGTTCGTGGTGCCCTGTTGAAAGAATGTCACTGAAACTTCTTTTCCTGAAAAACCCTTTCCGTAAATGGTTTGTTTGCCATTTTCAATAGAGAGTACATACATCGACGATTCTGATTTAAAATCCTCCGGCGCAGCCTGCCCTATTCCATACATTCTTTTATAATTGATAATAAAGCTCTTAGTTGTGAAGGTGATGGTATTAACTTCTTTGCTATTCTTTCCACTAAAAAAGAGAAGCTTAGCCTCGTAGTTTGTATTTGAAGCAAGATTGCTGGCTTTTACAGACTGAGCGTTTACACTTAATGTATCCCATTTAGCACCATTCGCTTTTCGCAAGCAAATAACTGCAGGATATCCTTCATTAATATATAGCTGGCTAATGGAAAATTCAGCTTTATCAAAAGAAACGGAGGCTAATGAAAGCTGGTTTGCAGAAGCTTTTGCATTTAAATCGGACAAATCTTCGGAACTATTTTTCTTACAACTGAAGGCAATCAATAAACAAATACAACCAATGAATAACTGAACAGTACTCTTTTTCATAGACGAATTTTCTGCAAAGCTATTCACAGGCAAAATCGTGCTTTGCTCGAATTCGTCATATTTTCACCCCTGAACACCTGAAATTTTCACGCTATTTTTCCAACAGCTGCTTGCATATACGTTGCGTAGTTTGTGAGATTGGTGTGTAGGAAAACCCTGGCAGGAACTTCAACAACTTGGTATTGTTGTAATACACTTTTGATTGCGCGGTATTCGCTGTTTCTTTTGTAATCATTGGATCTTTGCCTGTAAAAAAACTCTTCACTGCTTCCAGCCGCCAAACGGTAGCTGCAATAAGAGGAGTTACCTTTTTGTGCGGAGCCTTTTTTCCGAAACCTGCTGCTATAGAAGTAAACAAATCTTTGTAGGAAATATTTTCGGCGCTTACGATAAAACGTTGCGCGGTTATATTGCTCGCCATCAACAGTATCATCGCTTTTGCAACATCCTGCACATCAACAAAACCATTAACGCCTTCCGAGTACCAGGGAAACTCTTTGTAAATACTTTTAAACAGTTCGGAAGAACCTTTATTCCAGTCGCCTGCACCTAGGATTACTGTCGGGTTTACGATTACAGCATCCAACCCTTCTCCCGTTCCCCTCCACACATGCATTTCAGCCTGGAATTTGCTTTTTGCATACTCCGAGTTATGCATGTGATCATCCCATTTCAACTCTTCATTTACATGCTCCTGCCCTTTCTTTCTGCCAATAGCAGCAACTGAACTCACATACACAAGTTTGCGGATGTTATGTTCAATACATGCGTTCACCACATTTTCTGTTCCGTCTATATTGGTTTGGTGAATGAGTTTTTTTCTTTTTGGGCTAAAAGATACAATAGCGGCGCAGTGATATACTTCCGATACGCCATTCATCGCTTCATCTAATTCAATCACATCCAGTATATCAGCGCGTACCCATTCTACTCCTGATAAATTCACCTGGGGCTTTGAGCGATGGTACAACGCCCTTACACGTTTTCCCATTCCTGAAAGCTGTTGGACAAGGTGTAAGCCAACAAGCCCATTCGCTCCTGTAACCAGAACAAGGCCTCCATTGTGATCACTAGCCGATGCTGGCTCTTTATCGATCTGATTTACAGCTTCCATTGAGCGTATCTGTTATCTTTTCCGTGGTGTATGATAAATATTTGGCAAACATACGTTTTATCTTTTGCCGCATTTCCTTTGAGGCTTGATTTTTGTCAGCAAACCGCGAATGTTTTGCACACCTTACACAGGCAATTGAGTAACGCATTGAAACGAATGTTTACTTACATCTTTTCCACCAATTACCTAAAAGATGTGTTTGCAAGACAATGAATCCTAATTTTACAGTATGGCAACGCAACTGGATCTATTCGGCATGTTTGGCGCACCTGTACAGGAGGAGAAAAAGAACACTGAGCAGGTAATTGCCCCGGCGACTACAGCGCCGGAAGAAATTCTCGTTGAAGAAAATGCTGAAACGGAAGAGCCAGTTTTGCCAGTGGAAGAAATATTGCCGTTAGAGAGAGCCATTCTTGAAGCGTCTGCCGTTATTCCTGAAAAAAAAGACGAACCTGTAGCGGAAGTTGAAAATAGATCCGCCGTTGTTTTTTCTGACCACAAGATTGCGGTTAAAATCAAACTAAAACCAAAGCCCGTTGAAACAGTTGCAGAGGCTGTTATTGATCAAAAAAAAGATATAGTAGTTGTAGCAGAAACAAATACTATTGCAACTCCGCCAATCGAGAATGCAGCAATTGAAGCAGATGTCGTTTCTGACGAAATTACAACCAAAATTATTTTAGCAGAAGACGAGACTAAGGCAAACATTGAAAGTTATCCTGGTGAGATTGTGATTGCTAAAATTTCGAAAGAAAAAAGGGAACAGGAAACGTTGCGGGAAAAAGAAGTTGTTGTTATTGATGATCTGTTTTCCGCACATCCCGCTGCATTAAAATCAGCAGAACCAAAGGCGAGCACAAAAAAATATGTTCAGGCCGAATTACCTGTCGTAAAAAAACGAGGCAGGAAATCATTTAAAGAGATTGACGCTGAAGTAAGCCTGGTAAGCGTTCCAGAGGATGAGGAACTTTTTCAGAAACAATATTATGCCATCAGCCAGGTGGCAAAATGGTTTAATGTAAACACCTCGCTATTACGTTACTGGGAGAATGAATTTGATGTATTAAAGCCACGCAAGAACCGCAAAGGAGATCGTCTTTTCAGGCCTGAGGACATCAAAAACCTGCAGGTAATCTACTACCTTTTGCGGCAAAGAAAATTTTCCATAGAAGGCGCGAAAAAATACCTGAAAGAAAATAAAAAAAGTGCCGACACAAATATTCAGTTAATACAATCACTCACAAAACTTAAAGGCTTTTTGCTTGAGCTGAAAGCCAATCTTGGTTCATAATGAAAATATATATATCCCCCTTGTTGTTATCAGCAATGTTCTTTTTCTCTTGCAAAACATCTCAGCCTTCTTTGGCAGCTGCAGCTGGCAGTAATACTTATGAAATCATTAAAGACAGTGAAACAAAAGTATTGCGTGGCATTATTCACCGCAGTGATTTGGAAAACGATACAGCTTTTACCTGGTTTAAACGAAACATGCAATACGGAACGGCTGATGCTGCCGCTATTGAAGCATTACAGAAGAATGCAAAGTCTGTTCGCATGGTTGTTTTTTGCGGTACGTGGTGCCACGACTCACAAAACCTCCTTCCTGTTTTTTATAGAATGGTAGATAAGGCCGGTTTCCCGGATTCATCTATACTTTTAGTTGCCGTAGACCGGAACAAAACAACAGCCAATCATCTTGAAAAAACATATAACGTTACAAATGTTCCTACGTTCATCGTTATGAAAAACGGCAAAGAAGCAGGCCGTGTTGTTGAATATGGCAAGGAAGAACAGATTGACAAGGAGATTGGAGAGATTGTTGGGGGAGCGAGCGGCCTTTAGTGAAAGGTGGAAGCTATCAAAAGTGAATGGTCAATAGTCAATAGTGAAAGGTGGAAGTTGTTAATTCTTTGCGAAGCAGGTTCAGCTTGCGATCACCTCAATGTCTTATCGACGCTGTACCAGTTTATGTAGCCGACCTTGCATCGTTACCTCGACTTGGGGATTTAGGTAAGACAATCAAAGGAGATGACAGCGTATGGAATTTAATGCTCTTCGAAGCTTCCAAGCTTCGAAGTATTATTTTATCGCTTGCAGCAATTTTTGATCAAAAGTGAATCGTCCGGAGACGATAGAGTAAGCCTGCAGCGTCTGGAGGCTTAGCAGAGCAAAAAACGCGAACATTAAAATCTGTCATTGGCACGACACGAGAGGTCTATTAAATACTTGGCTGTTGAATGGCGGGAGATGTCCCCTCGCGTCGACGTTCAATCTTGATCAATCTAACTAAAAGCAATCAAATAAACATTTTCGTCTCAACTAAACGCCATTGAATTTTCAATAGTAATAGTCAAGAGCCAACCGCGCAAATAAGCTGCTACATAAAAAACAACAGTTTGCACATTTCACTATTCACTATTGACCATTCACCCTGCACTATTCACTTTTAGCTATCGCCCGTTCACTACCATTTCCTCCCTCAATACTTATCCGCGTATTGGCCGCTGCAAGTTCTATGTTGGCTTGTTTAAGCAGGTTAATGATCTGCATGTTAATGTCCTCGCGAAGAAGGTTGAATTCCGCCGGAGTTTGATGCATGGATGTATAATACTCAATTGTAATGATGTGTGCGTTTTTTCCGGTATCGCTCAGAAACACCGTGCTTGCTTCAATTACATCTTTTCGAAGAAGTGTTTTTATAACATTGATCAGCCCCTTCAGTTCCTCTGGCGATGCTGCAAGATCAACCTCCAGCCTTACATCTACACGGCGCTGCCGCCTTAAGGTAATATTGTCCAGGATAGTGTCAACCATCTGTTTATTCGGGACAGTAATAAACGTTTTTTGTTCTGTTCTAATTCGAGTGCTTCTTAAACCTATCTTCTCAACAGTTCCTGTAAAACTTGAAACCTTAACGGTGTCACCGACCATAAATGGTTTATCGAAGAATATAACAAAAGACGCAATCAGGTTTTCAAGGCTTTCACGTAGCGACAGCGCAATTGCTGCACCAACGATACTTAAGCCAGTGAGCAGGTTATTGATATCATAATGGAAGGAAAATTTGAGGATGAGCAATATTCCCAGGATAATTAATATCACACGAAAAAAATCCCTGAAGAAAATGATGAGCTGATTATCTGACTGATCTGAAGTTTGATTTGCTTTTTGTTCCAGGATGAGTGCAATAAACTGCATCACTTTTGTGCAAAGCCTTATAAATACAACGATGAGCGCAGCTTTGCTAATAGAATCAACGATCTCTTTTAAACTTACCTTGTAGATGTTGAAATCCAAAACCTGCGGAAAGGTCAACTTGTCTAACGTGATAAAAATGATGTTAAGCATAAAGAACCATTCCAGTGGTTTAATTACCAGGTCGAGGAATGGCTGACGATAAAACGACGTGTCGATTTTTGAAAAGATGCGTAAAACCAATCTTGCAAGATACTTGGAGATCACCCTTTTCACAAAGAATGCAAATAGTATAACGCCAAAAACATACAGGTAAAGCTGTATCGTATTATTTAGAATTTCTTGTTGTAATAAGTTCTTCATTTCTCTTTGCTAATTGATAATTGACAATGGAAAATTGACAATTAAAGATGCCCGCCATACCCCTCTTTTTGAAGAGCTAAAACGGATAAACGCATCTGCACCTTTTACTATTCACCATTGACTATTCACGCCCTTTAATCCTTCCATTCTTTCAACTTAACATCTGTCCCGTCAAATTCAGCGTAGGTAAAATAATTGATCCAGTCGCCGAGATTTATATACTTACTATGATTGTTCAAATTAATATCAAGAGGAAGATGCCTGTGGCCAAAAATAAAGTAATCGAAATGTTCTTTCGCCAAAACTTCCTTACTGTAAATAACAAGCCATTCGTTGTCTTCTCCAAGAAAAATAGCATCGGCATTGCCGGTTTTAGCCCTGCTTTTCCGACTGAAATAATTAGCGAGGCCTATGCCCCATGTTGGGTGCAACTGGCCAAACAGCCATTGGCAAAACCTGTTGCGAAAGATCTTTTTAATGAACTTGTATCCGTGATCGCCGGGGCCTAAACCATCACCATGGCCGATATAAAATTTCTTTCCGTTCCACTCAAATGTTTTCGGTTCAGCGTATACCGGAATGTGCAGTTCTTTCTCGAAATACCCGCTCATCCACATGTCATGATTACCCAGGAAGAAGTGAATGGCAATGCCGCTGTCCGTTAATTCAGCCAGCTTTCCCAATAACCTTACATAACCTTTTGGAACAACTTCTCTGTACTCGTACCAAAAATCAAAAATGTCTCCGACAATAAAAATCTCTGCTGCATCGTGCTTGATTGAATCAAGAAACCTGACAACTTTTTTTTCCCGCACCAGGCTGCTTTGATAGTCCGGAGCTCCAAGATGGAAATCAGAAAGAAAATAGACCTTTTTTCCAGGGCTGATATGTTGACTTTGTGCCATTCGAAGTTGTAAGTTATAAGTTTTACGTTGTACGTTTAAGCCCTTGGGTAAGTTTTAAGTTATAAGTTTTACGTTGTACGTTTAAGCCCTGGAAATTACAAGAGCACACTTTTTACTCAGGACTCTTTTATAACGTATAACGTACCACGTATAACTTACCACTCCTATCCTTCTATCATCAGGCAAAATACTTCCTTTGGGCCGTGGACGCCAACCACAAGGGTTTTCTCAATATCGGCGGTCCTGCTGGGGCCACTAGCCAACGTAATAAGTGAAGGCAGTTTAGTGTGCATTTCTTTTACACCGCTCAGTGCATCTTTAATGTCGTATACCAGCTGGCTGGTGTAGGCAATACAAATATGTACGGGTGCATACACGCTTACGGTTCTGCCGCTTTGTTGTGCACTGCTCATGACAATGGTACCCGTGCGTGCAATTAATTTTTCGCAAGTGGTGATGGATGCATCGCAACTGTACAAATCTGTAGTGTATTGAATATTCAGACCAGCTTGTTGCAGGTCATTTTTTAGCTGCTCTTCCCTGCAGTAGATCTTTGTCCATTTGCGGGTTGTAATAAGCGACTGAAGCTGTTGAACAGCCTCTTTTCTGTCAAGGCAAAATGAGAAACGCCCCTGCAGTTTAGAGAAATTTTCCGCAAACTCTACTTCCGGTTCTTGCTCACGCGGTTGAAAAACGCTGTCATTTCCTTCGCTTTGCGGAAACGGAACAGGCACTGGATTGCTCAGTGCCTGCCGTATTTTTTTCAGTATATTTTCTTTTGCTTTTGATATCTGCATGTCACAAAATTAGTGAGGAGCTTTAATACCGCTGTCGTAAGGAGGAACACCTTCGCTTACGGACCCGTCAGGATGCTTTTGTGCTTCCTCAGGATCAACCTCCAACAGCTTCTTTTCCTCGTACGGACGTTTACCGATCAACTCTTCCACGTCGCTTTGGAACAGCACTTCTTTTGTAAGTAATTCCTTAGCCAGCTTTTCCACCTCAATTTTCTTCTCCTGTAATAATGCTTTTGTTCTTTCGTATGCTGCGTCAATAATCTTTCTTACTTCATCATCAATCAGCTTACCTGTTTCTTCGCTGTAAGGCTTGGTAAACATGTTTTCCTGTGAAGGATCGTAGAAGCTGATGTTACCTACTTTATCGTTCATACCATAAACGGTAACCATCGCGTAAGCCATGCGGGTGATCTGCTGCAGGTCGTTAGATGCACCGGTTGAGATTTTTCCGAAGAAAATATCCTCACTTGCTCTGCCACCCAACGTCATACAGATCTGATCCATCAGTTGATCAGTATTATATAGGTATTGTTCTTTCGGAGTATATTGTGCGTAACCCAATGCAGCCGTACCACGTGGAACGATTGTTACTTTTAATAAAGGATAAGCATGCTCCAGGAACCATCCGCAGATTGCGTGGCCTGCTTCGTGGTAAGCAATGATTTCCTTTTCTTCAGGTGAAATGATCTTATTCTTTTTCTCAAGGCCACCAATTACTCGGTCAATCGCATCCTGGAAGTCGCTCATGTCAACCGCATCTTTGTTTTTACGGGCTGCGATCAATGCGGCTTCGTTACAAACGTTGGCTATATCAGCACCAGCAAATCCTGGTGTTTGTTCTGCCAGTTTATGAATGTCGAGTCTTTCTGAGGTCTTGATTGGCTTCAGATGCACTTTAAAGATCGCTTCGCGTCCTTTCACATCTGGTTTATCAATGCCGATCTGGCGATCGAAACGTCCCGGACGTAATAACGCGCTATCCAACACATCTGGCCTGTTGGTAGCAGCAAGAATAATGATACCAGCGTCTCCCGCAAAACCGTCCATCTCAACCAGCAACTGGTTAAGGGTATTTTCCCTTTCATCGTTGCTCATGATGGCGTTGCGTCCGCGAGCGCGGCCAATCGCATCAATCTCATCTATAAATATAATACAAGGTGCTTTTTCTCTTGCTTGCTTAAACAGGTCTCTTACCCTGCTGGCACCCACACCCACAAACATTTCCACAAACTCACTACCACTCATGGTAAAGAAAGGAACCTGAGCTTCCCCCGCCATTGCTTTTGCAAGCAATGTTTTACCGGTACCCGGAGGGCCAACGAGCAACGCTCCCTTAGGAATTTTACCGCCGAGTGCTGTATATTTTTTGGGGTTCTTCAAAAAGTCAACAATCTCCATTACTTCAACCTTGGCTTCATCCAGCCCGGCTACGTCGGCAAATGTGATGTTCACTTTCGTTCCCTTATCAAATAACTGCGCTCTTGATTTTCCGATATTGAAGATGCCGCCAGGCCCGCTGCCACCAGGGCCGCCGCCAACCTTACGCATCAACAGTACCCAAAGGCCTACAAATAATAATATGGTAACGAGCGTATTTGCGATAGGCCCGAACCATTCACCTTCATTTGTTGGCTTTACAGGTACTTCCTGTATGTTATTATCTTTATATAACTGAGCTAGCCTTTCTTCAAAACTTTTAATATCTGCAACAGGGAATTCAAAAACAGGTTTGCCGGCAATATTGTTCGGTACATTGTTTTTAAATTTCTCCTTATAAAAAGGCTTGGTTAGCAGGCTGTCGTTTTTAATGTAAACACGAACAATCTCTTTATTTCTTACCAGGTCCATTTTGTCAACATCGCCCTGTAAAAGCATGTTCTTTTTAAACTCCAGCTCAGTTGTTTGGGTAACATCTGCAGAGCCAAGGCTTAGAAAATTGTATCCGATAAGTATAACAGCTATTAGTGCGTAGATCCAGTAAATACTAAAGCGAGGGCCGCGTCGCTGCCCCTTGTCATCATTGCCATTTCCCCTGTCTAAAAAATTCGGTCGGTTTTTTTTGTCGTCCTGTGCCATACTTCTTACTTCACTAAGTGTATAAATAGTTTTTCGTTAAAAAAGTTCATTTTTCGAGTCAAAAAATACGGTTGTATCGTAGAAAGATAGTGAAATTTCGGACATATCATTATTCGTCATGGCCAATTACTTCAGCATCGCTCCACATTTCTTCTAATTTGTAAAATTTTCTTGCTTCGGGCTGCATTACATGAACAACTATGTTCACGTAGTCAATTAATACCCATTGCAGCGCCTGGTGGCCCTCATGTTTATAAGGCGTGTCATCACATTCCTCTTTCACCTTCACTTCCACAAAATCACTGATAGCTTTAACCTGGGTAGTTGTAGAGGCCTGGCAGATTATAAAGAAGTCGGCAACAGCTTCCGGAATTTTTCGTAGGTCGAGTGAAACGATGTTTTCACCTTTTTTATCCTGGATGGCTTTGATGATAGACTTGAATATCCTGGAGTTCCTAGTAATTTTTACCACACCGGATTTTTTGCGGGTAGTTAAAACAGATAATGGTGCCAATAATGAATCTTATTTAAAATGATAAAATGACTGTTTATTGGAAGGGGAAATGATCATCATTGTAATAGCAACGTAAACCGACCACTCCAGCTAACTACTAAACAGTGTATCTTATAGGCAATAAAAGACTAAAAATGCTGCTTATACGGCCGGTTAAGCTGTAAACTGTTTTTATCTTCGCCAAAAATAGTGATTCTTTGGTTCAATATTCCGCAATTCCTTCAAGCAATACACCTTTCATAGAATTATTGCAGGTAGACAGTACCAACAACTATGCCATGCAACTTGTTCAAAATGGTGAGGCAACGCACGGTACAGCTGTATTTACGGGCTTTCAGACGGCCGGAAAAGGCCAACGGGGAAAGCAATGGCATGGCGCTCAAGGTGAGAACATTGCCCTTTCCGTACTGTTGAATACAAGCGCTCTCGGCATTTCACAACAGTTTGCTCTTAGTGCTGCGGTGGCTCTGTCGGCGCATGCTTTTTTCACTAAATATTGTGTTTCTGATGCTTCTGTTAAATGGCCCAATGATATTTATTGGCGTGACAGAAAGGCAGGGGGCATATTGATCGAGAATGTCATACGTGGACAGGAATGGCAGTGGGCAATTGTTGGGATAGGGCTCAATATCAATCAAGCTAACTTTGACTCAGCTTCGGGCAGGCCAGTTTCATTAAAACAGATTACAGGAAAACAATTCAACGTAACTGAACTGGCGAAAGAGCTGGCCTCGGTGGTGATTAACGCTTTTAATGAAGTACAGCAGGTTCCATTCGCACAATTACTTGAACGCTACAATAATGTCCTGTTCAAAAAAGGAGAACGCGTAAAACTTAAAAAAGATAACGTGGCCTTTGAATGTATCATTGAAAAAGTGAACACATCCGGGGAGCTGGAAATCAGCGGAGCGCCGTACGGGCCATTTGCATTTGGAGAAGTTGAATGGGTGATTGGGATGTAGATTTTTGTCTGGATCAGGATTGGAAGGATTCGGGGATTGACTGGATTTTTTTTATTTGCGAATGAATATGCATTAAGTATTCACGCGCTGCGAAACCCTTAAGGTTTAGTAGTATTATTCTATCCTTTGTGGCGATTTGATCTTATTACCTTCGTTCACTTTCTCTTGCTTCAACTTCAAAGCGGTTATTGTGGTATCCGTTTCTGATGCTTTCCAACAGGTACATTAAAATGAAACGGAAGTAGCCATATTTTTTGAATTGAGCCAGGTGTGTCATCTCATGTTTTACCCAACCGTCATCTTCAAGAAAGCAATCCTTACAAACACCCCACAGATAAATCGTTTCACCCAACACCAAAGCAACCCGCTTGCTTTTGAGCCAGCGAGCCGCTATGCGCGCCTGCCATGCATCTACCTTGATCCGGAGATTTGGATTGGGAAGTTGATTCGCATTGCTCATTGTCTGGATCGGGATTTATGGGATTAGAGGATTAAAAGATTTCTTGTCCCATTTCAAATTCATTCGCACATCTGCACATTCACTCATACGCACATTTCCTCATTCTCATATTCGCACATTCACTCACTTGCACATTCCCATATTCGCCCCTTCATTTTCAATTGTCAACTTTCAATTGTCAATTATCTAAGTTTTCCCACGCCGCAACAATCTCTTCAGCGTGAGCCTTGTTTTTCGGACGAAGAAATAACTTACGGATGATGCCTTTTTCATCTATTAAAAAGGTGGTGCGCAGCACACCCATATATTTGCGTCCGTACAATTGCTTTTCGTCCCAAACACCATACTGATCAAGGATTTTGCGATCGGGATCGGCAATTAGCGTAAAAGGAAGATCGTATTTGGCTTCAAACTTTTTGTGCTTTTTGGCTTCATCAGGGCTTACACCAATTATTTCAAATCCTTTGCTTTTCAACAGGGAATAGTTATCTCTTAAATTACATGCCTGCACAGTACAGGTCGGAGTGTCGTCTTCAGGATAAAAATACAGCACCACCTTCTTTCCTTTGTATGCAGAAAGAGAAACCTTTTCTCCATTCTGATCAAGCCCTTTAAACACCGGAGCCTTATCGCCAACTTTTAATGTAACCATGTTGTTAATTGTTCTATTGTTTCAAATTCAAGGAGGTATTCATTTGCACATTTACTCATTCGCACATTTTCGCATCCTCCTTATTTTTTCACGAAAGTAAACTGTTTGGTGGTAACGTTGCCTGCTTTGTCAGTTGCCGATACCGTTAAGGTGTGAGGACCGATGGGGCAGTGCTCATCAAATGTGTAGATAAAGTCATCATTCTTTTTTCCGAACATCAGCCATTGGCCATCCAGCGTTGCGCGAAAACTATCAACCTCGTCCAATTCATCTTTGCACTTTATTACCAGTCTTTTTTGGTTGGTGAAAACCTGGCCATTCTTCCACGCTACCGGTGTAACAGTGGGAGGAACCGTATCAATCAACAATTGAAAATTACCCAGGCGGTTAAATTTACCCTGCATCCAGTAACCGCTCCATTTGCCCTTCAATGCTTCTTTATGTGTTCCGGAAAGTTTAAACATCACCACCTTATTGCGCAGCGGATCATTTGGCTTAAGCACCGTTTTAATTTGAATGGCAAAACTATCATCAACGGGTACAAACGCATTGTGTAATTGAATTAATGGAGATGCACTGTTTTTATTGCCTGTATTTTTTTCCGTGAGCACAAAAGGAACGTTGTCGTAAAATTCATTCTTTCCAAAAACAGCTTTTACATAGTTGCCGCTAATTACATTTTCTTTATTTACAACAACGGGCCTTGCGTCTGCAGGCGGCGTGTAATGTTGCTGCAGGCTGGAACTCATTTGCACCATAAAATTCAGCGCTGTAGTATTGCCATAAACATCTTTTACCTGGATAGATACTTTATGAGGAAGTGTATCTGTAAGCATAACAATGCCATCACCATCTGCAGGATTGAAGACACGCAGTAAATTGCCGGGCAGCTTTGATAAATGCTGAATACCCTTGCCTTTTGTTTGCATGTAATTCGTATAATCAATACAGGCGTTTACAAACTTACTGTCTGTATAAGAAAAATTATCCAGCGCAAAACTGTTCAGCAATACACCATCAACACTAATCGAAGCACTGTATATCCCAAACATAAACGGTGAATTGGAGCTTTTATCTTCTGCTTTTATACCAAAACTTATAATAGGAGAACCAACCTTTACAATGCCTGTAGAAGTTCCATATCCGCCGGCTTTTTTTACGATGGGAATATTTGTAGGCCCAGACTGGTAAGTACTAAACCTTCTATCATACCAATACAAATTATAAATAACAGGTGGCACATTGTCCGGAATATTAAAATTGAATAACTCCGGATTACTGCAATTATCCGTCTTCGTGTTTCTTATTTCAAAATGAAGATGTGGGCCTGCTGATCCACCGGTGTTGCCACTAAATGCAATAAACTGGCCTTTTTTTACAGGAAACTGCTCCGGCCGGAAGCGTAGATCCTGGTCCCAGCTTTGAGACGCATACTGCTGCTTTTTCAGGTAATTGTCCAACTCCTTAAAAAAATCGTTCAAATGGCCGTATACAGTCGTGTATCCATTAGGGTGCGTTATATAGATCGCTCTTCCGTAGCCCCATTTTTCAATTTTTACGCGGCTCACATAGCCATCGGCCGCAGCGTATACAGGCAGGTTTTCGCGCCCCTGTGTACGGATGTCGAGCCCCATATGAAAGTGGTTGGGCCTGATTTCCCCGAAGTTTGTAGACAACTGGATAGGTACTCCCAGCGGGTTCCTGAAATAACCCTGGGGGTATTGTGCCACCGCATTTAATGCCGAAAAAGCCATTACACAAAGACAAGCTGCACCTTTCACATAATTAATAATCTTCATGCTTCAAAACTAGTTTTTTTGATATGGAAGAAACCCATCCTGCATAAATTGCAGGCTTTCATAAATATTTACACATTGTTAATGAGTGTACTATGCATCGCCCGAAACAGTTGCGAACCGTATAAAACTAAACCTTATTAGTTTTATATTGAAAATCAGGCTACTTCTTTTCCGCAAATTTTCGGCTCAAAATTGCGCTTCAGGCCTTACCTTTGCGCGATTTATCTAAACATTACCATCAAAGGTTATCTATATCATGCCGAAAGACAATTCCATCAAATCAGTATTAATTATCGGTTCTGGCCCAATTATTATTGGCCAGGCCTGCGAATTTGATTATTCCGGATCTCAAGCAGCAAGAAGCTTGCGCGAAGAAGGGATCAAAGTGATTCTGATCAACAGTAATCCTGCGACTATCATGACTGACCCCATGATGGCTGACAAGGTTTACCTGCTTCCGCTGACAGTAGAAAGCATTGAGCAGATACTGGAAGAAAATGACATAGATTCTGTACTGCCAACAATGGGTGGACAAACAGCATTGAATCTTTGTAAAGAAGCGGACGAACTGGGTGTTTGGGAAAAATACAATGTACGTTTGATTGGTGTGGACGTAGCGGCTATTGATACAGCAGAAGACCGTGAAAAATTCCGCCAGCTAATGTTCAGGATCGGGGTAAAAGTTGCTCCGAGCCATGTAGCAAATAGCTTTTTGGAAGGTAAAGAATACGCACAGGAAATAGGATTTCCGCTGGTAATTCGCCCTTCATTTACATTAGGTGGAACCGGTGGCGGCTTTGTACACAAAAAAGAAGAGTTGGATGAAGCTTTACAGCGCGGCTTAAAAGCCTCTCCTATTCATGAGGTATTGGTTGAAAAAGCGGTGTTGGGCTGGAAAGAATATGAGCTGGAATTATTAAGAGACCAGGCTGATAACGTAGTGATCATTTGTACGGTGGAAAACCTTGACCCAATGGGTATTCACACAGGAGATTCCATCACTGTTGCACCTGCTATGACACTTAGCGACAAAGCCTTCCAGGACATGCGCAACCAGGCGATGCTGATGATGCGCAGCCTCGGTAACTTTGCTGGTGGTTGTAACGTTCAGTTTGCATTAAATCCTGAAACAGAGGAATTGATCGCAGTTGAAATTAACCCACGCGTTAGCCGTTCTTCTGCGTTAGCAAGTAAAGCAACAGGTTATCCGATCGCGAAAATCGCTGCTAAACTGGCAATTGGTTATAGCCTGGATGAACTGAAAAACCAGATCACTAAAACAACTTCAGCATACTTTGAACCGGCACTTGACTACGTTATCGTAAAAGTACCGCGTTGGAATTTCGACAAGTTCAAAGGTTCTAATGATACATTAGGATTACAAATGAAGAGTGTGGGTGAGGTAATGGCCATCGGAAGAAGCTTTACTGAAGCAATTCAGAAAGCCTGCCAGAGCCTGGAGAATGAAGCTGTTGGACTTGGTTACTACGGTAAAAGCATGATGAAGAGCGAAGACCTGATCGAATACATTAAAGTTCCGAAATGGGATCGCATCTTCCGCATTAAAGATGCATTGATGCAGGGTGTAACCGTGAAAACAATTGTGCAGGCAACAGGTATCGACAGATGGTTCATCTACCAGATCCAGGAGATTTGCAGAATTGAGAAAGAAATCGGTAACCACACACTTGAAAACTTACCTACAGACTTGCTGAAAGAAGCGAAGAAAAATGGCTTTAGTGATGAGCAGATCGCACGCATCTTACACAGTAACACTACTGAAGATGAAGTGTATGAAAGAAGAAAAGCACTGGGTATTACACGTGTTTACAAAATGGTAGATACTTGTAGCGCAGAGTTTGAAGCGAAGACCCCTTACTTCTACAGCTCGTTTGAGAATTAATAAAAACAACATTTTAAGAGCCCGCTTAACGCGGGCTTTTTTATTTTATACGGCATCACCCCAACGATTAATTGATCCGATTATCTGCTATAATAAAACACCAGTGATGCTTTGCTTAAAGTTTGCTGGTTAAGATAAAAGCCTACCAGTGCGGGTGTCGCATTTTTATCTAACCCAAGCTTATCTGCCTTTAACGCATACACAGTTATTTTATACTCATGCGCACCGTGGCCCTGTGGCGGGCAAGGGCCGCCATAACCGGGCGTGCCGAAATCTGTATTACTTTGAATGCACTCTTTCGGAGCGAGCCCTTTAGAAATATTTCCTGCATCCGTTTTTAACTCTGTTGCAGAGGCTGGAATGTCAAACACAACCCAATGCCAGAAGCCGCTGCCGGTTGGCGCATCTTTATCATACATAGTAACCGCAAAGCTCTTTGTGCCTTCTGGTGCATTTTCCCAGTATAGTTGTGGAGACATATTGCTTCCCGTGCAGCCAAAGCTGTTGAATATTTGCTCTTTTGTCGCCTGCCCCTGGAGTTCTTTGCTCTTTAACGTAAACGTCTGAGCATTCAATTTGGCGAAGAATAATGCACTTGCAAAAACAATCAAACTTAACTTTTTCATACTCGATCTATTTAAGTTTAAAATTAGCAGCGCAGGTTATTAATCAATAGCTGTATCGGTTCAAAAACTATCGCAAAGGGGTCATCCCTCAATCACTACATATTCGCCCGGTGTTTTACCAAACTCTTTTTTAAAAGCCTGGATGAAGCCAGACAAATTCTCATAACCATACTCAAAATAAATATCGCTTGGCCTCGCCTTCTCATGCTTCAGCTTAAAGGCTGCCTGACGCATCCGTTGTTCCTGAATCCACTTACCCGGAGCGATACCATAGATTTTTTCAAACTGCCTTTTAAAAGTTGACAAACTTGTGTTGCACAAAAATGCAAGCTCCTGCAACGATAAGTTATTGCTGACATTACCTTCCACAACTTCCTTGAAAAGGACATCAGCCTTACTTGCAATACTGTTCACAAAAATGTTGGTAAACGCTGCAGGATACGATTCAAGCAAACACAACATGATCTCCTCAAACTTCAGCTGAAGCATCGCTTCTGACAATGGCTGCTTTGAAAGGAGTATTTGTTCCAGCTGCAATACGGTATTGGTAAGTATTGCATTTTTTGCGAAAGGAAAAACCGGACATGTATCTTTTGTCTTTTCTGCAGGGGACAAAAGATGCTTATATTTCGCTATAAAATCGCGCACCTTACTATCTGTAAAAAATAGCAGCACGCTTTTGTATTTGTTGTTAATGGAAACATGCTCTGTCATAAGGCAGTTTCCCGACCTGATAAGAATACCCTGCGTATTCCCGATCGTAACAGAACCGCCCGGATAGAATGAAATCTTTTCACCTTCCAGTAAAAAGCTAAACAGGTTTGCGCTAAACGTTACCTTATTCTTCCGCTCATTCCTGTCACTTTCATAATAGTGCAGATACAACTCTTCACCCTTGCTGGAAAAATCATCCGGAAGCTTATAGATCTTCATATCGTACAATTCGAACACAAATATAATCATGCGGTTTCGTTCTAGCAGGGATGCTGGCTGATTGCGATCAGGCCCCTGCCTTCTAAATAGTGGCATTCCGTGCAATAACTTATACCTTTTTTAATCGTCGCCACGTATAATTGTATTAACTTAAATATGTAAATAACGATTGTTGCCTATACTAATCTCCGATATTTTATTCATTACGGGTACTCTCCTATTTGACCTGTTTGTGCTGGCTGCGCTCATTTGTTTTATCTCATACCTGCTTTGGCGCATAACGGCTGAAACAAAACTCAATGAAGCCCGGCAAAAAGAGATTGAACAGTTAAAGGCAGTAAACTATCAGTATCATCTTGAGATCGCGCAGGTCATTAATTACTTTGTTACATCTATTTCGCAGCAGCAAACAATCGACAACATGTTGTGGGACCTTGCACGCAATTGCATCTCCAAATTACACTTTGAAGATTGCGTGATTTATCTATATGATGCGGAAAGAAAAATGTTTGTTCAAAAAGCGGCCTGGGGGCCAAAAACTACCGAAGACAATAAGATTATTAATCCCCTTGAAATACCCTTTGGCCAGGGGATAGTGGGCAATGTTGCAAGAAACCAGATTGCCGAAATAATTAACGACACAGGCCTTGACAGACGATATATTGTTGACGACCAGAAACGGAGCTCTGAAATAACAGTACCCATTATTCACAAAGGAAAAGTTATCGGCATTATTGACAGCGAAAATTCTACAAAGAATTTCTACACTGAACGGCACCTGCAAATACTTACCACCATTGCAACTTTCTGTGCGGATAAGATTGATAAAATACAGGTAGAGCAGCAGACTAAGGAAAGAGAAGACATGCTGATCAAGCTAAACAAAGATCTTGCAACCTCACAGCTTACATCGTTGCGCAGCCAAATGAATCCTCATTTTATATTTAATGCGCTAAACTCCATTCAGCAGTTTATTCTGATGGGCGAAGTAAAGGAAGCAATAAAATATCTTTCTAAATTCTCTAAGCTGCAGCGCGAGGTTTTGAACAACTGCGAGCAAAACTTTATTACCCTCGAAGCTGAAATTGAAATGATTACATTGTACCTGCAATTGGAACAATTGCGATTTGATAAAAACTTCAGCTATGATATCATTTGTAATGATCCTGTAACTCCTTCTGAAATAAAGATTCCTTCGATGATGTTGCAACCATTTGTGGAGAATGCTATCTGGCACGGACTAATACCTAAAGAAGGGCGAAAACACATCAACATACAGTTTGCGCTATTACCTGAGGAACTTATATGCTGTACTATTGAAGACAATGGTATAGGGCGCGAAGCTTCTGCGAAGCGTAAATTATTGTCGGGTTATAATAACCACACATCCAAAGGCTTTTCTCTGGTCATGGAAAGATTGTACATTCTGCGCAAGCACTACCAGCAAACTTTTGATCTCGAAGTTGGAGACTTGTTGGATGAAAAAGGTGCGGTTTCCGGCACCTCCGTAAAACTCAAGCTTCATGTAAACGTTTAACCTCATTAAATTTTAATTAAGAACCTTTGGCCGTTTTTGCTTTATCTTAACAAAAGCAGGGTATTTAGTAATTTAGGATAATGATTAAAGCGTTGGTCATTGACGACGAATCATCAGCTACTAACACCATGAAGTTGATGCTGCAACGATATTCTCCGGAAATTTCGCTGCTGCAGACCACAACAGATATTCCCAATGCGGTATCCATTATCGGCACCTTTAAACCAAACCTTCTTTTTCTTGATATTCAGATGCCGGGTACAAACGGATTCGACCTGTTGAAACAAATTCCTCTGATTGATTTTGATGTAATTTTTACTACGGCGCATGATAAATACGCTATTCAGGCCATCAGGTTCAGCGCACTGGATTATCTGCTGAAGCCTATTGATCCCGATGAGTTGCAGGCGGCCATTCAAAAGTTTATCCTTAAGCACCAGTTGAACTACAACAGCAAACCGTTGTACAATAATTTTTTGCATAATATTCAGTCTCCCAAAAAAGACTTTAAGCTTGCCATCTCTACAACAGAAGGAACTTATTTTCTTTCTCCTTGTGACATTATACGGCTTGAAGGTGAGGGCAATTACACCAACTTTTTCTTCATCAACAGAAGGCCGCTGTTAACCTCAAAAACACTCAAAGAATATGAGGAAATTTTGTGCGAGCATGGATTCATCCGTATTCACAAATCACACATGGTGAATTGCAGCCATGTTGTAAGTTATAAGAATGAAGGCGAGCTGATTATGAAGGATAATTCTGTTGTAGAAATTTCCAGGAGAAGAAAAGAAGAAGTGTTGAATGTGTTGAAGCAGCTGTGAGTGAGAGCTGAAGTCAAAATTCAAAAGTAAAAATTCAAAACCTAGTGCATCTTCGTAAGTATACCGCGCCAACAATATAGTCAGCAAATCTAAAAAAATTCAATTCCGCAAGTCTTAATCTGAATGCAGGTCGCACAAAAGAATACGCTGTCCGAACCAGTTTTTTTACTTTTGAATTTTTACTTTTGAATTACTTACAAGTCTCCCAATTGCGGCCTTAAAATAATGTCTTCTACACAAGCTGTCGGCGAGAGGTACGCGGAAGTGTGTATTATATCCGCAATGTCTCTGGCTTCCATAATGCGTTTTGGATCTACACCGCTTCCACTCCAGCTATCTGTATATGCAGCGCCCGGATAAACGGACGTCACCTTTATGTTGTAAGGTTTTAATTCCTCACGAAGATTTTTACTGAAACCCGCCAACGCGAATTTACTTATGCTATAGGCACCACCATTGTTATACGCTTTTAAAGAAGCAATAGAACACATATTGAAAATATGCCCGCTATGCCGTTCCATCATTTCAGGCAATAACTCCCTGGTAAGGTGATAAGCGCTGAAAAGATTTACATTCATCATTTGTTCCAAAGCCCCTTCAGGTTCGTTGTACACGCTTCCGGGAATAAAGCTGCCTGCATTATTGATTAGTATATCTGGAACACCAATTTCATTTACAAACGATGCGAAGGCCAGCACATATTCTTTTACACTCATATCACATTGCTGTACAATAACTTCCTGATGAGAAAAATTTTGCAGAAGATCATCACGCAATTCATTGAGATAATGAGCGTTTCTTGCATTCAGTATAATTGTATGCTGTTGTTTGTCAGCCGCGAATTTCTCTGCTATTGCTTTGCCCAATCCTTTAGAAGCTCCTGTTATAACGATGGTCATTCTTTTAAATTTTTGTTGTGTTATTGCCACAATCCTTGCGAGTAATGGCTTACAAACTTACATTTTGTAACTTGCACTATATTTTTTATTTGAAACGATGATGAAAGAACAGGCAAATATCTCTCCTTCTAAATATCAGCATTTATTTTTTGATCTTGATCACACACTATGGGATTTTGAAACAAACGCAAGGAATACCTTGTCTGATCTGTACCAAAGAAATAACTTGCTAACACGCGGCATTTTAGATTTTGATGCTTTTTTTGAACGGTACAGTTTTCATAATGAAAGATTGTGGGACAGATATACCAAAGGCTTCATTAAACAGGAAGAACTGAGGTGGAAAAGATTGTGGTTGAGCATGCTTGATTTTAAAGTTGCGGATGAACCGTTGGCAAGGTCATTATCCGTCGAGTTTCTTGAACTTCTGCCTAAAAAGACAAGCCTTTTTCCTTATACGATAGAGATCCTGGATTACCTGCTAAATAAGGGATACAGGATGCACCTGATCACCAATGGTTTTGATAAAGTACAACACAGCAAACTACAGAACAGCAATATTCATCACTATTTTGAAGAGGTGATCACTTCAGAAAGAAGCAATAGCTTAAAGCCAAACAAAGAAATTTTTGAATTTGCATTGCAGTTAACCAACGCGGAAAAAGAGCACAGTATTATGATCGGCGACAACCTTGATGCTGACATTCAGGGAGCCATTAATGCGGGCCTTGAAACTGTTTTTGTAAATCATATTAACGCAACGCCACACATTCAGCCAACATACGTTGTGCATCATTTGAAAGAACTGGAAAACATCTTTTAAATGTGCGAATGAGGAAATATGCGAATGTGCAAATGAGAACTCCATTAATAGTAACAGCACGCTTAATTCAAATTTTGTGCGTGAATATCTATATCAAAATTGCACATTCACATATTCGCACATTCACATATTCGCACATTTACCCTTTCGCTCTCTCATATTGTGAAGGCCACTTAACATCAACACCCAATTCTTTTGCAGCGCGCAAGGGGAAATATGGATCGCGCAATAATTCTCTCGCCATGATAATTACATCGGCTTGTTGCTGCTCTAAAATATTCTCAGCTTGCTGAGCGTTGGTGATCAAGCCCACTGCGCCGGTTAATATTCCAGAATCTCTTTTTATTCTTTCAGCAAATGGAACCTGGTAGCCCGGGCCAAGCGGAACTTTTGCGTGCGGCACCATGCCGCCTGAAGAACAATCCACAAGGTCAACACCATGTTGTTTTAATAAACGCGCAAGTTCAACTGACTCTTCAATGTTCCAGCCACCTTCAACCCAGTCTGTAGCTGAGATCCTTACAAATAATGGGTAACGCTCGGGCCAAATGGCCTTAATGGCATCAATTATCTCTAACAATAATCTTGTTCGATTTTCAAAACTTCCTCCGTATTCATCTGTTCGGACATTGCTTAGCGGCGATAAAAATTCATGAATTAAATAACCATGCGCACCGTGAATTTCAATCACCTTAAACCCTGCGTGCAAGGCACGTTGTGCGGCGGCCACAAAATCGGCAACCAACTGTTTAATATCACTTATAGACAATGCTCGCGGCGCGCTCTCTGTCTCGCGAAAAGGAATATTGCTTGGCGAAACTGTTTGCCATCCACCATCTTCAAGACTTATTTGTCCACCGCCCTCCCAGGGCCTTCTCGCACTTGCTTTTCTCCCTGCATGTGCAAGTTGCATTCCGGCAACTGCTTTGTGTTGATGAATAAAGGAAGCGATAGACTGCAATTTTTCAACATGTTCGTCTTTCCATATACCAAGGTCTTGCGGGGAAATACGGCCATCAGGGCAAACTGCTGTTGCTTCTGTCATTACCAGGGCTGCACCGCCTACAGCGCGGCTTCCAAGGTGCACCAAATGCCAGTCATTTGCAAAGCCATCTGTTGATGAATACTCACACATGGGAGATACAACTATCCTGTTTCTTAACGTAACATCCTTTATGCTTAACGGTTCAAAAAGTTTAGCCATCGCTTTAATTTTTACTATCTGCTTATCTTTACATTATGGCAGAAGATCTATCAATAGTACAAGGTACCAAAGAACAGCAATATACATCACTCATCCCCCAAATAAAAGGCTTGCTGAACGGCGAACCTGATCTGGTAGCAAACCTTGCAAATGTTGCGGCGGCGCTGAAAGAACAGTTTGGTTGGTTTTGGGTGGGATTTTATCTTGTTAAAAATAATGAGCTTGTGTTAGGCCCTTTCCAGGGGCCGGTTGCATGCACGCGTATTCAAAAAGGCAGAGGTGTTTGTGGATCAAGCTGGCAACAGGCCGCAACACTTATCGTTCCTGATGTAGAAAAATTTCCGGGGCATATTGCCTGCAGCAGCTTATCTAAATCAGAAATAGTTGTTCCGTTAATCAGCAATAATGAAGTAGTTGGCGTGCTCGATGTAGACAGCAGTGAGTTAAATGAATTTGATGAAACTGATAAACAATTTTTAGAAGAAATAGTAGCCCTTATTGCTATCTAGTATACGGCTTTAAACTTTCTATTCCATAAAAACGCAAGGCACATTTTCTTAATTGGGACGTATAGGAATGTGCCTTGTTATCTTTCTTAATGTTTATTTAATCGAATAAAAGCAGCCACTTTACATTCAGCTTTCATCTACCTGACCACACACATAATCAGCATGTTTAGAGCTGACATGTTCGCTTTCCGTTATATAAAAAACAAACGCTGATGCACAGCATAATTAGGTCCTGTTAAAAATCATACTTGTGAAGCTCAAAAGTTTTTCTAGTTTTGCGTTCTGTGTTTATCGCTTCATGCAACCAAAAAAGCGGTATTCTTTATCAAATAACTTTTTATGAAGACCTGTTAACAGGCTTCTGACTCATCCGGAAGCCAACTTCAATCGCACTTATCTTACATAGCAAACTGCTATGGATCATTCATTCTTTTTATTCAACCTTATTTAAGATAATCATGACTTCTTATTCTATCAATAAGCGTATTGGCAACAGTATTGCATTCGTTAAACAGGCCTTATACGGGCCTCCTCAGGATTTTACACAGGGCAGCATAAGGAAAGCTGTTTTTTTACTGGCCATTCCAATGATTCTTGAAATGATGATGGAATCTGTTTTTGCGCTGGTGGATATTTATTTTGTTGGAAGGCTCGGCAATGGAGCCGTTGCAACGGTGGCATTAACAGAATCTGTAATAACTATAGTTTATTCCATCGCGATTGGATTAAGCATGGCAGCAACAGCTACCGTTGCAAGGCGCATCGGGGAGAAAGATGCAGATGCAGCGGCAAAATCAGGTGTACAGGCCATATTAATCTCGTTAAGCTTTTCTGTTGTAATAAGTATTGCAGGATTGCTTTTCGCGGATAAAATATTGCACATGATGGGCGCCGATGAAAATGTTGTTCGCGAAGGAAGTATTTATACACGCATTCTTTTCGGTGGCAGCACTGTTATCATGTTGCTGTTCCTCATCAATGGCATTTTCCGTGGCGCAGGCGACGCCGCTATAGCAATGAAAAGCTTGTGGCTCGCCAATATTGCCAACATCATCTTATGTCCGCTACTTATAAATGGCTTGGGGCCAATCCCAGCACTGGGCTTAAAAGGTGCCGCTATTGCAACAACAGTTGGACGTGGGATAGGCGTGCTATATCAATGCTATCACCTGTTTAAGGGCAAAGGCATACTACATATTTTGAAGCGCCATTTTATACCAGACATGCATCTTATAAAATCTTTAGTACGTATTGCATGGACCGGCACATTACAATTCCTGATTGGTTCTGCAAGCTGGATTGTTCTTGCAAGAATTGTTGCGAAGTTTGGAACAGATGTAGTGGCGGGTTACCAGGTTGCCATTCGTATTGTAATGTTCTTTTTACTGCCCGCATGGGGATTAAGTAATGCAGCGGCCACATTGGTTGGACAAAACCTTGGCGCACAGCAACCACAACGCGCAGAAAAAAGTGTTTGGCAAACGGCCAAGTACAACGCGTTTTTTATGCTGGCGGTTACGGCATTGTTTTTTCTTTGCGGCACTTATATTGTACGTTTTATTAACAAGGACATTAATGCAGAAGCTATTGCCATTAAAGCGTTGGCGATTGTAAGCATTGGTTATGTATTTTACGGTGTAGGTATGGTAATGATCAGTGCGTTTAACGGAGCAGGAGATACCAAAACACCCACCTACATTAATCTGTTTGGATTCTGGATGTTGCAGGTTCCCATCGCTTATGTTTTATCGATTGTTGTAAACCTGGGGCCGGAAGGCGTATTCATTGCTATTCCTGTAGCTGAAAGCGCCATCACCATTATAGCCACTATTCTATTTACAAGAGGAAAATGGAAGTCGGTGAAAGTTTAATTTAATGTGCGAGTGTGCGAATGTGTAAATATGCGAATGCCTTACACTAATCAGGATATTTGCACATCTCCACATTTGCACATCTTCACATTCGCACATTTTAGCGTACTTTGCTTTGAATGAAAAAAAGTGGGAACATAATTTTAGGAATTGACCCCGGTACTATCGTAATGGGTTTTGCGGTAATTGAAGTGAATGGAAACAATCCCGCGCTTACCATAATGGATGTGTTGAAACTAGCCAGCAAAAAGGATATTTACGAAAGGCTGGAGACGATTCACACAACTGTTTGCCAGATTATCAAAGAATACAAGCCTCATACATTCGCCATTGAAGCGCCCTTCTTTGGAAAGAACGTTCAAAGTATGCTGAAGCTGGGCAGAGCGCAAGGCGTGGCCATTGCTGCAGCAATGCAATACAAACTAAATGTTACGGAGTACTCTCCTAAAAAAGTAAAGCAATCTATCACCGGCAATGGTAATGCTGATAAGGAGCAGGTTTGGAAAATGCTGCAACGTATTTTGAATATTGAGGAGCAGCCAGAGCACTTTGATGCTACCGATGCATTGGCAGTTGCTTTATGCCACCACTATCAATCATCTTCCGTAATCGGTGCATTACCAAAAGGATTGAAAGGCTGGGAAGATTTTATTGCAAAAAACCCGGGAAGAATCAAGATATAACAATGTACGGTGTGCGATGTACGATTTTAGATGTAAGAAGATGGCTGATGTCGGATTTTTTGATGTCTGATGTTTGAAGCAGCAACGTCTTCAATTTTTGAATTTTGACTTTTGAATTTTGGCCCTAACCTGAAACCTGGAACCTGAAACCTGACACCCTGTAGCTGACTGCTGAAAGCTAATAGCTCAAAGCTTCCCTCACGAATATATCTTTTATTGCAAAAAATCCGGGAAGAATCAAGATATAACAATGTACGGTGTGCGATGTACGATTTTAGATGTAAGAAGATGGCTGATGTCGGATTTTTTGATGTCTGATGTTTAAAGCGGTAACTACTTCTCTTCTATTTTTGACTTTTGAATTTTGGCTTTAACCTGAAACCTTTAACCTGATACCTCTCCCCTCACGAATGTATCTTATCTCCATAGAACAAAATACCTACAATCAGTGCAATGCCAAAGCCCATGAATATAAGGCCGGAAAGCCTGTTGATGATGTGAATGTTTTTGGAATTAAGCCTTGGGCGAATTTTATTGGCGAGGAGAACTTTAAGAATATCGGCGCCGAGATTAAACATTAAGCAGGTAAGAAAAACAGTCATGCGGTATTCTGTGGGATGAAGCGTGGTTTTTGAGTCCGCCATAATGGTGCCTGATACGATGAACCAAAAAAGAAAAACGCTCGGATTAAGCATGTTCATCAGGAATCCCGACGAAAAAATAGCCAGGTAATCACGCTTGCGAAAAGTTCTTATTACAGCTTTTCCTTCCTGGTCCATGTGTACTTTTTTAAAGAAGAAAAAGTAAATGCCCATGCCTACCAGGAATAAACTTCCCACAACACCTATCAGCTTTTCGCTGTTCATTACTGATTGAAAAAAAGTTGTAAAGAAGTTGCAGACCAACACCAACGCAACATCACTGGCGGAAACACCTGCTATAAAAGCATAGCCGCCTTTGTGGCCATTATTGATACTTTGCTTGATGATAGAAAATATAACCGGGCCCACTGATATACTCAGCAGCACACCCAACGTTAATCCTTTTATTATAGCAGAAATCATTAGTCTTCAAACATTTTTCAAGAATCAGAAAGATAAACGAAATTAAGTGGTTTAGTGCAGCTTCAGGCTGACAGAAATTACCAATTCTCAAATGATGAACGCATATCCTGATAAAAATCTTGCTTTCAGACTTAATTAAAACCAATGCATATAGCCATCATCATTGACTTTCTAACTATTACCGACATTATAAATGTTGAGGCGCTTCTATAAATTAAAAACGCAAAAAGTAGCTAATTTTTTGCGTTTTTATATCAGATAATGGTTGCCGTTTTATGTCAGCAACTCAAATTTAATTTTGCACCTTCAATTCCCCCTTCAAAAACTTTTGCCAATCTTCAAGCATCTTTCCTTTAAGCACGCGAGGGAATTTATGTTGCCCGCCCACTTTTCCTTTCGCGGTCATAAAGTCCATGAATGTCTCTTCGCTCAGCACATCAAGAAATACTTCTTTTAATGCACTGCCACGTTCAACCGCATAATCATCATTCAATTCTTTAAGCTTCTCATCAATCTTCAACCTTAGCTGTTCTGCATTCACGCGATCATTGCAGGCAACATACCAATGGTGCGCGAAAAAGTTACCGTAAGGTATACCTGCAACGGTAAATTCAGGAATGCATACATTCAGTTCCTCGCCCGCAAGCTTCACTGCCTTATTCATATTTTCAACACTTAGGTGTTCACCAACAAGGCTCAAGAAATGTTTGGTCCTGCCCGTAATTACAATCTCGCATCTTTCCTTATCTACAAAACGAACCGTATCACCAATAAGGTAACGCCATGTTCCGGCACTTGTGCTTATCAGCAACGCATAATCTTTTCCTTCCTCCGCTTCATGAATCATTAGCGCTTCGGGATTAGCCACAAGGTCTCCGTTCGCATCAAAATTCTTGTCATTAAACGGAACAAACTCAAAAAAGATATGTTCATTGGTAACCAGGTGCATCCCTTTTCCATGTTGCCTGTCCTGGTAAGCAAGAAACCCTTCGCTGGAAAGATAAGTCTCGATATAAGAAATTGGTTTACCTAATAATTTTTCAAACCCTTTTTTATACGGTTCAAAACTTACACCCCCGTGCACAAAAAATGCAAGGTTGGGCCACATATCGTGTATGCTATCCAACTTGTATTTTTCAATAATCATCTCCATGCACATCTGTATCCATGCGGGAACGCCAACAATAAATCCGATATCCCATTCCGGTGCTTTTTCTACAATCTCATTAAGCTTTTTATTCCAGTCTTTTTCTTTTGCTATTTTTTTACCTGGTTTATAAAAAGGCTGAAACCAGAATGGTTGTTTTTTTGCTGTTATACCACTTAAATCACCGGCATAGTAGCCTGTACCTTTTTGTAACTCAGTACTGCCACCCAACATTAGCCAGCTTTTGCCGATAGATTTTACAGGTATATCTGTATAAGTACGGAGGCTCAAAAGCTGTTTGATCATTACAACCTTGTTGCCTTTCAGCAGGTCATTTGTGATGGGGATATATTTACTGGCCGCTTCGCTGGTTCCGCTACTTAGCGCATAAAATTTTACTTTACCGGGCCAGCACACATCAGGCGTGCCTTCAAGTGTTTTATTCCACCACTCGTTATATATTTTATTATAATTGAATACGGGAACAAGCTCCTGGTATTTTTTGCCAACGTGCTTACTCATCAGTATATCATCAAAACCGTACTTCTGTCCAAATTCAGTAAATCTCGCCTTACGAATTAGTTTTTTCAGCACTTTCAATTGCTGGCGGCGCGGATTGTTTTGAGGCAACCGCAAAGTCTTCAGTATGGAATTGGGTAGTTTTATATCGAATATTGCCATAAAGCAGCAATGTTATTTAATACTTATCAGATTAAAGACGAAACTAAGGGAAATTAAGCCAAAACTAATCACTGTTTGTGAAATATCGGGGACTTCATCATTCATACGCACAAATCTGAAATGTTGTTTATAAAAGGTATTTTAAAGAAATCATTGCAAAAATACTTAATAACTTCCATACAAAAGTCACAATGCACTGTTAGTGATCCCGTATAGCCCTCCGGCTCATTCAAACTAAGCATTTTTTAAACGATTTCAAACTGCTTTATAACCAAAATAAGTTTGAGCTTTACATTGATATCCAAGATAATCTGGCAAAACAAGCTTAAATTCAATATAAATAACCCGGATTTGCCAGCGCACGAAACACACACCTGGCACGATAAGCTAACGCTAACTAAAAAACACGCATCATGAAAATTAAACCGCTGGGATCACAGGGTATTACCGCTTCGCAACTAGGGCTTGGTTGCATGGGCATGAGCGAGTTTTATGGCAGCCAGAATGATGATGAGTCCATAAAAACCATTCACCGCGCGCTTGAATTAGGAGTTAATTTTTTGGATACTGCTGATATGTATGGCCCATTTACCAACGAGATCTTGGTTGGTAAAGCTATAGCAAACAAACGCGACACAGTAACGCTGGCAACAAAATTTGGTATAGTGCGCGATCCCAACAACCCGATGATCAGAGGCGTTAATGGCAGCCCGGCCTATGTTAAACAGGCCTGTGAAGCGAGCCTTCAAAGACTGAATACTGATTATATAGACATATATTATCTCCACAGAAAAGACCCGGATACGCCAATTGAAGAAACAGTTCAGGCAATGGCAGATTTGGTTAAGGAAGGAAAAATAAGAGGCATTGGCCTGTCTGAAGTATCACCGGAAACTTTAAAAAAAGCGCATGCGGTGCATCCGTTGAGCGCACTACAAACCGAATATTCGTTGTGGAGCAGGGATCCGGAAGATGGATTATTGCAGGCATGTGCTGAACTAGGTATTGCATTTGTAGCTTACAGTCCGCTTGGCAGAGGCTTTCTCACCGGGCAGATAAAGAAATTTGAAGATCTTTCAGAAGATGACTACAGGCGCCATTCACCAAGGTTCCAGGGAGAAAATTTTGACAGGAACATTCAACTGGTAACCAGGTTGGAAAGCCTTGCGCAGAAAAAAGGTTGCACCGCATCGCAACTTGCGCTGGCATGGGTAATGGCACAAGGCGATTATATTTTTCCTATTCCAGGTACCAAACGCATTAAGTACCTGGAAGAAAATGCTGGCGCGCTTAATATTACCTTCAGCCAGGAGGAAATGGATGAAATTAACCAGATTGCCCCCAGGGGAGTGGCAGCAGGAGAACGCTACCCGGTAAATGCAATGAGCAGCCTTAATAAATGAAAAAAAGATCACTGATCAATTCAGTTATAACGAGTTAATACATGGGTTCTTATTAAAATAATTTCAGTTTAGAGGCAACCTTGCAAAATTGGTTTACGTATTACTACAACAAAAACATCACATTATATAGTTTTGGAAGACCTGGTACATATAGTTAACGGTTGCATTAATAATGAGCACAGATATCAAAAATTGCTTTATGAGCGATTTTATGGCTATGCGCTAAAAACTGTGTTCCGTTATATTTACAGGTACGAAAAAGCTGTAGACACGGTAAATGATGGCTTTGTAAAAATATTCAGAAACTTCAACCATTTTGAATACTCAAACAACGGTGACCTGGACAGGATGCTGATGGGATGGATGAAAAAGATAATGATAAATACCGCCATTGATGAGTTGCGTAAAACAAACCTTGTACCTGAAATAAGGGGACTGGAAGACCATGCCTGGGATGTTCAGGATAGCACACCTTCAGCAGAACAACAATTACTATATAAAGAGCTTATAAGCCAGTTGAGAAATCTTTCACCTGCATATAGAGTCGTATTCAATATGGCGGTGATTGATGGTTATTCTCACCAGGAGATAGCGGATGCACTGGGTATATCGGCCGGCACATCCAAGAGCAACCTGTTTAAAGCTAAAGCTCAATTACAAAAAATTTTAAATAAACAAAACACTGATATGAAAGGATTGATTTATGCAATCTCTAAATGACGATATGGACGACCTGTTCCGCAAGGCTGCAGAAAATTACCCATTGAAAACAAACAATGCAGACTGGGACAAGGTATTAGGGCGCCTGAACGCTCCTGATGCCCCATTGCCGGAACCTGTAGCAAAAAAGAATGATGGTTATAAAAAGCTGTTGTGGCTGTTGTTACTTATTCCATTGGCTTTGGGTGTTAAACTGGTTACAGATAGCTCATCAAAACATGCAACGCAACAACTTAACCAGTCGGCCAATAAAACAAGCACAGAGAAAAACAACAGCAGTGCAGGAAGCGACAACAAAATTAAAGCTGGGGATAAAGGCAATGCAAACAATACGGCTACAACAAGTCTTAATGAAAAGGATGCGCTCGCAAAACAACCTGGCCAACAAACTACCGCAAGCGCAGGTGGCAACGAAAATAATAAAGACAACAAAGAATACACTTTGCAAAGATTGCCGGTAATAAAACAATCTTTAGCAAGCAACAATACAAGTGGAAATAGCGCCAGCGAAACACAACAGCCGAATGCAGCTAACGCAAACGATAAGAATAAGCAGCAGGAAGCGAACAATAGCACGAACGTAACAAACGAATCAGGCGTTACACCCGGAGCAAACAATTTGCCCGGCGCAATAAGTACTGTCCCTGCGGCAGCAAATGCTAACAACAGCACAGCTCAACCATCCACTGAAACGGTGAATGCAGCAAGTAGCAAAGATACGGCGGGCAAAGTAGCTTCAGATGAACAGCAAAAACAAGCCACTTCTGTAAAAAATGAAAAAAAGAAAGAAACATATTCCTTGCAAAAGGGCCTTTACCTGAATATTATCGGAGGGCCAGATTTCAGTACAATCAAAGGCCAGAATGTTGATATGGGTTATAGCATAGGCTTATTGGTGGGCTACAGGTTTGCAAAGAAATTCAGCGCAGAAGCCGGAGTGTTATGGGATAAGAAAAGTTATTATTCTGACGGAAAATATTTTAAAACAAACAAAATCAATCTTCCTAATTATGTAACCATTCAAAACATTGACGGCAATTGTAAAATGATAGAAATACCTGTTAACGTCCGTTATGATTTTGCAACCCGGAAAAAAGGCAGCTGGTTTGTTACGGCGGGCTCATCAACCTACCTGATGAAGAAAGAAGATTATAACTATGATTATACGCGGTATAATACACCGTATACGGGTTATAAGGAATATTCAAACTCAACGAACAATTGGTTTTCTATCATCAATATAAGTGCCGGCTACGAAAAGAAGATTGGTAAAACCAGCGCTTTAAGACTTGAACCTTATATCAAAATTCCGGCAACCGGTGTTGGCATTGGCAGTATGCCGATTACAAGCTTTGGTATATACGCAGGTTTTACAAAGCATTTCAAATAACACAGTACATTATTAATTAAACTAGTATGCGAAAAAGAAACATATTTTTCGTAGGTATAATCCTTTGCCTGTTGGCTGCTGGTGTGGCATACTATCTATATCAGAAGCCAAGAACCAGCCTTGCAGATGTTTCGGCTGATTATGCTATTCAGGCACCTGAACTGTTTAACAAATTCCAGCAAAACGAACTAGAAGCAAACAAACAGTTTTTAAACAAAATAATTAGTGTGAAAGGTGCGGTGCAAAGCATTCAGAAGTCTGGCGGCAACACGGTAATCGTACTTGACGCTGGCCCCACAACCGGCGGTATCAATTGCAGCATGGCAGCTGCTCCTTCGGACGTAAGTGCGCTAAAAGAAGGAGACTCTGTACAATTAAAAGGCAGATGCACAGGTTTTTTGATGGACGTGAATATTACCGACGCCGTAATAGAAAAATAAACCGGCTAATAACATTCTAACGATCCGGTGAACACCGGCAATAATCTTGAAAAATGACTTTGGAAAAAAACAGCGCTGGGCGCTGAAGGGGAACTTTTGCGTCTACTCAAAAAATAGAACCATCATACATTAAAACCATACACCATGCGAATGAATTATGCAGGAGCAGCCCTTGCGATAGTAGCTGCAACATTTTGGCTATCGTGCTCCAAATCTAATGAAGCTGAACTCACCGATAACAGCAACCAGTGCGATACGGTAAACATGAAATATTCCGTAAATGTGCAGCCTATCCTGCAAAGCAATTGCTATAGCTGCCATGCTACCGGGATTGCAACGCATGGTGTGATACTAGACACATATAATGGAGTTAAACAACAGGTAGATAACGAAAATTTGCTGAACGTTATTAATCACTCGCCAGGCTACCCTGCCATGCCCTATGGATTGCCCAAACTTTCTCAGTGTAACATTAACATTATTACAGACTGGGTTAAAAGAGGCGCGCCTAATAACTAAAAGATGAAGGCACAGGAACATGTGTAACCTATTACTCAAACGAAAATTTAAAAAGCATGAAAAAAATATTATTTGTACTGCTGGCAGCAATCGGATTCAGCCAGCTTGCACATGCCCAGGTATATATGACCAGAACAGGCTACATAGGCTTTTTCTCTAAAACACCGATGGAAGACATTAAAGCAGAGAATAGCCAGGTGTATGCTGTAATTGATGTAGCTAAAAAGAACATTGCATTCGCAGCGTTAATGAAGGGATTTCTTTTTAGAAAACAACTAATGCAGGAGCATTTCAATGAGAATTATATTGAAAGCGATAAATATCCCAAAGCAACATTCACAGGAACTTTTACCAGTAAGGATGATGTTACACAACCTGGTGTACATAACGTTGATGTTTCAGGCAAGATCTCATTACATGGCGTGGAAAAACCAGTAACAACAACGGCAACGCTCGAAATGAAAGACGGCAAACTCACCGGCAAAACGCATATGCTAATGGTTCCTGGCGACTATAACATTCAAATCCCATCATTAGTGCGTGAAAAAATTGAAAAAGAAATTAAAGTGGATATTCTTATTGAGTGCTCGCCAAATAAATAAGCAACAACATTCACGGTAAGTTTCAACCGGAACAATTATAAACACAAATAACCATGCGCAAGAAAATATATTATATCCTTCTGTCGGTGTTTTTCTCACAGCAGGCATTTTCGCAGGATTCAAGCCTACTGAATATGCTTAATGATTCCATGGCAACACAGGGCGACAAAGGCACCGTTACTCAAACATTCAAAGCAACACAGATTATTAACCTGCCAACCGTTGAGGCGCCAAAACGAAACAGCATGCAGTTCCTCATTATGCACCGTTTTGGAAAAATAAATGACGGCGCGTATGAGTTTTTTGGACTGGACAATGCCGACATCCGGCTGGCGCTCGACTATGGAATAACAGACAGGTTTTCCATCGGCGTAGGAAGAAGCTCTCTTGATAAAACTTTTGACGGATCGTTTAAATGGAAAATCCTTCAGCAGAGTAAACGAATGCCGGTAACTGTTAGCCTGTATGAACTAATAACCAATACAACATTAAAGTATGAGGACAAACCATATCTGGATGCAAAACTGCGAACGGCTTATACTTCGCAACTGCTGATAGCAAGAAAATTCTCGCGTAACCTTTCGCTGGAGTTTGCACCCGCATGGACACACTATAACCTTGTACCAACACCAGAAGACAAGAATGATATAGTTACGTTAAGCCTTGGCGGACGAATGAAAATTACCAAACGCATGAGCATTAACGCAGAATACAACTATCTCTTGCCCAACCAGATAGTAAGTACTACTGCATACAATTCGCTTTCGCTGGGACTTGATATTGAAACAGGCGGCCACGTTTTTCAACTGGTGTTTAGCAACACGCAAGGCATGATTGGTCCGTGGTACCTCACAAAGACCAGCGGCACATGGGGCAATGGCGATATTTATTTTGGTTTCAACATATCAAGGTCTTTCAATTTTAATAAGGATAAGGAAGTGAAGAAACTATGAGAAATATAGTGAATGGTCAATAGTGAAAGGTGAATCCTGTCAATTAATTAACAACAGAAAATGGAGGGGCAACTTTTCCTAAAATAGAGTTACACAACGGACTGCGTGAGAAGACACAAAATACGGCACCGCCTGATATAAGCTCAGTGCAACCTCTGTGAAAAAAAACGTGCCCTCCGTGGTTAAATTTAGCAGCAGTAGCAGCATTTCAATAATCATTTACAAAGCGAACTGCCATTGGAAAATGTGTAGCAGAGTAATTGTTAAAGGCAGTTCGTTTTTTTACATCACCAACATCTCTTCGTTCCAGCGTTTGCACATTTGCATACGCACATTCACTCATTCGCATATCCGCACATTCGCACATTTGCATATTCCCACATTCCCTCACTCACTCAACGCAGATAGTGCGTCAAATTCATCAGCCAGCTTTGTGCTAAGCCTTTCGAATATGGGGAAATAGTTCATATAAACCGTATGCTCTGATTTTTTAGGTTTGTATGGCGCCGGAAGGTCAACGGTCTTTGCAGCTTCCTCCAGGTTGCCGTATGCTCCAATTGAGGTTGCAGCGATCAGAAATGCGCCTAAGCCAATACTGTTGGAATTATCTTTAACACTCACAGGCTTGTTAAACATATCAGCCATCATTTGCGCCCAAAAAGGCATCGATGCAAAGCTTCCATTTATTGATAAACTATTTATAGAACGGTGCTCTTCAAGCGTTTTGCCAATACTGTAAATCTCATACATGATACCCTCAATTGTTGCGCGCACAAAATGTTGTTGTTCGTGTTTAATATTGATACCAAAATAAACGCCGCGCGCGTTGGCATTCCAAATGGGCGCCCGCTCACCAAGCAGGTAAGGAAGAAAGAGCAATCCATCTGAACCCGCTGCCACCTGGTGTACGTCCTGCATAAGATGAGCGATACAATCATCAAGGTCATAAGCGTTTTTAAAATCGCCAAACTGCCTGGCAAACCATTCAAAAATAACGCCGCCGTTATTGGTGGGCCCGCCGGACACATAATAATTTTCATCCAGCAGGTAATTAAAAAAACGTTGTTTTTCATCTTGTAACACTTTCTTTCCAACAACCCTTACTGCACCACTTTGCTCTATGGTTACCGTAGCCTTTCCTTCACCCCAGACACCTGCGCCAAGTGTTGCCAGGCATCCATCACTGGCACCTGCAATCACCTTTGTTGCTGCGGGTAAGCCAAGGAGATTCTGAAATTCTTTGCGTAGCCTTGCACTGTTATAATAAACCGGCACTGCATCTGGCAAATTTTTCGTTTGTATACCTGCGTAATGTAGCGCATCTTCTTCCCACTTTAAAGAATGTATATTAAACATGCCGGTAGCGGAGGCAAGGCTAAAATCAATATTCAGTTCGCCGGTTAGTTGCTGGATGATATAACTCTTTACAGAAAGAAACTTATTGGTGTGTTTAAAACGCTCTGTATCGTTATTCTTCATCCATGTTATCTTAATTAATGGCGACATCGGATGGATGGGTGTGCCCGTTGCGTCATATATTTTTTGGCTTTCACCAGACTGCTTAAGCAACATTGCCTCTTTTTTGCCCCGGTTATCAGACCAAGTAATAGCATTGCCTAACGGAACGCCATTTTTGTCAACAGGCAATACACTATGCATCGCCGCGCTGAAACAGATAGCTGTTACTGAATATTTCGCAGGATGAATTTTTTCATTAAGAAAATTCTTCAGCACAAATAATACTGTGATAAATATCTGCTCCGGATCCTGCTCGCTATAGTCCGGCTGTGTATGAAAAGTCGGATAAGAACCTTTTGCGGTGCCGATTACTTTTTTATCCATATCAAAAGCAAATATTCTAACAGCGCTAGTCCCCAGGTCTATTGTAATGATGCACTCCATAAATAAAAAATTAGTTATTAAGCTTTGATATTGTTTTTTCTGAACTGGCTCGGGGTATACCCGGTTAGCTTTTTAAAGGTTGTTGAAAAATGCTGGGATGAGTAAAACCCCGTATCAAGCGCTATGTCTGTCATGTTAACGTCAGCGCGCTTCAACAACCTGATGGCTTCTGAAATTCGTATATTGATTAAATAGTTTAATGGGGAGAAGCCTGTATAGCTTTTTACTTTCTCGGTAAAGGCAGTATTACCAAGGCCAACTATTGCGGCCATTTCTGCAACGGTCCATTGATGTGCAAGGTTTTCTCTCAATAATTGCTCAAGTTTCATAAAGGTTTGCGGAAAGTTTCTGTACGGATTGTGCTGCCTCGAAAGTTGCCTTGCAATAATGATGAACAGTTCTTCCACCAGCTGTTTAACACGGACTGCATAACCGATCTCCTGGTTAAAAATTTCACTTTCCAGTTGCTTTAATATTTCTCCGGATTGAGTTAATCTCGGCAACACAGGCTCCTTGTTGCGAAGCAATACTTTTTCAATCGTCTTCTTTTCATCATCACCAAATCCTTGTTCGTACAAAAGATTTAAATGAATATTCAGCCATGCAACGGTGCCAATGTCCAGTGTATCGTTGGCGCCGCAAATAGAACAACCGGGAAGTATAACAGCAGTATCTCCAGGATATAATACATAATGCTGCCCGTTGATCACCCAATCAAATTTTCCTTCAACAATATAATAGACACAAAAGCTATCACGCTGCTGTAGTTGGGTGAATGAGCCCAATTGAATAGTCTGATTCTTTTTTAAAACAAAATCAACAATATATGGAAAATGCACAAGTTCCTGCGATTGATTATGTTGCAAATGGAACTGGTTCATATAGCCGTTATCTTTTGGTTGTAGCTGCTAATTAAAAGTATATCAACACTGCATCTTAATGATAAAATGAACATCCATCAACTATATAAGGCATTGCGGTCACGGCACATTCATCTTACTTAGAAAACTGCATTGACAAAGCAAATCTGTTAGTGGTTGTACAAATTACCACAAAAAAACAAACCGCCGCTGCAAGCAGAAATTAAATATGAATAAAAAATATTTTCACGCAGCCCGCACCGCTGTATACTAACGTTAAACATACATTTATCCTTTATAAAAATCACCGCCGTATTTTATTGGAAGTTTTTAAGCTATAAGTTGTTCTATTTTACAGTTACGGTTATTCCGTTTTTTCATTAACTGCCATACCCATTACATCATCCAAAACGATTGCTTTATGTGGAATCTCTTTAAAACAGGGGTCTCTCCCACTGTAAAACAAATGTTCTTATTGCTGTTATTTGCCTGTTGTGGATTGCTTGCAGCAGCGCAAACCATACGCGGAAATATTACCGGCCCCGGCGGAATACCGTTGGCAGGCGCTACGGTACAGGTAAAAGGAGGTAATAAAGCTGTTACTGCAGACTCGCTCGGCCAGTATGCAATTGAAGCATCTAACTATGCAACATTAATATTTACGCACGTAGGCTACACTTCACAGGAAGTAGCTGTTTCAGGCAGGGATGTTGTTAATGTTAGCCTTGTTAGCAACACCCGAAACCTTGATGAAGTAGTTGTTACGGCACTTGGCATACGCAAGGAAGCCAAACGGCTGGGCTATTCTACTACTACGGTAAATACTGAACAATTAACAACAACGCGAACCGTTAATCTCGGTAACAGCTTGCAAGGTAAAGTTGCCGGATTGAACGTGTCTCCGCCAACCGGAGGGCCAGGTGCTTCTTCCAAAATACGCATACGCGGCCAATCTTCTTTTGGAGGCAATAACTCACCACTTATTATTGTAAACGGCATCCCCATCAACAACAGTGCAATATCTGCCGGCGGTGCTGCAGGAAACGGTACAGGCAATCCAACCGGCGGCTCATCTGACCAGGGAGATGGCTTACAAAGTATTAACCAGGATGATATCGAATCAATGACGGTGCTGAAAGGTGCAGCAGCGGCGGCGCTCTATGGCTTCCGTGCGAAAGATGGCGCGATCATCATCACCACTAAAAGCGGGCGCGTTGGAAACGGAATAGGCGTTGAAGTTAATTCCAATTTCCAGGCAGAAGAGGCACTTGATTATACCGATTTTCAATATCAATATGGCCAGGGTGAATATGGCAAACGCCAAACAACTGTTGCAGAGGCACAAAGCTCGGGCGTGCATAGTTTTGGTGAAAAATTTGATGGCAAACCCACTCCGCAATTTGATGGTTCTACACAACCATATTCTCCCAATAAAAACCGCATTAAAGATTTCTACGAAACCGGTACCAGCTGGACAAACTCCATCGCCTTAACAGGCGCTAATGATAAAGGGCATTTTCGAATCTCATTTGCCAACACAGACGCAAACGCTATCATACCTAATTCTGAGTTTCATAAAAAGATATTTAACGTAGGCATTGGTTACCGCTTTACTGAAAAATTATCGGCACAGTTAAACGCTAACTACTCTAACGAGAATAATCAAAATCCACCACAAATAGGCATCCAGGACATGAATGCCAACACTACCATTTATACGATGGCCAATAGCATTAATGTAGCATGGCTAAAAAACTATACTGATGCAAATGGCAATGAAATGCCGCTGGCGAGATTTACGAATAGAAACAATCCTTACTGGGTTGCTTTGCATCGTTTCGAAAATGTAAAACGCGACAGGATTTTTGGAAATGTATCGCTGCGTTATCAATTCACAAAATGGTTATACGCACAAGGAAGGATTGGGCAGGATTATTTTACAAGGCCATATAACTATGACCGCCCGACAGGAACAAGATCTATCGCACCAGCGCCATCAGGCTTTAATGGTTACTACTACCAGGATGTAACTACATTCCGGGAAAGGAATATGGATCTGCTGATTGGCGCCAATAAAACGTTTGGCGACTTTGGTGTTGATGTTACCGTTGGGGGCAACCAGATGCAACAGACTTACGACAACATGAGCACTGCTGTTACTAATTTTTATGTGCGCGATTTGTATACTATTGGTAATGGGCAGATTAAAAATCCCAACTATTCATATGCGAAAAAGAAAGTGAATTCTATTTATGGATCAGCAGAGTTTTCTTACAAAAACTTTCTTTATGTGAATGTTACTGCGCGCAATGACTGGTTCTCTACACTTAATCCCAATTCAAACAATTATCTGTATCCATCAGTAAGTGGAAGTTTTGTATTTAGTGAAGCGTTACACACGCCATCATGGATCAACTTTGGAAAACTCCGTTTGGCATACGCAGAAGTTGGTGGCGATACAGATCCTTATTCAAACAATCTTTATTACGCTATTAATGCGAATCCCTTTAACGGAACAGCATTGGGCAACATTAACGGAACAGTAAGCCCTAACGCAAACCTGCGGCCATTAAAAGTGAAAGAGGCGGAAGCAGGCATTGAGCTAAGAATGTTTGATAACAGGGTAAATATTGATTTTGCCGCATACAGAAAAAATACCGTTGATGAAATTTTGAACGTTGACATCTCTGCCGCGTCAGGATTTAATCAAACCAAAGTAAACATCGGTAAGCTGCGTAACGAGGGCTTTGAAATGTTATTGAATCTTGTGCCTGTTAAAACAAAAGACTTCAGCTGGGAAACCGGTATTAACGGAAGCTATAACGTAAGTAAAGTACTTGAACTTGCAGGCGGCCAGCAAAGGTTTGATGTAGGCACCGGTGAATTTTTCGGATTTGTATCTCACGAAGTTGGAAAACCATTGGCATCATTAAGAGGTTTTGATTATAAAAAAGATGCACAGGGAAATATCATTACATCAGCGGGATTACCGATACAAGGCAATCTTGTAACTTATGGAAGTGCCATACCTAAATGGGTAGGCGGATGGTTGAACACTTTTAACTATAAAGGCTTCAGAGTATTTGCACAGATTGATTTTAAAGCAGGCTATAAAATTCTTTCCAACTCTAACCTTAACTTCCTGAGAGAAGGTTTATCACAGCAATCATTGGTTGGCCGTGAGGGCGGGGTAACATTCAATTCCGTTAATGCTGACGGTTCAAAAAATACAACCAGCGTAGAAGCAGAAACATTCTATACAGCCTACAGAAGCACTGCCATTGCAACGCCTTTTGTGTATGACGGTAGTTTTGTAAGATGGCGCACGCTTTCTGTTGGATATGACTTTACACGATTCATGAAAAAAACACCATTTAAAGGGTTGACCGTTTCATTGGTTGTCCGCAATGTGTTGATGATTAAAAAGTATATCGACAATTTGGATCCTGAAGCACAGGTTTCATCATCAGACAATTTGCAGGGCATTGAAACCCATACGCTGCCTACAACACGCGGCTATGGCATTAACCTCAATTTCAGGTTATAAAAGTTTTACATGATCGCTTCACATCATAAACAAATTATTATGAAAAACATAATCATCATATTTCTCTTCACTACGCTTATGTTTAGCATTAGCGGATGTGATAAAGATTTTGAACAGGTAAATACCAATCCGGTGCTTGCAACATCGCTGGATGCAGGCTATCTTTTTTCCAACGCAGAGTTCAGCACCGCCATTCAAACAACCAACTATCAAAGCCAGATAGTTCAACAGATCATTACACCTTATACAGGCGTTCTTGAGGGCGGCAATCACAATATTGTTTATGACCCCAATAGCAATACTCTATTCAATTCATATTATGTAAACAACGGCAGTGGCCCGATTGTATTACTGACCGCAGTGCTGGATCAAACAAAAGATAACGCCAACAGAAGCAACCTGTATAACATGGCAAGGATCTGGCGAGCATTTGTTTTCCAGGTGTTGACTGATACTTACGGTGATGTGCCTTATTCAGAAGCCGGCCAGGCGTATCTGAAGAGCATTAACCTTCCTAAATATGACGATCAGAAAGTTATCTATGACGACTTGCTGAAAGAAGTAAGTGAAGCAACAAAAGCGCTTGATGCATCAAAGCCAACAGAAGCTGGCGACCTGTTTTATAAAGGAGATATTTCACAATGGAAAAAACTCGGCAACTCTCTGCTTTTAAGGATAGCTATGCGTTTTACAAAAGTTGATGCAAACAAGGCAAAACAATATGCTGCTATAGCTGCCGACCCGGCGAACGGAGGTGTTATGGAATTGAACAAAGACAATGCATACATTGCATTTAACGCTACGTTCAACAATCCTTCGGGCAACTATTTCCAGGGAACTGAACGCGGAAACATCTACCTCGGAAAACCATTTGTAGATTATCTTAAATCCACCGGCGATCCAAGGCTTACCGTAATATCGGTTAAGTATGAAACGCCTTCAAATCCTTTAGGAACAACAGGTGCAGAAAATACGAATCCTGCAGATCAGAATGGAATGCCTTTCGGCTACAACGAATCAACCATCAGTACAGAACCTGACTTTCCCGGCAAAACAGGATCTGCATTTAACTATGCACAATTAAACAGGCGCACGCTGGCAAAAATAGATGCACCGGAATTTTTTATGACAGCCGCACAAACGCAGTTATTACTTGCTGAAGCAGTTAACCGCGGTTTCATTACAGGTGATGCCGGTGGTTATTTTTCAAAAGCAATTACCCTGCATATGCAGCAGCTGGCAACATATGATGCATTGGCAACCATTGATCCCAACGCAATTGCTGCCTATGTTACAGCCAATCCGTTGAATACGGCAACCGCCTTGCAACAGATCAATACACAATACTGGATAGCATCATTCCTTAACGGGTCCGAGGCATGGGCAAATTTCAGAAGAAGTGGCTATCCTGCGTTAGTGGCTAACCCATACCCCAATGCTGACCCTGCAGTGAAAGGTGGATTTATTCATCGCCTTACTTATCCCGTTCGCGAATTATCTGTAAATTCAGAAAACTATAATGCGGCGGTGGCAAGGATGGGCGCTGATAATATGGCTACAAGATTATTCTGGGATAAATAAAACAAGCCCTCATACCCCGCTGTTATAAGCGTATCTAAAACAACCATATGATAAAAAAACTGCTCTCATTTCTAACATTTTGCTGCGTTTGCGTTTGCCTAAAGGCACAGAACGTTACTTTAACAGCTGACCAGATAAAGCAACTCACACCCGACTGGAAAGGCGAAAGGACTGCTGACGGACGGCCCAAAGTAGCTGATAAATACCTGGAAAGATTAAAAAACATTTCCATTGAAGAAGCCTGGGGCATCCTTCGGAACAAAGGCTTTCAAAATCAGTTTGAAGGTGAATGGATGGTAATACGGCCGGACTCTGCTATGGTTGGCCGCGTAGTTACCGCACAGTATATGCCGTTGCGCCCCGACCTGGATAAGGTGATTAAAGATAAAGGCAAAAGCGAGGGCCGTATTGGCGCTACTAACTCATGGCCCATTGATGTGCTGAAGAATGGCGACGTGTATGTTGCGGATAGCTATGGAAAGATAGTTGACGGTACATTAATAGGCGACAACCTGGGTAATGCCATCTTCGCAAAATCAGGCAAGGGCGTTATTTTCTACGGCTCCGTGCGCGATATTGAAGGGCTGGAAGATATAAAAGGATTCAACGGCTGGGTAAAAGGTTACGATCCCTCTTACATACAACAAATGATGCTTGCTGGCATCAACATACCTATACGTATTGGCCGCGCAACAGTATTGCCTGGCGATGTTGTGCTTGCAAAAAAAGGAGGCATTGTATTCGTGCCCGCCTACCTTGTTGAAGAGGTTGTGTTGAATGCAGAGTTCATTGAGCTGCGCGACCAGTTCGGGCACCAGCGCCTGCGTGAAGGGAAATATACACCGGGCCAGATAGACACACAATGGACCGATGAGATCAAAAAAGATTTTCTGAAATGGATCGATGATAACGCCGGCAAAATCCCCATGTCAAGACAAGAGCTTGACCAGTTTATGAAAGACAGGACGTGGTAGACAGCTATTAGCTTTCAGTAAAGGAATTGCAGATTTGAAATTTGAAATTTCAAATTTGAGATTGCCTGATCAGGACTTCGCCGTTACGCTTTAGGCTTTAAGCTCAAAGATCTGCACCTTTCACTATTCACTATTGACAATTCACCATTCACAATATTCACCACCAAATCATCATATCATGACTCCCTCACAAAAATTCCTTGAAAAAATTGGGTTGAAGGAAGAAGCCGAAAACAGTGTGCCGGCTGTAGATGCCGCCATCGCACATGAAAACAGCAGGCGCTCTTTCTTAAAAAAATCAACATTGGGTGGCATTGCGCTTGGCGCATTTATGTTCGCCCCTCTCGAAGATACATTGGCGCAGGCAACACAAAAGGTCAATCGCAATTCAAATGCTTCTGCGCTTAAAATAACGGATATGCGTTATGCAACGATCATGAACAGCACAGGCAGATGCACAATCATCCGTATTGATACCAACCAGGGCATTTCCGGTTATGGAGAAGTGCGGGATGGTGCAGACTACCGCTATGCAATGTTTCTTAAGAGCCGCATTATGGGCATGAACCCATGCAGTGTTGAGCAGATCTTCAAACGCATCAAACAATTCGGATTTCATGGCAGGCAGGGCGGAGGCGTTTGTGCCGTTGAAATGGCACTTTGGGACCTTGCAGGCAAAGCCTATGGAGTGCCGGCCTATCAGTTGCTGGGTGGCAAGTATCGGGACCAGGTGAGATTGTACGCAGATACACCCGAAGAAGAAGATCCCGACAAATTTGTTGCAAAACTGAAAGAACGCTTAGAAGACAAAGGCTTCACATTCCTTAAAATGGACCTTGGAATTGAGATGGTGAGCAAGATTCCCGGAACTATTGTTAATGGTAAAGTATGGGATAATGTGCAACGTCAATGGAACATGGCACCGATGAGCTATGGCGCAACAGAACATCCTTTTACGCAGGTACAGGTAACCGACAAAGGATTGGATGAAATGACCAAATATATTGCGCGCGTGAGAGATGTTATTGGATATGAGGTGCCGCTTGCTTCTGACCACTACGGGCACTTTGATATGAACAATGCCATCAGGTTAGGCAAAGCAGTAGAAAAATACAGGCTTGCGTGGCTGGAAGACATGATACCATGGCATTTTATGGATCAGTGGAAAGAAATAACCCGTTCCATTGAAACGCCCACCAACACTGGTGAAGACATCTATCTGAAAGAAGATTTTATTAAGCTGATCGATATGCATGCAACTGACCTGGTACATCCTGACCTTGCTACATCAGGCGGTTTGCTTGAAACAAAAAAGATTGGTGATTACGCGGAAGAAAAAGGCATTGCGATGGCGATGCACTTTGCAGGCACGCCCGTGAGCTTTATGGCGAATGTTCATTGTGCTGCAGCTACACAAAATTTTGTGGCACTGGAGCACCATTCACTCGACCTTCCGTATTGGGTTAACCTGATGAAAAAAGTTGACGGCAAGCCGTTCTTTGATAAAGGTTTCGCCAATGTTCCCGACTCACCCGGACTTGGCATTGAATTAAATGAAGACGAAATGAAAAAGCATCTTGATCCGGATAACAAAAACTGGTTTGCACCAACTCCGGAATGGGATACAGTAAGATCTTGGGACAGGCTTTGGAGTTAGTTTTGAAGCACGGAGACAGTTACGACAGGAAGAGCCACGGCAAGTTTTTGCCACAAAGACGTAAAGGCGCAAGGTGGCACGAAGGTTTAAGATACGCTAACGCGTCAAAGAAAGACGTGGCTTTTCAACATGGTAACACCAGAGAAAAGGATATACACGGATTTTGTTGTCGCAGAGACACAAAGCCTATGGATAATCAGCTTACAGTGCTCCTTCTTTGCGGGCGTTGCAAGAAACGGCATTCTATGTAAATATTAATTGGGGACAAAACCAGTTTTCGTTAAATTACTTATAGTTTATGATCCGTTAACTAAGCTGGAGCGGTTAAAATGGACGTAAACAAATTGAATGAAGTGGATGGTTTGGCATAGGCCTGGCCATCGCTTCATTCTAATGTATGGAGAAAGGCGTAAGGCATGAGGTATAAGGCATGTGCCCTGGGACTAAGATTCTTTATTCCTGACACCTTATACCTCAATCCTTGGCTCAAACCTTACACCTCACTGCTAAAAACCACTGATTGCATGCAATTTTCCAAACAATTTTACAGCTCGGTATTTTACGCATTGGCGGCCCTGTTCCTCATTGCGTACGGCATTGTGTTTTTTACTGATTATGCCAACGTTGGCGGCTGGTTGCTTATGTTGTTTTTTGTGAGCCTTGCTATTGCATTTCGTGGACATCATTTACTAAGAGGCTTTTCATATACGGTTGTAATTCTTGCGGCAGTGAGCATGGCAATGTATTATCCCCAACATTTTTTAAAAGTGGGGGATTTTAAATTATCGCTACTCATCGTTCCGCTATTGCAAATTATTATGTTTGGAATGGGCACAGAATTGAGCCTGCACGATTTTGTAAGAGTGGTAAAAATGCCGAGAGGGATCATTGTTGGTGTAATATGCCACTACACAATTATGCCGCTGATAGGGTTTGCGCTGGCTAACCTCTTTAGTTTTCCACCGGAGATTGCAGCAGGTATTATTCTAGTGGGTTGTTGTCCAAGTGGACTTGCATCAAACGTAATGAGCTATATGGCGAGGGCCAACCTGGCGTTGTCTGTTTCTGTCACAACAGTATCAACACTTCTAGCGCCATTCCTTACTCCTTTACTGATGAAGCTTTTAGCCGGTAGCTTTATTGAAGTCCATTTCTGGACAATGCTTTGGGATATAACTAAAATTGTCATCTTCCCTATTTCTGCCGGACTCATTTTTAATCATTTCCTCCATGGCAAATTTAAATGGATAGATGCCGCTATGCCATTATTATCTATGGCCGGTATTGCCTTAATCATAGTTGTAATTACCGCTGCAGGAAGAGACAGCCTTCTTAAGGTTGGCGCGCTGTTGATACTTGCCACATTGCTACATAATGTTGCAGGCTTTTTCCTTGGCTATTGGTCAGGACGCATTATGCGGTTCTCAGAGAAAGACTGCAGAACCATAGCGCTGGAAGTGGGTATGCAAAACGCAGGCTTAGCATCCGGCATTGCGCTAACCATGGGCAAGCTGGCTACCGTTGGGCTTGCACCCGGCATTTTCGGCCCGATGATGAATGTAAACGGATCTCTGCTTGCAAGCTGGTGGCATAACCGTTTGCCGAAAGAAGATGCCGAAGCTCTTGAAGAAGTCGGCAAACCGAGTACAAGTACTGTCTAGAGACAATTGTAAGTTTTACGTGGTACGTTATACGTTTTATGTTGTAGGTTAAGCTTCCTGCATTTAATCACATTTGCACAGCTAAACAATGTTGAATTTTCAATTGCCAACTGTCAATTATCTTACTCTTCTTCCTTTTCCTCCGTCTCTTCCAGCTTACCAGATTCTTTGTTTCTCTTCAGTTTTACAACAGGCGCTTCTTGTGTTCCGGAAACAGTAAACGGTATGCCGAAAATACCAAACGGTGGTAAGCCAATTCGGCCACTCAGGTTCAGCTTGCCATCAAAACTTACTTGTCCTTCAAAACGTGGGCGGAAACCAAACACACGCATTTTTGTGCGCTCTATCGTAATGATATTGTTTGCTATAGTGGATTTGATATTCACTTTTGAAAGATCCGGATTGTTCAGGCTATCCCTGTTTGTTGCTTTGCTTACGGCACTAAATAATTTCAGGCCCTTAACTTTTACTTTTTGTAAAGACAATGTACCTCCGCCTTTTAGCGAAGGATAAACAGGCATCATGTTTTCATCCAGCTTTCCACTTAAGGCATAGTTTATAGAAACAATTCCTTCCACATTAGCTGCTGAGCTAGCCATATCATGAAACAATTTAATTTCGTTGTACGCTCTCTTCACATCAAAATTCTGCGCATCAATGTGGTAATCAAAAACTGCTTTTTTCGGCGAAAGTGTTTGATAAGTCGCGTCCATTGTAACAGGCGCATCAATTAATGTAAAGCCGGTTTTATTGAGTTTAAGTTTACCACTATCAACATTTACTCCTCCTTTAAAATTCTTTAACTCTATGCCATTATACACAACACGGTCGGCATTTGCAGTGAGCTGCAAAGACAAGTTAGATGGAACTATCACAACGCCTGTTGACTGTGCAGGAGTTTGCTTTGAGGAATCCGAAGGCGTACTGCCAGCAAATGCCATAAACTCATCTACCAATAAATATTTTGTACTTACATCAAATGTGCCCTTTAAAGGCTCATCCGTTTTTGTAGCGTAGTTCAGCACATTTTCAAGATAGCCTTGCAGCACAACATCCGTTTTACCATAGCTGGCATTGAAGTTTTTCATCCACATCTTATCCTGATCAAAACGGAAATTCCCTGAGGAAATAACAAAGGGCATCGGGAAGAGATCAGAAGTAAATGCAATTTTCCGCACGTCAATTGTGCCATGATTGTCTAACCTGCCATAGCGCCCCGCGGTCGCATCTGCCTGTGTGCCGGATAATGAAAGATCTGTTTTAATATACCCCTCAACATTATAACCATTTATTGCAAACACTTTGTATAGCTTGCCTATATCGATAACACCACGTGATGTAACCACGTAACGCAAATTATCAAAATTGCTTAGGTCGGCTTTCAGCCTGAACGGCTGTCCTTCAAAAGAAAAAGAGATAGGCTTAATATTTACATAAAGATCCTGCATCGTACCCTTCGTCGTTTTTACGGTAGCATCTACCTGGATCTGCTCTATCGGCCTGGGGTAATATTTGGTTCTTACAGAACCATCATTCAATATAATTTTAGCGCTTGTTACCGGCAATAATTTTTGAGAAGGATTATAATAGCCCTTAGTTACGAGGTCTATATTCAATGCGCCTTTCAAATCAACACTATCAATCGGATAGAATTGTTTAATGCTAGCGAGATCGATCATCGACTGCAATTGCGCATCCACGGGATAATTTTTTGCGCCACTGATGTGAACAAAGCCTTTTAAAAAGTTATCGATGGCTTTTACCTGTATATCGGCAATATCGATGGATGCATGATGAATATTATTATCCGGGCATGCAGCATTTATATCAAAACTTATCTTGTCGATAGCATGAGGGAGTGATGCGTATTTAAAATAACCGTCTGTCAACGATGAGTTCAATTTAAAAACAGGAATACTTGTTATAACTGTGTCTACCTGCCGAAGCCCATGCCTCACTACCCCCTTGGCATACTTTCCATCAGCAGTTAAATGCAGCTTGTATTTTCCTTTTACTGCAAAAGTATTAACACCAAAAGCCCGATTCCATTTTTCAAGATCTATATCGGCCCTGATCAACGCTTTAATATAAGGTTCATTCAAACCCTTTAACTGTATAATGGAGCTAAAATAATCTTTGTCGATATTAAAGAAAATAGAATCGATATTTACGGAGAGGCTATCAGGGCTTAGCGACGGCAGCTTTGTATCGAAGTTGAGGAAGAGATTTTTAACCGGTGAAGGTGCATGATTGTTTGCAATAAACCCATCACGTATTTTCAGGTTAAATCCAAGATCGGGCATTTTATTTTGCTCTGCAATGTACTTACCGGTAAGGTATGCATCCATTTCAGTTGTGCCCCTTACCTCTGTACTATCAAGCCATCCTGCATATTGCGGCGGCAATGCGGTAAATACATCATGAAGGCTTTTTGTCTTTGATATCAAACGGAAGTCCATATCATACCCTTTCTCCAGGAAGTCGAATTTCCCTTTGAATGCCACAGGAAGTGTGTTGATGAGCAGATCGTTCTTTTCAAAAAGCAGCTCTAAGGAGTGGGTATTGATTTTGGTAACGAGATCTGCAGAAACCTTCTTTGAAATAAAATATGGCGTGTAATCATATAGCAAATCAAATGAGCCGATCTCCATTTTTGAATAAAGATCAAATACGGATTTTGAAAGGTCACCCTTACCTGTATAGTTGAAATTATCTGCGTTGATCAATATTGGAATGGACTGATCATCGTATAACAACTTACTTTTTTCAATCTGGATCTTTTCAATTTTCAGGGATGCACTGCTGCTATCATTTGAAACAGTTGATTTAGTTGTATCGGACTTATATACATTATAGTTGGCCTGGCCTTTATCGTTGACTAAAATGCGAATGGCTGCATCTGAAAGATATATCTCATTGATATTGATGCTGGATTTAAACACGGTAGAAAGGTCCACACCAAATGCAACTTCTTTCGATGCTATAAGCGTATCCTGGCTGTAAGGCGCAGATCCCTTTAAGGTAAAATCATACAAAGTAAGTGTTAGCGCAGGGAAGTGATTAAAGAAGGAAAGCCGCGCTTTTGAAAAATTCAATTCGCTCGTAATTGCGCTGTTGGCCCACGATTTTATTTTCCTGGAAACAAAACCGGGGAATATCATTGGCAGCAAAAACATGAGTAACAAAATACTGCCTATAACTATGCCTGAAATCTTAGCTGTCTTTCTAAAAATTTTTCTGCCTGAAATTTTCATAACCTGTAAACTGCATTGAACAATTGTACTGAACAATTTAAATGGCCGGGGTATTCATAGGCGGGTTAACCGGTTTTTTATATGCTACGGATGGTTGAATTTAACTCTTTGCTTCATTTTATGCAATAGCCGAAAGCAATAAGCCGTTAAATGCCCGCTTATTTTTTTTCAAACAACCACCACAAGCGCCTGCGTTGCTTTACTTTAAAATTACCTGAAATATACTTGCTTATATGGCTAATGGCATCATCCATATCATCGGTAATAAGCACCAGTTTCATATCCTGCTCCGATATGGTTCCTTTTTCAATAAGGCTATTCATGTACTCAACGAGCTCCGCATGGTATTCTGTACCGTATACCACGATAGGAAAATCTTGTATAACCTGGGTTTGTACCAGTGTAAGTGTTTCAAAAAATTCATCCATAGTACCAAATCCGCCCGGCATAATGATAAATGCGTAGGAGTATTTTACAAGAAGGACTTTTCTTACAAAAAAGAAATCGATATTGATAGATTTATGGAGGTATGGGTTGGCATGTTGTTCATGCGGCAAAACAATATTTACGCCGACAGACGTACCGTTGTTTTCAAAAGCGCCCTTATTTGCAGCTTCCATAATCCCCGGGCCACCACCTGTCATGGTAGTCATACCCATCGCCGCGATACGTTTACCGAATTCAACCGCAGCCTCATAATATTGGTGGCCGGGTTTGAACCGGGCGGAGCCAAATACGGTAATACATGGCCCTACAAAATGCAATGTTCTAAAACCCTTGATAAACTGTTTTACAACGCGCCACACAAAAGTAAGCTCAAACATCCTGGGTTTAGGCCCTTCGAGAGAGACATCGGTTCTGGCGGGGATAATTCTGGCAGGAACACTTTTCACTTTTTCCATAGCTGCAAAATCAAGATAAATTATGTTAACGAGGAAATAATTTTTTACGGGAACCACGGAGGCATGGCGAATAAACGAAGCACGGAGTCTTTGCCACGAATCAAAAAAGAATCAGAAAATGCTTTTTAGTTTGCCTCAGTGTCTCTTAGTGTCGTCGTGCCTCCGTGGTTACCAAACTTTGAGCTTACTCCATTAAGCTTTATTTTGCACCCCAATAAAACACTAACCATGCGTATTATTTCTTACAACGTAAATGGATTGCGTGCTGCTATTACCAAGGGATTTATTGACTGGCTGGCTACCGACCCGGCGGACGTAATATGCCTGCAGGAAACAAAGGCACATAAGGATAATGTAGATTATGCAAGGATTGAGGCGCTTGGATATGAGACTTATTGGTTTTCGGCGGAAAAGAAAGGATACAGCGGCGTAGCAATTTTTACCAAAATAAAGCCTGACAACGTACAATTTGGAAACGGCATTATGCAGAGCGATGCTGAAGGCCGTGTAATCAGGGCCGATTATGGAGATATTACGCTTGTTAACGCTTATTTCCCATCCGGAACCAGTGGCGATGAAAGACAGACTTACAAATACCAATGGCTGGATGAATTTCTGGAATACTTAAACGTGTTAAAAGAAACAAGGCCCAAACTTATTGTAACAGGCGATTATAATATCGCACATAAAGAAATGGATATCCACGATCCGAAAGGAAATAAAAAATCATCAGGTTTTTTACCAGAAGAAAGGCAGTGGTTGGACAAAATGCTAGAGAACGGGTTTGTTGACACATTCCGTTGCGTAAAGCCGGACGATTTGCATCGCTACAGCTGGTGGAGCCAGCGCTTTCCATCTGTCCGTCTTCAAAACAAAGGATGGCGAATTGACTACATCACCGTTACTGAAAGCCTGAGAAAGAAAATTGTTGATGCCGAGATTTATCCGGATATTAAACACAGCGATCATTGCCCGGTGTACTTAGAGCTTAAAGCGTAGTTATAAGCTTAAAGCGCAAAGCTTAAAGCCTAACACTATAAGGCAATGTAGCCGAATTGAATTTTTAAATAACAACATAAGCGGCAGGTTTATTAAAGGTTTACATTTTCAAATATTTGCCAAGAAAGTTTTAAGCTTTGGGCTTTAGGCTCTATGCTTCCAAAAAACCATCTTATGCTAATTTACAACGTTACCGTTAAGGTTGATCTTTCTATACACGAGCCCTGGTTGCAGTGGCTGCAGGATATCTATATCCCTGAAATATTGGGGACAGGCTGTTTTATAAAGCACCAGTTACTGCATTTACTTGAGCTGGATGACCAGGAGGGAATTACTTACGCCATTCAATATTACGCCGAAAGCAAAGCGTTTTATAATCGCTACATCAGCCTTTACCAGCAGGGCTTTTTGCAACAGGAAAAGGCGGCGTGGGGCAATAAAACCGTGCATTTTGCCACTATTATGGAGGTTGTGAATTGATTGTGGAAATCTATTTTTATTGTTGTTCGCCAATGCAAAAACTGTTGTATATTTCTTTTAAACCCGCGACAGCACTGCATTTTAGTTATCAATCTGCTGAAACCCTTTACTGTAAAGGAGTTCAGCAGATTATTCATTTTATCCCCTAGCTTTTCAGAATAGATATTTCGGCTGAATCCCTTGCACTGTGCGAGGTACAGCAAACCAACACTATATAAAACTTAACAAAAAATATTTTGTTGATATGTAAAAGCCAATACATTTGTTATGATTTACTAACAACAAAAAATCATAACTATGAACAAAGCTGAATTGGTTGCCAAAATTGCAGAAGATGCAGGCATCACAAAAACCCAGGCCAATGCTACATTAGATTCTTTCACAACTGCTGTGGCAAAATCTTTAAAAAAAGGTGATTCTGTTACTTTAGTAGGTTTTGGAACTTTTTCTGTTACCAAAAGAGCTGCTCGTACAGGACGTAATCCTCAAACTGGCGCAACTATTAAAATTGCAGCCAAAAAAGTAGCGAAATTTAAAGCTGGCGCAGATCTTGCAAAGACTGTAAACAAATAGTTTTTAATTATTTTAAATAGAACAATCATGAACAAAGCTGAATTGGTAGCTAAACTTGCAGACGATGCAGGCGTAACAAAGACACAGGCAAATGCTGCATTAGATTCTTTTGTAGAAGCAGTTACTAAAACTTTAAAAGGTGGTGGTAAAGTAACATTGGTAGGTTTCGGTACTTTCTCTGTATCTAAGCGTGCTGCACGTACTGGCCGTAACCCTCAGACCGGCGAAACAATCAAAATCAAAGCGAAAAAAGTTGCTCGCTTTAAAGCTGGTAAAGAACTGTCTGAAAAAATCTAACTAGTTTGGATTATATCAAAAAAGCAGAAGTGTTATATCGCACTTCTGCTTTTTTATTTTCTATCTTACTATTACTTTACGCGCTTGCGGTCTCACAAACCCTGAATACAACCTGCTAAATATTTGGGAGATATTTCCTTCGTCGACATGACGATCAATTCCATTGATTAAACTAAAACAATCAACATGGCAGTGTTACGTTTTTAACACATTACATATTGTACCCTTCTTACAGCTTTATAAGCCTTACTATTTTACCTCAGCTCAAGTTTCCCGGTCTCCACGTCATAGTAAAATGTATCGTCCACACTGCAGTTATAAGGCACCAAAAATTCCCTGTCGAGTGTATTGCCTTCTACATCTTCTAAAGGAACAAGGAAAAGTGTTTCAGGTTCACTGGCCTTACCTCCCACACCAATAACAATGTAGACAGGTTTATTTTCCTCCTTTACAAACTGTTTGTAATGATTAATCTGTGAGGCTTCCAGCTCAATCTTATCATTAAAGAAATAATGCCGCCATTTACATTCAAGGCCGAAAGAATGCCCAATTTCTTCGCCATCTTTAGTTATACTAAACACTATTTCAAAATCAGGGTGTTTATTGGATTGTATGAAGATTCTATCTACAAACTTATCCGAACGCCAACGCTTAATTGAAAAAGATGGATTTTGGTTTAGCTTGTTCACGATAAACTGTTCAAATGCATCACTGACTTCCAGCGTTTGTGGTTCTTCGTTTACATCAACTACAGGTTCTTCAACAATTTTTTCCGTTTGCGATTGCGGTTCAGGTTCTTCGTTAGCACCAACTACAGGCTCTTCAACAATTTTTTCCGATTGTGGTTCTGGTTCTTTGTCATCAACAATTATCTCCTGCACATTATTCTCCGGTTCTTTGTTGTCAACAATTATCTTCTGCACGTTATTTTCCGGTTCTTTCACAACCGGCTTTAAAGGCTTTTTTACCGGAGCTGAAAGTTTGTTAATCCTGGGCCAGGCCCATTTATACAACAAGTAAAGCGCAGCAATAATCAATACCCATTTAAACAACTTTCCGAAAAAGCTCCAGAAGCCACCGCCTGTTGATTTAGGCATATCAATTTTTTCAATCATTTGGCTAGCCACAAAACCACGTTTACTATCTTTAACGGCAATTACTTCCACCCATCCTTTTAAATCGTGAACACCTTCAAGCGTATCACCTTTCAATGCTACGGCTACAGTATTGTAATTTTTACCGGGGCCAGTTCTGATATTTAATCCGTCCACCGTTACGCGATAATATTGTTGTGCAATAGCGAAAGAAGTTGCACCAAAAACAAAACCTATAATCAACAGCGCTCGTAAGTATTGTAAGCAATATTTCATAATAGCTGGTTAAGTGCGTTAATATTTAGGGCGCCGCGGCTTGGCGCTAACGAATATATACCAAATTCATAAAATATCTAGAACAAGGTAAATCAGTATATTTTCTTTAAGAAGATGGTAAAATATAGATTCTGAGCTGCACAAATGGCCTAAAACTGATTCTAACTTTTTTAAGTAAATAGTTTTTTGCATTTTTGCACCTACCAATTTATTCATTTATTAAAAAAATACGTCATGGGAAGAGGTGATAAAAAAACCAAAAAAGGAAAAATATTTAAAGGTTCTTTTGGCAAAAGCCGTTTAGCAAGACCTTCAAAAGCTAAAAAAGCTGCTGCAGAAAAAAAAGAAGCTTAATTTAATTATACAAAGCTTGAAATACGGATCGGTTCACATTGAATGATCCGTATTTCTTTTTATAGGCTTATCTAATGCGCATCTATCCTGCCGGAGATTGCTTCCCTTAATAACTTACGCACATACCAAATGAGGACTTGTTGCCTGAATGCATCATTTTTCTTCATTGGCTAAAGATTTGTATCTTATCTTTTTCAGGTTCCTCATCATCCAATAACATAAAAAGGGCTAACATGAAGGTTCATTCCGTTTTGCTTGCAATAGCTTGCCTGGCTGTCTTTTCCTGTCGCCAGCAGCCACAACCCAACCCGGTTACACAACAACAACTGCCTACGGTTGATTCGATGGCTGATATACCGCAGCCACTGAAGATTATAGACTGGCATAATATGGCAAGAAGCTTTGATAGCATTGCTTACGATGTTAATGAAAGAGGACAATACTGGCCATTGGTTTGGTGGGACAGCAGCCGCAAAAATTTCGACCAGCCCGTAATGGCTTTATATACAGCTATGGGGGATGTAAGACAAGGCCCGTCTAACAACAAGGGTATGTTTCATGAGTCAGTAGCGGCGATGGGTGGCGTATTAGGGGCATCATTGATTGGTATTAACAAAGCCAATCAGCATAAAC
>JBEHXT010000006.1:0-342198 GCA_048498555.1 Bacteroidota bacterium
TTCATTGGGCCATGCAACAATTCAACAACCTGCCACCAAGTATTGAGCCCACGGCTACCGGCCATATTGTGGAACAGATAGAAATGATCAAAAAGATTATTGCAGACGGTTATGCTTATCAAGCAAACGGCTCGGTATATTTTGATGTAGAAAAATACAACACGGATTTTTCCAAACAGGGAAAACCTTACGGCATGCTGAGTGGCCGTGTGTTGGATGATATGCTGGAGACAACACGAGAGCTGGACAACCAGGAAGAGAAAAGGAATAAGGCGGATTTCGCCCTTTGGAAAAATGCGCCCGCTGAACATATTATGCGTTGGCAAAGCCCCTGGGGAGAAGGGTTTCCCGGATGGCATATTGAATGCTCCGCGATGAGCACCAAATACCTCGGCGATGAATTTGATATTCATGGCGGCGGCATGGACCTTCAGTTCCCTCACCACGAGTGTGAAATAGCGCAGAGCACGGTTTGCAATCATAAAACCCCTGCCCGTTACTGGCTGCACAATAACATGATTACCATCAACGGGAAGAAAATGGGCAAAAGCTACAATAACGTAATTAAGCTAAGCGAGCTGTTTACGGGCGATTCTCCGGCTTTGGAACAAGCTTATCATCCTATGGTGATCAGGTTCTTTATCCTGCAAACACATTACCGCTCTACGCTTGATTTTAGCAACGAAGCATTGAAAGCAGCAGAAAAAGGGCTTAAGCGCCTGATGGAAGCTTACGAAAACCTGGCAAAAATAGAAGCAGGTAATGAAGCTACGAGTGATGCTGAGCTGGATGCCAAAGCGGTAAAGCTGGTAAACGAGTTTGATGAATTTATGGATGATGATTTCAGTACAGCAAAAGTATTAGCCAACATGTTTGAGCTTGTGCCGATTATAAATGGGATCAAGGACAAACACATCAGCCCTGATGCATTAAGCGCTTCTACGCTTGAGCGTGTTCGGGAACAAATGAAATCATACATTGAAGATGTTTTCGGATTAAAAAATATTTCTGTAGCTGACAATGGCAAACTTGACGGAGTTATGCAGTTACTCGTGAACATCCGCAAAGAAGCCAAGGCAAAAAAAGACTATGTTACCAGTGATAAAATAAGAAATGAACTCGCCACCCTGGGCATTCAATTAAAAGATGAAAAAGACGGCAGCATGAGTTATGTAGTCAACTAACCTTTTGCATACATCAATAAAAAAGCGGATGGAACATTGTTTCATCCGCTTTTTCTTTATACTGTCGTTGCTTAAAAACTTAGCGCCCCTTTGTGGCTTTGGGCCTTCGTGGCTCAATGGCTCAAAAAAATTATCTTTAAAAAATGAAAAAAGCAAAAGCCACTTCATCCCCTCTGCAATCCCTTCCATCTAAAAACAAGGAAGAGCCCTCTTTTTTTGAAGATGTGTGGGATGTTGCGCGGCAAATACCCAAAGGCCGTGTTACCAGCTATGGTGCCATAGCCAATTACCTTGGCACTAAGCTATCGGCAAGAATGGTAGGCTGGGCAATGAATGGTGCGTCGTCGGCGAAACCGAAGGTTCCGGCCCATCGTGTGGTGAACCGCAATGGCATGCTTTCCGGCAAAATGCATTTTAAAACGCCAACACAAATGCAGGAACTACTCGAAAAAGAAAAAATAAAAGTAGAGAACGACAAGATCATCGACTTTAAAAAGCTTTATTGGGATCCGACGATGGAATTGGGGCTGTAAGCATTAGCTAGTGTCATCTATTTAAGGGAAATGTTGATAATGTTCGGGAGAGCGGACTACCATTGAAGTCATGTCCACAAGAGGAGGCCTCTTCTATCGTGCCAATGACGGACTAAAGGCTTTTTGTTCATTGCAGTCTGCTGTAGCACAATGTCATTTAGTTAAGCCGATATCACCAACTTTGGAAGATATCTCCTGTCGTCGATATGACGATTCTGGCTTATCGGAAAAAGTAATGACAACAGCATCGATAACAAGTATATAACAATGAGCAAGTCAGCAACTGCATCGTCACCTCGACGACAGGAGAGGTCTACCGAATATAAAACTGATCGTGATATTTTATGAGCGTTTGATATGGAGCCCTTAACTAAATGACATTGTGCTACAGCAGATGGCAATGAGAAAGGCAGACGGCTCTTAATGAAAATTCTCTGGTCGAGGTGACGGTGGGCGTTCGGCCCACCATACATCCAGGCAATTTTTTAGAGACGCAAAAGCCCTAATAAATTAAACGGGGCAAGACCTATCAGCTTTTAAAAGTTAACGCCCAAAATAACTGAGAAGGACCGCAGCAAAGTACTTCGTACTTCACATATCGTACTTACTTCAGACCTCACTCAATTTAAACATATCCTTCTGCCTTATTCCTCTATCTGTTTGTTGAAGATTGCAGCATTCAATATCCTTATCGTGCTCAAAGAAAAGGATGTAATCTTTCTCGATGGCCTCATTAAGAAACTGCCGCTTTTCGGTTAAGGTGGTTAAAGGAAACATGTCATAAGCCATAACATAAGGCAATGGTAAATGCGCAGCTGATGGAAACAGGTCTGCCGCATACACAAGTGTTTTTCCTTTGTATGAGATTTGCGGAAGCATCATCATATCAGTGTGCCCATTCACAAATCTTATAGAAATATTGTCGGTGAAATAAGACGTGGCGAGTTTGTCTTCAGTACTGTTTTCCGGTGTTTCAATAAACTTAAGTTGTCCCGCTTCCTGTATAGGTAAAATATTCTCTTTTAAGAACGAAGCCTTCTCGCGCGCATTGGGTTCGGTCGCCCATTTCCAGTGCCGTTCGTTACTCCAGTATGTTGCGTTTTTAAAAGCAGGCACAAGCTTTCCATCAACCCTGTCCACACTCCCGCCACAATGATCAAAATGAAGGTGCGTAAGAATAACGTCAGTTATATCGCCTTTACTAAACCCCAACTTTTTCAATGACTTTTCAAGTGTATTGTCCCCATGCAGATAATAGTGGCTGAAAAATTTGGCGTCCTGTTTATTACCTATGCCATTGTCAATAAGTATCAGTCGGTTGCCATCCTGAATCAGCAGGCAACGCATGGCCCATGTACAAAGATTATTTTCATCTGCAGGATTCAACTTGTTCCACATAGTTTTAGGAACAACGCCAAACATAGCGCCCCCGTCCAGTTTAAACAGTTCCGTATCGATCGTATACAATTGCATAGTAAAAGGTTTTGTAACCGGTCCGTTTATAATACAGCTTCCTGCACAGCAGCTCTTTTCACCTGGTTGAATTTCTTTATCGCGAAAAGCATCAGTACAAAAGCAATCACAAAATAAAGCATTAATGCCAATACGGAATTCCGCATATTTCCGGCAACGGCTTCAACCAGGCCAAAGCTAAATGTGCCGATAACGATGGCGAGCTTTTCGGTAACATCATAAAAGCTAAAGAACGAAGCGGTATCTTTTGTTTCGGGCATAAGCTTTGAGTATGTTGAGCGGCTCAGCGATTGTATTCCACCCATTACCAATCCTACTACACCACCAAGAATGTAAAATTGTCCGGCGCTGCCTTTCTCAATAAAATAGCCTCCTATACAAATGCCAATCCAGATCACAATTACAAACGCAAGTACGGGCAGATTGCCAAATTTCTCAGACAGCTTGCTCATCATATAAGCTCCAGCGATCGCAACAAATTGAATGATCATAATGGTTACAATCAATGTTTGAGATGGTAGCTCAAGCTCTTTGCCTCCAAAAATGGTAGCAACAAGCATCACAGTTTGTACGCCCATACTATAAAAGAAGAAAGAACGTAGAAATCTCTTTAATACTGGCATCTTAACCACCTGGCGATACACTTTCTTCAGCTCATTAAAACCATGCGCAACTACTGAACCGCTTTTTTCAACTGGGTTAACGCGGGATGGAGGCAGCCGCTTAAATGTTATCTGTGCAAACCCCAGCCACCAAATACCAACGAGAAAAAATGAAATTCTGGAAGGCAGAAAATCATCCATTTTGGAAAAGGGCCCAACCTTGAGCACCAGAACAAAACAAACTATCTGAAGAAGGATACTTCCAATATAACCCAGCGCAAAACCTTTAGCGCTAACCCTGTCCTGATCTTTTTCTTCAGCTATCTCAGGCAGGTACGAGTTATAAAACACAAGACTGCCACAGTATCCCACCGCAGCGAGCATAAAGAACAACATGCTTCCTTCCAGTACATATGGCGCAAAGCCGGTTATATTACCTGCGGCATCATGTTCGGGGCCAAAGATGAATAAACCGCAACAACAGATACTGCCGAGGTAACAGAAAAATTGCATAAACTTTTTCTTGTTGCCTTTATAATCTGCAATAGATGAAAGAATGGGTGAAAGCAGCACGATAATGAGATAAGCCGCAGAAAGCACATAATCAAACAGCACAGTATTCACTACTTTCTTCCCGAAAAAGCTTACTTCGTGCCGAGCAGTCTCATTGGCCGTAATGGCGGTATAATAAGCAGGAAAAATAGTAGAGGTAATAACAAGGTTATAAGCACTGTTGGCCCAGTCATACATGGCCCAACCGTTAATAACGCGTTTTGAAGCAGTTTGCATAAGTTTAGTTTTAGCCGCAGGGGCTCGTGCAAAGATGAAGTTTTTTGAACCACGGAGGCACAGCGGCAGGGCGAAACACAGAGATTTTTTTGAACCACGGAGCCACCAAGGCACGGCGGAACACGACGTCATTTTTTGCCCCGTCCGATCCGGCACGGGCCGGCACTAAGTCACAAAGGCAGAAAGAAGCACAAAGGTTTTTGAACCACAAAGGCAAAGCGAACACTAAGAATTAAAGAAGGCGCTAATGCGCATAAGTTAACAAACTTTCCGAGCAAGGTAATTTACTTAACACCAACTTCCATGGCACTTTGCATCCTTGGTGGCTTGGGGATCATATGCGCGGGATCAACGTAAAACGTATCACTTATAACGTACAACTCGTTCTAAGCTTTCAGCTTTCTTCCCACTCGCTTCAATAAACGTACAACGTACTACTTATAACGTACAACTTATAGTACATCCAATGCAGCATGCCTCTAAACCAGTTGCAAATCATGTCCCATTAAATACAATATGATAATGGCAGCGCCAACGATGATGCGGTACCAGCCAAACATTTTGAAGCCATGTTTGGTAAGGTAACCAATGAAGGCACGGATAGCAATTATGGCAACGATGAACCCTACAAGATTACCAATGCCAAAAAGCTTCCATTCTTCGGATGAGAGATGAACGCCCTCTTTGTAAAAGTCATACATCTTTTTCGCCGTTGCCGCAAACATGGTAGGTACAGCAAGAAAGAAAGAGAATTCAGCAGCCTGCTTTTTGTTGAGCTTTTGGGTTAATCCTCCGATGATAGTTGACGCAGAACGGGATGTTCCGGGAATCATCGCAAGGCATTGGAACAGGCCAATCACAAATGCATTTCCGTATTTAATTTCTTTATCCTTATTATTTTCCGTCGCTTTAAACCAGTTGTCAAGCAAAATAAATATGATACCACCAACCAGTAACATAATGCCTACCGTTAAAACACTTTCAAGCAAAGCATCAATCTGGTGCGAAAACAAAATTCCAAAAATTGCCGCGGGAATAAAAGCGACAAAGAGTTTAACGTAGAAATTGATGCTTTGAAAAAAGCGCCTGAAGTATAGCACTACAACCGAAAGAATAGTCCCAAACTGAATACCCACCGTAAAAAACTTGGTAAAATCGCTGTTAGGAACTTTCATCAACCAGGCGGCAATGATCATGTGGCCGGTAGATGATACGGGTAAAAACTCGGTAAGACCTTCTACAATAGCGAGGACGATAGCCTGTATAATATTCATACTAAAAATGCGGACTTTAATACAAACAAAAAAGCGGTGCAAGCACCGCTTATCTTAAACTAAATTCTTTTAATGCTGAACAGCTTTTGGCTTTTTAAAAATAGCGTAGATCTCAACTAACAGACCAGCTATAATTAGAATTGGAGCAACGGTTATACGTGTTGCACTGTATACCAGCTTAGGATCAAACGTATTTGGATCCTCATTTTTACCGCCACTCATTAAAAACATGCCTAAGGCAATAACGGCAGCCCCAATGCCCATCCACAAATAATTGTCTTTGGTAAATAAAGGAGCGATAGTTTTTTTATGTTCTGCCATTTGTATAAGTTTTCAGTGCTGCAATATATGTTTTTTTTAAAACAAGCTATAATGACCCGGCCAGTTTAGATATTTTTTAAAATGAAAACGTTTTCATTTTTAGAAAATGCTTATTTTCACCTGCTTTTTTATCTCTGAGCGATTTGCTTCACTGAACAAATAACCATTTATGAAAAAAATATGCATTGCAGCATTTACCTGCCTGCTTTCACTAGCGCTGTTTGGCCAACAAAACCGAGACGCAATGAAACAGCTTATCGATGACAATATGCGGTTTGCTGTTGACCAATACAAAGTGCTAATGGCCAATGTGCCGCCCGATGTGATGCCCAAAACGTACGATGCCTCCAAAAACCAAGTGGTAACAAGCGACACAAAATGGTGGTGCAGCGGTTTTTATCCCGGCACATTGTGGTATTTGTATGAGTATACCGGCGATACCGCTATTCGCCATGAGGCTGAAAGGCGCCTGAACATTCTTGAAAAAGAAAAACATTATACCGGCAATCACGACCTTGGGTTTATGATGTATTGCAGTTTTGGAAACGCTTATCGCATTACTAAAACACCGGCATATAAAGATGTTATCCTTACTTCCGCCCAATCGCTAATTACGCGTTACAGGCCGTCTATTCAATCCATCCAGTCATGGGATTCCGGTAAAAATTTCAAATGCCCGGTAATTATCGACAACATGATGAACCTGGAGTTGTTGGAATGGTCTGGCCGCAATGGCGGTGGAAAGAACCTGAAGACTATCGCAGAAACGCACGCCAATACAACCATCAAAAATCATTTCAGGCCCGATTATAGTTCGTATCATGTTGTAGATTACGACCTTGTAAAAGGTGTTCCAGCCCGCAAATTTACCTGGCAGGGAGCAGCAGACTCCTCTGCATGGAGCCGTGGCCAGGCGTGGGGATTATACGGTTTTACAGTAATGTACCGCTTTACAAAAAACGATACTTATTTGAACCAGGCAAAACATATAGCCCAATTTATACTCTCCAATCCGACAATGCCTGCAGACATGGTGCCTTACTGGGATTATGACGCGCCCGGCATTCCGGACACATATCGTGATGCATCCGCGGCAGCAATAGCGGCATCGGCACTTTTGGAACTGGCACAATATGCAAAAGATCAGGAAAAAGAGACCTACGTGAACGCCGCGGAAAAAATGCTTACATCTTTATCATCTCCGGCATATCGGGCACCTAAGGGCTCTAACGGCGGCTTTATATTGATGCATAGTTCAGGCGCAATTCCGTTTAAGTCTGAAGTAGATGTACCACTTACCTATGCTGATTATTATTTTATTGAAGCGCTAGCCAGGTACAAAAAATGGTACTTGTAGCATTGTGAGTTTGATCGGCTGAAACTATAGTTATGTTACGCAGAAAATTTTTACAATACGCATCACTACTGGGATTTGCAGGTGGCATGCCTGCAACATCAGCGCTGGCGAAAAATACTGTCATTGCGGGCAATGACGGAAAATCGGATCGCAGTTACTGGGCATCGCTGCTTTATAAAATAGCGGTACCTGTGCTTAGCAACATGAGTGCTGGTACGCTAAAAAAGAACATGCCTGTTGAATATAGTCCATCGTGGGACAACAGGGATAAGAACCTCGCATACATGGAATGCTTTGGCAGGCTTATGTCAGGCCTTGCCCCGTGGCTCGCTCTGCCAGATGACAACTCGCCGGAAGGCAAGCAAAGGAAACAATTACGCGATTGGGCGCTAAAAAGTTATGCCAACGCAGTAAACCCTGCTTCGCCGGATTTTTTGTTGTGGGATAAAGAGGGGCAACCGTTGGTTGATGCCGCTTTTCTTGCACAAAGTTTTATTCGTGCCCCGGAAGCATTATGGCAGCCGTTGGACGCAACGACTAAAAGCCGCTACATTCAACAATTCAAAGCATTGCGCCGGGTAACTCCGCCATACAATAACTGGATGTTGTTTGCTGCGGTAATCGAGGCATTTTTATTATCGATCAATGAAGATTATGATGCGTTTCGCATACAGATAGCTCTAACTAAAATGAGCGAATGGTATGTTGGTGACGGATGGTATTCAGACGGCAGCAAATTCCATTTTGATTATTATAACAGCTTTGTTATTCAACCAATGATGCTGGATATCAGAATTATTCAGCTGCAAAAAAATAAATGTAGCAAAGCCGATTACGACATAACACTCAAGCGCGCACAACGTTACAGTTCTTATATGGAAAGAATGATTTCGCCGGAAGGGACTTTTCCCGTATTTGGCAGATCGATTACCTACAGAACAGCAATTTTTCAGCCCTTAACCCAACTTTGCCTCTTACAACAATTGCCTGAAGGGCTTAGCAACGGACAAATCCGCAATGCAATAACTACGGTTATGAAGCGCATGTTTTCTATTGAAGGAAATTTTTCAAAAGATGGTTGGCTACAATTGGGCTTTGCGGGCCATCAGCCTGAGGTTGCCGATTATTATTTAGACAGTGGAAGCATGTACCTGGCATCAGCTGGCTTTTTGCCTTTGGGCCTCCCGGAGCATCATCCGTTTTGGACAGATGCCGCGGAAGACTGGACGTCCAAAAAGGCCTGGAGTGGCCAACCATTTAAAAAGGATTACGCAGTTGATTATTGATAAAATTTTGATTGATTAAACACATTAACTATGAACGTATCATTCGACAACAGGTTTGCAAGCAGCCCCGATGAAGTGATGAGCCTGGATACTACCCGATTAAGAAAAAAGTTTTTGATAGAAAAAATCTTCGAGGCAGACGCTTTTCATTTTACGCTTACACACTACGATCGTTTTATAGCGGGGGGTACCATGCCTATAAAAGAAGAGCTGGTATTGCCAAATCCGGATAGCCTTAAAGCGCCTTACTTTCTTGACAGAAGGGAAATGGGCATTATAAATGTTGGAGGAACCGGAACAGTTACCGCCGACGGAAACAGTTTCATCCTTCAATACAAAGAGGCATTGTACATAAGCAAAGGGACAAAAGAAGTAACTTTTGCATCTGCAGATACAAACGCGCCTGCTAAATTTTATATCAATTCAGCTCCGGCGCATCATGCATATCCAACACGCAAAGTTTCAAAAGACGAAGCGGAAAAAGTAACGCTTGGAAGCCTTGAGCAATCCAATCACAGAACGATCAATAAACTTCTTGTGAACAGCGTATTACCCACCTGCCAGTTGCAAATGGGATTAACAGAACTGCAACCCGGAAGCGTATGGAATACAATGCCTGCACATACGCATGACAGAAGAATGGAAGTATATTTTTATTTTCAAGTACCGGAAGGGCAAAGCGTTTGCCACTTTATGGGGCAGCCAGACGAAACAAGGCATATCTGGATGCAAAATGAACAAGCAGTTATTTCACCAGATTGGTCTATACACTCCGGTGCAGGCACTTCCAACTATAATTTTATCTGGGGCATGGCCGGTGAAAACATGGACTATGGAGATATGGATCATTGCAAGATTAACGAATTGAAGTAGGAGGTTGTGAGTATTGAGGTTTGAGGAAGATTAGAGCTTTGCTTGACCAACCCTGAAAGAGCAACAGTAGAATGTTAAAAATCAAGCATTTGCCTATGACGTTAACATAGTAGAGAGATCTGCTAACGCCCTTTCAGGGCTTTATAGACATTTGCGACTTGCTCATAGGGCGTTGCCCCATGCTAATGCACCAAGGCCTTCAGCCTTGCACGTAGCAGGTAAGTGATGAAAGAAACAAGCATAAATAATCTTATACCCACAAAGCCCTGAAAGGGCGAGGGCATTAGCATGGGGCAACGCCCTGTGTAATGGAACAAAAGGCAAACAAGCCCTGAAGGGGCGAAAGCGATTGATTAATACGTTCAACAAGCTGATAGCTAATAGCTGACAGCTCATAGCTTTTAATTATGAACAAACTATTTCTTTCACTATTGATTTTCTTGTGGATCGGCACAAAAGCGCAGTCCGTTAATATAACGGCAACGAATAACAGCCAGATAGATTTTAAAGATTACGTAATTGAAATTACATGGAAAGGCATTACAGCAAAATGGCCATCCATAGACACGGCAGGCTTTAAAGTGATTGATGCAAAAACGCAGCAGGAAGTGATGTTCCAGCTGGAGTATGCGGGAAACGCCACCGCACAAAACCTCTTATTGCTGGTGTCAATTCCGGCTAAAGGTTCTCAATCATTTAAACTGGTAAAAGGAAAACATACGGTGTTTCCGCCAAAAACATTCTGCCGTTACGTTCCTGAAAGAAAAGATGATTTTGCCTGGGAAAACGACAGGATTGCTTTTCGTATGTATGGAAAGGCATTGGAAGGCAGCAATGAAGACGCTTATGGCCTTGACGTTTGGGTGAAAAGCACGGATAAGCTTGTTGTTGATGACCGTTATAAAAAAAATGATTACCATAAAGATCATGGCGACGGGCTGGATTACTACCAGGTTGGCTTTACATTGGGCGCAGGCAATATTGCTCCATACCTGAATGACTCCATTTATTATTCAAAAAATTATCACAGATTCAAGGTGCTGGATAATGGCCCGCTTCGCTCGTCATTTCAACTGATCTACGATGATTGGAACATTGACTCAAAACCTGTTTCAGTTATTAAAACCATTTCCATAGATGCAGGCTCGCAGTTAAATAAAGTAACTGCCTTGTATAATTATACTTCGGACGCTGTGCTGAATGTTGCAACCGGCCTGTCGAAACGCAAAGAACCGGGCGTTATGTTGCTGGATGAGCAAAGCGGCATATCCGCGTATTGGGAACCACAACACGGCAATGATGGTATTACAGGTGTAGCAACCATTCACACACAACCTGTAAAACAAATGCTGGTAACAAAAGAGCAGGCATTGACCATTACCACAACCAACCAGCAAAAAGCAATTACCTATTTTACCGGCGCGGTATGGAACAAAGCAAACAGGATCACATCTGCATCCCAGTGGTTCGATTACGTGCAAACCTTTCAACAACAGTTAAAGCAGCCACTCATCATATCAGTGCAATAATTTTGCAAACCTATTTTTCAACTTTAGAATAGCAACGCATGTCAATACTTTCTTACTTTTCCCTGAATAATAAAATAGCCTTAATTACAGGCTGCAGCCGCGGAATTGGCAAAGCCATAGCCGAAGGCCTGGCCGAAGCAGGCGCAGATATTATTGGCGTTTCCGCTACATTGAAACCGGGAAGCGAAGTAGAAGAAAACGTAAAAAAAACAGGAAGAAAGTTTTTTTCGTATCAGTGTAATTTCGCGGATCGTCAATCATTATATGATTTCATTCATCGTGTTAAAAACGACCATCCTCAAATCGATATTCTTGTCAACAATGCGGGAAATATTTTAAGAAAACCTGCAGCGGAACATCCTGATGAATACTGGGATGAAATCATTGCTATTAATCAAACTTCCCAGTTTATTCTTACCAGGGAAATTGGCAAGGACATGATTCACCGCGGTTCGGGAAAAATTATTTTTACGGCATCATTGCTCACGTTCCAGGGTGGCATAAATGTTCCGGGATACGCCGCAAGCAAGGGCGCTGTTGGGTCGCTCGTGAAGGCGTTTGCAAATGAATGGGCGTCAAAAGGCGTGAACGTAAATGCCATAGCTCCTGGTTATATCGCCACAGACAATACCAGTGCATTACGCGCGGACGCTGACCGAAGCAAATCCATATTAGACAGGATACCCGCAGGCCGTTGGGGCGAACCTGAAGACTTTAAAGGCCCTGTTGTATTTCTTGCTTCACCTGCTTCAAACTATGTTCATGGAACAATTTTAACGGTAGACGGAGGATGGATGGGAAGATAGCGTATACGCATGCTATTTATTTTTTTGCCTTCGTTTTACTTAAAAATAAAAACCATCTCAAAATAATCTGAGACGGTTTTTATTTTCATCGCATAAATATTTATGCTGCAAGTTGTAACGACTAGTTCATCTTTTCCAAATGAACGTTCAATGTTTTATCCTTTCTGAAATACTCCAGGATCATCACATTACCGGCTTTTGCAGGCAATACTCTAAGGCTGGATGCACTTGATTTTAATTCCATTCTATCTGTAGATACTTTATTATCCGCATAACCGATAGAATGCACCACTTCTCCTTTAAAATCTTTGCTTCGTTCGTAATCTTTATAGTAAAAAGCAAAAGCGCTTACATCTTTGTTGCTGGTGGTGAATGTATAGTCAAACCCGCCAGACATTTTTATCATCTGAGCAATCAGGTGCTGACTATTGAAGTCTGCGGCCTGAGTATGAAAATTGTTATGGCTCTTTTCCTGGATTGTAGCTCCGCTTACCTTAAAGTCAGGCGTAAATTTCATAAACACCATGTCGGTTACTTTAATCATGGTGTTTCCGCCGCCAACTCTTCTGCTTAACACATTCATCCCAACGCCAACGGCATCTACCACTCTCTTATAACCCTCACCCACTGCAAACAGGTTGCCATCAGCAGCTTGTATCAGGTTGTGAAAATACAGGTAACCGATGTTATCTATCTTACCTTTTTCATTCAAGGGTAAATATTTTGCGAAGTCCTTTTCCCATGTATTGTATGTTTTCGAAATTACTTCGCCTGTCGGACTGACAATGTAAATCGCCAGCCCCTGGCTAAAATCTTTTGCAAGGTTATCTTCTTTGTTATAATAAGAGCCCATGAAAAGCAGGTTGCTGGTATTTTTTAATGCTGTACAATACTGCGGAACAAATTTGAACTTGTCTTTAGAACCATCCAGCTCAAATACTTTCTTATGCGTGTATACATTCAAACCAACCACAGAAGAAGTTGTAGCGCCTCCAAGCAATCTTTCACGTTTGGTAACTTCAAGCACAACAACGCTGTCGCTATTACCCAGGTAAGTAGCCATTGCCATTCTTTCATCATCCTCAGGGTTATAAGACCATTGCAAACGTTTTTCTGAAGAATAGAAATCCATTTCATAGGTAAATTTTCTTCCGTCGCGCACAGGAATTAACATCAAAAAACCATTATTCCTAAGGCTGAAGATCTTCCTGTTTTCGTATTCATCAGTGGTACCTTCACCGTAGCTGTCGATGAAGTTCAACGTCTTTTTATCGATCTCCCTGTTATAAGAAAACTTGAGTTTGCCATCCATGCTATAAACCTTTGTCTCCATTGACTTTTCTTCGCTGTTGTAAAATAAAAAGGTCAGTGCATCACCGTTATAAGCAGACTCAAGTAAGGAAACATTTTTTCCATCCTGCATTTTAATATCCCTTACTTTATTCAGGTTTTCGTCCAGTATCTGTAAAGTGTATTCGTTGGTCTTCTTGTCTATTTTATCGCTTTGATAAAACAGGAAATAGCCTTTTACCAAACCATCCTGCATAATGGTGCCGGTGTTTTGCAAATAAATTTTGTTAACGTTGTTTAGCGAAAGGCTTTTCTGTGCATAAACCACCACAGAAAAGGTGCTTAATAAGATAAATAAAGCCAAATGTCTAGTCTTCATGTTGTTTGATTTGGGTGTATAAAAAATATAAAAAGGATTATTTGCCTGCCAGTTGCCGGCTTTTAGAAAAAACTGATTCATATGCTTTGGAACCCGAAAGGGCAGTTGCATAATTTCTTAGAAAGAAATAGTTCGTCATAGCAATTTCATTCAGCCTTAAATTTTGAATGAATTGTAGAACCATGTTATAATTAGATGAGTAATAAGGCGACGGAAGATCGGCCACTTTATTAAGCGAATGATTTTGTTGCGCTTCATAAATATTGTTCATGGCCTTACCCAATGTTATTAAAGCAAATGCATCTGAAGGTTTTCGGGATAACAATTCAAGGCAATAATATATGGAGCGGGAATACTGCGTGTTGTTGTAATAGTAATTGATTGTTTCATATGGTAAGATTTCCTTTACCACTGTGAAAGCGTTTGTGTCGGACAGATCTGCCTGCTGCTTATTTAAAGCAATTGATGGCTGCAAAAGGCTGATGCGTTCTGAGCAATCCGGGTGTGTTTTTAATGAGTCGGCCAGCTTTTCATCTTTCTGAAGAACAGCATGGCCACCCAGCAGACCTTCTTCTTTCTCAAGCCATCTTTCATTAAAAGGATATTCGTGGTTGCTAAAAGTATTTCGCAATAATGTAGTAGAACTGAATGTATCATCATCTATTTTATCCAACAGTGCTAGACATGACAATGCACCTCTTGTATCAAAATGCGCGTTGGACATAAATATAACCGCCAGCGAATCAGCCTGAGCTTCATTTGCACGGCTATACCTTTTGTTACCGAAATCAATTTGCTGGTTAAGGCTTTCAAATTGAGCCCTTCTATTGTATTCCTGCTTGCTGATGTGCTTAACCTCTTTCCTTGTTTCCTGTGAGTTTAATACCTCCAGGTATTTTTTTATTCTGTTATCGCTGTGGTGCAAAAACTGATGCGCAATTTCATGGCAAAGCACGAAAGCAATCTGGCTTTCATTCTCCAGGCGGGTGAGCAAGCCCGCGTTAAATGCAATAAAACCACTTCCGTATGAAGCTGCATTTGGAACGGCAGATTTGGAAATGGCAAGGTGCAAAGGCAACGGCTGCAACATTGAATTGCCCGAAATGATTTGCCCTGTTAATTTTTCAAGATATTTTGAAGCAACTGTATCAGCTAAAATTTCCCCGCGTAGAAACAGGGAGTGTATGTTATCAATACGGCGGCGATAAAATTCCAGCAATGCCTGATTTTCCTTTCCTTTTAACTGGCTGGTTTCATCCTGGTAGATTTTTTCAATGGCCAGAAAGTTGGCATGCAAGGCTGCTGTGTCATTTGCAGACGGTGTATAAATAAGGTTATTTTGGGCGGTTGCACATATTGCTACTGACCAAAGCAGTAAACTGCTTAAGATTGTTTTCATTAGGTAACAGCAGAGTTTAGGTATGCTCTGAAGCGGCGAAAATAATCATTTTTTTAAAATATCAAATTTTAATACATGCAATAAATTAAACATATAAAACCAACACTTTTTTAGCTGTTTGCAACTGATGAGGTATGATGATCACCGCATCTGCTAACAAAATCCTTCATTGCGGCCTTATCGGACATTATTTCGATTTCAACATCATACACCCTTTTTTCGCCCGGTTCTATAAAGATCAATGTATTCTGTTGCCTTGCTGCTGCTTGTCCTATAGGCGGGTGGGTTGCAGGCTCAATACCGGTTACATATTCGCCTTCGCCCCAATGCTGCCAGTTGATTAGCCAGGGCAGTTGCTCTTTTTTAAACCTGAATGCCAAAGCAACACCTATCTCCGCATTATGGATGCCACATTCGCACAAACCGTTTCCATCAGCCTCAATGTCTATAAACGCTACCTCCTCTCCGGTTCCATTGTGCATTTTCAATGGCGGCGGGCATTTACGAAAATTATGTTTGTCGTTGAAAATTTTATATTCCAGGTGTTTGTGCCTTGTTTCCCATGGCCCCTTCCAAACAATATCCGCGCCTTCATCAGCAAGTGGATAGCCAATGTTGAAATGATACATCAACATATGCGGCGCCGGCGTGTTTCCGCGATTAATTACTTCGTCGTGAATGCGCAGCGTAGCCTCTCCCAGCCTACTGGAAATTGTTCTTCGTAATTCAAGCGTTGGGCCAAACACTTTTGTTTGTAGCATACTTGCAGTTATACTCATTTCCAGTTTTCCCGCAGCTATGTCAGGTTGTACAATTGAGATAATTTCAGCTGGCGTATTTCCTATTTCGCCGTGCAGCCCTCTCTCACCAAATTCATCAGCTTCGGGTCCTCCAACATGTGAAAGGCCACAGGTCGTAAGCAACCCTCCGGTAAAAGTTTTCAGCCAATCCAATCCATGATAAATAAACGGATGCGGCGGCGTTACACCAGTGTGGCTTACCCACGCAAGGCCATGTTGATTATAGAAAGCCTCCGCAATATCAAGCCCCCTATCCAGCAAAACTTTATAACGCAGCCCGCTGCCGGTATTGATCCATGCAATACGGCTACCGCGCCCAAGGCCATTATCCAGAACGGATGTTTCTATTCCGCCTATCTGTGAAACATGTGAAACTTTATTATGCCATTTATGCATTGCAGTATTAGAATTGCTCATAAGTGCGACTAGCTTTAAGCGTTAGAAATGATCCTCACATCTAAAATAGTCAAATTGTTCAAACGATTTTCATTTCAGGACAGTACGGGATGGAGTGAAGTGTGATACGTTGTACGTTATAAGCTACCCACTCGCGCCTACGGCACATTCGGACGGGTGCGCAAGAACTCAGGATAAGTGGTATTTTTTCCTGCAAAAAAACTGGGGCCTTGTTTTATCGGCCGTGCCTCCGTGGTTTAAAAGGCCTATTTTTGGCTTTTGAATTACAGTTCATGAGCAATCCCAATTTACAGGCAGATAAATCGCAGCAAAGCGCAGCAGAAAAAGAGTTCGAGAATACAATACGGCCGAAAGAGATCGTGGAGTTTGCAGGACAGCCGCAGATTATAGAGAATCTTGTCATTTTTATAAAGGCCGCAAAATTACGTGGCGAGGCGCTGGATCATGTGCTATTTCACGGCCCTCCGGGTTTGGGTAAAACCACTTTGTCAAGAATCGTAGCGAATGAGCTTGGTGTAAACATTAAAGAAACGAGTGGGCCGGTAATTGAAAAGCCGGGCGACCTTGCGGGATTGTTGACCAATCTCTCCGCAGGCGATGTATTATTTATCGATGAGATTCACCGATTGAGTACTGTTGTTGAAGAATACCTGTATGCAGCCATGGAAGATTTTCGTATTGACATTATGATCGATAGCGGCCCCAATGCACGAAGCGTGCAGATTAATCTCAATCCTTTTACACTTATTGGCGCTACAACACGCAGCGGTTTGCTTACGGCGCCATTGCTATCCCGCTTCGGTATTAAGTCCAGGCTGGAATATTATAATGCGCAAACTCTGCAAAAGATTATTCAGCGAAGCGCTTCCATTTTGCAGACTTCCATAACGCCCGAGGCTGCATTGGAAATTGCGGGAAGAAGCCGTGGAACACCACGTATCGCGAATGGGCTGCTCAGGCGCGTAAGAGATTTTGCGCAAGTGTTGAATGACGGTAACATTGACATTGGTATAACACGCCATGGATTAAAAGCATTAAATGTAGACGAGCACGGATTGGATGAAATGGATAACCGCATTTTATCAACCATCATTGAAAAATTCAAAGGGGGCCCTGTTGGTATTACCACTATTGCTACTGCCGTAGGCGAAGAGCCGGGAACGCTTGAAGAAGTGTACGAACCATTTTTGATCCAGGAAGGCTTTATACAGCGTACCTCACGCGGGCGCGAGGCAACGCACAAGGCTTATGAGCATTTGGGTAAGAAGCCATTTACCAATTCAGCAGGAAACACGTTGTTTGATTAAATGCATTTTTGAACCATAGAAGGCATATAAGGACATATAAGTATTCCGCATAAACCTTATATTTTCGTATATGGTTTATAAAAAACAAAAAACCTGGCTAAGCCAGGTTTTTTTATTCAATTAAATTACTATTTTTTGAAACTGTTCAATGCTATGCATTGTCAATTTTCAACTTTCCATTTTCCATTAAACTAAGATGGTTCTTTCACCACCAGGCGGAAACCGTTACCGTGAATATTAACGATCTCAATGTGTTCATCATCCTTAAGATACTTGCGAAGTTTAGCGATATAAACGTCCATGCTTCGTCCGTTAAAGTAGGTGTCGCTGCCCCATATTTTCTTCAATGCTCTTTCTCTTGGCAGAAGGTCGTTTTTATGCTCAGCAAGCATTTTTAAAAGCTCATTTTCTTTAGGAGAAAGCGTCTGGGTTTTGCCCTCATAAATCAATTCACGCAACTTAGGATTAAAATGGTATTTGCCTAAGTCAAATTCCATGTTTTCGTTTTCCTTATTAAGGTCCTCGTTACGTTTTAAAATAGCTTTTATTTTAAGCAGTAATACTTCGCTGTCAAAAGGCTTGGTAATATAGTCGTCCGCACCGAGCTTGTATCCCTGTATAATGTCATCCTTCATCGTTTTGGCGCTCAAAAAGAACAATGGAACTTCAGGGTCAATATCACGGATTTCTTCACCAAGCGTAAACCCGTCCATGTTAGGCATCATTACATCCAACAGGCATATGTCGAATTTTTCACGTTGAAAGGCAGCCAGCCCTAAACGGCCGTCCCTTTCCAGTGTAACATCGTAGTCGTTTAATTCGAGATAGTTTTTCAACACCATTCCAAGATTCGTATCATCCTCACACAACAGTATTTTGTATTTTTTTCCTTCCATAATTATCTGAATTTAAATTTTAAACAAATAAATATAATCAATTATTACGCCGATTCAAAATTGGATCATTGTTTTGTTAAAGGTAATTAGTAGAGGTATACTGATATAATTTCTGAACCATAGTTTAACGCTTGTTTTTAATTTTGCATTCTAAAAGCATAATATGTTGTTAACACCTGATAATAAATTGAAAAAGCTAATTATAATAGGCGACAGGGTATTGATTAAACCATTGCAGCCGAACGATAAAACTTCATCCGGATTGTATTTGCCACCTGGCGTGCAGGAAAAGGAAAAAGTGCAGCAGGGCTATGTAATAAAAACCGGCCCAGGTTATGCCATTCCGCTGCCAGTGGAAAACGAGTCGTGGAAGTCTGAAGAAGAACAGGTAAAATATGTACCGCTACAAGCTAAAGAAGGAGACCTGGCAATTTTTCTTTTAAGCGGCGCAACCGAAATCATGTACGAAGGCGATAAATATTTCATTGTTCCGCAAGGCGCTATTTTAATGCTGGAAAGAGAAGAGGATTTATAAAAGCGTAAAACCGTCTAACTTATAACCTATAATTTACACTTACATTATCCTATTTTTACGCTTACTAAAATCAAATAGATGAAGCCTTTGTTTATTACAATCCTATGTTTAACCGTTTTACAGGCCCAGTCACAAAAAACTACCAAGCCGGCAGCAAAACCCGTCGCAGGCACACCTGGCTATGATATTAATATTACCGTAGCACCGTTTAAAAACTGCTGGATGTATATGGGTTGCTACTACGGAAAATATAAGAACCTTGTTGACTCTGTTTATGTAAATGAAAATGGGTCAGGGACTTTTAAAGGCAAGGAAAAATTACCGGGCGGCATTTACTTTATGGTATCACCTTCCCGCACATTGCTTTTTGATTTTTTAATGGACAGCAAACAGCAATTTTCTATAAAAGCGGACACTACAAAACAAGATGCTGTAGTGATCACCGGCTCTGAGGAAAACTCGTTGTTCCAGGAATACACAAAACATCTTGCCGTTAAAGTTCCCCAGTTACAGCAACTGCAGAAAGAACTAAAAGATGCCAAAACAAAACAAGACTCAGTAAGGATACAAGATGAACTAACAAAAGGAAATAAAGAATTGAATGATTACCGCGACCGGATAGCAAAGGAACATCCGGATGCGATGCTAACGCTGTTCTTCAATTCAATGAAAAGGCCTGATGTGCCTGCTGCCCCCAAACTGGCTAACGGCGCAATTGATTCACTATATCCCGCCAGGTACATGAAAGAACATTATTGGGATGATGTGCCTTTTAATGATGACCGCCTTTTGCGCACGCCTTTCTTTGATCCAAAGGTTGAAGAATATTATAAATACTACGTTTCGCCTGAACCTGATTCTGTCATTGCAGAAGTAAACTACATGCTGCTGTATGCAAGAGAATCGAAAGATATGTTCAAGTACCTGCTGGGAAAATTTACTGACAAGTATATAAACCCCGAGATTATGGGACAGGACAAAGTATTTATATTCCTTTTCAATAATTACTTTTCCAAAGGCGATACCACATGGCTGAATGCCAAGCAGAAAGAATATATTTTTAACCGCGCATATAGTTTAATGGCTAACCAGATTGGGGAACAGGGTGCACAGCTTGATCTTACTGACACTAGTGGCAAGACATCTCCGCTATATGCTCTTAAGGCGCCTTTTACTTTTCTTGTTTTTTGGGATCCTCACTGCGGGCATTGCAAAGAGCAGGTTCCCAAAGTTGACTCCGCCTATGAAGCTTCATGGAAAGCGATGGGAGTTAAAGTATACGCGGTAAATACCGATGAACAATTATTAAAGGACGGGAAAGATTTTGATAAGGCCATCCAGGACTGGAAGGGCTTTATCCGCGAACATAAATTAAGCGGATGGGTGCACGTGTACCAGCCACCCAAACAACGCCAGCAGGAAACAGCTTCAGGCAAGGCTGGATTCCGGCAATTATATGATGTATTTCAAACGCCAACCATGTACCTCCTGGATGACCAGAAAAGAATCATTGCAAAGAAGTTAACGCTGGAGCAGTTTACGGAACTGATGAAAGCCAAGCTAAAAAAATAATGTGAGTACAAAACGGACCGGTCAGCGGTCCGTTTTTATTTCAAGGGACATATTGTTCTGCCAAGTACAAATCCACGACAAAAAAAATACTTGCACGCTGCTTTTCTTATATCGCTAATAATTGTTTTGTTATTAAACAAACAATGGCATAAGATATGTTTGATCCAATGCCATTGTTTGCTATGAATGAATAGATTCGTCAGTTGAACTGCTAAGCAATATGCTATAGCTTCCCTATCTGTTATAGATCGGCGTCCTCTTCAGCAAATATTGCAACGTGTTTTTGTAAGCGTCTGTGGTACTCCAGAAAGCAGCGTGATTCTGACCAAATACTTTTTTGCCGTCGTCCATGTATACTTCCATGGTTACCGATGTTTTGTAATCTTGCGAAGTGGTAGCAGAACCATAGGTGCTGCTGGACGATTTGCTTTTGCCATTTTTGTCGTTGGAATTGTAGGTTGTATTTGAACCCGCATTTCCATAGGTGGAAACAGATCCTTTATCCATTGTAACAGTTCCCCTTAATATGTATTCAACACCCAAAATGTTGCAAAGCTCCTGGTATGTAAAGCTTCTGAAATTCCCGGGGTTCACGCCTGCTTTTCCTAAAAATGCATTTGTGGAAGAAGGATCCTGAATTTTGAGTGCCTGCGCCTTTTTGCTTATGTAGGTGTAACATTCTTCCTGAATTTTATATCCCATCTCTTCATCGCCGGAACGTTGATCGGAAATAAAGCTGAAAGGCAGCACTGCTACATTATTGCGATGCTCCTGTTGATTGATAAATTGCGCAGGAGCTGCGTTTTTAGCTGAAGTATCTTCCTGCACAGGAGCCGCAAAAATTTCTGATCTTCCGCTGGAGAAACCAATCTTTGCTATATCTGCTTTTTTAAACGAATAGCCAAGTGTTTCGCCTTTGTGTGTAAACTTAACGGCATCGTCAGCAATTTCTGTTACCGCGCCTATTTTGGTTTCACCATTGCGCATGTATAGTGTATCAAATTTTACTGTTTTTTGTGCGTGCACATTCAGAAAAAGAACGCACAGAGTAAGAGCATAAATAAGGTGTTTCATCATATACTTTTTATTTGTTAGCAAGGTTAAAATTGCTGCAACTGCAATGGTTGCATGAATTACGTTTAACTAAAGGATTTGTTGTAATAAGCTGCTGTACTAATTACCGGGCGCTGTTCAAAAACAGGCCGGCCTGTAATATTACAAAAGTACGCTTCGGTACAATTCGGCTCACGAAAACAACTCGTGGTAGTTGCTTTATTATCATTTTTTAAGGTTTTTAGGGAACACAAAATTATACACTGCAATGAAACCAGAGAAACCGCACGTCAATCCATACAACAGCTCATCAATTTCCGGCATGGTAAATGATTCGTCAAAACAGCCATATTAGATTGGTTTTAAACTAAATGGCATTTTTTTGTGTTACATACAAAGCCCTTATATTTTATTAACACCAAATCTCTGGATTATGAAAAGAACCTTTACACTTTTGTTATTGTTCGTAACAATGCATGCCCTTGCGCAGGATGAGACAATGAAAGGCCTTCAGTCTGATGCTAACAAAGACTTTAAAAAAGACCCCAACGATACCATTGTAAAAACATGGAAAACCGGAGGAACTATCAGCTTTAACCTGGCACAGGGATCATTGAGTAACTGGGCTGCGGGTGGTGATGATTTTTCCCTTTCGCTCAACAGTTATATCAACGGTTATGCATATTATAAAAAAGGAAAGCACTCCTGGGATAATAATCTCGACATGTACTATGGCTACGTAAAAACAACCAGTTTAGGTACGCGCAAAAACGATGACCGCTTTGATCTCACATCGAAATACGGTTATGCGCTCAGCCCGAAAGTAAACCTGAGCGGATTGTTCGATTTCAGGTCCCAGTTTACCAAAGGGTACAATTACCCCGCGGACAAGCCGAGAGAATACACATCTAATTTTATGGCGCCGGCTTACATCATGCTGAGCCCTGGTATTGACTGGCATCCTGTGCCCAACCTTTCCATCTTTGTTTCACCAATAACAGCAAGATGGGTAATTGTGAATGATGATAGTTTATCGGCTAAAGGGGCATATGGTGTTGACACGGGCAAAAAAAGCAACTTTGAGTTTGGTGCATTTGCATCCATTAACTATAAGGCCCAAATCACTAAAACAATCAGCTATAAAGGAAGGTTGGACCTGTTTTCAAATTACAGGCACAATCCACAGAATGTGGATCTCTATATGACGAATATGTTTGCAGTTAAACTTTCAAAAATCTTAACTGCAACCTGGAGCCTGGATCTTATTTACGATGATGATGTAAAGCAATTCGGGCCTAATCTCAACTCGCCGGGTTTACAACTTAAGTCGCTTATCGGCGTCGGTTTATTGGTTAAGCTTCGAAATTATTGATGGCGGAATATTAATCGCCCAGTCAAATAATTTGTATAAATAAAAAGAGCCGCGGTATGCGGCTCTTTTTATTACAATTTGAAGAATATTTTTCTTTTGTATAACCAGTTACATAAGAACCAATAGAGCGCCCAGACCGCCAACGCTGAAAGAAGGCCTTGCCAAACAGCAGGGGTACCAATCATTCCGGAAAAGCCTTTTACAAAAATCCCCATTGCCTTATTTATCCATTGAACACCGACTGTTTCAAAAACCAGGTAAATAAATATTGAATTCATACCAACTACAACCGGGATAAATGCATACTTATTTTTCTTTTTGACATCTACCAGCCAGTAGACAAAAGCCATCATCAAAAACACCCATCCACCTGAAGCCAATACAAAAGAACTTGTGGCAATGCGTTTAATAATAGGCGTTATATGTAACCAGTCCAGTCCAAAGCCACACAACAGTGCAACTCCTCCCGCCATCAGCAAGAGCTTTATTTTCTGATTTGCTGGTTTATCACTTACCAACAGCCAGCCAATTACACAACCCCAGATAGTGTGTGCCGCTGTAGGAAGAATATTAATCGTTACCCAACCTCCGTTGTTAATTTTGCCCATGAATAAAGTGTCCATATACGCACCAAAATTTTTATACTCAACAAATGGCTGATCAAAACCAGGAACCAAAATCGTTCTGTATAAAAGCTCGGTAAGCAACAAAAGCCCTATTGATGCAACAATTTGAACCATCGGCGATTTCCTGATAAACAGATATGCGATAATGGTTGTTACGGATAACTGCGTAAGCACGTTCCATAGCTCCCAAACAAGCCGGCCAGCATAAATGCAATGCAGCCCTGTTCCACAGATAAATAATTTAAGGCACCTTATAGCGATATGCTTAAAGTTGTTCGCCCAGGTTACACCTTCTCGTTGTTTCTTTATAAAGGACAGGTACATCGCAGTTCCAGCCATTGTCATAAATGCGGGCTGTATCAAATCCCAGAAACGCAAGCCGTTCCATGGATGATGGGAGAACTGACGGGCAACTCCTTCGAGGAATGTACCTTCACTCAGCTCATGAAATGAATCGTACAGGCGACAGGCTTCTCCCGCCAGTAAAATCATGATAATGCCGCGCATTACATCAAGCGAAAGAAGACGCGCCGTAACCACTTTGGTTGTTTGTTTTTCAGGCGTAGCAGTAGTTGTATACATCAGGTTGGTTTTGGAGGCTAAAAATTATTTTTTATTTTATCATCTTTACAGTGTGTTTAACCAGTAATTGTTTTAAGGCTCTTAGCAATTGTTGGCCTGGCTAAAATGGCAATCATATTTCATGGCATAGCTGAGTTGGGACCATATTCCTTATTCCATCGGATTTTAATGCAACAGCCGGCTTTTCACACAAACAGCAGTTACACGGTTTTTCAACACAGTTTTTGACTTCTTTAATATACAACAGAATTGCGGAATTAATGAAAACCTGAATAATCAAACGTTTGCGTAACTTTTACGTTCCCCGTATACACAAATTTGTACCATGGCAGATAAACAACCTACGATTAAAGAAATTGCGAAACGCCTGAATATTTCCGTATCTACAGTTTCCAGGGCACTACACAATCATCCCTCTATTGGGCTGAGAACAAAAACCCGTGTACAGCAACTGGCTAAAGAACTGAATTACGAGCCCAATCAAACGGCGATTTTCTTTCAGCAACGCAAAACATTTACACTCGGAGTTATTCTGCCAAAGCTGGCTGAATCATTTTTCTCGTCGGCCATCAGTGGTATTGAAGAGGTTGCCAACAAAAACAATTATACCGTGCTTATGGGCCAGAGCCATGATGATGTTGAGCGGGAAAAGCAGATTGTAAATGCCATGAAAAAGCATCGGGTTGACGGGCTTATTGTTTCGATTTCAAAAAACACGGAAACTTACGAACACTTTGAATCGCTCAGAAACTCCAATATCCCGGTCGTATTTTTTGATCGTATTCCCAACACATATGATATTCATTATGTGGCCTGCAATATGCTTTCCGGCACGATCCAGGCGATCAATTATTTATTAAAAAAAGGCCACAGGGTGATTGGTATGATCAACGGTCCGGAAAACCTGGTTGCAACTGCAGACCGCAAAGAAGGCTACATACAGGCGATGTTGAAAAACAGGTTGAAATTTGATCCGTCGTTGATTGTTAACTCCGACCTTTCCGCAGAAAGTACTTATGAAGCCACACAAAAGCTGCTTGCGCACAAAAGAAAAGTGACGGCCATTGTTGCCTTTAATGATTATGTAGCAATGGATGCCATGCACTATGCGCAGCAAAAAAAAGTACGTATTAATAAAGATGTGTGGTTTGTTAGTTATGCCAATCTGCCGCTAACCACTTACCTTAAATACCAGCCTGCAGCCAGTGTTGAGCAGTTTCCATATATACAGGGCCAAAAAGCAACACAAATGCTGCTGGAGCTGTTGAGTAAAAAAGAAGAAACCGAGGAAAAAGCAGATCCCGTTCATTACAAAATTATAGTAGACTCCAAGTTGGTGATTTACGACGAAAACGCATAGTAATCCATCCTTCGAAAACCTTCTCCGTGCTTAAGCTGGCGCGATCCTGGCGGCATATAAACCCCGGAAATAGCGCAAACGTTTGTTGGTTTTATATACCTTGCTATTAAGTATGTTTGAGAGCGTTAAGGATTAAGTCTTCAACCTATGATTGAAAATGTACTTAAATATTATGGCCTGGCAATAGGGGATTGCGAAGTAAAAGCTTTTGGAAGCGGCCTGATCAACCATACCTGGTTAATTGCAACTGCAGAAAGGAGCTATATTTTGCAGCGCATTAACCACAATGTTTTTAAACAACCCCAACTCATTGATGAAAATATAATGGCGCTGGGCCACTATCTCAGTGAACATTATCCATCTTACCTGTTTACGTTGCCGGTAGAAACGCAAAATCATCACACACTAATTCAGCACGAAGATGACTATTACAGAATGTTTGAATTTGTAAAGGATTCAACTACCTATGATGTTGTTGAGTATCCTGAGCTTGCATACGAAGCAGCAAAGCAGTTTGCAAAATTTACCCGGCTTCTGGCCAATTTTCGTGCTAATGAACTGAAGATTACTTTACCGGACTTTCACAATTTAAGCTTACGGTACAAACAATTCAGGCAGGCTATTGAAAACGCCTCTAAAGAAAGGCTGGAAAAGTCGAAGGCGTTGATCGCTGCATTAAAATCGCACGTAAATATTGTTTATTCATACGAGGAATTGCTTCAAAACCCTGCCTTTAAAACCAGGGTTACGCATCACGATACAAAAATCAGTAACGTATTGTTTAACAAACAAAACCAGGGCATTTGTGTAATAGACCTTGACACGGTAATGCCTGGCTATTTTATTAGTGATGTGGGTGACATGATGCGGACCTACCTTTCATCAGCGGGCGAAGAAGAAACGGACCTGTCGAAAGTATTTGTACGCGATGCATATTTTGAAGCGATAGTTAAAGGCTACCTCGCTGAAATGAGTAGTGAACTTTCTGCGGATGAAATAAAGATGTTTGTATATGCAGGCAAATTTATGGTGTACATGCAGGCACTGCGATTTTTAACGGATTATCTGAACAACGATATTTATTACGGCGCAAAATACGATCTGCACAACTTTAACCGTGCCGCCAATCAGCTTACTCTACTTGAATCGCTTCTTTCAAAAGAACAAACATTGCAAAAGAAAGTATATGAGCTGGTGGGGAAGCAGCCGGTTTAACAAGATCGCTGATGTCTGATTTTTTGATGTCTGATTTCTTTTGATATCACAAGCTTTCTCGCTGCAAGAATAAAGAATATGTAGGGCTCGCTCCATGATTTCATGCGAAGCGAGCCTTTGATTTATTTACCCGTTAATTTAAATTTTCTAACACCACCGCGCTTTAACACCAGTTCCTGCAAAAGGTACCTCTTAAAGTGCGGTTGTTCCGCAGGAACAATTGAAAAATGCGCAGCATATTTTTCAAAGCGCTTTAAGCAGCGCCGTTGCAGGAACGAAGCCACGCGGCTTGAGCGGAAAACGAGAGTAAAAAATGGATGATGACTGTGACCAAACAACCGGATAGCAACCGAATAATTTTAAAAGACTGTTCACTTTACCGGGCACTCTTACGGACTTGAAATTTCGCACTGGCTACTTTTTTCTACAAACCGGCGGCTCAGATGGAGCCCGGACACAACAAATAACACAAAAGATTACAACTACAGAATCAAGCAGCATTAAGCCCGGCAATTTGTTAAGGCTATAACTTTCAACAACTACACAAAATAAAAATGCCGGAAATCACTCTCCGGCATTTTTATTTGTATCGTAGATGATTACATCAACACTAGAACTCTTTCTTAGCCACACCGTCTTTAATAGCCTGTAAGGCTTTCTCTTCACCCAAAATAGCGCTCATCTTATTACCTTTTCCATCATCACCCTTTGCTATATATCCACCTCTCGCAGTTTTCGAAATCACAGCATTATGCATAGGCACATCTTTTTCTTTGGTCTTAAGACAATACGCTTTGATCATTTTTGAAGTATCCATATTTATATTTTTTTGGAATGATTAATAACCACAAACTACAATTTTTTTTGTTTTTGACAAATGAAACCAGCGTTTCAACAATTCTTCAAACAAAAACGGAACTGTTGCAAATTCAGTTCCGTTTTTGATCATTTATCAAAAATTAATCAATTACTAAACGTCAATTTTTGCATATTTAGCATGAGTTTCAATGAATTCACGCCTTGGAGCAACTTCATCACCCATCAACATACTGAAAACCCTGTCTGCTTCCGCAGCGCTTTCAATAGTCACCTGCTTCAGCGACCTTCTGGAAGGGTCCATCGTTGTTTCCCAAAGCTGGTCGGCGTTCATCTCACCCAAACCTTTATAACGCTGTATGCTTACACTGTCTTCTTTTCCACCAGACAGCTTCTCTACAAGCATTTTGCGTTGGTCTTCGTTATACGCGTATTCTGCTTCTTTTCCTTTTTTAACCAGGTATAAAGGCGGTTGAGCAATGTAAACATAACCTTGCTCAACCAGTTCTTTCATATATCTGAAAATGAAGGTGAGGATCAGTGTAGCAATGTGAGAACCATCCACGTCGGCATCGGTCATGATGATCAGCTTGTGGTAACGAAGCTTAACCAGGTTGAGTGCTTTAGGATCTTCCGGAGTTCCAATGGTAACGCCCATTGCCGTAAAGATGTTCCTGATCTCCTCATTCTCGTAAATCTTGTGTTCCATGGCTTTTTCCACGTTCAGGATCTTACCTCTTAAAGGCAGGATAGCCTGGTAAGATCTTTCACGACCCTGTTTTGCGGTACCGCCTGCTGAATCACCTTCCACCAGGTATAGTTCGCATTTTTCAGGGTCCCTTTCAGAGCAGTCAGCCAGTTTACCCGGCAATCCACCACCACTCAAAACGGTTTTACGCTGCACCATTTCACGCGCCTTTCTTGCGGCAACGCGGGCCTGCGCAGCAAGAATCACCTTGCTGATAATGTTTTTTGCTTCTTTCGGGTTTTCTTCCAGGTAGGCTTCCAAAACGCGCGCAACTGTTGTCTGCACAACACCGCTCACATCGCTGTTACCCAGCTTGGTTTTGGTCTGGCCTTCAAACTGTGGCTCAGGGACTTTTACAGAAATGATAGCACTTAACCCTTCACGGAAGTCGTCACCTTCAACGGCCACTTTCGCTTTTTCAAAAAGTCCTTCCCTGTCGCCGTAAGTTTTAAACACCCTTGTTAAAGCCTGGCGGAAACCAGTTACGTGGGTACCACCTTCAATTGTATTGATGTTATTAACGTAAGAGAAAATATGCTCTTTAAAATCATCATTATAGTTCATGGCAACTTCAACAGCCACATTAGAAGCTTCATCGTGCCCCTCAACATATAAAGGATTAGCTATTAAAGCATTGCGGTTACCATTTTTGTCCAGCATCTGAACAAACTCAATAATACCGCCTTCGCTGTAAAAGTTTTTTGAATAAGGTGTACCGTCTTCTGCTTTTTCGCGAAGATCATTCAACGTAATGTTAATGCGCTTATTCAGGTAAGCCAGCTCACGCAAACGGCCCTCTAAAATATCTTTAATGTAAACCGTATTCTGGAAGATGGACGCATCTGGCCAGAAGTGAACGGTGGTACCGGTTGTATCGGTTTCGCCAATCTCGCGAACAGTGTATTGAGGAATACCGGTATGATACTCCTGTTCAAATACTTTCCCTTCACGGTTAACGGTAACGTGCAGCACTGTACTCAATGCGTTAACGCAACTCACACCCACCCCGTGCAGACCGCCGGAAACTTTATAGGTGTTTTTGTCGAATTTACCACCCGCGTGAAGCACGGTCATAACCAACTGCAAGGCGCTCACGCCTTCTTTGGTATTAATACCTGTGGGGATACCACGGCCATCATCTTCTACAGAGATGGAATTATCTTCATGAATGGTAACTGTAATATTTTTGCAATAACCTGCTAGCGCCTCATCTATGGAGTTGTCTACCACCTCGTAAACCAGGTGGTGAAGGCCTTTGATGCCGACATCTCCAATATACATGGCGGGACGTTTTCTAACCGCTTCAAGACCTTCCAATACCTGTATACTATCTGCACCGTAAACATTTTGCTGTGGGGCAACTTCCTGCTGTAACTCTTCGCTCATATAATTGAATCAAACGTTGTTTAATTAGTATTTTGCAAGTGGGCGAAGTTAAACAAAAACATGGTAAGGATTGCTTAATTTTCTCGCTGAAATGCGCATAAAAAGCAAGGATTTTCGGCAGATACGGCCATTATTTGGCGAAAGGGTCAACCGAGATATGTATTTTTTTGTAATTCAAGACATTTTTGAGGCCTAAAGACAGATTATAAGCTTCGAACAAATAAAAAAAGTGCCAAAATCCGGGCTTTTACGTTTAAATATGATTTTTGAATTTCGAAATTTACCTGGTCAGTTTGCAACTTTTGTTTTGGTCCGGCCACCAAACCACGGACGATATACGGCCGATCCCATTTATCTTCCTAAAATTCCAGGCAGAATTATTACTCATTGAACGATTCAAGCCAAGCGTTTTACAGTTTCATGACAACCGGATGCTTGCAGTTACATGTAGATACATTAATTTTGCCACACATGTTACAGGTATTAGATATACTGAAAGTTGCACACCGGAACACTATCGAACCTTCAATGAATCTTCTGCACTTAAAAGAGCAGCATATTCCGGGTTCTATCCAGTACGTTATCCGCCGCTATTATCCCGACCAAAAGTGGAACAGCGACGATACCGGAATGCTTGTATATCATTATAATTCCGGCAAAGCAGAAGAAAATTTTCTTGAGCTTCGGTTCTGTATCAGCGGAAATAAATATTGTTTTGAAAAAAGTTGTGCAGACTGCTCCGAAATTCCTACTCAGAATTGCAGCGGCAAAAATGAAACAATAGACGTTTTTTCTTTCCATTTTTCTTCCACCTTCCTGCATCAGTTTGTACACAACGTAAAACTGAGCAACCGTAAGGATGAGGTGCTGGCATTCAAACATCCGAATTCATTTACAAAAATATTTCCTGTTTGCAGCCGCAAAAGGATGTCTCTTGATTCCTTGTTGAACCATAGCTACACAGGTTCACTTGAAAATATATTCACCAACGCAAAAGTTCATGAGCTTTTATTGTATAGCCTTGAGTGTTTGGTTGATGAAAAAGAAGAAGGGTTTGTGTGCAAGTTCCTTGCTGATGAATCTGGCCGCGACCGTATTTATCAGGCGAGGGAAATATTGCTTCAACATATCGGCGATCCCATTACCATTAAGGAATTGAGCCGGAAAGTAGCGATGAACGAATGCTATCTTAAAAAGGGTTTCAAAGAAGTTTTCGGCACAACCATATTTGATTTTTACCAGCAACAAAGGATGGAACACGCAAAATACCTTTTATATGAAAAGGGATTGAGTGTAACCGACGTATCTGCATTGTTGGGTTATTCCTCCATTTCACATTTTAGCGCAGCATTTAAAAAACACACTGGTTTGAAACCGTGTGATTTGATTCGATAGTGGCCAGCTTTCAGCTACGGCTTTTAGTCTCCCCCTTGGAGATATCTGTCTGTTCCGGTAAACACTTGTTACCTGGATCTTCGTAATTCAGAATATCAAATCCCGTAAGCGAATTTGGTAAAAATGCCATTGCATACTATCTTACCACACACCACCAATCATTTTTACAGTTGTAAATAACCTGGTAACAACCAATTGCACCATGAAACAGTACTGTATTCTTTTTTTGCTTATTGGCCTTCTAACAACCAGCACTGCACAAAACACTACACCGGTTTCAATTAACATTGATGCAGCAGCAACCGGCGAACCGGTAAAACCCATCTGGGCTTTTTTTGGCTATGATGAGCCGAACTATACATATATGAAGGATGGGAAAAAATTGTTGAGTGAAATCGCGTCCTTCAGCAAAATACCTGTATATGTGCGGACACATAATCTGCTTACCAGCGGAAACGGAGAAGCTGCTCTTAAATGGGGCTCTACCAACGCATATACTGAAGATAGCTTAGGTAATCCTATATATAACTGGCATATTACGGACAGTATTTTTGATACATATATCAGCCGGGGCATGAAACCAATTGCCGAAATCGGCTTTATGCCAGAGGCGCTTTCAACACATCCCCATCCCTATCGCCACCACTGGAAGCCCGGAGTGGCTTACGATTCAGTATACACAGGCTGGGCTTACCCGCCAACAGATTATGCAAAATGGGGCAACCTGGTATACGAGTGGGTAAAACACTGCGTACAACGTTATGGAGAAACGGAAGTAAACAGCTGGTATTGGGAAGTATGGAATGAACCGAATATTGGTTATTGGAAGGGCACACCAGATGAATATTACAAACTGTATGACTATGCCGCTGACGCAGTGAAAAGAGCTTGTCCGGGAACGCGCATTGGCGGGCCAACAAGCACCGGCCCCGGTTGGGACAAAGCGGAAAGTTTTTTACGAAACTTTTTAACGCATTGCGCTAACGAAACGAATGCTGCAACCGGCAAAACAGGCGCCCCACTGGATTATATTTCATTCCACGCAAAAGGCAGCCCCAAATTTTTAAATGGCCACGTGCGTATGAACATGGCAACCCAACTTAAGGATATTATAAAAGGCTGCAATGTGGTGCGTAATTCATCTTTCAAAAACTTACCTATTATCATTGGTGAGTGCGACCCCGAAGGTTGCGCAGCCTGTGGCATGGCAACCAATCCCGAAAACGCATATCGCAACGGAACTATGTACTCAAGTTATACCGCGGCTTCCTTTTCCCGCATTTATGATATAGCTAAATTGACAGGCGCTACCATAGAAGGCACTGTTAGCTGGTCCTTTGAATTTGAAAACCAGCCCTGGTTCTACGGCTTCCGCGACCTTGCAACCAACGGCGTTAATAAACCTGTACTTAATGTATTTCGGATGTATGCAATGATGAAAGGTAATCGTCTGTCCATCACCAATACATCCGCCGTTGCTTTTGACAGTATTGTAAATAGCAGCGTACATGGATCACAAAGAGATCTTGGCGCATTTGCAACCAGTGACAGCAAAACCACATCCGTTATGATATGGAATTATCATGACGATGATTTGCCCGCGCCTTCACAGAGCATGACGCTCAACTTTCAAAATCTTCCGGCAAAAAAAGTCACAGTCCTACTATACAAGATAGACGGTGATCACAGCAATGCCTATGAAGTATGGAAAAAGATGGGCTTACCCCAGCAGGTGAATGATGCTCAATACAAACAACTGGAAGCAGCCGGGCAATTGTATAATGAACCAATGGTAAAAAAGCAAAAGATTACTAACGGGTCGTATAATATGAAAGTTTTATTGCCTGCGCAGGGAGTGTATTTGGTGAGATTGTTGTATGAAGAGTAGATAGATGACTGGCCCAATTTAATTTCGTCTAAAATCAATGTTTCATTATTACTCAACAATAGTTTAGATTCTTCTAAAAACAATCACTGGCTGGTGTTTTAAAAAAAGAGCCCCAGAATAAATAACCACAATTTTATCTGCATTTAACCATAATGAATAACGCCCGTTGAGTTGTTACCACAGGCGTTATTCATTATCACCTTACCAACAACGGCTGAATGATCGTCTGCCATAGGCTATAGCCTTCTGCATTCATGTGCAGGTTATCCTCAATAAAAAGCCTTTCACGCGGTTCCTTATTTTCGTTTAGCATGGGATGGTATACATCGGCAAAATTCGTATTAGGCTGTGTGCTTAGGTATGCTTTAATCACTTCATTAGCCTTTTCAAATTTAGGCATCAACATTTTGCGGCTGGGGCTGGGTTTCATGGAGACATACAGTATTGCAACATTCGGCTGTTTGTCGCGAATCAGGTTAATTAACTTCACAGTCCTTTCTACCACAGTAGTAACACTAACAGTATCAGAAGAAGCGAAATCATTCTCACCGCAATAGATCACAATCTGTTTTGCTTTGTATGGGAAAATAATGTCGTTCGCATATCCATATACATCTGGCAATGTAGAACCGCCAAACCCGCGGTTGATGATTGTATAACCCGGAAAGTATTGTTGCACATCTTTCCATTTGGTAAACGAAGAACTACCCACAAATACAATTGAATTCGCAGGTGGCATTTGAACGCTATCCTGTTTTTTGAAAGCATTTATATCAGCCTGGAATGGCCTTTGAGCAATGGAACCGGAAAAAACTAATGCCAGGCAAAAAAGCAGGAAGACGTGTTTAATCAATCGCATGGGTTGTAATTTGACGCTAAAATAATCAAATGTAAAACAATGTACGAGGTTAGATGTACGGTGTAAAACAATGAACGATGTTAGGTGTACGGCGTACGACGTAAAATAATTTACGATGTTGGCGGAGACAGGGACAATGAAAAGAGGCCTTACTGATAGCCGATAGCTCACAGCTAACTGCTATCTTTGCCGCATGGGTCAAAATAAACTTGAGAGGTTTGAGCAAATAAAAGGTTTTGCTAATGTATTGGAGCATCCGGAAAACATGCAGGGCAAGTGGAATGATTTTTTTAAAAATGATCACCCAATCGTGTTGGAACTGGCATGTGGCAAAGGTGAGTATGCCCTGGGATTAGGAAGGTTATTCCCTGATAAAAACTTTATCGGCGTAGACATTAAGGGTAACCGGATATGGCGAGGCGCCAAAACAGCTATTGACGAAGGGCTCACCAACGTTGCTTTTCTGCGCACACATATTGACCAAATCACCAATTATTTTGCAAAAGACGAAGTGAGTGAGATTTGGATAACTTTTCCTGACCCGCAACTTCGCCATTCAAAAATGAAGAAGCGTTTAACGCACCCAAAATATCTTCGCCTGTACAAGCAGTTTCTGCAGACAGACGGGCGCATTAACCTGAAGACAGACAGCCCTGATTTGTACAAGTTTACAAAAGCTGTAATCAGCTTGTATGAATTGGATGTATTCTCTGATAAAGACAATGTATATGCGGAACAGGATGTGAGTGATGTTTTAAAAATAAAGACGCATTATGAAGGACTGGACATTGCACAAAGCAGCCGCATCCATTATTTGCAATTCAGTATAGATGCCAGCATACCACACGAAAAAGATGTCATTTTAAAAGATCAATTCAGTGAGCAAGCCTTTGATTGAAAAAAGGGATTATTATTTTAATGAGGACGGCCTGATGGTGCTTACGCGGCTCTATCTGCTGGAAAGGGGATTTTGTTGCGGAAAAGGCTGCACCAATTGCCCCTATCATTATGAAAATGTTCGCGAGCCGTTGCGAAGCGCATTGGTTGAAGCAGCTCAGCAGAAGAAAGAAGATGGCGCGGAGTTGTAAGTTGTGATGCTTTATACCTTTATAAAATTTTCATTTTGCGAAAAGTTATAGACTGCGCCACCACTTTTCTTTAACCGAAGGAATTGTTGATGTTCTTACTTCACTTCCACAAAAACATTTAGTTTATTATAGCCCGTTTCCGCTTCCCAACAATTACTGTTGGCCAGGCGGATAGAATATTCAGGGCGTTGATAAAGCGAAGCATCTGCATCAGGCAGCCACAATAAAAGTTCATACCTGCCTCTTTCAAAATCAATCGGCACTTTTAAATGTTCGTTCACCTGTATGGCACCAGTAAACCATGTCCGAATGTCCGACTTGCATTTCAAATAATACACTTTATTGCTTGTTGAATTACGCAACACAAAAAACATAGGCCGCGCATTAAACGGAGAAGCAAAACCTTCATTTTCAACAGTAAGATGAACATCCAAACTTTCGCCTTTACGCGCTTCTTTTGCAATTACGCCACTCTTTAACACCAGGCGATAACCTAATTTCTTTTTAATACTGTTCATGCATCCCATCGAATCCCAATCGTTGTTTACATTATTGTTGTAAGCTGAGTTGAGAAATGTATAATGCATCGCCTGCATTTCTTCGACCGCATGGCCTGACGGAGGACAATCATTCTCCGGGCTGTAAGCATCATCGCAGGTTTCTCCGCCAACAACTACGTACTTGCTGTTCTGTTCAACATAACGGCGCATCACTTCATTAGCCGGCTGCTTAGCCTGGTTACTATTGCCATAATCATAGTAAGTGCCATAGTCATCTGCGCTTGCAAGAAAACAATCATTATGAAACCCGATCCTCGACCCAACCGATCCCGAAAAAGCTGCAACCCGATCCAACGGAGCGGATGAAACCACAGCTGTAGGCCCATATAAAAATTTCTGTTTGATCTGCGGCGTTCTGACTTGTACCATACGACTGGCGGGCAAGCTGTTCAGTAATGCCGCAAGTATTTCGTGCCGGGCATTCCAGTCATCATCCATTATCCGGCCATTGCCATTATCCGAAGCATCACCAAAATAATCGGTGTAATAATTTTCACCCCAGATACCTATAAATCCTTGTTGTAAAAGTGCTATTACAGCAACATGTTTTGTGAAAAGTGATTTTAGCTGACGGATATGATTCAACATCACCTGCTTTGGTGCGTCGCCATAAGGCGGACAAATGCCCTCTTTATCAGGACAATTGCCTTTGTGTGTTTTATTCACATAGCAAAAACGCAGAATCACCTTTATGCCGGCATCTTTCACAGCCTGCAAATCGTTATCTACCAATCGCAAAAACGCCTGGCTTAGTAATTTATCCTTGAACGTGTCTAATACATATTCCCGCAACAGGAGTGTTGGATATATTGCATAGGTAGCTGACCCATGTTTTGCGGGGCCCTGAAACAGTTTTTGCAGTTCTTTACTTTCGAGTGGCTTAAACTGGCTGGCACTTGTTTGTGAAGGAAGATAAAAGCCGCGCTCAGGATTGGCGAAGTCGCTGGTATCCGAAGCATAAGTTACGATAGTATCCTGCGCCTGTACGGACAGGCTCATTGCATACAACAAAACCATAAACAACAGCGATCGTAGCATCATACAAACAGATTTGGATGGGAGAGTAAGTTACCGCTATTTGGAAAGCTTTTCACTTAAAGCATCCATCATATCCTTGCCTTTCTTTACTTGCTCTTCAAGGTTTTCCGATTTAAATATTTTCTCCTGCACAAAAGTTTTCAAAAATGCATCAAATTCATTCATCATTTTTTTAACGTTGGCATCGGTTGATTTTGTAGCCATGCCGCGCAGTATTCGCATCTTTTCATAATCCACTATCCCTTCGCGTAATTTTTCAAAACGGATACAACTATTGGCGCCGGGGTAAACCAGGAAACAGTCGCCGGCAGCCCATGAGCCGTGGCGCGCGTCCCTCACCGGATCTTCAGGCCATGCATCATACGCCCAGCGAAGGAACCCATCGTATCCCATAGCCGCAGTATACCAACTAATCCAACGCCCTTCAATAGGCGGAGAAAAAACCAACGTGTTTGGCTTAGCAGGATGGCAACACACATACAGCGTGGATGTCTGACCGGACGTGAGGCGGCGCTGTTGCCCTTGAATATCCGGCTCATATCCATATACAAAAGAATAATCATCCAGCAGACCACTCAGCTCTTTATGCCAGTCGCCTGCATACGTAATTTTCCATTTTGCGGGTTGTGCCTTTATTAATTTAATAGCGATCAACACTTGCTCAATCGGGCTTTCATTTATGCCTAGATATGTTTTATCAAACCATCCTTTTTTATCGAGATGTTTTTTAAGATCGTTCAAAAAAGCGCCGCATGCATCATTAAAAACAGCCGATCCGGGCTCCCATTTTGCATTTACGTAATTGCCGGTTTTTTCATCCATATAGCGAAACCTGTTATCATTAGGCAAAAGCGTGTATACCGTAATGGCTTTATCAATGCCAACGCTCATCGCGAGCTCAACGTACTGATCAAAAATATTGTAATCAAAATGCCATGTATTGTCTTTGCGTTTTACCCACTCAATCATACCACCTTCAATGCGATAGGAATTGTCCGACCAGGGTGAATGAACAGCATAAGTCGTAATGTATTTTCCACCAGCATCCGCATAAAGCTTTAAGTGTTCTTTCAATAACATCTTGTGCTGTGGAGACCACGGCTCAATATGGTTATACCATGCAAGAACCCACGGGTTTTGCCACAGGTCAAGCCTGTACTTCCATTCATGCGGACCGGGCAACACGTGGCTTTGTACGTGTATTTTTATTTGTAATTCGGCTTGCTCTTTTCCGTTTGCACTTCAACAACGCCGGTATACGTTCCGCTGGCCGCACTTGCCGGAACATTGACTGAAAGCCATACCGGACGCGTAGTTTTTGCAGGCACATCAAAACGTTCAAACGCTTCAAACCTGTCAGGCATCAAAAACACATTTTTATAAGGCGTGGGTTCACAACCAAAATTGCTTTCATTATAAGGATAGTTGCTGAGTACGTAACGTACCAACTGTATGCTGATGTTATTCTTGCCGATAACGCCACCACGGGAATTTTTAAGATCGCTGATTTTAAAGCGCACCTGCTTAAGCGTATCTGGCGACCAGACAAGGATTTGTGCGTTGAGCCGTTCATTGCGCCAGCCCGAAGTTTCCCATGCAGCTGATTTGTTTTCGATGTCAGGCACCTCAGACCTGAAGTATAATTTATCTGTAGTTACAAAGGAAACGTTCAGGTCTTTTGGCTCGCTTTGCCAGCGGCCAGGGTTTGTGCAAACATCAAAAGTATATTCATCCTGGTAGTGTCCGGTTAAAAGAGGAAATTTTGTAGTATCTGTTATTTCCCCTTGGTGGGGCTGCGCCAAGGCAAGGCTTAACGAGAAGAGTAATAGTACGGAAAGCCTGATTTTTGTTTTCAGCATGCTGTACATTGTTATCGTTAGACAGTTGTGTCACTGTTAAAGATAACTTTTATCGCGATGCATGTTGCGAGCTGATTTGCCCTTCGCTCAAATTCATCATACTATATATTCCGGATTCTTTCACAAACCATCCACTTACCCCAATTAACCGTCCTGTTGTCAAACATTTTTTTTGCCGGGCAGCATCCAGTCTAGCTTAGAGGCATTAAAAAAATTTTATGCAACCATCGCTTTCCAATACTGCAAATGCAACATTTGACGCAGAAAGAAATTCACCACAACAATCCAAGAACCGCATTCTTTATATTGATAACCTGCGCTGGGTAATGATCATGCTTGTACTTGCTATGCATGCCGCTGTAACCTATAGCCACCTCGGGAGTTGGTACTTTATGGAAGACACGCCGGTTAGCCAGCCCGAAAGATTTGCATTTGGCACTTTCCAGGCATGGCTGCAATCCTTTTTCATGGGTTTTCTGTTTTTTATTGCAGGATACTTTGTTCCTAAAGCTTACGACACGAAGGGGCCTTTGAAGTTTCTGAAAGACCGTGCATACAGGCTGGGGCTGCCGTTGCTGTTTTTTGTTTTTGTGCTTCAACCAGTTTCAATCTATTGCATTTATTTGTTTGATGGCCCAGAGGCGCCGGGTTTTAAAGACATCTTTATTCATTACATCAATAGCACGAGATGGATCGGCGGAAACGGCCCACTATGGTTTTGCGAAGCTCTCCTCATCTTTTGCCTGGCATATGCAGCGATAAGGACTGTAAAGGAAAAAATCTCAGGTTCAACAAGTTCAAAAAAATCGCAAGGCACCACGCCCGGCAAAACAGCTATCTGGATTTTCATTGGCATTGCTGCTGTTGCAAGTTTTCTTGTTAGGATACCATGGCCGAATGGTACTAATTTTTACAACTTGCAATTCTGTTATTTTTCTCAATATGTACTATTCTTCTGGGCGGGCACGCAAGCTTACAGAAAGAATTGGCTGAAAAAATTTCCGGCGAGCATGGCTCGTTATTGGGGATGGATTGCATTGACATTCGGCATGTGCCTTTGGATTGCCAATATAGTTTTGGGGGGCGCGTTAAAAGGAGACCTGTCTCCTTACGCAGGAGGCGTTCATTGGCAAAGCCTGGTAGAGTGTTGCCGAGAACAACTGGTGGGCGTTGGCCTGTCCATTTTCTTTCTTATTTGGTTCAGGGAAAAATTTAACAACCAGGGCAGCCTGGCCAGGTTTTTCTCTGCCAATGCCTTTGCGGTATATGTATTTCATACGCCCATACTAATCACGCTCAGCAAACTAATGATTGGTTTTTATATACCCTTGTTATTAAAGTTCCTTGTGCTTACATTAATAAGTATTATTGTTACTTATGTACTAAGCGCTGTTATCTTCAGAAAAATTCCGGTGCTAAAAAATATCCTGTAAATTGTCATGCATAAAAAGCTGCCTGTGCGTCACCGATTTTGGAAATATGTCTTTCCGCCTTTGTATGGCCTTGTTATTTATTTCACTATCCGGTTGTTATTGGATTCAGTTACAGGCATGAGATTCTGGGAGCGCAAGCGATGGTTTCAAACCTCGCTGGAATTGTGCTATTGCATACTGATCAGCTACGTTTTTGTTTGGGCGTATCGCACATTATTTAAGTGGTTTGATAAACGCTGGCAGTCGGAATTTACTTACCGCCGGCTTGTTCATGAACTGATGTGGCTATTACTTGTATCTCTCGCCTTACAGAATATTCTCCTGACGACATTCACCGCTTTAACTGATGATGGTGCGCAGTGGTACGACATTGCAGATATTAATATTATCCCCACTTTATACATCCTCATTTACTATGGCATTATGCGCAGCCGGACATTCTTAAATGCATACATCGCAGGAAAAATTCAGTTGGAAAAAATAACGAACGATCAGCTGCAAACAGAACTAAAATTTTTAAAGGCGCAATACCATCCTCATTTCCTCTTTAATGCATTAAACACCATTTATTTTCAAATGGATGACAACGTAGCTGAAGCAAAAAAAAGTATCGAGAAATTTTCCGAATTACTCCGCTATCAGTTATACGATCAACAACAAACTGTCGCTATAAGCCAGGAAATACATTACCTGAAAAATTTTATTGAGTTACAGGAAATCCGTTCTTCCGAAAAGCTACAGGTTGCCGTAACATTTGACGGCGGGCTGGACGGGCAGCAAGTATATCCCTTGTTGTTGTTGCCACTTGTTGAAAATGCCTTTAAGTATGTTGGAGGCGCTTACTGGATTCATATTAATGCGGCAATGCGCGATGGGGATTTTACTTTTGATGTTGAAAATGCTGTACCCGACGAAAAGCATTTACCATTGCAACGCGTTGGTGGCATAGGCCTGGAAAATTTGAAGCGCAGACTGGAATTACTGTATCCGGGGAAACATATTCTATCCGTAGAGAAGAAAGAAGGATTTTTTAAAGCAGGCTTATTGATTAAAGGATTGGCATAACCTGAAAAACAATTGTATGAGTGAAGCTATCAAGTGTGTAATAACCGATGATGAACCTTTTGCAAGGAAAGGCCTGCAGGGGTATATCGAAAAGATTGACTTTATGGAATTGATTGGCACGTGCGAAAATGCGCTTGAATTAAACTCGCTTCTTAAGAAAGAAAAAGTTGACCTTTTGTTCCTGGATATTGAAATGCCTTATGTAACCGGCATTGAGTTTTTAAAGAGTATTGCCAACCCTCCAAAAGTTATTTTCACAACAGCGTATGAAAAATATGCGGTACAGGGATTTGATCTGGAGATATTGGATTACCTTCTTAAGCCGATATCTTTTGAAAGGTTTATGAAAGCGGCCAATAAGGCATTTGAATACTTTAACAACCAACACACAGTTGGTACTAACCAGGAATATATTTTTGTAAAAGCCGACAACAGGTTGGAGAAAATCCATTTCAAAGACATACTTTTTGTTGAGGCACTCGAAAATTATGTAGCTATTTACACAAATGAAAGAAAAATCATTTCTCACCTTACGCTTAAGATGCTGCAGGAAACATTGCCTGCCACAGCTTTTATACAACCGCACAAGTCATATATGGTAGCGATTGACAAGATCAATTCTATCGAGGGGAACACGCTCAATGTTCAGCAGCATAAAGTCCCTATCAGTAAATACCAGAAAGAGGAAGTGATGGAAAAAATTGTGAATAGCAAACTACTGAAGAGATAACCTCTACACATTTCCAGGTTTTGAAACCGATTATTTTAAACTAAGTAAAGATGCCCTGCACTTTTTAAGCGCAGGGCATCTCTACTTCACAAACAAGTTATTTGGCTATCATCAATCGTTTACTGGTTAATTTGTTCTCCTGATCAATCAGTACAACATAATACAAGCCCGGCGCATAGGTTGCCGTATTTATTTCTGTGCGCAACTCCCCTTTCTGTGCTTTTATTTTTTGATAAAGAAGCCGTTTGCCGTTAACATCTCTGAGTTCAATCGCCATATACTTGTTTGCATCACCATGCACAACAACAGAAGCTTTGTTGTTGGCCGGATTGGGATATATAGCAATTGATGCAGATTTATCTTCAGCTTTTTCAGATTGGTTTATTTTGGCTATGCGTGTATTTGCGGAAGAAACGCGGACCGTTTTAGTGGTTACAGGCGAAACTCCGCAAGCATTACTTGCACCAACAGAAATTTTTGCTGTTGCTGCTGACCAGTTGATAGTAACAGAATCAGTACCAATACCTGAAACAAAAGAGGCGCCTGTAGGGATCTGCCACCTGTAGCTTCGCACATTTGCGTCTTCCGGCGCGCTATATATGATGTTTGCCTGGGAAGGAGAAACCACATCAGGCCCTATAATTGAAACAGGCGCAGATGGACGCGACTCATCAACTGTCATTTGTACCGCATCTGCAGGAGGAAGCGCTACGCAATTGCGTGCCCTTACAATTAAACAACGAATCACATCGCCAGTTCGCAGCGTGCTATCTATGTATGTATCCGTAGTATCGCCTACAACCACACCATTCTTTTGCCACAAATAAACCTGCTGAAAATCTCCGATGTTGGTTATTGCTTTAAAAGTAACAGGAGTGCCCTTACAAATTAATGTGCCGGTATTTGTTTCAATATGCAGCTTGAGCGTTTGTGAAGACGTTACAGCAAATTTTATTGTTCTGCTTTTATAAGTCATCTCAAGTGGCAAAGCCAAAAATGATACTACACACCAAACAGAATCACCATCTTTTACGTATCGGGAAACATAAACGGGGTTGTTAACAAGATCTATGTTACCATTTCTGTACCATGTATATTTTATGCCCTTGTAAGCATTAAGTACTACTGCTTTAATGCGCACAGCGTCGCCTGAACATATCAAATCTTCGGGTATATACATCAGCTTTACCACAGTATCAGTCCGGAATGTAAAAATAGATTTAGCCGCCGTTCCCATCGCTGTTGCAACCCGTATATCGCCTGTACTTCCCGATCCTACTACTGCGGAAATGCTGTTATTGGATGTAACACTGAATGACTGGGCAGGTACTCCTCCAAAAGAAACACTGGTTGCTCCATTAAAATTGTCGCCATTAATGATAACAGTATCAGTACTCAGTGCAGTCATTGGAGAAAATGAAGCAATAGCAGGCGCGCCTCTTGCGGTATCTGTCTGGTTTCTTAAAACTGCAACTGAAGATACATAGTCATGTACCGCGTATGCCATATCCTGCTTGCCGTCACCATCAAAATCGCCAAACTCCATGTAGTGGCCATTTATGGAGGGGAACTTAACAGGCGCTGCGAAAGAGAGCCGTTTAGCCGAGCTTGTATTCTTTACAATTACATAACTGCGCGAACCTGCCTCGTAACCGGCAATGTCAAGCTTTCCGTCGCCGTCTATATCTACAAAGCGGGTCTCATTCATATCAAATCCATAAGCAAATCCAGGCGATTGGACGAAACTAAGATTGCCGGATGTACTTGTATTCAATAAAAAATGTAAACTATCCGTTTGAGTTGAAGCAATAGTAGTGGCGATGTCAGGCTTACCGTCTTTATTGATATCTGTTACTGCCATTATTGCCCCCAGGCTATTTGAACAAATATTTTGGGGATCGGAAAAAGATGCTATGCCGTTATTGCTGGTATTAATTCTGATGGCAATTGAATCACGGCCGGTATACAGGATATCTACTTTGCCATCTCCATTGAAGTCGTAAAAAAGACGGCTTCCATTGGTTCCAAAAGGCAAACTTATTGGCCTTGCAAAGCTGAGCTGGTCTCCAACGCCCGTATTTAGCGCGGTAAAAAGTGTATCCCAATTGTCCATGGTATAAAACGCAATGTCTGCTTTACCATCTGCGTTCAGATCTGCGCCTACTGTGTTTAACGCCCAAAACTCCTGATCATTATCTAACAGCGTTTGAAACAGTAATGTATTATCAAAACTAATAGCGCCTTTTGAACTTGTGTTGATCATAACATTAAATTCATCAATTTCATAGAACAGCATATCTTTTTTGCCATCTCCGTTAAAATCAGCAATGAGGATCTCCTGTTGTTGATATGAGAATGGCGTTCCTGCTGTTACCAGTTTATCAAACCTAATATTGCCCGGAACACTTGTATTACGGTAAGCCGCATAAAATGCAGGCATAAAATATCCCATAACAACTATGTCTGGTTTACCATCTCCATCAAAATCATCAATCACCAAACCATCATGCACGGTTGTTCTACCATTCATCGGCAACTTCTGAGGCGTTCCAAATGTTCCCGCACTATAAGCATTTCCGGCTTTATAGGTTGTGATAAAAGATCCTCCGGAAAAAGCCGTAAGATTACTAACTGTGACGCTGATTGGCTTAGTAGTGATGCCGCGTGGCACCTGAACAGTGAGCTTGCTTGGAGAGGCTGCAATTACATAAGCACGCGTGCCCCCTATTAATACAATGTTTTGAGATGGTGTTGAACTGAATCCGCTTCCATAAATCGAGACCGTACTTCCCGGCAAACCGCTTAGGGGTGAGAACGATGTAATGACAGGCTGCGCAAATAGCTGTTGACATACCAGGCAGGCAAGCAGCATAGCAAAGGCTTTTATTATCCCCGCTTTGTTAAGAGATTGCCCGTTACCACAATTGATCAAATTTGCAGCCGGGCCGGGTATTGTGTAAACATGTTTCATGATTTACAGTTTACGTTATTGAATTGGGTTACATTTCATATACATTGAAGATTGTGTGGACAACCAGCGGTTCTATACCAGCTATTTTACAACCATCAATTGTTTGCTGACTAATTTGTTGTTTTGATCTGTTAAGACAACGTAGTATAAGCCAGCGGGGTAATTACCGGTATTAAGCGCTACCCTCGTTGTGCCTTTTACTGCCTGAAGGCTCTTAAGCAATACCAGTTTACCGTTGACATCTCTTAGCTCTATTGCTTTGTACTTTCCGGCGTTTTCGTTGATTACTATAGTTACGTTGCTGCTGGCAGGATTGGGGTATACAATAAATGATGCTGTTTCATCTGCAACATTGTTCTTTATACTTCTCTGAGTTACGCTTTCAGCGGAAGAAGTAACCCGAACCGTTTTAGTTATCACCGGCGAAACGCCACAAGCATTACCTGCGCCAACTGATATTTTCCCTGCCGAACCAGTCCAATTAACAACAACCGAATCGGCTCCATTGGGCGAAACAAAAGAGGCGCCCGGCGGTATTTGCCATTTGTAGCTTCTTACATTTGCGGCCTGCGGAACACTGAATAGTACGTTTAATTGAGCAGGCGACACTTCATCGGGACCAACAATCATTGCAGGTGCCAATGGCCTTGATACATCAACTGACATCTTTAACGAATCTGTTGCGGGAAGCATCGTACATTGCTGTGCCTTTATTATTATGCAACGGATAATATCTCCGTTTTGCAGGTTGTTGTCAACATAGGTATCCGTGGTACCGCCAACAACGCGATTGTTCTTTTGCCATTGATACACTTGCTTAAAGTCTCCGTTATTAACGATTGCTTTAAATGTAACGGCGGTTCCTTTACATATCAATGTGCCATTGCTTGATTGTATGCGCAATTTGGGTGTGAGTGAAGGATTAACGATAAACTCTAGCACGTTACTCTTCCATACTCTATCAGAAGCTTGCCGCATGAAGGATACAACGCACCAAAGCGAATCGCCGTTTTTCAAAGCATGGGATGAATAAATAGCTGAGCTGATCGGCTCAATCTTACCATTCTTATACCATCTGTATACAATTCCATTGTAAGCATTGCTTACCGCTGCTTTGACTCTTACAATTTCACCCGAACATGCAATACCGGAAACGCTGCTTATGAGCTTAACTATCGTGTCTGCTAAATAAGTAAATGAAGATTTGGTTGCTATTCCCTTTCTCGTTGTAACCTTTAGGCCACCTGTGCTTCCCCTGTCAACAATAGCAGAAATGGTATCATTCGAAACGATGTTGAATGACTGAACGGGTGTGCCTCCCAATGTTATATTGGTAGTGCCATTGAAATTATCTCCAACAATTGTTAATGTATCATCTTGCATCGCAGCCGTTGGAGAGAAAGAGGTGATTGAAGGAATTCCTATAGCGGTATCAGTTTGATTGCTTAAAACAGATAAATAAGACAAATAATCCCATCCCGTGAAAGCAGCATCCTGTCTGCCATCCCCGTCAAAATCGGCCAAGTCAATGCTATCAAACGGGCCATTTCCATAACCGCCCGGTTTTATTGAAGGAAAGCTTACCGGGCTTGCGAATGACATCCGTTTAAGTGTGCTGGTATTTTTGATAACAACATAATTGTTTGAAGCGAGATCATAACCCGTAATATCCAACCGCCCGTCGCCATCTATATCTACAAAATGTGTATTGGAAGGCCTTGCGTTATACGAAAGTGCAACAGGCGCAGCAAAGCTAACATTACCTGACGTGGTGCTATTTAATAAAAAATACACACTGTCTTTTACGTTACTGATTGCGACGTCTGCCTTGCCATCTTTATTCATGTCTGCCACATCAAGCATGGCATTAACATTAAAGGGAAAGATATTTTTTGGGCTGGCAAAGGAAACAACACCATTGCGGCTCATGTTCAAGCTTATGGAAACAAAATAGCCGGCTCCGCTTTTTATAATGGATAACACATCTGGTTTTCCATCATTGTTAACATCAACAAGCCGATAGGGAAAATCATAAAAGTTAAATGGCAAGCGTTCTGTCTGCCCAAAAGAAACCCGCCCGGGCGAACTTGTGTTTTTAGTAATCACAACTGCATTGTGTTCATCAAATCCATACAAATCCAATTTGCCATCGCCGTCAAAATCTGCAGCACCAGCGTAAAATATTTCGTTCACCGTGTCATAGCCTATTGTGAATGGCTCCTTAAAACTTATATGCCCTTTTGTGCTGTTGTTCAGTAAAATATCTATGTTATAGATGTCTTTGCTGATAATATCTTTTAGTCCGTCGCCATCAATATCTATCAGTGGAAGGAAATTGGTTTCATACGTATACGGAAAGCTTGCAACAATTGGTGCATCAAAATTTACATTTCCTGGCAAGCTTATATTTCTGTAAACCGCATAAAAATTATCGAATGCGGCAAAACTACCAGTTGCAAAAACATCAGGCTTACCATCGTTATCTACATCATCAATTAATAATCCTTCCCTTACAAAAGGCCTGCCTTCCATAACAAATTTCTGAGGCGTTGCAAATGTGCCCGGCGTAATAACATTGCCGGTTTTAAATGTTGTAATATAAGGTACTGCAGAAAAGCCTGTAAGGTTATTCACTGTTACGCTGATGGGCTTATTGGTTATCCCGCGCGGCACCTGCACCGTGAGTTTCTCAGGAGAAGCCGTTATTACATAAGCACGTGCACCTCCTACAAACACTATATTTTCAGACGGCGTTGTGGCAAAATTGCGGCCGTTTACAGTAACCGTACTTCCTGGCAAACCACTTAATGGAGAGAAGGAAGTAATAACCGGCTGAGCTGTTATTGAGTCAACAATAACAAGTAAGCCTAAAATAAAAACAAGCTGTTTTATCAGCATGTTACAAAACATGCGCTGACACGAACATTCAAGTTGCAAGCAATAGTGACCAATGGGTAGAATTGATTCGTTTTTCATTGATTACAGATTGAAAGGTTGGCAATATTTTTTCAAACAACACTAATCTTATCAGTAAAATAAAGCCACTGCCACCTATGCCTTTCTTCGGATGAACAGTGGCTTTGAAGATTTTATCTTCCTATCATTAAACGGCTGCTTTTTGCATTGTTATTTTTATCGATAACAACAATGTAATAAGTGCCTGGTGCAAAGCGCGCAATGTTCAGACTTGTGATTAATGCGCCTTTCTGCGATTGGATTTTTTTGGTAATAAGCGTTCGTCCGCTGGCGTCCCTTAACTCAATAACCGATGCACCTTCTACTGCGCCGGATAATTCAACAGCTACATTGCTCGATGCGGGATTGGGATAAACGCGAAGCAATTCCTGTTTATTGGTGAATGAACTATTAGCGTCTGTTTGTGCTATTCTACTGCCCGTTGTTTCTACCATCACTGTTTTAGTTACAACTTCAGAATAACCACATACATTACCCGCAGCAACCGAAATCTTGGCAGTGGTGTTTGTCCAGTTTACAATTACAGAATCAGTATTGCTGGAAGAAACAAACGAAGCATCTTTTGGAATAAGCCATCTGTAATATGCCGCTCCACTTATTGGCTTTACGCTAAAAATGAGGTTTTTCTGAGAAGCGGCAACAACATCAGGCCCTATAATTGAAGATGGCTTTTCAGGCTTACCATCAATTACTTTCATTTTCAAAGACGCGCTTGCAGGAAGAATGGTGCATAGCTGCGCCTGAACTATGTTGCAGGTTATTACGTCATTATTTTGCAGGCTATCATCAATATAAGTGTCCGTGCTATCACCAACTGGCATATTATTCTTCTGCCACTGGTATACCTGCATAAACTTTCCATTCACAACCGATGCCCTGAAAGTAACAGGCGAGCCTTTACATATTGTCGTTCCCCTACTAGACACAATGCGCACAACTGGCTTTTCTGCGGGATTAACTTTAAACCTTACCACATTGCTTTTAAACTGCTTTGCGTCCGGCTTGCTTGAAAAACGGACAACCACCCATACAGAGTCGTTATTTTTCAAGGTCGTCAGGTCCCAGTAATTTGTTTTTTCGCCCTGCCTTATTCCATTCTTATACCAGGTGTAATAGATTATCGTACAATAATCCTGATCATCAACATTATTTGTATGTGCAGCGAGATGTATCAGTGTATTTTGGCAAATTACAGCAGGAGCCAGGCATATTATTTTTACCGAAGTATCCTTTGAGTATGTAAACTGCGGTTGACTTGCCATCCCTTTTGCATTGGTTATTTGCAGCAATCCTGAATTCCCATTGCCGACCACTGCTTTGATCTGCGTATTTGAGTCGACTACAAAAGATGCCACCGGAACATCGCCCAGGCTGATTTTAGTGGTACCGAAAAAATTATCTCCTTTAATTATGATGGTGTCATTTGTAGTGCCGGAGGTAGGTGTAAAAGAAGTCATTGCAGGGCTTCCTGTAGCTGTGTCTGCCTGATTGCGCAGTATTCGCACCTGGGATATAAACATGTCGTCCACAAAATATGTAATATCAGTTTTTCCGTCTCCATCAACATCAGCAAAAGTTAAAAACTCATAATCGATATCAGGCAATTTAACAGGCGAAGCAAAAGCTATTTTGTTACCTGAAGAAAGGTTTTTTAAGCTTACAAATCCTTTAACCGAATCATTGCGTGCCATCAATTCAACTTTACCGTCACCATCAAGATCAGCTGATTGAATGTAAGCTCCAATGTCAGATGTTGAAAATTGCTTCGTCTCCGTAAAAAACGCATCGGTCCCATCACTTATATTCAGGCCATAATACCAACCGACCGGATATTTACCCCATAAAACAGGGTCCAGCTTTCCATCTTTGTTAAGGTCGGCAAACCCTGCAAGTGAATAATAATAGGGCGCAAAAATGCCTTGCGGTCCGATATACGAAACATTTCCGTTTGAACTATTATTTATCGCAATGGCAGGAAATTGACCGTTATTTCCATCTTGTATGTAACCATAAATATCCGTCATACCATCATTGTTAAAATCGTAGAAGAACATCGGCACAACTTCTGTCGGCAGTTGCACTGCTTCGGAAAAAGACACTTTTCCTTTTACGGATGTGTTTTTTAAATAGGTCTTCTCGCCCAGGTAAATATCCGGCTTACCATCGCCTGTCAGGTCTGCTACGCCTTGTATCAAACCCATATATACGGCGGGCTTTGCTATTCTCACCCCATCCTGAAAAGAAATATTTCCCGGGGCACTTTTGTTTAGGTAAATAACAATATCACTATCAGTCGAAACATAAATCACATCTTTTTTTGAGTCACAATCTACATCCGTCAAAAACACTCCCAGGCCATCACGAGAAAAAGATCTGTTGTAAGATATTTCTGGTGCAAAACCTATCTTTCCCGGCTCGCTTGTATTTCTGAAAACCGACCAGGTTAGATATGAGTCTTCCCACCAAAGTTCACCGAATACATAACCGCTTGTAAACAAGTCCAGTTTACCGTCCCCATCCAGATCATCATAGGCAGTGGCCCTAATCACTTCGCCATAAACGTCCGGCGTAATACTTATGGACGTTGCAAATGTGCCCGGAGCCATAAAGCCGCCTTTAAACGTTGCTATGAAAGGGACTGCAGATAACCCGGTGCTGCCATTCGCCGTAACAGCAATAGGTTGATCGCATAACCCGCGGGGTACCCGCACTGTAAGTTTTGTACCTGAAGCAGTGAGAATGGTTGCCCGTTTACCACCAACAGTAACAATATTCTCAGCAGGTGTACTGCCGAATCCTTTTCCATGAATCGTTAACGTACTTCCAGGAAAACCGCTGATCGGAGAGAATGATGTGATAGCCGTTTGGGCCGTTACATCAAAGGCTATAATATGTAAGAGTAACCAAAGCGCAATTTGCTTAACGCGTATGTTATCTGAAATGCGCTGATACCAATATTCACATTGCAGGCAAGGGAAAACAGCATGTAGAGTTGAATTGTTTTTCATTGATTCCAGATTAAAAGGTTGGCAATATTTTTTCAAACAACACTAATCTTATCAGTAAAAATAAAGCCACTGCCACCTATGCCTTTCTTTGGATGAACAGTGGCTTTGAAGATTTTATCTTCCTATCATTAAACGGCTGCTTTTTGCATTGTTATTTTTATCGATAACAACAATGTAATAAGTGCCTGGTGCAAAGCGCGCAATGTTCAGACTTGTGATTAATGCGCCTTTCTGCGATTGGATTTTTTTGGTAATAAGCGTTCGTCCGCTGGCGTCCCTTAACTCAATAACCGATGCACCTTCTACTGCGCCGGATAATTCAACAGCTACATTGCTCGATGCGGGATTGGGATAAACGCGAAGCAATTCCTGTTTATTGGTGAATGAGCTATTAGCATCTGTTTGTGCTATTCTACTGCCCGTTGTTTCTACCATCACTGTTTTAGTTACAACTTCAGAATAGCCACATACATTACCCGCAGCAACGGAGATCTTAGCAGTGGTGTTTGTCCAGTTCACCATCACAGAATCAGTATTGCTGGAAGAAACAAACGAAGCATCTTTTGGAATAAGCCATCTGTAATATGCCGCTCCACTTACTGGTTTTACGCTAAAAATGAGATTTTTCTGAGAAGCGGCAACAACATCAGGCCCTATAATTGAAGATGGCTTTTCAGGCTTACCATCAATTACTTTCATTTTCACAGACGCGCTTGCAGGAAGAATGGTGCATAGCTGCGCCTGAACTATGTTACAGGTTATTACATCATTATTTTGCAGGCTATCATCTATATAAGTGTCTGTGCTATCGCCTACTGGCATATTATTCTTCTGCCACTGGTAAACCTGCATAAAGTTGCCATTCGTAACGGATGCTTTAAATGTTACCGGCAACCCTTTACAAACCGTCGTGCCTTTATTAGGTACAATACGCACAACAGGCTTTTCAACCGGGTTAACTTTAAACCTTAGCACATTGCTTTTAAACTGCTTTGCGGCCGGCTTATTTGAAAAACGAACAACTACCCATACAGAGTCGTTGTTTTTCAAAGTTTTCAGATCGTAATATTGTGTTTTTTCGCCCTGCCTTATGCCGTTTTTATACCAGGTATAATAGATCAATGTACCGAACTGATTTACATTATTTACATGCGCATTAATGTATATGATTGTGTTTTCACAGAAAAGGGCGGGCGCCATCGTAACTGCTTTAACGGATGTATCCCTTGAATATGTAAACCGTGCCTTACTTGCCGTTCCGCTGTTATTGGTTACTTCTACTGCTCCTGTATTTCCATCGCCTACAACCGCTTTTATCTGCGTGTTTGAGTTAACTGCAAAAGACGCAACGGGCGTGTTGCCAAAACTAATTTTAGTAGTGCCATTAAAATTGTTCCCTTTTATCGTAACGGTATCATTGGTAGTTCCCGAGGTGGGCGTGAAGGAAGTAATAACGGGGGCTCCGGTTGCTGTATCCGCCTGGTTACGAAGGATGCGCACATGAGAAAGAGGCCCGTCACTCTGCACATACGTAATATCCGTTTTGCCATCACCATCAACGTCAGCAAAAGTTGGAAATTCAAAATCCATTTCAGGTAGCTTTACCGGTTGCCCAAAAACTATTTTGTTGCCTGCATAAGTATTTTTAAAAGTGACGATTCCATTTGCCGAATCGCTTTGCCCAACCAGGTCAACCCTGCCATCCCCATCAACATCTGTAGATTGCTTGTAAAGAGAAACTTTAGACAACTGAAACTGCTGCGGCTCCATAAAAATCATACTGGTTCCGGCACTTGCATTCAGAGAATAGTAATAAAAATCCGGAGGATATCTGCCATTTAAGAGAATGTCCAGTTTTCCATCCTTATTAACATCGGCTATCCCCGCTAAAGAGTAATAAGACTGATCATAGACTCCTTGTGGCTCAGCATAAGATGCATTGCCGTTTGAACTGGTGTTTACTGCAACTGCGGGAGATTGGGCGCCATGCCCGCTTTGAACATAACCATAAATATCTGTCTTCCCATCATTGTTAAAATCATAAAAGTAAACAGGCTGGACGTCTGAAGGAATTTGCATTTCCTCAGAAAAAGACACGTTGCCCTTTAGAGAAGTGTTTTTAACGAAAACGCCGTTACCGAAATACAGATCCTGCTTACCATCTGCATTCAGGTCCGCAAAGTACAACCATGTGCCGGAGAGACTGGGTGGCTTCGCGAATTTCACTCCATCCTGAAAAGAAATATTTCCGGGCGTACTGTTGTTCAGGTAAATAACCATCTCACTATTATCTGAAACAAAAATCACGTCCTTCTTTGCATCACAGTCTACATCCACCAAAAACACATCTCCGTAATCAGCAAGCGCTGATCTCCTGTATGGTATTTCAGGTGCAAAGCTGATCTGGCCGGGTATACTTGTATTTCTGAAAACAGCCCAGGTGCGGTTAGCGAGAAACGATTCGCTCGCAACATCGGCGGATACAAACAAATCCAGCTTTCCGTCTGCATCCAGGTCATCATATGTTACCGCGCCAAACCTTTCACCATAAACGTCCGGGGATAATGCCACAGATGTTGCGAATGTGCCGGGAGCCACAAAACCTCCTTTAAATCTTGCGTTGAAAGGAACAGCAGACAATCCTGTACGGTTACCCGCTGTTACGGTAACCGGCTGATCGTTTAACCCTTTCGGAATACGCACAGTTAGCTTTGTACTAGAGGCAGAGAGAACAGTTGCCTGTTCACCGCCAATAGTAACAACGTTCCCGGCAGGTGTACTTCCAAACCCTTTTCCCTGAATAGTAAGCGTGCTTCCCGGATAAGCACTTAATGGCGAAAAAGAGGTAATAGTAGGCTGTGAGAAAATGGATGTGGAAAGTAAGAGTGCCCCCAACAAAAAAGTGGCTTTAATAACTTTTTCTATTAGGCTTTTACAGCCTTGTCGCATGTCATTGAAAAAACGAAAACTCTTTTGAGTTGCAGCAGACACGTTTTTCATAATATATAGTTTTCAGGTTGAGAATACTGTTTTAAACGATGGATACTGGATGGTAAAAAGAAAGCAATTACCCGTCAGTCTTTCGTAAATGGCAAATCCTGGAAAGCACGGTAATTAGGGGTAGATAGAAAATAGACGGCTCAAAGCGGCGCATTACAAATGGCTCCGGGTTACTGGCGACTGTTTTTCCCTGGCTGGAAACATTTCCTGAGTAAATGTATGCAAGGCTGAATCAATTGTCAATATTGATTATTAAGCGGCATTGCCACGCATTCGTTGCACAAGAATAACAGGTAGCTGTTGGAGTATGGCGGTATAACAATTAACTTCAACATAAAAAAGTAATATGAGTGCTCAAACGCTTGAAATAAAAACCGCCATACAAATACAAAAACCCGTTTCAGAAGTTTTTGAAGCGATTGTTGACCCTGCAAAAATGAGCAATTATTTTATTGCCAAAGGAAGCGACAGAATGGATTCCGGGAAGGAAATCTCCTGGCAATTTCCTGAGTTCGATATGGTATTCCCGATAAAAGTCGCTAAAACAGAAAAGGATAAATCGGTGTCTTTTCATTGGGAAATCGATGGCAAGCAAACCCTCGCAGAGATCTCTCTTCAGTCCAAAGAAAATAATTCAACATTGGTAACTGTAACCGAAAAAGATATGGCAAATGATGAAGCCGGCATCAAGTGGCTAAAGGGCAATACAGAAGGCTGGGCCAACTTTCTTGCATGTTTGAAAGCCTATCTTGAATATGGCATCAATCTTAGAAAAGGCGCGTTTGACTTTATGAAACAATAATCTTTTTTCAACCAAATTCTTTAAAAGCCATAACCTATAACCATGGCCGTATCTACGATTGAAGAAGTGATTGCTGCACTGGAGAAAATTATTGATGAATCCATTGAAAACAAAAACCCGCTGGGGTATTTTGCTGCACTTTACCATATGGTAACCGTGCAGGTAAAAGAAGATGCAGACAAACAGCAATTCATGAACAACACGATGATGAAGCAATTTGATGTAGTGTTTGCTTCGCGATACCTTGATGCCATGGATGCCTGGAAGAACAAACAGCCATTGAGCGCATCATGGAAAGTTGCGTTTGAAGCTGCGGAAAAATCATCGTACCTCGTGCTGCAACATTTGTTGCTTGGTATGAATGCGCATATCAATTTTGATCTGGGTATTGCGGCGGCCGAGATAGCAGGCACAGGGCCAATGGATTCTGTGAGACAGGATTTTGATAGTATTAACGACCTTCTTTCGGCGCTCACTTATCCTGTGTTAAACGGCCTGAGCAGTATATCACCTTTGCTTTCGTTGCTTGGCATGCATTCAGGTAATTCATCTTCTATACTAATACAGTTCAGCATTGCCAACGCAAGGGATGGCGCGTGGGTATTTGCTGAAGACCTGCACGCTAAACAAGGCGCAGACCGCGAAGCCTGTATGGCCAAGCGGGATAAAACAATTGCAACGCTCGCAGGAGGACTTATTCATATGCCAAGCTTTTTTATGCGGCTAACAGTTTGGCTGATCAGGCTTTTTGAGAAAAAGAATGTGCAGAATAATATCAAGGCCTTGCAGGAATATAAGAAAGCACACATTACTATTAATAAAGAATAAATAACTTCCGGCTCAGTTTAGCATAGCCCTTCTGCATAAAAATTATCACATTACACAACGAACCAACATGAGGCACCTTATTATTTTATTACTCGTTTTTTGTTCAGTTCAATTATTCGCGCAACAGGAATATGTAACAGAAAAGAATGTTCACTATTACGCTGACTCCATTAATCAAAAAAACGATTATATCAACAGCCAGTGCGTTATGGATATCTATTATCCAAAAGGGAAAAAAGATTTTGCAACAATTCTTTGGTTTCATGGCGGCGGCATAACAGGCGGCAGCAAAGAAATCCCCAAAGCGCTTATGGATAAAGGCTATGCGATTATTGGTGTTGGATACAGGTTATCTCCTAAGGTCAAAGCTCCGGCATATATTGAAGATGCCGCCGCCGCAGTGGCATGGGCTTTTCAGCATATCGGCAACTATGGTGGGGCTACTAACTTAATATTTGTATCAGGCCATTCTGCGGGCGGCTATTTAGGTATGATGATAACACTCGATAAAAAGTATTTAGCTAAATATAACATTGATGCAAATCGTATCGCCGCAGTTGTTCCGTTTAGCGGACAGGCGATTACGCATTTTACAGTACGTGACGAGCGAGGTATAAAAGGCACACAACCCATCATTGACGAATACGCACCGCTTTATCATGTTCGCGGAGACGCGCCTCCTATGCTGCTCATAACCGGCGATCGTGAAATGGAATTGCTGGGGCGCTATGAAGAAAACGCTTACCTGAACCGGATGATGAAATTAGCAGGGCACAAACGCACCACTCTTTATGAATTGGGTGGCTTTGATCATGGCGGCATGGCTGAGCCCGCATTTCCATTGCTGCTGAAAGAAGTGGCCGCGGTTAGTAAAGAGATTTCCGCGAGTAAATAAATCCGGCATGTGCGGCTGCCAGGCAGTCGCACACTAAGAAAAAATTTTCTTGTGTTTTTATCCAATGGGATCGACAGTCAGTCCGCCATCAATGGTTATTTCAGTACCGTTTATAAATGAGGAATCATCCGAAGCAAGAAATTTTACAACGTTGGCAATTTCGCTAGCCTGGCCGAATCTTCCTAGAAGAACACGGTTGGAAAGAATATTACTAAATCCTTTCGTCTGCTGTTCGGACAGGCCTAGTTTTTCGTAAAGAGGTGTTTCCACTGGCCCGGGCGAAATTGCATTTACCCGGATCCTTCGCGGTGATAGTTCCTTCGCCAGTACGCGGCTAAGAGAGATAAGTGCGCCTTTGCTGGCAGAATATACGCCGCTACCCGGTGCGCCCAGCGAAGCATTTACAGATGTCATGAAGATTATAGAACCTTCATTTTTCATAAAAGGCAACAGCTTTTGAACGGTAAAGAAGGTTCCCTTTACGTTTGTGTTCATCATGCTGTCAAAATGTTCTTCCGAAGCCGTCTCAATAGCACTGAACGTAGTAACGCCTGCATTAAGAAACAGTATATCTATAGCGCCGAACTTTTGCTGAATTTCCGCCGCCAATTGATCAATACTTTTTAATGATGACTGATCTGCAGCAACACCTGTTGCTTTGAGCTTTTCCGCAGCGCTATCTACATCTGCTTGCTTGCGGCCAGTGATTACCACTTTTGCACCCGCGTTAACCAACGCCTGCGCTGATGCAAAGCCAATACCACTTGTGCCTCCCGTAACAACCGCAACTTTATTCTCAAGGTTACTCATGATGGTAGTTTGTTAAATGATTAAAGCTCTATCAACACCTGACCGTGCAAATTGTTGTAGCAACGATATTGATAGCGAGTTAAAGCGGCAGTAGCTTTCGATTAATAAAGAATAATACATTAGGCCGGCATTGACATCACACATTCTTTAATTAAATCTGCACGATTCATTTCAATGAAAAAAAGATGAATATCGCAGAGATAAAAAATTGTGTTGTGGGATTCGATATTTCTCTATATTTAATCTACGAAAAACTACGTAGAATGCTATTTTTTTATGTTTTGAGAAAGAAATTTAGACGCATTGTTTTACCATTACTGGTTTTGATGGCGCAGGCACTGAACGGCCAAACTGCCAGTGATTCCGTACATTTTAATGCACCTGGAAAGCTGATTGATATAGGCGGATATAAATTGCATCTCTACAGTACAGGCAAAGGAAAATCTACCATTGTGTTTATATCAGGCGCCATGGGCTATTCATTTGATTGGGCGTTGCTTCAGCAGAAACTATCTCCAAAAGAAAAAGTTTGTTCATACGACCGTGCCGGCCTTGCATGGAGCGATATTGGCCCCTTACCCCGCACGTTAGCGCAGGACGCTTATGAATTACACAAGTTGCTTCAGGCATCTAACACAAAACCTCCTTTTATTTTAGTTGGTCAATCTATCGGCGGATTGATCGCTCGCCGCTTCGCCAGAGAATATCCTTCAGAAGTATGCGGAATGGTGTTGGTTGATGCCACCTCGGAAAATGGTTTATTCGGCATAAAAGGAAAGATTCAACGTATGCGGGAAACAGCCTCGAATGATAAAAAAATTCCGCCGGTAAAACATGCCATTGACTCGTTCACTATTGCAACAGCAGCGCAAAAAATGCAGGAGTTTGAAAAGACCCATAAACCGCTTCAGGCCAAACCGGAATGGGACAGCCTGCAAAAAGTGCGTGCATGGGCATCATCGCTTCCAAAGTCCGCGACGGCAGATGGCAGCGATTTTTGGCCCGAGGAATTTAAAGCTATCTATGATGACAGCCTGCATTATAAAATGGGCAGCAAACCGTTAATCGTATTGTGCAGTATTAAAAATAATTATCCGCAAGGCTGGGATATGCGGGATAGTATGATGAATGATAAGATCCGCAATCAACAACACTTTGTTACATTTTCAACCAACAGTAAATTTATCACCACGGAAAAAAGCGGCCATGAAATACATGTAACGGAGCCTGAACTTGTTATTGATGCAATTGAACGTGTGATGTATGCGGTGGAACGAAAGGCCAGGCTGTAATTAAGGTGAATAGTCAATAGTGAATGGTGAAAAGTGCTGTTGACTGGAACATTTACATGCACGCTGTTGTCAAAACCGGAGCGTATAAAAATCAGGTACTTTATACTGCGTTTAGCTTTTACCACTAACCCGGGCATTCACCAATTGCTGGTCCGTGCCTTTTAACTTGTTCCTAATCAGCGTTCAGCCTTTCTTAATAGAAAATCAACCTTGTTAACTATGTAATTGTTATCACTATGCAGTAAGTTTATTGTATGAAGAAAGTCGGCAGATTTTTACTCCGGTTATCGCTTGTTTTATTGCTCGTTCTTATTATTGCCCTGCTTGTGCTGGACAGGTTTATACAGTTTAGAATGGATGATGGGCAATACGCCACTTACTTTTATCAGAAGGGGCTAACGCCGCACATCAGCTATTATAGCTCGCACAACCGCGAGATTCGCTACGCTTCCATAGGAACAGATACTTCGGCTACCATATTTTTTATTCACGGAGCACCGAGCTCATTAAGCTACTATCGTGATTATATGTCGGATAGCACATTGCTAAACAAAGCCACAATGTTTGCTGTGGATAGGCCAGGCTATGGTTATTCCGGCCTTGGCAAACCAGAACCATCAATAGAAACACAGGTCCAGTGCATTGTGCCTATTCTGGATAGTTTGAATAAAGTACATCGTCCTTTAATTATTGTGGGCGCCTCCTTCGGAAGCTCCATCGCATGTAGATTGGTAATGGATCATCCTGAACTGGCAGATGGCCTTGTTATTATTGCTCCGCCGCTGGCACCCGGAGAAGAAAAGGTATTCTGGTTCAGCCCGATGGTGGAGTCGCCGGTACTGAACTGGATTGTGCCGCGCATGCTGCAATCTGCCAATACAGAAAAATTGCATCATAAGCAGGAGCTCACCAAAATGTTGCCCTTATGGAAGAACATAAAAATTCCTGTGATTTATATGCAGGGGATGGAAGATGAACTGGTGTATACGACCAATGCAGATTTTGCCCGGAAACATTTCACCCATGTTCCTTATCTGGACATCGATATGATTCAACATCGTGGTCATTTGCTAGCCTTCTCTGAGAAAGAAAAAATAAAAACCGCTATCATCCACATGATTGACCTGGCGAACAAGAATATTGCAGGGCAACTAAACACACATGGCAATGCGTTAACGCCAGGCAATACGGCTACCAAAAATGCTTTGTCGGCTACTCACTAATGTTGTTGTAAAGTTTGAAGTTGGCGCAGATAATTATCAGCTCTCTTAGCCGCGATAAAATCCGCAGTCAGCAGAACAATCCCCTGAATGATTAACGCTAATCCCACGCCGTAAAGCAAAGCTTTCTCCGGGCGGCTTTTATACATGAAGAATAACGCAATCCCTACGGCAATCAATGCTACTTCTGCCCACTTATAGATTGTGAAGTTTTTTGCGACTTTCTGCATGCGCGGAATTTCCTCCTTAATCAGCTTATCAGGATTCATATCCACCGCATACACGTTTGAAACCCTTTGTTCATCACTTCTATTGTAGATAACATAACCCACAGCTGCCTGTATCATTCCGAGAACAATTAACGGAATTGCTACACCTTTCCATATACTCGTTTTTATGGCGAAGATGGCCACAAGCGCAACAATAATAGCAACAATGCCAAGTACAAGCAAGATCAGGCTTTCCTGTTTTTCTGCAAGAAAATACTTTTCAATGTCTGTTCTTGTAATCATTACTGCAACTTATTAGTGAAGGAATAATACAAAATACGGTTTATTTAAACCAATTAAGATATGTTCAAAATTATAAGAACAGGCGAAGGAAATTTTTAACCCATATAGGTTAGAGATCGGTTGCGGCCAGTATTTCAGGAAGCCTGGAGGCAAAGACCTGACCGAAGCGAAGTTTTTTGAACCATATAAGGCATATAAGAGCATATAAGAAATTACGTCCGGGGATGACAATGACTAAAGTGGCATAAACCTGCTCAACCGGTTTGTGTCTTTCACCATTGACCATTCACTATTCATCAGTTGTACATAAGGTCTTATATGGTTCAAAAAAAGTCCCGCCGGAAAACCAAACGGGACTACCACTTAACAACCAACCAAAATCTTAAAAACAATATTTTCTTTGTTCAATCAGTTTATCGGCAATTCTCCTCCTTGCGTTTTTGCTATTGAACGAGTCTACCTTGGTAAAACGTTTTAAACCAATATGCATCATTCTCAACTCATCACCTTCTGCAAAACTATTTAAAGCATCTTTACCACATTTGTTAATTATATCAGCGGCATCATACAAGTACGTACGCATCATATCCGCCTGTAAAGATTGTTCATCACCAAGTTTTATTGTGCGTAACAATGCGCACTCCGCATGGTAGGTATGAATAGCCATATCCGCAATGTTCATCAACAGCTCCTGTTCCTTATCAAGGTTCATCATTAGTTTTTGCACAGCAGCGCCGGCAACCATTAAAATAGCCTTCTTGAAATTGGCTACGTATTTCTTTTCGCGAGCAAATGCGCTTTCATCATCATTGCTGAAATCAGGAATGCTCATCAATTCTTTTTGCACAGCCATAGCAGGACCCATAAGATCAAGCTTTCCTTTTAAGGCACGCTTTAAAACCATGTCAACGGTCAGCAGGCGATTGATTTCATTTGTTCCTTCGTAAATGCGGTTAATGCGGCTATCACGATATGCCCTTGAAATAGGGTACTCATCGCTAAAACCGTTGCCTCCGTGTATTTGAACGCCTTCATCTACTACAAAATCAAGTGTTTCGCTACCAAACACCTTCAGCATGGCACATTCAATAGTATATTCTTCGGCAGCGCCAGTCATAGATTTGCTGTACGGGCTGCCTTCTTCGTTTAGTTCTTTTTCTTTGTCGTTGATCAGCTTTGTAGTGCGGTACAAGCCGCTTTCTGCAATCCAGATGCGTATCGCCATTTCAGCCAGCTTATGCTTGATGGCACCAAAATTCGCAATGGATGTTTTAAACTGTTCCCTTGTTATAGCATATTCAAGGCTGGTATTAAAAGCAGCTTTGCTACCACCAATTGCGGCGGCATCAAGTTTAAGGCGGCCAATATTCAGTATATTGAATGCTATGAGGTGGCCTTTGCCAATTTCGCCAAGCAGGTTTTCTACCGGGACTTTACAATCCTGAAAATATAGTTGAACGGTTGAAGATCCTTTAATACCCATTTTATGCTCTTCGGCACCCTGGGTAAATCCTTCAAAACCGCGTTCAACAATAAAAGCAGTAAACTTATCTCCATCAATTTTTGCAAATACCGTGTATACATCTGCAAACCCTCCGTTGGTTATCCAGCATTTCTGGCCATTCAACAGGTAATATTTTCCGTCGCTGCTAAGCGTAGCTGTAGTCTTTGCTCCCAACGCATCACTTCCACTGTTTGGTTCAGTTAACCCGTATGCGCCCTTCCATTCACCGCTGGCAAGCTTTGGTATGTATTTTTGCTTTTGCTCATCTGTACCAAAATACAGAATCGGCAATGTACCAATGCCGGTATGTGCAGCCATGGCCACTGAAAAAGAATTACCACCGCCCAATCCTTCATTGATAATGGTGGCTGTAATAAAGTCTTTTCCCAGGCCTCCATATTCTTCCGGCAATGCCGTTGCGAGCAGTCCCTGTTCACCGGCTTTTCCCAGCAACGAAGGCATTAACCCCGGCTCCAGCTTATCAATCCTGTCAATCACGGGCGTTACTTCTGCTTCCAGAAACTGGTGGCACATATCCATAATCATCCGCTGCTCTTCATCAAAATCCTCGGGAATAAAAGTGTCGGCTGGCTCTGTAGGTTTAATCAGCCATTCCCCGCCTTTTGTGGCCGTGCTTTGCTTGAATGTGGTTTCCATGGCGTGAGTTTTTTACTGTAGATGTATACAGCATCGTTAAGATAATAAATGCATACTGCAAATATCTGTTTGCTTCGCAGAAGCTATAGTTGCTTCAGGTTATCATATACCTGTTGCAGCACTTTCTTTACCGTTTCAATATCCGTTTTATTTACGCCTATCAGTGCTTCATCCATTGTCTGATTGGCTATCTCTACCGTAATTTCCTGTAATTCCTTTGCTGCATCGGTCAGGCAAACCTGGTTTATCCGCCTGTCTTCTTTAGATGTTACGCGTTTTACGAGGTGTTGTTTTTCTAGGTTATCAATCAGCCTTGTAATACTCGGTTTGTCTCTGAATGTCCGGTTACACAACTCCTGTTGGTTAAGGCAATCCTCCTTCCACAAATGATACAATACGCTCCATTGTTCAACAGTTATTTCGAGCCCCGCTTTCCTGAAATTCTTTTGCAGCCGCCTTGCAACTGCCGTGCTGGCCATTCCGTTTATTACACTGTATAATTCACCTCTTCTAAATTGACTGTCGGCCATATAGTTAGTTATGCAACTAATTCAAAATTGATTAGTTTTATTCAATAAAACAAGCATTTAGCCATTATTTTTTATGTTTAACAATTCAATGCCAACAAGCCGGGCGTGATGTAATGTTTTTGAATGCGTTATCTGAATTTTGAAGCGTTGGTTCGATTACATTATGAGAGTAGTTTAAACAAAAAAGAAGACTGGATTAGCAGCTATGCAGCATTTTTTTCTGACATATAAATCATCCGCAATAAGTTATTACACCTGGGGATCGGGTGGTAAGAAACTTATATGCTTTCATGGATATGGAGAAAACGCTCTATCCTTCAGCTGCTTGGCCGCACATTTGCCTGATTTCACAATTGTGGCCATCGACCTTCCTTATCATGGAGAAACAAACTGGCAAGAAATCAATGGCCTTTTGCCAGAGACATTGCTGGAGATTGTTCAACAGATCTGCGGAAATCAGCAGGCACGCATTTCGCTAATGGGTTACAGCATGGGCGGACGGGTTTGCATGCAATTGGTTCAACTGGCACCCGAAATCATTGACAGGCTGGTTTTAATTGCGCCTGACGGATTTCACCGCAACCCATGGTACAGCCTTGCCACGCAGACAATCATCGGCAACCGCATATTCCTTTTTTCGATGAAACATCCGAAACCTCTTTTTTCATTGATGAAGATGATGTGTACTACCGGCCTGTTGCAACCCGCTTTTGATAAAATAGCACATTATTACCTCGATAAAGAAGAAGAACGGATGCTGCTGTTCCGGCGATGGACCTTACTGAGGCAATTTAAAGCAAACCTGCCGCTATTACGAAGACATGTTGAAGCGTACAAGATAAAAGTGCGCATGCTATTCGGGAAATATGACAAAATAATCCTTAGCAACAACGCGCTGCCCTTGGCGAAAGGATTGGAAGGACTTATACAAATAAAAGTGATTGATGCAGGGCATCAGTTGCTTAAGGAAAAACACCTCACGGAAGTAGCCTTGCTGATGTATGAATAAATTGATTTTCTTTGCGCCTGATATTGCACGCTATCGTTGCAGGTTACAGGGGATTGTTGCACTTATGCGAATGAGCCGTTGTTTATGCCCTGCAGCTATTAAACTCACTATTGAATGATTGTTGTAATTGTTACCGCTGTGTTGCTTTGTTGTTACGCGGCTTTGATTCATACTTATCGAATCTGGTACAGGCGGTTGAAACCGTTTGTAGTACCAGAAATTAACCCTGTCACTTCATTTACCATAATAATACCTGCAAGAAACGAAGAAACATCTGTCAGCCATTGCGTATTGTCTATTTTACATAGCCAATACCCTGCACATCTTTTTGAAGTGATAGTGGTGGATGATCATTCAACTGACAAAACGCCTTCTATTGTAGAGGAAATCTCAAAAACCTATAGCAATGTCAGGCTAATAAAGCTTGCTGATGAATTAAACGGAACATCGCTCAACTCATATAAAAAGAAAGCAATAGAAATTGCTATTTCTTATTCATCAAAGGACTGGATCGTAACAACAGACGCCGACTGCCGTGTTACACCGCGCTGGCTAAAAAGTTATGATGCTTATATTCAGCAAAATAACCCCGTGTTTGTAGCCGCACCAGTTATGTTTATAACGGACGGCTCTTTTGTGAGCATGTTTCAGTGCCTTGATTTTATAAGCCTTCAGGGAATAACCGCAGCGTCTGTATCTGCCGGCTTTCACAGCATGTGTAATGGTGCTAACCTCTCATATAGAAAAGATGTGTTTTATGAAGTGAACGGTTTTAAAGGTATTGATAACATTGCCAGCGGCGATGATATGTTGCTGATGCACAAAATGAACATGCATTACAGCGATCGTATCGGCTATCTGTTTACACGCGAAGCGGTTGTGTTAACCGATCCCATGCCCGACTGGAAAAGTTTTTTTAACCAACGCATCCGGTGGGCAAGCAAGGCAGAAGCTTATGACGACAAACGTATCATTTTCGTATTGTTGTTTGTGTACATTCTTAATTTCCTGTTGTTGTTCCTTCCCATACTGGCATTCTGGAATCCATATATATTGCTCTATTGGGTAGGGCTGGTAATGCTTAAAACATTTAGTGAATATACTTTTATGTTCTTTGTAGCAAGCTTCTTCCGATTAAAGCCATTGCTCCGATGGTTTCCTTTTATGCAGCCCGTGCACATTTTCTATACCGTGGTAGCCGGCTTTTTTGGTAAGTTTGGAAAATATCAATGGAAAGGAAGAACGGTGAAGTGAAGTGCGATGTTAGATGTACGGTGTACGATGTAAGATGTAAAATGCGCTATGTATAGTGCAAAGTATTGATGCTGGATGTCAACAGTTGGAATGTTAGAGAACAACTGTAGACGAACAAATGGATAGCGAACAACTGGCCATTACACCATAAACTGGCTGAAGGCTTATAGCTAACGGCTAACAGCTCTCATGAATCGATTCTGGAGGAAATTTTTCAAAAACCGCGGCGCTGTAGCCGGGCTTGCAATAATCATCTGCGCCCTGCTGATGGCGGTGTTTGCTTACTATATTGCCCCTGACTCATCCCCCAACGCAAACAGGATCATCCCTGAAATTGCAAACCGTAAGCCCGGGTTTTCCATATATTTTCTTCAATATAAAAAACGAAGTATTCATACAAATTGGTTTGAAAAGCTTATTTCCGGCACATCTGATCAATATGAATTCATTCCCATTACACACTATGAACAAGTGGGAGATAGCCTTATCGTTCAAAAATATATTGATGACGGCCTTACAGAACGGCAGTCATATTACACAAAAGCCGCAACAGCTGATCTCTTCGTTACCCAAAAAGTATTCCGGCTGGGAACGGACAAGTTTGGGCGCGATATAGTTAGCAGGTTAATTATTGGTGTTCGTGTAAGCATTGGTGTTGGGATTATTGCCGTGGCCATATCGCTAAGCATTGGTATTATGTTAGGTGCATTAGCGGGATATTTTAAAGGTTGGGTTGATGATGTGATTATGTGGTTCATCAATATTATCTGGAGTATACCCACGCTATTGCTTGTATTTGCCATCACAATAGTTTTAGGCAAGGGTTTCTGGCAGGTATTTATTGCTGTTGGATTAACCATGTGGGTAAATGTTGCGCGGCTTGTCCGCGGACAGGTATTGGCTGTAAGAGAACTCGAATATGTGGATGCAGCAAGGGTATTAGGATTCTCCAATACACGTATTATTACCAGGCACATATTACCAAATGTACTTGGGCCGGTGCTGGTAATAGCAGCCGGCAATTTTGCATCAGCCATCGTTATTGAAGCTGGCTTAGGCTTTTTAGGTGTAGGGGTTCAACCTCCGCAGCCTAGTTGGGGTTTAATGATCAAAGAGAATTATAATTTTATCATCACCAATAATCCCATGCTCGCGCTCGCCCCGGGTATTGCCATTATGTTGCTGGTTCTTGCCTTCAACTTATTGGGAAATGGACTAAGGGATGCCCTGAGCGTAAGGAACTAATCAGGCCAAACAAATGGCATTTACCCGTAGTTTGTTGAACGGTCAATTCCCTCATTCGAATACTCGCACATTCTCCCATTGACAGCTATTCTTCATTCATTATCACCACCTTTAATCCAATTTCATACTGCGGATTATAGCCATACTTCATTTTGCCACTATAGAAAAAGTTTGCTTCAATCCAGTCTTTAATTTCAACGCCAAGGCCGCCCATCATATTGCCGGTGCTTTGCCAGTAAAGGCTGGCATGAAAAACTTTATCCAACTCAAACTGCGCGGCGCCTGTAAAAATATTCTCGTGCTGTTTGTACATTTTGTAAGAAAGCAAAGGTGAAATGCTCATCTTATTTTCTTCATCGAAATACCATTTGTAACTTGTTTGAACTTGTGCAAGCGCAAGGTCAGATGTAGCCACTTTGAAATTCTTGCTGCTCAGGTTAAAGACAGCACCTCCAAGCATAAAATTATTGTTCTGATATGCAAGCCCGAAGTCACCGTCAAACTGCCAGCCGCGTGAATTAAATTCTTTCACAACGGGGTCTACATCGCCGGAGGCATTTATAACGTTGTTATCCAGCCGTTCCTTGTACAATTCAAGGCTTGTACCCAGGCGAAGGAATTCTTCGTCAGAAAACTTTACTTTATATGAATAGCTTATGGCGCCAAGATTGCGTTGCAGCACGCCGCTTTTATCAGAAATAAGCTGCAGGCCCGCGCCCGAATTGTTTCCAAAAGCAAGGTCCCCGGAAAAATTAATCAGCCGCGGAGCATTTTCAAATCCTGTCCACGAACTATTCATCAGCGCATAAATCCTGGGCCGGGTGGCTTGTCCTGCGAATGATGGGTTCCACAAATAATCATTTCTGAAATACTGAGCGATGGGATTATTAAAATAACGTTGTCCATCTGCCTCAGCCATGCAGAACACAATACATATAATGAACGAGATAATTTTACATTGATTCCTTTTCATACTGCATCTTTTAAAATAGTGATGAGAGCTTTGCGCAGGGTGGCTGCTCAATAAACTCAATGAGCGATGGTCACGCCTCCTTTTTTAACAACTTTGCCGTTTACTGTTAGCACGAAATAATAAGTGTTGTTCGGAGGAACATTTCCGTTGATCCTGCCATCCCACTCATTGTTGTAGCCCACTTTTCGGTAGACGAGTTTTCCATCTCTGTCAAATACTTCCAGCTTATTATCTGGGTATTGCGCAATATCGGTGAATGCCAGGCGGTCATTAATGCCATCGCCGTTTGGCGTTATCAGCTTATTGTAGTCAAAATAAGCTATCGTTACTTCAACTCTTGCCGTGTCTGTTGCTTTACAACCTCCGGAATTAGTTAATGTAGCAGTGTAAGTTGTTGTTGCTGTTGGCGATGCTTTCGGCGTAAAGCTGTTCGGATTATCCAGGCCTGTGGCTGGCGCCCAAACGATGGTACCATCGCCGGTTGCAGTCAGTTGCGTGCTTCCGCCAATCGCAATTGTTACCTGCTTTGGTGTAACAGTTAAAACCGGCGTTGTTAATAAAGCAACTTTAGCCACAACGGCTTCTGCAGGTTTACTTTCGCAAACACCGTTGCCCCGGACTGTTGCATAGAAAGTGGTATTACTGCTAAGTGGAGCTGTGGTAAATGGACTGCCCGTGCCTACTTTGTTTTGCAATAATGCATCGCTGTACCAGCTAAACACGGCTCCATGTATATCACTCGTTGCAGTGAGCGTGGCTGGGGCCCCGGCACAGCTGCTTGTGTCTCTTACAGTGATATCAGTAGCCAATGCAAACGGATTAACCTTAATTGTTGCAGGCGCGCTTTCTGGCGACCAACATCCGTCATCATTCTGGATCTTAACGGTGTAGTCCCCACCAACATTCACTGTTATCGAGGAAGCCGATGACTGGTTGCTCCAGCTATAATGGCTTGCAGTGGGGGCCTGCAGAATAACTGAGTCACCCTGGCAGAAAGTAAGAGAACCACTTGAGGTAATAACCGGTTTCGCTGGCGCTGGTTTTACAGAAACTGTTACTGGTTGGCTAGGCAATGAAGTGCAATGATTGGCATCCTGAACAGTTAATGTATATGTACCGCCATTGCGAACAATCAATGTATCAGCACCTGCCTGGTTATTCCACAAATAGGTAATAGCGGCAGAGGCTTTTAGAATAACAGAATCTCCTTGGCAAAATGAAAGAACTGTTGCAGGCGTAATTTTTGGCGTTGCAGGAATTGAATTAACTGCGATCCTCACTGAGTCGCTCGCAGGAGATACGCATCCATTTGAATCTTTAAGTTGCACTGCATAATTGCCCCCTGCTAATACAGTAATTGTTTTACCTGTTGAGCCATTGCTCCACATATAGGCCGGTGACGCGGCCGTTGAACTTGCAGTCAATACGACCGAATCGCCTGTGCAGAATGTTGTTGGCCCGCCCGGTTGTATGGTTGGTTTTGCCAAAGGTGCGCTTATGGCTACACTCGTTGCGACACTCGCAGGCGACAAGCACTGATTGGCATCCTTCACTTTTACCGTATAGTTACCAGATTGAGTAACCGTTAGAGTCGCTCCGGTATTGCCATTGCTCCAAACATATACCGGCGATGCAACGCCTGAGCTTGCAGTTAATATCACCGAGCCGCCGGAACATGCCGTAGTTGGGCCTGAGGCAGCGATGGCAGGAGCAGTAGGCAGCGCATTAACTTTTATACGCTGTGTATCGCTGGCCATTGACATGCAATGATTACCATCTGTAACCCTAACAGTGTAATTACCTGAAGCTGACACTTTAATTGATGATCCCGTAACACCATTGCTCCATGTATAAACCGGGGATATAACTGATGAAGCGGCAATAAGGATGACAGAGTCACCAGCGCACAAAGTATCTGATCCCTGATGGCTGATAGTTGGCCTTGCTGGTAAAGCATTTACTGTCACCGATTGTGTATCACTTGGAATAGAAAGGCATCCGCCCAAATCTTTAACCTGCACTGAATATTTGCCGGCGGTGTTAATTGTAATTGTTGCGCCTGTTTTTCCGTTGCTCCATACATACGCTGGTGAAGCAGTGGTTGACGCAGCTTTCAGCACAACAGAATCGCCCGCGCAGAATGTTGTAGGTCCTGCAGCGCTTATTGTTGGTTTTAACGGAACAGCGTTAACTGTTACCTGAATGGTATCGCTCGATGGTGAGATACATAGATTCGCATCTTTCACCTTCACACTGTAATTACCCGATGCTGTTGCAGTGATAGCAGTATTTGTGTTTCCGTTGCTCCAGATATAAGATGGGGATGTTACGCCTGAGCTGGCAGTTAATACAACAGATTTTCCACTGCAGAATGTAGTTGGCCCACCCGGAGCAATTGTTGGTTTTGCCGGCAATGCATTTACCGTCACGACTTGTGCGCTGCTTGCCAGGGATGTGCATTGATTTCCATCTTTCACTTTAACCGTATAGCTACCAGCCTTAGTCACATTCAACGTCGGTGTTGATGCACCATCGCTCCACAAATAGGATGGCGATGCCACAGAAGAATTTGCAATCAGCTTCACTGAATCTCCGGCGCAGAATGTAGTTGCTGTATTTGCGGTAATAGTGGGCTTGGCGGGCAATGCATTCACTGTAACGGTTTGTGCTGCGCTTGCGAGAGATGTACATTGATTGGCATCTTTAACCTTAACTGTATAGTTGCCTGTTTTTGTTACATTGAACGTTGCTCCTTGTGTACCGTCGCTCCAAACGTATGTTGGCGATACTACCGATGAATTGGCTGTCAATGTAACAGATCCACCCGCGCAGAAAGTAGTTAAGCCGCTTGCGGTAATGGTTGGCGCTGTTGGTAATGCATTTACGTTCACAACTTGCGCGGCACTTGCAATGGAAGTACACAGATTGGCATCTTTCACCTGCACTGTATAGCTGCCAGCTTTTGTTACATTTAATGTCGCTCCCTGTGTACCACCACTCCAGATATATGTTGGAGATGCTACAGAAGAACTGGCAGTCAGCGTAACGGACCCACCTTCACAGAAAGTTGTAGAGCCGCTTGCGGCGATGGTTGGCGCAGTTGGCAGCGCGTTTACTTTTACAACCGCAGCGTTACTTGCGAGTGATGTACAAGAATTAGCATCCTTCACTTGTACAGTATAGTTACCAGATTTTGTTGCATTGAAAGTTGCGCTTTGTGTACCATCATTCCAAATATATGTCGGCGATGCTACTGAAGAAGCGGCCGTTAATGTAACCGATCCTCCCGCACAGAAAGTGGTTGGCCCACTGGCAGCGATCGTTGGCGCAATGGGTAATGCGTTTACGGTGACAATTTGTGCATCGCTTGCCAGTGATGTGCATAGATTGGCATCTCTCACTTTTACAGTATAGCTACCCGAATTTATTACATCTATTTTTGTTGCCTGGGTATTATTACTCCAAACGTATGTTGGCGTTGCCACTGAAGAATTAGCCGTTAAAGTGACCGTACCACCGGCGCAGAACGTTGTGCTGCCACTTGCTGTAATCGTTGGCTTATTTGGCAACGCGTTTACTTTTACCACTTCCGCATTGCTTTCGGGTGATGTACAAAGATTGGCATCTTTCACTTTTACCGTGTAGCTGCCGGGGGTAATTACATCAAGTTTCGTTGCCTGCGTACCATCGCTCCATATATAAGTTGGTGATGGTACAGATGAGTTCGCTGTTAACGTAACCGATCCGCCGGCACAGAACGTAGTTGAGCTGCCTGCGGTAATTGTTGGCGCAACAGGTAGCGGATTCACTGTTACGATTGTTGCGCTGCTTGCTGCTGAGGTGCATAGGTTTGCATCCTTCACCTGTACTGTATAGCTGCCGGAAGTTATTACATTAAGTGTTGTTGATTGCGTGCCGTCACTCCAGATATAGGTTGGCGATGCTGCCGATGAGCTTGCGGTTAAGATAACAGAACCTCCTTCGCAGAAAGTAGTTGATCCTCCCGCGGCAATTGTTGGCGCCAATGGTAAAGGATTAACCGTTACAACCGTGGCATCGCTTAGTAATGATGAACAGCCATTGCCATCAGTAACTTTCACGCTGTAACTGCCTGCGGCATTCACTGTAATTTTGTCGCCCGTTGAAGTATTGCTCCATGTAAACACGGGCGAAGCAATGGTTGAGTTGGCAGTGAGGGTTATTGAGTTCCCCTGGCAGATAGCAACTGGCCCTGTCGGGTCAATTTGCGGCTTATCCGGTGCCAGGTTTACCTTGATGGTGGTTGGATCGCTTGCCGGCGATTCGCAACCTATAGCATCCTTTATTTTAACTGTATAATCACCAGCAGCCGCCACGTCAATGCTTTGTGTACTCGCTCCATTGCTCCACAGGTAGCTTGCCGCAAGTGGTGTTTTTAAAGTTATATGATCGCCTTCGCAAATTGTTTTGATGCCCGCAGGATCAATCGCTGGCTTGTCCGGCAATGGGTTTACATGAATATCGATATGATCATTTAACGTTGGTTGCGTTACACAGGTACTTTCTCCCCGTGCATAATAAGTTGCATCAGCCAGCGGGGAAACATCCAACTTGTTCCCTGTTCCAATCGACGTAGCAAACGATGCATCCGAATACCATACCCAGTTGCTTGCATCATTCAGCGATCCGCTTGCTGTAAGCGTTATTTTGCTGCCGCTGCAATAAGGTCCGGCAGAAGGTATCAGCGTTGGCTTACCGGGATTGGTATATATAGGAGCATAACCTATTACTGTAGCCTTGCTACCCACGCTCGCGTCTGCATAGCCAACATAAGGCATTCCATTGTTATCAAACGTCATTGAAACGGCTGTAGCCCCATTAGATACTATTGCTATCGTTTGCCAGCCAGATGCAGGATCATAAACACCCTGGTAACATCTTGGGGGAGATAAAGTGTTCCATGCAATCATGGGGGTACCGCTTGCGTCTACTACCAGGCTGTATGATTGGATAAAACCATTTTTAATGGGCGCGCCCAATGCCTGCCATGCAGAAGCAGCATATTTATGCACAGAGATAGCATTGTTTCCATCCTGGTACAAAATGAAGGGCTCACCGGTTTCGGCTACCTTAAGATAAATTGTATTTAGATTTGCATTAGGAAGGCTTCCAACATCCTGCCAGGTACCACCCGAAAATTTCTTAACGGAAATGATATGAGGATTTGCCACATCATTGTCGTTATTAAAAGCAACATATGGTGTACCATCTGGCCCTATACTAAGAGATATAGCGGATGAATTGGTTGCGGGCAAATCAGTAGGGCCTCCTACTAATACCCATGCGTTTGACCCGTTGTATTTTTTTACATAAACAAGATCATTGGCGAGGTAAGCAATATAAAGATTGCCGTTTTTATCGATATCAAACGAAGTGCTGTTAACTATGTCTGTAGGCAATGAAACAGGGCTGCCTACTTTTGTGTTCCAGTTGTTTGTTGCCGGGTCATATTTTCTTACGACTACTTCCCTGTCCAGAAAGCCAGTGGGATCCTGAAGGTAGTATGCCACATATGGCGTGTTATCCGGTGCTATCTTTAAAATCGGGTCCGCTTCTAACTCAGAAAAATTCGCATTGCCTACAGTAGCCCAACCAGTACCGGGAACAAATTTTTGAACGGATATTTTGTTGGATGCCGTACCAGACGCGTCCCTGTATGCGGCATATACCACATTGTTCGCATCAGTTGCAATGGACGTCGCCCATATTGAGTTTGTTGAAAAGCCCGGTGCCCCAAGAAGCTTCCAGTCGCTGGTTGTAATGAATGCATCATTGCAATCAAGATTATTTTGTACATATCCTGCAGGACGAGAAACCGAGTTTATGGGGTTTAGAGGGCTTCCTAATCCATCTCCGTCTGCATCACGATACCACAATCTTTGGGCATAGAGCTCGTCTGTACAACATATCACAAGCAATAGAATAAACAACAATTGCAACGGTGTCTTCATATAGCGTTAGAATAACTTTAGTTTGGGCAAAGCGGCTTATAGGAGTGGAATTTCAAGCCTGTTTCTTAAACACGCAAATAAGGTAGTAATAGACCGAGGGTACGGCAGTTTACCTAATGCTATGTAATAACAGAAACTCAATGGTAAATAAACTGCAAGCAATCACGGAGTAGTAGGCAATAGTGTCGGCTTAATGCCTGGTTGTTTCCGTGCTGTGATCAAGTATGAACCATTTCTCTTCTAAGGGATAGTGTTTAACAGCTAGTTTTTTACAGATATGTGGATGGGTTATCTTTAAAGAAAGTTAGGATAAAGAACTGATATTACAAACAAGAGCGGCGGATATTTATTTAGCGCTTAAACGCTTAGCTCAGCAACTCTTTCAGATAAGCTATAGAAACGGGTTTGATAATATAGTCCGTTACACTTTTATATGCTTTGGCTTTTTTACGGTCATTTTCATCTATTGAAGAACTTACCATATAAATTTTGATATCCTTTGGAATACCTTCAACTATAGCTTCGTATGCCTCCATAAATTCCCATCCGTTCATGATCGGCATATTGATATCCAAAAAAATTACATCGGGAAGATCGTGTGAGGATGAGTTGGAGAGTGTGTGTTTAAGGGATGTAATTGCCTCAAGTCCGTTCTTGTATTCAACAATGCTTTTGCTGAGCTGATTTATTTCAATCATCCGCTTCATACTGAATAAGTAGAACTGGTCATCATCTATCAAAAAAATCTTCTCTGTTGTATTCATTGCTGCAACTATTTGTTCATTTGTTAGCGCTTTTTCGATATTCAATGGCTCACAAACATTTAAATACTTACCAGCTTCATCCATTCTTGTAAATTATAGAGTAAAATAAGTTATATTTTTATAATTACTATGATTTACAAGCTTTTATTTTTCGAAGCCGGAAAAATGATTTAAGCCTTGCTCATTAAGCAAGATGAATGCTATGGGGGGACGTGACTGCGAATGGTTTTAATATTGGATATTAGGGCAGAACTTCTTTTCAGTAAACAAGTATAACGCTAGAAAAGTTCTACCCCCTGGATAATGATTATTGTTTGTTGGGTCAGAACTTATTCTTCCACATCATGCTTTCGATTGGTTTATCAGGCTGGCCGTTATATTTCGCATTTTTTTTCTGGTTGTATTTTACCTCGATCTCGCCTTCAACAGGAAAGTAAATCAGTTGTCCAATAGGCATGCCTTTGTATACCTTAACCGGTTGTTTTACGGAAATCTCCAGGGTCCAGTTGCCACAAAATCCAACATCGCCTTTTCCTGCCGTGGCATGAATATCTATGCCCAGCCTGCCCGTTGATGATTTCCCTTCAAGGAATGGTACGTGCGCATGTGTTTCGGTATATTCTTCTGTAACGCCCAGGTAAAATATATGGGGGTATAGCACAAAGCCTTCTTCAGGAATCTCGAAGTATTCTATTTCGTTGTGTTTTTTTGCATCAATAATATGCTCTTTGTAAGTAGCCAGCCACTTGCCTAAATGCACATCATAACTATTACTTCCCAGGCACTCGCGCTGATAAGGGACTATTTTAATGGTACCTTTATCTATCTCTTCTAAAATGCGTTGATCAGAAAGAATCATTGTTACAATTTTTAATTATCCGTAATTACGAATAAATCAGCGAATCTTTGTTTGCCGTCGGTGAATTTAGCCGGCGAATCTTTGTTTTAATCGCCCGTACTAAATAACTTGGCCTGCAAAGTTTTGCAAATAAATGCATTTCTTGCGTTATAAATACAAAACCTTACTATCAATTGGCGCTATTCTATCAAAATAATATCGATGCATCAACCCGCCTGGGTATATGGCATATTGATGAAGATGAAAGTTTCTTTCTTCAACACGTTCCATTAAAAAAGGATATAACGCATCCGCATAAGCGCCTGCAACACCTGGCAGGGCGTTACCTGCTTAAATTCCTGTTTCCTGAATTTCCACAGCATGAAATACTGATTGCAGATACACGCAAGCCTTACCTGGCAGATGAGCTTTTCCATTTCTCCATCTCGCACTGCGGCAATTTTGCTGCGGCTATTGTTAGTACGGATCATCGTGTAGGGATTGATATTGAAATCCCTTCATCAAAAGTTGAGCGTGTTCAACATAAATTCCTTCATCAAAATGAAGCAGCCTTCTTAACATCGTTTGTAAACATGGGGCCGCATTTTCATATAGAGATGCTTACTGTGTTCTGGAGTTGCAAAGAAGCGCTCTACAAATGGTATGGCCTTGGTGAAGTAAATTTCAAGGAATGTATGTACCTGAACGGCGACCTTGTTCTTGGCGCGAGCGATATTATTGACCTTCCATATAAGTTTTGCAAGAACACCAATCAGGATGTGCAGCTAAGAGCTAAAATATTTGAAGATATAGTGTTGAGTTGGGTAATTACGTAATTGAAAATGGAGAATTGACAATCGAAAATGAACTATCGCGAAGAAGTTCGTGTAATCTATAACACGAACTTCTTCTTCATTGTCAATTATCAATTTTCAATTGTCAATTATTCAACGTTTTCCAAAGCGCATCCTTCAATTCCGTTAACCCCTTGTTGGTAACAGAAGAGATAAAGAGGTGAGGGATATTTGTTGGCAATTCTTTGGCGATAGCTTCTTTCAATTCATCATCCAGCATATCGCTCTTACTGATCGCTATTACAAAATCTTTCTGCAGCATGTCCGGGTTATATTGTTCCAGTTCATTCAACAAGATGTCGAATTCTTTTCTATGATCGTCACTATCTGCCGGAATAAGAAACAGTAATACGGCGTTGCGCTCTATATGGCGAAGGAAACGGTGCCCCAATCCCTTGCCTTCAGCAGCCCCTTCAATAATACCAGGCAGGTCTGCAATACAAAAAGAAAGGCCATTGCGGTATTCCACCATGCCCAGCTGCGGCGTTAAAGTAGTAAATGCGTAGTTGGCTATTTTAGGTTTAGCCGCGGTGATCACTGAAAGCAGTGTTGACTTACCCGCATTGGGGAAACCAACAAGCCCCACATCAGCCAGCACCTTCAGCTCCAGTGTTTTCCATCCTTCAACACCCGGCTCTCCCGGTTGTGCATGCTCAGGAACCTGGTTGGTTGGTGTGGCAAAATTCTGGTTGCCAAGGCCACCTCTTCCACCTTTCAGCCAAATGATCTCCTGGCCCTCTTCGAGGATTTCGGCTTCAATCTCGCCGGTTTCCTCATCGCGTGCAACGGTTCCCAAAGGCACTTCAATAATCACATCTTCACCGTCTTTTCCGGTGCAGTTGTTTTTACTGCCGTTTTCGCCGTCATCGGCTATAACATTTTTATAATATCGAAGATGCAACAATGTCCATAGTTGCTTATTACCTCTCAAAATAACATGCGCGCCACGGCCGCCATCGCCACCGTCGGGGCCGGCCATCGCATTGTATTTCGTGCGCATAAAATGTTTGCTGCCAGCTCCTCCGTGTCCGCTTTTACAAAAAATGCGGATGTAGTCTATGAAGTTTGTTTTTTCCATGAAGTGCTGCAAAGATATTTTTCCGCGGTCAGGATATGAAATTAGTTTCAACAGTATCAATTAATCAGCTGATTACAAGCAAATTAAATATAATCTTTAAGATGCGTCAGAACGCCCCGATCATGCTATTAGAATATTTTCTAAGGTAGATGTGCGTCTGAATCATTGCATAGCGTCCCTTGTTTTTTGTTAATCGCAGAACAAAACTGCTCATCAATTGTAATACAAGAAAAACAATTACATCTCAGCAATTTAGAAGACAATCCTTAGCAGTGCATGTTTAGCCGTTATTTCAAAGGAAAGGGAATCGATAGCGAAAAACAGTTTGATTACTTTAGAAAATAAGAGATACACTTCTTCAAATACTTCACTCATTGATTTACATCGACAAATCTTGCAGCTAAAGATGGGAATAAGTTGTCTGATGTTAATGTGATGGCCGCTGCCTTACCTGCTGAAGACTATTTCATTTCATAAAAAACCGACTCAACCGTTTTAACGTTGCCATACATGAAACCGGCTTATACTAAACAAGTCTTGTTTTAAAGGCAGTCGTTTTTGAATAACTGTTGTATTTGATATTAAAAATTCAATAGTATGAAATATCTGCTTGTGCACCAGGATAACCTTCACCCCAAATAAAGAAAAATGCGGCGAATGTTGGGCATTCCCGTTTATCTCCGGTTAACGTTTGCAGTAATTACAACCCCCCGGGTTGGCTTTTTCATTAACCATAATATTCTAGCGTATGAAATGTTTGCTAACTGATGCCAGGCCACATCCGGTATCAAGGCTATTGCTCATTATACAAATAATGACAATATGTATGTTGGCTTTTAGCCTGCAGGCTTCTGCAGAGGGTCGAGGCAAAAAACTGTCTGTCAAGACAGAGAAAACTGAAATTGCTACCGTGTTGAATGTTATTGAAAAGCAAAGCAATTTTCGTTTCGTGTACAGGGACACAAAGAATTTAACCCAGAAAGTTTCCGTTAATCTGCAGGATGCAGACATACATGAAGTACTTGACAAAGTGTTGGAGAATACGGGGCTTACTTACGAGATAATGGATGATGGCCAAATTGTTATTAAGGCTGCAACAGGCCTCCGCTCAGTTCAGGCAACGATCACCGGGACTGTTCGTGGCGACAGCGGCGTACTGGCGGGCGTTTCTGTACTGATAAAAGGAACTTCAAAAGGCACATCGACAGATGAGAACGGAAAATTTTCAATTAATGCAGAACCTACAGATGTGCTTGTGTTCAGCTACGTTGGCCATATTACGCGCGAATTAACTGTTGGTACGCAAACAGAAATAAATATTGCACTTGCAAGTGAAGCCGTTGATCTTGGCGGAGTAGTGGTTGTGGGATACGGTACTGCCAGGAAAAAAGACCTTACCGGTGCCGTAGCAAACATTAAAGGCGATGAGCTTGCCAAACAACCTGTATTAACTGCCACGCAAGCGCTTCAGGGTAAAGCTGCCGGCGTTCAGATTATTAGCTCCGGCGCCCCCAACTCTTCGCCCTCTGTCCGTATTCGTGGCACGGGTTCTATGCTGGCCGGGGTTAACCCTTTGTATGTAGTGGATGGTGTAATTACGGATGACATTACCAACATCAACACTGCAGATATCTTGTCTATGGATGTTTTAAAAGATGCATCGTCAACCGCTATCTACGGCGTTCGCGCTGCTAATGGTGTGCTGATCATCACCACTAAAAAAGGGCGTTCAGGCAAAATGCAGGTTAACTACGACGGAACAATTGGTGTGAAAGAAGCTGCACATTTAGTCAACATGGCCGGCTCCAAACAATATGTAGGCTATTTGAATGAGGCCAGCCGCTATTACGGCAATAGTGATGATATTGTGGATACAGCACTTTTAAACACCGGCACCAATACAGATTGGTACGACCAGATTCTTCGCCGTGGTTTACAGCAAAACAATAATCTTTCTATTTCCGGCGGTGCTGAAAAGATCAATTATTATTTCAGTGCCGGGTACCTTATCGATGAAGGCATTATCAAGAACAATAATTTCAGAAGGTTTACGATCCGTTCAAACAATGAATACAAATTCAATAACAAGCTTAAGCTTACCACGGTAATCTCATATGCCAATGGTATTCTTGATGATGTTGATTTAAACTCTGCTTATGCAAATGCTTACAAAGCAGCACCTGTAATTCCGGGCCGTGTTGGTGCTAAGTATGGCAATACGTCCGCTTTTCAAAATGTTGGTAATCCGTTGCTGGATATAGACAAGAATTATAACAGGGGAAATGACAATCGTTTCCAGGGTGCTGCAACATTAGAGTACAAGATCTTACCATGGTTGGTATTTTCTTCAAACATTGGTGTGGACCTTGATTACTATAAGAATACGCAATATGCTTACCAGTACTTTGCAGACAGTACAATATTTGCTCCTCCGGGCGGTAACCAGCAACAACCGGTAAGTGTTTTGCAAATCACAAAGAATGATGCGAACAGGTGGTTATGGGATAACACGCTTACTGCTACCAAAAAATGGGGAGATCACGATGTAAAATTGATGGTGGGAACCACTGCGGAACAATTCAAATTTAATCGCCTGTACGGCTATCGCCAAAATGTTCCTCCGGCAATGAACCAATGGTATTTAGATGCCGGCGACGCTAATACCGCAAAGAACAATGGCTCCGGCGATAAGTGGGCCAGGAACTCTTACATAGCAAGATTGAATTATGATTTTAAAGATAAGTACCTGGTTACTGCAACGTTCAGAGGAGATGGTAGTTCGCGTTTTCCAGAAGGGAACAGATGGGGATTCTTTCCTTCCGTGGGCCTTGGCTGGAATATTACCAACGAAGATTTTATGAAAGATAATAAAACTTTCAGCTTCCTGAAGGTAAGAGCTAGCTGGGGTAGAGTAGGTAATGACCAGATCCCTTCATCTTTATACCTGCCACTTGCTTCACCAAACCTTCCTTATGGAAACCTTGGTTCAGGCATTGCCTTCAACCAAATCACAGATCCTAATCTGAAATGGGAAACCACTGAAGAATTTGATTTTGGGCTTGATTTTACCGTTCTTGAAAAGCGCTTAAATGGTACGATAGACCTCTATAGCAAGAAAACAAATGATGCGCTTATTTATGTAAACATTCTTGGTACACTTGGCGATCAGGACAGCAGATACCTCACCAATGCCGCTGCTATTCAAAACAAGGGCGTGGAACTGGGATTAACGTGGAGCGATAAGATTGGTAAAGACTGGACCTACTCCATCAGTGGTAACGGCGCTTATAACAAAAATGAAGTGGTTGGTTTAAAAAGCGGACAGCCGCTGGTTGATGGCAACCTGGCCGGCCAGGGTTACGTAACGCAATCACCGAATGGACAGCCAATAGGCAGTTATTATGTATATAAGGTTGCTGGCATTTTTCAATCACAGGAAGAAATAGATAACTACAAGGACAAAAATGGCGGCGCGATTCAGCCGGACGCAAAGCCAGGCGATTTTAAATATCTGAAACAAACAGACAGTACTGGCGCTATTAATCCAACCGACAGATACCTGGTTGGATCTTACCAGCCAAAATTTATCTACGGCTTTAGCGGAAGTGTAACATATAAATCCTTCGATCTGAGCATCGGCACTTACGGTACCGCAGGTGGCAAAATATACAATGCTAAAAAGGCGCTTCGTGGTTCAAGCAACGCACTGGATAACATGGAAGCAAGCGTAGTTACAGACAGATGGACCGTTGACCGCAAGCCTAATTCCAACCCGAGAGCTACATTAGGTCAATGGCCCGCATCAACATATTTTGTTGAAGATGGCGGCTTCTTCAGGATCAATAATCTCACTATTGGTTATACACTTCCTGAAGAGAAGTTGAAGAAAGCAAAGATCGTTAAGCTTCGGGTGTATGCAACAGTGCAGAACCTTGCAACATTTACCAAATACACCGGATTTACGCCTGAGTTCTCAGCTATTTCTACCGGCGTTAATGCCACGAAGGCAGATCCAAACGCCGCTTCTACAAACTTAGGTATTACCAATGCAGGTGTTGACATTAATACTTATCCAACACCACGCACATGGGTATTTGGAATAAACCTGGGGTTCTAGTCAATCAACAATTAAACTTCGCATCATGAGTACGAATAATAAAACAATAAGATATTCACTGCTTGGAAGTGTTCTTGCTGCGCTGGTGCTACTCGGTTGCAGTAAAAACTTTCTCAACGTGCCGCCGCAGGGACAGCAAACGGAAGATGAAGTGAGCCAGGATCCCAACGCTGCTTCAAACCTCGTGCTGGGCGCCTATAACACATTGTACTTCGGCGGTTTTGATAATACCACCGTTGGGCTGCTTTACTCGCTTACTGTAGATATTGCTTCTGACGATGCTGATAAAGGGAGCACAACTTCCGATGGCCCTGAAGCCGCTCAAATGGACCACTTCAACATAAATCCTACCAACTTTTATTTAGATAATCTTTGGAAAGGGCACTACCAGGCCATAGCCCGCGCCAACCAGGCATTAAAGGTGCTTGATGCAGCCACTTTTGATGAAACGATAAAGAACAGGCTAATAGGCGAAACAAGATTTTTGAGAGGTTTCTATTACTTCAACCTCGTTCGTTTATTTGGCGGAGTGCCTTTGATCTTGAGAGTTCCGGAGCCTTCCGAATCTAACAGTGATGAATTTGTGGTGAAAAAAAGTGTAGATAGTGTGTACAAAGCCATCGAAAATGACTTACAATTTGCTGTAGACAACCTGCCTTTACGAGGTGAAGCAGGTGCCCAGGAAGGACGCGCCAACAAAGGTGCCGCAGAAGCTTTTCTTGCAAAAGTATACCTCTATCAAAAGAAATATATGGAAGCGTATACATTAACGAAGGATATTATTAACTCAGGAAAATATTCACTGGTTCCTTATCCATACTATGGAGCCATTTTCCGTGAAAACCCGGTAAATGGTGTTGGCGGAGTAAACAATACCGAATCCATTTTCGAAATGCAGGCCGCGAAAAACAATACCTGCGATGCCATAAGTAAGTTATATTCCAACGGACAGGGCGCGAGAGCTAAGAAAGGATGGCCCGATAATGTGTTTAATGATGTTACTTACTCCGGCGACCTTGGTTTTGGATTTAACGACCCCTCCGAAAGCCTGATGAATGCTTATGAGCCAGCCGATTCCACACGCAAGTTTGGAACCATCATTTTTATTCAGCCAACAGGCGCTGCAAATACAGGAACCGTGCTGTGGGATGGCTTTAGGATCCCCACACAGGATTCTGTAGAAAATCCACGCTATAATTACAAAGCTTACCATAGCCCGTTAAAAGAAACCTTTGCCTGCAATGGCCCGAATGATAAGGATGACAGGCCCAAAAATATCCGCCTGATGCGCTACGCAGAAGTATTGTTGATCAACGCCGAAGCTGCATTGCAGGTTGGGCAGGCAGGCGAAGCCGCTACAAGTTTGAATATGATAAGACAAAGAGCAGGTTTGCCAACCGCCGCAGCAACAATAGATAATGTGTGGAAGGAACGCCGTGTTGAAATGGCCATGGAATGTGACCGCTTCTTCGACCTTGTACGTACAGGCCGCGCTGCTGCAGTGCTTACTCCGCTTGGTTTTAAATCAGGAAGAAATGAAGTATTCCCTATTCCCCAAAACCAGATTGATTTAAGTAACAAAAGGTTGCAACAAAACAACGGATACTAATGATGCCGCATTTGTGTAACTACAAAAAAGATTTGTATGAAAAGCTTGATAAAAATATTCCCGTCACCTTCACTGGCATTGCTCACAATGGGGGTGATTATTTTTGCCTCCTGTACTAAAGCTGATTTCAGTGATGATTTTAAACCATCACCTCCGCCGCCTATTGGCAACTATAATACATCTGACGACGTGGCGAAAGATGCCATCATAGCTAAATGGAGCTTCGAAAACAATTATAATGATAGCATCCAGAACCTTACCGGCACCAATCATAACGCAGCTTTTGCAACAGGATTTAAAGGCATGGGATACAAGGGCAATGACACCAGTTTTGTAACGTTTAAACAGCCGGGCACCATTCCCAATCTTAAAGGGTTTACAATATCCTTCTGGATGAATGCGCCGCAAACAAACGGCCTCGCACGCGGCATCTGGTCACTCAATAACAAGACAGACTTTTGGGGTAATCTTGATATTTATATGGAGAATTTCTCCAGCCCCGATACCGCGTACTTTAAAGTGCATCTTGCCAACAATATCGGCGGCGTGAACATCGGCCAGTTTAGTGAAACCAAAATTCCGGCAGCCATAAACCGGTGGACCAATATTATTATTTCTTACGACTCGGCTTCATCTGTCTTTAATATTTACGCTAACTCGCAACAGCTGCCAATTAATGTAGGAAACCAAAGCAATGTCAAAGGGCCGGTATTAAGCGGGCCCAATAACACCAAATACGGGCCGCTAAATTTTAAAGACAACAATGCAACAGCTGTAGTGCTGGGCACCTGGCAGTTTCAGCCAGATGACCCCGAGATCACCAGCACAGGCAGCCAGCCATGGGCCGGAAGTTTTGCAGGCACGTTAGATGAGTTTAGAATTTACAGCAGGGCTTTAACCGCGAAAGAAGTGGATGCACTGTTCAGGCTTGAAAAGCTGGGGTTGTAGGTGAACGTTGTTATATCAAAGCAAATGCATTATTGTATTTAGTATTTAGTTACGCCGATGAAGATTGAACGTCATGTCGACGATAGGAGACGTCTCCCAACATTCAAGACGCTTATGCTTCGAGAGGCTTCTCCTGTCGCCGGGGTGGCGATGCAGGGGCTACTTCGTATAATTTTGTTAAACGCGTTCATGCGGGCGAAAGTGTTAGATTTCGCGCCAAAGAAATTTTTATTCACATTAGCTACCACCGCTATTCTTTTTTCCTGCTCAAAGAGCGGGGATTCCAGTTCTCCTCCACTTCCACCGGAAGACTTCAGGTTTACGAGCGTTACAGTTGATGGCATTTCCGGAACGAATAATTATTTCTATCAGTCGGTAAAAATAAATCCCGTTATTAAACTTGCGTTCACTGTTCCTGTGAGCTTAGCTTCTGCGGCATCTTTTATTTCCTTAACCGACCAACATAGCGTTTCGGCGCCGTTGCAGTACAGTTATGCAAGTCCTTCAGATAGTGCCACAGTTGTAGTGCAATCAAAAAGTAATCTGCAGAACATTCAGTCATACGTGCTAAAGGTATTGCCAGACCTGCAATCACAACGCGGCACGAAGTTGAACAATACCATCACCGTTAACCTGCTGACTAAAATAGATTCAACAGATAAATTCGTGAGGATTTCCGACAGCGCATTGTTAGACCTTATTCAACAACAAACACTCAAATATTTTACGGATTTTGCTCACCCGGTTAGCGGAATGGCGCGGGAACGAAATACCTCCGGAGATATAGTAACCACTGGTGGTACAGGTTTCGGCATTATGGCAATAATAGCTGCCGCTAACAGAAACTTTATGGCGAGAAGCAGTGGAGTTGCGCAAATTCAAAAAATCGTTTCATTTTTAAAGACGGCTGACCGTTTTCATGGTGCCTTCCCGCATTGGCTGAATGGTGGCACGGGCAAAGTGGTTCCTTTTAGTACAAAAGATGATGGCGCAGATCTTGTTGAAACGGCTTTTTTAATGCAGGGATTGTTAACAGCCCGGCAGTATTTTAACCAGACCGGCAATGAAGAAAAAACATTGAGAACAGATATAGATAGCTTATGGCGAAATGTGGAATGGAGCTGGTTTAGAAAGGATGCTGGCAACGGGCCTGAAAATGTTTTGTACTGGCATTGGAGCCCGGATTATGCGTGGGATATGAACCTGCCTATTCGCGGATGGAACGAAGCGTTAATGCCTTATATACTGGCCGCCTCATCACCAACGCACGGCATTCCCAAAGTAGTTTATGACAACGGATGGGCGCAGGATGGCGCAATGAAAAATGGGAAAACATTTCTTGGCTACCAATTACCATTGGGGCCTGATTACGGAGGCCCGTTATTCTTTTCTCACTATTCATTCCTGGGCATCAATCCTGACGGGCTCAAAGATGTGTACACCGATTATTGGCAGCAGAACAAGAACCATACAATGATCAATTATAACTACTGTTTCACCAACAGCAAGAATTTTTTTGGCTATAGCTCAAGCTGCTGGGGATTAACTGCGAGTGATGACAATAAGCAAGGCTATTTGGCCCACAGCCCCACAAATGACAACGGCGTAATATCCCCAACTGCGGCATTATCTGCTATGCCTTATGCGCCCGCCGAATCAATGGCGGCATTGAGGTTTTTTTACTATACCCTGGGAGATAAGTTATGGAAAGAATATGGCTTCATTGATGCTTTCAGCTTAAACGATGCATGGTTCGCCAATTCTTTTCTCGCAATAGACCAGGGGCCCATCATTGTAATGATCGAAAACTACCGGAGCAAATTGCTCTGGAACTTATTTATGAGCTGCCCGGAAATTAAAAACGGGATGGCTGCACTGGGCTTTCAAAGCCCACATTTATAACAAAAAAAATTGAGCTAACATTGAAGAATAGAATAATAAAACAAGCGCTTATGAAATACGCTTATCTGCTCGTGGTATTATTTTTCTGCTGCTGTATTCAGCGGGCCTTTTCTCAAAAGAAACAGGCAGCATCAACAATTGTATTCGATGCTACCAAAAGGCCCAAAAATTTATCTGATACTGCTTTGCTTGAGTTGGTGCAAAAACAAACGTTCCGCTATTTCTGGGACTTTGCACATCCCGTAAGCGGCCTTGCACGCGAGCGAAGCAATGTTGCTTATGATTACGGCAATGAGGTTGTAACAACCGGCGGCAGTGGGTTTGGCATAATGGCTATTATAGTCGCATCCGAACGCGGATGGGTAACAAGGGAGCAGGCTGCGGAAAGAATGAATAAGATTGTCAAATTCTTGTATAAAGCGGATAGCTACCATGGCATTTTACCACACTGGCTAAATGGAGAAACCGGAAAGACTATTCCTTTCAGCAGGAAAGATGATGGTGCAGACCTTGTAGAAACAGCTTTTCTATTCCAGGGGCTTTTATGTGCAAGGCAATATTTTACGAAGGACAATCAAATGGAACGTGAAGTGCGGGACCGTGTTAACTGGTTGTGGGACCAGGCGGAATGGAACTTTTTTACGCGTGATGGCCGCGATGAATTGTACTGGCACTGGAGCCCCAACAATGGATGGGCAATGAACTTCCCCCTGCGCGGATGGAATGAATGTTTGATGGCATATGTAATGGGTGCATCATCACCAAAGTATTCAATTTCTCCGCAGATATATAACAGATGCTGGGCAGAAAGCAATCATTTTAAAAATGGCAAAGAGTTTTACGGTATAAAATTGCCGCTGGGTTTTGATTACGGAGGGCCTCTATTCTTTACGCATTATTCTTTTCTTGGATTAAGTCCTAAGGGTTTAAAAGACCAGTACGCCGATTATTGGGAACTGAACACCAATCATACACTTATCAACCATGAACATTGTATCCGTAATCCTAAAAACTTCAAAGGTTATGGCGCCAACTGTTGGGGGCTTACAGCCTGTGACACGTATGATGGATACAATGCATTTTCCCCTGATAATGATTGGGGAACCATCGCGCCCACTGCGGCGTTGTCTGCGTTTCCTTATACGCCCGAATTCTCCATGCAGGCGCTTAAACATTTTTATTATGATTTAGGCGATAAAATATGGAGTGAATATGGGTTTGTGGATGCGTTTAATGAAACACAAAACTGGTATGCCAAATCGCACCTGGCCATTGACCAGGGGCCAATTATCGTGATGATTGAAAATTACAGGACGGGACTGTTGTGGAAGCTATTCATGAGCTGCCCGGAAATACAAAAAGGGCTGAAGGCGCTGGGTTTTGAAAGCCCTTATTTCTAACCACGGATTTTGAACCACGGCGGCACCGCGACACGAAGAAACACTACGTTTTTTTAGATCAGAAACCCGAAGAAAAACAAATAAAGTGCAATAACGGGCTTAAACGTACAGAGTAAAACTTATCACGTAAAACTTTCAATCCCTGAAATTTCACTTTTCTTTGCTGTATGACTCATAAGACCAAAGGCATTGTTTTACGCACAGTTAAATACGGCGAAACCAGCATCATCGCGACGATGTATACTGAGCTTTTTGGCATCCAGAGTTATATTGTAAAGGGTGTAAGGCAATCATCTAAAAAGTCGCAGGGCAAGAGTAACTACTTTCAACCTTCAGCTATACTTGAAATGGAAGTGTATCACAATGAGCTGAAAAACCTGCAATTTATCAAGGAGTATGAATGGGGATATTTATACCAGCATTTATTTTTCGATGTAATAAAAAATGCAGTAGCCACTTACATGGTGGAGCTGTTGCAACATAGCTTAAAGCAACCCGAAGCCAATCCCGAATTATTTTATCTGATGGAGGATTCACTGAAGCAACTGGACAGAGGTGACTCCACACTTACCGCGAACCTTCCCTTGTACTTCACCTTGCATCTCGCCACTGAACTTGGCTTTCAATGGCAGGGCGAATACAACAAAAACACGCCTGTACTGGACCTTGAAGAGGGACAGTATGTAAATGATATTCCAGCTCATCCGTTTTACTTATCAGGTGAGCTTGCACGCATCAGTTCCGACATCAACAAGATCAATTTCTACAACGATCTCGAAACTATTCAACTGAACAGAACAGTAAGGCGGCAGTTGTTGCAATCCTTTCAACAATACATATCGCTACACGTATCTGATTTTGGAGAATTGAGAAGCCTCGCTGTGTTGCAGGAACTGTTCTGATTTTTCGCTTAATGAGGTAACGACGCTGATGTTGTACGTCTAAGCCTTTTAATAGCCAGTTGCATGTAGTTTTTCTCCGGACTTTTTTGTTGTTTTACGCTTCGGCGCACCGTAGCAATATCGCCGTGCTTCGTGGTGCCGCCGCGCCTCCGTGGTTCTCAAAACAAAAAACTCCCGCCATGAATAGCGGGAGAAAATTAACAAAAAAGTACCTCTTTATTAATGCAGGGTACTTTTTTATTGTTTTAAAACTACTTACCCCAAACAGCCCATTTAGCAGTCCAGTCGTTAGATGCATCTAAAGCTCCAACGTAAGAAGTTTTATCGAAGAATGCATTATCCAATCCACCGAAATCAAACTTACCCGCAGTTGCTAAGGCTGGTGAGCCAGTAGCAGGTCTAATGTTTGGAGCGGCGTTGTTATAAGGATCAGTCAATTTAATATCAGCACCATTTGCATAGTAAACGCTCTTGTCGTTACCAGTTACTTTTGCCGCAAGGCTAGCTGAATCATATAATTTAGGGCTGCCTACCAGTTTATCAACCTGGAAAGGTTTGCCATAAGCGTTCAGGAAGCTGTTGTAGAATCTGCTAATATCTTGTTTGTAATAAGAAGCAGTAGAATCATCATCGATATCTAAGCCTGCTTTCTGGCCACCCATTACGATTGAGTTAGCAAGAACAAATTTAGAACCTCTTCTCCAACGCATACCGTAACCGTAGTCAGGGCTAACACCAGCACCGTTGTTAGGGCCAACAGCAGTGAAGTTTGATAAGATAGGTGAAGTAATAGGCGCTTTTGTCCACAAGAAACCGTTTGAAGGGTTAACGTTATCTACTTCAAAGTTGTTAGAGATATCGCCGGTAGTTCCTTTGTTATCAGTGAACTTAGGATCTTTGATAGAGATAGCGTACTGGATCATACCTCTGTAACCGTCGTCCATATCAAAGTCATCATCAGCACAGTTGTAAGCAATAAGGTGTTTACAGTTAACGGTGCCACCGAAGAATTCGAAAGCATCATCCAATCCACGTACAACCTGTACATAATCGATAGTTGTACCAGAACCTACAGCGTAAAGAGAAAGGCCGTTGATCTCATCACCCGGGTTTACCGCTTTACCAGCATATTCAATTCTAACATATTTCATTACACCAGAATTGTCAGCATCATTTGTTCCTCCAAATACGCTGAACTGAGCATCAACACCACCTTCAATTACTGTATGGTTAGTGTTGCCTTTTGCCTGACCTACAAGTACCACACCACCTAAATCACCAGGTTGAGGACTTGTTTCGTTTGAAGTAAACACGATAGGCTCATCAGCTGTACCCTGCGCCATAATCTTAGCTGTTCTGTAGATAACCAATACACCAGCAGAGTCTTTGCTAGAAACGATCTTTGTTCCTGGATCTATTGTGATAGTTGCATTGTTCGTTACATAGACATAACCGCGTAAGCGATAAGTTTTGTCTTTTGTCCAGTGCTGATCAGATGTGATGATCCCACGAACATCAAGATTTTTAGCTGTGTCCACAGGAGTTGGTGGTGTTGGGCCCGGATCAGGCTGGCTGTCACTTTTCTTACATGCTGTACCGGCAATAAGGGCGCCAAGTACAAGTGTAAAAGCAATTCTTTTCATAGTGTGTTTTGTAAATTATTAATTTCCGGCAAAACTATCCGCACCGTATTAACGGCATGTTACGCACGTATTACCAAATCATTATCTGCCAAAATTGTAACGAATGGCAAGTGTTGATGTAGTGCCGTATTTATACGCGTAAATAATTTTGTCTGTTGCTGGATTATAACCTGTATTTGAAGTACCTGATTCAAATTTGTAATACCATTGATTGGCTTGAGCCAGAAGGTCACTTATAGTAAGTTTAATCTCTAGCTTGCTGCCATAGAATTTCTTTGTTAACTGAAGATCTATTACATCTCTTGGCTTCTCAAAGATATTCTTGCCGGCATCGCTAACAGCTCTGAAACGAAGCCTTGGCCCAATCCTGTTATACAATGCATTTACAATAAAGTCATCATTTTTCGTGCTATAAGTGATACCACCGTTTACCAGGTAAGGAGATTGCCCTTGCAACGGACTGTTAACCGTCATCGTTTTAAATTGAACTGAACCTCTGATGTATGCCGCGTTTGCATAGAACGTTAAATGATCAAAGAAATCATTGCCAATAAAATCAAGTTTTTTTCTTAACTCCAGTTCAGTACCATATATGTATGCATTATTAGCATTGGCATAAGAAAGCACATCGTTACCCTGGTTGGTTTGCTCGATAGGCTTATCAAAATATTTATAGAATGCACTTATTGAAACGATGTCTCCTGCAGAAGGGAACCACTCATATCTTAAGTCCGCATTTGTATTTTTTGAACGAACAAGATTTGGATTACCGGTAACAGAAAGGTTATTATCATAATCATACACACTGTAAGATGCAAGCTCACGGAACTCAGGACGGTTCACAGCCTGTGAGGCAGCCAATCTAAAGTTAGATTTCCCGTTTAATGCATAGGTCAGCAAAAATGACGGCAATACGTCAAAATTGCTCACATTAACATCGGCCTTGTTTAAAGCCATCAGCTTTTGTGAATAGTTTTCAACGCGTGCGCCCCATGTTAATTTAACCCTGTCAGAAAATTTATTATCCAACATTACATAACCTGCATTCAACAATGCATGTGCATCATAGTCTGTTGAGTTTGTACCAATGTTAGCGACTGTAAGATTGTATTTCTCGATATTCTCAGGACTAAAAATATTATTGAACGTAGTTGACTTTGTTTCGTCAATCTTTACATTGGTTGTGAAGCCGGCATAACCTAATGCATCTACTTCAACATTTCTATCGCGGTAGTAATTAGAAGTACCTATTTTCAGTTTTTGTGTTTGATCCAGCCACCTGAACTGCTTGGTAACATTTACGTTTGCGCCATAGATATACTCCTGCAGGTATGAATACACGCGGCCCGCATTACGGATCTCAGGAGAGTTTTCGTTAGAAAGGCTTAAGTAATAATTATCATTGATTCCTTCAGGCGACCTGAAAGCAAGAATGCGCTGATCAGGCTGCCACCTGTAAGTGTAACCGAATGAGCCGTTCCAGTCTAACGTCCAGCTGTTATTAAGGCTATGTGTACCTTCCACTGATGAATTCAGGATACCGTTTCCTGTTGCTTCGCTATTGTTACTTTTAATATAGAATGGATCAAAATTGAGTTTGTTTGTTCCGCTGCGAATACCCGCGGTCTTAACAAAATCATTATTAAACAGGTTCTTGAAAGAAATTTTGCTACGGCCGTATGCATAAGTAAGATTCAACAATGCTGATAAGTTATTTCTTACATCATAGTTGTTGGTATTGTACTGATAAGTATAATCTTTATCAGCCTGCGTTTGGTAATCTGTCCTTACCCTTTCAGAAACTCTTCTGCCTTCATTGTAGCTGATAGCATAGATATAACCAAGTTTTTTGTTGTCCTTCAAAATTTTGGTATCGCCCCCGGTATAGGAGAACCCGAAATTTGGAAGGCTTTGATAAGCCGCTTCAGTACCAAATGTATTCGGGAACTGTTGTGTAATGGCATTCTTTTGGCCGTTTGGAAGATTGATAAAGCTTGCGCCCCTATGCTTATAATAAGAATTGGGGATCAGGCGGCTATCATCAAAGAAACCGAGCCAATCCAGAGAGCCCTTCGGATAACTGTTGTAAAAATTTTTGAAGGTAGTCAACGAGTTTACCCCAATTGAAACTGACAGCTCACTAATAGGCTTTGAAGGATAATCCTTGGTAGTTATTTTAATGGCACCACCAGAGAAATCGCCTGGCAAATCAGGCAACGGTGATTTATAGATAACAAGATTGTCAATTAGTGAAGAAGGAATAATATCGAAAGAAAAAGCTTTCTTATCAGGCTCAGTGCTGGGCAATATTGAATTGTTCAATAATGCAACATTGTACCTTTCATTCAAGCCTCTGATTACAACAAACTTATTATCCTGAACAGAGGCACCACTTACACGTTTCAACACTTCACCAGTGCTTTTATCAGGAGAGCGTTTAATAATTTCAGATGAAATACCATCAGAAATAGACGAGCTGTTTTTTTGCGCCAGGTATAAAGAGGCCGCTGTTTCTTTTCTTGCGCTGGAGGTAACAACTACTGCTTGCAACTGATTGTTGCTTCTTTTGAGTAAGATGTCGCCTAATGTACCAGACTTTATATTGTCCTGGCTTATGTCATTAATTGCCTTAGTCGAGTATCCAATGCTGGATACCGTTAATGTGTAATTCTTCCCTTGCTCTATATTAATAAAGAACCTTCCCTCTACATCTGTCCGAACACCTTTTTTGGTTTCTGTAACTACAATGGATGCGCCAACAACTGGTGAGCCATTTTCTTCATCAACTACTTTACCAGATAGCCGCAGGGCCTGTGCAGATAATTGCGTAACACTCAATAACAATACAATAAGGGGTATCAACCGGATATTTCTCACGTAAAAATTTTGGGGCGAAATTCCTGTTGTTGTATTACCGAATTGTTAACCGGAAATTAACTGTATGTTATGAAGTGGGATGGAAGATTTGAGATTTGAGATTGACTGTTTAGTTTTTTATTTTCTTTATTGCAGATGAATTGTAACAATTTTTCGAAGTCTGAGATCATTGTTGTTCAACTAACATTGTTAAAAGGAAAGTTTGTTCGAATGATAACGTTATCGAGGTTTACTTTTATAAGGAGTATTAGATCGCACAATCCCGGAGGGATGAAATTATTATAGCAAAAGAAGGAAACTATGCCATTAAGCCCCAGAGGGGTGATATTTTATCATGTCACCCCTCTGGGGTTTAAATACGGATGCATATGTCATCTATAATAATTTCATCCCTCCGGGATTAGTCTAAAGGAAGCTTATCTGTAACTATTGTAGGAAAGAATAATGACTCAATTCGTTGCGGTTTAGTCGGGCAATAATAATTCGATATTGACTGTTTAGTTTTTGACTTCCTGATTCAATTTGCAAATCCAACCAGGAACATCTCAAATTTCAAATCTCGAATCTCAAATAATATCCTTTACTTCTTCTGGCACTTCTTCAGTTTTAAGTGCAAGCATTTGGCTTGTCCAGTTGCGGATGTCGCTACAGAGTTTTTCATTTTTAGCAAGCGATTGGCCGTAAGATGGAATCATCTCTTTCAATTTCGCCAGCCATCCATCACTATTGATTCTTTCAGGAAAACAACGCTTTAATAAATCAAGCATAATAGAAACCGCAGTTGAAGCTCCCGGAGATGCACCCAACAATGCAGCGATCGTTCCATCAGAAGAACTAACTACTTCGGTACCAAATTCAAGAACACCGCCTTCTTCTTCATCTTTCTTAATTACCTGTACGCGCTGGCCGGCAATCTCCAGGTGCCAGTCTTCCATTTTGGCTTCCGGATAAAATTCCTGCAAAGCGGCAAGCCTGTCTTCGGGCGATTGACGAACCTGTTCAATTAAATAACGGGTGAGCGGTATATTATGAATGCCTGCTCCAAGCATTGCCTTTAAGTTACTAAACTTGATGGATTTGATCAGATCGAAGAAAGAACCATTCTTTAAAAACTTAGTAGAAAATCCTGCATAAGGCCCGAACAGCAAGGCTTTTCGGCCATTGATGATGCGTGTATCCAAATGCGGAACAGACATTGGCGGCGCACCTACTGAAGCTTTTCCGTAAACTTTGGCGTGGTGTTGTTCTATCACGTCCACATTAGAGCATTTGAGCCATTGCCCGCTAACCGGGAACCCACCAAAGCCCTTGCCTTCCGGAATGCCGGCCTTAAGCAGTAGTGGCAGTGATCCACCTCCTGCCCCAATAAATACAAACCGGCCTTGCACAACACGTTTGTGCCCGGTAGATGTGTCTTTTACCTTAACACACCACTGGCCGTTCTTTGAGCGATAAATATCTTTTACATCGTGATTGAAGTGCAGCGTAAAGCCACCTTTCTTTTTAAGCTGATGGAAAAGCATTCGTGTAAGGTTTCCGAAGTTAACATCGGTTCCCATTTCCATGCAGGTTGCCGCAAGCCGTTCATCATCATTTCTTCCTTCCATCATTAGTGGAATCCATTTTTTCAGCCTTTCATGGTCTTCCGTGTAAACCATCCCTTTAAAAAGATGGCATTTTGTGAGTGCCTTATACCGTTTATGCAGGTATTCAATATTTTTTTCGCCCCACACAAAGCTCATGTGTGGAATATTTTGGATAAAATCTCCCGGTGTGGCAATCATTTTCTTTTGCACGAGGTATGACCAAAACTGGCGGGAGACCTCAAAAGCTTCTGCTATTTTAACCGCTTTGGAAGTATCAATGCTTCCATCTTCTTTCTCAGGTGTGTAATTTAATTCACAGAAGGCAGAATGCCCTGTACCAGCGTTGTTCCATGCATCTGAGCTTTCTGCCGCTGCTACATCCAACCGTTCAAAAACATCAATTTTAATCTCCGGCTCCAGCTCCTTGGCCAGCATAGCCAGGGTAGCGCTCATTATTCCTGCGCCTATCAGGATTATTTGCGGCGCTATTTTTGCGGAATTGTCAGCTGTGTCCATAATTATTTAAAAGACAGCTAAAACCAAGCCATGGTTGGCTACGCTGCTTATATCTAAAAAATCAATAATTTATTAAAATAAAAATTAATTTGCGTTGCATCGCTAACCTTTATACTGACCGATGATACTCATTGTTGACGATAAACAAGAAAACATATTTTCCTTAAAATCTATCCTGGCATTACACAACTTTCCATCAGATACGGCATTAAGTGGTGAAGAAGCGCTGAAAAAAGTTCTTAAAAATCAATATGCACTTATCATTCTGGACGTTCAAATGCCCGGCATGGATGGTTTTGAGGTTGCTGAGACCATTTCCGGCTATAGTAAATCAAAGGATATCCCCATTATTTTCCTTTCTGCAGTTAATACTGATAAAAAATTTATAGCTAAAGGTTACTCTTCCGGCGGTATAGATTATATAGTAAAACCTATAGATCCAGATATATTGCTGCTTAAAGTAAAAACCTTTTACCGGCTGTATGAGCAAAAGCGCCAGTTGAATGATATGCAGAACAACCTGCGTGAGGAAATTGAATTCAGGAAACGGGCCGAATTGGAGATCAATGAAAAAGCGATGGAAATGAAATCCATCCTTGAATCAATACCTCAAATAGCATTCACCACAAAATCTGACGGTTCTATTGAATATAACAATAGCCAATGGCTCAACTACGCAGTTTCAGAAAAAGAATTTCCCGTCGCACATCCTGATGATGGAAACATTCAGTATGAAATAGAGCGAACAGTTAAAAGCGGCAGGCCGCTTGAAATGGAAGTCCGTGTAAAAATGCGCGATAAAAATGATTACCGCTATCATTTATTAAGAGTGCTGCCCGTAAAGGAAGCGGATCATATTGTAAAGTGGGTAGGAACCTTTACAGACATTGAGGACCAAAAACAGGCCGTTAAGAAAAAAGATGAATTTATTAGTATAGCCAGCCACGAACTTAAAACGCCTTTAACGAGCATTAAGGGATATGTGCAATTGCTTGAACAGAGCATGGATGGCAACAGCACGGCCAAAACATATATAGACCGCACGCTGAATCAAATTAAAAAATTGAACAATCTTGTGGTTGACCTGCTGGATATTTCAAAAATTGAAAGTGGCAAGCTCAAATACAACATGCAGGAGTTCAATTGTGAAAACATGCTGGTGAATGCGATTGAAATGATGCGGCAAACACATCCCGATTATCACATTCATCGCAGGGGTAATGCAAACATTCAAATTTACGGGGACGAAATGCGGCTTGAACAGGTTGTTCTCAACCTTCTCGCAAATGCGGTTAAGTATTCCCCGGTAAACAAAGAGATCCTTGTTGAAGTAACTTCTACAAAAAGAGAAATCAAGGTTTGCATACAAGATCATGGCATTGGCATTTCAGACGAAGACCAGGAAAATATTTTTAAAAAATTTTACAGGGTGGAAAAAACTGTTGGCAATTTCCAGGGCCTTGGCATCGGGTTATATATATGTGCCGAAATACTGGAAAGGCATCATTTTGAATACGGTGTTGAAAGCAAGCCTGATGAAGGTTCATCTTTCCATTTCACCATTCCTTTACACAATTACCTGGCAGGAAAAACACAAGACTAATACACTATGAAAAACAATTTCACACGGAACTTGCAAATAGGTTTTGGATTATCCCTTTTTCTTTTGATCGTCAGCTCAACAGCATCATACGTTGCAATTAAAAATTTTACCGGCACTGCTGAATTGGTAAACCATACAGAAAAAATAATACAGGAAACCCAAAGCATCCTTAGCTACATGAAAGATGCTGAGACTGGCCAGCGCGGCTACCTGATAACACATAAAGTTGAATTTCTTGAGCCCTATAATGGCGCATACGAAAGGGTTAGAACAGCCATTGACAATTTTAAAGAGTTAACCCTTGATAATCCATCGCAACAAATAAACGCCAACAAAGTCAACTCCATCGTTGCCAAGCGATTTAACATCATGCAACAAACCATTGAGGACGAGCGTGCCAACAGGAATATTGATTTTTCAAAACTCAATGACGGAAAGCAGTCGATGGATGAAATGCGCATCCTAATTAAAAATATGCAGGACACCGAGCGCAACCTGCTGGCGTTGAGAACCGAAAAAATGAACCGGCTGTCGTTCTTTACGCCGATGCTGATCGTTATCGCGGCATTGTTATCAATCCTTATAACGGTATTTTTTTATAAAAGAGTGAGCGATGATTATGAAGAAAAAACCGTCCTCAACAATGAGTTGAGCAAGAAAGAAAAAGAGATTTATGAAAGAATAAATATTCTTGAAAACATCGCACAAAACATTTCTGAAGGAGATTTCAGTATTCGTTTAAATGCATCAGAAAAAGATAACCTGGGAAGCCTTGCCGGATCTCTTAATAAGATGGCGTCTTCTCTTCAAACTTCGTTCAATACCATATCTGAAAACGAGTGGCTTGAAAAAGGAATAGGGCGGCTGAACGAAAGAATGGTTGGCGAAAAAGGCCTGGATGAAGTCTGCTACGATATTGTTGATTTTATTTGCTCATACACCAATAGCCAAATCGGTGTTTTATACATGCTGCAGGATAATACACTGATTTACCGCAACAGTTATGGATATAAGCCCGAGGCTGAAAAAGAAAAATTAAAATCAGGCGAAGGACTGTTGTGGCAAAGTATTTCTAGCAAAAAAGAAATATTGCTGCGCAACGTAGACGAAGGCCTGTATATTAACACAACCACTGCGCACATCCGCCCCAAAAACATTCTTGCATTCCCGGTATATTTTGAAAAAAGGATCATCGGCGCTATAGAATTAGGTTCATTGTCTGATTTTTCAGCATCAGATATTGAATTTTTGCACCGTACATCAGAGAATATCGGCATCGCATTAAATACATCGTTGAACCGCCTGAGATTGAAAGAACTACTGGAAGAAACGCAGGCACAGGCTGAGGAACTGCAGGCACAACATTCTGAACTGGAAAACCTGAATACAGAACTGGAAGCGCAGGCTGAAAAGTTGCAAACATCCGAAGAAGAATTAAAAGTGCAGCAGGAAGAACTGCAGGAAACCAACCAGGAGCTGGAAGAAAGATCCCGCCTGCTGGAAGAAAAAAACCACCTGATTGTTATTCGCAACCTGGACATTCAAAAGAAGGCCGAAGAACTTGCGTTGAATGCGCGGTATAAATCTGAGTTCCTGGCCAACATGTCTCACGAACTACGCACGCCGCTTAACTCTATTCTTTTGTTATCGCGACTGCTGGCCGAAAACAATGATCAGAATTTATTGTCTGACCAGGTTGAATATGCACGCGTAATTCAAAGTTCAGGAAAGGGCCTTCTTCAATTGATTGATGAGATTCTTGACCTCTCTAAAATTGAATCCGGCAAGATGGAACTGGAGTATGAATTTATTTCGCTGGATGAGGCCACCAATAACCTGAAGGCATTGTTTCAGCCGCTTGCCAAAGAAAAGAATGTTGATTTCATCGTTAATATAGATAAGGACCTACCCTCGCATATTGAAACTGACTGTATGCGTTTGGACCAGATCCTCAAAAATCTTATTTCCAACTCACTGAAGTTTACGCATGCCGGGCACATAACGCTTGCGGTTCGGCCATCAGAACAGGAAGGTTATATCGACTTCATTGTGGAGGATACCGGTATCGGTATCGCCAAAGAAAAACAGCAGCTCGTATTTGAAGCCTTTCAACAGGCCGATGGCTCCACCAAAAGAAAATATGGCGGCACAGGCCTGGGCCTTTCAATCAGCCGTCAATTGGCTATCTTACTTTCCGGCGACATTAGCCTTGAAAGCGAACCAGGAAAAGGAAGTTCGTTTACGTTAAGCATTCCCGCCAACAAAAATATCGCGTCTGTAACAGGTGTTTCAGGGCAAAACATTTCAGATGAAGAAGCAGAACAGGACGATGACTATGTTGAGCCTGACGGCGAAAAGCCGGCTGCACCTGCTTATAACTATACAACCTCAGTAATCCCGGATGAAATACCTGATGACAGGGCGGGTATTACCACCATGGATAAAGCAATATTGATTGTGGAAGATGACACTGCTTTTGCGAAGATACTCTTAGACTTTACCAGGCAAAAAGGTTACAAGGGTATTGTTACCGTAAGGGGCGATGAAGCGTTACAGCTGGCCAAAGACTTTAAACCGGCAGGCATTCTGCTCGATATTCAATTACCTGTTAAAGACGGGTTACAGGTAATAGATGAACTTAAAAAAGATGTCCGCACAAAGCATATACCCGTGCACATGCTTTCGTCGTTTGAACAGAAAAAAGAAAGCCTGATGCGTGGCGCGATAGATTTTATTACCAAGCCGGTTGACTATGAAAAAATGGACCATATTTTTGAGAAACTGGAATATGTAATAAAAAAAGATGCGAAGAAGGTGATTATTGTTGAAGACAATGCCAAACATGCAAAGGCGCTTTCTTACTTCCTTTCAACCTATGATGTAAGTTCTGAAATATCTACAGATGTTAGCGAAAGCGTACAGGCGCTGAAGAAGAAGGAGGTTGATTGTGTAATTCTTGATATGGGCATTCCTGATTCAAAAGCATATGAAACACTGGACGCAGTAAAACGCAACGCCGACCTGGAAAACGTGCCAGTAATCATTTTTACAGGAAAGAGCTTATCCAAATCAGAAGAGTCGCGCATACGACAGTATGCAGATTCCATTGTTGTTAAAACAGCACATTCTTATCAACGCATCCTGGATGAAGTTTCTTTGTTCCTTCATCTTATGGAAGAGCAAAAACACAGCACGAGAGTAAGTAAGAAACTTGGCTCGCTGGATGATGTACTAAAAAATAAAAAAGTGCTGGTTGCCGATGATGATGTGAGAAATATTTTCTCGCTCACGAAGGCACTTGAAAAACATAAAATGCAGACAGTGTCTGCAATGGATGGTAAAGAAGCACTACAGGCACTTGAAGAAAATCCGGATATTGATATTATATTAATGGATATCATGATGCCTGAAATGGATGGGTTTGAAACTATTACGCAGATCAGGAAAAACAGGAACTGGAAAAAAATTCCTATCATCGCTGTTACGGCAAAAGCGATGATAGGTGACAGGGAAAAATGTATACAGGTGGGCGCGTCGGATTACATTTCAAAACCGGTTGATACCGATCAGCTGATGTCACTATTGCGAATATGGCTGTACGAAAGCTAACAACATAAAGATAAATACTACGTAAACCTATTCCTGTTTTTATATGAAAATGCCCGAACAACGCAACAAAAACGAAAAACCCAATGTTAGATATATGAGTAAAAAGATACTGATCATAGATGATGACAGTAAAAACATCTTCGCCTTAAATGCAACTTTAAAAACAAAGGGCTATCAATGCCTTGCAGCCGCAAGCGCACAGGATGGCATACAGCTTTTAAAAAACGAACCCGGCATAGGCATTGTATTAATGGATATGATGATGCCTGATATGGACGGATATGAAGCCATTGAAGTGATCAGGAAAGATGAAGCCTTAACGCATCTGCCCATTATAGCTGTTACCGCACAGGCTATGGTTGGCGACAAAGAAAAATGCCTTGCGGCTGGAGCCAGTGAGTATGTTTCAAAACCAATTGATGTAGACGTTTTGCTTAAGCTCCTGGGCCATTACCTAAATTAACGCATAGTGGAAATTAATTTTGCCGATAAAGAAATAGACGATCTCCTAAACGATATTCTGGATATTTATGGCTACGATTTCACCGAATATTCAAAGGCCTCGCTAACACGAAGGCTGCACAGGCTTTACCTGATGGATAAATTTAAAAGCTTCGGTGATTTTTCTGCACGCATTAAAGCAGACCCTGCTTATTTTAAACATGCGGTGCAGGAAATAAGTGTAAACGTAACAGAAATGTTGCGTGACCCTTTTTTTTACAAAACTGTTCGGGAAAAAATTATCCCGGTACTGGCTACCTATCCGTTTATTCGGATCTGGCATGCTGGCTGCGCAACAGGTGAAGAAGTTTATTCTATGGCCATTTTGCTAAAAGAGGCAGGATTATTGCAAAAATCATTATTGTATGGCACTGATATCAATCCCATTGTGCTGGAGAAAGCCCGCAAAGGAATTTTCCCGATTAGCCAGATGCAGCAATATTCAACCAACTATGTAACATCTGGCGGCACAAACGATTTTTCATCGTACTATACCGCAAACTATAACCTGGCCAAGTTCGATGAATCATTAAGCAAGCGGATGGTTTTTTCTACGCACAACCTTGTCTCAGATTCCTCATTCAATTCTTTCCAGCTTATTTTTTGCAGAAATGTGCTCATTTATTTTGAAAAGGACCTACAGGCTAAAGTGTTGCGTGTGTTTGATAACAGCCTTGAGCTTTTTGGCTTTCTCGCATTGGGATCCAAAGAATCATTGCGGTTTTCATCAATAGCGGGTAGCTATAAGCAGGTAGAGCCCAAAGAAAAAATCTGGAAAAAAGTAAAGTGAACAGCGATATTCAACTAATTGTAATTGGTGGCTCCGCGGGAAGTTTACAGGTAATATTTAAGATCTTTAAGTATATACCGGCCGGTTTTTCTGTGCCATTTCTGATTGTGTTGCATCGCAATGTAAATTTTGAATCGGCACTGGATGAATTGCTTGCCGTTAAAAGCAAGCTGAAAGTTAAAGAGGTTGAAGAAAAGGATAAAATAGAGCCCGGTTACATTTACCTGTGCCCACCAGATTACCATGTATTAATAGAAAAGAATCACACATTCGCGCTCGATTACTCCGAAAAAATACATCATAGCCGCCCCAGCATAGATGTGGTTTTTAAATCTACCTCTGCCACGTTTAAAGATCATGTACTGGGTATTCTGCTTTCCGGTGCAAATGCAGATGGTGGCGATGGCCTTAAGATGATACAAGAGAATGGTGGGCTAACCATTGTTCAGGATCCAAATGAATCTGAAGTAAGCTATATGCCACACCATGCTCTACAAAAATTCAAAGCCGATCATGTGTTGGAAAGCAATGATATAGGCAAATTTATTTTCAATCATTATGCACATGTGTAGCATCATTTAATATTGTTAACGTTTATCTATTCTCCAAAAAGTTGATTCACCAACGCTATCGCCACCTTCCACACAAAATAAATAAGGCAATTTATCAGCCGGCCAAACGATTTTAAGGTCATATTAAAAAATTTGCAGTTATTCCTGGTGTCTAACAGGAAAACAAAATAAAGAGCTCAGAGTGACAGCCTTATGTCAGCAGCAATGGAGTTTTTGATTTTGTTAAAACAACTTCCTAACATTGATTGGTAACTTTGTATCATGGAACATGTAAATAGTTTACCGGCATTTCAATCTTCTCCCGAGCTCAAAAAAAAATTATACGAATACAGCTCGGTTAAAAAATTCAATGAGGGAGATGTTATCCTGCAGGAAAATGCACATGTGCGCGCTATTCCTATTGTGGCTAACGGCAGCATTCGTGTAATGCGGACAGATGAAGATGGCCGCGAAATATTACTATATTATATTAAAGCAGGCGAAAGCTGCATCATGTCCTTTCTGGGTGGCATGCACCAGGAAACCAGCAAAGTGCGCGCAGTGGTGGAAGAAGATGCGGAAATTCTTTTCCTGCCGCTTGAACATGTTAAACAGTTTATCAAAGAATATCCGCAATGGCTTGATTATATTTTCCGCCTGTATCACAAAAGATTTGAAGAATTGTTGGAAGTGGTGAACGCCGTTGCCTTTAAAAAAGTAGATGAACGCCTTCTTGCCCTATTGCATAAAAAAGCGGCACTAACAAAAAGCAATACACTTTCTATAACACACGAACAATTGGCTAATGAATTGGGAACAGCGAGAGTTGTAGTATCCCGTCTGCTAAAACAGTTGGAAGAGGCGGGCAAGGTTACGCTTGGCCGCAACAAAATTGAATTAATAGCTGGTGGCGCCGAATAAAACAGCATAATCTGCCATGCTTTTAAAATCATTTGGCTTTTTAGCTCATCTAAATCTTTAGGGCGAATTCATCTCTGCAAAACCGCTATGTAACAAAAGTAACCGTACGCGCAAAATCATTTATGGACCTTTGTACTGTTAACCGATACAGTAGAAAATGATGATTCTTTCTTTTGTTTTTGCGTCGCTAATTGGCGTTTCCTTGGGGCTTATTGGGGCGGGAGGCAGTATACTAACAGTGCCTGTGCTTGTATACTTCGCTGGCATTGAACCTGCTACAGCCACGGCCTATTCGCTATTCATCGTAGGCACTACTTCCTTGTTTGGAGGCAGCATTTCAGCTATCGAAAAGAAAATTGATTTCAAAACAGGCGCCGCATTTCTGGCGGTATCATTCATCACCGTATTTATTGCCAGGCGATTTTTTCTTCCGGCATTGCCGCTACATTGGTTTTCGCTTGGCAGCTTCGAAATAACAAAATCAAAAGGGCTAATGCTCTTGTTTGCCACTTTTATGTTGGCTGCCGGCGTGGCAATGATGAGGCCTGAAAAAAAGTCGAATAACGATAATGCGCCGGTCAATTATGTGGTTGTAATTCTATCTGGCATCGCCGTTGGAATACTGGCTGGGCTTGTTGGTGCCGGCGGAGGATTTTTAATTATACCCGCCTTGATTTTATTTGCGGGGCTTGATACCAAAATTGCCATCAATACATCACTGTTAATCATCGCCATCAACTCTTTAGCAGGCTTTGCCGGCGACCTTGAAAATGGGTTGCATCCAGACTGGCACTTTTTAATACCATTTAGCTTGCTCGCTTTAGCAGGTATCGCGATTGGCAAGGTCATCGCAAGAAAAGCAGACGGTGTGAAATTAAAAAGAGGATTTGGCGTGTTTGTTTTATTCCTCGCCGCGATAATCTTATTTGAAGAATTTAAAACATTGGGTACGATATAAAAATCCAATAACCTAAAATAATATATATGAATGTAGAACAGATATACACGGGCTGCCTGGCTCAAGGCGCATACTACATAACTTCTGAAGGGGAAGCTGCAATTGTTGACCCACTGCGGGAAGTGCAGCCTTATATTGAACGTGCGAATAATGATGGCGTACAAATAAAATACATATTTGAAACACATTTTCACGCAGATTTTGTTTCGGGCCATCTTGACCTCAGCAAAAAAACAGGTGCGCAAATTGTGTACGGGCCAACGGCAAAGCCCGAGTTCGATGCCATCATTGCAAAAGACGGACAGGAATTTAAGATCGGCAACATAACGATCAAAACGTTGCACACACCGGGCCACACGCTGGAAAGTACTACTTATTTACTGCTTGATGAAGAAGGAAAAGAGCATGCTATTTTTAGCGGCGATACGCTTTTTTTAGGAGATGTCGGCAGGCCGGACCTGGCGCAGAAAGCGGACAATCTTACCAAAGAAGATCTGGCAGGGATGTTATACGATAGCCTCACAAATAAAATAATGCCGTTGCCGAACGACGTTATTGTATATCCTGCACACGGCGCGGGCTCTGCATGTGGTAAGAATATGCTTAAAGAAACCGTTGATACGCTCGGCCATCAAAAAGCAACAAACTACGCATTAAACCAGCATGATAAGCCATCTTTTATAAAAGCTGTAACGGATGGCTTGCTAACACCGCCCGCTTATTTTCCATTAAATGTGGCATTGAACAAAAAAGGCTACGGATCTTTTGATGAAGTATTAAACCGTGGCATGACTGCTCTTTCTGCAGATGAATTTGAAGCCATTGCGGAATCTTCCGGAGCGCTGGTAATTGACACAAGAAATGCGTCAGAATTTGCAAAAGCATTCATTCCGCAGTCTGTAAATATTGGCATTAATGGCGACTTCGCTCCCTGGGTTGGAACGCTGGTGGTGGATGTTCAACTGCCGCTGTTGTTGGTATCTGATCCGGGTAAGGTTGAAGAAGCAGTAACAAGATTGAGCCGAGTAGGGTTTGATAACATTGCCGGGCATCTGAAAGATGGCTTTAACACATGGCTGGCATCGGGAAAAGAAATAGACAGTATTCAGCAAATCAACGCTGATGAGCTTTACAAACAATACAATACGAATACAATGATTGTTGATGTACGTAAAGAGAGTGAATATTCCGGCAGCCACGTTAAAGATGCGGAAAGTAAACCGCTTGCATGTATTAATGAATGGATGAATAAAATTGATCCGTTTAAACACTTCTATCTTCATTGTGCTGGTGGCTACAGAAGCATGATGGCGGCAAGCATATTACAGGCCCGTGGCTACAGGAATTTTACGGAAGTACAGGGTGGCTATAGCGCCATCAGGCAGACGGATATTCCTACAGTTTAACTAATAAATAAATGCGAATTTTGGATTTAAGAATAGTAGGTTTTAACCCATGCATCATTTTAAAAATATATTGCAGGCAGAATCAGCATCGTCACCTCGACGCAGGAGAGGTCTCTCGACCACAAACCTGTTGAGTGGCGTGAGATGTCTCCTATCGTCGACATGACGCTCAGCTTTGATCAGCCTGATAAAATGCGGGCAACAACAAAAAATATTTCTAGTTAACCAATGAACTCTCAACTATCAATTTTTAATTAAATAACATGTCTATTTCAAGTCCGTGGCCCTGGTATGTTGCCGGGCCGCTTATAGGTTTAACGGTTCCGGTTTTGTTGATATTTGGAAACAAATTCTTTGGCATTTCCTCATCATTACGGCATATCTGTGCAGCATGCCTTCCATCAAAAATCCCCTTCTTTCAATACGACTGGAAGAAGGAAGTGTGGAACCTGTTTTTTATACTGGGTATTTTTTTTGGAGGAATGATAGCCGCCAACTTTTTTGCAGATCCCAACCCCGTTGTAGTAAATCCCAAACTTACCACAGAGTTAGCTCAGTATGGCATTTCAGATTACAGTTCGCTGGTGCCAAAAGATCTCATTAGCTGGCAGAGTTTATTTACAGTTAAAGGCATTGTATTAATGGTAGCAGGCGGTTTCCTTGTCGGGTTCGGAACAAGGTATGCAGGCGGTTGTACAAGCGGCCATGCCATTATGGGATTATCCACTTTGCAATGGCCATCGTTAGTCGCCACAATTTGTTTTATGCTTGGTGGGTTTATCATGGCGAATTTGATACTGCCGGTAATATTGAGGATGTAACATGCCTGCCCGTACCGACGGTACGTTCGGGCGGGTAAGATGTACGATATGTCCTATATTTTAAATGGAAGATAAAATAAAGAAAATGGAAAATACAGATTTTGAAGTGCGCTCTTTAGATACAATTTGCATTAATGAAAGTGCACTACAACATAAATGGTATCACAATATCAAGTACCTGGTGGCAGGTGTTATATTCGGTATTATTCTCGTGAAATCAGAAGTTGTAAGCTGGTTTCGCATACAAGAAATGTTTCGCTTGCAATCGTTTCATATGTATGGTGTCATCGGAAGTGCAGTAGTTGTTGGAATGATCTCCGTGTTCCTGATCAAAAAATTTAAGATCAAAACAATTTATGGCGAACCAATTGTTTTCCATACCAAAAAATTCAACAAAGGGCAGATTTATGGTGGCCTTGCGTTTGGATTTGGATGGGCGATGACGGGCGCTTGCCCCGGCCCACTCTTTGCCCAAATTGGAGCAGGCACAACAGTTGTTGCAATTACCTTATTGAGTGCTATTGCAGGCACATGGGTGTATGGAAAGATCAGGAATAAATTACCGCATTAATAATTGACAATGGAAAGTTGACATTTGACAATCAACCGGAGCGAAAAAACTCTGCGAGTTCTCTGCCTTATCAGTGCTCTATGTAATTTTTTACTACAAAGAATAACAGCCGAACAAGACACGAGACCCGCAGAGTTGATGCATTGTACTTACATTTTCAATTGTCAACTTTCCATTGTCAATTAACTAAGCTTTTTGAGCAGCCCTTTTAGCCTTCTCCAAATTAGGTAAAAAGCCAGTTAACAATCCTATCAGCGGCAAAAACGAACAAACCTGGTAAACATAAGTTATGCTTGTTTTATCAGCAAGCTTGCCCAACAGTGCGGATCCTATGCCGCCCATTCCAAACGCAAAGCCGAAGAATAATCCTGCAATCATTCCTACTTTTCCTGGCACCAGCTCTTGCGCATATACGAGAATTGCAGAGAAGGCAGAAGAAAGAATTAAGCCGATAAATACACTTAGGATGCATGTCCAAAACAGGTTAACATGCGGCATTAGCAACGCAAAAGGTGCAACGCCCAATATAGATAGCCAGATCACGTACTTGCGGCCGATCTTATCACCTAACGGCCCGCCAATAAATGTACCGGCTGCAACAGCGAAAAGAAACACAAACAAATACACTTGTGATTGCTGAACAGATACATGAAACTTATCCATCAGGTAGAAAGTATAATAACTGCTAATGCTTGCCATGTAAAAATACTTAGAGAAAATAAGCACGATTAAAATAGCAAGGGAGAAAACCACTTTGCCTTTAGAAAGTTGCACATGAGGGATCGCACCAGCTGCTTTCTTCGGCTTAATACGATGCGTGTTCTTCTTATACCACTGGCTAATCTTCAACATCACAATAATTGCTAACAACGCCACTAACGAAAACCAGATAACATGAAACTGGCCCAACGGAACGATGATGGCTGCAGCCAGCAATGGCCCCAATGAACTTCCTGCATTACCACCTACCTGGAACAATGATTGCGCCATACCATGCCTGCCACCTGATGCCATGTATGCCAACCTGGACGCCTCCGGATGAAAGACTGCAGAACCGACACCAACCAATCCTACAGAAACCAATACCAACGGGAAACTAGTTGCAAGTGATAAGCACACAAGCCCTGCCAGCGTAAAGCTCATTCCTATTGCAAGTGAATACGGTTGCGGACGTTTGTCGGTATATAATCCAACCAGCGGTTGCAACAATGAGGCCGACATCTGGAAGGTGAGCGTAATCAATCCGATCTGTGAAAAGTTCAATCGCAGCGAATCCTTTACCAGCGGATAAATTGCCGGAATAAGCGACTGCATTGTATCATTCAACAAATGGGTAAAGCTTAATGCAATCAACACAGGGAAAACCGTATTATGCACAAGCTGCTTCGATACTTCAACTTCTTCTTTTTCCATTACATGTTTCATATCAGTGTTTGATTATTGGTCTGATCATCAGATGTTTAAATTCAAAAAAATTAGCGGGCTGTTATGCGCGTTGCAAAAGCCAGGGCTTTCTTCTCATCTTTATCAACAATGCTTTGCAAAAGGGATTCATGTAAATCCTGTGTCTCTACGAAAGCAGATGTATCGCTATAGCGCTCAATAAAAGATTGTTTGAGATGGGTTGCAATAGTTTTATACAACTCAACCAGGATTTCATTCTGCGAAGCGGTTGCTATGCTTGTGTGAAAATCAATATCAGCTTGGATGCAAGCCTCAGGTTTATTTTCTTTACCTGCAACTTTTCTTTGTTTTAGAAACGCCTTCATTTGTGTGATATCTGCTGCGGTACGCTTTAGAGCAGCTTTCCCCGCAATCTTTACCTCCAGCAAAGAACGCACTTCATTCAGGTCTTCAAACTGAGCTTTTTGCATCTTTTTAGCCAGCGCGTCATTGGTTGCCTGCCTTGATGCCACAAAAGTGCCAAGGCCCTGCTGAACTGTGATAAAACCGGCATTTGCCAGTATTCTCACCGCTTCTCTTATTGAGGATCTGCCTACACCAAATTGCTGCATTAACTCAGGCTCTGTTGGCAATTTTGTGCCGATTGAATAATTGCCGGAACTGATTTCCAGCTGCAATCTTTCAGCAACTTCATCTGCAAGGCTCTTGCGTTTTAGTGGTGATTTTACTTGATTCATCATATCATCTGATGATTAAAGATAGGAGATTTATCGTTCTTTATGAAAGTTTATGTTTCGTGTGGCAGGAAATAAGGCATCGGGCTTTAGGGTTTTTATTAAAAATGTGTTTCGTGAGACACGAACCACGGCGTAAAAAATAAAGCGTGATAAACTAAGCATTAGGCCGGCACTAGAAGGGGTTGTAAATATTGCGCTCTAAAAACCAAGTGTGTAGAACATAATCGTCTAAGTAACGCAAGCCTGAATCCCGGAGAGGCGTTGGCATGGCAAAACGGCAGGAGGCATCGGGTTTGCCTTGATCTTTTCGTTCTTTTGGATCAAGCCAAAAGAACAAGAAAAAAATAATGAGATAAATGAAAAAACGAAATTTTCAACACTGTGTTTTTTCAAACAATTTATGTCACCTCTTCGGGGTTAGTCGTAACAACGTCAATACTTTGCAATAATAATTCCATCCCAGGGGATTACTTGCATTAGTTTCTATTTACATCTATAAACCTTACAGCCATTCAGAATAAGTTATGAATCACTACAACTTCCACCACTCACTTTTCGGATAATCTTCTCCAATCACAACAGGTTCTCCGATCTTTGGAGTGGTTATGTCCATATGCTTTTCTTTACCAGCCTTTAATGCACGTTGAATGGGCTCATTCCAGGGGTGGTTAGCGAGCGCAAATTTCCCCCAGTGCACCGGCAATAGCAGCTTTGTGTTGAGATCAACTGCAGCTTGCACGGTCTGTTCTGGCATCATGTGTATGTAAGGCCACGCCGGATTGTATTGCCCGCATTCAACCATGGCAATATCAAACGGGCCGAATTTATCTCCTATCTTTTTAAAATGTTCGTCATATCCCGAATCGCCTCCTACATAAATTTTATACCCTTTTATCTGTAGTACAAAAGACGACCATAACGAGCCTCCGCGCTTTAACCCTCTTCCGGAAAAATGCCGGGCGGGAGTTGCAGTGATCTTGATATCATTACCCACTTCTATAGATTCCCACCAATCCAATTCATGAATGGCTTCGGGGTCAATGCCACATTTTTCAAGGTCCTCACCCACACCAAGCGATGTATAAAAAGCTTTGGTGGCAGGCATCATCTTCTGCATAATCTTTTTGTCCAGGTGGTCATAATGATTATGCGTAATCAGCATAATATCTATAGGCGGAAAATCTTCGGTCTCATAAATATCCGTCCCTTCAAAGGCCTTCACCATAAATTTAAAGGGAGACGCATGGCCACTTAACACCGGATCAACCAAAATATTGGTGTCGCCAACTTTTATAAAATAGGAAGAATGGCCAAACCAGACAATCACCGGTTTTTCTGAATGCAATGAATGAAGATCAGTTTTTACAGAAGGTAATTTTTTACGGGGGCGCACACTGGCCGGGCGTTTGATGGCCTCTTTCAACACTTTATAATAACTCGCATCTTCTGCCATAACGGGAGTCAGAGAAATATTCTGAAAAGATCCCTGTTTGTAATTTGGCGAACGTACTATTCTTTGTGCCCTGTTTTTGGCCATATCTGTTGTTTTTGCAAATGGCAATCTTCACACCGACCTTGATGTTTTACCATCCTACTCCTTTACAATATAAACACAACGGCGCGAACCATCAATTATATGTTCAGTCCTCTCAATATTAGTGCCATCGCCCAATACTTTTCTAAGGCTGTTTAATTCGGCTTCACACAATCCTGCGCACTGTTTTGCAGCCATGCAGATAGGGCAATGATTCTCAATAAAAAGGTACTCGTCATTTTCCTTTCTCCATTCGGCCATATATCCTTCCTGGGTTTTAATTTTTGCCAGGCCATTCAATTTTTCTTCCAGCGGCAGGTCTTTTTTTATCTCCGAACTGTATTTGTCATCCAGCGCTTTTTCACGTTCATTTAAAACAGATGTTACGGCCTGCGGCCCAAGCACGCCCTGAATTGTCTGTAGCAACTGCACGGTAAGGTCGGTATGTGCATCCGGGAAATAAGCAAACCCCTTCGCCGTTAAGCTGTAATGCATGGTCGGCCTGCCAACACCACTTGAAACAGATTGAGCGATAACAAAACCATCCTCCGTTAATTTAACTAATTGCAAACGGGCACCTTCAACCGTAATGCCTGTTTCTTTAGCCAATGAAGCTGCAGGCTGTGGGCCATTCATCTTCATTAAATAAAGAAAACGTTCGCTGGTTTGACTGAGCTGAGCGGCTGGTTTGTTAAAATGATTTTCCAAGTTTTTACTTGTTTTATTAGCCGAAGGTAGTAATTTTGACCAGTTCAAAGTAAAAAAATACGACGGCAAAACAATGATGATAACTTTAATTTGTTAGCCGCTTTTCTGAAACTTTTGCCTGAATTTTGTTGTTATCACTTGGCATTGGGCACAACTACAGACACACTTCAAACAGGTTCTATTTTTTCTCTTTGGCGATTATTGATACTTAAATTGAATAATATGATCACAGTATCATCAAATGCACAAACATTTATTAGCAAACTTTTACAGGATCAATACCCTGAAGGGAATCATTTTGTAAGAGTTGGAGTAAAGGGTGGCGGTTGTTCGGGACTGGAATATGAGTTAAAGTTTGATGACACCGAACGGACAGGTGATGAAATTTTTGAGGATAAAGGCATTAAGATAGTGGTTGACATGAAGAGCCTTTTATACCTCTATGGCACGGAACTGGATTATTCCGGCGGACTGAACGGCAAAGGCCTGTTTTTTAATAACCCCAACGCCAGCAGAACATGTAGCTGCGGTGAAAGCTTTGCAGTGTAACTTTACAGAATTGAAATTATGGACAACGATAACAATATATTAGAACAACTTGCGAACAGTGAATATGAATATGGGTTTGTAACCGATATTGATATGGAAGTTGCGCCGGCAGGCCTCAACGAAGACATTGTGCGCATGATCTCCGAAAAAAAGAATGAGCCGGAATGGCTGCTGGAATGGCGAATGAAAGGCTATAAGGCTTTTTTGAAACAGGACCAGCCTCAGTGGCAAAATTTCAAGTTGCCGGAGATGGACTATCAAAAGATATCTTATTACGCGGCACCAAAACAAAAAGCAAAGTACAATAGCCTTGATGAAGTAGACCCGGAATTATTGAAAACATTTGAAAAGCTGGGCATTCCATTATCAGAACAAAAGGCGCTGTCTGGCGTTGCGGTGGACGCGGTGTTTGATAGTATCTCAATTGCCACAACTTACAAAGAGCACCTGAATAAGCTGGGTATCATCTTCTGTTCAATTAGCGAAGCCGTTCAACACCACCCTGAGCTGGTACAAAAATACCTGGGTAGTGTTGTTCCACATTCAGACAACATCTTCGCGTCTCTAAATTCAGCCGTGTTCTCTGATGGTTCATTCGTGTACATTCCCAAAGGCGTAAGATGCCCAATGGAACTTTCTACTTACTTTAGGATCAACACTGAAAATACCGGCCAGTTTGAACGCACACTGATCATAGCAGATGAAGGCAGCTATGTTAGCTATCTTGAAGGATGCACGGCACCGATGCGCGATGAAAATCAATTACACGCGGCAGTGGTTGAGCTAGTGGCATTGAAAGATGCTGAGATTAAATATTCAACGGTACAGAACTGGTATCCGGGTGATAAAGAAGGCAACGGTGGTATCTACAATTTCGTTACGAAAAGAGGTGCCTGCCGTGGCGATCGTTCTAAGATATCATGGACCCAGGTTGAAACCGGATCTGCTATCACCTGGAAATATCCAAGTGTGCTGCTGATAGGTGAACACTCTGTCGGCGAGTTCTATTCTGTTGCAGTAACCAAGAATAAACAGATTGCGGACACAGGTACAAAAATGCATCACATTGGCGCTAACACCAAAAGCAGGATTATCTCCAAAGGTATTTCTGCGGGCCAGGGACAAAACAGCTATCGCGGTTTGGTTCAGGTGGGCAACAAAGCAAACTATGCGCGAAACTTTACACAGTGCGATTCACTGTTGATAGGCGATCGTTGTGGCGCGCATACGTTTCCTTACATCGAATCGAAGAACAACACGGTAACAATAGAGCACGAAGCAACAACATCCAAGATTGGTGAAGATCAGATCTTCTATCTTAACCAACGCGGCATTGATACAGAGAAAGCGGTAGCATTAATTGTGAATGGTTATGCTAAAGAAGTATTGAACCAACTGCCCATGGAGTTTGCGGTTGAAGCGCAGAAACTATTGTCGCTGACACTGGAAGGAAGCGTGGGGTAATGTACGATGTTAGATGAACGGTGTACGATGTGATTTTAAGTACAAGTTACGAAGTACGAAGTACGCCAGGTGCAACAACTTAATTGATCTCAAATAGCAAGTACGATGTAATGGAATTAAGATTTACAAAGTACTTTAAATACGACAAACACAATTTTAAGAATAAACAAGCTGATAGCTAATAGCTGACAGCCGATAGCTTACAACAACAATTGAAATTTTATTACGGACATGTTAACAATAAAAAACTTACATGCAAATATTGACGGCAAAGAGATCCTGAAAGGTATAGACCTACAGGTAAATGCGGGAGAAGTGCATGCGATTATGGGACCGAATGGTTCTGGCAAGAGTTCTCTTGCTTCAGTATTAGCGGGAAGAGAAAACTATGAAGTAACCGAAGGTGAAGTGTGGCTTGACGGTAAAAATGTACTGGACATGAAGCCGGAAGAACGTGCGCGAGAAGGTATCTTCCTGGCGTTTCAGTACCCGGTGGAAATTCCGGGTGTATCCAACATCAACTTTCTTAAAACGGCACTCAGCGAAATTCGCGAATACCATAACCTTCCGCCATTAACAGCGAAAGAGTTTTTGAAGCTGACAAAAGAAAAACAACAACTGGTAGAATTTGATGCTAAGCTGGCCAACCGTTCTTTAAACGAAGGTTTTTCCGGTGGCGAGAAAAAGCGTAACGAGATCTTTCAGCTGGCAATGCTGGAGCCTAAATTGAATATCCTTGACGAGACTGACTCCGGATTGGATATTGATGCTTTACGCGTTGTATCTAACGGTGTAAATAAATTACGTTCCGCAAACAACGCGTTTGTTTTGATTACACACTACCAGCGCTTGCTGGAATATATTGTACCTGATGTGGTGCATGTTCTGTACGATGGAAAAATTGTAAAATCCGGCACCAAGGAACTTGCGCTTGAACTGGAAGAAAAAGGCTACGACTGGCTTAAAGAAGAAACTCCTGTTCACGCATCATCTACCCAATAAATTACTATGGCAACACAAGTGGCAACATCTTTTTATAACAGGCTGGCAGATGAATTTGAGACGAAGCATCAGTTTACTCAGGACACTGCAGCCACTGACCGTTTAACGCAATTACGGAATAACGCATTTTCTACATTTAAAGCAAAAGGGTTTCCTTCCATAAAAGAAGAAGACTGGCGCTTTACCAACCTGGTTCCTTTTCTTGACTCCAGCTTTGATGTGCATCCCGCCGGCATTGACACCGACAGCTTGCAACAAGCGATCAACGAACAGAAAATTCCGGGCTTGGATACATATCAGCTTGTGTTGGTGAATGGCAGCATCCGTATGGATCTGTCTGATTTACCAACGGAAGATTTGATGACTGTTCAACCGCTACGCAACATCATCAGTGAATCTTTCTTTATTGACCATATCAGCAATAACAGCCATGTTGGTGTTAATGCACTTCTCGCGTTGAACACCGCATTTTTCTCTGACGGCTATTTTGTTGAAGTGAAAAAGAACAGTGTGGTTGATAAACCGCTGCTCATTCTTCATTTATATACTTCGGATAAAGACGCATTTTTTCAGCCAAGGCATTTTATTGTGGTTAACAGGAATGCGAAAGCTGAAATTATAGAAAGAAGCGCGGGCATAAAGGATGAGACTGTTACATTAACCAACAGCGTGCTTGAATTGCTTATTCAGGAAAATGCGCATTTGATTCATCATACAATTCAAAGCCATACCAATAACGAAAGGTGGCTTCATTACAACCATGTAGATCAGCAACGCAACAGCCGTTATGATAATTTTACCTGTACGCTTCCCGGCGCAGACCTGGTGCGTAACAACCTGGAAATATCATTGAACGGAACTGCAACTGAAACGCACTTATATGGTTTGTACCTGGTAGCTGATCATCAGTTAACAGACAATCATACAGCTATTCAGCATTTGCATCCATCCTGTCAGAGCAACGAATTATACAAAGGTGTAATTATGGATACGGGTAAAGCTGTATTCAATGGAAAGGTTTTTGTTGCACAGGATGCGCAACAAACAAATGCATATCAGCAGAACAATAATTTGTTGTTGAGCGATAAAGCGCAAGTGTATGCAAAACCTCAGCTGGAGATTTTTGCAGATGATGTAAAATGCAGCCACGGTTGTACTATCGGACAGTTTAACCCCGAATCATTGTTCTATCTGCGTTCAAGAGGCATTAGCGAAACAGCCGCAAGAAAATTGCTGGTTGAAGCATTTGCTTTTGACGTTACAGAAAAAATAGACAATGAAGCAGTTAAACAGTATGTACAACAGCTTATTTACAGCAAACTTTCTTCAGCTTCTGTAAGAGCCTAAGTGTGCGCTTCTGCGTAAACAAATATTTCTAACCGTTATAACAGCTATATTATGAGTGCAGGATTAAATATTGAAGAGATAAGAAAAGATTTTCCGATACTGGATGCGAAGGTTTACGGAAAAAGATTGATATACCTGGATAACGGTGCCACTTCGCAAAAGCCTGCGCAGGTACTGGAAGCGCTAGATAATTACTACAAGGAATATAACAGCAATGTGCACCGCGGTGTACACTTGCTGAGCCAGGTTGCCACAGAAGCCTACGAAGCGGCCAGAAAAAAAGTGGCTTCATTCATCAATGCGGCGCACACACATGAAGTGATTTTTACACGCGGCACCACAGAAAGCATCAATCTTGTTGCAAGCAGTTTTGGAAAACTTGCACTGAAAAAAGGTGATGAAGTGTTGATCTCTGCGATGGAACACCACTCCAATATTGTTCCCTGGCAAATGATCTGCGAAGAAAAAGAAGCGGTATTGAAAGTAATCCCGATGAATACCAACGGAGAATTGCTGATGGATGAATTTGCTTCTTTATTAACGGATAAAGTGAAGATTGTATCTGTTACATATATTTCCAATTCGCTGGGCACTATTAATCCGGTGAAAGATATTATTGAGCAGGCGCACGCCAAAAACATTCCTGTGTTATTGGATGTGGCGCAGGCTATTCAACATGTACCAGTTGATGTGCAGGAACTGGATGTCGATTTTATTGCATTCTCGGGACACAAATTGTATGGCCCCACGGGCATCGGTATTTTGTATGGCAAAGAAGAATGGCTGAACAAGATGCCTCCTTACCAGGGTGGCGGCGATATGATCAAAACCGTAACGTTTGCCAAGACGACCTACAATGAACTTCCTTACAAATTTGAAGCAGGTACACCTGACATAGCTGGCGCCATCGGACTATCCGCTGCTATAGATTATATCCACCATCTTGGAATAGAAAATATTCAGCAGGCAGAACATGAGCTCCTGAAGTATGCCATGAAGAAACTATCAGAAGTAGATGGGCTGCGTTTTATCGGCAACGCAAAGGAGCACGCAAGCTTGGTTTCTTTTCTTGTGAGAGATATTCATCCTTTCGACACAGGCGACATTCTTGATAAGCAAGGCATAGCTGTTAGAACGGGGCATCATTGTACGCAACCCGTTATGGATTTCTTTGGCATTCCGGGAACCGTTAGAGCTTCATTTGCATTTTATAATACGAAAGAAGAAGTGGATCTGCTGGCTGCGGGAATTGAGAAAGCAGTGATGATGCTGAGTTAATTGACAATGGAGAATTGAAAATTGACAATGAAATGTGCGGATGTGCAAATACGGAAATGTGCAAATGATGAGGTGCCGCAATTCTATAATGAAGTGATGTTAAGTAGATGCAGGTCTCCGGAATATGTTTTGACTTTTTACTTTTGACTTAACCCGGCTGAAAGCTTATAGCTAACAGCTCAAAGCATTACAATGACAATCAACGAACAACAGGACGAAATAATTGAAGAGTTTGACTTATATAGCGACTGGATGGATAAGTATGAAGCCATCATTCAGTTAGGCAAGGAGCTGCCCCTGATTGACGAGCAGTATAAAACGGATGATAACCTGATTAAAGGTTGCCAGTCGCGGGTATGGCTACATTCTGAATACAACAATGGTAAAGTATTTTTTACTGCAGATAGCGATGCTGTGATTACAAAGGGGTTGATCAGTATGGTGATAAAGGTTTTATCGGAGCATACACCTAAAGAGATTGCTGATTCAGACTTGTACTTTGTAAATGCAATTGGTTTGAATAGTCACCTTTCCCCTACGCGCTCTAACGGATTACTTTCTATGCTGAAGCAGATGAAAGCTTATGCCGTTGCTTACCAGGTAAAAGAATTAAACACACAAAATAACGGTTAATTATGTTGAGAGATAAAGTTGAAGAGGCATTGCGCACCGTTTACGATCCTGAGATACCGGTAAACGTGTATGATCTTGGATTGGTGTATAAAATACAGATTGAAGACAACAATACCGTTGCCGTTACCATGACGTTGACCGCACCTGCCTGCCCTGCAGCCAATGAAATTATTTTTGATGCAGAAGCAAAGATCCGTGCGATTGAAGAAGTGAACGATGTGCATATTCACCTGGTATTTGATCCGCCATGGGATAAGGAGATGATGAGTGAAGAGGCAAAGCTGGAATTGGGATGGCTGTGATAGCTGTCAGCTTTCAGCTATCAGCTGATTGAAGCGGATAAGCGATGATTATTTTCGAAAGCTATATTTTAAAGTAGTTTCCGCGTGGCTGTTGCCGCGCGGTTTTGTTTTATAGCCTTTGGGTGATTTTGAATGCCTGCAAATCATTTAGTGTCCGCTCCGTGCAGGCTCCAGGCTGCGTGGTTTTATTCTATCGCCTCCGGCGATTTTATTATCGCTGTAAGCGATATGGTAAGGCTGCAAAGCCTGGAGGCAACAGTGCTTTCTTTCTATGTTCTTTTGGCTTGATCCAAAAGAACCAAAAGATCAAGGCAAACCCGATGCCTACGTCCCCACAATTCTGTTGGGACCACTCCACGCCTCTCCAAAGTGCAACTTGCATTATTTTATTTCACCACGTTTTACTTCTTTTATTAATCAACCACTCAGGCTCTACCCCTACTATTGCCGGAACACAATAGGGGTGTATCAACATTATTTTCCGTAGCTCCTCAGCCGTTCACTGCATTCAGCCAGTAAAAGAAAAACGCGGTGCTGCACCTTCGTACCTCGTAATTCGTACTTTCCTCAACATCGTACATCTAAAATCGTACATCATACATGGAATCACGGCAATTTCGCAACCAGCTTCTCAGGCATCAATCTTAAAATATGATAAATCATCTTCCACTTAAATCCGGGTACTATGGTGAATTGATTGCCTGCATCTACTACAGCCTTCGCGATAAAAGAAGGTTCTAGCATAAGAGATTCAGGAAGATCTAAGCCCGCCGTCATTTTACTGCGGATATATCCTGCAACAACAACGTTGACCTTTATCTTCCTTGAAAAAAGATATTGACGCATACCGGCAAGGTATTGCGTGAAAGCCGATTTGGTGCTGCCATAGATAAAATTGCTTTTGCGCCCGCGAACGCCCGATAAAGAGGATAGTCCAATGATCCTTTCAAGCTGTTTATTAGACAGATCCATTGCAATAATATTCAGGATGGAAACAGCTCCGCAATAGTGCACTTTCATCATTTGAAAGCTCCCTTCCCAATTGCGCAACGCCTCTTCATTGTTCTTCAGAAAGCCCGCAGCATATACAACAATATGGGGTTTTGCAGGCAGCGCATTGTAGAATTGTTGATGACTGTCAAAATCCACTGCATCAAAATACAGAATGGTTACTTTGTTCCTATCGATATTTCGTTGAGCAACAAACTCGTGCAATGCGGCTGTATTGCGTGAAGCCGCTATAACATAATCACCAGCGTTTGTATATTGTTGAATGCACTCTTTGGCTACATCCGAATTTGCACCGAGAATGAGAATTGTTTTATTCATGAAGATTAAAAGTAGTTGGGTAAAAATAAGCCTTTAAAGCCAGCGTGATAAAATCATTCGCTCTCTTTTCCTTTATATACCGACCTTCCCTACATAAAACTGGCGAAACAATTGAGGGTAACTAGCAGTGAGCCGGTTAAGATGCATCTCGATTTAAACCGAACAACGATGAACACAAAAATAAACGGTGCGGACCTTTTATCCATTGGTTTTAAAGAAGGCCCATTATTGGGTTTAGCACTTGATATTGCTACAACAAAATTTAAAGAAAAGAAAAAGAAAGCCATACTTGCCATCATGAAAAAAGCAAAGGAATACCCTGAAAACTTTTTGGATGACGAGATAATAGAGCCGCTTGCAAAAGCAATGATTGAAGAAGCCAATGCACCAAAAGACGAAACAATTCAGTTGATATGCAATCCAGTTGATTATACGATTTACGGCGCTGCATTTATTGAGGAAGGCGCAAGAAAACAAATGGACACAGCCATGAAACTCCCTGTAACTTTCGCGGGCGCTTTAATGCCAGACGCACATCAGGGTTATGGCCTGCCAATCGGTGGTGTGCTCGCAACAAAAAATGCGGTCATACCATATGGTGTTGGCGTTGATATTGGATGCAGAATGGCGCTCACCATTTTTGATATTCCTGAACAATACTTTCATCAAAACATTGCCAAATACAAACGCGAGCTGATTGCGCAGACAAAATTCGGCGCGGGCAACGGCTTTCAGGGCAAAGAAAAAGTCGATCACGCCGTGCTGGACAGAAAGGAATTCAACCTTACTCCATTTCTAAAACAGTTGCACGACAAAGCTTATGCGCAGTTGGGAACCTCTGGCGGCGGCAACCATTTTGTAGAATGGGGAATGATTGAATTCAACCAGCGCGATGAAATACTGAACATCGATAAAGGCAAATACCTGGCACTGCTTTCTCATTCCGGATCAAGAGGGCTCGGAGCCACGATTGCCGGGTATTACACCAAACTGGCAAAGGACCTCTGTAAACTTCCGGGTGAAGCGAAGAATCTCGCATACTTTGATATGAACACAGCCGAAGGGTTGGAGTACTGGCTGGCCATGAACCTTGCCGGAGATTATGCATCCGCCTGCCACGAAATCATTCATCAGAAAATGATTAAAGCAATCGGCGGCAGCGTGCTTGCAAAAGTGGAAAATCATCACAACTTTGCCTGGAAAGAAATGCATAATGGCGAAGAAGTTATTGTACACCGCAAAGGTGCAACGCCTGCAGGCAAAAGTGTTCTGGGCATCATCCCTGGTTCAATGACTGCTCCCGGTTTCCTCGTTCGCGGAAAGGGTGAAGCACATTCTATCAACTCAGCATCACATGGCGCAGGCAGGCAAATGAGCCGTACTGCAGCGATTAAAAACATCACCAAAGAGCAAATGAATGCTGTGCTAAAACAACATGATGTAATGCTAATCGGCGCAGGACTGGATGAGGCGCCCATGGCATATAAAGACATCAACAACGTAATGGCTGCGCAGACTGAACTGGTTGATGTTGTTGCAAAATTCACACCTAAAATTGTGCAAATGGCTGATGATGGAAGTAGGGAAGATTGAACAATATAATTAACCAATAGTGACTAGTTGGATAAGAAATCCGGACTACTTACTTCAACAAAAGAAGAAGCATTTTTCAACCGCCGAGGTTCGTGTCTCACGAACCATGGTGGTTGAAATAGTGTTTCGTGAGACACGAACCATGGCACCAGATTCGCCATCACCACCAACAATACATCAAGTATTCTTTGCATTTTATGTAAAACGCATAGCAGCTGCTTTATATCAAACCAATTTTGAGAAAAATCCCAGCGAATGCTAAAGAGCTACGCAAAAATAATTCTGCGGAACCTGTGGCGCTTTAAAGGCTATTCAGTAATTAATCTGTTCGGCCTGGCACTCGGCATGCTTGTTTGCCTGCTTGTTTATATGTTTGTTCAGTTTCAGCTGGGATATGACAAGAAATACAACAAGAATATCTTTAGACTTTGCACATTGCAGGCAGAAAACAACGAGAGTGATGCTCAAAAAAATGCTAAATCGTTATTCCCTGCAGGTCCGGCATTAAAGAATGAAGTTGCAGGGATACAAGACTATTGCCGATTTGTTATGTGGGACAAAGTTCCTTTGCAGAAGGCGGACAAATCTGGCACTATGGCCACCATCTTAGGTGCTGACAGCCAATTCTTCTCGTTCTGGGGATTTGAGCTTATCGAAGGAAATAGGCATATTGCACTAAAAGAACCGGGCAGTATAGTATTGACTAAAAGCCTTGCCAGGCGAATGTTTGGCGATAGCAACCCAATAGGCATGCGCATTGATCACGAAGGACGCGATACGCAACATTTCACGGTCACAGGCATACTTCCAGACATCGTTACCCAATCACATTTACAATTTGATGCAGTCTATTCAGCGTCAACCGACATAAAGCCGGAATGGAATGATAACTGGGAACAATCCTGGATATTTACTTATCTCAAATTAGATGACAAGACAAATCCTTCAACGATAGATAACAGCCTCTCCGATTTTATTCATCGTCATACTAAAAGATCTTCACTACCCGGGATCCGGCTTTTTTTACAACCTCTCCGAAATGTTCATTTGTATTCCGGTGATATCCATTACGACGCAATTAACGCAGACAAATTCAATGGCAGTTATCTGCCTCCCTTAATGCTGGTGGGAATTTTTGTTATGCTTCTCGCCATTGTCAATTATGTTAACCTCAATACCGCGAGGCTGTTCACCCGTGTTAAAGAGGTAGGCATACGCAAAGCTATAGGAGCTACTTATTTCGAAATTCTGCTGCGCTTTATTTGTGAAACAACTGTTTTTGCTTTGCTGGCTTTTATCCTGGCGCTACTATGCAGTTTACTGGCAATGCCTTTTCTGGAAGAACTTATTGGCCAGCACCTCAATTTTGCAGTGTTCTCAATACCTCAATGGATATTTATCACATTGGTTGCCATTTTAGGAACGGGCTTAGCTGCGGGCATTATTCCTGCTGTGGCTATAGCAAGTATAGATGTTATTGCCGCGCTAAAAGGAAAATTATCTGTCAGCTACCACTCTCCCTTGCGAAATATATTGGTGGTAGCGCAATTTTCGATTGCAACAGGCTTGCTGCTTAGTTCGATCGTTATTCTCCGTCAGCTTCAATTTATGAGGAATTATAACGTTGGATTCAATAAGCAGGCTGTAATTGTTGCGCCCGTGAGTTATGTAGACAGGCAGACCGAAGAAACCATGATACAAAACCTGAAGCAAATACCAGGCGTGATTGATGTTACTGGAGCGCTGCGCAGACTGGGCAGCACCATCGATCAGAACGAAATTGTGTTTTCCGGCGACGACCACAATACCCGGCTTAGCAGTTATAATATGTTTGTCGATTTTAATTATGTTAGCTTCTATAATATTCAACTCGTCGCTGGCCGTAGTTTTTCAATGGAGTTTGGTGACGATAGAAATGGCCGCTCATACATCATCAACAAAACACTTGCAAAAAAGTTATTGACTTACAACGCTGGCTACACTAATATCACCAGCCTTGTAGGTAAAGGCCTTCGTTACGGATTTGAAGATTCAACAGGAACCATTATTGGCATTGTTGAAGATTTTAATTTTGGCTCACTGCATCAGGCCATAGAACCACTTTGCTTAAGTTACCAATACGAATATTATTTTCCCGAGCTCTCTTTGAGATTGGATCTGCATCAATTGCAGCATACGCTAACACTTGTTGAACAAAAATGGAAACATGCACTGCCAGGCCAGGAATTCAGTTGGAAGTTTTTGGATGATCACTTGCAAACGCTTTATAAATCTGACAACCAACTCGGAAATTTAATTTCAGTTTTTGCCATTGTCGCTGTTATTATTTCCGTGATGGGCCTGGCTGGTGTTACAGCTTTTATAACTGAACGCAGAACAAAAGAAATTGGAATAAGGAAAGTGTTAGGCGCATCTGTGAAAGCCATTTTATTATTTCTTTCGAAGGAAATGACTCTACTTGTGCTTTTAAGTATAGTTATTGCGTTACCGGTTACATGGTGGGCTGTTGATTTGTGGCTGCGAGGATTTGCTTATCGTTTAGATCCCGGTTGGGGAATGTATGCAATTGTGTCTTGCTTCATATTACTGCTTGCTGTGATAACGATAAACTTGCAGATTATAAGAGCTGCACGTGTTAACCCGGCAAAGAGCCTGAAAGAGGACTAGAGGCCTGATGATTAATTAATGATGTAACGTATCGGAAACATTTTTAACCCTGATTGAATATTGGCTCACACGTGAATTTGTCTTTCCTCTTTCACGCACTTCATTTGGTACCGTAATGACAGTGGACGAAACTGCAATACCTGTTACTTCTACTTCGGCTTTCGATACGAAATCTTCTTTTGATTCAACACAAAACCATCATTGGTTAAATCCTCCAAAATTTCAGGTAAAAGGAAACGAATTTAAAATCAAATTTCGCTTTCTGCCGAGAGCGTTCTCTGCAATTATATAATACGTTCTTCTTTAACCTTAGGCGCAAGCTCCGGCAAGCACTGCAAAAGTTTTTTTATTGTTCTCGATTTCTGTCCAAATATTTCTGCCAGAAAAAATCTTGGCTTGTCAATTACAAAGAAACGAGTATTGTCAACCAGCTTAAATTCTACCATATAGATCATCATGCGATTCCGGTTGTTAGCTACAGGTGTTATCTGATCGATATCTGTTGGCAACAATATTTCCCCATTGCAACGCAGGGCCGTATCAAAAGTTAATCTCTTTGGCTTTTTGAATTTGAAATAGATAATTAACGTATCTATCAGCCAAAATGTAAATGTAAATATGCAGGAACACACCAATACTGTTTTTCTTTCTTTGCTGTCGATGCAAAGTATTCCGAGAGCAAAAAGGGTTAGTGGTAGAATGCACCATAAAAGCCTGTCGAAATAATTTCCACTTAAACGCATGTGCGGGTTAATTTTTTCATTGCAAATAGAAACACTAGTGTTTTCCTCGTTTGCAGGTTTAGGGTTTTTAAAAGTCTACGTATACAGAACGCTTATATCATAGCAAGCGTATTAAAGTATCTTGTTTTGTTCAAAAGTTTCTATAAGTACAGTTTCTTCCATGTCTTCATCATTACTATTATCGTTTGGAAGTTCAGGAAAATAATAATTTGTAACCTCTATATTTAGCATTCCCCTTTCTCCGTGATTTTGAATGTAGTAACGGTCCTTTCTTACACCGGAACTGACATTAATCAATCTTGCAGAATTAAAGCTCGGCTTATGCATGATAATCAAGGTTTGCTCTGCAGCATCTAAAAGGTCTTCATGAAGCACTGCATACCGGCAAGTTTTATTAGGCTGCCTGCCAATCACTCCTTCTTTAAATTCAAAATGCCCCTTAAGCCTTTTGCGCAAATTTTCAGCCTGGCCGATATATAACAACGTATCAACTCCGTACAAAGGCGACGTGCCGTAGATCTGATAAACTCCAGGCTCTTCAGGTACATTTCTATAGTCATCCTTTATCCAATCAAGTGTAATCAGTTTGAATGTTACTTCAGTTAGTTCCATCTTCAAATAAAATGCTTTTTTAGCTTAAGGTCAATTATTTCTATTCACATTCAGAGCGATTCTTTATAACTACAGCAAGTAATCTTCGGAACACTTGCGCCAGAGCAATCTTCCAATTCCGAAGTCTTGCTTTATCACATTCCGACGATTGCATGCTAACGTCAATCGTTGCAAGCAATAGAGCAAAACCGCTAAACTTGGACGCATCGCACCGGGTTAAATAGTTTCTACTTTTTTCCAATTAAATAATCAATACTGTACCGAAAATTATTAAAAGCACTGAGCGAAAAACTTGCTGCTGCAGCTGTCCAGACAGAATAATCAAGGCTTGGTTTGATGCCAAAGCTAAAGGTCATTGTCAATGCAAAGCTTAACAATAACACTCCGGAAGCAAATGCAGCGAATTTTATTTTATACCCGGTTAATAATAATATTGGCAACGCCGTCTCTAAAACGGTGGCAATGATCGCAAGGATATTATTTGTTTGCGGATTAGCGAATGAATTAACGGTTTGGGAATAGGCAACAAAGTTTTTCCAATTACCCCAGGCAACATTTTGGGTACCCCAAAAGCCTAGCCTGTCAGCTACAGCCGAAAGAAAAGAAACCGAAAGTGCCACTCTTAGAAAAAGCTGGAGAACAGTTGTTCTTCTTGCATCCATTGTATCGAGATTTTAGGAAAGCAAAACTATCAGACAAAAGGCAGATAAAACTTAAGCCAGTTTAAGATTCTTTGGTGTTCTGCAAAATATTCAGATTGGGCGGTTTCAATTTATCGCCGTCCGCGATTGAATTGTAGAATCAATCGCTACAAGCGATAGAGTAAAATCAGGGCGTTAATGCGGTCCGTTTTATTTGCCTCCAACTGTATAATCCCTTAAATTAAAGGGGGAAGGAACGGAATGATGAAAATGCCAGCGGAACACACTCTATCTATAATTGTCGCATTTCTTTCTTCTTCAATAATATAATTGCTTCTACCGGCCATACCCATTTCAAAGCCATAAAATTTTAAAGACAATTGCCTCCATCCTTGATACCAGATTAAGAAGACAAAAGTACCTGCAAGACCATGTGCGCAATTGTGAACATTACTGTTTTTATCGGTAAGGTTTAAAGTAGCGTCGTTATAATATATGATACAAACGAATAACAGAACAAGCGAAAGTGCTATCCAGCACAGGAACACGATCTTCTTTCTCAAAGCCCTGAACTGGAAAAAAAAGAGTGAGAAGGGAATTGCAAAAGTCAACAGCTGAAAGTTCTGTCGTTGCTTTTGGTAACTTACCAGGTTATACACCTTGGCACGAAGCACAAAGAAAATCAGTAGCGAAGCCAGTGATAGCAAAATTATATCCAGGGTAGAAAACGAGTTTTTGGGTTTTGAATCCATAGTGTGTTGATTTTACCAATTGAAAAGCATTGTTGCAGAACATTTCAGACAATACTTTCTATAAAAATGCATAGATATGCAAGCCTAAAAATTTCTGCATTGCATCAAACTCTATCCGGGCGAGATGAAAATGATTGTCTTTATAAAGAGCAGAAATACGAAAAGTATCGCTTTGTTTATCATGATAAGCAGCTTGGGTTTGTATTTTCGCATGTTATGTATTGGACATTATTCCCACTTGTCTTTTGCCTTCGCTTCATCGATTGTTTGCCATTGCATATTTTCCGGACAATCACAACCGCCTTTTTTAAGCGGTATTATATGATCAACAACATAACCTGGCCGCCCATTAGGATATTTAGTTTGCTTCATAAATGCCAATTTTGCCGCGGCACTTCGTTTGATTTTTCCGTTAGCATCTCGTTCTACAGTCGTTGAATAACCTGGTTCAGTGCTATATTTCGGAGGCGTGGTAGTTGTTTGATTGGATTTTGGAAATGATGTAGCGCTATAAGATGAAGATGATTTGTTCTCCTTATATCTTTTGTCGGGAGTACCATCTTTTTTAAGATGCAATTCTGTATAGCTTGATGTAGTACTGGAAGAATATGAATTAGTTTGAGGCGAGCTATAAGTTTCTTTGTTTTCCTTATACCGCATGTCTGGCGTGCCGTCTTTTTTTAAGTGTTGAGCTAACAACAATTGCGTGCTAAAAACAAGAAATGCAATAATTAGGGTAACAGTGTTTTTCAAGTTAGTATGTTTTAAAAGATTGTTTGTTGTCGTCTTCTCATTCGAATGCTTTTCTGGAACACTCCAAAGTAAAAGGAGATACAATAAAAGTAAGTTATTGAAAAGATTTGCAATTAATTCAACCACACATATCGCTACCTTGTTTTGGTTGAAGGTTTATACCCTGATACAATCGGGCGGAATTTGAAAACACGAGTGACCTTCGGAACACGTCAGAGAATTTAATAAAATTTTAGAAATCTATAAAGAAAAGGAAGCGCTATTTGAAGGAACGCTGAACGACAACGATGAAATGACTGCAATAGTCGAAGGGTTGATGAAGAATGAGAAGAGAATCATGCCTTACAGCTAATTTTTAGGAATGTTCTTGAGACTTGGGTTATCCTTAGTATAATATTCTCCCACAACTAAATTGCTGTCGTTCAAATTTCTTGTGATATATGATGTCGTATAAATCATTTGGTAGCTATTTGAATTATATTTATTCACCCGCTCAATTAAAAGCCGTTGCAAGTTTTGTGCTCTTTTCATCTCTATACCTTTGTCTTCCATATTGTCAGCAAATATAAATCTTGGAAATCTCATTCGATCAATATGCAATGAAGCTAGAAAAATTGAGAATCTTGCTGATACCTTTAAATAGAAATTCGAACTTGCTGAGTATTTGGAAAACTTATTAGAGAGGAATGCAATATTGTTAGAATAGTCAATAAAGAAATCACTTGCATTTTTAAATTCATCTTGTCTATCTAAATCATTGTTAAGTAAATAAACTCCTTCCTCTTTCACTTTCTCATTGATCTCCTCTTTTAATTTAGCTTGTTTTTTTTCTGTTTTGGAAATATATGATTTCAAATAACTCACTTCATTCTCAAGTTCACTTTTTGTTTGAATTAATTTTTTATATCGCTCGGCACTTTCAAGCATAGTTCTGAATTGAAGTATTTCGCCTTCCATAAATCCTTTTCTGCTATTAAGATTGTCGATCGTCTCTTCACTAAACGACTTTACATCAACCAATGCTGAGTTTACTTGTTTTTGCAAATCTTGAAGTTTTCCAGATTCGGCAACTTGTTTAGATTCTAAATCCACTAAACTCCTTTTATTTAATTCCAGCAGTCTTTGAGATTCATTAATTTGAAATCCAATTTCCTGTTGCATTCTTCTCGCTTGCACAATACCAAAAGATTCATCTATTGGTTCTTTACATAACTTACAATTAGTTCCATGATCGTGAGGTTTAATTTTAGTCAAACACTCAGGACAGTAATCCAATGGTAAATTACCCAAGAACTCTCTTGTTTGAATCGAATTTTTTAATGCTTTTATTTTCTTGGTTAGTGTTTCAATAAAAAAAGTAGAATCTGCTATTTCATTGTTTAAAAAAACAATTTTCCTTCCTAATTCGATTACAATTGTCCTTTGCTTGATGGCTTCATCTGTCAATTTTTGAAAAGCAAGTTGTGAATCTTGTTCATAGTTTATTTCTTTTTCTTTCGTACGGATAGCTACAATTTGCTCTTGAATTAACGATATCTCATTCTCTCTATTTTCGATGGCTGTTTGAAGATGACTAGGATCTAAGGTTAGCGGATTTGAAAAAAATTGTGAAGTTGCCTTTATTTCGCTTTTGATGCTTTCCAAGTCCTTTTCAGCGGAAATTAATCGCTTTTTGTTTTCATATAACTCTTCATTATAAACCCCCAATAATAAATCAGAAACAGTTTCCCGAGTTAGCTGGCTGTCAAAATGTTCATAATAAAACAGTGAGCTTGTGGGAGAGTCCTGATCGATATACAACAATCGTAAGATCTGATGGAAAGTAATATTATTGTCACCCTTTACGATCGGCAATCCTAAATTTTCGAATAGAACATTTGAAAAACTTTTGCGATTTTCAGTCGTTTTATACCCAAATTTTTGCCATCCTTTATCAGGCGGAGGATTAAAGCTTTCTGTCATCGGTCCCCAGAAAAAGTATAATGGAGCTGCGCTGTTTATGTTTCCTTCTTCATCTTTTTCAATTTCACGCTTGATCGTAAAAATAGCTCCATTCATTTCAACTTCTGCTATCACCTGTGCGCAAAGTCTTGCTTCTGGAACAAAATCATTAAAAGCACCGCCTAGTACAAAAAAAATAAAGTGCGTGATTGTAGATTTGCCACTGCTATTATCTCCTCGAATTATATTTACACCCTTGTGGTAAAGCTCATCATAAGCAACTTTTCCGTTGTCTGTGGTTATGTAAAGTCTATTTAAAAAAAGATTATTACGCATCGTATTTGCTCTCAATTAAATTTGTTCTATTTTTTAAACCGTCTGTTCCAAACAATGACATCTGACTAAAGTGTGATGTCATTAAAGCAACCACGTTTTTTTCTTTTGGCGTCAATTCCTCGAATTTGTTTACAAGGTCAATTAATATCGGCTTGTTAACAATCAAAGCCCTTTGTTGGTTTAAAGACGATTTGTCTATTATCCCATATGATGCTATACAGTTAAGTGCTGCTAATTGGTAAGGTCTAATTTGTTCAAAAACTTTTCTATCTCCTGGGATTTGCTCGTACGGGTTATTTGAATCTCTGACAAACTGCTTTCTAATTTGTCGAATATCTGATTCATCTTTCTTTAATTTTATGTCATGGATTTTGCTAGGAAATAACAGATAGAAATCCCAAATTCTTAGTCTTTCGATCTCGAGGCTTACGCCATTTTCAAACTTATTTAAAAAATGAAGCATTCTGAAAATCGTATGATAAAGATCAAACGCCTGGTTGTATACAATCATAATTTTTCCAATTTAAATGGCACTGACCAGTCAAATAATAAATCATTCCTAAAATATCATCCGCATCATAGTTTAACACTGTATCATTTTCTCCTTCGATATTGATTAAATCAAGAACGGGTTGAACAACCTTTATAACGACCTCTTGGAAAATTTCATCTTTTGTAACTCCTTTATTTACTAAGGGAGTTACAAAAGCTTCAAAGTTCATTTTTATTTTTCCAAATAATTGACTATCGATCCATTGCGCAGATTCGAAAAACTTATTAAGTTCCAACCTCTTAGCAAATTTTTCCTTTTTTCTTGTTGCTTCGATTATTTCATTTTGTTTATAGCCTCCGTCTTCTAGTTTTGTTGGCATATCAATTCCGTCCATTCGTGTAATGTAATACTTTAAAGATTCCATTACTCCCTCATATCTCTGATCACTCGCGACTTCTTTATCTAATTTTTCAAATCTTTTTGAGAATCTTGTCTGCTTTACTATATAAATGGGAGCTTTATTTTCGACAATATTTAGCTGATTTTGAATTTGATTTTCCTTGTTCTCGACTTGTTGACTCATTACATTTGAATGTTACCAGTGTTATTTTGAATATTGATTTGCTTTTCTATTTGGCCGGTATTGTTTACGTTTTGTTGGTAATAAGCGTCTAACTTGTTTTGTGCAATCGCGACAGCATTTTGTAGCTCTTCTCTAAAAGCCGGATCTGTATCAATTTTTTGTAAAAGCAAATGATTTAATTGTTCCTTATCCTTTATAATGTCAACTTTCAACTCTTTGGCAAACGGCTTTTTAATGATATTCCAAATATCTTCTCCGATTTTTTCGGCGATGGCTTCTCCTGTTTTTAATAAATAGGGGGAGACCATCGCAATTGCTGTAGTAACCAGTGTTACGGGTTCCATATTGCTAGTTTTATTTTACATTTTGAAAAAAATTGCATGCAGAGCATAGTTGTAAGGGCTTTGCACACTCTCACTTGCTATAATTGTAGTTTTCTAGATTTTACGTGATATTAGATTCGCGGAGAAGATAAGATCAGTATGAGTGTTTCAATGAAAATTTTAAATTACTTGGCAAGGCTCTGCCACCTCAGCCACAGATTTAGGGCAAGGATTAAAGATACCATATAAAAAAAGTAAAAAAACAGCACTCAACAAATTAAAATCGTTGAACATCAGTGAGTAAATGAATTAAACGTAACAATAAGCGGCACATGATCGCTGTATTTAGACCAAAACTCATAATCACCTACTTCCACTGTCTGCAGGTGTTTTGCCAGATCGATTGAAGCAAAGCAATAGTCAATATGATAAGGTTTGTCTTTTTGCCTGTACATATAAAGCGTAGGATGTTGCTCACTTCCCTGCGTTTGGTTAAAATAGCTATGATAAAGGCTTTGTATTCCTTTTGCTTCCAGGAGCTTTACTATCGTAGAATGGTTGCCTTCACGCCTCGGTTTATCCCAAATGGTATTGCTGTTAAAATCACCAACCAGGATTGTTAGTTTGTCTTTAATAAGCGCTTCATAGTGATTAATGGCTTTCCAGATTTGTGTTACATAATGCCCGTCCGGGTCTGTTGGATTGTTCGCCCAAATCGCGAAAAGCGTAAATTCAAAATGCCCGTTAGAAACGGCAATCGGGATAATCATTTTGAAATGATCATTGTGAACATCTAAAACTTTAAAATGGAAATCACAATATGAAAAAATACCAAGCCCTTTGTTAGTGTTTTGCCCAAACCACAATTTATCGTTTGGCTTAGGAGTATCAGTATTAAAAAGCAGTTTGTCCGGATGCTCACATTCCGGAACAATAAGGATGTCTGGTTGATGCGCTAAAATAATGTCAGCCTTTTTCCGAAAAGCCATATTGCAGTTCCAGGTAATGATTTTCATATTGCAACATTTCAGCTAGTTAATACAAGCAACACCTTCTTCTGACGTGAGTATTCCGCAGAATCACTCGCAGCAGATTTAGCAACCAGAAACCAATTTCTGCTTTTTAATTGAAATTGCTGCTTTAGTGCGTGTATTCAAACTTTGAGCTAAAACGTCCAGAGTTAAGTTAGGCAGTTCAGACTTTCAGCTTCAACGCCCTCGCTTTAGCCTGAAGTTTCAGTCTTTTAGATAGGAATTTCAATCTTTGAGTTTGAATATCCAGACTTTTAGTTTGAATATCGAGGTTTAAAATAGCATTACAGGGATATTCTTCACTTCTGGCTCCATTATTTCGTACAGATACGCTTCATCACTGAATCATAGTTTTTTTCATTAAAACGTTTACAACTGCATTCCCTTCTTTTCAATATCTTTCATCTACATAAAAAGTAGCGGCCATCACTAATATAAAACTGTTGAATTTATTGGTTGTCGTCAACTGCTGATTTGCATTAACAATGAAATTCCGTTTCTTCCCCCATCCTTCGAAAAAGGTTGGGTCTTATTAAGCCAACTTTTACAACCATGATTACACAAAGATCATTACCATTTTTATTAATAGCGATGCTGACAGGTTTGTCGGTAAAATCATTTTCGCAGGATAAAAACCTGTGCCGGGGTGATTACTGGACGGAAGACCAGGCGGCTGTGATCATGAAAAAATGGGCCACTGAATGGAAAACAAAAGCCGATTGGGAGAAACGCGCCGGAGTGATCAGGGAGGGATTGATCAAAGGCATGAAGCTGGACCAGATGCCTAAAGTGGATAATAATTTCAACACGATAATTCACAGTACGCACAACATGGACGGATATATCGTGGAAAACATTGCCATCGAAAGTTTTCCGGGGTTCTATATTACCGGCAACCTTTACCGGCCCGCAAAAGCCGATAAAAAATGCCCGGCAATTCTAAGCCCGCACGGCCATTGGGCCGACCGACGGGTAAGTGCTGACGTACAAACACGTTGCGCCTCGCTGGCCAAAATGGGTGCTGTTGTGTTTGCCTATGATATGGTTGGCTATACCGATTCTAAACAAGTTGATCATAAAATTCAGATTGCTTTGTTATTGCAGACATTTAACAGCAAACGCGTGCTGGATTACCTTGTTACGAGGCCCGATGTTGATCCTGAAAAAATCGGTATCACCGGCGAATCAGGGGGCGGAACACAGACGATCTTGATTACGGCTCTTGATAACCGAATTAAGGTTTCAGTGCCTGCAGTGATGGTTTCCGCGTACTTTTTTGGTGGTTGCGTCTGCGAAAGCGGGATGCCGGTACACAAAAGCGATCATCACCAAACCAATAATGTTGAAATTGCTGCTTTATGCGCTCCACGCCCTATGTTGCTGATCTCTGACGGGGGTGACTGGACCAGGAATGTACCTAAAATTGAGCTCCCGTATATTGATAAGGTGTATGCCCTTTACAATGCTGAAAGCAAGTTAGGGAACGCCCATTTCCCCGGCGAGCGCCACGGATATGAAGCAAGCAAAAGATTCCCGATGTACAATTTTTTCGATACTTATCTTGGTTTGGATGCCGGGCGCCTTTACAAAAACGGGTTTGATGAAAGCTTTGTAACGATTTTACCAAAAGAAGCGTTGCTGGTTTTTGATGATGCACATCCTATGCCCGCTAATGCTTTGAAAGGGGATGAAGCCGTCCTGAAATATTTGAACCTTAAATAATCGCAGGTATACAATAACCAAACGATCGTGATTATTAAAAATGTGAGTGGCTAAATAAAGTGAACAATAGAAGCCGGTTTGTCCATTTATGCGGATTGGAGGATACTAAACAATTGAATAACCTTGTTTATGTATTGTATCAATAACAGCTGACTGCTATAGAATGGAGATCAAATATTTTTTATTCAATATTAATTATTCGGAGAGCGACTATTTTTTAGATCCACCAGGCAATCAATTCACAAATCACGCCTACCACAAATCCCGCATAAATCTCAAACGAAGTGTGCTCACTTAAGATCAATCTTGCAGAGCAAACCAGGCCCGCGATCAGGGTAACTACAGTGATGTCTTCACCCAAATGAATGGAGTAATTAAAACAGGCAAGAATAATTAGCAGCCAGCCGCCGGCGATGCCCATGGCGTGCATGCTTATTTTGAAGAAGTTGTTTAGTATAAGTCCGGCAATAGTTGTAAGAAAGCTTCCAAAGAAAAATACGCGCAGGATCTCAGGTTGCAGTTGTTCCTTGCTGAAGTTTTTGCTGAGGTACCACATCCACCAGTAAAAGAACATGGTGATGATGTAAGGAACAATTCTATCCTTTTGTGTGCGCAGGTAAATGTTGTTGATGAATTTCAGGCGCCATAGCAGGAAAACTGCGAAAGCCGGGAAAAATGCTGTCATCCAGAACACACTAAACACACGCAGCTTTAGCACATTTGCAGGGTAATTAAACTCGTAGGGGAACCGTACAATCAGCCACAGAAATACATAAGTAGGTATAAACAACGGGTGAAAAGCATACGAAAGAAACTTAGCTGGAATTCTAAGCCATGAAAAAGTCTGCTGTTCCGTTAGATTACGTTCCATTGCGATTGAGAGATTTGCGGTGCAAGATAGGACTAAGTCAAAAGTAAAAATTCAAAAGTAAAAAGTTTAATGCGGGCAGGTACACGGCAATGAACAAAAAGCCTTCAATCCGTAACTGGCACGAGAGGAGAGGTCTTTCGAATACAATCCTTCTAAATGTCGGGAGATACCTCCTATCGTCGGCATGACGTTCAATGCCCATCAGCGGTTAGTACAATAGCATGTGAACTGATAGCTAAAAGCTGATAGCTGACTGCTAACAGCTTTTCCTGATACCTGAAACCCATTACAATTCCTTCCTCAACCTCGCCACCGGAATATTCAATTGTTCGCGGTATTTGGCGACGGTTCTCCTCGCAATGTTGTAGCCTTTTTCTTGTAGTAACTCGGTTAAACGTTCGTCGCTTAAAGGTTTGCGTTTGTCTTCCCCTTCAATCAAATCACTCAGAATCTTCTTCACCTCACGGGTACTTACTTCTTCGCCGCTTTCTGTACTTAACGATTCACTGAAGAAGAATTTCAGCCTGTAAGTACCAAACTCGGTTTGCACAAACTTGCTGTTCGCCACACGGCTCACGGTAGATATATCGAGGCCGGTTATTTCGGCAATATCTTTCAGGATCATCGGTCGAAGGCTGGTTTCATCACCCGTAAGGAAAAACTCTTTCTGGTAGTTCATGATGGCATCCATCGTGCTTAACAGCGTATGTTGCCTTTGTTTGATCATATCAATGAACCACTTTGCGGAGTCAATTTTCTGCTTAATAAAAAGCACGGCTTCTTTCTGGCGCTTGTCTTTTTTACTGCCGCGGTCATAATCCTTCAACATTTCCCTGTAACCTTCGCTAATGCGCAGGTCGGGGGCATTGCGGGAATTGAGCGTAAGCTCCAGCTTGCCCGCGTTATTAAAAATGAAGAAATCCGGAACAATATAACTTTCAGCCTTATTAATCTCGCCAACATTGCCGCCCGGTTTTGGATTGAGGCGGATAATGTCGGAGATCACATCTCTCAAATCATCATCGGTCAGGTTAAGGCCGCGCTGAATTTTGTCGTAATGCTTTTTGGTAAACTCCTCGAAGTACTTTTCCATCACCTCAACGGCCATGAAAACATCCTTTCCTTCGTTTTGCTGGCGCCTAAGCTGCAATAAAAGGCATTCCTGCAGGTCGCGCGCGCAAATGCCCGGCGGGTCAAACTGTTGAATCTGCTTAATGATGCGCTCAATATCTTCATCCTCCACCATAATGTTCTGCCTGAAAGCCAGGTCATCAGAAATGGAAGAAATCTCTCTCCTCAGGTAGCCGTCATCATCAATGCTACCCACTATCTGTTCAGCTATTTTATAATCCTTTTCGTTTAGCGACAACATCCCCAGCTGGTCAAGCAAATGCTCATGAAAACTCGCTTCAATTTTAAAAGGAATGGTTTTCTTCTCATCTGACTCGGGATAATTATCGTCCCGCAATTTGTAATCTGCAACCTCGTCGTCTCCATCCATCACATAATCGCTCAAATCAATGTTTTCATATTCATCTTCACTTCCGTCACGGTCATATTCATCTTCTTCGGCGGCATTCGTAAACTCATCAACAGGTTCTTCATTAAAATTCTCGTCGTGCTCGTCCTCGCCCTGTTCCAGGGCAGGATTCTCTTCCAGCTCCTCCTTTATCCTTTCTTCAAGGTTGGCAGTAGGTATTTGTAGCAGTTTCATTAACTGAATCTGCTGCGGGGAAAGTTTTTGTAAAAGCTTTTGTTGTAATGTTTGACTTAATGACATCTCTCTAATTCCAAACTTTTTTACCTGTACAGGCAACTTCCGGCAGTTAATTTGCCGGTTGTTAGTTAAACAAGCGCACGAAGGCTAATCAACACATTTATAATCAGATCGCGCTTCTTTTAATAAAAAAATACCTCAATAAATCTATCTAGCTTTGTAAAAATAATGCACAAATATCGCTTTCATGCATAAAAGAACAATCATAACAGTTGTTAACTTGTTTTTGGCATTTACCATAAAAGCACAGGTGAGTAAAGACAGTTTGCATTTTTTTCATTCTCCATTGTTTAATATAACCGATTCAGTAAAACGATCACCATTTTCAAAAGCATTTAGCCTGCCTGATAATTTTTACACAGGCAAACTCCCTTTTTTCTGTAACAAAGAGCTACAGGTTCAGAAATTAACAGGTATTGCTTTTAAGGTCAGGCTCGGATCTATAGAATACGTTAATAAAATGGAAGGAAAGCAATAACAAAGCCAAACATTGAAAAAGCCAGGCTAACAAAAGTTAGCCCGGCGGTATTTTGAAGACGTTTATGCAGTAACCGGCTGACTGGACAAGATTTTTTTAAGAACAGCAACCATTTTCTCCCCTTTTTCTTTTAATTGTTCTTCTGTCCAGGTTAAACCAATTGCGGTTGAAATACAGCGGCTCATTACTTTATCGCTGGCGGAAAAATCCTGCGAACCCAATTTTCTTAAGCCATTTTCCTGGGCATCATTCAATTTATTCAACGCCGTAACATCCTTCAGGTGGTCCCATTTGCGGATGTAGTGCCAGTTATTGTCAAACCAATAAAAGTTGCCGGCAGCAATTCCCTGCGCCTTCATTTCTGTAATAAATGCCCTTGTTAATTCCTCTGTTGGTAAGAACCAGCTGAGGAAAGTGCAGCTATCACCCTGAGGATCAGGAATTACGCGGAAAGATACTTCCGGGATCTGTTGTAAGTATGAACGAAGTACTTCATGATTTTTTTTCTGAATTTCCAGGAAAGTTGCCAATTTTTTAATCTGGGCAAGTCCCACCGCAGCATGTAGTTCACTTATGCGGAAATTTTGCCCCATGAATGGATGAAGGTCGGCACCGCGGTCAACACCTTTATGATCGTGTCCGTGATCGGTAAAGCCATCGCATTTGGTATAAATGTCTTCGCTGTTCGTCAGCACAACGCCGCCTTCGCCGCAGGTGATGGTTTTTACGAAGTCGAAAGAGAATGTTCCGGCATCACCAATTGTTCCAACACATTTTCCTTTGTATTTGGCACCAATGCTTTGGCATGCATCTTCCAGCAGTACCAGGTTATGCTGCTTACAAATTTGCTGCAAAGCATCTAAATCCGCCATGCTGCCGCACATATGCACGGGCATAATGCATTTTGTTTTTGGAGTAACTGCTTTTAACACTGCTTCAGGGTTTACGGTAAGCGTTTCATCCACATCCACCAAAACCGGCACCGCGCCAACACTTAAAACAGCTTCAAAGCTTGCCACGAAAGTAAAAGAAGGCATAATCACCTCATCACCTGCACCAATACCCAACACCGTAAGAGCCGTTGTTAGAGCAGTTGTTCCGCTGGAGGTAAGCTGTGCATAGCCGGCACCAAACGTTTGTTTGATAGCGTTTTCAAGCTCAACCGCTTTCCATATTCCTTTGCGCGGGCCGTCAAAGCCATAACGCATTAAAATACCTGTTTCCAGCACATCGTTTACTTCTTTTCTTTCTTCTTCTCCAAAAAATTCATAACCTGGCATATAAATCAGTTTAGATTGTTCAAATAAATTTCAGGGCAAAAGTAACATTTAAACCATATAAGGGTAGTTGATCGAAGCGAAGTTTTTTGAACCATATAAGGCATATAAGAGCATATAAGTTCAGTGCGATCAACATTACATGATTTTCCTTTTGCGTCTTCAGAAACCCTATTGGCCTTACATGCCCTTATATGCCTTATATGGTTCAAATATTTCTTCTATGGTTTTGATTTTCTACTTTTAACTTCTTATGGGTAAAATCGTATTATACATCGCACAAAGTCTCGATGGTTTTATAGCCGACGAAAACGGCAAATTTGATTTCCTGAATGATTTTATGCGCCCGGAAGAAGATTATGGCTATGCCGAATTTCTTAAAACGCTTGGCGCAGTTATTATGGCAACCACTACTTATAAGGATATTCTTAACCTGGGCTTTTGGTATGATGGGCTGGAAAACCATATTTTTTCCAACCAGGTGCTCAGCGTTCCCGAAGGCAAAACCATACATCAGCATTCGGGCGATGCATCGGCGCTGGTGGCCGAACTCCGTCAAAAAGAAAAAGACACCTGGCTGGTAGGCGGCGCAAGCCTGGTTTCGCAGTTTTTAAATAAGGGTTTGCTGGATGAGCTAATGCTGGCCATCATTCCGAGAACGTTGGGCAAGGGCATTCCGTTATTTAAGGATGTGGCGGTAAGATATTCGCCCGAATTAAAAGGTAGTAAAGTGTTTGATGACGGCGTGGTAATGTTACATTATGTTTTTGCAAACAAATGATATTGTAATTTGCGCCCCGCAAACTATACCTTTCATAATATGCCGAACCTAAGGATGAATGTTTCATTACCCCGATGTGTAATCCTGATCGTTTTATGTGGCCTGGTCAAATTTTCTGTCGGCCAGCAGCCGGTGGCTCCGCAGCCTAATACAACAAAATATATTTATTTCACTTTTGACGATGGCCCATTGTTTGGCAGTGACGGCGTAAACAGGGTGATTAAAGAGGAACAGATAAAGACGAATGTTTTTATTGTTGGCCAGCATGCCTTTAACAACAAAGCGTTGATGGATTTCTACAAAGGTTATCTCGCCAATCCGCTCATAGAAGTAGGGAACCACAGCTTTACGCACGCGAGCGACCATTATACCGCGTATTACAGCAACCCGGATAGTGTGTTGCGTGATTTTTTCAAATGCCAGCACACGCTTAATATACCTTACAAGTTTGCAAGACAACCGGGCAGAAACCAGTGGCGCCTTCCTTCTGTGAGAAAAGATGACCTGAAAAGCGGCTCAGAAAGTGCTGACCTTCTTTACAAAAATGGATTTAAAGTCTACGGCTGGGATGTAGAATGGCAGCACAATAGCAGGACAAGCTCTCCCTTGCAATCAGTAGATGCAATGCTTAATCAAATTGACAAGCTATTTGCCTCTGGCAAAACCGTAAAACCGGGACACCTGATTGTGCTTGCTCACGATGAAATGTTCAGAAAGCCGGGCGATGAAGCCAAACTAAAGCTGTTGATTCAAAAACTGAAAGAAAGAGGTTACCGGTTTGAGCATTTAAGTAACTACCCCGGATAATTTATTTCACGCAAAGGCGCAAAGGAATTTCACGCAAAGGGCGCAAAGAAGAAGTTTCACGCGGCGAGCGCAGAGAAGCAGCGGCGCAGCGAATAAAGTTAGGCTCCTGCGAAAAATTTTGGAGCATCCAGTTTAACGTTGCGTCGTTGCTCCGCCGCGCTCGCTGCGAGAAACTAAAAATATGGTACACACAAACGCATATGCGAAATTTAACCGTATTTCCTTTGCGTTTCCTTTGCGTTTCTTTGCGCCTTTGCGTGAAACCTCCTCAGTTCTTTGCGTGAAAACTTTTTACATTTGGCGAAACTTCTTTCATGAAGCACGTCGTAATAGCTTTAATCATTTCTTTTTTCAGCCTTAACGTTTTTTCCCAGACCATCGATGCAGATTACCCGGCCTCAACTTATACCAAGATTGAACGCCAGATATCCATGCGCGATGGCATTAAGTTGTTCACCGCTATTTATATTCCTAAAGATACCACCACCAATTACCCTTTTCTTGTTTGCCGCACACCCTATTCCTGCTCACCTTACGGAGAGGATAAATTCCGTAGATCACTGGGGCCTTCGCCACAATTCGCTAAAGAAAAATACATCTATGTTTACCAGGATGTTCGTGGCAGGCATATGAGTGAAGGAGACTTTAAAGAAATGACGCCCTTTATTGCTAATAAAAGCTCAGACAAAGACGTAGATGAAAGCAGCGACACTTATGATACCGTTGACTGGCTGCTAAAAAATATTGCGCACAACAATGGAAATGTCGGGCTGTACGGAATAAGTTACCCCGGTTTTTATGCAACCGCATCTTTACCCAATGCCCATCCTGCAATAAAAGCGGTTTCGCCGCAGGCGCCCGTTACAGATGAATTTGAGGGAGATGATGCTTACCACCGTGGTGCATTCTTTCTGATGGATAACTTTGGCTTCCTTAATTTTTTTGATGGGCCGAGAGATGGGCCTCGGCAGGTAAATCCTCAGGTGGACGAAAACCTGAGCATTAAAGATGTAACTGATTTTTATACGGAGATGGGCCCAATCGCAAATGCCAACAAGAAATATTTCCACGGAAAAAGCGCTATATGGGATCAATATTTACAACACGATACGAAAGACAGCTTCTGGCAGGCACGCAATATTCGCCCTCATTTAAAGAACATAAAGCCTGCTACCTTAGTGGTAGGCGGCTGGTTTGATGCGGAAGACATGTTTGGCGCATTAAAAACATACGAAGCAATTGAGCAGCAAAATACTACCAACAACAATTACCTGTTAATGGGCCCTTGGACACACGGCGCATGGGCAGGAAAAGAATGGAAAAATTTTGCTGGTTACAGTTTTGGGCAAAATGCTAACGAAAAATACCAGTCACTTATCCTAAGCTTTTTTAGTTACTACCTGAAAAACGACGGAAAGTTTGACGCCAATGAAGCTACCGTTTTTGTAACAGGCACAAACGAATGGAAAAGCTTTGAACAGTGGCCGCCGAAACAATCGCAGGATCAACAATGGTTTTTTAAAAAGCAACATGGCCTTGCTCTAGCCGGAGATTATACACCCGGCTTTGATTCCTATATTTCAGACCCAGCCAACCCGGTTCCTTATATCAACGAAAAATCGAGCGACCGAGTGAATGAATATATGGCTGCGGATCAATCCTTCGCTTCGAAAAGGCCGGATGTATTGTGGTTTGAAAGTGAAGTATTGCAAGCAGACATGACGATAGCGGGAGCCATTCATACTTCCATGTTTGTATCTATGACAGGCACGGATGCGGATTTCGTAGTAAAACTGATTGATGTATTGCCTGACGATAATAAAACGCAGCAATTGGTTAGAGCGGAAATCCTCCGGGGAAAATTCAGAAACAGCTTTGAAAAACCGGAAGCATTTGAACCGGATAAAATAACCCAGGTAGACCTTACGCTGAACGATGCGGCGCATACTTTTAAAAAGGGGCATAAAATAATGGTGCAGGTGCAAAGCTCCTGGTTTCCGCTTGTTGACCGCAACCCGCAAAAATTCATGCGAATCCCAGAAGCAACAACGGCGGATTTTCACAAATCAACCATCAAATTCTATTACGGTCCTAAGTACAAATCCTTTATTTCTCTGCCAGTGTTAAAATAGCAACAGGCATAAAGCATTCATTATCAATGTCTGAAAATTAAAAAATCCTATAAATTAACATTTAAATACTATTAGTCTATATATTTGGTAGGAATTATAGAAATAACACTCCACCAACTATGCGAAGATTTATTGTACTTCTTGCAACAGTATTGCCTTTATTCGTAATTGCCCAGCTAAATGGCAGCCTTATTATTAGCGGGAAAATTATCAGCGAACATAACCAACCGGTTGCCGGCGCTTCAGTAATTGTTAAGGGTAGCGACAAAGGCGTAATCACAAATGCCGACGGAAGTTTCTCTCTTGTAACCAACCAAAAGTTTCCTTTCCGGATCGTAGTTTCTTCTGTAGGATTTGCTCCGCAGGAACTGGAAGTAAAAAGCCAGGATTCTAAGCTCAACATACAGCTTGTTACACAAACTTATATGGTTGATGAAGTAGTGGTAACAGCCAGCCGCAAACAGGAAAAATTGTTACAGTCGCCTGTTACGATCGAAAAATTAGATATCAAAGCGCTGAAAGAAACGCCTTCTTCTTCTTTCTATGATGCGATCGGAAACCTGAAAAATGTGCAAATGACAACTGCGGGCTTAACATTCAAAGTATTCAACACACGCGGGTTCAACGTTCCCAATAATTTCAGGTTTATGCAAATGGTGGATGGAATAGACAACCAGGCGGCAACTTTGGGCGTTCCGTTAGGAAATGCCATCGGGCCAACAGAGCTGGATATCCAAAGCATTGAAGTAACACCCGGCGCATCATCAGCATTATATGGAATGAATGCCCTGAACGGCATGAGTAACCTCATCACCAAAAATCCATTTAAAAGCCAGGGCTTAAGCGTGTATCAGAAAATTGCGTTTAATCATTTTGATGGAAAAGGAAGTACACCGAAACCCATTTCCGAAACAGCCATTCGATATGCGCAGGCGTTTAATGACAAGTTTGCTTTCAAAGTGAATTTTAGTTACTTCATCGGAACGGATTGGTATGCGGATAACCACTCAGATTTTACGCCCAACTTAAATCCGTCATTCCCTGAGCTGAATGGCAAAAACAATATTGCCAACGATTCATGGAACAAATACGGGGATAATTCAAACATTGTGATCACCGACAAAAACAGCAAACAATATACTGTACACAGAACCGGTTATTGGGAAAAAGATATTGTAGGCGATTATACAGTGCGCAACACCAAGTTTGATGCGGCGCTGCATTATAAAATAACACCAAAGCTGGAAGTTTCTTACGCGTACCGTGTTGGGCAGATGGACGGATTTTTCCAGCGTGGTAACCGTATTGGCCTACGTGGCGTGGTAGTACAAAATCACAAAATTGAATTGGTGCACCCGGATTTTACCATCCGCGCGTATATGTCTTTGGAAAACACGCACAATTCATACAACATGAACCCGCTGGCCGACAATCTGGAAAAATCTTTCAAGCCTGATAAACAGTGGGCATCAGATTATACAAAAGCGTTAAACACCGCATTGTCAACAACAACAGACCTCGCTGCTGCTCACCAGGCTGCACGCGCGGCCGCAGATGCAGGACGGTTTGTTCCTGGTACTGAAGCATTTAATGAGCAGGTTCAGAAAATTAAAGCCAGGAACGACTGGGACATTTACCCCACTTCCAGCGACCCTACCAATACAACCGGTGGCGCAAGGCTTTTGCAAATGAGCCATTTTTATCATACTGAAGGAACCTGGAACCTGAGAAGGTATATCAAGTTTGCTGATGTGCTTGTGGGCGCTGATTACCGTGCGTATGAAATAATCCCTGACGGCAACAACTTTGTAGACTTTAGTAAACCGATTGATAAGCGCAATACCCCCGGCGGTAAAAACATCTGGTATGCAAAAACAGGTGGCTTTGTGCAGGCAAGTAAAAAATTATTTGATGCGCTAAAACTGACTGCTTCGCTGCGTTATGATAAAAGCGATTACTTCAGCGGCAAATTCAATCCACGTATATCGGCTGTTTATACCTATAAAGAAAAACATAATTTCCGTGCTTCTTTCCAGACGGGATATCGTTTCCCTTCTCTGTTTGAAGCCTTCTCTTTCGTGAACAATGGTGGTGTTCGCCGTGTAGGTGGTTTACCATTTATCGAAGAAGGATTGGGTTATTTCAAAAATTCTTACCTGACTTCTTCAGCTGATAACTTCAGTAAGGCTGTGACGGTTGACAGAAACAACGGCTTAAGCCAGGCTGACGCAGAGGCAAAAAACGCTTCAAAATTGAAGGTCGCAAATCTTGATCCAATCAAGCCAGAACAGATCCACGCTTTTGAAGCCGGTTATAAAAGCGTATTGTTCAAGAATAAAGTATTTATTGATGTAGATGGTTATTACAGCCAGTACAAAAGTTTTATCGGCCAGGTTGAAGCTACCGTACCAAATGTAGGTGACGTTAACAATCCTACTCCGGAAGTATTACATACGATGACTGACAAATCATTGCAAACAAGATACAGGGTGTGGACCAACAGCCGTTCAACCGTTGCCAACTATGGTGCAGCCCTCGCTGTAACTTACAATTTTTATAAAGGATATAGCGTAAGCGGTAATGTGAACTACAACCAGCTGGCGCAGGATAAAACAAAAGATGATGCGTTGATCCCCGGCTTTAATACGCCAAAATGGTTTACCAACCTGAGCTTCGGCAACAGGGAAGTAGTAAAGAACATTGGATTTAACGTTGTTTGGCGCTGGCAGGATTCATTTTATTGGCAGAATCTGTTTGGCAATGGTAATGTGCCTGCTTACAGCACCGTTGATGCGCAGGTTAGCTTTAAAGTGCCAAAACTGTACTCAACCATAAAAGTGGGTGGTTCGAATATTTTAAACACAGCTTACTTTCAATATGTAGGGGGCCCGGAGATACGTGGTATTTACTACATGTCCATAACCGTTGATGGATTGTTGGCGAAATAAGCCTTTCTTAAAAACGGGCACTTTACGCAGGATCTTTGTAAAAGGAGGTCCTGCTTTTTTTTGTATGGAACCACAAAGACACGAATGGCACAAAGCGGCACTAAGGATGCAATGGTAATTTCAAAAATGCCCAGGTGAAATGCGGAGCATCCGTTTCTTTAAACTAACAAAAACAAAATTTTCACCAGGCATGCTCAACACGCTGCATATACAGCGCAAAGGTCTTAGTGCTGCTTGGTGTCCTTGGTGCCTTAGTGTTTCATTTCAATGTTTCCGAAGGTCCGTGTCCCACGGACATATACATACTGGATCGTGAGACAAGAGCCACGGCAAATGGGCAACGGATTTCCGGACCCATTAAAGTTTCGGCCGGCATCATGCCTGAATATTATACCTCAAACCATAATCTTTATACAGGGCACCTCACACCTGATGCCTGAAACCTGATACCTGAAACCTCCCACCCAACCACCACACGAATGCCTTATCTTTGAATATCATCAATTATAAGTTAATGACAGCAGATCAGATTGGATACCTGGTTTTTGGAATTGTGTTAGTAGGGGCTTTGATTTTTGACCTTGGTTTAATCAGCAAAAAAAATAAGAAAATCTCCATCAAGGCGGCATTGCAGCAAACCCTGTTCTGGGTAACGCTTGCATTGTTATTCTTTGCGTTTTTATGGTTTGACAAGGGGCAGACTACGGCGCTGCAATACATTAGTGCCTACCTGATGGAATGGAGCCTAAGCATCGATAATATCTTTGTATTTATATTAATCTTCACTTCGTTCGCCGTTAAGGAAAAACATATTTCCCGCGTGTTGTTGCTCGGAATACTGATGGCAATTGTTTTCCGCGTCATCTTTATCAGTATTGGTGTGGCGCTCGTTGAACGCTTTGAGTGGATCTTATATCTTTTTGGCGTGTTCCTGATTTATACTGGTTTCAAAATGTTTACCTCTGGCGAGGATGAGGAATTTGAACCGCATGATACTAAAGTGTACAAGCTTTTAAAAAGGATATTGCCACTTGTGCCGCACGATGGCGACGGCAAATTTGTAGTACGTGAAAACGGGAAGCGCATGTACACCACATTATTCGTCGTGATTATTTTGCTTGCATCGATTGATATTGTTTTTGCACTGGATTCTATTCCTGCTGTAATGGGCATTTCAAGGGATAAACTTGTTATCTACACCTCAAATATTTTCGCGGTACTTGGCTTGCGTTCGCTGTTCTTTTTGCTGCGCGGCGCCGTTGATAAGTTTGATTACCTGCAACAAGGTATTGCGATCGTACTTGTTTTTATTGGCCTGAAAATGCTTGCAGAACACTGGATAAACCAGTATGTAGATAAAAGCCTGCAGGTGTTCATTTCGCTTGGAGTAATCCTTCTCTGCATCAGCGGTTCTATTTTCTATTCAATTTTCATGAATAAAAAACAGCCCAGTAACGCTGATGATTCTGTTTATTAACGCCTAAGAAATAATTCCGGTTTGTATACCATACATGATATAGCTAACGCAGTTCACGGTGAATTGCACGCAACAGACGAGCGCGCGGTAATAGAGCATCTTTTAAATGACAGCCGGAAGATTATTTTTCCAGCCACTTCGCTCTTTTTTTCTTTGCATTCATTGCGCAGGGATGGCCATTCGTTTATTACAGAAGTGTATGAACGTGGTGTAAGGAACTTTGTTGTTGAAAAGAAGTTTGATCATTCGTCGTTTACCGATGCCAACTTTATCATTGTAGATAATACATTGCATGCTTTGCAAGTACTCGCGGCATGGCACAGGTCCAAGTTCAACTACCCGGTAATCGGCATTACAGGAAGCAATGGAAAAACGATTGTGAAGGAATGGTTGTACCAGTTGTTATCACCGGATTTTAATATTGTCCGCAGCCCACGAAGTTATAATTCCCAAACCGGCGTTCCCCTAAGCGTGTGGAACATGAATGACACCCACACATTAGCCATTTTTGAAGCAGGCATTTCCCTTCGTGGAGAAATGGAAAAACTGGAGCATGTTATTCAACCCAGCCTGGGCGTTTTTACCACCATAGGTGATGCGCATAGCGAAGGTTTTATGAATGTGCAGGAAAAGGTACAGGAGAAAGCCAAACTTTTTACGCATGCGAAAGAAGTTGTCTTTTGCCGGGATAAAAAAGACATTGCTGTAGCGATAGGCCAGATTGAGGCCGTAAAAAAGTTCGATTGGAGCATACACGGGAATGCCATTTTAAATGTGCAGGGAGTGCAGAAAGAAGAGCAATTAACACGGATAAAACTACATTTCAAAAAAAACGATTTTGACATCGTCATTCCTTTTACGGATGATGCCAGCATTGAAAATGCCATAACATGCTGTTGCGTTTGCCTTTCTTTAAATATTGCTCCCACCGTAATTGCGGAACGTATGCCGTTATTGCAAGCTGTAGATATGCGGCTACAACTGCTGCCCGCCATCAACAACAATGCGGTTATAAACGATGCCTATAGTTTTGATTTGAATGCGTTCCAGATTGCCATAGATTTTTTATTGCAACAAAACCAATACACAAGGCATTGCATTATTATTTCTGATCTTCCCGAACGATATACAGCAGATCATTATAAGCAGCTGATGGCAATGATCGTCTCCAAAAACATCAGGCGGCTGATTACCATCGGCCCCAAATGGAAAGCATTGCATAACATATTAGGCCAGCAGAGTTTTTTAGTTGAGCAATACGATCAGACAGAAGATTTTATACACCAGTTTAATACCAATCATTTCCGGAATGAAGCCATTCTTCTGAAAGGTGCACGTGTGTTTGAGTTTGAGAAACTCGTGCAGCTGTTTGATAAAAAAGTGCACCAGACGGTAATGGAGATTAATCTCACCTCCGTAGCCCATAATTTAAAAGAGTACCAGCGCGAACTAAAGCCCGGCGTTAAACTGATGGCGATGGTAAAAGCTTATGGTTATGGCAGTGGAAGCGCGGAAGTAGCCAATGTATTGCAATTTCACAAGGTGGACTATTTAGCGGTGGCGTATGCTGATGAAGGAATTGACCTTCGCAAATCCGGCATTCGCATGCCTATTATGGTGCTGAATGTAGATGAAGCTGCATTTGAAGCGGTGGTGGAATACAATCTTGAGCCAGAACTTTACTCTTTTGAAATATTACAAAGCTTTGTTGCATTTGTAAAACACCAGGGCATACAGTCATACCCGGTGCATATTAAGCTGGATACCGGCATGCACAGATTGGGTTTTGAAGAAAAAGACGTGGATGCCTTAACCAGTATTTTAACTGAAAATAAAAACTCGATTGTTATAAAGTCTGTGCTGAGCCATCTTGCTGCCAGTGAGGATCCCGGGGAAGATGCATTTACACAGCAACAGGTAAACACTTTTACCAGATGTTGTGAGCGTATTGCCGCCACATTACCATATAGTTTTATAAAACATATCTCCAATTCGGCTGCCATTTTCCGGCATCATGAAGCGCAATTTGATATGGTAAGGCTTGGAATTGGCTTATATGGCGTGGATAGTGCGGCGGAACATCAGCTTGCTTTACAAACCGTTGCCACCTTAAAAACTACCATCGCTCAATTGCGTTTGGTAAAAGCCGGCGATACCATTGGCTACAACAGGCGTGGAAAAGTAGAGCAGGACTCCCTTATTGCAACCATACGAATTGGCTACGCCGACGGATTTAGCCGCAACCTGGGATATGGAATTGGAAAAGTTTGGATAAATGGCCGCCTCCACCCCGTAATTGGCACGGTATGTATGGATATGACCATGATAGACGTAACCGGAGCAGAAGATATTAAAGTGGGTGATGAGGTAGAGATTTTTGGCGCCAACCTTCCAATTCAGCAGGTGGCTCAATGGAGCAAAACCATTGCGTACGAAATACTTACAGGTATTAGCCAGCGTGTAAAACGCGTTTATTTAGAAGAGTAGCAGAGGGAGGTGAATGTGCAAATATGGAAATGTGCGAGGATGCAAATGAATAAAGCAGTGGCTGCTATTATGACCAATTAAAGTTGTTATCTGAAGTCTTTAACTTCTCAATGCAAGTTCCGCATTTGCACATTCGCACATTCGCCCATTCACCCTTATCTTTGCCGCAAAAATTTTTACAGTGAAGGGTAAACAGGTTATTCTGTTGATTGTAGCTATCCTGATAGCGGACCAGGCAATAAAATTATTTATCAAGACGCACTATTACCTTGGTGAAGAACATAAGGTGATTGGCAATTGGTTCCGCCTGCATTTTGTAGAAAATGAGGGAATGGCCTGGGGCTGGAAATTCGGCGGCGGGCTTGGAAAAGTGTTGCTCACCATGTTCAGGCTTGTAGCGGTAATAGCAGGCACCTTTATCATTCGTAATTTTATCCGCAAAGGGCATTCTAAAGGATTTATCATTTGTGCTTCACTGATCTATGCGGGCGCGCTTGGAAACCTGATAGACAGCATGTTTTACGGGCTAATCTTTAATGAAAGCGATCCATTCACGCAGAACCTGGCACAAATTTTCCCTTCGGGCGGCGGTTACGCGGGTTTCCTACATGGAAAAGTGGTTGATATGTTTTACTTTCCACTGATCGACACAATCCTGCCATCATGGGTTCCGTTTTGGGGTGGTGAGCGGTTTGAGTTTTTCCAGCCGGTATTTAACCTGGCTGATGCATCAATATCCGTAGGTGTGATTGTTCTGTTCCTTTTCCAAAAGAGGCTAATGCCACACTCTCCGCAAAAAGCAGAAGAATCTCCGGCGGAAACAATTGTGAAATAATTTTTATTTAAGATAATGAACGAAAACCTCTCCGATGCGAGAGGTTTTTTATTTGGCTCGGGCGAATTATGTGCGAGGCATTTGGTTTGCGATTAGAAAGAAGCAATAAACATGTCCCACACTTCAGGGGTATAAGGCAGAATTATCGCCTGTTCTCCACAAAAAGCAGAACAATCTTCACATAAAAAAACTGCTCCGTGATGAGCGGAGCAGTTTTCTATGAAAAAAATATCGTCTTTAAAATCATTTGACTGTTGCCTTGAATTTGCCGGTTGATATATTAAACGTTGCGAGTGTTGTACTCATCGCAGTTCCGGCAAAGTCACCTGTTAACAATCTTGTTCCGGAATTGAAACTAGTTGCATCAATTTTTACATTCACCGTCGTTGTTTCTTTTATAGCCGCATAGATTATATTACCACCAGTCGTCTTGTCTATAAGCCCAAAATAATTTGAAGAGGTGGTACTATTGGTATTAAATGATCCGGTTGGAGGATCGTTAGGGCTGGCAGGGTTAGGAATAAATGAATAACCAAGTACAAAGGCTGTATCACCTGTTGCTGCGGTCGATCCAAATATCCATAACACCTTAAAGTTTATAGAATCGGCAACGACGGCACTGTCAATATAACCATGATAATTATGAGCCCCTTCCGTAAAGCTCCACGCGCTATCATTTCCGTTTATTGCATCAGTAGTGGTGATTGTTATGCCACATCCGCCTGAGCCGTTCGTAAACTGGTAATCAAAATCGCCTGCAGCCGCTGGCGTTCCCACTCCATCAAGGTAAATTGTTTGTGTGCCCGTGGTAGTGAATGTGCCTGATTTACTAAAAGCAAACCCGTTCGCAGTATTTGTTGAAATATTAAAACTTCCCGGAGTTGTAACATCTACCACCACACTCATCTTATTCGTACTATTAAGTGCTTTGCCGGCAACATAGCGGCCATACACGGTGTCGTTCGTGCAATCACCAAAAGCAAACTGCGCACCGCCCTGTCCAGATCCGGTACTATCCTGAATTACCAGTTGAAACGCACAGATAGATGTATCATAATTCAATGTGAAAGGAGCAACGCCAGCTTCCGGAATTCCGGTTGCTTTTAAATGGACTGTATTCATGCCCAGTTTAGTGAACACACCGCTATCTTTGAAGGATATCCCATTCTGCATATCAGTATAAATAACGTAGGTACCTTTTTGGGTAACATTTACGTTCACATCAACATAATTGGAATCCGTAGGCACTACCCCGCCATAGAATACACCATGGGGTGTTACAGGCATACAACGGTCACTGTCATCTTTAAGGGAGCCAATAGACTCCTGGCCGGGAATTATGCCCGTTTCAAAGCTTTTTTCTTTACTACACGAAATAAACCATGCGATAATAAATAAGAATAATGCGCCGAATGCTAATAATTTTTTCATGAATACTGCCAGTTGATTTTGTAATATATAGATATAAGCTAAACTAATAACGCTGCCTTTGAGGATAAATTGCTTTTAGTAATCAATTCCTGCACATTTTGCAGGGTAACCAGCGCGATCTGCGTAAGCGCTTCGTTTGTAAAAAAAGCCTGATGTGCCGTTACCAGCACATTGGGAAAGCTCATCAGCCGTTGTATGGTATCATCTTCAATAATATCGGCAGATAAATCGCGGAAAAACAATTTTTCTTCCTGTTCATACACATCAATCCCCAGATAGCCAAGTTGCCCATTTTTAAGGGCAGCGATAACAGCGGCAGTATCAATTAAACCACCGCGGCTGGTATTGATCAGCATAGCACCCTTCTTCATCATCGTCAGTGTAGAACTATTGATAATATGTTTGGTCTGGTCGTTTAACGGGCAGTGCAGCGAAACGATATCCGATTGCTGCAACACATCAATCACCGGAAGATATTCCACGCCTAAGGCTTCTACCTGCCTGTTGGCAATAACATCAAAAGCTACCACGTGGCAACCAAATCCCTTCATAATCTTGCAAAATGAGGCTCCGATGTTTCCTGTTCCTATTACACCAACTGTTTTGCCGTGAAGATCGAAACCCAGTAAGCCGTTAAGGGAAAAATTCTGCTCGCGGACGCGGTTGTATGCTTTGTGCGTTTTACGGTTGAGTGTTAATGCCATTGCCACTGTATGTTCTGCTACAGCCTCCGGCGAATACGCAGGAACGCGGCACACATGTATGTTGTTGATCCTTGCAGCTTCAAGGTCAACATTATTAAACCCGGCGCAACGCAAAGCAATTATCCGCACATTCCTCATAGCCAGCTGCTCTATAACGGCCGCATCAACTTTGTCGTTTACAAAAACACAAACAGCATCCGCTTTATCAACAAGGCTTACCGTTTGAGCATTTAACTGCGTTTCAAAAAACTCCAGCTGAAAACCAAACGAATCATTATATGTGGAAAAGAAATGTTTATCGTACGGCTGTGTAGAAAAGAAGGATATTTTCATCAGTGTGTTTTTTGGTTTCGCAACGGTTCCCGTTGAGTGGATTTTTCCGTGCTGCATAATGCCAGCACACTTATGCAAGCAAATGTAATGTTTAAATGAATTGAAAAACGCGCGTTGTAATATCGTTTGGTTAAGGGGCGTTATTCTCAAAACCAGGAACTTTTACAATCAGATCTATGTTTGCAAGCCCCATCGCTCGCCGATGTGACAATGCAGGCGCAGGCTCGCCAATATCATTCAACATCGCTGCCATTTAAATAACAAGCGGCCGGAATTTCTTCCAGCCGCCGAGTACCAATAACGCTTGCCTATGAAAATCTTGATTTATGAAATAGCTACCTCCGTGCCCGTTTCCCGCGAATGCAATATGGGTTGAAGCTGATGTGCGGCAGGAGCTTCTGCGTCTTCCCTAACTGCAGGGCCATCGGCAGCAAGCTCACTACCCGGGATTTTTGATTTGAAAACGGGCCAGAGAAACTGTGCATACCACTCATCAGATTCGTAATGTGAAATACCATATTTTTCGGGGTATTGCCTGGAGATATGCGCTGTTCCAAAAATGATATCCCACAGGAAGAACATGTTGCCAAAGTTGCCCTTATAAAAGCCAACACCGTCGCCATGAGTATCTGCATGATGAGCGTGGTGGGTGGCGGGAGTTGAGATCAATCTTTCTAAAACCCAGGCTATTGGGTTCAGCCATTTGACCTGGTAAAAAGGTTTATCCCATGGAATGCTGGAATGCGCCAATGTTGTAATAGTAGCTTTTATGCCACCTACAACCAGCGCCGCAGGGCCAAGGCCAAGATATACCAATGTAGTCGTAAGATAAATCTGTGAAAAGAAGAATGTATAAATCAGGTTTTGGCGGCTTGCCATAGCCATGCCCATATACGGCGCAGAATGATGCGTGCGATGAAAGCGCCACATCCAGCGCACTTCATGATGCAGGCGATGATACCAGTATTGGGTAAGGTCATCTGCAACGGCAATAATCAGGCAGCCCCAGAAAAAAGGCACCCAGCTAAAATAGCCCTTGTAACCCGGTAATAAAACCGGCAATAATTTCAATCCGAAATACGCAATCGCCGGCCTTACAACAAGACGTGGAATGATAAAGCAGATGATATCCAGTGTTCGTTCATTTTTGTTCCATTTGCCCTTGTATAGCCCAAATGAAAATTCTACGATGCCGAGGGCCAGCATAAAAATAACGAGCCCGTAACCCTGGAAGCTGTCGAGAATAAATTGAAAGAATTTTCCCATAGTTATGTTTTTTGAGATGATGAATGGTGTGAGGTGTGAGGTGTAAGGCGTGAGGCTTAAGGTTAGGGTTGTTTTGCCTTATACCTTAAACCTTATGCCTCATCCCTTATTATTTTGTTTGTTCTGCTACTGCGCTTGCATTTTTTATCCACGGCTTTTGCCCTGTAATGGATAAGTAAAAAAACATCAGCAATATTGGAAGCGCATATATAAACAAGCTGAGCAAAATGCTGCGCCCAACTTTATCACGAGTTGCTTTTGACATAATTATTTGTTTAAGGAGGTTTGAATTTGTGATGAATCATTTTCACTTTTCGCTGTGTTGAGCGTAAGCGTTTTTTGAGTAAGCCATAACGCGCCGAAAATGAGTGCGAGCGGAACAAGCACCAAGATGAAACCCACAAGTATTTTCTTTATAAGGATATTAATGTCTTGAAGTACCATACATGTCTTTTTAATGTATATAGTTATTTGGCAGTTGTCTTTTGAAGAAAGCTTATCACGTTCTTTCGGAATGAAAGCGATGCCTTGATGCGGATTCCGAACTAATTTGGTTGCTAAGGACAAAGCGAGAACAGCATGGCTAATAAATTTACCACCATTTATGTACACGCGCTTTCGCCCGCCTTAGCACTATTGTAAATGAGTTAGAGAAAGAAGTGAAGTTGAGGTCAACAACAACAATAGAAGTTAGATACGTTGCAAGAGAAAGAAACCACCAGTTGTTTAGTTATCGTATTCATACAATAAAATTTCAAAACAGTTAAATAATGTATGCCGCTTACCAGTTAGTTTGTAAGCGTTGTTATTGGTGGTAAATAATTAGTCTACTAAAACTATAGACAAATATATATTTGTGAATCTAATTTTCAAAATTTTATTTTTCAATAGTTTTTTCAATGGACAGTTGAAAATTGACAATTGAAAATGATGGGTGAGATTGTAGCCTTTTGAAAATAAACCAGCGCGCTGATTACTGTGAATTCGTTTTCTGTTCATTCTTAATAATAATGTTGTTCTTTAAACCTTCTTTTATCATGGCCAAATAAAAATGGGCTATTCAAAACTGAACAGCCCATTTCACTATCTTAATTTTTTACGTTCTTACTTCTTCACCATCCATCCTTTATTCGTCTTCACATATTGCACCACGTTGCTCAGCGGGCTCTCAACATTCTCCGTACTGAGGCTGGTAATGGCAACGTAACAGTTGTTCCATTCTTTGGGGATGTCCGTATCAAAAATGTCAACAGATAAAGTGGGTTTATTGAAAGCTGAAAAAATATACCTCGGGTGTTGCCCTAATGTTGGAATATCATCGGCTATATAAACAACATATGCACGAAGGTCTTCCTCACTATCCGCTTGCTTTCCATCTATTTTCAGCACCGTTCCTTTAAAATTTCCTTCTCCATTTCTTGCATTTACAATAGTTGGCTTTGCTGGTGGTGTACTATCTATCCAGGGCATTGGCGGGATAATGGCAGGATATTTATAATAGTTGAATCGAAGACTGTCGCTCCAACCGTTCGGGTTGCGTTCAAAATTTTTGCTACTGAAAAATGCGCTGCCCTGTATTTCGGGATAATCTCGTAAAATCTTAATCTGGTTAGGAAGTTCGTTTGGATTTCTCCACGGTTTGGTAGGGTTTTCAAACACGCGATAAACACCGTGTCCAATATATAAGTGCCTTCCGTAAGTATGTTTTGTCCACCAGTCAATCAACGTTTCATAATCACACAAATGGTGGCCAATCTCCCAATATAACTGGGGCGCTACATAATCTATCCAACCTTTACGCAGCCAAAGAAGAATATCTGCATACAAATCATCGTAGTTAGTTAACCCGGCCCTTGTGTCGCTGCCGGCAGGATCAACATTGCTGTTTCTCCAAACACCGAACGGGCTTATTCCAAACTTTACCCAGGGCTTTGTTTGAAAAACCACATCATGGACCGATTTAACTACACTATCGCAGTTAGCTCTTCGCCATTCAGCTTTGCTCAGGCCACGGCCATATTTTCTATAAGTAACTTCATCGGGAAAGTCTCTGCCCGCTATTTTGTAAGGGTAGAAATAATCATCCATATGCACGCCGTCTACATCATACCGTTGTACCAGGTCCTTTACGAGGTTGGTAATATAATTAACCACTGCTGGCTCGCCGGGGTTGAAGTATTTTTTATCGCCATACGTGAAAAACCATTCAGGATGCGTGCGGGTTACATGTGTAGGTGCAATAGATGACTTATAAATATTAAAAACAGCTCTGTAAGGATTTAGCCACGCATGAAACTCCATGGCCCTTTTGTGTGTTTCTTCAATCATAAATTGAAGCGGATCGTAGTAAGGAACGGGTGCCAGGCCTTGTTTGCCATTCAGGTACTCGCTCCACGGCTCAAACTGAGAAGGAAAAAATGCATCGGCAGCAGGCCTTATCTGCACAAAAACAGCATTCATCCCGTTGCGGTGATGCATGTCTAAGATCCTTATAAATTCAGCTTTTTGCTCGTCTACAGAAAGATTTCTTTTACTTGGCCAGTCTATGTTTTCAAGCGTGGCTATCCAAACAGCCCGAAATTCATATTTTGGTTGTGCAATAGCACTTGAGGTAGAGATGCCTATTGCAAAAACAAGAACTAATATATAATAGAAAATAATATTCGATGTTTTCATGCCGCGAAGATAGTTGTAAACGCGGCTACTTACTTCTTATTTTCTCCAGTAAGTTAATAAGCTGTGAAGCTTCATCATTTGATATGCCACCGGCCAGATTATCTATTTGTTCGTTCTTTTGATTCAGCCTGTCAAGTAATTCTTTACCACTATCATTAATTGTAACATCCACCAGGCGTTTATCAGTAGTAGAAGTCTTTTTATCAACCAGCTTTTTTAAAATAAGCCTGTCAACAATTCGGCTTGTATCACTCATTTTGTCGAGCATTCGCTCTCGTATCTGCAACGTACTTAATGGCTTTTGACTGGCTTCCAATATGCGGAGCAAATTGTATTGTTGTGGCGTTATATCTTCCTGCTCCAGTATTTTTTTCAACTTTTCCTGGAACCAGTTGCTTGTGTACATAATATTCACCATCACTTTCTGGTAATCGTTGCGATAATTAGTCTGTTGTACAGCTAAGGCACTACTCATGGTTAACAAAGTTTAAGTCTAAATAAAAGATTATTGATGTTAAATAATCAATGGCAAACCTTATACCAAAAACATATGCCAAACTCAAAGCAGGTTCTAAAAATCAATCTTCCCAAACTGTTAACCCTTCACTGCAATTGGCACAAATGTCTATATTCTTCCTGCTCGTAATCAATTCCTTACGAAACTGCTTATAGTTGTCATTGTTCCAAACCTCCTTAAAGGATTGCATTCTTAAATTCCCTAGCCGGTGCATGGCATCTTTATCAAAGCAACATGGAACAACGAGGCCATCCCATGTAATAACATTTGCATGCCATAGTTTCCAGCAATGGTTATTTAAGCCGCTTTTGATGTTCATAACACCATTGTTGTCTCTTTTATAACGACTGTACTTGCTAATTGTTGGAATTAAATTGTTAGGATCGTTTTCATAGTCGTAAACCTGGGCGGTTTTAAAGCGGACCTGGTCAACGCCAATCTCCTTTGCAAGGCGCTTTACCTCATCAATTTGGTGTTCATTAGGCTTTACAACAAGAAATTGGAAGAAAATAAAAGGCGTTTTACTGTTTAGTTCTTTTTTCCATTTAACAATGTTTCTGGCGCCTTCCAGCACTTTGTCGAGCTTTCCTCCGCGGCGGTATTGCTGATAAACATCCTGTGTGGTGCCGTCAATAGAAATAATTAATCTGTCGAGCCCACTTTCTACAGTTTTTTTTGCTTTCTCGTCAGTAAGATAATGAGCGTTTGTGGAAGTTGCGGTATAAATTCCCTTATCGTGGGCATATTTCACCATTTCGAGGAAATCCGGGTTCAGGTAGGGTTCCCCCTGAAAATAAAATATCAGGTATAAAAGTTCTTTGTAGATGTCGTCGATTGTCTCCCTGAAGAAGTCTTTTTTTAACATGCCCGTGGGCCGGGTGAATTCTCGTAGTCCACTCGGGCATTCCGGGCACCGAAGATTGCAGGATGTTGTAGGTTCAAAAGATACTGATACCGGGTATCCCCACTGCACCGGCTTTTTGGTAAGCTTGGTAAGCTGGTAGCTTGTATAAACTTTCGTGGCATTCCACATACGCCTGAGCGTAAGCTTGCTCAACAAATTGACACTATCATTCCAATTAAAATACGCCATAAGTGGGTGTAAAAATACGTAAATAGTCAATAGAGGAAGGAACGAGGTAGTGAATGGTGAATAGTGAATAGTCAAAGAGGCTAGAGGTTGTGTCTGACGAAGGGTTTGATATTGTGGAGGAGGCAGGTATATCGTAAATCTCTGATGGCGGATTTATTCATCTCTGATTTGGGCTAAGTTTTACGCACACGGAAAGTTCAGATGCCTTGGGTCGTGTTTCACTACCTACAATAGTTCAATACTATTCGATCTGCATAGCTATAAGGTGAGAGTTAAAAGCTAACGGCTAATAGCTGACAGCTATTAGCAAAAAAGATCCAGCTGCCGAAACAACTGGATCTTTTTAATAGTAAACCAAATAAATAGGAGTACTTCGTACTTGCCTATCCTGGTATACGGGAAATATATTTTTCAATTTCTTTTATCTGGGCAATAACCTCTTTTGATTTCGGGTTGCAGGCCTTGGCCTTTCTGAAAAAATCTTTTGCGGCTCTGAATTCTCTCTTATTCATAAAGATCTGGCACATGCTCAAAAAAGCTACTGCCTCACTTTCTTTATCAGGAATACCGGCGCGGATTGCAGCGCGGATATAGCTTTCGCCATTTTTCAAGTCGCCTTTTTGCAACGACATCATACCCAATTGCAGCTTGTTGGCACCCTCAGCTTCCGGCATTGGCGCACCCAGGTCAGAGCTCTTTTTCAGATGTTTTTCAGCCGAATCAAAATCCTGTTTCATCATCGCCAGGTTACCCTTAATCGTAAAATAAGTAGAACGAATAGGCTTGTACAACAAATTAGGAAACCAGATTGTAGCAAGTATTTTTTCAACCTCTTCTATATTACCAGCCTCCATAGGCCCCTGGATGAGGCGCAGCGGACCAATGAAAAAATGGCTGAATAAGCCGATAACTGCTATAAAATATAAAGGAAACGTTGGCCAGAATCCTGCAGAACCGGTAACATTCAGCGCGATTGCGGCAACCAGCAAAACAAGGCTCAACCAAAAACGATACTTAATTAGAATATTGTAAAACTGCATACACACATTTTAAGAGCGGCAAAGATAGGGTTATTGAACATCTGATTTCTCTAATATTTGGCATCGTTAATTTCAATCCAGTAACCGTCAGGATCCTTTAGATAAAGCTGTTTAACGCCATCCACACGTACGGCATATTTGCCTTTTTCTCCGGGCCAGCTTTCAAATTCAATGTTTTCCTTTTGAAGCCTTTTCAAAAAATCATCCACAGACGCTACGCTGAAACATATATGAGCATTTTTATCATGTATGGTGGCTTCTTTCGCACCTGAAATTACATGCAGGTGGCAATTTTCACCCACGCGGAACCAGGCGTGTTTACCATCATGAAAAGGTTCGGGCATGGTATCCAATCCAATTAAATCGCGATAAAAATGAGCGCTTTTCTCCAGGTCCACCACATAAACAGCAACGTGGTTCATTAATACCGAAGGTTTTTTGGCGGTTTGCGCTTTTACAGAAACAACAAAAAATAACAATATTGCAGGCAGGCAAAAACGTAAGAAATTTTTCATGTGATGTTTTATTGCGTTATGCGATGAATGTACAGAATTAGTAAAGATTCCCATGAATTATTATGGAGAATCTATTATTTTTGCGGCCGGTTGATTTTAAAGGTCAACTTGGTCCCGTAGTTCAATGGATAGAATAGAAGTTTCCTAAACTTTAGATACAAGTTCGATTCTTGTCGGGACTACTTAACCGGAAAGGCACAATTCCTTGTTGCTTTTCCGGTTTTTTATTGGCAAGAAAGCTTTCCCTTTCCATCTTGAAGAAATATCACCCCAAAAGCTCGGCAAGCAATGGTTCAATGTAACACGCGAATTCCTCAAATTTCCTACCTTTCAATATGCATCAGGAATTTCAACCTCCCGAAGAATTGTGCGATACTATTAAATGCTTTTGGTACGAGCGAAGAGATTCAGGAAAAGAACGATCAGCTTTTGAGGTAACTCCTGATGGCTATGCTGAGATTATTTTTTACTTCGGAAACCTCTCTTTCAATTCTGGCGACGGAAACCTGCAGCCATTACCGTCCCCGTTTATGATGGGGCTACTCAATCAGCCGGTGAATTTTTACACAAAAAACCGTTTGGAGATTATTGCTATCAGGTGTTTTCCCTGGACTGTATTTGATTTACTCGGGCTTCCTGCGGAGAAAAAAGGCGTGCACATATTTGATCATCCCATCGCCCAACTTCAACCCGTATTAAATAAATATATCGAGGCCGGTAAGATAGATGCAGCGGTGACGACAATAAAACAGTACCTCGTCAATGCGCGTTCACATGTAGCAGTTGACAGTATGTTGGCAAAAGCAGGGGCGGCGATGAGGAAAGCAAACGGCGCGATGCCGGTAAACCAGGTGGCAGCGGCGGCTCATGCTACAGTCCGTACGCTGGAGCGAAACTTCAAACAATCGTCCGGCCACACGGTTAAAGACGTTTCTGCCCTAATACGCTTTGAGCAGGTGCGAAACCAGTTATGGAATCATCCCGATACCAACCTTGCCGGCTTCGCGCTTGAGCTGGGATATACGGATCAATCCCACCTAAGCAGGGAATTTAAACGCTACAGCGGCATTACGCCTGGCGCATTTGCACGTAAAGCAAAAAAAAGGCAGGCAGCTGTAAGCAGTGATTTTGTCGCATTTGTACAATCCTAACGAAGCTGCATGGCGGAATTTTGCGTTTCAATCATTCCATATGAACGAAATACGTGAAAGCAAGAACCCCTTAGAAAATAACTCTATGTACGATGTCATCATTTCCGGCGCCGGCCCTGTTGGTTTGTTCCTCGCATGCGAACTGGCACTTGCCCAATGTTCAGTCCTGATACTTGAAAAGAGCGACAACGTCCATTCGCCACTGAAACAACTTCCTTTCGGAATGCGCGGACTCTCAGCTCCCACCATTGAAGCGCTTTATCGCCGGGGATTGTTTAACGAACTTCAAATACATAAACAACTCAAAAATCCGCATCAAACTGCAGCGCAAGGCCAACGTCGCCAGGTGGGGCATTTTGCCGGCATCCCGCTACACGAAGATGATATTGACACTACACAATGGAAATACAGATTGCCAAGTTCGACAGAGACCGGGCTAATTTCTGAAATAGCAGAACTTGAAACAATACTCGCCCATCGTGCAGAATCTTTGAAGGTTGAAATCAAACGAGGGCTTGCCGTTACGGACTTCCATCAAACCGAAGAAGGCGTTGTTGTTCAATCAAACAATCAATCATTCAAAGGTAAATGGCTCGTCGGTTGCGATGGAAGCCGCAGTATTGTTCGCAAGATTGGCGGGTTTGAATTCGCCGGCACGGAGCCGGAGTTTACCGGATACACTGCGAAAGTAGCAATAGCCGATCCTGAGAAGCTTAGCCCGGGCCGCAATATGACAGCAACCGGTATGTATTTACAATCGCAGCCTGGATACATCATGATTCAGGATTTTGATAACGGCGCTTTTCATAGTTCAGGTGAGCCGCTAACACTTGAACATATTCAGAAAGTACTGCGATACGTCTCCAACAGCGATGTAACGATCTCCACTCTGCACATTGCAACGACCTGGACCGACCGCGCACGACAAGCAACAACGTACCGCAACGGGCGTGTATTGTTAGCTGGCGATGCTGCGCATATTCATTCTCCGTTGGGAGGACAGGGGCTCAATCTTGGTTTAGGTGACGCTATGAATCTTGGCTGGAAGCTCGCCGCCACCATTAAAGGCATAGCGCCGGAAGGTTTGCTGGATAGTTATCAAACTGAACGACATCCGGTAGGCGCGAAGGTGCTGGATTGGTCACGTGCGCAGGTTGCCATTATGCGGCCCGACCCACATGCGCGGGCACTGAATGCTATTGTCCGCGACCTTATAAACACGCGGGATGGTGCCACCTATTTTGCAGGACGTGTGCGTGGCATTTATACGCATTATAACCTCAGCGGCAATCATCCTCTTGTAGGTTGCAGCGTTCCTAGTTTCGAACTGGAAAGCGGAATAAACATTGGTGAATTAATGCATGATGGCAAAGGGATACTGCTTGATTTTAGCATGAATGCATCACTGAAAATCCTGGCCAATAAATACGGTGGCCAAATGCATTATGTTTCCGGCCCTGCAAGGGAACAACTGGGCTTGAGCGCTGTGCTAATACGGCCTGACGGGATTGTTGCCTGGGCTGCGGAAAACGACATAGATTATAATGAGTTGCAAAAGGCTGCAGAAAGCTGGCTTACTTTTCAGGATTCGCTCGATACCTAAAATAAAATTAAAAAGTTCAGGAAAGAAGCCTTTTTCAGATGCTAGCGACTCCTATGTGGCGTTGTTTCAACAAAACAGCAGATAAAGCTCCCTTTAACAGCCTTCCTTCCAATATTGATCTTAACGAGGTTAATCCCAAGGGCACCAAACTTGCTGCGATGGCAAAAGGACTCAATCTGTCTGAAATAGACAGTGCTCCTGACGAATTAATGAATGCGATGCTCTGGAAGGCAATAAAGGGCGAACATGTAAAAGTCCCTTCGCCGGTGCGGGCTGCATTTGTTAATGCGGTTAAAGAAGACGAGGATGACGATTAACTATCCGGAACAGATCGAAAATCTTTTTTTTTAGTTACAAAATTCCCACAGGCGTTGATGCTTGTGGGATTTTTTTTGCAACTTAAAAAAGCCCCGCTTACGCTCTATCCAAGGGCCCTGTTTAGCTGCCACTTTCCTTTAGTTGAAAATTTGCATTGTAAAACGCAAGCCATTTGCAATTCGCATTTTTATTTTTAATATTATTGTTAGCAATTGCTTTGTCAGCTTTTCAATTCACCCCACACAATCTCCTCATATGAAAAGACGAAATTTTCTCCGTGCATCAGGCATGTTTCCCTTTGTTGCAGGAAATCTTGTAAATAATCATCCTTCCAATCAAAATGAAGCGGTGCTACAAAATGAACCAGATAATCCCCAACCTGCTACCCGTGATTTCTTTTATAAGCCGGAAGATGCATGGGCAGCAGATTTTATTCCCATGTATGCTGAAGGAAAGTTTCAGCTGTTTTATTTACTTGACTGGAGGAATGGCGAAAAATATGGCGAAGGAACTCCCTGGTACAGATTGTCTACAACGGATTTTGTTTCGTTTGAAGAACATGGGCAAGTGCTCGCCCGCGGTACTAAAGAACAACAGGATTTGTATGTTTTTACCGGTAGCGCACTAAAAGCACATGACAACAAATACCACATATTTTATACCGGCCACAACCATCACCTTTCCGAGTCAGGAAAGCCCGCACAAGGCGTAATGCATGCCGTGAGTGATGATTTGCAGCACTGGACAAAAATTCCTGAACAAACATTTTTTGCTCCGTCTGATAAGTACGAGAAAAACGACTGGCGTGATCCTTTTGTATTTTTTAATGAAGAGACAAAAGAATACAACATGCTTTTGGCAGCGAGATTGAATAAAGGCATACCGAGGCGCCGCGGCATAACAGGGCTTTGCACTTCTAAGGACCTGGTGAAGTGGGAAGTAAGAGAGCCTTTTTACATGCCCAACCAGTTTATTACACATGAATGCCCTGACCTGTTTAAGATTGGAGATTGGTGGTATCTTTTGTTCTCTGAGTATTGCGACGTGTATGCAACTAGATATCGCATGAGCCGTTCTTTAAAGGGCCCGTGGCTTACTCCCAAACAAGACACTTTTGATGGCCACGCTTTCTATGCAGCTAAAACTACTTCGGATGGCAATAACAGGTTCATTTTTGGATGGAACCCAACGCGGAGCGACAGCAAGGATGACGGAGATTGGAACTGGGGCGGAAATCTTGTAGTACACCAGGTGATTCAGCAACCCAATGGCGAACTGACTGTTCGGGCGCCTGAAACTGTTCGCAAAGCATTTAGTAAACCTCTACAGCAGGAATTTAAATCCGGCACCGGTGAAGTAATTGGCGCGAAGAAAGAAATAGAGATTAAAGCAGATGGAATATTTAATGCAGTTGAAGCAGGTAAAATGCCAGCTACCTGCAGAATAAGTACCAATGTTGTATTTGATAAAGCGCCGAGGAACTTTGGTTGCATACTCCGGGGCAGCGATGATTTTGATAAAGGCTATTACATTCGGCTGGAGCCAGACAGAAGCAGGCTTGTATTTGATATGTGGCCACGACGAGTGCCAACAACTCCTTATATGGCTGATCTGGAACGCCTGGTAACATTTGAGCAAGGCATACCCGTTTCCATAGAAGTGTTTATAGATGGCAACAAAGGGGTTGTATACGTGAATAACAAAGTTGCCATGAACTTCCGTGCTTACGATCTTCCGGAAGGCAATTGGGGATTTTTTGTAACGGAAGGAAATGCGCAGTTTAAGGATATTGAATTGTCGACGTTATAATAAATTAAATTTGAAATGGTATGTTTCGGTTAACAGAATCATTTGCCTTAATCCCGAAGGGATGAAATAATTATAGAAAGAAGACATGAATTCACAAAAACCCCGAAGGGGTGACACTTCGAGGTGTCGCCCCTTCGGGGTTCAATGTAATTTTGCTACACGCCACTATAATCATTTCATCCCACTGGGATTGGATTACCTCAAGTTTGGTTTTCTAATTATTTACTGATCTTATTGTGTAATGGGCTGTAATTTTTACGATGTGGTTCATCCCTCCATCATCTCACTCAACTCAAGCCAGCGCATTTCCTTTTCAGCCAGCTGGTTTTCGATTTCACTCATCCTGTTACCGAGTTTTGTTATCTCCTCAAAGCTAATGTTGCCACCCATTTTCTCGGCGATTGTTTTTTTCTCATCTTCCAGTGCGGGCAATTCTTTTTCCAGGTCCTCGAATTCACGCTTTTCTTTGTAGGATAATTTTTTCTTTGCAGGAGCACTGGCCTGGGTTTTAGTAGCAGCCACTTCTTCCGCTTTAACAACAACAGCTTGCTGTTTCTTTTCTTCTTCTTTTTGCCACAAACGGAACTGTGTGTAGTTACCAGGAAAATCGCGCACTTCACCTTCACCCTCAAACACAAACAAGTGATCAACCAGCCTGTCCATAAAATAACGGTCGTGCGATACAATCAGCACACAGCCCTGGTACTCACTCAAAAAGTTTTCGAGCACCGCCAATGTAGGAAGGTCGAGGTCATTGGTTGGCTCATCCAATATTAAGAAGTTGGGGTTTCTGAAAAGTATCGTCAGCAGTTGCAAGCGCTTTTTTTCGCCGCCACTTAATGCACTGAGATAAGTGTATTGTTTTTCAGGGGCAAACAAAAATAGTTCCAGGAACTGCGCTGCGCTTAAGCTTCCGCCTTTGGCTAATGGAAAACTCTCTGCAAAAGATTTTACATATTCAATCACCCGCACATCTTCTTTTATCTCTAACCCCTGTTGGGAAAAGTTACCGAAGATGATGGTATCACCCACATTTACCTTGCCACTATCCGCAGACTCCAATCCTTGTAAAATGTTGAGGAATGTACTTTTACCAACGCCATTTTTCCCAATAATACCGATGCGTTCCCCTTTGCTGAAAGTATAGTCAAAGCCTTTAAGAATGGTTTTATCCCCATAGCTTTTATATACCTTTTTCATTTCTATGATCTTTCCGCCCAACCTGCTCATCTTCATTTGCAACTGCAATTGTGCATCTTCAATCTTTTGTTTAGCCCGGGATTCTACATCATAAAAATTATCAATACGGCTTTTTGATTTTGTTGTTCTGGCCTTTGGCTGCTTGCGCATCCATTCAAGCTCTTTGCGGTATTCGTTCCGCGCTTTGTCAATACTGGCCTGCTCGCTTTCTATGCGTGCAGCTTTCTTTTCCATGTAATTTTCATAGTCGCCTTTGTACACATACATATTCTCGCGCTCAAGCTCCCAGATCTCATCACAAACTGCATCAAGAAAATAACGGTCGTGCGTTACAAGCAACAGCGTTACATTTTCCTGGTTAAGATAATGCTCCAGCCATTCAATCATTTCAACGTCAAGATGGTTGGTAGGCTCATCCATCATCAGCATGGTATGCTTGTGTTCAAAGCCAATATCAATCAATGTTTTCGCAAGCGATACTCTTTTACGCTGGCCACCACTTAATGTGTTTACCTGGCTTTGCAGATGGTGAATGTTCAGCTTTCCCAATATTTGCTGCACTTTAGACTCAAAATCCCATGCGCCCAGTTCGTCCATTTTTGCAATCGCATCGGCAATCGCATCTCCGTTATTTTGTTCCACCGCATCTTCATAGTCACTGATAGCTTTCATCACCGGGTGGCTTGAGCTGAAAATATTTTCCAGCACAGTTTTGTCTTCGTCAAAATGCGGATCCTGCTCAAATAATGCAACGGTAACATCTTTATGTATCCAGAGTTTGCCCTCATCAGGCGTTTCTCTTCCGGAAAGAATTTTCAATAAAGTGCTTTTACCTACGCCATTGCGGGCAATCAGGGCAATCTTGTCTCCTTCATTTATATGGAAAGAAATATTTCGAAAAAGGGGTGTTACACCAAAACTCTTGGTCAATCCTTCAGCTGATACATAATGCATGCGGCAAAGATAATGGATGGATAATAACATCAGGAGTGAATTGCAGCGGCTATGGTTACCAGTTTTTTACGCTATTATCCGGCGCTGATTCGGCTCTTCCATTGAATATTTTAAAGTTGCCAGTTGTTTTCTTGCCTTATATTTATTCTTCCAATCGTGGAAAATCTTTTTAAAGCTTATTAAAAACCAGTATGAAAAAAATATCGTTGTTGTTGTTTATAGCATTAGCCTGCTTAATGATCAAAGGGATGGCCCAGGATGTAAAAGCCGAAACATTCTCCGGCGCAACGGCTCATAAAAAACATTACCAGGCTGTTTATCAGTTGAATAATGATGACGAAAAAGTTATCAAAGCAACGCTGAAAAATATCAATAATGCGTTGGAAGATCCGCGATTGAAAGGCAAGTTGGAGATTGAACTTGTGGTACATGGCGGCGGAGTGGCTGTGTTTAAAAAAAATAACCCGTACGAACAGCAACTTAAAGACCTGCAAGCGAAAGGCGTAATACTGGCGCAGTGCCTGAATACCATGAAGGAAAGAAATATCGGCAAAGATGAACTGTTCGACTTTATTTCATTTGTACCAAGTGGCAACGGTGAAATTATCATTCGCCAACAGGAAGGATGGGCTGTTGTGCATCCTTAATCTTTTTTAAAGCATTTTAATAAACACTATATGAATGTAGTAACGTTGTAAACGTTACTACATTTTTTTTGCGCAAATCTTTGCGCGATGCTTTGTAAACCAGCCATATGTATGAACATATGCATCTGCTATTTTAAAGCACCGGCGTACACAAACAAATCTTTATTAGTCTCTCAATGCATCCACGTCGCGCCATTCCTTGGTTTTAGCGTAATATTTTTTTTGTTTACACTTACTGAACCCATATTTTTATTTGAATAAACCAATACTGCAACTGTGGAGAATTTCAAAGAATTTATTATTGAGGGGCGGGATGCCTTTGTTCCATGTTTATCTCTAGACTGCGTAATTTTTGGATTTCATAATGGCCAACTGAAAATATTATTATTGAAAATGCGCTATGATGAACTTTGGGCGCTTCCTGGCGGTTTTGTTTTTAAAGATGAAGACGTTGATGCCGCAGCGGCCAGGATTTTATGTGAAAGAACAGGGATAAAGGACATTTTTCTTCAGCAATTACATGTTTTTGGCGACCCAAACAGATCAGACACCAAGCGCAATAAAAACATACTTGAAAAAGACGGCTTTGAAAACGGACAAGGCGATTGGCTGACAGAACGTTTTATAACTGTTGGCTATTATGCGCTGGTTGACTTTTCAAAGGTTGAACTTACGATTGATTACTCATCAGAAATATGCGAATGGCAGGACCTGGTAAATATTCCCAGCCTCATCATGGATCATAGCTGCATTTTAAAAAGAGCGTTAGAAAGATTGAGAAAAGAAATTAATTATCAACCGATAGGTTTAAATCTGCTGCCGCTGAAATTTACCATGCCGGAACTTCAAAGTTTGTATGAAGCGATTTTAGGAAAGAAGCTTGACCGCCGGAATTTTCAACGCCGCGTGCTTGGTTACGGCCTTGTTAGCCGCCTTACAGAAACACGCAAAGGTGGCGCCCACAAAGCGCCTTATCTCTATACCTTCAATACTGAAAAATACAAGCAGGCACTCGAAGAAGGACTGCAGGGAGGATGGTAAATGTAGAAGTACGAATTACGGAAGTGCACTGATGATCACATCAATGAAATCAAAGCATATTATCCGGTAAAAGTTTGCAATTATATTTTAACGGCTTAAAGTGTTTTAGCATTTTATTCTGGCCTTCAGCGTTTACCAAAAGCGGTAAAAAGCGACCAGCTATTGGGATGAAACAAAAAAATGCGCTATCTTATAACCTTGTATTTTTTCTCACCAGCTCTTACCACCAACATGGAATCTATTTTTTAACCAAAAAGAAGTTCTATGTCGCTCAATCTTATCGATTCCGTAAAAAGTTTAATTAGCGGCGATCTTGTATCAAGAGCCGCATCTACACTTGGCGAAAGCGAAGGAGGCATACAAAAACTTGTTAGCGGTGCCTTGCCGGTATCTATTGCGTCCATGATTCAGCAAGCAACCAATAGCCCTGATAGCGGCGCCGGTTTACTGGACACAGCCAAGCAGGTTTCGCGAAGCGGTGTGCTTGGAAACCTTGACAGCCTATTCAGCGGAAATACAGGTTCAGTTCCTGGGCTGAGCGGTATTGTTGGGAGCTTATTCGGTGGAAACCGAAACTCGATAGATAATGCGCTATCATCATTTGCGGGAGTCCGTTCTTCTTCTGCATCCTCATTCTTAAGCATGATTGTTCCTGCTGTGTTGGGCATTTTTGGCAAGCATGCTATTGACAACAACCTCTCTACTGCAGATGCTACTTCTTTTCTTGCAAACCAGAAGTCATCGGTATTATCTTCCCTTCCTTCTGGGTTAGACGTTGCCGGTATGCTTGGCCTTGGTAGCTTAAGTTCACTTGGCTCTAAAATAACCGGTGGCGTGAAAAGCACCGCAGATGCTGCTCACAAAACAGTTGACTATGCCGCTGACACAGTTAAAAAAGGTGGCAACTGGCTTTTGCCTTTGCTGTTGGTACTTATTGCGGCTGCACTCGTGTGGTATTTTCTGAAAGGCTGCAATAAAAGTTCTTCAGAAGCAGTGTCAATAGATTCCACAATTGTGGTAACCCCACCTGTCGCCATGCCTGCATTAACATTAACGCCTATTAAAGTGAAGCTGCCTAACGGCAAACAGTTGGATGCCTACACCGGCGGAATAGAAGATAAGCTGGTAGCTTACCTCAACTCAAACGAACCGGTAAGCAAAGACAAATGGTTTGATTTTGATAACGTGAATTTTAAAACAGGGACAACCGAGGTGACAGACTCAAGCCAAAAGCAGATTCAAAACATTGCGGAGATTTTAAAAGCGTATCCAAAAGTTAAAGTGAAAGTGGGTGGCTATACAGATAAAACCGGCGACTCTACTGCTAATCAAAAACTATCTCAAAGCAGGGCTGAAACCATTGCCAATGCCATTAAAACAAGCGGCGCAAATGCGGCACAGATTGTAGGCGCAGAGGGCTATGGATCTCAGTTTGCTACCGTTGATGTAAACGCATCTGATGAAGCAAGAAAAGTAGACAGGCGCATGGCATTGAATGTAAGAGAAAAATAAATATCAATTGACAAGATCTTCGTTGCTTCATGCTCTGGAGGAGTATCCTGTTTGTAGATCGCTAAGGATCAAAATTTGCACTCAGTCAGGAGTAACCTGTAAAGTTTACCGGTGGCTCTGTGTAGGCTAATTTGTATCTACAGACGGGCGACTCCGCCGGAGCATTGACTCTATTGTAATAACCAATTGCATGCTTAACTAAACAACATTGAATCGCTATAAAAAAAGTTATTTGCCTTTCCTACTGAACTTTTCTATCACTATTCCTTCAAAGCTCCCGTTATTGAGATTCAAAGAACCATCGGCGTCAAAAAAATAACTGATGGTATAAATAATTGCGGAAGAATCGGCAGGGTCCATCCCCTGAATTTGAATGGTGCTATCACTCAAAACCTTATATGGCCCAACCAGGTTAAAGGCACTATTATCGTCGTTCATGCGATAGTATTTGCCATCCGAAAAACGCACCTGCAAATTTCCTTTTACTGCCTGCCAATATAATGCTCCACCCCAATAGTCATTTGCATAAACTTGTGTGCGCAGCCAATCCCCGGAAACATCTTTTGAGGAAGAAATTTTTGCAACATCCTTTTTTGAACAGGAAATTACCAGGCAGGTGACAACAATAAGGAATGCCAATATCTTTTTCATCAACAAGCTTTATCTAATGACGCAAAAACATGCTTTTTCATTGCAACCCTGGTTATTTCTTCTTTTAGGACAGCAGGTAATTACTTAAAACACGATTTCTAAATACTCGGAAAAATCAAACTTGATGCAGCTTCCGATTTACACAAGCGTTAACTGCCATGATACGCCAAATTTGTCGGACACCCATGCAAACTTCTTACTGAAAGGGTATGGCCCGAGAGGCATTAATACCTGCCCGTCAGCAGACAATGCGGTGAATGCCTTATCAATTTCTTCTTCTGTTTCACATTTAACGTATAGCGAGATAGAAGGCGTGAAACTAAATCCATGTGATACAAAGCTGTCAATGCACATGAACTCCTGGCCGTTAAGAGAAAACGTTGCATGTTTTATTGTGCCTTCCACTCCTTGCTCATTGGCAACATAGCGGGTTACATTTATTACTGCCGAGTTACTGAACAAAGAAGTATACAGGTTCATCGCTTCTTCGGCCTTTCCTTCGAACATTAAAAAAGTCGTGATCTTTTGCATATAGTAGGATGATTTTTCTGCAATCATATTCGCTAACATTCGGGCACATAGCAAAATGCAACTACGCCTGAATCAAATATTTTCGTTTCTTTCAACGTTAACTGGAGCCTTTTATCAAGGTTTCCAAACAATGGCTTTCCTCCTCCCAGCACAACAGGATGCACTTTTATCCAATACTCATCAATCATTCTGTGTTCAGTTAGTGACTGTGCAAGTTCCGCGCCACCAAAAACAATCATATCCTTTCCATCCATTTCTTTACGATTTGCCACTTCCTCTCTAATATTTTCTCTGACGATCTCTGTATTGGGCCAATACTTTTCATCCAGCGTTGTTGAAAATACAATTTTAGGCGTTTCGTTTATCCAATTAGAAAAGTGTACTTCGTGTGCGGAACTAAGCGGATTGGTTGCGGCCTTCGGCCAATAGTTTACAAAGTCCTGGTAGGTTACCCTTCCAAGAAAGGCCATATCAACGTTGTTCAGCAGGCAATTAACAAAACGCCAAGCCTCATCATCAATGGGAAACCAATCCATCTCACCATTGGGCCCACTGGTAAAGCCATCCAGTGATGTATTCATCATCAAGATCACTTTTCTCATACAAAAGCTTTTTTTGCAAATGTTTTGTGAGTGAAAAGTTTAGCATCCAGCGAAAATTCTCCGGGGCCGGTTAAGAAAAATGAAACAGCAATACCAAGAAATAACAATGGCAACTCGAACGCATTGCCGCCTTTTAAATTTACAAAAGGATCGCTAAACACGAAAGCATGAAAATAAACGGCAACACACATGGTACAGCCTATTCCAAAAGAAGCGAGCGGCGTTAACAGGCCGAGTAACCATGCAATGCCACCGCAAAACTCTGATACCGCAGCCAACACCTGGAAAAAAGCAGGAATGGAGATTGGAGCGCCCGACGGAACCCATGACGCTGGTTGCTGAATCTTAAGCCATCCGTGTATAATAAAAGCTGTACCTGCTATAAGCCTTAATATCAGCAGCATCAACGAAACAGTTGTTGGCTGGCTTTTCGGAGTTAGAATATTCTTTCTCATGTTATATAATATTTAAGTGAAAGGACAATTTTTTAAAACATAATTCAACAACACTACTCCATTACTAAAAGTGATTGCATTGGTCAATGCCAGGTCTAACCGTTTATTCAGGTTATCAAATAAGGGAACGCCTTCGCCTATTGCAACGGGATTAACCCAAATACGATACTCGTCAATCAGGCCCAGTTCAATAAATGTGTACACGATACCTACACCACCCCACATAATAATGTCCTTTCCCTCTTCGCTTTTAAGTGCCAAAATTTCCTTGCGGATGTTTTTTCCTGCCAACCTTGAGTTATTCCATTCAAGTGCTGTTAATGTGTTTGAAAAAACTATTTTGTTGTACTCATTCATTCTTCGTGCAAACTCAGCATCCTTTTTATTACTGCCGGACTTTGTAAAAGCTTTCGGCCAGTAACCGGCCATGCTCTGGTATGCAACGCGCCCCAATAAAATGGTGTCCACCTCTCTTAGTTGTTGCAATGCAAATTCTCCCATCTCATCGTTCCATATGGAGAAATGCCAATCCAATTCCCCGTGAGGCCCGGACATAAAGCCATCCAACGTTATATTAACGGACAGAATTACTTTTCGCATTTGCTGACACTTAGTGAATAGTTTCATTTTCGAGGGAGCCGGATGAATGGAAGGCACTGAATCCAATATGAATTCAGGCGAAATGGTTAATGCTCTTTTCATTTTCTAAGCAATAAACTTTTAAGCAATTCCTTCTTCATCCATTAAAAGGAATATGCAGCCAATAAACACCCGGCCGTTTACTTAATGTGTCCGGCTCACTTATTGTTCTTTGGGGAGAGTAGCTTCTTCTGTCTGTAACCCGATTAAAAATTCCATCAAACAAAACGAAACCCTTTGGTTGCAAATTTAAATGAAACCTTTTGGTTTCGCAATTATTTTTATGCATTTTAATTTCTGAGGTAAAAAAAGAAGAAACAATCTACGTGGCGAATTGCGCAGCTAAGGACTAAGCCGGTTTATAAAAAAGCAGCACATTGCCGGAAGAAAAATTACGTCCATTGATCAATTGCAACTGGTAACGCTGCTGAATACCTTCAAAAATAGTTTTGCCACCGCCCAAAATAACAGGGTTTACAAGAAGATGAAACTCATCAATCAATTTTAAATCCATAAAAGTCAAGGCCAGGCTAGAACTTCCCAGTAATAAGATGTTTTTACCAGGCATGTTTTTTAACTGCCCGACCTCTTCCTTTATGTTGTCCCTAATTAACCGTGTGTTTTCCCAGGAAACCGTATTCAATGTGCGGGAAAAAACAATTTTTTGTAAGTCTCTCATTTTACCGGCAACAAAGGGATCAAGTTCAAACGCATGTGCTGACGGCCAGAAGGCCTCCATCAGCTCGTATGTTTTTCTGCCGAACAACAATGTATCTGCACCTGTAAGCAGTTGCTGTTCGTATGCTTTAAACTCACCTTTAGTATTATGCCAGTCCAGCTTTTTATCCGGCCCTTCATAATAACCATCCAGCGATATCAGCATTTGATGAATAACCTTTCTCATGATACATATTTATTCTGCTGAATGTAAACAGGCTTACCAGTTACTTCGCTAAACAAGGCCCACCAAAGACATTGTGAGCATTCTTAAAAAGACAACTGTACTTGCCTTTCTGCTTTTAACTGCGCTACTTTCTTTCCAAGAAAATAGACAACTAACATAAATGCGAGCGCAATAATCGGTGGGACAATTAATGCAAGGCCATCACCTGCATAAGCTCGTGAAGCCGCAGCGCCAACAAAATTGATGGCGAACCCCGCATACGCCCATTCTTTTATTGTTTGATACTTGTTTTGCAAAATAGCTGCTACACCAAAAAATTTTGCTACGCCAAAAATCGATAACACGTATTCGGGATAGCCGAGGTGATGCATTACTACTTTACCTTCTTCGGCTCTCGTTACACCGCCGATACCATCCATAAACATTGCTGCTGCAAACAGGCTGAACAGCGACCAGTAGATAATTTTAATTGTTCTGGTATTCATAAAACAAATTTTAATGTTGTAGTAATTATTTACCCTGGTTTTGATCATAGTTAACCATCCAGTGAATACCAAACTTGTCGGTAAACATACCGAAGTATGCGCCCCAGAACATTTTGCTCATTGGCACAGCCACCTTGCCACCAACAGACAGCCCATTGAATAAATGGTTGGCTTCGTCTTCACTTTCAGGTGCCAGCGATAAATAAAAATTGTTTCCAGACTGAAGCCCGCTGCCCATAGAGCCGATTGCGTCTGTAGCCATCAGCACATTCCCTTTACCAATTGGCAGAGAAATATGCATGAGCTTATTTGCATCTTCAGGAGAAACCTGGCCAGCTTCCGGTGTATCTTTAAAACGCTGCACGGTAGCAAATTCGCCACCGAAAACAGATTTGTAAAAATTAAACGCATCTTCTGCATTGCCAGGAAAATTTAAGTAAGGATTGATCGTTGCCATCTTGTTATTTTTTTGTGATGAATGATTTTTGATTGCTAATACAAACCTAAAAACACAATGGAAAATTATTCGGGTGTTACTACGGCAATATCAGGGGTTGATTACGACAATTGATTTGTTTACCTTTATTTTCCGAAAAAAACCTGGCTAACGTAATTCATCTTCGGCCTGATGCTAACCAGTTAACATGCTACGGCCATAAAACAATAAACGATAACCGATGAAACATATCTCGATTCTTGTCCCGAAAGGCAATTCAAGCCTTACAAATATTGATGGCACACAGCAAATATTTGCCGAAACAAATGGCATATTGGCGAGTATGGATCAGGAACCTTTATTTAATATTCAACTCGTAGGATTAGAACACAATACTACACAGCGCAATGGCTCTGTTACGATTGATCCGGATGTATTGATTGGAGATGTGAAAAAAACAGATTTGATTATTATACCGGCAATGTTTGGAGACCCATCCAACGTTAATGAGCGCAACGCAGATTTTGTTCCATGGATTATTGAACAACACGCAAATGGCGCAGAAGTGGCAAGCTTTTGTATAGGCGCATTTTTTCTGGCTGCAACAGGCCTGCTGAGAGGCAAACAATGTGCAACGCATTGGAGAATGGCAAATGAATTCAGAAGGTTGTATCCCGACATCAATCTTGTTGATGGAAAGATAATGACAGCGGAAGATGGCATTTACACAAGCGGCGGCGCTTATTCTTATTTAAACCTTGTGATTTACCTGATTGAAAAATATGCGGGGCGCAGCGTTGCAATTCTTATTGCAAAGGCTTTTATGATTGATATAGATAAACACAGCCAGTCACCGTTTATTATGTTTGAAGGACAAAAAGCGCACGAAGATGAACCTGTAAAAAAAGCACAGGAATTTATTGAGAAAAACTTTGATGATAAAATCACTGTTGATCAACTTGCCAGTATGCTTGCACTTGGCCGCAGAAGCCTGGAACGCAGGTTTAAAAAGGCTACCGCAAATACAGTTACCGAATATATTCAGCGCGTAAAAATTGAGGCCGCTAAAAAAGGATTTGAGACAAGCATGAAGAACATTAACGAAGTCATGTATGAAGTTGGCTATTCAGACGTAAAAGCATTCAGGACTGTATTCAGAAAAGTTACGGGCTTATCTCCGGTTGAATATAAAAACAAGTACAACAAAACATTGATGAGCGCATAACAAAAGGCCCTCCGCTATATTTGTGGATAATAGCGAAAGGCCTGACTTAAGTTCAACTATATTTATGAGTAAAATGCTGTACAACTAATCATGTCAGAACATTGTGCCAATGCCGGAGGGTTGTCACAATCGCCCTCCAAAAATGCCGTAATTACCCCTTCGAAAATATGAATGACATTTTATTTTTGTAACGGCAAGTTGACCGAACACTTTATTAGTATTGATTATGATAGAAGTTTTTAAAACCAATGTGAATAATCGAACTGATGCAGACAGGCTTATTGACGCCATTCACAAACTTAGCGAAGATCATAAGGCAACTTTTGATCTGGAAGACTGCGATAAAATACTTCGTATAAAATCCGCAGGTGACGTTTATGCAGACAACATTATTGAATTGCTGGAGGATTTTGGATTTAACGCCGAAGTGTTGCCAGATGAACCAAAACCCGTCCGCTCCTTTTTTTATTCTGCAAGGTATTGACGCAAGATTTAATGCACCAGGCATGCGGAAATTTCAAGTATTATCACCAATATGCCTGCACAGGTGCGGACTGAATGCCATCTTATCCACGGCCCTTCGAAATTTTTCCTTTGCAATGAAACCGATTGCTCATCTGAATTCGCCATATCAAAATTATCCAGCTTTCTGTTCAGTGGAATATTCCCCAAAGCAGTAATACCGAAAACACCCAGCACATAAAGTATTAATGCTGCCAGCAACAAGTAGAACCTTACAGGGAAAAGGGAATTGTAATTAAGATAAACACATACAGGAAGCAACAGCAGCGTTCCAATAAAACTTATAAAAAATACGGGGTTTAGTATAGCCTTATTAAACGATTGCATTGCCTGGATATAAGTGTTGTCTGGCAATTTCTTCAACCCCGGAATAACCGAACAAGACCAGGCGTAGAACAATCCGCCAGCCAGTGATGACGCGACGGTAGTTATCAATAAGACAACATCGATAAGTGTAAACGTTATTGCCATAAATAAGTATTAAATTTAATGAACGATGTTATTAATCGCAGGCCCAAAATAAATCCTGAAAAAAATGGTAAAAGAAAACCTTTACTTCGTGGCCATCATTCCGCCGCAAACAATATGTGATGAAATAACCACATTCAAACAAGATTTCGCACAACACTATAACAGCAGTAAAGCTTTAAAAGTTGTTCCTCACATTACCTTGAAAGCGCCGTTCAAACTTATGTCGGACGCACACTCGCAAATTGTATCCTGGTTCAAAGATTTGCCGATACACGTGGAATCCTTTAAAGTAGAGCTGAATAATTTCGAGGCCTTTCATAACAAACATAATCCGGTTGTATTTGTACATCCAGAACTCACTAAACCATTAGCCCAGCTGCAAAAAGAAATGCTCGACAGTTTTCTTGATTATTTTCCTTTTGTTCAGATTCCCGAAGCGGAGTTCAAATTTAAGCCGCATGTCACTGTTGCCTACCGCGATCTTCAACCAGAACAATTTCATAAAGCATGGCAGGTTTATAAAGGAAAAGAATATCATGCTGAATTTACTGTGAATGATTTTCACTTGATGCAACATGATGGAAGAAAGTGGAATATGTTAGAGAGTTATGAGATTTGATATTGAGGCTTACAATTTAAATAGGCTTCTACGAAGTCGGATAGATGCATTATTTTTAACCTTACTTGTTGCCTGAGCGATTCAAACTCAACAAGGTAAATCATATGAGATACTTACTACTAACTGCTTTTTTTTGCTTTGTTGTATTTTCCTTTTGCTCTTCCCAAAACACAACTCCAAAAAGAATTAACGACAGCACTTTTCTAACATCTGATAGTATTGCATTATACCTTAAAGTTTCAGGGAACGGAGAACCATGCATCTTCGTTCACGGTGGACCCGGCGCATGGAGCAAATCATTTGAAATGTTAGGAGGCAATACCCTTGAGAGAAAACTCACAATGTATTATTATGATCAACGCGGCTGTGGCCGTTCTCAATCTCCCGCTAATAAGGATTATTCAGTAGATCGAATGATTGATGATATTGAAAATATCCGTTCAATAACTAAATCAGAAAAGGTGTATCTCGTAGCGCATTCCTTTGGCGGTGTACTTGCATTCAACTATGCTAAAAAATATCCGGAACATGTAAAGGGGCTTATTCTGCTTAACTCAACACTTTTTGTAAACAACTCGCTTATAAATCAGATAAGCTTTATTAACACCTTGCTCAAAAAAAACATTCCCATAAAGGATAATGATTCTCTGATGCAAAATTTTCTTGCGGCAAAAAAAGTGCTGAGGGAGAATAGTTTGGAATATAAGATGCTGTCAGATAATAGTGCGACTATAAAAAAGCTGGACAGCATTGATGCGGAAACCCGGAATTATTCGTTTGCACAAAAGGCATTTGCAATGCCTGTATACTTCAGTGATTTTACAAAGGAAACATCCGCGGTAAATGTACCTGTGCTTGTTATTTCCGGCACAAAAGACAATAATATTGGGCCTGATCACTATAAGCTGTTCAGGTTCCCCAATCAGCAGGTAAAGATCATAGATGGTGGCCACGTGTTATATTTTGAAAAAAACGATGCATTCAAAAAGGCCATTTTTGATTTCGTAAAATAAAAGTGTATTGGAAGCTTTACGCGGAAATTAATTTAATCATGTTTCACACAGTATTAGGCAAATACTTCGCAGTTTCAAGCTCATTGAGATACACTAACCCTTTCGCAAATTTGAACTTCATTTGGCTAACGTGGCAATTAGAAAATTCTTATCCTGGCTAAATACATTTATATTGAGGAAATTATATTGAATGCCCAATCGGAAATTAACATTAATAAGAGCGGTTTTTTTCTGCCTGCTGTGCGCCACAACACTAGCAGTTTTTTCTCCCCTAACCAAAAGCCTCACTACTGAATGGGGTAATCATTTATTGCTCATTATTGCGATAATCATTACCTATGGCCTGGTTATACTTTTTACCAGGTGGGAGAAGTTGCGCAGGCAAGATGTTGGCATCGTGCCTGATAAAGGCACTATTAAAAGAATAGCCTCAGGTTTTGTTATAGGGTTACTTATGACATCCCTTCAGCCTGCAATTGTGTTGCTACTTGGACACTATCGGATTAGTTTTAATCCGCACATACCTTTTCAAACAATCCTTTTTTACCTGTCGCTGTATATTTTGGTAGCAGTTCGGGAAGAACTGGCTTTTCGCAGTTATCCCCTGTTCAGTTTAAATTACCGCTTTGGATTATGGGCCGCGCAGTTAATCATCCTTATCATATTTTCATTGGAACACATTGCGGGAGGAATGACATGGCTGCAGGCATTTATTGGGCCTGGCGTGGGAGCCCTTCTTTTTGGGTTTGCTGCGGTTAAAACCAATGGCATAGCCCTGCCTATCAGCCTTCATACTGCCTGGAATTTTGGGCAATGGTGCTTTGGATTTAAAAAGGAAACCGGCTTATTACAAGGTATTGCTGAAAAAGGTTTTGAAAATGTTGTTGAGTGCAACGCATGGGTTAGCTATCTCATTATAATGTCGGCAGTAATACTTGTACTTTATTTTTATAAGCCTAAAAACGCGGTTGCATCAATCCGCAGTCAAAATTGATTGTCGCCATATTAAACTTCTTAAGTTGCTTTTTGAATAAGTTATAAGGCCTTTATCCAGCAAACAAGAAGGCCTCGCAAGCGAGGCCTTTTCTTTAAATATATTCAGCTATTTATTTGCTCAATCTTGTAACACCTTTGTTGTCGTTTAAAGAAGCCGGCTCAACAAGCGTATTTAAAGCTAATACCGGTTTTAATGTTGGCCATTCAAACTGTGCATTCATAATTTTAGAACTCATTGCGTAATGCATATCAGCGCTATAATTAAAGAAGCAGCTTCCGTCTTTTATGTCTGCAATAATGTCTTTGTATATTTCAAATGGAACTGCAGGGCATCCAAAACTTCTACCTACATAACCTTTATCTTCAATTCTTTCTTCATTTACATAACGGCTGCCATGTAACACAACACCCCTGTTTCTTACATTGTCATTAATGCCTGGTTCCATGCCATCAAAACGAAGGCTAAAGCCGGCCCTGCCGCGATAGGTTTCGCCAGTAACCATAAAACCAAGCGAGCTCTTATGAGAATTATTTGAATTGGAAAAGCTTGTAGCAAACTCTTCACCTGAATTTTTACCGTGAGAAACATAAGTGTTGTACAACAATTTTCCTTCGGCAACATCAATCACATATAACCTCTTATGAGAGCTGCTTTGGCTGTAGTCACAGATGGTAAGCACTTTTGTATTAGAAAGCGCGCCTTTGTCTAACAAATATTCATATCCTTTAAGGGCTATGAAGAAAACGTTGCGTTGAAGGCCCAGGCTATCGAGCCCGATTTTTTTATATAGCGAGTCCACCAACTGATTTACGTTGGGAGATTCGTTGTTGCTGGAAAAGAACGAAGTAAACTTCTTTTTGTCGTCTGTGAATTTGCCGGAGGGTTTTTTGGCAGAAAGAGAAAGGGCTACACAAATGCAAGCAACACACAACATTAATTTTCTTTTTGTCTGCATGATTTTTCTCAGGAATTTTTAGTGTACAAAAGTGTTTTTCGAACCACTATAATGCTAAAAATAGGTTTTTATTGCGTGTGCAAAAATAAATACTCCTGCTGTTTAACGGTGTTAAGAACAAGTTTTAACGACGTTAAAAAATAATGCAACCGTTTATTTTGCTTACTAACTTTAAATAAGCTAATTACAAAAACTTTTTATTACCAAATGTTACCAGGCTTTAACAGTATTAAAAAAACATTAATTCTATTTTTCCAGATTTAAACCCTGCAACAGGATGGTGACCATATTGTTCTCCAGGTCCTCTGCGGAGATCTTCTGTTTTGCCCTGTGCCAGGAATCAATTCCACTAACGGCATGAAGAATAATAATTACCGCTGTTGGTGCATCGATTTGTTGTAGCTCTTTTTTATCAACGCCTTCCTGTATAATGGCCGCAAATCTTTTGCGGTAAGTCCTTCTGAGATTGTGGTAATTTGAAATATATGGCTCATTCAAATGCTTCCATTCGCGGTCGCTGACGGTCACTTCTTCGTGGTTCTCCAGCATTTCGTGAATGTGAAACCTTAGCAAAATTTCAACCTTTTCAATTGCCGACTGTGATCCGGCTTCAACACTATTCATTTGCTCCATGTAGCGTGTAGCAACATTAAAACATATATCGTGGAGCAGTTCTGTTTTAGATTTGATATGATTGTAAAGGCTTGCAGCTTCAACTCCTACTTTTTCTGCGAGATCCCGCATACTTGCGGCTTTATAACCTTTCTCAGTAAACAGTTGTGCAGCCGCTTTTAGAATGACATCTTTACGTGTGCTGTCTTTATCTATTTGAATACGTGCCATGTAACAAAAATAACTTAACAATTCATTTATATCCCATCAATTTTTGCAAGAAAGGTAATTTTAATGTTCAGATGCCATTTTTTAACCCTTTCGGAGGAAAAGTTAGTCGGCTCAATATTAGTCAAACGTTTGCGGAGATCTATGCAATTTATTTAACTATGTTTACTTCTTAAACACGCACTATGCTTAACGATTACTCCAGAAGAAAATTTATCCGTAACACCGCTATCGGCGGCGTAGCGCTTACAGCGGTGGGCAAATCCCTGAACACATTTGCGGCCAGCCCAAAAGAAACTGTGCGATTAGGAATGATTGCGGTAGGCCTTAGAGGGCAAAGCCACCTGGAAGAAATGCTAAAAAGAAAGGATGTTGAAATTGTGGCGATGGCGGATCCTAACAAGATTATGATGGCAAGCGCTCAACAGCTTGTTGCCAAATATGGAAAGAAAGCTCCTGCTGAATACACCAACGGCAATTATGATTATAGAAACCTGCTTAAAAGAGATGATATAGATGCTGTTTTAATTGCTTCTCCCTGGGAATGGCATCTTGAACATGCGGTAGATGCGATGAACGCCAAAAAAATTGTGGGGTTGGAAGTATGCGGCGCCATTAAGCTACAGGATTGTTGGGACTACGTGAATACTCACGAAAAAACCCAAACCCCCATCATGATATTGGAGAATGTTTGTTACAGGCGGGATGTGATGGCGGTGTTGAATATGGTTCAAAAAGGCATGTTTGGAGAGATTTTGCATTTACAGGGCGGATATGAACATGACCTGCGCGGCGTATTGTTTAACGATGGCGTTACACCTTATGATAGCGGCGTGGAATTCGGTGATAAAGGATTCAGCGAAGCGAAATGGCGTACCAACCACTACGTAAAAAGAAATGCGGAATTATATCCAACGCATGGGCTTGGGCCTGTTGGTTCCATGATCGACCTTAACCGTGGCAATCGCCTTACAGCATTGTCATCTGTATCAACCAAATCGCTCGGGCTGCACCGCTATATTGTTAATCATCCCAAAGGCGGCCCTAACCACCCTAACGCTAAGGTAAAATTTAAACAGGGAGATATTGTAACCACCCAAATTCAAACAGCAAATGGCGAAACTATTGTACTAACACACGATACATCTTCTCCAAGGCCTTATAACCTTGGCTTCAGGGTACAGGGAACAAATGGCCTGTGGCAGGATTTTTCGGCCGGCGGACCTAATGATGGCTTTATTTACTTTGAAGATAAAAGCCCGAAGAAGCATGTGTGGGAACAGACTAAATCATATATGGAAGAATACGATCACCCTTTATGGAAACGTTATTCCAAAGAAGCTGAAGGAGCAGGGCATGGCGGGATGGACTTCTTTGTAGACAATGCCTTTATTGAATCGATAAAGAATAAGACGGAATTCCCGCTGGATGTGTACGATCTTGCGGCATGGTATTCAATAACACCGCTGAGCGAAAAATCGATCACAGAAGGCGGCCAGCTTCAACAGATACCAGACTTCACCAGGGGCAAGTGGCAAACCAGGAAGCCGGTATTTGGAAGATCGGACCTGTATTAGATTAAAACAGTTTAAGAAAGGTGTGGGAAAGCGTCCTGCACCTTTTTTTATAATCCGCTTACGAAAATTGCCCGCTATACGGAGCCCTGCAGATTATCTCCGTGAACTTCATCGCTTTTGTTTTTGTTGGATTGCCTTTTCCTTTCCGTGTTCTCCTCAGCCTCATCAATGGAGTGGGACTTGTGCAGCCCCTTTTCTTTCTTCGCGAGTGATGCAAGCTTAATATAAAATTCTTCGAGAACACGCAACTCCTCTTCGCTTAAATCCTCTACATCAATAAGCCTGTTGCTGGCGCTTCGTGTGCAGGCAATCAGTTCATTCAGCTTGATGTGCATGGCAATGGTGTCTTTGTTTTGCGACTGCTGAATGATAAACACCATCAGAAATGTAATAATAGTTGTTCCGGTATTGATGGCAAGTTGCCAGGTATCGGAAAAATGAAAGATGGGCCCGGTAATGCCCCAAAGTATGATTACTAAAAAGGCCATTACAAACGCGGTCGAGCTTCCTGTGAGGCGCGTCATTTTTGCTGAAAAGGCCTGAAATGCTCCGGATATTCTTGTTTGAGCTTTCCTTTCCATCTGGTAATATTTAAATTGGATGAATATTCGATAGGATAATCATTACAGGAAATTACCTGCCAGGGCATTCTTGTTTGCATTACGGTTATCTTTCAATTTTGATCCGGTTTTTTGCCGAATCTGGTGTTAAAGCGTCATTGCTCAGGAGTACATTAAGGCTAGCTTTAGATAATCGCCAAAGAGATTGCCTCTTTGTTTCCGGCAATAGCGGCATTTTCGTTCTGCGTTACTGGAAATGATCGTTTACAACGCTGTTCTGAGCACCTGAAAATTTTTATCCATCACAATCAGATCGGCGCGGTATTCTCTTCTGACCATTCCGGTTTCATCGCTTAGTTTCACCGCTCTGGCCGGATACAGGCTGCACATTCTTAGCGCCTCTTCTATAGAAATACCTGCATAATTCACCAGGTTGTAAACAGCCTTATTCATGGTTAGTGCAGAGCCACTTAAAATACCGTTGGATGTATATTTATCGCCTTCAAACCGGTGCTTGTAATAACCTTCTGTTGTTTCTGTTACCGCATCGGTGATAACAAAAAGCCTCTCGCCCATTAATTGTTTAGCTATTTTAAGCGCCACAAAATCAACATGATGCCCGTCGGCCACAATACTTGCTTTTACCGTGGGATGATTGAAGATGGCTCCTACAAAACCTGGTGCGCGATGTTGCAAAGGGCTCATTGCATTGAATAAATGTGTTGCAAGGTCCACGCCATTGTCAAATGAGCGATGCGCTGTGGCATAATCTGCGTTGCTGTGGCCACCAGAAACAAAAATGTTTTGTTCTCTTATCACCTTGATGATCTCGTCTGAAACTTCTTCCGGAGCCAGGGTGATCATTTTAATAACGCCCTTTCCGTACTCCAGCAATTCTTTTACCTGGTCTACAGTTGGTGAAAATATCCATTCTTCTCTATGTGCGCCTTTCTTTGCTTTGCTAATCCAGGGGCCTTCTACATGCAATCCCAACACGCCTTTTCCTCCGCCGTTCCAATACTCCCTGATGGCATCGATGCATTTAAAAATCACATCATAGGTATTGGTTGCAACCGTCGGCAAACAATAATGTGTTCCGCTATTAAAGCAATGGGCCGCAATGTCCTGAACCGTTTGAGCGTCGGGATAAACCGACAACAAACGCCCATTTGCGCCGTATAGCTGAAGATCTATAAAGGCAGGCGTTATGTACACATTTCCAAAATCAATTACGTCAATATCAGAACCGATGGAAACAAGTGGAAGCAGCGCTTCAATAATTCCGTCCTCAATAATCACTGCATGGTGCTGTAACAGGTCTATTCCATTGAATATATGTTCGGCGGTGTAAGCTTTTCTACTCATATGTTATTTTAAAAGAATCTGCGTCTCTCCAGAAAGGGAATTTACGTCTTATTTCATCCAGTTTCTCCTTTTCAAGTGTTACGGTAAAAATATCTTCTTCATGCGCTTTAGTGCTTACAATATTACCAAGCGGATCCACCACCATGCTATCCCCGCTGTGATAAATATCGTTGCCATCATTACCCACCCTGTTTACAGCTACCACATAACACTGGTTCTCTATTGCTCTTGCCTGTAGCAATGTTTTCCATGCATGATTGCGCCTTTCCGGCCAGTTGGCAACGTAAAGCAGCACATCATACTCCGGATGCTCCGCATTATGTTGTTGCCTTGCCCATACGGGGAAACGCAAATCATAACAAACCTGCAGGAGGATGCGCCAACCTTTTACAGAAGAGATAACCCGTTTGGTGCCGGGCGTATAATGTTCATCTTCGCCGGCATAAGCAAAACGATGGCGCTTATCGTAGTATCCATATTGTCCGTTGGGTAACATCCATACCAGCCTGTTGTAAAAATCCCCGCCATCTTTGGCCATCATACTACCCGCAAGCACAACCCTTTTTTGTTTGGCGGTTTCGGCCATCCACGCAATTGTTGCACCGTCCATTTCCTCTGCAAACAACTCAGGCTTCATACTAAATCCGGTAGAAAACATTTCAGGCAATACAACAATCTCCGTTCTATCCTGGATGGAAAAGATCTTTTGTTGCAGCATGGCAAGATTAAGCGCTTTGTTTTCCCAATGAAGATTTGATTGTACGAGGGAAAATGTAAGTGTGGACATAAAGATTCATTGAACGCCAAAGATGAATCAATTTGATCATTGTGTCAAAATGCCGCCTGTTAATGGCAACAAAAAAGCCGTTGAAATGGATCAACAGCTTTTCAAAATATGTTGACGTGCATAGAAGTTTATTCTTCGCCGTTTTCTTCGTCTTTATCAGTATCTGTATCCATGTTGGGTTCAGACATAGGGATATCACTATCCATAACGTCGTTTTCAATTGGAGTCGCAGGGAACAATGTAGGTTCCTGAGATTCTTCTGGTTTATTAGCAGGCTTTTTAGATGCTGCTTTTTTTGGAGAAGATTTTTTTGGAGCAGCTTTCTTAGCTGGAGCAGCCTTTTTAGGAGTAGCAGCCTTTTTAGGAGCAGCAGCTTTTTTAGCAGGAGCTGCTTTCTTTGCAGGTGCAGCTTTTTTAGCAGCAGCCTTCTTAACAGGAGCGGCCTTTTTAGGAGCAACAGCTTTCTTAACCGGAGCCGCTTTCTTAGCAGCAGCTTTTTTAACTGGAGCGGCTTTTTTAGGCGCAGCTTTTTTAACAGCGGCTTTCTTTATTGCTTTTTTAGCAGCCGGAGCCGCTTTTTTAGCAGCAGCTTTCTTTGCAGGAGCGGCTTTTTTTGGAGCAGCTTTTTTAACGGCTTTTTTGGGTGCAGCTTTTTTAGCTACTTTCTTAGCAGCAGCCTTCTTTGCAGGAGCAGCTTTTTTGGCAGCAGCTTTTTTAGGAGCTGCTTTTTTTGCTTGTACTTTTTTATTTGCTTTTGCCATGGGATGAGTTATTTATTAATTCAATTAGTTAAGGTAAATACAGATTTGCATATAACGAACAAATAAAGCGAAAAAAAATTTTCATCTTCATTTTTTTTCCACATCCGCATGCTCATTCAACAAATTCACCTACACGTTAAAACACAGTATTAACAAGGCTTTCAGGGCAACCGTATTATATGGGTAAAGAAGAAGCAGTTACGCTTGCATCATTTTGTATTCTTTCAATACTTCGATAAAACATGTATGCAAATAGGTTGTTCTTACGACCTCATTCTCCTGCTGAATGAACAGCTGATCAATTGGATGTTCATTGGATGGTTCACCTGATCCTCCGCGCCAATTTTTATTCAATCAGTAAACAGTCTAACACCATGCCACAAAATGGTCAAAGAAAATAACCTTACATGCTTTCCGGCAGAGGTGCTTTTTCGGGGACCTTGTCAGTACATAGGAGTACAACAGCTTGTTTAATCAGCAGGTTAACTGTGCATTGCTTTATACCTAAACCCGATCAACATATTGCCTGGCCGTACAACCTGTAAGGCACGATGGTGCCCGTTTCCGATAAATCTTTAACATCTTCGTGTCTCATCAATTTCCCGTGGTTTTGTGTTTCAAACATCTATCTAACAATTCTTTCAATATATTTTGAAAATTCAGAAAGCTGGTCTAGTTTTGTTGCATGAAGTTGAATGAAGCAAAACAGCAGTTTATACAGAGCTGGGGCGTATTGGGTAGCCAATGGGGCATTAACCGGTCAATGGCCCAGGTACATGCTATATTGCTTGTTGCGAGTAAGCCTATGAGCACGGATGATATTATGGAACAGCTGAACATCAGCAGAGGTAATGCCAATATGAATATCCGCGATCTGATTGACTGGGGCATTGTAGAAAAAGTGATTATTCCCGGCGACAGAAAGGAATACTTTTCGGCTGACAAAGACATCTGGCGCGTGGCTACCCGCATCATGTATCAGCGCAAGAAAAAGGAACTTGACCCCATGTTGAAAGTACTTAACCAGATTAGCGATGTGGAAGGCGATAAACGGAATGCGGATATTAAAGCTTTTTCTGAAACCGTTGACTCAATTAAACGGCTCGCGAGCCATGCCGATAAAACCATGGATATGATGATAAAAGCTGAAGAAAACTGGTTCCTGAACAGCTTTATGAAGTTGTTGAAATAACAATAGTTAAAGAAAGACAACACCGGCATAAAGCCGGTTTTATTTAGCGACGCACTTTCAATTATTATTGAAAATATTAAAAAATATGAATCATGAAACTATTTAAAAAACTGGACGTTGGATTGCAGGCATTGTTCTTCCTGCTTTATGCACTGGCGCTGCTTATAGCCGACTGGCGAATACAGGCTGTGAGTGTTTTGGCTTGTCTTGGCTGGTTGCTGATCAGTTTATTTATACATCACAGGCGCCACTGGTTTGCGAAGAAGCATTTGTATAGAAGTAGGTTTAACAAAGCAATTGTGCTCATCGTATTAGCCACCCTCGGCGCATTCATTAGCCAGCGGTTTTCAGCGTTGGCACTATTTATTGGCCTTGCGGTTTCAACCAGTGCTTACTTATTGATTTGCCTTTGGGAAATCCACCTGCTATTAAAACGCCCCTTATCTTACTTAAAATAACTACGGAGCGATGAAGCGTATCATTTGTGTGGATAAGGGGCACCTCTAATGGATGATACATTGGCAGCCAGAAAGGCTGGCACATTTTTGTGTATATTTAAGTTATGAGCACGCAGAAAAAAACAGTTGTATTAGGCGCTTCGGCCAATCCGTCCAGGTATAGTTACCTGGCAGTTAACCGTTTAAAGGCTCATGGACACCCCATTGTAGCCATTGGCAAGAAGCAAGGTACCGCAAGTGACATTCCCATCATTACTGAGCATCCACAAATAGATGATGTTGATACTGTAACCCTGTATCTTAATAAGCACAACCAGGAGCAGTACTATGACTATATTATGCAACTGCATCCAAAACGCATCATCTTTAATCCCGGCACGGAAAACGATGAGCTGGTTGAAATGGCCGAAAAGGAAGGTATTAAAACCATGGAAGCATGTACGCTGGTAATGTTGAGCACAGGACAATATTAAGGGAATGTACGATTTACGATGTAAGATGTACGATGTAGGTTTTGTGATATGAGATTCACGGATAGTTCTTGTTTGAATGCTAAAAAAAATACTGCAACCCCGTCTCATAATTTCGACAGAATTGCAGTAGCTGACACAACAAAAAAAACATTTACAGAAAACCCAAAACTGAAACCTGAGAACTCACACCTTATGCCTCATTCCTCACATCTTTCTCCTCACTTCGTCTTCTCTACATTGAGGTAATACATTTTCTTGATGCCATCATTATCGAAAAGTGCTTGCTGCTGTTCGCTTACAGAGCTGCTTTTCCATTCTTCCGATGGATATATTTTAATAGAATTTTCTCCATTTCTTAAAGCCAGTGGCAGGTTAAAACCTTTAATGCAGTTTGTATAGCGATAGAATACTTTCGATTTTCCTTCATTAAAATACCATTCCAGTGTTGGGATCTGGGTTGTCGCCAGGTATTGTTTAAACACAGGGCTATAATTAAAACCCGCTCGTTTTGAGATATAGCCAATGATATCTTTTGCATCAACCGTTTTGTGATAAAAGGTTTTGTTCAATCCACGCAAAATGTTCCTAAACAGCGAATCATTGTCAATGCTGTGACGAATTGCGTGTAGCATATTGCCGCCTTTTGGGTACATATCACCACTGCCTTCAGCGTTCACATTGTACTGTGGAATAACCGGCCGGTCGTTTTTTATGCCCCGCCTTGTTCCTGCATTGTAAGCATTGGCATCATCCTTTCCATAAATGTAGTCTACAAACAATGTCTCGCTATAGTTCGTAAAGCTTTCGTGGATCCACATGTCAGCGAGGTCATTGCTGGTAATATTGTTGCCGAACCATTCGTGCCCGCTTTCATGAATAATAATAAAATCCCACTTCATTCCAATACCAGTTCCTGAACCATCACGGCCACGATACCCCGGTTTGTACCAGTTTCCATAAGCCACTGCGCTTTGGTGCTCCATACCAGTATGAGATGCATCAATCAGCTTGTAACCATCCTCATAAAATGGATAAGGCCCAAACCAGTATTCAAAAGCATTCAACATATTGTGCACCTCTTTTGGCATGTAAGATTTAGCCTTTTCAAGGTTATAATCCAATACCCAATAGTTTACATCAAGATTGCCTTTTAAACCCTTATATACTTCGTTGAAGTTTACATATTTGCCAATGTATGGAATTATATCGTAATTATTGATTGGGTTAGCAACGGCCCATTTATACGCTACTGTACCATCGTTATTGCCTTTCTTAGATTGAAGGCGGCCATTCGCCACAGCAACCAGTGTATCCGGCACAATCATCGTCAGTGAAGCACCATTATCCGGTTCATCGCTTTGGTGATCTTTACAAGGATACCAGATAGATGCCCCTTTTGCCTGGCATGTTACGGTCATCCATGGTCGGCCAAGTGTGTCCTTTGTAAAAGTCCAGCCACCATCCCAGGGAGCACGGATGGCCTCATGCGGTTTGCCGCTGAAGTAAACCTGTATTGTATGTGTAGTTGATTTTTTTTGTGCAGGCGTTTTAATCAGCCAAACATTATTGCCATCATGATCAGCTTCCAGCTTTGTTTTATTATCAAGAACAACGCTGTCAATGATTAAAGGTGGCTGAAGGTCTATCTGCATTGCCTTAGACGAGTTATCAGCCATTACACGATACGTAATAATGTTGTTTCCGAGCGTTGTTTTTTCTGTGAAATCTGGTTTAACTGTGATGTCGTAACGCAAAACATTCCACCATGTGCGTTCTGGTGTAAGCGTACCGCGCAGGGTATCCGCTTTGGTAAAATCGCGCCACTTCTGTGCATTTGCATTTAACAAAAGGCAGGCAGCAAAAAGGGAAAAGACAATTTTTCTCATGACCGGTTGGTTTTAAAAAATATCGCACTCTATACGGCGCGATAAGAAAATCCCGCTAAAGTTCAGGATACGTTTTTATAAAAAAACAACACGGACAACCCATTTCTTTACATGGATTAACCGTGTTGTATAAACTGACCAGTTTTGCGTGTCAATTATTGAGCATCCCACCAAACTCTGTCCGTAAGCTTTGCAGTTTGCTGTGGTTGCGGATTGGATGTTCTTTCCAATTGTGGATAGATGATCCTGCGTGGAATGTCAGACAATGCATTTGGCACTTTCTGCAGAACAGGGAACCCTGTTCTCCTCCAGTCGTTAAAGTTTTCCAGCGATAAAAAGTTGGCGATCACTTTATCTTCAATAATTCGTCTCAATGCGTTTTGATCTGTGATGTTCACCCTGCTGGTGATATAACTTGTAACTGCCGCATTTGCTATATCCAGGCCTGATTTAACCATATCCGCCTCTATTGCCTGCCTGTAAACTGGCGCTGCGGAGGCCGCACCGGAACTTATCAGCGTTGCTTCAGCTTTCAGAAACAATACTTCAGCGTAATTAATGATATAATTATTCGCCGCCGGAGCAGCATACAGATTCCCGGGAATGGAATAATCTTCCAGTGATCCAACACCTGGTGTACCAATCGCTCTGCCGTTATATTTTCCTGTTGCGGCAGCCGGTGCCACCAACGTAGTTAATCGTGGGTCCGTGCGTGCTTTAAGCGTATCTATAAATGCGGAGGAAAGCACGAGGGTGGAAGTGGAACTGAAATTCCAGTACCATTGGTTTTCCTGGCCCGCACTTCCGGCATAGGCGAACTTAAGGTTGTCATCGTTGGATTGCATTGCGTTATCCAGTGCTGCCAGCGCTAACGTCGCCTGTTGAGCTGCGGTATAACCGGGTGCTTTTGTAAGGTGCATATAAAAACGCGCCTTTAATGTGTAAGCCAGCCTTGTCCATTTATCCATGTCGCCGCCATAAAAGAAGTCATCGGAAGCGGGTAGTTTTCCTTTATTTTTCGCAATATCACTTATGCCGTTGTCCAGTAACGACTGAATGTTTTTATAGATGTCTTCCTGCGCGTCATATTTTGGCGTGAAGTTAGAACTGCCTTTAAGCGCCTCTGAATAAGGCACATCGCCCCACCAATCGGTTGCAACTCCCAGCGTAAATGCGGTAAGTATTTTAGCAATGCCCGCATAATTGTAATTACTGTCAGCTTCGGCCTTTGCGCTTAGTATGGTTAAATTATTCAAACAGCTCACATATACATTACTCCAGTCACCATCTACCTGCGAATTCACGAGGAGATATGTCCCTTCGTTGGGCACAGGCTGATTAAGGCAAACAACCTGTGTGTAGTGTTGCATGAGAATAGGTGCAAATCCATAATTGGTAGCGCTTGCGCTGCTTATACTGCTACCTGCGTCAATGGCATGAGAGATCGCCAGTTCAAGAGGCGCTAACAATAACGGCTCCTGAACGGATGTTGGCGTATTCGGATCTTTATTAACATCAATATATTTTTGGCAACCCGTGATAGCCAGCAATAATATTGGCAGATATATTTTTAATGCTTTCATTTTTTTCACTTTGTAAGTTTAGAATCGTTTAAAAGCTTACTCTCAATGTAAAGTTTACAGAACGTGATGTAGGTGTAGAAAATGAGTATAGCCCCTGTGAACCGTTGGAGGAACCAAATGAACTAACTTCAGGATCAGCACCTGTAAAATGCGGGCTGTAGATCCACAGGTTTCTTCCGGATACTACCACAGCAGCACTTTTAAAAGGTGTTTTATTCAAAAGGTTCTGTGGCAGATCGTATGAAAAACTTACACTTCTCAATTTAATATATGTGCCATCCTGGATAACTGCTTCGGTTATACCGTTAAGCCTTCTGTAATAATCCTGGCCTGAAACAGATATGTCATTCGGCTTGCCATCAGAAGCTTTAATCCCCGATACTACACGCATGCCACGGTCTTCAGTTACTTTTGGCGTTCCATAGAAATAACCATACCCATCTACGTTGTTTTCAATGTCGCCACCCTGCTTCATGTCCATGAAAACACTCAGAGCAAAAGGTCCATAACGAAATGTATTATTTAAACCAGCTAGCCATTTTGGTGTAATGTTACCAATGATGCTGTCTGTATCCGCCCTGAAAGGAAGGCCGCCCTCATCAATCAATAATTTCCCGTCAGGTGTGCGTGCGTAACGCCCGCCATACTTAACGCCATAAGGCTGGCCAACAATTATCTGCGTAAAGCCGTTACCGAGTTGTTTGGTATCACCGTATATAGACAGCACTTTGTTGTTAATCTTGGTAAAGTTGAAAGTGAGGTCCCAACTAAAATTCTTGGTTTTTACAGGTGTTGCATTTAAGATCAGCTCAAGGCCTTTGTTCTCAATACTGGCTGTATTAACCGTTGTTCCATTGTAACCTGTTGAAGGCGCAATTGCTACGCCGGGAATTAACCCGTCAATTGTTTTCTTGTAGAAATAGGACAATTCAAACCCTAACCTGTTTTGTAACAACTTCGCTTCAAGGCCAATTTCTGATTCATTCAAACGCTCATTTTTTAAGTTCGGGTTACCCAGCGTTGCACTCTGCAGGAATCCGGAATTGCCCTGGTACGGAAAAGTAATGTTGCCAAAACTGTTTACCATGTAAGGAGTTGTCAAAGAGTAAGGTGGCACGCCATCATTACCTACGGTTGCATAAGAAATGCGCAACTTGGCAAGGTTTACAACTTTTTTCAATCCTCCGGAAAATAATTCAGAGAAAATAAAACTACCAGCTGCTGAGCCATATGGGTAAAACGAGTTGGTTTTTGCAAGAACAGAGCTTCCATCGTAGCGTCCTGTCAAGGACAGTACAAGCAAATTGTTGTAATCAACATTTGCCTGGGCATAGAAACCTACTTTACGGATTTGCTGCAGATTTTCTGTATAGCTAATGCTCGCTGCATTACTAATGTTGTCAAACCCATCAATGTTTAGCCCCAACCCTTGCCCCGCCAGTTTTTGCAGGTAATAGGAGTATACGTTATTTCCCACCAGCATGTTTACGTTAAACCGTCCAAAAGCCTTGCTGGCGTTAACGATCAGATCATGATTAAACTGGCGGAAATTGAGGTTTTGCTCAAGGATCCTTCCTGCCGGGTTAGCGGAAGAACCAACCGCTTCTTTATACTTATCCTGCTCGGTATACATGTCCGCTCCAAGACGTTCGGTAACAGTAAGCCACTTCAATGGCGTGTAGTTAACGGTAAACACCGGGATAAAACGGTTAACAAGAGATTTGTTATAGATATTATCCAACGTCCAGTACGGATTATTTCTTGAATAACGGTACACCCTTTGCGTTCCATCAGGATTTAAATAAGGAAGCGGGTTCCAGCTGACGGGAGCTGTATAGATCGTCCATACAGGCGCTTCAAGAATATATCCTTCCGGCATCCTGTTGTTGGAGGTGTTAGAATAGTTGAGTTGAAAAGTAGTTGTAAGATTCTTATATAATTTTGTTGTGTACTTGGCAAATGCTGAATTGCGGATCAAATCCGTATTTGGAACAGTACCTTTTTGATTGAGGTATGAATATGATAAAAAATAGCTTGAATTTGCCCCTCCACCATTCACACTGAAAGTTGTATTGCTGGTAACACCCGTATTAAAGAACATATCCATCTGGTTGTACTTTTTTGCAGGCGCGCCGTTCACTTTTAACGTGTCCATCAAAGCTCCCCATGAGCTACTGCCTTTCTGATCCTCGCCGTTAAAAAAGACGCCGCTTTCACCCTGCGAATATTTGCTTTGAACCTGCGGTACAAGAGGCTTTTCAAAAGACAAATCCGAGCTAAGTGAGAATGTAGGTTTTTTATCCTGGGCACCACCCTTAGTGGTAATCATCAACACGCCACGTGCACCCGCAGATCCATACAATGCAGTTGCAGCGGCACCTTTCAATACGTTTACATTTTCAATGATGGACGGGTCGATGTCATTCAGCCTGTTAGATCCCGGACCTGAATTAAGATTGCCTGTTTCATCGTTATTGATAGGAACACCATCAACAATAATCAGGGCCTGGTTATCGCCAAAGATGGAAGTAGTACCACGTATCACAATTCTTGCTGAACTTCCGGGTGTGCCTGAAGAGCTTGTTACTTGAACGCCGGCCACCTTGCCCGCCAATGCATTTACAAGATTGGGCTCTTTGGCTTTAAGGATCTCCTCACTTTTAACTTCCTGTGTGCTATAAGTAAGATTGCGCTTTTCACGCCTTACGCCAAGAGCCGTTACAACGACTTCTTCCAGTTGTTTGGTTGACTTTGGTAATACAATTTCTACTTTCTCAAGCCCGGTTATATCAACTTCCTTTTCAGCATACCCAAGCGCTGAAACGATTAGTGTTCCTTTACCTGCAGATTGAATAGAAAAAGTACCATCCTCTTTTGTTATAACACCTGTGGATTTGTTTTTAAATCGTACTGAGGCGTTGGCAACGGGCGTTCCGTTCTCCTCGGTCACGCGGCCCTGCAAACCCGAAGTTTGAGCATTGGCCATTACAAAAAGGAAACTTAGCAAACAGAAAAGTGATAGTTTGCGTGGCGCAGGTCTAAATACAAAGGATTTGCTATAATTGAATAATAGCAACCTTTGAATTGTCAATTTCAGAACCTGCAACATGTGTTCAATGCGCGGTTTCATAAGCAGATCATCTCCCTTGTTTTTAGATTTCAATAAAATTTTGGTTACCTATAAAGTGCGATAAAAGGTTACATGGTAATTGCCAGACTATGGGCCCGGATCCTTAAAAGTGCGATGAAGGCCAGTTAATTTTGTCTACCAAACTTATCATTTTTTCAAAAAAAAACCTAGATACCTTTTACCCTCTACTTTACACATTTTAACCCATGTCTCGGTGAAATAAGGGTATGGAAGTTAATAAATGAAAAAAAGATTAAAAAACCGCTCATCAAATAGTTTTTTAAAGGGTTTTTAATTTTAATTGTACAAAATACATTTATCGCTTTTGAAAGGAAATGGAGATGATATCGATTGCATAAGATGAAAGGCATTTATTTTCTATCCGGTATCCATCGCACCCTGGATCGAAGTTTTTTATAGAGCCGGCTTTATCGATAAAATATTGCAAGATCTATGGACATGAAGTTAACCCAGCCCTACTTAAAGCAAGGCATGCGTAAATCGCCACCCACACCAGTCATTATTGCCTAATAATACAAAAGCCCCCTATAAAGGAGGCCTTTGCTTTTAATCTATATACAAACACATGAGACTATTGAACACCCTTGCGCGTATCCCACCACATTTGCTTGCCCCAGAAATTGTCTTTAACATCCGCACCAAAAGTTGCGTTGTTTCCGCCGTTCAAAGTAGATTCTTCTACAGGATAAGGATAACGGAAAGGTGGACGTGTATGACCAGGGTATGATGACCCTTTAGCTGCTGGCAGCAATGGATAGTCTGTCCTTCTTTCTTCAGCCCATGCTTCATGTCCGTCTTTAAACAAAGCGATCCATTTCTGCATGTAAATCTGTTTCACATTGCCTGTCCATTTAACACCGGCACTATTCATGTACGCGGTTATTTCATTCGCATCTGTAACGTTGTTTTCAGCCATTGAAGCCTTCACACCATTTATGTATGCTTGTTCAGCAGTCAAACCATGTGTATTCCATCCTCTTGTAGCTGCTTCAGCCAGGATAAACTGTATTTCTGAATAACGCATGAAAGGTGAAAAACCAGCAGCAACATCGCGATAAATAGTACCTATTCTTGAATACTGTGAAATGGTAGGAGAGCTAACCGGCCCAATCTCAACACCTCTGTATTCGCCATCTGCCGGAGCAGGATGAGCAAATGAGCTTAAGCGAGGATCAGCGTATTTTTTAAGTGAATCAATAAATGGCGCGCTTGGACCATGATCATCTCTTCCCTGTGAATCGCTGTTCCATGGCTCGATATACGGTTTTGAACCTGGCCAAACCAAAAATGCATTATCGTCGTTGCTTTCAAATACAGGATATTTAGCCGCATCGCCTGTAACTTCTTCTATGATTGATTTGGATAGATCTGCATTAACGCCTGAAAGCCTGATTGCTACGCGAAGACGCAGGGAGTTACAGAATTTTCTCCATTTGGTTATGTCACCTGCAAACAGCAAATCACCTTCACCCAGTTGGTCATCAGAAGCCTGTGCAAAAAGATCTGCAGCTTTTTTCAGTTGATTTACAATTGAAGGATAAATAGTCTCTTGCGTATCATATTTTGGTGTGATATAACCGGAATCTCCTTTAATCGCATCGCTGAACGGCATGTCTCTCCAACGGTCAGTGCCGATCTGCATCATGTATGCCTGGATGGTCAAAGCGGCAGCCTGCATATTAACAGCCTTATCTTTTTCTGCCTGACCGATCACCAGTTGCGCATTCTTCATGTCGCGGTAAATGGCATTCCATAGGCTGGTTACCGTACCGGTTCTGAATTTATATCTCGCCTCATCCACGTACTGAATTTTACCAAGGTGTCCGCCATAAGTTTCAGGCTCGTTCATGTCACCCCAGGCATCAAAATACGTAGCAGCAAAATCTTCCACTACATAAGCAAACACGTTTGTAGTAGGCGCCACTACAGGCTTATCGGGGTTGGTGTTGATCTGTGTAAAGTCTTTTGTACAGCCCTGCCCCACCGCTGCGGCAATACATGCCGCTATTATATAAGATGATTTTTGTTTCATTGTTTCTCTGTTTAATTAAGCTTAACTCATTTACTGATTACAGATTGATATTCAGTTTAACACCGATACTTCTGTTTGAAGGAATCTGGTATTGCTCTGCACCAAGACCATCGTTACCTACACCAAATCCAGTCTCAGGATCGATGTGCGCCAAATTGCTTTTTGAAGTATACAACAACGCAACGTTGTGAGCGAACACTGAAATGCCTGCACCTTTTAACCAACCCAATTTGCTGGTAACTTTTGCAGGAAGTGTGTACCCGAATTCAATTTGTCTAAGCTTAATATAACTAGCATCAATAATTGCTTTTTCGCTACCATCCCATAAGCTCTGGAAGAAATCTCTTGGATTAACGCGGGCAGTATTTGTTTTGCCATCAGCAGTTACAAATTTCTCATCTGTAAACACATTCTGACCTGCAACAACACCGTTCTCGCGTATACCACCATCAACAGTTGGTTGCAATACACCTGACTGCAGGCCGAACCACTGTGTTACACTGAAGATATCGCCACCCATACGTGCATCAACCAAAAAGCTGAAGCGGAAATTCTTATAAGTGAATGTGTTGCTAACACCACCAATCCAATCTGGCGTAATGTTTCCAACTGGTTTTGGTGTAGCATCATATTTAGGCATACCGTTATCATTCACCACGATAGCGCCATTTGCATCACGCACAAAAGTTCCACCTCTTATTACACCATAAGCCTGACCAGGAATAGCATCGATTGTTCTGCTCCAGATAGAAGTAATTGCGTAAGATGCAATTTTTTGTCCTGTAACAGGATCTTCGTACAACTTGGTAACCTTATTGGAGTTTTTAGCCCAGTTGATGTTCATATCCCAGTTAAGACCATTAGCTGAACGCAACAAACCAAGATTCAACTGCAACTCAACACCTTTGTTCTGAATTTCACCCGCATTGATCTGTGATTTTACAAAGCCGGATGCACCTGACACATCAACGGTCATGATCTGGTTCTTTGTCACTTTCTCGTAGTAAGTCGCATCCAATCCTAATCTGCCATTCAGGAACTGTAATTCCAAACCAACCTCACTGCTTGTTGCTTTTTCGGGCATCAGGTTTAGCGGAGGCAAAGTACTTGAGATACTGTACAACGTAACACCATTGTAGCCAGAAGCATTAGCGCCATAGGTACCATAAGTAGAGTAAGGATTAGGGGCACCCTTACCCACACCCGCAACACTGGTTCTTAATTTACCATAGCTCAATATTGACGGGTTAATGTTTAACACATTTGTGAACACCCAGCTTAAACTTGCAGATGGATAGAAGTAGGACCAGTTACCTTCAGGCAATGTGGAGCTCCAGTCATTTCTGGCCGTAAGATCAAGGTATAACCAGGATTTATAGCCCAGAGAAGCCTGTCCGAATACACTGTTAGAGCGCCAGCGGCTGGTTGCCATGCCCGTAACAGGCGAACCTTTTGCATTGCTGATCGTAAATACATTTGGTACAGTTAGCTGATCTGCACCCAACTGGCTATAAACTTGTTTGTAGCTTTGATAGTTAGCACCAGCGGTATAGCTAAGAGAGATGTCTTTTGTAATATTTCCACTACCAGAGAAAATAAGATCAGCATTCAGCGTGTTCAGGTTATACTGATTTTGTCTGAAGCTACCACCACCCCATGTTCTTTCAGATTTGCTGATCGAAGTAGAATTGGTTTTGTTTACGCTGATCTCTTTACGAACTTCAGTCGACCAGTCATCACCTACACGAACCATAGCATTAAACCATTTGCTGAACTGGTAAGTAAGATTTACGTTACCATACATTCTGTCTTTGTAACGAGAGTGTGTGTTGTTATATACATTGAAGAAAGGATTATCGTGGAAGTTGCTGTTCCAGTTGTATGGGAAACCACCATTAAATTCTTTCTGCCAGTTGGCTTTCAGGTCTTTCATATCAACCTGGCGACCAAACCAACCCATGATTGACTGCATAGGGTTGTTACCGTTATAACCCTGGCCAACAAGGTTGTTGTTTTCTGTTCTAACATAGTTCACATTAGTGTTTATTTTAAACCTGTTGGTGAAGTTCTGCGTAGTGTTCAACTGGATGGTGTACCTGTTCTGATCGGTATTAGGAATTGCACCTTGTTGTCTTTGGTTGCTCAATGCAAGACGCGTGTTGCCTTTATCTGAACTGGTTGATAAAGCAACAGAATTATCCATAGTAAAGCCTGTTGTAAAGAAATCGCGAATATTGTTAGGATGAGAGATCCATGGAGTAGCAATTCTATTTCCATTTGCATCCAGCGCACTGTTGTACTGCGGAATAAGTAAACCGGCATCCAGTCTTGGTCCCCAGCTTTCATCCACACCATCATTGGTGCCATTTCCTAAACCATCCAAATAAGAAAAACCAACACCCTGGGCCCAATCCTGATAGCTCTTGGGATCGAGGCTGGTATTAGCACCAATATCAGAAAGGCTTAAGTCGCCAGCCTGGTATTGTTTCCACATATATTCTTCACCGTAAGTTCCCTGACCATACTGGTTCTGGAATTTTGGCAAGATATATGGGTTCTCAATTGAGAAGCCGCCGGAATAACTCAGTGACATTTTCTTGCCGGCGCCTTTGCCGTCTTTTGTGGTGATCAATACCACACCGTTACCGGCTTGTTGTCCGTATAACGCCGCGGCATTCGCACCTTTCAGTACAGAGATCGAAGCAATGTTGTTAGGATCAACTTCAGCGATGGCGTTACCATAATCCACTGCCCCACCTGAACCAAGATTAGTAGCAAAGTTGCTCACGGGTACGCCGTCGATAACGAACAGCGGCTGGTTGTTTCCGCCCAATGAACTGTTACCACGCAATACGATCCTGGAGCTTGAACCTACGGCACCACTGGCGCCTGTGATCTGTACACCAGCCACTTTACCCGATAATGAATTCAGTACGTTTTGCTCATTGCTTTGTGTAAGCTGTTCGCCCTTTACTTCCTGAATTGCATAACCGAGCGACTTCTTTTGCCTGCTGATACCGAGGGCTGTAACAACAACTTCGTCCAGCACTTTGGTGGCTTTCGTTAAAACAATATCAACGGACTCTTTTCCGCCAACTTCAACCTGCTGTTCAGCAAAGCCAAGTGCGGAAATAATTAATGTGCCATCTGATGCAACGTGAACTGTGAATGTGCCATCTTCTTTTGAAACAGTACCGGTTGTTTTATTTTTAACCTGGACACTGGCATTACCTACGGGCGTTCCATTGTTATCAACAATTTTACCCTTTACATTAAGTGTTTGCGCATGTACATATACACTCATGCATAAGCACAAGAATATAAGCAGAGGCACGGAGGTCATTTTTCTCATAAGCAGATTTTCTCTTTTATGTTTGTTAATAGGCGACAAGTATGGTGATGGCATGCAGATTCAAACTGTAAAGCTGTGACTATACAAGATTAAAAATGATTAGCAATGAAGATTAGCAACGCGATTATCGTTATATCAAACATCAATTGTTACCATGACGTTTAACTTTATATTTCAAACTTAGAAGTAAAAAATAAAAAAGAATTTATCCGTCTTAGCAGATAATTTACCAATATTAACATGCAATTGACAAGGTATAAATGTTGAAGAGCAATTAATGATTAATTCAATTGATAATTGAAAATGGAAAATTGATAATGAGGAAATGTGCCAATGTGCGGAGGTAATTGACAATTGAAAATTGATAGTTACAATGTATATAAGAATGTCAAAAATTAAACCGGGCTAATTGAAAAAAGACAATGAAAGCGAGCTGTTCTTTGCGGAACACTGTGTAAATAGATTCTACTTACTTCAAGCCATTTTCAATTGTCAACTGTCAATTGTATAAGCATTGTCAATTAATCCACCCGCTGTATGTATTCCCTGATGTATTCCCGTGGAGATTTGCTCACGACTTTTTTGAATACCCGATTAAAGGTTACAGCATTGCTGAAACCCGTATCATACGCTACTGATGCGATGTTTTCAAAATTGCCACCGAGCATTATTTTACAGGCTTCGTTTATTCTTATCTCATTTAAAAAGGTAACATATGTTTTACGTGTATGTTTTTTAAAGTAACGGCAGAAAGCATGTGGAGTAAGGTGCGCAATGGAGGCAATCTTTTTCAGTGAAATATTATCCGTATAGTTATCCATTGTATATTGATAGATATCGTTCATGCGCAGCCCTTCTGTATCTGTAATCAGGTTTTCACTTGAAGCATTTGCCAGCGGAGATAAATTCTTCACACCAGACAGCTCCTGCAACATTTCAATAAAAGCCGCCACACGCAAGGCGCCTTTACTGTTCTTGACCTTTGTAATGTATTCACTGATTGTACTACAATCTGCTACAGGAATTTTAAAACCTGATGCTGTTGATGTAACAAATTTGCGGATGTTCTTCATCTCCGGCAGATCAAGCAACTGTGTAAGCAAGCCGTCAGGATTAAAAAAGATCGTCACGTTGTGAATTTCCTTTTTCCGCCTTTTATCAAAATACGCAGGATCACTTTTAAATATATGCGGCTGATTGGCTCCAAGTATGTATATCTCACCGCTCTTAAACTGCTTCATGTAGTTGCCGGCAATCAGCGTTCCCTCGCCTTTTAATACCCAGGTTATCTGCGTTTCATAATGGCGGTGCAGGTGATCGTAAAAGTGTGGCAAAATATCTTCCTGCACTACTATTGAGTTTTCTTTTGCAACAGGTATGGTAAACTGTAAAACTTTCATTGGACTATATTTTCACATTGGGCGCCCTTACATAATAACAGCTGTTCATACATTATAAAGTGTTCGTCAACCGCTTGTGCTGTGGGCTTTTGTTTCAAAAGGCTGCCGGCTATTTTTTAACTGAAATTGCAAGATAGAACTAAAATTATAAAAAAATCTAGCTAATATTGGTAAAGTATTCATTAACTCACGTAACAGCTTTTTTTTCACACGAAAATATCTTTGAGTAAAATAAGAGTCTCATGAAAATACAATGGAAAGGAGTTTTTCCTGCAGTTACAACCAAGTTCACAGCACAGGGCGATCTTGACATGGATGCCAGCCAAAAGAACATTGCTTTACAGGTTGAAGCCGGTGTAAGCGGAATCGTTCTTGGAGGCACATTGGGAGAAGCCAGTGTACTAACTGAATCTGAAAGAGAAGCATTGGTTAAAACCACTGTATCTTCCTTAAATGGTAAAGTACCCGTATTAATTAATATAGCAGAAGGTTCAACCCGTGAAGCTGTAAAGCAAGCTACACTTGCTGCTGAGTGGGGCGCACAAGGCTTGATGTTATTGCCTCCTATGCGTTACAAAACTGATCATCGCGAAACTGTTGAATATTTTAAAGCAGTTTCCAGCGCAACAGATCTTCCTTTGATGGTCTACAATAATCCTGTTGATTACAAAACAGAAATCACTTTACAAATGTTTGAGGAGCTGGCTGAATGCCCAACTATTCAGGCAGTGAAAGAATCAACAAGAGATGTAACCAACGTTACCAGGATGATCAACAAATTCGGCGACCGTTATTCAATCCTTTGCGGTGTTGACACTATTGCCATGGAAGAAATGCTGCTGGGTGCAAATGGATGGGTTGCCGGTTTGGTTTGCGCCTTCCCGCACGAAACAGTTGCCATCTATAAACTGGTGAAAGCAGGTAGAATTGCAGAAGCAACAGCCATATACCGTTGGTTTATGCCGCTGCTTGAGCTGGATATCCACCCAAAGCTGGTACAATACATTAAACTAACAGAAGCTTGTGCTGGCGTGGGTACAGAGTACGTAAGAGCCCCTCGTTTAATATTAGTTGGTGAAGAAAGAGAAAGAATACTGAATATTGTAAACTCTGCGCTGGCTAACAGGCCTGTATTGCCCGATTATAAATCAATACAGTTGAGCCACGCAGAAGTGAAAGATGTTATTCTTTAATCTTTATACATATGACAAACACATTGATCCAGGAAACAGCTATTGACGTAAATGTTGTAATGCAAGAATCGCAACATGCATTTGATAGCTATAAGAAAATTTCTCCAGCCGAGCGAGCCGCATTCCTTGAAAAGCTTGCGGAAGAGATAGAAGCTAAAAGGCCAGTTCTCGTTTCCACCGCTAATGCTGAAACAAATCTGCCCGAAGCAAGGTTGAACGGAGAAATATCACGTACAACCAATCAACTGAAATTATTCGCTTCTTTGATCAAAGAAGGGAGTTGGGTTGAAGCTGCAATTGATACAGCCGACGCAACCAGAACCCCTGCAAGGCCAGACATCCGTAAGGTTTTTGTACCACTAGGGCCTGTGGTGGTTTTTGGTGCAAGCAACTTTCCTTTTGCGTTCTCTACAGCAGGTGGAGACACCGCAAGCGCACTGGCTGCGGGTTGCAGCGTGGTTATAAAAGCACACAACGCTCACGTTAAAACCTCTGAACTTGTTTTTGAAGCGATGCAACTGGCTATCCAGGCTTGCAATATGCCACAGCACCTTATTCAACATACAACAGGCAAAGGCAACGTAGTAGGAAAAGCTTTGGTGCAACATCCCAATACTACTGCCGTTGGTTTTACCGGTTCTTTCAGCGGTGGCCGCGCATTGTGCGACTACTCAAATGAAAGGCAGGCGCCAATTCCGGTTTTTGCAGAAATGAGCAGCATCAACCCTGTTGTGTTCTTCCCGGATACTTTGCAGAAGAATACCGCATCATTGGCGCAAACTTATGCAGGATCTATCACTGTTGGAATGGGGCAATTTTGTACCAATCCAGGTTTATTGCTTGCAGTAAAGAGTGAGGCATTGGATAATTTCCTTCAGATTCTTGGAGAAGAAATTGCAAAAGTGACGCCGCAGAAAATGCTGCATACCGGTATTTATCATGCATACAATTCCGGCCTGGATGAGATGTTATTGCAGAAAGGCATCGATGTAATTGCGCGTGTTGAAAAAGAGGTGACGGATATTGAAGCACAGCCTACAGTTGCCAAAGTAAGCGGCCAGACCTTCCTTGCAAATCCGCATTTCAGAGAAGAAGTATTTGGCCCGTTCTCATTGGCCATCGTTTGTGAAGACGCTAAAGAACTAAAAGCTGTTTTGAGTTCTCTCAAAGGCCAATTAACGACCACAATGATGGCAACGGAGGAAGACCTGGCGAACCATCAGGATGTTTTTGAATTGCAACAAACACTTGCAGGCAGAATTATTCTGAACAATGTACCAACTGGTGTAGAAGTATGCGCGGCAATGGTTCATGGCGGGCCTTTCCCTGCTACAACTGATGCACGCTTTACTTCAGTAGGTACTTCTTCTATCAAAAGATGGGTTAGGCCATTATGCTTTCAGAATTTCCCTGACAGCATGTTGCCGGATGCTTTGAAGAATGAAAATCCGCTGAACATACTGCGTATTGTAAACAATGATTGGACAAGAGATAAAATAAGTTAAAAGTAAAAAGGCAAAAGTAAAAAGGGCCGTTGCGATCACTAGCTTCTTAAGCTTTTTGGCAGCTCGTAAAACACGAACTTGAATGTAGTCACTTGAAATAAGTGCTGACTAATTTTTGAATTTTGACTTTTGAATTTTGCCTTAATAAAACTACCGGATGAAAAAAACTTTCTTCTGTGTTGACGCCCACACCTGCGGCAATCCTGTAAGGCTTGTTGCAGGCGGAGGGCCTGTACTGGAAGGTGCAGACATGAGCGAAAAACGTCAACACTTTTTACGAGAATATGATTGGATCAGGAAGGGGCTTATGTTTGAGCCACGTGGCCACGATATGATGAGTGGAAGTATTTTATATCCACCACATGACAAGGCAAATGATGTAGCTGTGCTTTTTATTGAAACCAGTGGATGTTTACCTATGTGCGGCCACGGTACCATCGGTACTATTACCATTGCAATTGAAGAAGGGCTAATTGTTCCTAAAACGCCTGGCGTTGTACGCATGGAAGCGCCTGCGGGCCTTGTATTGATTGAATACAAACAGGAAGGCAAAAAAGTTACATCAGTAAAACTTACGAATGTACCGGCTTACCTCGCTGCTGAAAATCTGACGATTGATTGTCCCGAACTGGGCGAACTCACGTTCGACGTTTCTTATGGCGGTAACTTTTATGCAATTGTAGATGTTCAGGAAAACTTCAAAGGACTCGAAAACTATCCTGCAGATAAGTTGATTGCATGGGCAAGGGAAATCCGCAAACGCATAAATGAAAAATATGAGTTTGTCCACCCGGATAATCCAACAATCAACGGCTGCTCTCACGTTCTGTGGACAGGCGCTGTTTTAGACCCAACCTCAACCGCGCGCAATGCCGTGTTTTACGGAGATAAAGCAATTGACAGATCACCTTGCGGAACAGGCACGTCGGCCCGCATGGCACAGTGGTATGCTAAAGGCAAGTTGAAGAAAGGTGATGAATTTGTACACGAAAGCATTATCGGTTCCAAGTTTACAGGAAGGATAGAAGAAGAAACAACAGTTGCAGGGAAACCTGCGATCAGGCCAAGCATCGAAGGCTGGGCAAGAGTGTATGGCTACAACACCATTACAATTGATCCGGAAGATGATCCGTACGCATATGGATTCCAGGTGCTTTAATTCTGATTTAGATTTTTGTCTGGATCAGGATTCGTGAGATTTAAGGATTCACAAGATAGAATTAATATATCCTGTATTTCGTCAGGACGGAGGTTTGAAGATTAACATAATGTCATTATATGTTTTATGCTTTGAAAGTGTAGGACATATAGTGACAACTAAAGCGATATAACGCTTTTCGATGGCCGAAATAGAACATTGAACGTTATTCCGGCCCTATATCAAAACACTGCTTATAACTTAAAACAGCTAACGATCAATGGCCACGGAAAAATTTAAACAATCGCTGGGTTTACTGGACGGCACTATGCTGGTTGCCGGCGCCATGATTGGATCGGGAATCTTTATTGTAAGTGCGGATATTTCACGCAATGTCGGCTCCGCAGGTTGGCTATTGCTTATCTGGATCCTCACTGGTGTGATCACACTTACTGCCGCGCTTAGCTATGGCGAATTAAGCGGCATGTACCCGAAAGCCGGCGGTCAGTACGTTTACCTTCGCGAAGCATACAATCCTTTAGTGGGCTTTTTATATGGCTGGAGTTTTTTCGCCGTTATACAAACCGGCTCAATCGCAGCTGTGGGCGTGGCTTTCTCAAAATTTGCCGCATACATCTTTCCCTCGCTTAGTGAACAAAATATCCTGGCGGACCTCGGCTTTGTTAAGATCTCGGCAGCCCAGGTAACATCCATTTTAATGATCTGCCTGCTTACTTATATCAACACATTAGGTGTAAAACAGGGAAAGATCATTCAAACAACTTTTACTATTACTAAAATTGCAGCGCTTGTCGGGCTCGTTGTTTTCGGGCTGATATTCGGCGCTGATAAAAATATATGGAACGCTAACTGGAGCACAGGTTTTGCGCTCAACAAACTATCAACAACCGGAGTCTCGAATTATACAGGCTTTGCTGTTATGGGAGCTATCGCCGCGAGCATGGTAGGAAGCCTGTTCAGCAGTGATTCATGGAACAACGTGACCTTTATCGCCGGCGAAATAAAGAGGCCGGAAAGAAACATTGGCTTAAGCCTGTTGCTTGGAACTTTAATCGTTACTTCTATCTATGTTATTGTAAACCTTGTTTACCTGGCGGTACTCCCGCTCAATGAAATTGCTTTTGCTGAAAACGACCGCGTTGCTGTTGTAGCGAGCCACAATATTTTCGGAACGAGCGGCACCTATATTATCGCCATCATGATCATGATTTCCACTTTTGGTTGTGATAACGGACTCATCCTTGCGGGTGCAAGAGTTTATTATACCATGGCAAAAGACAAATTATTCTTTCGCCAGGTAGGTGTTCTCAATAAAAATGCTGTTCCAGCCACAGCACTTTGGATTCAGTGTGTTTGGGCATCGGCATTATGCTTAAGCGGCCGTTATGGCGATCTGTTAGATTATGTAATTTTCGTAGTACTCATTTTCTACATCTTAACCATCATCGGCATTTTCCGTCTGCGCAAGAAACAACCAAATCTACCAAGGCCATATAAGGCGTTCGGTTATCCTGTGCTTCCTGCCTTATATGTGCTGTTTGCGTCAACAATATGCGTAGCATTATTTGTATATAAACCAACTTACACGTGGCCGGGTTTAGGTATCGTGTTATTAGGTGTTCCGTTGTACTATATCGCCATGGGAAGACAAAAGAAGGCGACAGCAGTTGCACAAGACATTGTAAAAGAAAAAATAAGCAGTTAGTTGATTGGCTTTTAGCTTCATTAACCCTGCTAACAAATACTGATTTTATAAGCGCTAATCTATTAACCGATCAGAGAAAAAACCAACTGATGAAAAAAATTATTCTTGGAATATCCACACTGGCTTTATTAGGGAGCTCGGCACTTGCACAGTCTTACCTGCCACAAAAAAACGACACACGTTTTAAAGTGCACCCCACGGTAGATACAAAGGCTTATGCTTTCCCTTTGCAGGATGTAAAGCTTCTTGCAGGAAGCCCCTTTGTTAATGCAATGGAAAGAGATTCCGCTTATCTTATCAGCATTGAGCCAAACAGATTATTACATAGATTTTATAAAAATGCCGGCCTGCCTACAAAAGGGGAAGTTTACGGCGGATGGGAAAGCGAAGGCTTGTCTGGCCATACACTTGGGCACTATCTTTCTGCCATCAGCATGATGTATGCTTCAACCGGTAACGTAGAATTTAAAAAGAGAGCGGATTATATTGTTGACGAACTGGCGCGTTGCCAGCAGGCAAGACAAACAGGCTATGTGGGTGCGATACCAAATGAGGATAGCATCTTTTATAAAGTTTCTATAGGCCAGATAAAAAGCGGTGGCTTTGATTTGAATGGCGGTTGGTCGCCGTGGTACACTGTTCACAAAGTAATGGCGGGGCTTGTAGACGCTTACCTCTATTGCGGCAACAAAAAGGCGATGGCTGTTGTTACCGGAATGACCGACTGGACAGGCAATGTGTTGAGAAACCTGAGTGAGGAGCAATTGCAAAAAATGTTGCGTTGTGAATATGGAGGAATGAATGATGTGCTGGCAAATATTTATGCCATTACCGGAAATAAAAAATACCTGGATCTTTCTTATAAATTCTACGACAATTTTGTGATGGAGCCTTTGTCAAAAAGAATTGATCCAATGCCAGGCAAACACTCCAACACCAACGTTCCTAAAGCAATAGGAAGTGCGCGCCAATACAGTTTAACAGCAAAAGAAAGCGACAAGACGATTGCTTCTTTCTTTTGGGAAACAATGACGCATCACCACTCTTATGTTATAGGCGGCAACAGTAACTATGAATATTGCGGAGAAGAAGATAAACTGAGCGACAGGCTAAGCGATAACACCTGCGAAACGTGTAACACCTATAACATGCTTAAGCTAACAAGGTATTTGTTTAGCTGGCAACCCTCATCTGCTTTTGGTGATTATTATGAAAGAGCATTGTACAACCACATCCTCGCTTCTCAAAATCCGGATGATGGCATGATGTGTTATTTTGTTCCATTACGAATGGGCACTAAAAAGCAATTCAGCGATCGCTTCAATACCTTCACCTGCTGTGTTGGAAGTGGCATGGAAAACCATAGCAAATATGCAGAAGGTATTTACTATGAAGGAAAAGATGGAAGCTTGTATGTAAACCTGTTTATTGCGTCTCAGCTTAACTGGAAAGAAAAAGGATTAGTGATTACACAACAAACTTATTTTCCTGAAGGTGACAGCAGCAACCTGACTGTTCAGGCCAAAAAACCTACCGCCTTTACGTTGCGTTTACGCAAGCCCTATTGGGCACGCACCACAACGGTTCTGGTAAATGGCAAGCCGGTGGATGCTGAGGTTGGTGCTGATGGTTTTATAACAATTAACCATACATGGAAAAACAATGACAAGGTTACGCTTGTTTTACCTAAATCGCTGCATACCGAAAGCATGCCTGACAACCAAAACCGCATTGCGGTAATGTATGGCCCGTTAGTTCTTGCAGGAAGGCTTGGTGAAAATATGCCTGACCCGGTTTTTGGAACACCAGTTCTTTTAACAGATAATAAAAATGTAAGCGACTGGATCAAACCTGTATCTAATGCTAGTTTGAGCTTTGTTATGGAGAATGTAGGAAAGCCAAAAGATGTTGAGCTGATCCCTTTCTATAAAATGTACAATGAATATTACAGCGTTTATTGGGATTACTTTACAAACGCTGACTGGAACGCCCGCCAGGATGAATATGAAGCTGAAAAGAAAAGGCAAAAAGATATTGCCGACCGTACAATAGATGTATTCCGTATCGGCGAAATGCAGCCTGAAAGAGACCACAATCTTACAGCCAGCGAAAAGAGCTATGTGAGCGATGCCATTGGCGTAAATGGCCGTGAAGTGCGTGCAGGCGGATATTTTGCATTCACTATGAAAGTGGATCCTGCAACGGCGAATCATCTTTTACTGACTTATATCGGCGATGACAAGGACCGCAAGTTTGATATCCTGGTAGAAGGGCAAAAGATCGCAACCGAAGAATTAACCGGCGGCAAAACAGGCAAGTTCTATGACAAAACATACGAAATTCCTAAAGAGCTGATTGCCAATAAAACCACCATCACGATCAGGATTGAGTCTAATTATGGCAAGACAGCAGGGAGAGTATTTGGAGTTAGGGTTATCCGCTAGAATATTATCTGGATCTGGATTTATGGGATTTAAATATTGGCAGGATTAATTTTAGAGCGGATTGAGATTGGATTATTTGGAAGGATTCTGTAAAATGAATGGACCTGATTAAGTTTTTTGAAATGAACACGACGAAAAACAGGAAACTGCCCGGGCTTATATACTTCGTAGTTAAAGCGCATAGGGAATTTTCCTTAACGCATGGTGCTTCACATTTCACTATTGACTATTCACCATTCACTATTTAAGTTTTTTGAAATAAAATGGATGAAAAGCAGGAAACTGCTCGGGCTTGCGTACTTAGTACTTCGTATTTCGTACTTAAAGCAACTAGGTAGTTTCCGATAACACAACGTGTTGCTCTTTTCACCATTCACTATTGACTATTCACTTATTCACATATCACATGAGCAAAGTAACTATTATAGGAGGCGGCATTATCGGGTTGAGTTCTGCGTATTATTTGCAACGTGCAGGATGGGATGTTACGGTAATTGACAAAGAGGATTTTCTGGATAACTGTTCCTACGGCAACGCGGGCTATGTTTGCCCGAGCCATTTTATTCCTTTGGCTGCGCCGGGTATCATAAAACAAGGATTGAAATGGATGCTCAATTCCAAAAGCCCGTTTTATGTTAAGCCCACGCTGAGCAAGGCGCTGTTTGACTGGGGCTTTAAGTTTATGAAAAGTGCAACGGCCGAGCACGTTGAAAAATCCGCTGTTCCGTTGCGCGATATTGCGTTATTGAGTCAGCAGGAATATGAAATCTGGACGAAAGAAGTTGGTTTTGATTTTGCATATGAGCATAAAGGCCTGCTGGAAATATTCCAGACAGAAGCAAATGCAGAACATGCTAAACATACTGTTGAAAAGGCACACAAGCTTGGCCTGGATGCAGAACTGCTCAACTACGATCAAATGCAGGCGCTTGAACCGCATACAAAGATCAACGGCCTTGGCGCTATCTTCTTTAAATGCGATGGCCATCTTTATCCAAATAAATTGATGAAGGGGCTTATTCTTAAGCTTAAAGAACTTGGAGTTAAGTTATTACCAAAACAGGAAGCTGTCCGTTTTGAAAAGAAAGCAAATTCTGTAACAAAAGTGATTACCGCTGACCAAAGCTTTGAAACAGATCATGTGGTTGTTGCTACAGGATCCTGGAGCCGTGAAGTGGCAGCGTTGCTTGATGTGAGGATTCCGTTGATGCCAGGAAGAGGTTATTCTGTTACATTGGAAAACTCGCCTTATAAAGTTAATTACCCGTCAATCCTGGTTGAAGGCCGAGTGGCTATTACGCCTATGGATGGCAACAAGATCCGTTTCGGCGGAACGATGGAAGTTGTTTCTACAAACACGCCACCGCGTTATAATCGCGTTGAAGGAATATTAAATGCTGTAAAAAGTTTTTATCCTGAGTTTAATATTTCTATGCCATCTAATGATAAAATCTGGTATGGCTACAGGCCGTGCTCAGCTGATGGTTTACCTTATATCGGCAAGACAAGCAAATGGGGCAATGTAACAATTGCTACCGGCCATTCTATGCTGGGATTAAGCCTCGGTGCAGGAACGGGGAAACTTGTCACAGAGTTGGTTAATGAAACAGCAACAAGTATTGACTTGAAACCTTTTGCGGTAGAGAGATAATATACATCAGGCTTCTCCGTATAATTTCTTTGTTATACAGAAAAAAGGTTTACTGACTCCGCTTTTGCAACATTTTCAATTCTTTATTTTCAATTATCATTAAAATAAAATCGCCCCGAAAATTTTTCGGGGCGATTTTATTTTATCTCAATCTTTTCTAAAACCGAATCTCATTCTTACTTCAATGGAATATCTCTTTTTAACATGTTTTCTCTGTTAGCCATATCCCATGCTGTGTAGAATACAAGCTTTACGCGTTTTTCCATTACGTTGAAGTTGATCTTGTCAACAGTATCTGTTGGACGATGATAATCTGCGTGAACGCCGTTAAAGTAGAAAATAACAGGAACACCTTTTTTGGCAAAATTGAAGTGGTCTGAACGATAGTAAAATTTGTTAGGATCGTTTGGATCGTTGAACCTTCTGTCCAATTCCATGTTCATGTATTTTTTATTGATGCTATCGCTGATACCAAAAAGTTCACTGCTCAGCTTGTCTTCACCAATGGTATATACATAGTTTGTAGAATCGCCTTTATAATCGGGGTCAATTCTTCCAACCATGTCAATATTCAGGTCAACAGAAGTCTTGTCTAAAGGAAAAGCAGGATGCTCTGAATAATATTCACTTCCCCACAAACCTTTCTCTTCACCCGAAACGGTCATAAACACGATAGTACGTTTTGGGCCCATGCCTTTTGCTTTGGCTTTCGCAAACGCTTCTGCAATCTGCAATACACTGGTTGTTCCTGAACCATCGTCATCAGCACCATAGTATATAACATTTCCTTTTTTACCAAGATGATCATAGTGCGCGGTTACAAAAACGTATTCATCTTTTTTATCTGTGCCTGGCATTACACCTAACACGTTTGTGCTATGAAGGTTTTTAGTAAAACGTACTTCATTCAAATCGATTGCTGCAGGATAAACACCTCTAACCTGGTTAGAAAGCTCTTTTAGTGAAGAAACCTGTTTTCCAACAATTGCAGATGCAACCTGTGGAGATACATAAATAACCGGAACAATGCTTGAATCTGCAATTTGTTTTAGTGACATATTTCCAAGACGAGAAGAAGCTTCTTTTTTAGGAAAATCGTTTGTCACGATGATAATGCCTCGTGCACCGTTTTTCTTGGCAAGCCCAACTTTCATAAAGGTTGCTCTCAAATTTGAACGAGATTCAGCGTCAGGTGCTTTATCCACGTCTGCACGTATGCCATCAATAAGCATCACCCATTTTTTGCTCACGTTCAATCCGTCATAATCATTAGAAGTTGAATCTGCCATTCCAAAAGATGCATATACCACATCTTTTGCGGTGCGCTGTATGGTGGCAAAAGACCCGCTACTAAGGGTAAAGTCTTTGTCCAATGCAAATGCGGAACCATTAACAGAGAAAGAAACGCTTTGTAATGAATCCTGGTAAACAGGGTATTCCATTTGATAGCCGCTTCCCCCGCCCGGTTGCAAACCGAGTTTTTTAAAATGATTTTCGATGAATGCAGCTGCTTTGCGCTGCCCTTCTGTGGCTGTTTCGCGGCCTTCCATTCCGGGGCCTGCAATAACGGTTAATTTGGTTTTAAGGTCTTTAGCCGTGATGGTTTCCGCAAACTTCTTTGCCGGATCCTTTTGTGCCGTAGCTGCAATGCTAGCCAGTACAGCTACAGATAGTAGTAGTTTTTTCATGATGGTAGTTAAATATTAGGTACTAGGTATTCCTCTAAAGTGAATAGTGAAAGGTGCGAGACCTTACGTTTAAAATTGAATAGTCAATGATCAATAGCAAAATGTGAAAACCGCTCAAATAAAGCAGGCCTATCACTTTTACTATTCACCATTGACTATTCACTCTTTTACATTACATGCAGGCCATTTTCTCAACGCGCCTGCCGTGCCGTCCACCTTCAAACGGTGTAGATACGAATGTCTCTATAATTTCCAGCGCCAAAGGCAACGCAATAAAGCGTGCCGGAAGGCAAACAACATTGGCATTGTTGTGCTGGCGAACAAGTTTTGCCACTTCATTTTCCCAAACAAGCCCGGCTCTTATTCCCTGGTGTTTGTTAGCGGTAATAGCCACACCATTGGCACTTCCACAAAGAAGAATGCCAAAGGCGGCTTCCTCATTTTCAACAGAAGAAGCAACAGGGTGAGCAAAATCAGGGTAGTCAACAGAATCCGGAGAATTTGTTCCGAAATCTTTCACCTGGAAGCCTTTTTCCTGCAACCAGGTTTTAATGGCTTCCTTGTATTCAAACCCCGCATGGTCGCAACCAATTGCGATGGGTTTGTTTGTATCGAAAATCGTGTTCATAAAAGTAATTTAATGATGATGTTAAATCATTCGGATTAGCTCCACTCTTCTACTTCCTCTTCTTCTTTCTCTTCTTTATCCCAGTTTTCATCATCTTCCTGCATTTTCTTATAGGCTCTTTTAGAAACCAAAATACTGAGCTGGTACAACATAAATAACGGTGTAAATACAATTAACTGGCTGATCCAGTCGGGGCTTGGCGTAATAACCGCGGCCACAATCAGGATAACCACTATTGCAAATTTTCTTGATCTTTTCAGGAAGTCAGGTGTGATCAATCCAATTTTTGTCAGGGCAAAAGCAACCACCGGTAATTCAAACGCAAGCGCACAACCCAAAATAATGTTAGTCAGGTTATCCAGGTAGTCACTGATAGTAGGGATGGTTTCAACCGTATTAGACAATTTAAACCCACCCAAAAAATTGAAGGTGAACGGCCCTAAAACAAAGTAACCGAAAGCTGCCCCGGTGAAAAAGAACAACGATACCCAAAAGATAATAAAGCGGGTGTTTCTTACTTCCTTAGGTTTCAGTGCCGGCTTTACGAATCGCCAGAATTCCCAAAACACGTATGGAAACGCTGCCAGTACACCGCCAATCAGCGCCATGGAGATCCCACTTAAAAACTGTCCACCGAAGGTAGTCGTCTGCATTTTTATCTGCAACGGATCCATACAAAGCGCTTTTCCAATATGCAGCCAGTGGCTGAAATCGCAAAGTGACTTATAGCTTACAAAATCCGGGTTAATTGGCCCGGTAATAATGTTGGTGTATACCCATTGTATGTTAACGAAAATTACAATGGCCATTATTAAAATGGCAAGTACGGAACGTATGATATGCCAGCGCAGCTCTTCCAGGTGGTCTATAAAAGACATCTCCCGGTTGGAGGTTTTCTTTCTGTCGATAAATGATGTTGCCATTAAATTCTTACTACTTAAAATATAAGGTTGGCAAAGTTAAAGGTCTGAAGTATATGAGGCGCACGGCAGCAAATAAAACTAGGCGAAATTGGGTGAAAAGTGAATGGCCAAAGGTGAAAGGTGCGTCCCTGTTTAAAAACTAATAAGCGTTTTCATTCAAAATACGGCAAGGCAACAATCAAAATCTTTCGCAAAGCACTAAATATAAACTACTTAAACATGTAAATTGTTTTTTAGCATCCAATCGTTCTCCAAATTCTTATACGCGTTGCATGATTCGGAACGTAACGGCCAATTCGTTAAAAAGTTGCTTTATTCACTGTTGGCGTTTACAATTCGCAAACCCGGCTATCTCAACACCTTCATCTTTACCATTTCAATACGTGTGTCGCTAACGTTTAAAATGTCAAACTCATACCTGTCGATAATAATCCTTTCTTTTAACTTGGGTATGGTTTCATGTTCGCTAATGATATAGCCCGACAAAGTTTCAGCCTCATTATCAGGAAATTCAATATCATATTTTTCTTTCAGGTAATCTAATTCCAGTCTGCCTGAAAAAATAAATTCGTTCTCAGAAATCTGCTTTTCTACAAACTCTTCCGTATCGTACTCATCTTTTATCTCCCCAAAAATCTCTTCCAAAACGTCTTCCATGGTAATAATCCCGGCCGTTCCGCCAAATTCATCTACCACCCAGGCAATACTTTTACCTTCTTTTGAAAATTTGGTAATCAGGTCGGTGGCACTCATACTTTCAGGAACTGCAGGAATCGGCAACAAAATAGATTGTAAGGATTGCGGTTTTTTGAAAAGATCTAATTGGTGAATATATCCCTGAATATTATCAATATTGTCTTTGTAAACAATTATCCTGCTCAACTTGGTTTCTATAAACCTTGTAGTGACTTCATCAATCGACAAGCTTAGGTCAACGGCCTCCACTTCAGTTCTGGGTACAAGGCACTGCCTTATTTTAACCATTGGCAAAGAGAGCGCGTTTCTATAAAGTTCCGCATTTAGCTCATCCGTGTTTTCGTCCTGATCCTTAACCTGCTGAAAAAAGTTTTCGATATCGATGCGAGAGAAAGCTTCTGCCTTGTCTTTTACGCGGACATTAAAAAGATTTTTTAAAATCCACTCAGATATTCTTACAAAAATGGAAGCGAAAGGATAGAAAAGGCTGTGAAACAAATTGATCACCGGTGCAAAGAAATTCAAGAGCACATCATTCTTTGCCCTGAAAATTGCCTTAGGGATAAACTCTCCAAAAACCAGTACGATAAAGGCGGAAATAATTGTATCACCAATCAGTTGCACATAGGCATTTTCTACATGCAGAAACGCCCACAACGAACTTTTATTCAGCTGGCTGAAAAGAAGGCCATACACCACCATAAACACATTGATACCAACCAGGCAGGTCCCGAGGAACTTGGCGGGGGAATCCATAAAGCGGGAGATAATAATACCGCTTTTCTTTCCCTGCTTTTTCTTCAACTCAATACTGAGCCTGTTGGCGCTTATAAATGCGATCTCAATACCGGCAAAAAAGCCGATAAAGATTAAAGTGCCTATGATGCAGAGGATTATGTTTAATTCACTCATGTAACAAATGTAAAAATTAATAGCCAATGGTGAATGGTGAATAGTCAATAGTGAAAGGTGCAACAGCTTTTAACCTGTTGAGCACTATAAAATTTTGAAGGAAGTGAATGGTAAATAGTCAATGGTGAAAGGCGCAAATAGTTTTCAGTTAATTAACCTTTTATTATTAAGCAATTGAAAAACTTGTTCAATACTGCTTCCAACGCCATGGTTCGTGTCTCACGAACCATGGCAATAGATGATTGAAAAAAATCATCAATCCGCCACATTTGACCATTGACTATTGACTCCTACGCCGAAGCCTGCAAAAAGTGTTTACAGGCTGCATCCTTCACCATTCACTATTCACGATCTTCACTACGCTGCGTCCACGCTGTCAAAAACCACCACCTTGCTCCATAAATGTGAGCATTCTTCAACAAATTTCAGGTGGATGGGATCGATTTGGTAACTTTCCTGGCCTGCTGCATTATCAAATAACGCAAGCCATGAAACAGCGTAGCCGCGTTCAATTACGTCCCTGTTTGTTGCTGCCGGAACACCGATATGGTGTTTCTGAATGGTTTCAACCTTGGCAAGTTTATGCAGCCCATCAATCAATTGATTTAGATCGTTCTGTGAATTTGGATCTTTCAACCAGAAATACACGTGATGCACAAATACATTTTTCATACTAGCTTGTTTTATTTTTTGCTTTTTTAGTTGCTTTTTGCTGTGACGGCTTTGGAACGATTATACCGTTTGCTGTAAGCCAGTCGTTTAATCCTAAATAGATCTGGTTGGCTACCTTTTTCCTGAAGCCTGCGTCAAGCACTTTCTTTTCATCCTCAATATTACTCAGGAAGGCGATCTCAGTGAGGCAGTTGGGATAATCCGTCGGCCCGCTAAGCGCAAAATTGAAATTACCCACATTGCCATATTCATTCAGCCCGAGTTGAAGCATGCGCTTAATCACGGCCTGTGTCAATGGCCTGAAACCAATATACCTGTAATAGGTGCTGGTACCGTTTATGCTATCATTACCCGCGGAATTAAGATGTAAGCTCAAGAGCACATCGGGTTGATATTCCCTAAGCATATAAACACGTTCAACCATATCCAGCGTAGTATCATTATTACGTGTCATAAACACATCAAAACCTCTTTTTTTCAGCACCTGCTCCAATTGCTCCGCAAAGAGCAGTGTGTAGTCTTTTTCTCTTATTTTGCTGGTAATACCTTCTGCGCCGCCATTGGCACCTCCATGTCCTGCATCTATCGCTATTTTTAATTTGCCCCATCGCTCGGTGGCGGGCTGTTGCTTAACGCGGATTACAAGCTTATTCTTGTCGTAATAAATTGAATGGCCCCAGTGTTGCGGATGTTTTAATTCAATGATCAGGCGAAAAACATCATTGTCCAGCTGCTCATACCAGGTGTTCTTAATTTCTTTTGCCGTGGATAGTTGTGTTATCCAGTTGGTGTTGCTCGTTGCGCCAAATATATCTACTACAATACGTGCCGGATTGATTTGCTGAATACTGGCGTACGGCAGCTTTTCATCCATTAACACATTTACATAATCATACAGGCTGTCTCCATACACCTTGCAGCTTCCTGTAAGATAATATGGTTTAACGTGGTGTGTAGAATCGAATACCACGGAAGACTTAGGCATATACGCAAACCGGTTGCGCGACAACTGTACTTCATAATCCTCTTTAACGCTATCAACAACCCGTACGATTATGTTGGTATCGAGATACGTCATCTTTGCACCGCCTAATCTGTCATCACCCAACCCGTATTCCATATACGGCAAATCGCCGGTTGTTTTTCCAACCCAGAAAGAAGTGACAACATGTTGCGCCTGTACCATTACGCACACAAGCATCGACGCTATTAAAAGAATTTTTTTCATCCACATATATTTTCTTGACGGGCGGTATCATTATTGCACCGCAATTGAGCCCACCTTCTATTTCACAGGGCTTTTTTAAAAATTGAAAATAAAAACAAAACATGAATTAAAGCAATATAACTACCGCTTTAAGAAATTGTTGCTTACCTTAACCAGCTAATCAAAACCGCATGAATCCGTTAAGAACCATCACCGCAATTTGTGCCATACTATTGTTTACCGCTTGTTCAAGTGTAAAAACGGGTGGCCGTAGAAACGATGGCAAAATTGAAATTGTGCTGGTTCAGGTGAACGATGTATATGAGATTTCAGCCATTCGGAACGGAGAAGCGGGCGGCCTGCCCCGCGTGGCCACGCTAAAAAAACAATACCTGCAAACCAACCCAAATACATTGTTGCTGATGGCGGGAGATTTTTTAAGCCCGTCTATCTACAACAGAATGAAAGTACAGGGCAAAGCGGTTATTGGTAAGCAAATGGTGGAAGCCATGAATACCGCGGGTTTTGATTTGGTGGGATTTGGCAATCATGAATTTGATCTTGACGAAGCTGATTTACAGGAGCGCATTAACGAATCGAAATTTCAGTGGGTTTCATCTAACAGCTTCCAGGTAAAAAATGGTAAAGAACAGCCTTTTCAAAAAATATCCGGCACCTCTGCATCACCAATTCCTACTTATGTGATCCGGACTGTTAAAGATGCGGACGGAACAACAGCGCGGATTGGCTTTATCGGCATCAACATCCCTAAAACAAAAAAGAAATATGTTGCCTATCAAAACCCGTTAAGCGCGGCAACAACTATTTACAATACCATAAAAGATTCTTGTGACGCAGTGGTAGCCATCACGCACCAGGAGCTTGACCAGGATGTTCAATTGGCGAAACAATTACCCGGGCTGGCAGCAATTATTGGCGGCCATGAACATGATATGCGTTTTGAGAAAGTAGGCAACGTGTATATAACAAAGGCACATTCAAATGCCGTGAATGCGTACGTGGTAAAATTGCAAATAGATACAAAAACGAGAACGGTCACAACGCCAAGGCCCGAGCTAAAGGCGCTCGACAATAACATTGCTTTTGATGATGCGACAAATAGCGTGGTTAATAAATGGTGGTCTGTTGTTGACACCTCTTACGGCTCGCTGGGTTTTAATTATAAGGAGGTATTGCTTCGCGATGGGGCTCAGCTGGATGCAAGGGACAGCGTGATAAGTATTACGTCTTCCAATTTTACCAAACTGATTTGCACTGCAATAGAAGATGCCTGCCCGGATGCAGACGCAGCTTTGTTTAATGCGGGCTCTATCCGTGTGGATGAAATGCTTGTTCCTCCCATTACGCAATACACAATTATGCGTTCTATGCCTTATGGAGGCGCAATAAGGCAGGCCGATATTACAGGCAAATTACTTATCCAGGTATTGGAAGCCGGCAAGAAAAACAGCACCACCGGCGGATTTTTACAATACTCGTCCAGCATTACTTCGGCCAATGGCAAATGGATGATCCATGGTAAGCCGATAGACGATAAGCAGGCTTACAAAATAGCTCTGAATGATTTTTTGATTGATGGGCAGGAGCAGAACCTCGGTTTTTTGAATCCAAAAAACTATGAAGTTTACCGGTTGTATAACAAACAAACATCGCCCCAAAATCCGCAAAGCGATATAAGATTGGCAGTTATCAAATATTTGGAAAAAATGAATGGGAAATTGTAAGAAACGCTTACCTCTTTCCGATCTTCCTGTTAAGAACGCCTCTGAGATCGTGCTTAAATTCTTCGGTCATGTTTTCCTTTGGGATCAGAAAAAACGACCTTGGGTTAAAATAGAGGTGAAAGAAATTGGGGCTTTCAAAAAAGCTGCTGAACTGGTTATAGGTCCAATCAACATATCCGCGGCTACTTTCCAACCTCACATCGCTTTCGCCAAAATTGATGGTGAAGCTTTCTTTAAAAGTTACTTCCCTTCTATAAATTAGGATTGGCAGGATCTGCCAAAAGGTTAGCATAATCATCACCCACAAAAATGAACCCAGCAAAAAAGGCTCCGGGCGAATCTTTTTCATGCCGTATAAAATAGCCGAAATAATTGCAAATACATTCACCACAATAACAAGCAAGCGCACCTCTTTTCTTGAAATGAAATGATATCGCAAGCCTTGTATTACCTGTTTTTTGTTATATGAAAAACTGTACTGCATGGATCTAAGCCGGTTTTACGCGTTCAAAAATGTTGTGCAAGGTTAAGAGAAAAATCAGGCAGACCGAAAACTTTTCTGCTCTTTTTACTGAACTAACCCTTTAAAAAAGCAACTGCCCCAATGAAATTGAGGCAGTTACAGTGCGAATTAAAATATTTCTGCATGCATTTTACTTAAGTGTCTCGTCAAGCCATTTGAAGAATTCATGTTGCCAAACCAGGGCATTTTGCGCTTTTAAAACCCAGTGGTTTTCGTCAGGAAAATACAGGAACCTGCTTTTGATGCCCTTGAGCTGTGCTGCCTGGAAAGCCTGTTGCCCCTGCTCAATAGGCACACGATAATCAATGCCACCCTGTATAATCATAATTGGCGTATTCCATTTATCAACAAAATTACTTGGGCTCTGGCTGAAAGAACGTTGTGCAACTTTATTGTTCTTATCCCAGTAAGGGCCGCCTTTCTCCCAGTTTTCAAACCACATTTCATCAGTTGTGCCATACATGCTTCTGAAGTCAAAAATGCCATCGTGGGCTATAAAAGTCTTAAAACGGTTGTTGTGAATGCCGGCAAGCGCAAAAGCAGAAAAGCCGCCAAAGCTCGCGCCAACACAACCCAGCCTGTTCTTATCAACAAAAGGCTCTTTGCTTAACGCATCAATGGCGCTCAGGTAATCCTGCAACACCTGGCCACCCCAATCTTTACTTACCTGCTCGTTCCATTGTGTTCCATGCCCTGGCATACCTCTTCTGTTAGGCGCTACAATAATATATCCCTGCGAAGCCATTAACTGAAAATTCCAGCGGAAAGAATAAAACTGTGTTAGTGCAGATTGTGGCCCACCCTGGCAATACAATAATGTTGGGTATTTTTTGCTGGCATCAAAATCGGGCGGATAGATAATCCACGCAAGCATTTTTTTGTTATCTGTTGTAGTAATAAACCTGCGTTCAGTTTTGCAAACGCCAAGCTTTGCAAAGGCTTCATCGTTAACATGCGTAAGTTGTGCCAGTGTACCACTGGTGAAATCTACAGTAAATAATTCCGCCGCGTGATTGATATCAGTCCTGGAAACAATCAACGAATTGCCAGCTTGCCCAACGATGCTGCTTACATCAAAATCGCCTTTTGTAATTTGTTTGATTACAACTGCCATTCTTGTCTTGCCCGGATAATTAACGGAAAACAATTGCAATGTTCCATCTATTGGTGCGATAAAAAATATTGATTTACCATCATCGCTCCATTTGAAGCTCTCAACGTGTATATCATCGCGCTGTTGGGTCAGGTTCAATTTGGTATTGCCATCCCAAACAATAATATCCTGCTTATCACTTTCGTAGCCATCACGTTTCATGCTCATCCAGGCTAACTCACCTTTGCTGTTAAATGCAGGCGCTATATCGTATCCTTTGTTTTCCTCAGTAAGATTTTTTGTAACGCCGGAAGCCACATCATACTCATACAGATCAGTATTGGTGCTGATAGCGTATGCTGTACCGAATTTCTTCTTGGTTACATAGATAATTTTCTTGCTATCAGGGCTCCAGATAAAATCTTCATTGCCACCAAATGGTTTTTGAGGGCAGTCATACGCTTCGCCGGCCATGATATCTTTTTCCTCGCCCGGTTTGCCGTCTACCAGCGGAGCAACAAATACGTGGTCAAAATTGCCATCCTCCCAGGTATCCCAATGACGATAATTCAACGAATCATAGATTTGAACGGTGGATTTGGCTAGGTCAGGATAAAAATCGCTTCCATACACTTTTTTCACTTTAACCGGCTTGCTGCTAATGATATACTTGCCATCAGGCGAAATCCGGTCGTTGCGCAAGAGATCGTCCGTTTTTGCAACTTCCTCTGCATTTCCGCCAGAAACGGGCATTTTATAGCTTTTGCTGTTGCTTTTGTTCTCAGCTGCGTCCGGCGTGCTTACACTGTATATAACAAATTGCTTATCAGTGCTAATTCCTGTACCGGAAACTCTTCCCAGCTTCCACATTAATTCGGGGGTAAGATGTTGTTGTGCCATAACTGTGCCGCTGCATAGTAATCCTGCTAATAATAAATATTTCATAGCATGCGTTTAAATTGAGTCAATAAGGCTTACGCCGGTGCAAGGTTACGAAAACTGAGGTAAGATTGTGTAAATGTCTGATTTCTGATTTGATGATAGCTGATTTAAAGCAGGGCGCTCCTATGCCTTATACCTCACGCCTTACACCTCAAACTTCAAACCTGAGACCTGAAGCCTTATACATTACACCTAATTCAATCCAAACGTAAAAAAGTAGTTGGAAAAAAAATTCCACAACACAACAATTACCACGGCGATTGCTTTGGCTATATAAAAGTTGGTTTTTCTTTTTTCGGTCAGTAAGTAAATAATCAGGTTATTGAGGCAAAGCCCAACAATACTCAAAAGGAGAAACTTTTCAAATTCAGCAAGCCATTGGGGATTGGTGCTTTTAAACGTCCATATACGATTGAGGACATAATTATTGATAACAGCTAATGTAAACCCGGTTGTATTAGCGATGTATTTGTTCCATTTAGCTTTTTCTTTCAGAAGGTAGGTAACGCCAAAATCCACAATCATCCCGATAAAACCAGTAATGCCAAACTTCAGAAACTTTAAAATAAATGACGTTGCTTTGGGATCCATGCCGGCTCTACTTTTTTGATACTTTCGCGAGAACTATATATTGTAGCTCCCTGCTTCTTGTAGTATAATTTAAAAACGGCAAAGTTAACCTGCTTACAGGATAAAAAGCATATTCCTTCAACAGCTCTGTTTTGTATCCGCTGCCGGCAAGCTCCGCCGCCTCTTGTTTTGTTGTGTAAAGTATAATATTTCCTTTTGCAATGCAACTGTCTATAGATTCGTGCGTTTGCAATCTTTCCACAAACTCCGGCGCGTAAAACTCTAATGAATATGAATTTGCTTTGTACATGGCAACGCTCATATTATAACCTTGTTCCTTAAGCCATTTGCCGGCTAACATTCCTGACTGATATTGCAATAACTGTGGATAAAAAACAACATTCAAAAAAAGATGAAGGATAGCAAAAGCTGCAAATCCCTTTATCACAATGTTACGCGAACTTGTGCCTCTGTATTTATAGAGAATAATACAGCCAGCAATCAATGACAGAGCTATAACTAAATACAATCCATTAAACCTAGTAATAATCATTAAAGCGATTGCTGCTATGATAGTTACGACAAGCAGAACGCATTGTACTACCGAAATAGCTTTTGTACGCTTTGCTGAATTAAAAAAAGACATGAGTCCATAAGCTGCTATGATGGCTAGTTGGGGAAAAATGATGATGATGTAATGTGGAAGCTGAAATTTGGATAAAGAGAACAAGAGAAAAGTTATGGCAGCACTTCCATAAACAATATATATCCGTTTAGCAGCATCGCCACTGCCCTTTCGTGCAAACAACCTTATAACAGCGACATAAAGAATGATGGACCATGGTAAAAATGCCCAAAGTAATGTATGCAAAAAGAAGAAAGGATCGCCCTCTCCTTTAATTGGCCCGGTATTAAAGAAGCGGCCAAACTGGCTATCCCAGAAAAAGAAGCGGATGCCTGATACATGTGCCTGGCCAAATACTATTTTCTCCGGATGCATATCAAACTGCATATACAAACTGTACAATTCGGGAGAAGTAAATACAAGTGTCAGCAGCACTGTGAGCCAGATCTTGTAATCAACAAATTGTTTCCATTGCCGCGTTACTAGCCAATACAAACCGAAGCCACCCCATATGGTAAATAATACAAAGATTCCCTTAGTCATTATCGCGCAGGCAGAGCAAAAAGCAGCGAGAATATAGAAAGGTAATTTTCTCGTCTCAATAGCCCGAAGAGCATAATAAATTGCAGCAATAATCAGCGCGGCCAAATAACCTTCCGCGCGAACATCGAAGTTTTCCAGCACACCATGCAAGGCCGTTATGTAAATAATGATCGCAAGCCGGGCAACAGAATCGTTATAGATGGTTTTAGTCAGCAGATATGTATATCGCACGCCAATCAACCAGAAAATAAATGAAGGCAACTTATAAGCAAACGCATTTACACCAAACACTTTAAAACTTAATGCCGCCATCCAGAAAGGGAAGTGTGGTTTATCTAACCAATCATGACCATCTCCATAAAGATTTATCCAATCATTTGTTAAGGCAATTCGTTTTGCAATAGATGCATATAAAGCTGAATCAGGTTCAAGTATCTCGATAAAAAGCCCTGTTGCATTAATGGCAATTCCAATCGCTAACAGCGTATAAAAAAGTATGTTAGAAATAGAAGTTTCCTTAGTAAGAAAATTTTCACCAGATTGTTTAACCATAAGCCCGGGTGTTTTTCCGCTTCTTTTGCAACTGCATCCAATAATACAATAATTGCATGGTAATATTGCCGGCAATGATGCCTAATATAGCGCCGGCAATAATATCTCCAGGATAATGTTTACCAACATATACCTGCGCGTAACATATTGCAAAAGCCCAGAACCACACCCAATACCATTTTTGTTTTAAATAATAAGACGCTGCAATAAACCAGAAAGTGGCCAGGCCAAAATGATTGGCCGCGTGCGATGATGGCATACCAAACAGGCCGCCGCAGCCAACCAGTGCATTGACTGAAAAATCCGGCCCCGCTTCCTGGCATGGCCTTAACCTTGCGAGCATAGGTTTTAATATACTTGCACTGCTAATATCCGTAATGCCGAAAGTAGCAATGCTACACAGCAAAAAAGGAATGGCGAGCTCTTTATCCCGTTTAAAAACAACAAACAAAACTGCTATGTACAAAGGAATCCATGTTGCCGGCTCGCGCAATAGAAGCATTACGCCGTTGAGCCATGAAAAGGCCCATTGATCGTTGATAATATGGAAGAGATACCTATCAACGTTTTCGATGCTTTGCAGGATATCCATTTTTTGCCAAACTTACTCCTGCGAGATTAGCTAAATATTAAGTAATGGTGACGAAATTGTAACGCTCTGCAAAAGTCGGGGAACTATATCTCCCAGGCATTTTCATATGACTCTCATATGTTTTAACTTTAAGAATTCTACCAGCGGCATACCGTAACGTTTTTGATGTTACAAACAGGTACACACATAAAACAACAGATATGAAAGAATACTTTCTAAGAATGTTTCAATACGATTATAATACAAATCTGAAGATACTTCACATTACACTGGGCTCTGGCGATAACAAAAAAGTCCTTTCACTTATGGCTCACTTACTTGGCGCCCAACAGGTGTGGCTTCAGCGTTGCAAATTGGAAGTGGGAGGAGTTATCTGGCCTGAGTGGGAAGCGGAACAAATTGCGCTTGCAATCGAAGAAAATTTTGTTGAATGGAGATCGTTCATAGAATCAACGCAGCCAGGCGATTTTGAAAAAATGATTCATTATAACAATTCAAAAGGAGAACCTTTTAGTAACAGGTTAGCCGATATAATAACACAAGTCATCAATCACGGCACACACCACCGTGCACAAATAGGGCAGCTATTAAAATTTGACGGGCTGCAAAAATTGCCCATAACGGATTATATTTTCTTTATCAGGGAGAACAGGCTATGAGGCTGGTGAATAGTGAATGGTCAATAGTGAAAATTGCATCAGGCTTAAATTAGCAAGCACATTACTAAATTCAATTGTGAATAATGAAAAACAACCAATCGTTGCAATAAAGAGATTGATTATATAAATGCCTGCCAACTAAAACCCAACAAGCCTGCACCTTTCACTATTCACAATTGACTATTCACTATGCTCATCCAATCGCCTGGTTCAAATCATCGATCAGGTCTTCAATATCTTCAATACCTACGCTTAATCTTATTAAAGAATCAGAAAGACCGTTTTTAATTCTTTCTTCCCTTGGGATTGATGCGTGCGTCATAGATGCAGGATGATTGATGAGAGATTCCACGCCTCCCAGGCTCTCGGCAAGGGCAAACACTTTTGTAGAGGATAATACTTTATTTGCGGCTTCAATATTATCATCCTTCAATTCAAAACTCATCATTCCCCCAAAACCTTTCATCTGCTTTTTGGCAACGGCATAGCCGGGATGGTCTTCAAAGCCGCACCAAAAAACTTTGCCTACTTTCGGATGGTTGCGAAGAAAATGAGCGATTTTTTCGCCATTCTCACAGTGGCGCTGCATACGGATATGCAAGGTTTTTATGCCACGGAGCACAAGAAAACAATCCTGCGGTCCAGGAACTGCACCACAACTTTTCTGAATAAAATACAACTGATCCCTCAGTGTCTCATCATTCATAATAAGGCAGCCCTGGATAACATCGCTATGGCCCCCAAGGTATTTTGTTGCAGAATGCATGACGATATCAGCACCCAAATCCAATGGATTTTGAAGATAAGGTGACGCGAAAGTATTGTCAACACATAGCAATAGCTTGTGTTCTTTTGCTATAACTGACAGCGCCTCAATATCGGTTATGTTCATCAAGGGGTTCGTTGGCGTTTCCGTCCAGATAAGTTTTGTATTGCTGTTTATCAGCGGTTTTAAATTAGCCGCATCCTGCATGTTTACGTAATGGAACTTAATACCAAATTTTTCAAACACTTTGGTAAACAGGCGGTACGTTCCTCCATACATGTCATTTGCCGCAATTACTTCATCGCCGGGCTGCAATAATTTTATAACTGCTTCGGTTGCAGCAACGCCGCTACTGAATGCAAGGCCGAACTTTCCATTCTCAAGTTCCGCAACTGCTCTTTCCAATGCGAAACGAGTGGGGTTCTGGCTGCGTGCATATTCATATCCTTTATGCTTTCCCGGAGCTTCCTGCACGTAGGTAGATGTTTGATAAATGGGCGTCATGATAGCGCCTGTAGACGGATCCGGTTCCACACCGGCATGTATACACTTGGTACCAGCTTTCATGTAATTCAGTTTTGACAAAGATGGGAAAAAATGTGTAGCGAAACTTTGGTTTCATACAAAGGGGTTATTTCACGCAAAGTCAACAAAGAAGCAGCGAGGCACTTGACAGTTTCACGCGGCGGGCGCAGAGAAGCTGCGGTGCAACGAATCAGTGCGTCAGTTCATCTATATAGGCATAACTCAAGCAGGCGAGACATATGTGTAGCGAAACTTTGGTTTCATACAAAGGGGTTATTTCACGCAAAGTCAACAAAGAAGCAGCGAGGCACTTGACAGTTTCACGCGGCGGGCGCAGAGAAGCTGCGGTGCAACGAATCAGTGCATCAGTTCATCTATATAGGCATAACTCAAGCAGGCGAGACATATGTGTAGCGAAACTTTGGTTTCATACAAAGGGGTTATTTCACGCAAAGGCGCAAAGAAGCTGCGAGGCACTTGACAGTTTCACGCGGCGGGCGCAGAGAAGCTGAGTGCAACGAATTAGTGCGTTAGTTCCTATAAAGGCGTAGCACAAGCAAGCGAGGCATCACTGCTCACGCCTTATACCTTATACTTTATACCTTATACCTTATACCTTGTCCATTCGATTAAACTTAAGGCGCCTAACTCATCTATATTATATGCTGCAAACAAGTAAGACAGCAAGGCTCACAGCTTATAGCCGATAGCTCGCAGCTATTTTTACCTTTCATCCTATGATTCTTGTAGGTTAACAAAAGATTAACCCGTACTATGTAACAAAGCAAACGCCACTCAACACTCATTTTTGGTGCTTTATAATAAAAAACTCCCGCTTCGGTAAAGCGTGTGGTTTCACACACGCTACTGCTATTATTCACAGTTACCGGTGGTGTATAAAACATTGACACCGCTTATCCGGCGCTCTACTTTTACATCATCAAACAAACACACACAAAACCGAAGATTATGAAAAAGATATTTTTAATGGCAGTTAGCAGCTTGCTGATTATGACAATTGCAAAGGCTGACCCTAATGACAAGATTAAACAATCATTCAATAAAACATTTCCAAATGCTGTTAGCGTAAAATGGAACGAGAGCGATGCTGGCTACCTGGTATCTTTTTCCCAGTCTGGTACGCTTACCAAGGTTAACTACGATAAGCAGGGCAACTTTGTTAGCTCATTAAGATACTATCATGAAAAAGACCTGCCGCTGAAAATAATGATGGCATTGAAGAACAAATATGATGGCAAGGAAATATACGGTACAACTGAATTCACCAATACTGACCAGGTTATTTACCAGGTAACTTTGAAGGATAACAAATACTGGTATATAGTTAACTCATCAGTTGATGGCGATCTTAGCTTACAGGATAAGTACAAAAAAACAGAATAACAGAGCGACGGGCGGGCTGCATTATATTACTACTCCTAGCACCCGATATATACATTTAAAATGAAGAACAAGTACGAGGCACTCCTATGTCTCGTACTTTGTTTTAAGGCATATTGGAATGCATTATATAACACCCTGTTTATACAGATCCATTAAACATGCGGTAAGATTGAAAACGAAGTGAAAAATTACGCCGTACCAGATTGTATCATATTTTCTTCGCAACGCTCCTAACACTACACCAAAAGGAATTAGCCAAACCAGTGAAATAAAATTCAGGTGGATAGTTGCAAATGCAAAGCCTGTTAAAATAACCACCAGCCTGTCATCTAAAAAAGCATTGAGATATCCATAGAGCACACCACGAAATGCCAGCTCTTCAAATAAGGCGGGCATAATGGCGATTGAGTAGATCATTAACAAAACGGGGAAGTTATACAACCTGTATGCATTGTAATAACTGATATCATTCCTGAATAATGAAATATTCAGCTGGTGCACACAAATGTTCACTACAAAAGCAAACAAAGTTGCCGAAGCAACAACGGCCAGAAGCACCCAAAAATTAAAGCTATTAAATCGCAATGCGGGCAGAACTGTATTCCTGTTAAGCCTTGCAAACAAAACAGCGATCAGCGCTAATACAATCTCCATCCAAAACAAGTGATCATAAGAATAAAACCAACCGGATGACTTTGCAAAAATGCACACGCACAGATTGAGCAGATAAAACAAAAATGCGAAACGCAGATGTACGTTGTTAAATATGCTTACTTCTTCCGCATTGTTTCCTAAGTATGCCCCGCAATGATGGCAAAAACGCTGATGCCCTTTTACACTTGCCTTGCATTCATCGCAGTTATATTCTGTTTGTAAAGATTCCTCCACATTAAACAATTTCAAGTTCTTCGTGAACCAGGTCTGCCCTGTAAGCTGCCTGTATACCGCGCAATAAGAAATAGATAATCACCATGCTAAACAAAATGGTATACAACCCGTTTGTTGTGGTGAATGCATGAATAACACTTCCGAATACTGATATGGTTGAAAAGGTTATAACAACAACAAAACTGACCAGCAATGCAGTAAAGGGTTTGTAAATGCTCCAATACCCTAATGTGCCAAACATAACGGACATGATAAAAGTTACGAAGAAAAGTGTCAGCCTGTCCTCGCGCGAGCTAAACATAAAACCAACTCCCGTAAAGCATAAAGCTGCAAGTATATACAACACCCATCGCGCTATAAGTATAATGCTATTGCATTGGGCAAGCAATGCATGGCGATTTTTGTCGCGAATATGATATAGTGAAAGTACTTCGGGCGTTTGCTTTATGGGATAGCCGCAATTGGTACAAAAAACGTTCTCGCTTTCATTAATATAATAACATCTTCCGCAAGCTACACCCACCGGCTTTTGCCGGGAAGCACCAGGCATTAATGAATGCAACCTGGCAAAGCGTGAAATGTTGGATGTCCTGGTCAAGAAAGCATTTTTTTAATTAAAAACTGACAACGAAACTTTTTTCAATTTTCAACTGTCAATTTTCAACTGTCAATTAAAATGTTATTGGAAGAACTACTTTGGTCGTCTCCCACATTATATTTAGCGTAGCTGCCTTTGCGGTTGTTCCGTCAAAGTACATAGTGAAAGCTTCAACATCTTCAGCATTTTTCTGCGCTGGCGCTTCCACTCTTAATGCATCCTTCTTTTGGTTGTAAGCAAGTCCCCACACATAATTATCCGTATTCAAAATCACTGTCCACTTATCCTCGTTACAAATGGCATACATAGTATAACGTCCTTTGGCAATGGATTTCCCTGCAATTTTAGCATCTTTAAAAAACTCTATTTCAGTGGCTTCGTTGGCACCAAGCCGCCATACCTGGTTATACTTAACTATACCGTCAAAAATTGCACGGCCATTCTTCTGCGGCCTGCTATAAATCACCCGCACTTCCGGAGGCAATTTTTCCTTTCCGTTCATTTTCTGCACAGGGTAGTTAACAGGATAATAGGCCATATCCAACGGAGATTTATCCAGTTCAATATTTCTTTGCGCAGTAACGGCGCTGCATAGGCAAGCAAATACAAAACAAAGGCTCACAATTTTCATCACACAAAAAGTTTGATCGTTAACAAATGAAATTACAATTTGAAAGTTGCAAAGATACCCTCTGCGAATTTTTTCAACGAAGGAAAAAATTGCGTATAACACTCTTTTAAGGTACTATAATTTGTACGGAAAGCTTCAAAAGCTTCTGATGAGTCCTCCAGGTATGCCGCCCTTCTTGTCAGCCCTCCAAAACTTCTTTCAATTCCCCACTCGGTTCGGTAATTGTATAACCAGTCGTGCTCCTGCATATAAGGAAACATGCCTGCAAAGCGTAGGGGAAAAACGTGCCTGTACATCGACAATGACTGATAGGTGCTTTGGGTAAATGCTTTCAGTCCGGATTCAGTAAATTCATTGGGATCATTTGCCAGAAAGTGGTCGTATGCCACATCGGTAAAAGCACCGGAATACAATCCTACCATTGGCCGAAAAACTTGTTTGGCCTCCCTGGTTGTTTCATGCGTATCAGTAAAATCGTCAATTGCGCGGTGCAACATAATACCATTTTGTATGGCTTCATCGTATTCATATTTCTTTTTGCCTTTCACAAAATCACTGATCATGTTTCCCACTAACACCGTGGGATCATTAAACGAAAGATATGCATGTGCCAGAAAGTTCATGAGTTTAGCAATTTGGTGAAGAGCTTAAAGCCCAAAGCTTGGATCGAGACTTAATTTAAACATTCGTTATTTATTAATCATAAAATGCAGATGACGAACCGGTTTTAAGTTTTAAGCTCTACAACGCGTCCATCCAGGTTCCAATTATCTGCAAAGCTTCAGGAGAAAACGTTTCATCCAGGTCAACATATTCAGCTATATCACATTTTATACAATGTTGAAATAAATGATTCAGACCCGGCAACTCCTTTACTTCATATGAAGGCGATTTACTTTTAGCCAATGCTGCTTTTATCGCTGGCAGGTTGGACTTTGCAAGCACCTGGATATCTTTCTCACCATTTAACGCCAATACCTTACAAGATAATTTTTCAATATAAGGAGCGGGATCAGCCTTGATAAAATACCGGATCCAGGGATTTGAAAAATCTCTTATCATAGCCCGCAGGTTTCTTTGAGAATCGTCATCTGTTGTTATGTTCAATTCTTTTAGCGTTGTGGCGTCCTGCTTATTCTTCCAACCCTGAAAGTCTCGCCACACTTCATAGAATATTTTGGAGGTATCTTTTTCTGTCGCCATTGTGGTAAACAACATTTTGTATACCTCGGTCTGTGCGTTTATCGCTTTCGCGCTCACACTATCTTTTGCAAGCCCTGCCTGAATTTGCTCTAACAGTATGTCGCTGCCCTTGATTCCAGGTCCCGCCAGACTAACAATAAATGCAATGTCTTTGTTGTCTGCAGCCACCATGTCTGCAATCAGGCCGCCTTCGCTGTGGCCAATCAGACCAATTTTGGCAGCATTAACTTCCTTCCTTGTCTTTAAATAGGTTATTCCCGCCTGCGCATCCTGCGCAAAACTTGCAGTGGTAGCATATTTCAGGTCGCCTACTGTCTGGCCAACACCCCTGTCATCCACTCTTAGCACTGCGTAACCTTTTTTAGTAAGATAGTCGGCAATAACAGCAAAAGGCTTATGCATAAAAACAGTTTCATCCCTATCCTGCTGACCGCTTCCTGTAATCAACAGCACAGTTGTAAATGGGCCCCCAGTTGAAGGATAGGTAAAAGTTCCTCCAAACTTTACAGATTTTGTTTCGTTTGAATATTGCACACTATCTACCTTATAGTTAAAAGGTGGCACAGGTGTCTGCGGCTTTAACGTTGAAATAACCTGGTTTGTTTTTATAAGCTTTAAAGGAAATTGCTGCCCCGCCTGGGAGAATGTTCCCACTACCACAGAATCGCTGATTATACGACCGGAATAACCTGCTTTAATTGCCGGAATATCAATTTTCAAGGTATCAGCGGATATAAATGTTTCACCGCAAGGAATATTTTCGGCGCCCTGATCAGGGCTGTCCAGCGTGGTGATAAATTTATTGTTATCTTTTTTAATATGAAAAACAACCCTGAGTTTTATGCCCACATTCAGGCTCCCAAGCCATGTGCCTTCCATTTTTTGTTGTGAAATGGAAAGCAAGGGGCTGAGTACCAATATCATTAAAATAAATCGTCCCATATATCTTATTTAAATTGAAGGTAAGAAAAAGCGGGGCAGGAGGTATCAGGCGTAAGGTTTCAGGTTGGAATAAGGATTAGCCTGGTAAGAAAAAACAAGATCTTCCAACTGTCGCACTTCGTAAATCCTACTTCTAACTTGCCTAAATCACAGCTGCAAATAAGCGTTTTATGCCGGGGCTTTCAGGCTTTCTCAAAATCACTACTTTTGTGCCTCAAATTTCAAGTAATGAGTAAAGGTCCTATTTCACAGTTTATTACGCATCATTACAGGCATTTTAATGCCGCCGCGTTGGTTGATGCTGCAAAAGGTTATGAACAGCACATGCTGGAAGGTGGTAAAATGATGGTTACACTGGCTGGCGCGATGAGTACCGCCGAGCTGGGTGTTTCTTTCGCTGAAATGATACGCCAGGGTAAAGTGGATATTATTAGCTGTACCGGTGCTAACCTTGAAGAAGATATCATGAATCTTGTTGCGCATTCACATTACAAACGCATCCCTAACTATCGCGACCTTAGTCCGCAGGAAGAATGGGATCTGTTGGAAAATCACTATAACCGTGTAACAGATACCTGTATTCCTGAAGAAGAAGCATTCAGAAGATTACAACAGCATATTCACAAGATCTGGAAAGACGCTGATGAAAAAGGCGAGCGTTATTTCCCGCATGAGTTTATGTACAAAATGTTGCTAAGCGGCGTTTTGGAACAGTACTATGAGATTGATCCTAAAAACAGCTGGATGCTTGCAGCAGCGGAAAAGAATATTCCGATCGTTGTTCCGGGTTGGGAAGATAGCACCATGGGTAACATCTTCGCGTCTTATGTAATTAAGGGTGAACTGAAAGCTTCAACCATGAAGAGCGGTATTGAATACATGATCACTTTAAGCGAATGGTATCGTGCAAACAGCAGTGGCAAAGGTGTTGGCTTCTTCCAGATTGGTGGCGGTATTGCCGGCGATTTCCCTATCTGCGTTGTACCAATGATGTACCAGGATCTTGAATGGCATGATGTTCCATTCTGGAGCTATTTCTGCCAGATCTCTGATTCTACAACTTCTTATGGTTCTTATTCAGGTGCTGTTCCTAATGAAAAAATTACATGGGGCAAACTGGATATTCATACACCAAAGTTTATTGTTGAGAGTGATGCTACAATAGTGGCTCCGTTGATATTTGCTTACATTTTAGGATGGTAATAGTAGTGAATAGTCAATGGTGAATAGTGAAATGTTTATCAGCTATTCGATAAATATACAAGTTAATAATGCTGGAAGCTGATAGCAGACGGCAAATACTCAGAAAGCCTTGTTCTATAACGGAGCAGGGCTTTCTGCTGTATATGATTTAGCGTAAATAGTGAAATGATGAATAGTGAAATGTTCATCAGTTTATGCATAAATAAACACATTACAAAGCAATAAGCTGACAGCTACCAGCCATCCGTTTTTCGATTCTATTTATATTAACAAACCAAAACTTACCTTCGTTGTAATTGTAGAAAGGACTATTTTGGACTGCATAGAAATATTAATCCTAACACTAAAACGAAATCTATGACAACAAGCTTTGAACAATTGTACCTGGAGGCAGAGGCAGATATTCGTAATAATAACTATCATGAAGCATTTCAGAAGTATGAATCAATTTTGTATGATGAGCCTGATTTTGCGCCCGCACATAATTCCATAGGCTGGATTTATAAAACACAATTTGACAATTATGAAAAGGCTGAATTGCATTTTAGAGCAGCCATGAAGGCAAACCCGCTTTATCCACATCCTTACTTTCACATGGCCAGCATTTATGTAGATCTTGAACGTTTTGATGAATTAAAGAGGCACCTGGATAAATGCCTGAACGTAATAACCATTGAAAAAAGCTGGGTACATTATCGTTTTGGTTTGATGAGTGAAATTAAAGGAGAATATGGGGCTGCGATAAAAAACTACCAGCAGGCAATTTTATTCTGCATGAATAACGACAAGGTAAAAGATTACCAGGCAGATATTGACAGGACAAAGACGAAGATAGAAATTGCGAAGGAAATGGAAGGCGCTGAATAAAGAACTAAATGTATTGAATGGCCCGGAAGATTTTCTTCCGGGTTTTTTTATTTTTAGGGATGAGGCGACGAGACGAGTGCCGCTCCTGATTAAATGGTTACTTGAAATTACAGCTGCCTTATATTATTTTACTAATGAGCAGTCATCGTCATGTCGACGATAGGAGACATTTCCCAAAATTAATCGAGCCTGAGCTTTATAGTTCGTTGCAAAATTCAGCAGTATCCTGTTCGGGAGACCTCTCCTGCGTCGAGGTGACTATGCGGGTGCAGCCTGTACCACTACCTGCAATTTGCAATTATTGCTTCTTAATTTTCTTTTGACAATGAGCAGCCATCGTCATGTCGACGATAGGAGACATCTCCCAAAATTAATCGAGCCTGAGTTTTATAGTTTGCCATAAAATTTAACCGTCTTCCATTCGGGAGACCTCTCCTGCGTCGAGGTGACGATACGGGTTCAGCCTGTATTACTATATCTAACTTGCAAGTAGTGGTGCTTCACTTTGTTTTGACAATGAGCAGTCATCGTCATGTCGATAGGAGAAATCTCCCAAAATTAATCGAGCCTGAGTTTTATAGTTCGTTACAAAATTTAACAACATACTGGTCTGGGACTCGCTCCTGCGTCGAGGTGACGATGCCAGTTTGATCCTTACTTATTATTTGAAAACGGCGAATTCTCTATATTTGATATTTATCCTAAACCACATGCAAAGAGGCGGTGCCGTCTATATAATAACCAATAAACTCCGGACTACATTATACATCGGTGTTTCGAGCGATTTAGTAACCAGGATTCAACAACACAAATCACATTTTTTTATAGACAGCTTCACTTCCAAATACAATTTGGAACTCTGTGTTTATTATGAATGCTTTTCCTCTATCACTGAAGCTATATCTAGAGAAAAACAGCTAAAAAAATGGAGAAGGGAAAAGAAAGAAGCACTGATTAATTCAAGAAATCCTGCATGGATCGATCTCTGGGAAAAAGAAATTAAGTATTGGTAAAACCCATCAAATTATCCCGGCTGCAAATGAGGATGGAATGCACACATCCGCCACATATCTTTATCGGACTCATTATACCGAACCCCTTCAATCTCTCACCTTATTTTGCTCATATCTATCGGCGCTTCAACCCACCATTCCTATTTTTACCTATATTAGTGAACCAAAATTTACTCACTTTAAACTTCGGGAGGAAAATACACTGTGAAAAGAAAAGACTTTCTACAAATGTCCACCATGGGGCTGGGTGCTTTGCTCATTCCTAAATCGATGCTATTGGGGAATCCCATCGATCCATTAGAAGCATTGAATGAAGGAATGGATGTAAGCATGAAAAAGCAACTGGCAGACGCGGGGCTTAACGCAGCCAAAGCAAAGGGCGCAACGTATGCAGATGTAAGGATCGGCCGTTATTTAAACCAGTTTGTTGTTACCAGGGAAAAAAAGGTACAAAACATTGCTAACACAGAATCTTTTGGCGTAGGCATCCGCGTTATAGCCAATGGAAGCTGGGGTTTTGCCTGCTCTAACCGCGTAACGAAAGAAGATATTGTAAAAACTGCTGAAAGAGCTGTGGCAGTTGCAAAAGCCAACGCCAAAATTATTGATGCACCTGTACAACTCGCGCCTCAGAAGGGTTTTGGTGATGTAAGCTGGAAAACGCCTATTGAAGTAAATCCTTTCACAGTTCCCGTAAAAGATAAAGTTGATTTATTGCTGAATGTAAACTCCACTGCCATGGATGGCGGCGCAAGTTTCGTCAACTCAGTGATACTTGCAGTTAACGAGCAAAAATATTTCGCCTCTACTGATGGTTCTTATATAGATCAGGACGTACACAGGCTGTACCCCAACTTCGTAGTTACCAAAATTGATAAGGCTTCTGGTAAGTTCGAAACAAGAAGATCGCTGAGCTCTCCTGTTGGAATGGGCTATGAATATTTAACGCCAACGGCAGATAGTAAAGTAGCAGGAATTGTTACCCGTTACAAAAACAGGTACGATATACTGGAAGACGTGAAGAACGCTACTTCCAATGTTGCCGAAAAAATAAAAGCTAAATCTGTGGAGCCGGGCAAATACGATCTGATCCTTGATCCGTCTCACCTTTGGCTTACCATTCACGAGTCGGTTGCGCATCCAACGGAACTTGACCGCGTGCTGGGTTACGAAGCAAACTACGCAGGTACAAGCTTCCTTACTTTAGATAAACTGCACTCAGGTAATTTTAAATTTGGTAGCGACCTTGTAAATATTGTCGCCGACAAATTGCAAACCGGCTCACTCGGTGCTGTTGGTTATGATGACGAAGGCGTAAAATGCAAAGAATGGGATATTATTAAGAATGGCGTACTGGTAAACTTCCAGGCTATCCGCGATCAGGCGCATATACTCGGGTTGAATGAATCCCAGGGCTGCTGCTACGCGCAAAGCTGGGCAGATGTTCAGTTCCAACGTATGCCGAATGTTTCGCTGCGTCCGGGGAAAGCTAAATTGAGTGTTGATGATATGATCAAGAATGTGGAGAAAGGCATTTACATTATTGGTGATGGTTCTTTCTCTATTGACCAACAACGATACAACTTCCAGTTCGGCGGACAGACTTTCTATGAAGTGAAAAATGGCAAGATCGTCGGCATGCTGAAAGATGTTGCTTACCAGGCCAACACCCAGGAATTCTGGAACTCATGTGCTGCTATTGCCGATGAAAGCGACTACCGTTTGGGCGGCGCATTCAATGATGGCAAGGGGCAACCTGGCCAATCTAACGCAGTATCACATGGCAGTTCAACAACCAGGTTTAACGGAGTAAATGTTATTAACACAGCAAGAAAAATCTAATGAAAGTCAAAATTCAAAACTTAGGTCGATCAACCTGATTAATCACTGTCAGCGCAACGCGATAACTTTTATACGGAGTTTCAATATTGCAGGATCACGTTAAAACTAAACAGCCTTTTGCATTTTGACTTTTGAATTTTGACTTAACCCAAACAAACATCTATGGCTATTTTAAATAAACAAGAAGCAGAAACACTCTTAAAAAAAGTGCTTGGCTTTTCCAAGGCCGATGAATGCGAGGTTTCGCTCAGCGGCTCTGAAGGCGGCAATATTCGCTATGCGCGGAACTCAGTAAGTACTGCGGGAGATATCAGCACTATTAGCCTCGCAGTTAGCTCCACATTTGGCAAAAAAACAGGAACGGCAACCATTAATGAATTTGATGATGCATCGCTGGCAAAAGTTGTAAGACGCGCAGAAGAGTTGGCACAACTGGCGCCGGAAAATCCGGAGTACATGCCATTGCTTGGCCCATCAACTTTTAAAGATTCAATTGGATTTATCAAATCTACCGCAGCTGTAACACCTGATACGAGAGCCGAAGCAGTCGCAAAAAGTATCCAGGTTGCTAAGCAGGAAAAACTGGAAGCTGCAGGATTTCTGGAGAACACAACAGGTTTTAGCGCTGTAATGAATTCGAAAGGATTGTTTGCTTACGATACTGATACAGATGTGATCTTTTCCATCACCATGCGCAACCAGCAAGGAACAGGAAGCGGTTATGCGGCAAGGGGTTTTAATGATGTAACCAAACTGGATACCTATACAGCTACCAAAATAGCTGCTTCAAAAGCGAATGGTTCCGTAGGCGCTAAAGCCATTGAGCCGGGAAAATACACCGTGATCCTGGAACCGGTTGCAGCGGCTTACATGATGGAGAATATGTTCCGCGGTTTTGACGCACGTAATGCAGATGAAGGCAGGAGCTTTATGAGCAAACCTGGCGGTGGCAATCGTTTAGGCGAACAACTAATGGATGAAAAAGTAACCATTTACTCTGATCCGTTTAATACTGAATTACCTGGCGGTACGTGGACAAGAGAGGGACTTCCATTAGACAAAATGAATTGGGTTGAAAAGGGTGTTGTAAAGAATCTCAGCTACTCTCAATATTGGGCTAAACAAAAAGGAGTGAAGCCTGTGCCCGGCCCGTCAAACATTATTATGGAAGGCGGTACGGCTTCATTAGATGAGCTGATCAAGAGCACTGAAAAAGGAATTCTTGTTTCGCGTTTGTGGTACATACGCATGGTAGATCCGCAGACCTTACTGTTGACAGGCCTTACACGTGACGGAACGTTTTATATTGAAAATGGCCAGATCAAGTTCCCGATTAAGAACATGCGCTTTAATGAAAGCCCGGTGATTATGTTGAATAACGTGGAAGCTTTAGGCAAACCTGAAAGAACCATCAGCGTAGAATCTTATAGAAGCTATTTAATTCCGCCGATGAAGCTGAGGGATTTTACATTTACTTCGCTTTCAGATGCGGTTTAGAAGTGTGAGCATTTAGCTATTAGCTATCAGCATAAAAAACATGTCCTACACTTTGAAAGTGTAGGACATGTTTTTGGCACCAATCACGATAACGCTCACCATCTTTATAATTTCTATAAATTCTGTACAATACTTCATTTCACAATCGGACTTTTTTCTCTTGTTCTTTTGGCTTGACCCAAAAGAACCAAAAACTCAAGGCAAACGCGAATGCCTCCGGCCGCCTTGCCACCTACGCCTCTCCAAAGTAAGGCTTTGCGCCGCATCGCTCGACAACCTCTACTCATTATTTTTAAATGACATTACTTTATCGTCCGCCTTCTATTGCCTGAAACAAAATGGTCGCTTATCCCGCTGCCATTTTTTAACTTTTTTACCTTTGAATTTTTATTTCACACTATTCCTCACGCCTCAAACCTCAATCCTTACTTCTTTCCCCTCGCTTCCCCCAACAATTTCACCAAGCTTTTTATATCAGCCTCTGAAGTAGTGTAGTTAATAACGCATACACGTATTGTTAGCTTTCCGTTTATGCGATAACTGCTCAGCCACGTGTCGCCCGATTGAATTAGCTTGTTGCAAATAGTTTGAATAAATGCATCATCATCTTCATGCGCCGGATCTGTAAAGCAGACTACCGGAAGAATCGTATCGTTAACAATCTTCCATCCATCTGCTAGCAAAAGCTCCTTTAACAGTTTGCCGATCCTGATTGTTTCATCAATCATATTGCTATAGCCCTGCCATCCATACACCAATAGGCTTAAGTACAACTTGAGCCCAATGAATCTACGCGACCATTGAATAGAATGTGTGAATGGGTCAGTCATATGTAGTTCCTTTCCTTCCTTCGGCATATAATCCGTAGCAATTCGGAAAGTCTCGTGAAGGATCTGTTTATGACGGGTTATATAAAGCCCCGCGCCCATAGGAACGGAAAACCATTTATGTGCATCAAATGTAATAGAGTCGGCTTCTTCGCAGCCTTTGATCAATTGTTTTACTTCATTGCTGAATACAGCCGCACCACCCCAGGCGCCGTCTATATGAAACCATAACTGATGCTGTTGAGCAATGCTGGCAATTTTCTGGATCGGATCCATTACACCTGCACCAGTTGTTCCCGCTGTTGCAACTACCATAAAAGGCGCATAACCAGCTTGTACATCTTCAGTTATCTTTTGCGCTAATACTTCAGTGTTCATTTTCAGATTCGGCAGTGCTTCTATCTCTCTCACAGCATTTGTTCCCAGGCCACAAACGCGCGCGGCTTTTACAAATGAATGATGGCTTTCTTTTGAGACATAAAATACAGGCTGCTTCGGCAAACTTCTCAAACCTTCTTTTGCATATTGAGGAAAATGTGCAATAAGCGCGGTGAGCACTGCAGTAAGATTTGCTTCTGCTCCACCGCTTGTAAAATTGCCGTCAACGTCATTCTGATTATAGCCAAAGCGCTTACCGGTTTCGGTTAAAACATATTGCTCGGCCAACACAGCAAATGGGCTATGGCTCCATGCAGCCAATTGCGGATTAAACGATGCTGTCAACAAATCAGCCAAAATTCCGGGAAGCACCGGCCGCGGATTAAACAGGCCAAAATACATGGGATGTGTTGTATGAACCTGGTAATTGCTTAATCCATACGCAATATGATCTACCGCGTGCTTTACATTAACCGGGTTGCTAAAATCGAACTTGGATACATGTTTCTCAATCGTTGCTACATCCAATGGCGGCGCCACAGCCGATTCGGGCAATTGTGCATAATAATCACTAATCAACTGCACTACATAAGCAAACAAATCAGTTCTTTCTTCACTTGTAAAATCCCATTGATTCTTTTCCATTGCACAAAGCTATATGCAAATGTGCAAATGTGAGAATGTGCGAATATGCGAATGTGGAAATGTGCGAATGCGGGAATGTGCGAATATGTAAATGCGAGCATGGCTGATTCAGAATGGGTGATGTGTATTGTAAAATAATGAACCAAACGCTGAAGAGTGCGACGCAAGGAACGTTCAATAGTAGTACAACTGCCGGGATCCAAAATATGAACCGCATTAAACGCCAGTCTGATCAGTAAATTTAAACTGCCGCCTCATTTTCAATTGTCAACTTTCAATTTTCAATTCATTTGCACATTCACATATTCGCACATTTACTCATTTGGTTCTGCCGCTCATACAAAAACAGCTTTCCGTTACATTAGTTTTCTTAACTTGACCAATCATTATACCGGCATATAGCGTTATTTAACTGCTGCACACCAAAAGTTGCTGAATGCGGTATATATCAGTTCACATCAAAATTATACTACTTTGAAAAGAAGAGATTTCCTGTACATGACGGGCATGGGGCTTGGAGCTACCATGCTGCCTAAAACGGGATTACTGGGAAGAGATGTTCCGCTCGACGAGCCCTGGTATTCCGTTGACACGGCCATCAAAAAAGAGCTGGCCGATGTTGCACTAAATGAAGCCCGTTCAAAAGGTGCCACCTATACAGATGTTAGGATTGGCCGTTACCTGAATCAGTATGTTATTACGCGTGAAGATAAAGTGCAGAACATTGTAAATACTGAGTCTTACGGCATTGGTATTCGTGTAATAGCGAATGGAAGCTGGGGATTTGCAGCGACAGATAAAATGGATAAAGACAGCATTGCTAAAACCGCTCAGCTGGCAGTAGCAATTGCAAAAGAAAATGCCAAATTGCTGACAGAACCTGTTCAACTGGCTCCGCAAAAAGGCTATGGCGAAGTATCCTGGAAAGCGCCTATTGAAAAGAATGGATTTGAAGTGCCGGTAAAAGAAAAAGCCGAGTTGCTGCTTTCTGCAAATGCCGCGGCAATGAAAGCCGGCGCGAATTATATCAACTCTTACATGTTTCTGGTGAATGAGCAGAAATACTTTGCTTCGAGTGATGGATCATATATTGACCAGGATGTGCATCGTATCTGGCCAACTTTTACAGTTACACGCATAGACGCTAAAACCGGCAAGTTTGAAACACGCAATGCGTTAAGCGCGCCAAGAGGCATGGGCTATGAATACCTGATGCCAAAAGGTTCAGAAAAAATAGCAGGGCCAACAACACTTTACAAAAATCGCTACGATATTCTGGAAGATGCCCAGCTGGCAGCAAAACAGGCAGGCGAGAAACTTGCCGCCAAATCTGTAGAGCCGGGTAAGTATGATCTTATTCTCGACCCATCTCACTTGTGGCTCACTATTCATGAATCTGTAGGCCACCCTTCAGAACTTGATCGCGTATTGGGTTACGAAGCAAACTTTGCAGGAACGAGCTTTCTTACTTTGGACAAATGGGAGTCTAAGAAATTTAATTTCGGCAGCAAGCTGGTAAACATCGTGGCTGATAAAACCCAACCTGGATCTCTTGGCGCTGTGGGCTATGATGATGAAGGCGTAGGAACAGGCAAATGGGATTTGATTAAAGATGGTATACTTGTTAACTATCAGACCATTCGCGATCAGGCACATATTCTAGGATTAAATGCATCGCAAGGTTGTTGTTATGCAGATAGCTGGAGTGATGTGCAATTTCAGCGTATGCCGAATGTATCATTGCAACCGGGCAAAACGAAAGCTTCGCCACAGGACCTGATCAAAAACGTTGAAAAAGGTATTTATATAATCGGAGACGGATCTTTCTCTATTGATCAGCAGCGTTACAATTTTCAGTTTGGCGGCCAGTTGTTTTATGAGATAAAGAATGGCAAGATAGTAGGTATGCTGAAGGATGTTGCTTACCAGGCAAACACACAGGAATTCTGGAATGCATGCGCTGGTGTGGCTGATGAAAGCGATTATCGCCTTGGCGGTTCTTTCTTTGACGGAAAAGGCCAACCAATGCAGGTAAGCGCCGTATCACACGGTTCATCCACCGCACATTTCAAGGGAATTAATGTGATTAATACAGCAAGAAAAATCTAAAGAAGTCAAAAGAAAAAATTCAAAAGTAAAAAATGTTCGCACGCTAGCCCTACCTCAACGAAATGGAATAACTCAGAACCGGGACTTTTAGACTTTTGAATTTTGAATTAAACAATTAATTATGGCTATTTTAAATAAACAAGAAGCCGAAGCGCTGTTGAAAAAAGTGCTTAGCTATTCCAAAGCTGATGAATGCGAAGTGAATTTATCCGGCTCCGACAATGGGAATATCCGGTATGCCCGCAATGCAGTTTCTACAAGCGGCGGCATTTCGCAAACATCGCTGGTTGTTTCCTCCGCATTTGGAAAGAAACTGGGAACAGCAACTATCAATGAATTTGATGATGCCTCGTTGGAAAAGGTAGTCCGCCGCGCTGAGGAACTGGCGCAACTGGCGCCGGAAAATCCGGAGTTTATGCCATTCCTGGGGCCGCAGGAATATTCATCTTCATCCAAAACATTTGAACCCGCAACTGCCGCGATTGATCCGGCTTACAGAAGTAATGCAGTGGGACAAAGCCTGCAAATTTCCAAAGACAGCGATCTGGTTGCTGCCGGCTTTCTTGAGAACAGTGCAGGGTTTGCAGCAATGATGAATACAAAAGGCTTGTTTGCTTACAACACATCTACCAATGTAAACTTCAACGTAACGCTTCGCACGAAAGATGGAAAGGGTTCTGGTTATGCTTCAAAAGGTTATACAGATGTAAGCAGGCTGAATGTTGCTAGTTCTACAAAAGTAGCTGCGGATAAAGCAAAAAACTCTTCAAACGCAAAAGCCATTGAGCCGGGCAAATACACAGTTATCCTGGAACCAACCGCCGCAATCGTTCTGCTGGAAGGCATGTTCTTTAATATGGATGCTCGCAGCGCTGATGAAGGCCGCAGCTTTTTAAGCAAGGGCGATGGCAAAACGAAGCTGGGCGATAAATTGGTTGATGAAAGAGTAACCATTTATTCCGATCCACAGAACGCAGACTTACCCACAGCCGCATGGAACAACGATGGAAGGGCGCAGGAAAAAATAACATGGATTGATAAAGGTGTATTTAAAACCTTTTATTACTCGAGATACTGGGCTGATAAAAAGAAAGTAAAGGCGGTTCCGTCACCTGATGCATTTATTATGTTGGGAGGCGATGGCTCTACTGAAGACCTGATCAAAAGCACGGAAAAGGGCATATTGGTAACCCGGTTATGGTACATCCGCGAGGTTGATCCGCAAACGCTATTGTACACTGGCCTCACGCGTGACGGGACTTTCTACATTGAAAACGGCCAGATTAAGTTTCCAATCAAAAATTTCAGGTTTAATGAAAGCCCGATTATCATGCTTAACAACCTGGAAGCAATGGGTAAGCCGGAAAGAACAGTGAGTGGCGAATCTGGTATACATGCCATGATTCCGCCAATGAAAATCAGGGACTTTACGTTTACATCATTGTCAGACGCTGTATAAGCTGTGAGCGATCCGCTGTTAGCTATCAGCTTTAAGCAATGGTGGAGATGGGATATTATTAATTAGTAAGTACTTACAAGAGCCGTTGTTTTAAAAGCAGCGGCTTTTGTTATCTTATCCGTCAACGAAAGCAGACGGCAACGAAAAATCTCCGCGATAGTTCATGGATATTGAAGTTCATAGTATGTGCTTGTGCAATAAAACTTTTCTTCACAACTCAAACAGGAAGGATCATGCAGCCTGTATGCTATATGTAAGTAACGCAGTTCTTTTACAATAGTGGAACTAATCATAGCCTCCTGCACTTCTACGCTATAACACCAGTCCCTGCAAAAGGCGCCTCTTAGAGTGTTGTCGATCCTAAGGAACGATTGAAAAATGCGCAGCATATTTTTCAAAGCGCTCTAAGCAGCGCCGTTGCAGGGACGAAGCCACGCGGCTTGAGCAGAGAACGAAGATCAAAATTGCACTTGATTGCAACTAGTTGGACCGTCGAACGTGAACATTTTTGCTAAGTGCAATTGGCTAAGTACAAAGCACCTGATATTACTTGTTAAACAACTATAGGAAATACTCCCATCCTTACCGGCTACTCCTTCGGAATGGGTTCGCGTAATCTTACTAAAACTATTCTACAAATAGGTGGCTCCGCCGGAGCCGGAAGTTAAAAAGTTCTACAGTACAAATCCTTCCGGCCGCCAGGCCTTGTTAATTCCCCGCTGTTATTTGTCAAAATGTGTTTATCAATATCCCGATGCTATTATTAATTTCATACATACTAAAATCTATCTGCATGAAGCATGAGGCAATAAACTTTAAAAACCTGCTTGCGTTTTTTTTAGCCTTTTCTGTTTGTGTTATTTCTCAAACAAAATTGTCTGCACAACAAAATCCTGACACGGATCTTTATTTGCAAAGCAGTGAGGTGGCGAATGTTCTTGTTCAGTATGAAGCTGACAAAGGCAGCCTGTTGCGGTTTTATTTTATTGATAGTTCCCCGGAAAGAAGAATTCGTTTCAAACAGTTTTATAACGACTATCTAAAAAGATTGAATGCCATTGATTTTAATAGCATCTCTCAACAAGGCAAAATTGATTACATACTTTTTGACCGCAAGCTGAAAAATGAAATTGCCAAACTGGATCTTGAAGAAAAGGAATACAACCAGATAGCATCTTATATTCCTTTCTCCACTGGGATCTATAGCCTTGAAAAAGCGAGAAGGCGCGGGCCCGTATTGAGGGCAGATTCTATCGCCGCTGAAATGAACACCTGGAACAAGCAATTGACACAACAAATAAAAAAGTTTGAGAAAGGAGATTCACTTGAAAGAAACTTGTCGACCCGTTGTCAAATGGCACTCGGCGGCCTTGTTGAGGCCATGACAAGCGTGACGGAATTTTATGATGGGTATGACCCATCTTTTACATGGTGGACTGAACGTCCGGCAAAAGTTACAGATAGTTTGCTGCGGGCTTATAAAGCATTGGTAAAAAACAAAACCAAAATCACCACTTCGCAAAAAGCAGATAGCAGTGGAATTGTGGGAAAACCAATTGGACGTGAAGAATTGATCAGGCAACTCGAGTATGAAATGATCCCTTACACACCTGAGGAAATAATTGATATCGCTAACAAAGAATTTGCATGGTGCGATAATGAGCTGATGAAAGCCACAAAAGAAATGGGCTTCGGAACCGATTGGCGCAAAGCCCAGGAGAAAGTAAAAAACAGTTATGTTCCTGAAGGAAGACAACCGGAACTGATTTTGCGTTTGTACAATGAAAGTGTTGATTTCTTGAAAAAACATGACCTCGTTACTGTTCCGCCAATAGCGGAAGAAACATGGCGCATGAACATGATGAGCCCCGAAAGACAATTAATCAATCCGTTCTTTCTCGGTGGAGAAGAGATCATCATTTCGTATCCAACCAACACTATGGATCATGATGATAAGATGATGAGTATGCGCGGCAACAATCCGCATTTCTCCCGCTCAACAGTACATCATGAACTGATTGCCGGCCACAGGCTGCAATTATTTATGAGCGACCGCTATAGGCCGTACAGAAAATTTCAAACACCTTTCTTTGTTGAAGGCTGGGCCTTGTACTGGGAATTCCTGTTATGGGATATGGGCTTTCCGCAAACGCCTGAAGATAAAATTGGTATGCTTTTCTGGCGCATGCATCGCTGTGCGCGAATTATATTTTCAATGAACTATCATTTGAATAAATGGACCCCACAACAGTGCATTAACTTCCTGGTTGATAGAGTTGGGCATGAGCGTGCAAATGCAGAAGGTGAAGTGCGCCGCTCGTTTACAGGCAACTATGAGCCGCTTTACCAGATTGCGTATATGTTAGGCGGCTTGCAGTTTTATGCACTAAAAAAAGAAGTGGTTGACAGCGGCAAGATGACTTACAAACAATACCACGATGCCATTCTTCAAAACAATATGATGCCGGTTGAGATGGTTCGCGCAGGGCTTTTAAATATTCCGCTGCAAAAAGATTTCAAAACGAACTGGCGCTTCTACGGAAAATAATTAGACGAAGGATTTTAAAACCATATAAGGCATATAAGAACATATAAGGAGCGAGAATAACCTTAAAAGCTCTTATATGCCTTCTATACAATTTGTGAATAGTGAATGGTCAATGGTGAAGGACACAGACTGGTTGATTAGATATGTACTGCATTGGCCATTATCATCTTTGGGCGTAACTTCTTATATGCTCTTATATGCCTTATATGGTTCAAAAAAAACTTCGCTTCGGTCAGGCCTGAGGCAATTAACCTGTGATTCAGTTGTTAACCGATGAAACATTGGCCACGCCGATTGCTAACTTATATGGTTCAAAAAATCCTCAGGAGAGTTTATGCTCAATCCAAAGAAAAATACAGCAAGCCATAAAAACAGCCCATATAAAAACGGCAGGAATAGCTTCGCGGTTACTTTTGTTATCTTCTACTTTTGCAGTCGTTCCTTTAAAGGCAGATACGTAAGCTGCACTTTCATTTATTCGTTGCTGGCGCTGTAGATCTTTCCAATCAGCTTCATCGTAAGCATACCAGCTAAAGCCGTCAATATTTTGCCAACCGGCTTTAACCGGCCAGAGGCTTCCATCCCACATAAAAGGAATTACAGGATTTTGCCGCCAGGCAATAAACTTATCATCGGCTACACTAGAAGGTTGTAATTCAGCAAATACATTGACGCTTACTTGTCCGTTTACTAATGGAACGCCATTTATTTTATGCAACACAGATTGGTTACTTTTCTTTGCCGCATTTTCAATCAACACAGACCAAAAAGAAGCGTAACTTTTTTCACTTCCGGAAAGCACCCAGTTATTCGTGTTGGGGACAGTGTTCATTATGATCTTTCCCTCGCCATACAGGCTTGCCGCAGCAAAGACATTGTTGTTATTGTCTGATGCAAGCGCACGAACGTTATCCCTATTTTTAATATATACAGGCGTTTCGATTGACAGTGCAGGCAAAACCTCTTTCCCTTCCGCCTGTAAAACAACAGCCTGTTTATTGTGACTGGCTGTAGGGGCAAGTACAAAGCGTTCTTTCAAGAAATTATTTTTATCGCTTGCACTATCTGTCTGTACAATAATGCCCAGCCCGTTTTCAGCAACCTGTTGTTTTATAACGTTTGTTTCACTAACAGTTAAATTATTCAATTCCTGCGCGTCTACTAACAGTACATCAAAATTGTCAAGCAAGCCCAGAGTGATAGATGCAACATTTATTTTGCTGGTATCCAGAAAACTTTGCTGGAATTTATTTTTACTGATGGCCGTCCGCATCACCACTGTATAACCATTTTGAAACAACCAGTTGCCTAAAAACCTGTTTTCAAAGCTGGGAGAAGAAGCAAGCATTAATATGCGTAATGGGCCGGCGTCGACAGCTTCAAAAGGAATAGGCTCCCGAACAGTATCTTTTCCATTATTAAAACACAACTCAAACACAGCCTTTCCACGCTGCAGTGGAATAGTCTTTAATTCAAAGACAGAAGGCTGAGAGGGCGGCAAATCAATTGAATCCAGCACCGTGCCAAATGCTTCCAGCTTAAGCCGCACAGCTTTTGAGGACGTATTATTGAAACTACCCTGTACTATTAATGAGCCTCCATTTACAATATGTTTATTCCAGTTAGCGGCAGTAATTCCAAAGGGTATAGCGGAACGATGTAAGCTGATGCCTGATGCATTCAGTTGCTGCCATTCTCCATTTAACAAACCATCTCCAAACACATGTAGTGTCTTTGCTGTTGGCCGTTCCTTTGCAACATAGTCTTTAAAGGAATAAACAGCTGTTTTAGTATTCAATTGAAGAAATGCATTTAAGCTATCCTGGTTAAATCCATCCGTAAGAATAACGACATCTCCATTACTTTCAGAAATGTTGCTTTTAATATAATAAGGCACTGCAAAAAAATATAAGCAGGCCGCTGCTATAAATGATGCAATCAATCTCCCGAACAACCTCGCCTTGTTTGTCCTTCGTAGTTCTTTCCAAATAAGAAAGCACGCTACGAGCAAACAAATCGTCAGCACGATATATTTCCATTGCATCATTAGCGTTGTTGTTTTTGCAGGTTACTAAAATATGACCCAGATAGCGAAAAATCAGGATGCTTTCCTGCCTGTGCCGGCTGTCTGCTTGCAGACGGAATAATTTGATACAGTGCTTTTTGAGCAGCCACTATATCAGCATTATTAGTTGCTTTATTGTTTACAAGATTGTTTGTGATACTTCGCATACTTTGCAGTGCGTGCATAAAGGCAGCCGGATTGGTTGATGCATGCCTGCTCAATCCGGCACTTGCTCGTTCCAGCAGGTTTAATTCTGCGGGTGTTGCCACCATGTCTGTTTTCAATTGCTCTAACAGGCTTAATGCCTGTTTAAATACATCAGCTTCATTAGACATCGTCTCTTTGCTTCTCTGCATTTCCGGCGAACCAATACTACCCAGGTCCCCGGTTAACCTTTTCTCTTTCTGCAAAGGAGGTGTTTTAATATTGGTTTTACCGACGTACACTCTCGACTTCTGCTGAAGATCCTTTAACAGTCGCAAGGCCTTATAAGCATATGGCAGGGCTTCTGCAGGTTTAAATGTTCGCAAACGCAGCTCAGCATTCCACATTTCCGCTAATGTAGCTTTTAGCTGTTTTTTTGTTTCAGGGTCAAAGAATGTAGCATCTTCTGCAATGTCATGTTTGTGGGAAAACTGGTCAAGTATTTCTGCCGCATTGCCAAATTGCTCTGGCTTGTTATGCTCATGTCCATCGTGCTCATCATGCGCTTCTCCAATATTCCCTTCTGATTCTTCACCCAAAAACTTTCCATAACGCAGGCGAAGCAGTTTCTGATCAATACCCAATTCGTTGCTCCTGTTTTTGAATGCGGATTCACTGATGGTATCTTTTTCGCGAAGCAACTGCTCTGTTTCAATAATAATCTGCCGCTCACTTCTAAAAAATTCAGGTTTAACATCGGATGCATTGATCGTGATGTCAAGGCTCATTAATTGCGCCGTATCAGCCAGCGTAACAATGAATATATCTGAACGGCTCTGTTGGTTATTGTTATCTGTAGCGGCTATATAAAAATAAAGTTCATCGCCAGGTTGCATTCCCAAAGAAGGCAATGAGATAGATTGCTTTATATCCGCCGTCTTTTCACCATTAAAAGATTGCAAGCCAATTTTCTGTTCTTTAAATTTTACAGCTTCACCACTTCCACTAGCCACAGTAGCCATAATATACCGTTGCGTTATACCATAGTCATCCACTACAGCAGCGTTCACTTCTACTTTTGCCGGTTCTCCATAATCGATTGTGATTGATGGCTTCGGCGATTTTACGGTTATCACTGGTGGAAGGTCTTTAATCACTTCTATTTTGTACAGTTCAGATAGCTGGCCATTTAGTTTAACCTGGTAAAATCCCGGCTTAAAAATTTTCTTGCTTCCTCTCCATTCATCATGTTCATTGTTGAATGATGAAAGGTTCAATACAAGTGAATCATCAAAAACAAGTTGTATTTCTTTTATGGGAAGATTCGTTTTTACTGACCACTGTATTGTTGAGCCTTCCTCCGCCAATACGTTCCATGATTGCTGACTCGAAGCCTTTTTGTTTGTATAAGCAGGAGGCTCAATTAATACATCTATTGCACTTATTGCTGGTAATGATTTTTCTTTTACTGCAGGCGTTCCTTTTATAACGGCAACATTTTCGTTATTGTGCCCAATCGGCTTTGTATATGCAACCAACAGAAGGACAATCAAAGATGCTATAAAAAATAACGACGCCGTGCCCATTTTTTTTAAGAAAGGATTTTTTATTTCGATTGCCGGCAATAAGCTATCAACCTTCTTTACCTGCAGCGCTTCCAAAAAGTTTCGCTCCTCTTCAGATTTAAGAAAAAGGTTTACACTCGCATCCAATTGTGGATAGGTAGCATTCAAATGGGCAACAACATCATTTACTGTTACGCGCCATCTTTTATAAAAAACCAGAAGCCCTGAAAATGCAATGCTCCATACAGGAAACAACCACCACAAGGCTATGTTGCTAAACAACAACGCGACAGCCATTGCCACAGCGGAAATAGCCACGCTTACTAATGCCAAAACAACAATGCCGGAAACTTGCCAGCGCTTTTGCAACGATGAGATGATATGGTTTACTTCAGGTTTCATCATTCAACAATTGCTTTTTTAGTACGTAATGAAACCCACCTTTCCAATAAAAACAACAAACAAACAATTATCCATGCAGCTGCAGAAAGATCTTCATAAACTGCCACTGAACTATATTTCCGGCCATTATTTTGTGTTGGTGTAAACTGCAGTAGTGAAGGATCCATTCTTCTATTATCGACAGCGTTGTTTCTAGCGTCAATAACATTTTTCTTTACGACAAGATCCATCAGCAGCGAAGGAAAATAACTGCTCCAGCCAAGGTCATTCCACGCAGCATTAAACCTGCTATAAAAACTGTAGATATTCTTATCGTTACTGAAGCTTTCAACTAACAAGGGAATACCAAAACCATCTTTCCAAATTGACACGGCCTGGCTGTCAGGCTGATCGAACAAAATCCTTTTTCTCAAACCAATCTCACCTGTAACGGAAAAGTTTTCAGATTCAACCCAGGAGTGAACAGATGCTTGTTTTCCTGAAGCATATTTGAATAGATTGGTAAATATAGTTGTTGAAGGAACCGGTTTGTCTGATAACCAAAACAACCATTGCTGATGGCCAGGCACTCGACTGATATTATCAACAATTGCCACCTGCATATTTCTTTTTGAAAAAGATTCAATTGCCTGCAAAGCGGCCAAAACGTATTTACCATCACTACTATTTTTATCAGCAAAAATGGTAAAGGTTATAACAGAAGTATCAGCGATTATTTGCTGGCCTTTGTAGGCAACCTGAACACCACCGTTATTCTTTCGCACAACGGCTCCGTTAGGTAATGCTGATCCAATTGTTGCTGTTGCCTGATGATATGTTAATGCAGAGTCATTACCGCTTGCTGAAACAATTTGTACACTATCATCGGTTGAACGCCATGCGTCGACAAGGCTGTACATTTCGGCTTTTATATTATTTAATTGCAACCATTTTATTTCATGCGATAAGTTTGGACGTTGCCCGGGAAAATATTTTACCAATGCCGGAGCAATAATGAATGCCGATCCATTCAGTGGCAATTTATTATCCAATTCTTCCAGCAACTGCCAATAGTTGCGTTTGTCAACCAACGCAGTATCCTGACCTTCCTTTAAAGCACTGGAAAAACTTTCACGTGATAGCCCGTTGTTAAAATAATGAAACTCGTATCCTGCTGCTATGAATGAATCAATAAGTGGTTGTCGTTCCCGATGCGCTTGCTGTAAATAATTCTTGTCAATGAGCAGCCATTTTTTTTCATTGGTTGTATTACCAGGATGCCAAAGTGGTTTTGCTAAAAGAACCGACAGAAATATAACCAGCAAACATCTTAAGGCAAGTAATAAGAGCTCTGTTAATTTAAGGTTTCTGGATGTCTGCCTGGAGCTTTGCTCAACCAACGAAATACTCCCGACACGTAATGTTTTGCCCTGCCTTACATTCCATAAATGTATAGCTATCGGAACAGCGATTCCGCTAATTGCATAGAGCCATATCGGTTGCGCAAACTGAATCAAATTATATAAACAATTTTTGGCGTTGCTGTAAAAAATCCCTCAATACTTTTTCCATGGGCTGATTAATATTGACAAGGCTGTAATATATGTGCTTCTCTAATTGCTGCATTCGCAGATCAGCGAGATGGTTGTTCATTTTTTCAACATAGTCTTTCTTTTGCTGAGCGCTGTTAATGCTCACCGTTTCGCCCGTTTCTAAGTCCTGCAATGCAGTGTATCCTTCATAACTAAAGTTCAGTTCATTGTCTGCTGCGAGGTGAAAAACAATTATTTCATGATGCAATGATGACAATAGTTCCAGCAGTTTGGAAATCTCCTTATCACGTTCGTAAAAGTCAGTAAAGAAGATCAGCAATTCCTTTTTCTGTTCACCTGCAAAGAGATGTTTGTAATGAATCGAATTGGTAAACTTTCCTTCGGGCTGCAATGTTTCAAGTGAGTGATAAAACCTGGTGAGGTGTTGCGGATCTTTCCTTGACGCCAGGGAGAACAGGTCATTCTCATGAAATGCATACAACCCAATTGCATCTCCCTGCTGGCTGGCCAAATAACCCAGCGCGGCCGCGGCATAACGTGCGTAATCAATTTTACTTACACCATCACAAGAGTGCTTCATGGAATTGCTTGCGTCAATCAGGATCCTTACAGAAATGCTTGTTTCAATCTCTGATTCGCGAATATAATACCTGTCGGATCTTGCGAACATTTTCCAATCCAACCAACGCAAATCATCACCGGGCTGATAACTCCTATACTGGCTAAACTCGAGCCCCGTGCCCTTCACATTGCTTTTATTAATACCAGCCATAAAACCATCAATGGTGGTCTTTGCCGCCAATTGAAGATCTTTGATAGACATTAATACTTTTGGTTGTAGCAGATTACTCATGGCCAGGAGCTATTGGCTGTCAGCTATCAGCTTTCAGCGCTTTGTGATATATACTCGTTATTAATTTATTGCCTCTTTTGATCTATTTATCAAATTCTTTTCAATCCCGTCAATCCCTCAATCCCAAAAATCCTGATCAAGACAATCCTGCGTTTATCTTAATCGTTGCAAGCAGTTTCTCTGTCACATCATCCGAATGTATCCCTTCCGCGTCAGCTTTAAAGTTCATTAGTATGCGATGCCTTAATACGGGATATGCCATGGCCTTGATGTCATCCATCGTTACAGAATAGCGCCCTTTGAACAACGCTCTCGCTTTTGCGGTAAGGATTAGCGCCTGTCCTGCGCGGGGTCCCGCGCCCCATCTTACCCATTCTTTCACATATGCCACATCTGTTGTATCTGGCCGCGTCGCGCGAATTACTCCTGCTACATACTGCACCAATTCATCGCTGATATTTACGTCGCGCACAAGGCTTTGCAATTGTTGAATTTCGGTTGCGCCTAACACGGCTTCAACAACATTTTTTTTATTGCCAGTTGTGTTGGATAATATAGCGGCCTCTTCGGCAGCTGTTGGATAACCAATCTTTACGTACAACAGAAAACGATCCAGTTGCGCCTCCGGCAAAGGATAGGTGCCGGCTTGTTCAATCGGGTTTTGCGTTGCGAGAATAAAGAAAGGTTTGTCTAGAGGATATGTCTTGCCACCGTAAGTAATCTCAAACTCCTGCATGGCTTCCAGCAATGCAGATTGTGTTTTAGGCGGTGTTCTGTTGATCTCATCTGCCAGGATAATGTTGGCAAACAATGGGCCCTTATTAAATTTAAAGAAGCGCTTACCCGTTGCATGATCTTCCTCCAGGATTTCAGTGCCGAGAATATCAGTCGGCATCAGGTCCGGCGTAAACTGCACGCGCCGAAAAGACAAATGAAGCGCCTGTGCCATTGTCCTCACCAACAACGTTTTCGCAAGTCCCGGAACACCTTCCAGCAAACAGTGGCCACCAGCCAAAAGGCTCACCAGGATTTCCTCCACAATATGATCCTGCCCAACAATAACTTTCTGGATCTCTTTCTTTAACTGCGTCAGTTTTTGCAACAGTTCCTGCAAGGATGTTTCGTTTGTGATCAAGATAAGCGGTTTGTGTGTTAATAATTTTTCTCATTGAAACAGGCCCTCAAAGCTAACAAGACCTAATTTTCAAGCTAGGAAATTAAAAATAAACACAACATCTTTAAAAAAAATACACAACCGGTAGGTAAAATACTGTTTATAGGCGGCTATCAGCTTATATAAAAATTAGTTTCAAGTAAGAGCAACCGTCCGGCTTTGTGAAGATGTATTATTATATCCGCTTATCTTTATGCCGGAAGGATGAACGCAGCAAAATTTACATTCACAAGATTGAGATACCGTTCCGGCGATTGGGATACTGATCAACGTATGCCTGCCAATATTCTCAATTCGTTGCTGGAATACACAACTATCCCAATCAATACACAAGAGAATGTGATTGATCTTTCCTCAGATGAAATTTTTTCTTATCCGTTTTGCTATCTCAGTGGGCATAAGCTCGTGCAGTTTGACGCAAAGGAAGCAGCCAATTTCAAAAAATACGTCCAAAATGGTGGGTTTGTTTTTGTGGACGACTGCAATCATGATATTGACGGATTGTTCGCCAAATCATTTGAGTCGCAGATGGAAACACTTTTTGGTGCAAAGGCATTAAAGAAAATCCCCAACAATCACCCAATCTATCATTCATTTTTCAATTTTGAAAAAGGGCCGCCAAATACTGGATTTGAATTAAATGGCTGGGGAGATGATCTCGTTCACGACTATTTGAAAGCTATTGAAGTAAACGGCCGGATTGGTGTGCTCTACAGCAATAAAGACTATGGCTGCGAATGGGATTATGATTTTAGGAACAAGCGTTTCCTGGCTGAAGACAATACAAAATTTGGCGTGAATATTATTGTCTATGCGATGACGAGATAGTTGAAAGCTGTCAGCTATCAGCCATTAGCAATTAGCTTTTTGACTTTTGCAATTAGTACCGGCCTTTCAACGGCTTCAGCAAATCTTCCAGTCCGTTCAACTTAATCTCATACATGGTCTGCAACAGCATGCCTAATTTTCCTTTGGGAAAACCCTTGCGTTGAAACCATTCCAGGTATGAAACGGGCAGGTTGCAAATAATGGTATCCTTATACTTTCCAAAAGGCATTTTCATCGTGGTTAACAAAATCAGGCTATTGCCATCCGGCTGCATCAAATCTTCCATTTTTTCAGTTGTGGCGGCAATATTAAAGAAATAGCCTGAATGTTGTCTATTTGACGATTTTCCCCAGAACGCTTACAGGCTCTTATCTGTCAAGCTAAAAGCATTTACCATTCACATATTTGCATATTCGCCCATTTGTATACTACAATTGTCAATTTTACATTTTCAATTATCAAGAATCATTACTTATTTTGCGTACCATTTAAAAAATTAAAACAACCAAACGGTAATGCTAAAAGATATCCAAGTACAAAATGAGAAGGAAACCCGTGGCGGTTTTGGTGAGGGTATATACGAAATAGGTAAAAAGAATTCTAATGTAGTAGTTCTTACAGCTGATTTAGCGGGTTCTATGAAAATAGGCCCATTTATAAAGGAATTCCCCGAGCGTTTTGTACAGGTTGGTATCGCGGAAGCAAACATGATCGGTATTGCAGCCGGTCTTACCATTGGTGGTAAAATACCTTATACAACAACTTTTGCCAACTTTAGCACTGGCCGTGTATACGATCAGATTCGCCAGAGTGTGGTTTATAGCGGCAAAAATGTAAAAATATGCGCCAGCCATGCGGGCCTTACTTTGGGTGAAGATGGTGCAACCCACCAGATATTGGAAGATATTGGAATGATGAGAATGTTGCCGGGAATGACAGTGATTGTTCCTTGTGACTTCAACCAGACGAAAGCGGCTACAATGGCTATCGCAGAATATGAAGGCCCGGTTTACCTGCGTTTTGGAAGGCCAAAATGGCCAAACTTCACTAAAGAAGATGGAAGTGATTTCCAGATTGGAAAAGCACAGGTATTGAACGAAGGAACTGATATTTCCATTTTTGCGTGCGGCCACCTCGTTTGGAAAGCAATTGAAGCAGGAAGGATCCTTGAAGAGAAAGGCTATAGTGTTGAGCTGATCAATATCCATACTATTAAGCCTTTGGACAGCGAAGCAATTATAAAGTCACTCAAAAAAACAGGCTGTGCGGTAACCTGCGAAGAGCACAATATTCTTGGTGGATTGGGCGATAGTATTGCGCACGTTGCTTCACAAAATGTGAATGTGCCGATTGAGTATATCGGAACGAAAGATACTTTCGGTGAAAGCGGCACGCCTGCTGAGTTGCTGAAGAAATATGGCCTTGATACACCCAACATTGTTGAGGCTGCTGAAAGAGCAATAGCGAGAAAGAAAAGTTAATACTTTTAACTACTTTAAACCTGATTAATAAAAACCCATCATTGTATGGGTTTTTTTATTTTTACTGATCAAACATCCTGCATGCAACCAGACGATAAAGAATTGTTGTATTTATTCCGGCAAGCTGAAACAAAGGAGCAGGCCTTTACTTCCATCGTAAAAAAATACCAGGAAAAATTATACTGGCACATAAGAAGGATGGTTGTAGATCATGACGACGCAAATGATGTTCTGCAAAACATGTTCATCAAAGTTTGGAACGGATTAGACAATTTTAGGGAGGATAGCCAATTGTACACATGGTTGTATAGAATTGCCACCAATGAGGCCCTCACTTTCATAGACCAGCAAAAAAAACGCAGCGCGATTAGTTTAAGTGATGTTGAAGCTGGCCTTTCCGAAAAAATAAAGGCGGACACCAATTTTGACGCTGCCAAGCTAGAATGGAAGCTTCAATTGGCCATACAACAACTACCCGAAAAGCAAAGAGTTGTATTTAACCTGCGTTACTACGATGAAATGCCTTATGAAGAAATGAGTAAAATTCTTGAGACAAGTGAGGGTGCATTAAAAGCCAGTTACCATCATGCGGCTCGTAAAATTGAAGACTTCATTAAAAATAATTAAACCTTTCTTAACAATTGAGGTCAAAATTTCATCATGGAAGATCGAAAAAACATACAGGAAGAATTAAGGGAAATCGCTCCCTTGCTGCAAAACGCCCCAAAAACGAATGTTTTTAGGGTGCCTGATGGATATTTCACTGAGCTTCCCTCCCTTATTTCAGAAAAAACCTTTACGCTGCATTTTATTAATACCAGGGTTCCTTACAAAATCCCTGATGGATACTTTGATCATTTGCCCCACGCAATTATGAAAAAAATTACGGAGGCAAAAGTTTCTTCCGATGAAGATGAGCTCGTGGCAATAGCGCCCGTGCTTGCCGGCATCAGCAGGAAGAATGTATTTTCAGTACCAGGCAATTATTTCGATGCCCTGGATCTCACCCCTTATAATAGAAACGTAAATGAGCCGCAAGCGAGGGTAGTTCCTCTAAAAAAACGAAGCTGGTATACGTACGCTTCGGCGGCAATAATAAGCGGATTGATTTTATTAGGAGGTTTTGCATGGTTAAAAGACAGTAATTATCACCACCAGTTCAACAAGGTAAAAAATACGGATATGCAGGAGGCTGTGTCCACCATAAGTGATGCAGAAATCTCGCATTTTCTTGAACACCAGGTCGTTATGCCTGAATCAGGAGCGGGTTCAATGGATGAATTGCATGAGCCTGATGTAAATGACGTTATTAACAACATGAGCAGCCAGGAAATTATGGACTACCTTGAGAACAACAAAGAGCCTGGGGAGATGGCGGTGACGGATATATAAACAAAAAAAAAGATGAAAAAATTATTAATTCTTGCTTATTTATTATGTTTTGCTTATTATCTTTGCGACGCACAAACCCAAGCCCAAAGTAAGGATGAACGCCTTCAATCCCTTAAAATAGCATACATAACGAAGGAGCTAAATCTTACAGCGGAGGAGGCCAAACAATTTTGGCCGGTTTACAACAAGTATATAGATGAGGTGAAAAAAGCCAGACACGATCATTCAAATGATGAGATAGCTTTTGAAGAACAAGTTGTCAATATCAAAAAGAAATATCGCTCTGATTTTAAAACCATATTAAAAGATGATGATAGGGTTAATAAAACTTTTATGATGGAAAAAAGTTTTAGAGACTTTTTGAGAAAAGAGCTGCAACAGCGGCAAAAGACCCCATAAAATTAAAAGAGATTTATATAAACTTATTTTAAACTCGGTGTTTTTCATAGGTTAGCAACGGCCAGCCCTTTCTAGGGCGGGCCCTGTTTTTTTAAAGGCATTCCCGATCCTCCAATTTGCAGTAACCTTCACACATCAAGCCACCGGTTGGGCCCATTACAAACCTCAATGCGTCAATTTTCGCTTAAAACAGTAGCGTTATTTACTGATGAACAGCTACAGGCGTTTTTACATCATGATAGAACAAAAATTTCCAGCCTTCTTTTTTGCCTTCTTCCCACCATTGCTGGCGCAATTGCATGCATTTTTTGCCGTCATAATCATATTTAGCAACAAACTTGCTTTTCATCTGCTGCAATTGTGGAGCATCATCGCCACCAAAGAAGATGGTTTCATTACCCTCTTTAATCCAGAAAACCTGGTGAAAAGGGCTGTGGCCAGCAGTAACCTCGTATGTGATATAGTCATCAATAGCACCCTTGTCTTCTGTTAAGAAAACTACATTCGGGCTGCCATCAAGCGCAGAAAGCTCTTCTGCCATATAGGATGGAAAACCTATTTCCAGCGCGGAATCCAATTCCCTTTTCTGAACATAATAGGTGGCGCCTGGAAAAGAAAGATGATAATTGCCTAGGTTGTCTTTTTTACTCACGCCGCCGGCATGATCTTTATGCAAATGGCTCATCAACACTTTTGTAACAGATTGCGGGTCAATTCCGTTCGCTAATAAATTGCCGAACAATTGCAGCTGCCCATTCTTTGAAAAACCCAGGCCAGCATCAATCAGCAATACATCTTTTCCAGTTTTCACCACAAAAGGCTGTACTTCTACCAGCAGACTGCCGGTTGTTCTTGCTTGTAAATGATCATTATCGGTATCAAAGGGAACAAAAACTTTAGACTTATCAACAGTAAAAGAACCTTCGGACAGAGGAATTATTTGCATGGCGCAAAGATAGGAATAAGAGCGGTGTAAGGATTGACGCTTGTGGTATAAGGAATGATAAGTAATTTATTTCCGGATATAATTGTTTTTACGATATATCAAGATTGATTAATAAAAATTGGTCGGCTTTTGATGTTATCCCTTGCGCATCGTTTTCGGTAGCCGATATGAACACTTTAATTTTTGTCAAATAGAAAAAGACGCCATTCCTTTTTAGCAGTCTTGTCCAGAAACGAAATGAAATTTTCTTTGTCGGCTTTAAATCTCAAGTCATTGAAAATTGGGTCACTAAGAATAGTGCCTTTTATAGCAACAGCATTCTCTGCAGTTATTTCATTGAAGATGCGGTGCTTAAAAACTGAATCAACGTGTTTGTCCCAAGTGCCAATTTGTCCATAAATAATCTTATCAAACAACGCACATTGTGTTCTTAAGTAATTGAAAAAAGTGGCATTAAACTCAAAGTCGCCGGATTGTGTCTGAACCCATTTATAACGAAATTCGTTCGGCAGACAGTCGAAGAAAAAAAGATAATTGACGCATGCTTCAAAATACTTTTCACCGTCTTTTTCATTTATCGCTTCCAGAACATCTGTTGCCAACTCATAATCCGAGAATTCTGGTTCCTCTGAATGTTTAACGAAAGTGTTCTTCCCAGTCAATAATATTGGCGTGTCTAAATTCAAAAGTTTAGTAACGGCATTTTTCAATTTGTCGTTCTTATATTTAATGGGCGAATAGTTTTTAAAGAACGAGTCAACCAGCGATCTGTCGAAAACCAGGAAACCGAACGAATCTTCATTATTTGTATAATAGTCGCGAGAATCAAGTTGAATGGAAGCCTGATTTTGCTTACAACCAAATGACATTAGTCCTATCACAATAATTAAAAAGGTCCGCATTAGGAACTGTTTATTTGGAATTTGCGATGTTGAAGCTCTAAAATATCAGCTATCAAAACATCAGCCATCTGATCATTATCTAAGCACCATCTGTCTATCCGCATCCAACCTTACCATTATAAATATTAGAATCGTAAAGGTTAACAGTGATGATCCACCATAGCTTATTAATGGCAGCGGAATACCGATGATAGGAAACAACCCGATCGTCATACACACATTAATCGCGATATGGAGGAAGATAATGCTTGCAACGCTGTACGCATAAACGCGGCTGAAGGTACTTCGCTGGCGTTCAGCGATAACCACAATCCGCAATAGTAGAAGTGCATATATACCGAGAAAGATGACACAGCCGGTAAAGCCAAAGGCCTCTCCAAGAGATGTAAATATGAAGTCCGTATGTTGCTCGGGAACGTATTTGCCCCTGGTTTGTGTTCCTTTTAAAAATCCTCTTCCCAATAGCCCGCCGGAACCGATGGCAATTTTACTCTGGCGCACATTATAGTCATCCGGCTTTTTCGCAACCTTATCTTTTTCGCTCATTTTCTGAGCACTCTTGTTCAGGCTGCAATCGTAATCTTTACCCACCATGCTATAGATACGCTGGCTCTGGTAGCAGTGCAACACATTATTGAAAATATAAGGCACCGCGAAACGCTGAATGCCCACACATCCTACCCAAAGCAGTAAAACAACAATCAGCACTCCTTTATCTCTTTTAACGCTTCTACGTAAAAAGTAAATTACTACACCGGCAATCAATGTGAGGATAATAGCCAACAAGTTGGGCTCCATAATAAGCGTTGCTACCACCAGCACACCAAATGAAAAGCCCACCACAAGAATAGTTCCGGGCAAACCTTCCCGATACATCACGATGAAAAAAGTGGCATACACGAGCGCTAACCCAGTTTCATTCTGCAAAATGGACAGGAGGGCAGGCGTTAAAGCAATTGCCGTAGCTATTGCGTGCGATTTCAGTTTAGTAAAGTCAGTATCGAGTTGAGAAAGATATTTGCCCAGAGCAAGCGCAGTAAAGATCTTACATAGTTCGGCCGGTTGCAGGTTAAAGCCCCCACCCAACGGAATCCAGCTTTTAGAACCATTGATATTTTTTCCTACTACAAAAGTTGCCAGCATCAGCAAAATACCAAAGGCATACAGCAGATTTGCAAACGCCGTGTACAGCTTACTATCGCTTAGCAAAATAAACGTGGCCATTACGGCGCACACGCCGGCAAATATTAGCTGCTTGCTATAATTTGTTTTTCCGCCAAAAAAGGAAGTCAGCAAGTCCATTTCAGGCTTGTATTCCACCATGAAAATGCACATTATGCCAATAGAAACCAGTATAGCATATATCCCTACGATAAGCCAGTCAATTCCCTCTGATATAGATTTATTCTGATACGTTGCCATTAAACTCTTTTGTAATTACGGTTGTTATTTCGCTTATCATTTTCAGGCAAAGCTGCGTCCTGTCTTGGTGCTATTCTTTTTTTCGGTGCTTTTTTTACTGGTGTAGTGTTTTTCTTAGGAGTTGTTACAGGAGGGGCATTATCGGGTTTTACCGGAGCCGGATTTACTTCCGGTTCACCTGAGGTACCTTCTTCAATTCCGACAGAATCTTTAATAGCCTCCTGTTCCTGCAGAATACGCAATGCTTCTTTTACTTTTCTCAAAGAATCCTGTGTAGCCATGGCACTTAGCATGCGCGCAGGAATGAGGTTAAGTTTAGTAACCCTGTCAACTTCAGCTTTCCTGGCTGGATCAACTATTGAGTCCTTCAGATATTTTTCTATCAACAAACTGGCTATCGGGGCAGCGGAGCTAGCTCCAAAACCCGCATTTTCGCACATCACTGCAATCGCAATACGGGGGTTGTCACGTGGGGCAAAAGCGCCAAAGAACGCGTGGTCTTTTTGTTTTACGCCGTGATCATAGTTTTCAACCGTACCGGTTTTTCCACAAACCACAATACCTGGCACCTGGGCCGCAGCACCGGTACCATATTCCATTACCCCTTGCATACCATTGTGCACGGCCTCAAAATAAGAAGGAGAAATGTTTACCGTCTGGTGTTTCGTTTTATAAGGAGACAACATATCATATTTGTCGCCACCTTCAATGCTATCCACAAGATGCGGCGTATAATACCAACCCTTATTGGCAATTGTAGCCATTACATTCGCCATTTGAGTAATAGTAGTTAGTACCTCACCCTGGCCAATTGAATTAGAAATACAGTTACAGCTCACCCATCTAGACCCGTACCTTTTTTCGTACAAAGAAGAAAGAGGAAGGTTGCCTTTTTTCTCCGAAGGCATATCAATACCCAAGCGGTTACCCAAACCAAAGGAATAGGCATACTTATTAAAGATTTTCAATGCACTGTCTGCACTGCCGTATCGTTGCTGATCCAGCAACCTTTTGTAAACGGTAGCAAAATAACTGTTATCACTATGTGCGATGGCACCTGTTAAGTTGAACGTTCCTTTATCCAGGCATTTCGGTTTGCCATTTCCGCAGCCGGGGAAATAGCCGTTGCAGGTAATGGTAAAGTTTTTATCAATCACTCCTTCTGCCAACCCTATTACCCCTACCACGGTTTTAAATGTTGAACCGGGTGAGTATTGCGAACTCAACGCACGGTTAACAAGGGGAGTACGGGGATCAATATATAAAGAGGAAAAATGTTTTCTTCTTTCGGGCCCGGTTAAATAATTGGGATTATATGTAGGGCTGCTCACCATGGCAAGTATTCCACCAGTTCTGGGATCCAGTGCAACGATAGTACCAACCTTGTTGGTCATTAATTCTTCACCAAGCTGCTGCAGCTCAACATCCAGGCTCAGATGCAGGCTTTTTCCGGCAATAGCCATCGTATCATATTGGCCGCCCTGGAAAGATCCCTGAATCCGGCCCTTATTGTCTCTGAGGTATTGCTTAACACCGCGCTGCCCCATTAGCACTTTCTCGTATTGGCGCTCAAGCCCTGTCATCCCGGTATAATCGCCCATTTCATATCCTTCCTCCCGGTGCCTGCGTAAAAAACCAGTGTCAACTTCCGCAAGGTAGCCAAGCACATTCGCGGCCGTACTGAAGGGATAATTGCGAACGGGCCTTTCAGCCAAAACAAATCCCGGGAATTTATACATGTTCTCATTCAGGCGGGCCAACAATTCCGGTGTTAACAACGGTTCAAAAACGCTCGACTTATAACGTGAGTTTTTGATAATGGCTGTTAATACCCTTTTTCTGAATTCGGATGTATCAATTCCTAAAATACTGCACAAGCCAACTGTATCTGTTTGTTTTATTTCCGATGGTGTAATCACGAGGTCATACATGATCGTATTCTCCAGGATGGCGCGCCCTTTCCTGTCGAAAATTATACCGCGGTCAGGGTACATTACCTTACGGAACAAAGCATTGCTTTCCGCCTGAAGTTTGTACTTGGATGAAAAAACCTGGAGATTCAGTAACTGGCCAACAATTACCAGCAAAACCGTGATAAATATAATTTGAATAATCCTGCTACGAGATTGATTGTACACAGACATGATAGATACTAAGACTGTTTTATCTTATTTACAAAATTGGCGATTGTACAAACATAAAGCCTGCCAGACTGATAAAATATTTTGTTGAAATTTAATGTTTGGAGCGAAGGTTAATAACATCTGAAAAGCCCAGAGCTTAAGGCCTAAAGCTTAAAACTATTTGCCTGGCAGCATGCTATTCCTCCTGCAATAGTGCACGCACCGTAAATATTGCGATTGAATGCATCCAACATTTACAGAAATATGCAATAACTAAGAATTCAGGAAAATAAAAAGTAGCGAATACGCAATCATACAAGCTTTGCACTTTTGGCTTTTGGCTTATAGAGACACCGGCACAGAGTGGATGGCATCGCTCATCTCTTTAATAAGTGACACGTCTTTCTCAATCGCGTTGCCTATTACAATTACGTCGGCGCCTGCTTTTCCATTGCGGTAAGCTTTTTCCGGATCTGTGATGCCGCCGCCTACAATAAGGGGAGCTTCGATGTGCTTTGCCACACGCTCAATCATTCCTTCGGAAATCGGCTTTTTAGCACCACTGCCAGCATCCATATAAATGAGCTTCATGCCCAGCATTTCGCCGGCCATTGCAGTACACATTGCAATATCGTTTTTATCGGATGGTATTGGTGAAGCGTTTGAAATATAAGAAACAGTGGTTGGTGCACCACCATCAATAACCATATACCCGGTTGGCATTATTTCCAGGCCACTTTGCCTTACAAAAGGAGCGCTGATAACATGTTGGCCAATGAGCAATTCCGGGTTGCGGCCTGAAATTAAAGACAAATAGAGCAATGCATCCGCATATTTGCTAACCTGGGAGGGAGCTCCCGGGAAAAGTATAACGGGAATATTGCAGCTGGCTTTCAGCAGCTGAATACATTCATCAAGATTATCAGCAATAACAAGACTTCCGCCCACAAATAAATAATCCACATTGGCCGCTACAGAAAGCGAAGCCAATTGTTCTATTGAAGAGGAATTTACCTTATCAGGATCAATTAACACCGCAAACGATTTTCGTCCCTGCTTTTTTCTTTCCGTAAGTTGTTGATATAACGCGTTCTTCATGCTTAATGGATGGGTGCCTGTTATTTGCAAAAATGCAAAAAAGTTTTCTGTTTAAGACGTTTATTTTCTAATATGTTATAAAATCTTCCATCCAGGATTGAAACTTTCAGCAGCTAAATTGTTGCGAAGGCAAGCTGGAAGACTTTACTTATACCCTATTTAAACATCAAAATCCATGCAATTGTTGCACTGGCGGGGATGTTGTGCGGCGTTAATTCAGTATATTTACGTTGTACATAAATATTACGTTTTCAGCCGGTATTTTAAAAAAATCTTATCCTCATTTTGTGAATATTGACTGAAAACCAACACTAGTTTGGCCTCACAAAAAAATTAAATTCCTTATCCACAGTTTGTGCATATTTCAACATTTGTTTTCTCGAAAAGGCAAGATATTTTCGTCAACCGTACCAACCAACAGGGGGTGGAATTTTTAAAAAAATCCAATCACAACATAAACATTTTCCTCATATGGCTAAGCAACAACCCAGGAAAGGCCTGACCTTTCAACGTCGGTTTACAAAAGAGGGTACCAGCCCATTTGACCTTTTTGTCTATGATTACCGCACCAGTGTGATCAGAAATCCTAACGGAGAAGTTGTATTTGAAATGAAAAATGTGGAGGTTCCGGCACAATGGAGCCAGATTGCAACTGATATTCTTGCTCAAAAATATTTCCGCAAAGCGGGTGTTCCTCAGCCGGATGGCAGCCTGGGACGCGAAACTTCCGTAAAGCAGGTAGCACATCGTATGGCTAATTGCTGGAAAGAATGGGGAGAACGTTACAACTATTTTTCTTCCGAGAAAGACGCTACTGTTTTTTACGATGAGCTTGTGTACAGCATTCTTAACCAGGCTTGCGTTCCCAACAGCCCTCAGTGGTTTAACACAGGATTACATTCCAGCTACGGGATAACCGGAAAGCCACAGGGCCACTATTATGTTGACCCTATTGATGGCCAGTTGAAAAAATCTCAAAACGCATACGAGCGCCCTCAGCCTCACGCTTGCTTTATTTTAAGCGTGGGCGATGACCTGGTGAATGAAGGCGGTATTATGGACCTTTGGGTTCGTGAAGCAAGAATCTTTAAATATGGATCGGGCGTTGGAACAAACTTCTCACAAATTCGTGGCGAAGGCGAAAGATTAAGTGGCGGTGGAACGTCCAGCGGGCTGATGAGCTTCCTTAAAATAGGTGACCGCTCTGCGGGTGCTATCAAATCAGGTGGAACTACCCGTCGTGCCGCTAAAATGGTGTGCCTGGACCTGGATCACCCTGAAATCATGAAATTCATCAACTGGAAAGTTGAAGAAGAGAAGAAAGTTGGCGCATTGATCAACGCTGGTTATGATAGTCATTATGAAGGTGAAGCTTACCTGACAGTTTCTGGCCAGAATTCAAATAACTCTGTTCGTATCCCCAATAAATTCTTCGAGAAACTTCAGAACAACGAAGATTGGGAACTGACTGCACGTACTGACGGCCATGTAATGAAGAAAATTCCGGCTCGTGAAGTGTGGAACCAGATTGCGTATGCCGCTTGGCGTTGTGCTGACCCGGGAACACAATATGATACAACCATCAACGAATGGCATACTTGTCCACAGGGCGGACGCATTAACGCATCTAACCCTTGTAGTGAGTACATGTTCCTGGATAACACAGCATGTAACCTGGCAAGCGCCAACCTGATGAAGTTCTTCGATACTGAGAAAAATGTATTTGATATTGAAGGCTTTGAATACACTTGCCGCTTGTGGACAGTGGTATTGGAAATCTCTGTATTAATGGCTCAGTTCCCTTCGCAGGAAGTTGCTCAATTATCATACGACTACAGAACATTAGGTTTAGGTTTTGCTAACCTGGGTACCGTATTAATGGTAAGCGGTATTCCTTACGATAGCGAAGAAGCAAGAGGTATTGCAGGTGCAGTGAGTGCGATAATGACGGGTGTTGCATACAAAACTTCTGCTGAAATGGCTGAGATACTGGGCGCATTCTCTAAATACGAAGAGAATAAAGAAGATATGTTACGTGTTATGCGTAATCATCGCGCTGCAGCATATGATGCAAACGAAGCTTATGAAGGCTTGAGTGTTAAACCGGTTGGTATCAATGCTAAATATTGCCCTGACGATCTGTTGAAAGCTGCAACTAAAGCTTGGGATGATGCCGTTCAGCTTGGTGAAAAATTCGGCTACCGCAATGCTCAGACAACTGTTATCGCTCCAACAGGAACAATTGGCCTTGTAATGGATTGCGATACAACAGGTGTTGAACCCGATTTTGCACTGGTGAAATTCAAAAAATTAGCTGGTGGCGGATATTTCAAGATCATCAATCAGAGCGTTCCAACAGCACTGAAAAACCTGCGTTATTCTGAGAAAGAAATTGATGCAATAGTTAAATACGCTGTAGGTGCTGCATCTTTTGAAGGTGCTCCGTTTATCAATCCGCAGACATTAAGTGAAAAAGGCTTTATTGCTGATGAAGTTAAAAAGCTGAACGATGCTGCAAAGAGCGCATTTGAAATAGGCTTTGTATTCAACAAATTTACTTTAGGTGAAGCCTGCCTGGAAAGATTGGGCTTTACTGCTGAACAATATAACGACTGGAGCTTTAACCTGCTTGAAGCTTTAGGATTTACCGATGAGCAAATAGATGCTGCTAACGACTATGTATGTGGTACTATGACGGTAGAAGGCGCTCCGTTCCTGAAAAAAGAACACTTACCTGTTTTTGATTGCGCTAACAAGTGTGGTAAAAAAGGACAACGCTTTATCCACGCTCACGGCCACATCAAAATGATGGGTGCTTGTCAGCCATTCCTCAGTGGTGCTATTTCAAAAACGATCAACCTTCCCCATGAAGCAACTGTCGAAGAAATTGCTGATTCTTACATGCTGAGCTGGCAGTTAGGCCTTAAGGCTTGCGCTTTATACCGCGATGGTTCTAAACTGAGCCAACCGCTGAGCAACAAATCAGACAAGAAGAAAAAAACCGGTGAAGGCAAAGAAGAAGAAGCAACCGAAAAAGCACCGGCACAACAGGAATCAAACATTGTAGACCTGAGCAAACTATCCGTTGAAGAGTTGCTTGAAGAAGTAACCAAACGTATGCAGGCTTCTACAGATACCAAGCTGAAGAGAGAGCTTTCCCGCATCGTTGAAAGAAAAACATTACCACGCAAACGCAAAGGCTTTACTCAAAAAGCAAAAGTTGGCGGACAGGTGATCTTCTTACACACAGGTGAATATAGCGACGGTACTTTAGGTGAAATTTTTATAGATCTTGCAAAAGAAGGTTCTACATTACGTAGCTTAATGAACTGTTTTGCCATAGCTGTTTCAGTTGGTTTACAATATGGTGTTCCATTAGAAGAGTTTGTAGAGAAATTTGTATTCACTAAGTTTGAACCAGCAGGAATGGTGGACCATCCGAATATTAAAACAACAACATCGCTTGTCGATTTTGTGTTCCGTTCACTGGCTTACGATTACCTGAACAGAACAGATCTGGTACATGTTATAGATAAACCTACCGTTGAGAACAATGGAGACGATGATGGTGACGTTACATTATTAGGCAAACCTGAATTAAGCAGTGTGCGTGTTGTGAGTTCTGCAAATAATACTCCGGCTGCACAACCTCAAAAGGCTCAAAAGGTTGCTGTAAAAGCTGAAACGGGTTTAGATGCAGTGAACGCTGCAGCGAAAAACATGCAAAGTGATGCGCCTACATGTAATGTGTGCGGCCACATCACCATTCGCAGTGGCACCTGTTACAAATGTTTGAATTGTGGCAACAGCATGGGTTGTTCGTAACATCTGTAGAGCCGTAGCAATGCTACGTCTCTACCATAAAAACGCGGATTTTTTTTGATTATACAAAGGTCCCTGGCGAAAGCCGGGGATCTTTGTTTGTGGAAATCGGTGCGCAACGTGCCGTTGCGCACCGTAGAGACGTAGCAGTGCTACGTCTCTACGCATAAACCAATCATATTTAATCATATTTCATACCCAATTTCCCAGTGCAACCCAAACGGGTCCTCCAACCTACCTAATCGCCATCCGTGATCTTCTCCCACGGGAAAAATTTCTTCGGCGCCAGCCTTTAATGCCTGCTCAAACAATTCATCGGGATTCGGTACGGTTAGAATGATTCTGATTGTATTTGCACCTAACAGCTGTCCATTTGTGTCACCATTGTCAGAAGAACTGCTAACCCAAAATTCTGCACCGTTCACGGAAAGCCTGACGATTAAACCTTCAGGCGTATCCAGGCGATATGTTTCTTCTGCATGGAATGCAGCTGTATAAAAATCAACGGCAGCAGAGGCGTCCTTAATTGAAAGCCACGGGGCTATGGAAGATTGTATTGTTTTCATACAATTAGTTATAATCGGGATTTTAATCATGTGCCAGGAAATAAGTAATCATACACTACTTTTCAACCAGTTTCAACCATCGCTTTAAAAGCCTTCAATCTTTCTTTTTTCGATTCAACATCTTCCAGATCAATAAACACAATTGTCCTTCTTCCATCTGCGTAATCGCCTTCAAGAAGGCCTGACTGATCATCTAGTTTGGCACCACCCGGCAACACCAGCATTATCCTTCCTCTAAAAAGATTAAAGACTGCGATTTCCCTTTTGTATTCTTTGGGATCAAAAGGCTGCATTTCACCTGTATAATAAAAGCTCGGATTGTTCCATTTGATTCGTTCGCCTATTTCTTTATCTACGCTTAAGATAATCTTGCGGATAGATTGTACCACATCTTTTATTTGAGGATCAAGTTTGGAGATATGATCAGCCACCTGTTCTGCATCGGATAGTTTAACAGATTTAGCCATGAGAATTGCTTAAAGTACAAATCTAATTTACCGAGATTTTATTACTCTTTTCTGCACACTTACAGGGTCGTTGATGATACATCGGGAGCTACGTTCATTTTCCCCGTTGCCCCTGATAATACTTGATCACAATAACGCGACTGCTAACCAAAGGGAATATTGTTGTTCGAGAGGCTGGTTGTAACGACGACTCTTTTTGAATTTCTATTGAAAATTTGCTATTTATAAACGGTATTAAATGATATTAAATGACTACAATAACCACGTAACTGTATCAGCCCTTAACAAGGATATTTTAGCGATTGCGCGCATTGGCCCTGCAATATTTCCAGAATTATGCGGCACAAATGTTGTATTCAACATCACGCCAAAATTTTGAAAGCATTGTTGTAGCAGATAGATCAGCCAATACCCGCCTATGCAATTCATTTTAACTACGTACATGGGCGTTGACATTTGAGGTGTTTTTCAACAAGGAGCGCAAAGGGCTATGCCCATTGGCGTTATTGCTTTGTGGGCATTTTACTTTGGCCGGTGTTTACATTTCCGATTTTGTTTAACGGATGGAACGTTTTACATCTATTCAACAATTTGTTTTCCCGGCCTGATCTTTTAATTCGAACTTATAGAATTTTCTTTGCTGAAAGCTGATTACCAACAGCTGATAGCTCAACCATCATCAACATGAAAAAAATATTCCTCGGGATTTTTATTGCACTTATAACCGGAAATGTCTCGCGTGCGCAAAGTGACGTACGAATGCTTTTTACTGAACCTGCATCTAATTATATGTCTTCATCACCGCTTGGGAATGGCAGGCTGGGCGCAATGGTTTTTGGCCGTACAGATAGAGAAAGGATTGTACTAAACGAAATATCCATGTGGAGCGGAGGAATACAAGATGCCGACGATAAAAGTGCCAGCAATTATCTGCCGATGATAAGAAAGCTCCTGATTCAGGGAAAGAATTATGAAGCGCAGGAAATGATGCAGAAGCACTTCATTTGTAAAGGGCCGGGCTCAGGATCTGGAAATGGCGCCAATGTTAAGTTTGGATGTTATCAAACACTGGGCGACTTATTCATCAATTGGGCGAAAGGAAATAAGCCTGTTAAAGAATATCAACGCACGCTTCAACTCGATAGCGCTATCACACGCACACAATGGGAACGTGATGGAATTACGTATTCCGAAGAAGTAATTGTATCGGCACCTCAACAGCTGATCGTTGTAAGGCTGCGATCTTCCAAACAAGGAGGGCTTTCATTCTCCACCAACCTGCATAGGAAGGAACGAGTTAGATACGTGATCGATAAAAAACAAATGATCATGCAAGGCACGCTGAACAGCGGCGGCGATGACGGCATTCACTATGCCAGTGTGCTCAAAGCAATTCCAACAGGCGGCAAGCTTGCAACAACGGACACAAGCCTTGTTATATCCGATGCAGATGAATGCCTGTTGTTTGTTGGAGCGGCGACAGACATGAACTGGCCCAATATAGAAGTTCGCGGCAAAGACCCGTTACCTATTGTACAAAACACATTACAAAAAGCAGCACAAATTTCGTGGCTTCAGCTTGTAAGTGCTCACACAAAAAAATTTCAATCTTACTTTAACCGTTGCCGTCTTGAGTTCTCAAAGAACAACAGCCATTACGGCTACTTAAGCGTGCAACAAAGGCTTACACGATTTGGCAAAGGTGGACAAGATGCAGATTTGGTGAGCATGTATTTCAACTTTGGCAGATACCTGCTTATTTCCTCCTCGCGCCCGGGTGGCCTGCCTGCGAACCTGCAGGGGCTTTGGGCGGATGAATATCAAACACCGTGGAACGGAGATTATCATACCGATATCAATGTTCAAATGAATTACTGGCCAGCTGAAGTAACCAATCTTGGCGATTGCCATCAAACTCTGTTCACGCTCTTGCATCAAATGTCTAAATATGGTGCACGTACGGCAAAAGCGTATTACAATGCAAAAGGCTGGGTAACGCATCCCATCACCAATCCATGGGGATATACATCGCCGGGCGAAAGCTCCAACTGGGGCTCAACGGTAACGGGTGGCATTTGGGCGGCCACACATTTATGGCAACATTATCAGTATATGCCTGACAAAAAATTCCTGTCTAAAGTATATCCTATCATTAAAGGCGCCGCGCAGTTTTATTCAAGCATCTTAATTGTTGAACCTACACACAAGTGGCTGGTAACAGCACCATCCAATTCGCCTGAAAATTCATTTTATATGCCGGATGGCAGCGGCCATATAGTTGCGAATTGTATGGGGCCTACTATCGATAATCAATTGGGCCGAGAGATTTTGGGTGAAGCGATAAAAGCTGCCACAATTTTGAATGTCGACAAGGGTTGGGCAGATACACTTGGAATGATCGCTAAGCGTTTGCCTCCAAATATTATCAGTCCATCTACCGGCGCATTGCAGGAGTGGCTGGTTGATTATAAAGAAGCAGAACCTGAGCATCGCCATACCTCTCATTTGATGGGATTATACCCATTAGACGAGATTACACCGTGGGATACACCAGATCTTGTCAACGCCGTTAAAACTACGCTTGAAAGACGCAACAAAGGCGGCGTAGGTTGGGCCTGGGCATGGCGCATTAATATGTGGGCAAGAATGCAGGATGGTGATAAGTCGCTGGCATTTCTGCGTGCATTTCTCACGCCGTCAGACGTTACATCTGTTGAATACAATCAGGGGGCAGGAACTTATCCCAATTTGTTTTGCGCAGGCCCTCCTTTCCAGATTGATGGCAATCTTGGCGCCACGGCAGGCATTGCAGAAATGTTGTTACAAAGCCATGGAAAGAACAATGTAATCAGGCTGCTGCCCGCGTTGCCAGCCGATTCATCTTTGCAGGAAGGCAGTGTGAAAGGATTGTGCGCACGCAATGGTTTTGAACTTTCTTTTAACTGGAAAGCAGGCAAGGTGTATTTTACAGAAGTCTCTTCAAAAGCTGGCCAGCAATGCTACATCCTTTTGCCCGAAGGAGCATCTGTTGAAGATGCTGACGGCAAACAGGTAGTGTTAAGCCAAAAGGGAAGTGGTGTTGTTTCGTTTGCAACAAAAGTCGGAAGCAGGTACTATATAAGAGCAAAGCAATAGATTTTTTTACGTATGGCACATCGAGATGAAAGCACGTAAAGAAAAAACATAACCGGAGAACGCAAAAAGAACTATTATTCTTCTTACTTCCAGTTTCTTAAAAAAATAAAGCCGCTTTCGCGGCTTTATTTTTTTCATTTTTCTGCATTACGTATTTGCTGACAAAACCGACTTTTTCTCTCCATAAGAATAACTACTGTCAAACGCTTTAAGATTTAACCTGTATAACATGGCTGTGCCAATCATCAGCGGAACCCACAACCGGAATTCAATCAGTAATCCTATAAAAAATATCATTACCACATAAGGCAGTGTAAACACGATGAAATTGCGAACCAGTTTCTTGTTTTCCGCTGTAGTTGCGGCTTTAAACAACAGGTAAAAAATAATCACTGCAATAAAAATCCCCAACATAGCAGATGGCCGTAGCGAAAGATTTTGCGACAGCTTTGAATTTTCTGAGATCTGAACAGTGGTACTGTTTACATACATCCGCAAGCCAATATAAGCAACAAAAAAACTGGCGACAGGCAGCATCATTTTTTTTATCCAGTTCCAATTTAGCCCGTTAACAGTAAAGTATATCGCGGCCATAAGGCTCAAAATAAGTACTGCAGATTCTCTTATCAACGTAGCTGCAAAAATCAACGCACAAGTAACAAGCAGCAACAACCAGTTATTGTTACTTCTTAAATATTTCAGGAAAACAGTAAATGTAATTACTTCAAAAAAGTATGCAGGCATGTCATACGGTGTTGGCACAAACTGCGTTATAGCTATAATAAGCGTCAATATAACTGTTGTAAATATCTTGTCCGTCTCATTCATATTAAACCACGCCTGGTGATCAAACAGGTACAATAACCCAAGTGCGAGTAACATGGCAAATACGCCGTTAATAATGTAATATGTCATGTAAAAAACCGGATCGGCATTCGGGTCCAGCGCAAATAATCTCTTTTCATAAATCTTCCCCTCCTTCATGTTCTGCAATGATTTCCTTTCCTTCAGTTTATGGTAGAGCCATAAATGCAGCTCCCTTCCCAAAACGCGGTACTTAAACACCGAATTTTCATAGAACGTGCGGAAACCACTTTCAGAAAATATATTGGGCTGATAGTTACTTGTAAACCTGTAATACATTACATATTGTATCAGCAATGGAAAGAGAATACCGATAAACAGGTAACGTGTAATTGAAGATAACTTCATGCGTGTTTATGATTTTTGGGTGCCTAAAATCAATCGTTCTGGTATAATCAACAAGGATATGAGACTTTGGAGACGTGAAAGGTTATACAATGTTACGCAACCGGATAAATGATACAAACCATTCCGGCTTATTTTTTTATGATTAATCCTTTTTACACTAACGCCCGTTCCTGAGATTACATCCTGTTACAGAGATATCCGCTGCCTAATAGCAAATAATGCTCCATTTTAATCCGGCTATAAAAAAAATCCGGAGCCACTGATAATTCAATGGCTCCGGACATTATTTGATCTATTGTTATTAGATAGTTTCGTTTAAGCTCCAACCACCTCTGTATTGGCGTTTTACAAACTGGTTAGCCTCATCGAAGTTTGTGATCTTCATATTAGGGCCATCCCATAACAATTTGATGTAACGGCCAGGATATTCAGTTTTTTCACCAACTTTTCTTTGAATATCATAGCTGCGGATTGCAAGGTTACCCATCAGAACGGTTTCTGTAAGTGGGCCGGCAATATCAAAGCGCGAGCTAAGATTATTTGCTTTATCACTTCCATAACCGGCAATCGCTGCTTCAACCCATGCTGCATAGTGTCCACCTTCTCCACCCGGAACGCGGGCTATAGTTTGTGGAACTTTTGCTTCTTTAGTTTTTGAAGTAGGCAGTAATTGTGGGTTAACACCGTATGTACCGCACATCATTTTTCCTTTGGTTCCGATAAACAAGGCACCGTTACCACCATCACCCATTTCTTCATTAGGGCCTAATTCAGGTAAACGGGCAGGCTGTATGCCACCATCCATCCAATGGAACTCAAGGTTTGGTTTGCCTTTTTGTTCGAATGTAAGAATGATGTGAGAAGAGATCGGCCCACTCTCAGGGAAATATGCTTTATGCCATGGCTCTACATATCTTGTAGATACACTACATTCTGCAGAAATAGGATAACCAAGCTCAAGTACCTGGAACGGAGGAGCGATAATATGGCAACCCATGTCACCTAATGCACCGGTACCGTAATCCCACCATCCGCGCCAGTTAAATGGCAACAATCCGTCAAAGTAATCTTTCTGAGGAGCAGTTCCTAACCAAAGATCAAAATCAACTTCAGATGGAATTTTTCCAGGAGTAGCTGGCCTGCCTACGCCCTGTGGCCAAACCGGCCTGTCTGTATAGCAATATACCTGGGTAATGTCACCAACTAAACCAGCTTTATACCAGTCCATCAATTGGCGAACACCGTCACCACTTGCACCCTGGTTTCCCATTTGGGTAACCACTTTGTATTTTTTAGCCGCTCTTGTAAGTACGCGGGCTTCATAAATATCGTGCGTAATTGGTTTTTGTACATACACGTGTTTACCTAATTGCATAGCAGCAATAGCGGCTACAGCGTGCGTGTGGTCCGGAGTGGAAACAGAACATGCGTCAATAGACTTGTGTTCTTTTTCCAGCATCTCCCTGAAGTCCTTATAATATTTTGCTTTGGGAAAACGCGCCTTGCTTTTTGCAGCCTGCCTGTCATCAACATCGCACAGCACGGCAATTTCAGCCTTTCCGCTTTTGTAAAAATTGGCAAGGTCACTCTCACCTTTACCACCTACACCTATACCTGCAACAATAAGTTTGTCACTGGGGGCAACAAAGCCACGTCCTAAAACGTGCCTGGGCACAATATACATGCCTGCAAATGCTGCAGCAGAATTTCGGATGAATTTTCTCCGGGAGTTATCTGTTTTTTTTGTCGGTTGTTTGCTATTTTCCATAATAAACTATCGTTAGCCGTTATTAAAAGGAATTAAGGACGTGAATTTAAAGAATTCTGATTAAGAATGCAGCGCGGCCTGAAATAAAACTTAAATTTTTAATATTCCGGCGTCCTTCAAGATGTAGGTATGTTCTCACAAACAATTGTTACCGAAACAAATGCTTGAATAGCCGATGATAGTTAATTTTAGGTTAGAGGTTACATTCAAAAAAAATTACGGCATATGACCTTAAAACAGAAGCTATTAAAAATTTTCTACCCGGCACTCATGCGGTTGTCCGTCTCACGCGGGCGCATTGTGGAAAACACATCGGCCCAGGTTCCGGTTATTTCGTTTTATTCCCTGCAAGCCACAATAAATAATGGCTCTTCATTTGAATTTGAGCAGCTAAAGGGCCGTAAAATATTGTTGGTCAATACCGCCAGCGATTGCGGATACACTGCACAATATGCTGAGCTGGAACAACTAAGCAGGCAATTCAACCATATGCTGGAAGTAATGGCTTTTCCGTGCAACGATTTTAAAGAACAGGAAAAAGGCACAGACGAAGAAATTGAAAGCTTCTGCAAAATGAATTATGGCATTACGTTCCCTATCATGAAAAAAACAAGCGTCATAAAGGGGCCTGATCAGGACAAGGTTTTTGAGTGGTTGTCGCACAAAGACAAAAACGGATGGAACGACAAAGAACCTTCATGGAATTTTGCCAAATATCTCGTGAATGAAGAAGGGATGCTAACACATTATTTTGAGCCTGCAGTATCTCCCCTGGATGAAGAAGTGAAAAAAGCAATCAAGCAATCAACACGGCCTGCCTGACGTAAACGTGGCTTCATTGAATACATGTTAAAAGGCGCCAGGTAACTGATCCCGAACGCATATTTTTTTCAGGCATTTCGGACGAACTGCATTACACAGATAAAATACTTCAAACATTCAATCATGAATAAGATACTCTATGCTTTGTTTGGTTTAATTGTTTGTTACCATGTGCATGCAAAGAGTGGAAATGCAGCCACCGTTATTCGGATCAATCAGCTTGGCTATACTACAAGTGGCACCAAAACTGCCGTCTGGTGTAGTAAAGGCACAGAAGGCATAGATTCTTTTTATATAGTAGACATCAACACACAGAAACCGGTATATGCGGCTTCCGCAGGACAACCGTTTGGAGCCTACGGGCCATTTCTACAAACTTATCGCCTGCAATTTACCGCGCTGAACAAACCAGGTAATTATGTTATAAAAGCAGGCGGAGCAGCATCTCCACAATTCAAAATTGACGATTATGTATACAAAGGTGCTGCTGATTTTTGTTTGCAGTATATGCGTCAGCAACGGAGCGGCTTTAATCCTTTTTTGAAAGACAGTTGCCACACGCACGATGGCTTTACCGTGTATGCACCCGTTCCCGACGGAACTCATATTGACGTTGTAGGAGGATGGCACGATGCGACAGACTATTTGCAATATTCCACCACATCGGCGAATGCTACATATCACCTGCTAGCTGCCTACCGTGACTTCCCTTCTGTATTTACAGATGAAAAACAAGCCAACGGCCTTGATGGAAAAAACGGCATAGCAGATGTTTTAGATGAAGCCAAATGGGGATTGGATTGGTTACTAAAAATGCATCCCAAAGATGACTGGCTTTTCAACCAACTTGGCGATGACCGCGATCACAAAGGCATGCGCCTGCCTGGGCTTGACACTAATTTTTATGGCAGAGGATTTGAACGCCCTGTTTATTTCTGCACAGGACAACCGCAAGGTTTATTAAAATATAAGAACAGGGCAACAGGTGTTGCTTCAACAGCAGGCAAGTTCGCAAGTGCTTTTGCATTGGGCAGTAAAATGTTCAGCCCAGTTAATCCGTCCTATTCATCCTTATTATCTAACAAAGCTGTAACAGCTTATCAGCTCGGGCTACAAAAGCCAGGCGCCTGCCAAACAGCACCAGGATCTGCGCCGTATTTTTATGAAGAAGATAACTGGACAGACGATATGGAACTCGCAGCCGCAGCATTGACAACAACCAACAACAATACGTTGCTCAATACAGCATACGATATGGCTTTGCGCGAACCCGTTACACCCTGGCTTGGAAAAGACACAGCTAAACATTATCAATGGTATCCATTCATTAACGTAGGGCATTATGAACTCGCAAAACAGTTAGCAGGTACAAAAAGAGACACTATAGTAAGCTTTTACAAAAATGGTATTGAGCGTGTTTGGAACAAGGCAGCGCACAACGCTTTTTATCGCGGCATTCCTTTCATCTGGTGCAGCAACAACCTCACTACGTCTTTTGCGATACAATGCATTTGGTATCGCATGTTATCCGGCGACAATAGTTATGCAGAATTGGAGCAGGCCAACGTTGACTGGCTTTTTGGTTGTAATCCATGGGGCACAAGTATGGTATATGGATTGCCTTCATGGGGAGATACGCCTGTTGACCCACATTCATCTTTCTCTCATCTTTACAATTATCCAATTAACGGCGGACTGGTTGACGGGCCAGTGTATACCAATATTTTCAATAATCTATTGGGAATTCATTTAGGGCATGAAGACGAATATAAAGAATTCCAAAGTAACCTTGCGGTATACCACGACGACTTTGGCGACTTTAGCACGAATGAACCAACAATGGACGGAACGGCTTCCCTTATTTACCTGCTGGCCGCTAAGGAAGCACAAAGCCATAATAAGTTTATTGAGGATGAGGGCGCTGTAATAAGGGTAAAAACTAACAAGAAATTTATTTCGCTAGTATTCACTGCAGACGAAACAGGCGAAGGCTTACCGGCAATCATCAACACACTGAACAAACAAAATATAAAAGCCTCGTTTTTCTTTACAGGACGATTTTACCGCAATAAACAATTTCATCCTTATATAAAACAATTACTCAAACAAGGTCATTACCTGGGCCCACACTCAGACATGCATCCTTTATATTGCGATTGGAAAAAGCGCGACAGCTTATTGATAACAAAGCAAGCTTTCGACGCGGACCTTGACAACAACTTTCAGGCTATGTATTCGGCAGGTATTGATGCAAGCAACGTTCATTTATTTATTCCACCTTACGAATGGTACAACAAAGCTATTGCAGATTGGAGCAGGCAACGTGGGTTGCAGTTGTTCAATTTTTCTCCCGGCACATTAAGCAATGCTGATTATACATGGCCGCAATTACCCAATTATCGAAGTACCGAAACAATTATGCAGTCCATAAAAAACTATGAGGCAAAAAATGGAATGAATGGATTCATTCTTCTGCTGCATGCCGGAACTGATGCAAGAAGAAAAGATAAATTTTATGATAGGCTTGGCGCATTAATTACATGGGCCAGGGAAAAGGGATACGAGTTTAAAAAAATAGACGAGTTGATTAACTAATTCAGTCATCACCACTTTTCATCTTCAGGAATATCAGAACGTTTTTTAAATTCTCTCCTGCTTTGTATTTTCTGCAGTTCGCGTTCAATCATCATCTTCGCTATTAGTACACCGGCGTCTGTTTGTGAAGTTGCCAATGTTTGTTTTAGCTTTTTTTCGCTTATATCCATCCTGTATAGCAATTGAACCAACTTGCTAAAATCATGGTTAATCAATTGATGAATATATGCAGCCAGCGATTCAATGAATAGCTGAATAGAAGGCTGAAGTGAAAGCTGCCTGTCATCCACTTTTTGTAAAATTATTTCCTGTATTTCCTGTTCTTCCTGTTTCATATTAACTCATCTAAAGTATTAATCACTATTTCGGTAACTACTTGCCTGATCGGATCAATTTCTTCAATATAACTATCTGGCCAAGATGGTAGTATCCATGTTCTGTAACGCCGTGAAGGCTTTTATATTTGGATGAACCATCTTCTACAATTGGCTCCTGCAATGTATCATCTGCAATATGCCGCACTTCATCTGCCAATTCCTGTGCGCTCTGCAGGTTGTTTTCCTTCAGCAATTCCCACGCAGCATCATTCTCCAGAGGAGGAAGATTGTATCCGTTTACCTCATCGATCGAAGGATTATTACCATGCAATCTTTCCAGTACAACCTTGTTGTAAAAAGTTATATGCTGCACCAGCGATGCAATAGTATTGGGAGATGCCGGAGTTTTAGTGATGGCTTCATTCAACGTCACATCCTGCAAGGTTTCCCGGACATTAACATCAGTCCAGTTGTTGCCAAAATAAAGCTCTAATATATGTTGTGCGATAGCTTCTGAAATTTTCATAAACAACCATTTAAGTTTTGAAGCAATGTTTTTTCTCTAAATCATAGAAGGTATATTTTGAACCACTCTTTTGAACCATATTAGGCATATAAGAACATGTAAGGATTGTATTTAATAGCCAGGCGATAAAAGGAAGTTATTGCATTAGAGCACTTATATTCCCTTATATGCCTTATATGGTTCAAAAAAAACTCACACGTTTCCATTTCCCATTAGTTAAACAAACTTTTCAATAACTCCCAAACCAAACAATGCGAAATCGTATTTTACGGGGTCTGCAGGATCAAGTTCTTTAAGGTATCGCGTTAATTCAACAGCGGCTGTCCAATTGATTTGTTTTTGCTGTAACAAGTTAAATCTTTTTGCTACTCGTGCCACATGCAGGTCTACCGGACATATTAAAACCGATGGATCGATATTTTTCCAGATACCAAAATCCACGCCATTATTATCGCGTCTTACCATCCAGCGCAGAAACATGTTTAATCGTTTACAGTTGCTGTTTTTTTCCGGCGTAGCAATATGCTTTCTTGTTCTTGGCGGCACAAACTCCAGCGAAAAGAAATAATGATGAAAAGAAATCAGCATCGCTTCAGCCATTCCGCCGCCTTTTTGAGGCGTTATTTTGTCTGCGTAGACTAAGAACGCAGATTCCAGGCTCTCATGTTGCCGATAGTGATGCGACAGGAATTCAACAAAATATAAAAGATCAGTTGTATTAAAAGTACGGTGCTTAAAATGTAATAATTTCTTTAAGTCAGCCTCAGTATGATGAAGAATAAAATCATGAGGTGCGCCATCCATCAGTTTCATCAATTCCCTCGATTTGTTGATAATAATGGTGCGGTTTCCCCACGCAAAAATAGAAGCAAAAAAACCTGCGATCTCTATATCCTGCTTTTTAGTGAATAGGTGGGGAATACAAATGGGGTCATCTTTAATGAATTGTGGCTTATTGTATTCTTCCACTTTTTTATTGAGGAAGTCGCGCAGTTTTTTTCTTTCATCCATGATGCAAAGATAAACCTAATAATGTGCCGGGTAAGAAGGACGAATGGAATGTAGTATTGGCCTGAGGAATCGCCACAACTTATAAAGATACCAGGAAATAAGAAGGCTACCTCCATGTAAATGGGGTAGCCTTCTCGTTTGGTTTATTTTTTTATATGCTGAGATTCTTCATGTAAACAGCATCTGCCTTAGCACTGTCTAAAGATGTGCTGTTGTCATAGCGTTCTTGTTCTACAATGAAATATTCTACACCATATTTTTTAGCTGAAGTAAGAATGGTTGGATAATCAATTTGTCCCTGGCCCAGGATGCATGATGCATCTGAGTCTTTAGGATCAGCACCTTTCTTTCTGTCTTTCACGTGGCAAAGCCTCCAGCGTTTACCATATTTTTTCAGGTAAGCATTGATATCTGCTCCGCCGGTAATCACCCAATACATGTCCATTTCAAAATCAACTGTGTCAGGGTTTGTGTTATCCATCATAACATCCTGTGGCATTTGTCCATCTAATGTATGGAAAGAATACCCGTGATTATGATATGCGAAGCGAATGCCATTCTTTTTACAGATCTCACCTTTTGCATTGAACTCATCTGCAAAACGTTTGAAATCATCAATGCTTTTTTGAGGCCCTTTATAAGGGCAAATCAAATATTTCATACCGATCGAAGCTGCATCAGCCGCTTTCTTTTCGAAATCTTTGTTGATATCGCAATGGCTTGAAACAAATTTCAGATTCAGGTCATCCATATACTTTTTGAAGTCGGAAGGTGTCATTCCCCAAAACATACCTTGAGGGCCTTCGTAACCTTCCGCTTGCGTATAACCAAATTCAGCAACTTGTTTTAAAACACCTTTTGGATCTTTAGGAAGCACATCCCTCAATGTATACAACTGTAAACCAAAATCTTTTAATTTTTTGGGAGATGCAGCCAATACGTTCTTTGATAATGCAGCACCTGCCGCAAACAAACCGGTAGCTTGCAAAAACTGTCTTCTGTTGAATGACGACATAGTTAATTGTTTTATGATGAATAACGGTGTTAATTGACAGTTGAAAATTGATAATTGAAAAAGCCAGAGTTGGAAATAACCTCTGTTTTCTTAAGTTCCTTTTTTGATGGAATAAAGAAAAGTCAGAAATGTTCTCCTTCTATCATTTTCAATTATCAATTATCAATTTTCAACTTTCAATTTTCAGTTACTAAAGTAGCCATAGAAAGCATGCAAACACAAATGCTTCATGCTTACATGCTTTCTATGGCTTAAAATCTTTAGTGCTTCTTCGCGCCTTAGCACCTTTGTGGCAATTCTTTATAGTGCCCAGGCTTTATCTCCTTTTTTATAAGGGATGCAACCTTCGTATTTACCTGGTACCGCCACATAACGCAATGCTTTTGTAGCGCCTACTTCAGATGTAAAGTAGCCCCACAAAGTCAGCTGTTTTACCATTGCGAAATAGTGGTTAGGATCACCCTCTTTTTTATTCTTGTTGTAATCTTTTGCTTCTTTATCTAGTTCAACCAAAAGATCATGTTTTTCGTTAGCTGCTAAAGACATAAAATCTTTGCTGTATTTTTTCTTAGCGGCCTCGTCTATCTTGTTTACAGCATCAGCAAAAACTTTCTGGTCTTTTTCTGGATAGCAATCAGTTACGATTGTCTTCATAAACTCACCAATTTTAGCAGCTTTGGCGCCCGGTGAAGAAGCAGTAGTAGGCAGGATGGTTTCACCTACTTCATCCAAAAAAGCAATATTGTTTGCAGAAAAATCAAGTACGCCGGCTTTTGTTTCGGTGTTTTTACATCCGCTTAAAAAAGCTTCAGCGCCAATAATAGTACCGCCTAATAAAAGCGCTACACGTGATAGGGCGTCTCTCCTGTTCATAATGTTGAGGTTTATAATTTTAGGTGCCAGGTATTTGGTATCAGTTAAGCTCTTTACCATATTCTGGCGGATAATTTAATTCTTATTCTGTTTTAGTTTTATGCTTCAGGCTCCGGGCCTTCAGCTTATATATTTCCTTTCTTTAGTTCCTTCACGGCAAAGTCGCAAGCTCTCGCAGTTAGTGCCATGTAAGTAACAGATGGATTCTGGCAGGCACTTGATGCCATGCAGGCTCCATCAGATATAAATACATTGCTTACTTCATGCATCTGGTTATTGCCATTCAGTACAGACGTTTTTGGATCTTTTCCCATTCTTGCCGTACCCATTTCGTGAATACAGAAACCCGGTGCCGGTGCGCTATCGTATGTCCCGATGTTCTTCAGCCCTGCTTTTTCCAGCATTTCCGCAGCACTATTCATCATATCCTTACGCATAGCTTTTTCGTTCTCTTTGAACTCACAATCTATGTCCAGCGTAGGAAGTCCCCACTTGTCTTTTTTGTCGTGGTTCAAAGTAACCTTATTTTCAGAATAAGGAAGGTGTTCTCCCCAGCTTCCAATGCCGAAACTCCATTTACCAGGCTCGGTTAGTTGTTCTTTTAGTTCTACACCTACTCCATCCGCATAACCAGTACGGTTGCGGCTGCCGCCTCCCTGGTAACCAAAACCTCTTACATAGTCGCTGCGTTTTGTGGCATCGCTGATATTTCTGAAACGAGGAATGTATATACCATTTGCCCTGCGGCCGTAATAATATTGATCTTCAAACCCATCATAATCGCCATAAGCACCAACACCATAATGGTGATCCATAAGATTGCGCCCGACCTGGTCGCTGCTATTTCCTAAACCATTTGGAAACGCATCTGAAGTTGAGTTGAGCAGGATATGTGTGGTGCCCAGCGTTGAAGCATTAAGGAAGATGATCTTCGCATAATACTCGTAGGTCTTCATTGTTTCAGTATCTATGATGCGTACGCCCTTAGCCTTTTTCGAATCTTTATCGTAAATCACTTCCTGCACAGTTGAAAAGGGGCGCAGCGTAAGATTACCTGTTTTAGCGGCCGCAGGTAATGTTGCTGAATTACTGCTGAAATAACCGCCAAAAGGACAACCTTCATGACATTTATTTCTGTATTGGCATGGGCCTCTGTCGCCAACTTTTACAGTATGATTGGCAGAGCGTCCGATGATCATTCTCCTTCCGTCTGCAAAAGATTTGTTGATCCTTTCTGCAACGTGTTTCTCCAGGCAGTTCATTTCCATTGCAGGAAGAAATTTACCATCAGGCAACTGAGGTAAATTCTCGATGGAACCGTTGATCCCAACAAATGGTTCTACATAATCATACCAGGGCGCGATATCTTTATAGCGAATGGGCCAGTCAACACCATGGCCATCCTTGCCATTCGCTTCAAAATCAATATCGCTCCAACGATAGCATTGTCTCCCCCAGGTTAATGAACGGCCTCCAACATGGTAACCCCTGATCCAGTCAAAAGGCTTAACCTGGTTGTAAGGATTGTCCTTATCGTTTACAAAGAAATGTCCTGACACTTCATTGTAAGCATAACACTTGCTTTGAATCGGGCTGTTTTCCTTATCAGTATTATCATTGCTTCCATGGTGCTTTAGTTGCCATGGATCTTTGGTTGTGTCAGTGTAATCTGTGATGTGCCTTACATCCCGCCCTCTTTCCAGGACAAGTGTTTTTAAGCCTTTTTCGCACAGTTCTTTTGCGGCCCATCCGCCACTGATACCAGAACCAACCACGATAGCATCGTAGGTGTTCTGTTGCACTGCTTTGTTGTTAACGTTTAATGTATCTCCGGCCATGTGTTAAAGCTATGAGCTGTCAGCTATTAGCTTTCAGCTTTGTTTAATGTTAATTAGTTATATTTATTTAGACACTTCAATTGTCGAAGTCTTGAATGCACAATAATTGTTTTTAAAACCCGAACATCTTATCCAACTTTCTTTCTCTTCTGTCCTTTTGGCTTGATCCAAAAGAACCAAAAAATCAAGGCAAACCCGATGCCTCCGGCCGTTTTGCCCGCCCTCGCCTCTCCAAAGTACAACTCGCAATATTTCTATCGGAAAGGTTCTACACAATTTCTTTCAAGAACGATTCGTTACTAACCCCTTCTAAAGGTGTTAGTAAAACAATTCTCTTTCTGTCCGCAATTGTAGAAATTGAAACCTCATTTTACTATTCCCCTATTCTCAACCGTGATACTCATTTAACCTTATTCCTCAAGCCGTTATGCCTCACACCTGATACCTGACGCCTGATACCTGACACCTACAAATTCCCCTTCTTCAACTCTTCTACCGCATGATTGGCTGCTCTTGCTGTGAGTGCCATGTACAAAATGGAAGGGCTTTGATTACCCGTGCTTGCCATGCAAGCGCCATCTGTAACAAAAACGTTCTTGCAATGATGCAGCTGGTTCCATTCATTGAGCATAGATATTTTGGGGTCTTTACCCATCCTGCATCCGCCCATTTCATGAATATCTAATCCCGGCGCCTGCTTGCTGTCATGCTGCTCAATATTTTTTACGCCAGCTTTCTCCAACATTTCGGCGCTCTGCGTTAGAAAATCCTTCAGCAACTTTTCATCGTTATCATCATAATCAACAGACGTTACCAGTAGAGGAATTCCCCATTGATCTTTTTTGTCCGTACTTAATCTTACATGATTGCTTTCTTTAGGAATTGTTTCTCCCTGCCCATACATGTAAGCGTGCCATCTCCCTGGTTCGCTCATCGCATCTTTATAAGCGGCCCCAATTCCTTCAGGTGCGGCACTTTCATTTCCCCTGGAACGATAGGCTCCCATAAATGTGGTAAAGCCGCCTACATAATCCATTTCGTGCTTGTACAGATTTCTGTAGTTGGCAAGAATGGGTTCTGTAGGATTTCTCCCGAAATAATATTTGTCTTCATAACCATCCACTTCTCCACGCACAGAGCCTCTGTAATTATGAAAGCATACATATTTTCCCAGCACGCCGCTATCATTTCCTAATCCGTTCGGAAACCTTTTTGATGTTGAATTCAACAGCACAAGGTTACTATTCAAAGCCGATGCATTTACAAAAATGATCTTCGCGAAATACTCGATTACCGTTTTTGTATTTGAATCTATTATTCTCACACCTGTTGCCTTTCCTTTTTGTTCATCGTATATAACGGAATGAACAACGGAGAACGGCCTTACTGTAAGATTTCCTGTACTCTTTGCCCAGGGCAACGTACAACTTACTGAACTAAAATAACCACCGAACGGGCAGCCTCTCATACACATATTCCTTGCCTGGCATTTGCCACGCCCTTGCTTCAGATGGATCTCATTCGGTTGAGTGAGATGTGCCCAACGCGCATGAACCAGGTGACGCTCGGGATAATTATTTTTTATCTTTTGCCTGATATCTGACTCTATGCAGTTTAATTCAAATGGTGGAAGAAAATCTCCGTCCGGCATTGCATCAATGCCGTCTTTGTTTCCACAAACCCCAATGAACTGTTCTACATGAGAATACCACGGCGCTACATCATTGTAACCTATCGGCCACTCAATTCCATACCCATAACGCGCAGGGTTGATAAACTCATAATTGCTCCACCGCTGGCAGGCTCGTCCCCATGTAAGCGATTTGCCGCCAACCTGGTAGCCACGGATCCAATCGAACGGCTTTTCCTGCACATACGGATGATCTTTATCCTTTATAAAGAAATGCGCCGTATCATCGCCAAATCCGGCAGCCTTACTGATCAAAGGATTCTCGTCGAGAAATTCCTTCGTCATACTGCCACGATGCTTAAACTCCCACGGAGCTTTCGTTGCAGTTGGATAGTCCTTATTGTGCTCCACATTTCTACCCCTTTCCAGCACCAGCGTTTTTAAACCATGCTCGCATAGTTCCTTTGCTGCCCATCCTCCGCTTATTCCGGAGCCTATAACTATCGCATCGAAGGTGTTTTTATCAACACCGCCGGAATTGATGTTTATATGTGATGTGTCTTGTGGCATATAGCTTTGAGCTATTAGCTGTCAGCTATCAGCATTGTGCAACTTCGCTTGAGGCAGTTGTCCCCAATCTGATATACCGGCCTTTTCACTCTTTTGTTATTTAGTATATACTGCAATTCAAAGTATAAGTTTTATTTGATCACCTTGTGGCTAAAACCAACCTGTCAAAAATCTAAGCCATGCTGATAGCTGAAAGCTAAAGGCTTACCGCTATATATTTCCCTTCTTCAGCTCTTCCACCGAATAATTAGCGGCGCGCGCTGTTAACGCCATAAATGTAAGAGATGGATTTTGCGTGCTCGTGCTTGTCATGCATGCGCCATCGGTTACAAAAACATTTTTACAATTGTGAAATTGGTTCCATCCGTTTAATAAAGATGTTTTTGGATCCTTACCCATTCTTACTCCTCCCATTTCATGGATGTCTAATCCTGGTGCTTGTTTGCTGTCATGCTGGCCGATGTTTTTACAACCTGCCTTATCCAGCATTTCGCTTGTCTGCTGCAAAAAGTCTTTAAATGACTTTTCATCGTTATCATCATAATCAACGGAAACGACTAATTGGGGAATTCCCCAATCGTCTTTCTTATCCGTGCTTAGCCTAACATGATTTGATTCTTTAGGAATTGTTTCTCCCTGCATCATCGCAGACACGCCCCAATTACCAACTTCGCTAATGGCCTCTTTGTATGATGCTCCAATTTCGCTTCCATCTTCAGCGGCATATCCTCTTCCCCTGCCAGCGCCAAAGAACACCATATAACCGCGCAGGAAATCCATTTCCTGTTTGGTAACATTGCGAAAATTCGGCATCATAGGCTGTGTGGGCCTTCTGCCGTAGTAATATTTGTCCATCGGGCCATCGTACGAAGCGCTTATACTTCCTCTATAGTTGTGAAAGGCTACATACTTTCCCAAAAGGCCATTATCATTTCCCAATCCGTTTGGAAAACGTGACGAAATGGAGTTAAGCAAAATGAGATTACTGTTGAGACAAGCTGCATTTACAAAAATGATGTTGGCAAAATACTCGGTTGCCTTTTTTGTATCTGTATCTATTATTCTTACGCCTGTTGCTTTTCCTTTCTTATCGTCATAGATAAGCGAGTGGACAACGGCGTTTGTTTTAAGCGTTAGTTTGCCTGTGTTCCGGGCCCATGGAATAGTGGATGAGTTGGAGCTGAAATATCCTCCGAACGGACATCCTCTTTCGCATAAGCTTCGTGCCTGGCATTGGTTGCGGCCCTGTTGCAGATGTATGGGATTAGGCTTTGTTAAATGAGCGCATCTTCCCTGTACAACGTGACGATCTTTATAATTGGCCATTATTTTCGCACTGATATCTTTCTCCACGCAATTCATTTCCCAGGCCGGTAAAAATTCACCGTCTGGTAATGTATCAACGCCGTCTTTGTTGCCGCTGATACCTGCAAATGATTCAACATGCGCATACCACGGTGCGAGGTCTTCATAACGTATGGGCCAGTCAATAGCAAATCCATCGCGTGCGGGGCCTTCAAAATCATACTTGCTCCAGCGTTGGGTTTGCCTTGCCCACAATAGTGATTTACCTCCTACCTGGTAACCTCTGATCCAATCAAATGGTTTCTCCTGTATGTAAGGATGTTCTTTGTCCTTTACAAAAAAATGTTCCGTTGCTTCTGAAAAAGCATAGCACTTTTTTACTATGGGATTTTCATCCAGCACACTTAAAGTTTCTCTGCCACGATGTGGAAAATCCCAGGGGGCTTTTGTTGCAGTAGGATAATCTTTCAGATGTACTACGTCTCGCCCACGTTCCAACACAAGTGTTTTTAAACCTTTTTCACACAATTCTTTTGCTGCCCACCCTCCACTAATGCCGGAGCCTATAACGATAGCATCGAAAGTATTCTTTTCAATACCTCCTGAATTAATATTGATATGTGCAGAATCTTGCGGCATGGGAGCTGTCAGCTTTTAGCTATTAGCTATCAGCTTTGAGGCTTTTTAATTTTGATTATGCTAATTGATCTGTGGCAATATCTTTCTCTAAAGTTGCAGTTAGTTTTGGTGTTATTGCTACTTCCTTTCGACTGAACAAAAGGAAGTAGCAATAAGAGAACAATGCTGTATCTGGAACCTGGCTGACAGCTAATAGCTGACAGCTCCTATAGATTTCCTTTTTTCAATTCACTAACCGCATAATCTGCAGCACGTGCAGTGAACGCCATATACGTTAATGACGGATTCACGCAGCTTGCTGAAGTCATGAAAGAACCATCCGTTACAAACACGTTTGGCGCATCCCATACCTGGTTGTACTTGTTAACAACAGAAGTTTTAGGATCTTTACCCATACGTGCTGTACCCATTTCGTGAATACCACGGCCAATTGTACCATCGCCATCACGGCCCTTCACATTTTTCACACCAGCGTTGGTTAACATTTCAATCGCGTCATTCAACATGTCAACGCGCATTTTCTTTTCATTTTCTTTCCACTCGGCATCAAAAGAAAGCACGTTTAATCCCCACTTATCTTTTTTATTCTTATCCAGTGTTACCTTGTTTTCGTGGTAAGGTAAGATCTCACCGAAACCACCGATGTTCATTGTCCATCTTCCTGGTTCGCTCAACGCGTCTTTGTAGTCAGCGCCTATGCTTAACTCTTCCAATGAACGGTTATAACCCTGGCGGCTAGCTCCACCCTGGTAACCGAAACCACGTATATAATCTCTTTTATCAGTACCAAAATTGCGGTAGCGTGGAATGTAAATACCGTTCGCGCGACGGCCGAAATAATATTTATCCTCATATCCTTCCACATAACCAGATGCACCTACACCTAAGTGGTGGTCCATTACATTATGGCCCAGCTCGCCGCTGCTGCTGCCTAAACCATCAGGCCATACATCAGTTGCTGAATTCATTAGAATCCATGCACTGTTTAAGCTTGATGCATTCAGGAAGATAATCTTGGCTTTGTATTCGTAAGTTTTGTTGGTTTCTGCATCCAGCACTTCAACGCCGGTAGCCTTTTTGGTATTTTTATCGTACAGTATTTTTGTAACGATGGCCCATGGGCGAAGCGTTAAATTACCTGTTTTCATAGCAGCAGGTAATGTTGCTGACTGAGTGCTGAAATAAGCACCGAACGGACAACCTAACCAGCATTTATTCCTGTACTGGCAATTTGTTCTGTTTTGTTCTGGTTTTGGCTCTGTGATGTTTGCAGTACGTCCCATAATTACGTGACGTTGCCCTTTGTAAAAATCTTTCAGGCGACCTGCAACATCTTTTTCAACGCAGTTCATTTCCATTGCAGGAAGAAACTGGCCGTCTGGCAATACTTCCAGGCCATCCCTGTTACCGCTGATACCCGCGAATTTTTCCGCATAATCGTACCATGGTGCAATTTCAGCATAGCGCACGGGCCAGTCGATTGCAATACCATCTTTGGCATTTGCTCCAAAATCGTGATCGCTCCAACGGTAGCTCTGGCGGCCCCACATCAGGGATCGTCCGCCAACATGGTAACCACGGAACCAGTCGAAACGCTTTACTTCAGTATAAGGGGATTCTTTTTCGTTAACCCAATAGTCGAGATTGGTTTCATTGAGCGGATAGTCTCTGTTAAGCACAGGGTAATCTTTGATCATTTCCTGTGTTTTAGACCCTCTGTGCGGAAACTCCCAAGGTGCCTTGTTGGCGTTTACATAGTCTTTTACGTGTTCAATATTACGGCCACGCTCCAGCATGACTACTTTAAGGCCCTTTTCGGTTAGCTCTTTAGCGGCCCAACCGCCACTAATACCAGAGCCAATTACAATAGCATCAAAAACATTGTCTGCCATAAGTGAAGTTTTTTGTTACAAGCAGTTTTTAAATAATATAGCCTCCGGAGCGACCGGAATCAAGGCGCCTGATAGCGTTAAAGCAACCTTACAGCTACATGAATATCTTTAATACCAGCGAGGTATTTTGGTTTCTAAATTCTGTTTTACGGGCAAACAAAAACCGTTACAATGTGTGTTAAGAAGGCTGGTGATGTATTCAATCGACATTATTTAGAGAGGCATCATTCAAACAAGCTGTAAAAAATAAGCAGTTAGCTATAGCTCTGATGATGAATATAACTTCTTAGTAAATTAAATTGAATACAACATGCTTATACATCACACAATTCAACCGCCTTTTTAAGTGATGCCAGTTTATCTTTTGCAGCGGGAATAAATTCCTGGGCAACATAACCTTTAAAGCCAGTGGCAATAATAGCTTTCATAATTGCGGGATAGAACAGTTCCTGGCTTTCGTCTATTTCATTTCTACCGGGCACGCCACCTGTATGGTAATGGCCAAAATACTGGTGATTGTTTTTGATCGTTCTTATTACATCTCCCTCATCTATCTGCATATGGTAGATATCATACAGCAATTTAAAATTTTCGCTGCCCACACGCTTTACCAGTTCAATACCCCATGCAGATTTGTCGCACATATAGTCTCCGTGATCCACGCGGCTGTTTAACAGCTCCATATGAATGGTTATGCCGTTCTTTTCAGCAAGTGGCATCAGCTTTTTCAAACCCTCTGTGCAGTTTTTCAAGCCTGTTTCTTCATCCATTCCTTTACGGTTGCCACTAAAGCAAATCACATCTTTGTAACCTGCCTTCACCATTAAAGGAATTATATCAGTATAATTTTTTATCAGTGTTGAATGATGCTCCGTACGGTTAAACCCATCCGGAATGCTTATTTCAGCGCCATTACACATAGAACTGTAAATGCCATATTTCTGAAGCGTTGGCCAGTCTTTAGGGCCAACCAAATCAATGGCTGAAAAACCGATTTCTTTTACTGCTTTACACAGATCATCTAACGCAATATCTCCATAACACCATCTGCATACAGAATGATTAATATTTCCTTTCAGTGTCAAGTTATTCGTATTTAAAGTGGTAAATGCACTTAGTGCGCCGGACGTTGAAACGATGGCAGAGCCGGCAAGCAGGTTTTTCAGAACAGTACGTCTGTTTTTTTTGGAGGTCGTCATATTCTAGCTTAAGCAAGGCTTTAAAGTTAACAACTAATGTTAAGCAGTAACGCCTTGCTTTTAAATTTGAAAAAATATTTTTCTTCACCCAAAGGGTGCAACAACGAATTATAGCATGGACTGCTCAGCGTTAGCTATAGCAGCTGCGGACAAAGTTGATTTTTTCTTACCTCTCATATAAACGAACAGGCCAGCAAATGCAACAATCAATACAATTGGAATCACAAGCGTTACATTGATAATCTCCGGTCCGGCTGCAGCTTTTGCTGAATTTAATGCAGTGGTCATTTCAGGCGTTGCAGAAGGGCCGTTGTATTCAGCCATGCTTGCTCCTGAAGGAAGTTTGCCGGCAATTAACTTATCGTAATATCCACCCATGAAGATCATGTAAATAGACACGGCGAACATACCTGCGCCACCCATAAAGTTCATACCAACTGCACCTGTTTTAGGAAGGTTTTCAGACACAAAACCAAGCATTGTTGGCCAGAAATAACATACGCCAATTCCAAATACCAATGCGCCTACAAATAATGTATTACCGGTTGTGTGGCCGAGAAGATATAAGCCCAACGCCGCGAAGATGGCTGACAGTAACAATACACCTGAAGGTGAAAATCTATGAACAATGGGCTCAGCGAATGCGCGGCCAAGTACCATCACCCCAGTCTCAATTGTTAATAATAAGATAGCATTGTCTGTTACATTCTTTAATAACACATCGATCCATTGTCCGGTAAACAATTCTGTAATCGCTGTGCCTAACATAAGTACAATCATTACAATAAAAAGCGGACTAAGAAGCGCTTTGTACATTTCAGATGTAGAAACACCGCTTGAAACCCTTTCTGTAACAGGGAAAGTCAGTTTGCTAAATAAGTATAAATACAATACAGTTGGAACCAACATTAAACCAACAAGCACTTGCCAGTTAGTCAGATTTTCAGCGCCAAAGAATTTAACGATTAAAGTGCCGATTACAATACCACCAGGGAACCAAAGGTGAAAGTGGTTCAGCTTGGTAGTTTTGTTTTCAGGAAAAAGGCTTGCCACCAAAGGATTACAGGCTGCTTCCACAGTTCCGTTACCAATACCTATTAATAATGTAGAAATGAACAAAGACCAAAAGCCTGAAGCTGTAATTGTGAGAATAATACCCAGCAAGTGAAAAACACCGGCAGCAACCAATAATTTTTTCATGCCGATAATGTCAACAACCATACCTCCTACAACAATAGCCAAAGGAAAACCCCAGAAGGCTGTACTTGTTATAATACCTATTTGTTCCTGCGTTAAGGAAAACTGTTGTCCCCAGGTACTTAATAATCCGGCCCTGATGCCGAAGGATAGAGAAGTTACCAGCAGGGCTAAGCAACTGGCAACAAATAGTTGACTGCGATTAATGGCACTCATACGTTAGAGGTTAGTTGTTTTAAAATAATTGTTATGTTGACAAGTGAGGGTAAATGTAAATTTTTTTACTTTTAGTTTCACTTATTGAAAAAAAAATTTACAAAGATGCTTAACAGAAAATTGCGAATGGGCATGATTGGCGGCGGGAAAGACGCCTTTATTGGTGCCATTCACCGGTTTGCTGCCAACATGGATGGCCTTATTGAACTTTGCTGCGGTGCGCTCAGTATTAACCCTGAAATTGCAGCCGACTCTGGTAAGATGTTGTTTCTTCCTGAAGACAGAACATATACCAACTACGAGGACATGATAAAGAAAGAAAGTGCTTTACCTGAAGATAAGCGCATTGATTTCGTTACAATTGTGACTCCCAATTTTGCTCACTTTGCTCCGGCAATGATGGCGCTTGAGCACGGTTTCAACGTAGTGATTGAAAAACCGATCACTTTTACGCTTGATGAAGCAAAACAATTGCAACAAAAAGTAAATGAAACAGGGCTTACACTTTGTCTTACTCATACGTACTCCGGCTATCCAATGGTTAAACAGGCCAAACAAATGGTGAAAGACGGGGCTATTGGAAAAGTAAGAAAAATATGGGTTGAATATCCACAGGGATGGCTGAGCAAACTTTCTGAAAGAGAAGGCAATGCGCAGGCTGCATGGAGAACAGATCCTAAAAAAAGCGGTAAAAGCGGCTGTATGGGCGATATTGGTACACACGCTGCTCACCTTGCAAAATATATCACCGGTTTAAATCTTACGCACATCTGCGCCGACCTTAGTATCCTTGTTGAAGGCAGGCACCTGGATGATGATGGTAACGTATTATTAAAGTATGACAACGGCGCCGCTGGTTGCTTAATGGCATCACAGGTTGCAGCCGGCGAAGAGAACGCACTGAAAATCCGTATATATGGTGAAAAAGGCGGATTGGAATGGGCTCAACAGGAACCCAATACATTATTGGTTAAATGGCTCGATCAGCCAACACAAATATTCCGCGCAGGTGGAGGCTATGGCTATCTGAGTCCATTTGCAACCAAAAATTGCCGCACTCCGGGTGGACATCCTGAGGGATACCTGGAAGCGTTTGGTAACATCTATCACAACTTCGCACAAACATTGTCTGCAAAACTTTCCAACACTGAACCAACTGAAGAAATGCTCGACTTCCCACGCGTTGAAGACGGTATTTTCGGAATGGCTTTTATAGACAAAGTGGTGGAATCTTCTAAGAGCGATGTTAAGTGGACAAAATTTGAGATATAGCTTTTAGCTGTCAGCTATCAGCCGTAAGCTGTGCGTTGACGGCATGCACTTGCTTTTTATCTTCAAAGAGAATTTATTTTGTTAACAATAGCTGGAGCTACCGGCAGGTCAGTAATTGCTGACAGCAGATAGCTGATAGCTAAAAGCTTACAACAATGACAACAATAAAAGGTCCCGGTATTTTCCTTGCACAATTTTTAGGAGATACCGCGCCATTCAATTCTTTAAAATCCATTTGCGAATGGTCTAAAAGCATTGGATTTAAAGGTGTTCAGCTCCCTACATGGGATCCAAGAGTGATCGATCTTCAAAAAGCTGCAGAAAGTAAAACTTATGCAGACGAAGTTAAAGGCATCGTTAATGAAGCGGGTCTTGAGATCACTGAACTTTCCACACACTTGCAAGGTCAATTAGTTGCTGTTCATCCCGCGTATGATGTTATGTTTGATGGATTTGCTCCTGAAGAATATCGCAACAATCCCAAAGCAAGAACTGAGTGGGCCGTTCAGCAATTAAAATATGCTGCGAAAGCTTCACAAAATCTTGGATTGAATGCCTGTGGAACATTCAGCGGATCATTGTTGTGGCACACAGTGTACCCGTGGCCGCAACGTCCGGCAGGATTGGTAGAAACAGGATTCACTGAACTGGCAAATCGCTGGCTTCCTATCTTAAATACATTCGATGAAAATGGTGTTGACCTTTGCTATGAAATACATCCTGGCGAAGACCTGCACGATGGTGTTAGCTACGAGCGTTTCCTTGAAAAGGTAGGCAATCATTCCCGCGCATGTTTATTGTATGATCCATCTCACTTTGTATTGCAGTGCCTGGATTATCTTACTTATATCGATTACTATCACGAACGTATCAAAATGTTCCACGTAAAAGATGCTGAATTTAATCCTACCGGTAAACAAGGCGTTTACGGTGGTTATTCAGGATGGGTTGAAAGGGCAGGGCGTTTTCGTTCGCTTGGCGACGGACAGGTTGACTTTAAATCTGTATTCAGCAAATTAACTGCTTATGATTACAAAGGCTGGGCAGTTATGGAGTGGGAATGCGCGTTGAAACATCCTGAAGATGGCGCTAAAGAAGGTTCTGTATTTATTAAAGACCATATTATCCGCGTTACAGAAAAAGCTTTCGACGATTTTGCCAACACAGGCAGCGACGAAGCTTTTAACCGCACAGTTCTAGGATTGGAATAGTTTATGTGACGAAGTTCTACAGGTTGCCCTGTAGAACTACTAAAGAAAGGCAACTTACTCGTAACCATTTTAAATAAGTGTGTATGAAATATGTTGCCTTTTTTTTGTGCCTGCTCATTATCGCAGCCGCCTGCAAGCAATCATCTACAACAAAAAATACTTCGGGCAAAACGCCTATGACAGACAGCCTTGTAAATAATTCCGCTAACCTGGTAGATAGCGAATACCTCAGAGGAGCTAGCCTTATTTCCAAGAACGATTGTTTAACCTGCCATAAGCTAAATGATACAAGCATAGGCCCGTCATATATAAGTATTGCGAAGAGATATTCAAACGTAACCGGTAATGTGGACAACCTTGCCCATAAAATAATTACCGGCGCAACAGGAGCATGGGGTAGTAAAGCAATGACGCCTCACCCGAATATTGCAGTTCCTGATGCGGAAGAAATGGTGCGGTATATTTTAAGCTTAAAGCCCAAAGCTTAAAGCCTAAAACTGAGAGATTCCATTGGAGAAGTTTTTTCCCGCTAGCCTTTACCATTGAAGAAAAGTGAAGTTTACCAAGAGCTTAAACTGAGCGCATCAGTTAAAAAATACCTCTTTTTTACAAACATTAGGGACGGGATTTATCAAATACGATAGGTCTAAGCGTTGAGCTTTAGGCTTTGGGCTTTAAGCTTCCTCCAAATTCTTTTTCGAGATTGGGAATTCATCTATAACTTTAAGCCGCATTTTATTTCACACTTTAAAAAGTAATGATCTTGAAAAAGCTTCTAATTACCTCAGCTTGCCTGGCATTTTTAGCAGCATGCGGGGGCGGTGCTTCCACTGAAAACAAAAATGACTCTGCAGCGGCTCCTAAAGAAGAAAAACCAGCAGCAGAAGCAACCGATATCAGCGCTAATCCTGATTATCAAAAAGGCCTGGAACTGATCGGCAAAAACGACTGCCTTACCTGCCACGATGTTGCTGAAAAGAAAATAGGCCCGGCATACCAGGATGTTGCAAATAAATATGCCGGTGTTGACACAGCTGTTACTCACCTGGCTCACAAAGTAATTGCAGGTGGAAGCGGCGTTTGGGGAACAGTTCCTATGACTCCGCATGACAAGCTGCCTGAAGCAGATGCTGAACAGATGGTTAAATACATTCTGTTGCTTAAAACTAAATAGTTAAACAAAGCATCTCATCATACATCCGCATAATCGTTCTTATACATTATGCGGATTTTTTTTCCGCATCATTTTTGCCATTAATTCCACAACCAAAATATCACGTACATGAAATTGTTATTTCTAACGGCAGGCATTTCATTAAGCTTGTTGTCTTGCCAGTCATCTGAACAAAAAACAACCGAAGCTAAAGATTCTGCTGCAGCTAGTCAGGCAACTGCACCTGCTACTGCAGATACCGGCTGGGTATCTCTGTTTGACGGACAGACACTAAAAGGCTGGCACACATACGGCCAAACATCCGTTGGCGCTGCATGGAGCGCAGATAGCGGCACCATTCACTTAAAGCCAAGCTCAGCAAAGGGTTACCAGACTCAAGGCGGAGGAGATATCGTTTCTGATGGCGTTTATGGCGATTTTGATCTTAAACTGGAATGGAAGATCTCCAAGAACGGAAACAGTGGCGTTCTATTCTACGTTCAGGATGATACTACCAAATACAAAGAAACCTGGAATACCGGCCTTGAAATGCAGGTATTGGATAATAATGGCCATCCCGACGGAAAAATTCCAAAACACAGAGCGGGCAACCTGTATGATTTAATTGCAGCAAACCCCGAAACTGCAAAAGGACCAGGTGAATGGAACCAGGTTGAGATTGTTTCACAGAAAGGCCAGCTGGATCTATTTTTGAACGGAACTAAAGTGGTGTCAACAACCTTGTGGGACGATAATTGGAATAAACTGATAGCAGGCAGCAAGTTTAAAAACATGCCGGGATGGGGCACATTTAAAGAAGGCCACCTTGCTCTTCAGGATCATGGAAATGAGGTGTGGTACAAAAACATTTCTATTAGAAAGCTTTAAAACTGAAGCATATATAAAAAAACCGCTGATAATCAGCGGTTTTTTTATGCAATCTCGATTCATTACAGGTATAAAAAACAAAATGCTTCTGTTTTGTCAATCAGAAGCATTCCGTTAAGCTCTTTTACCCGGGTTAAGGAGATATAAGAAACTTTATTTGAGTAATAATAGGAATGATTTTATATAGCAAATAATGTACCATTTATGTTAAAATAATAAAAAGCAAAAAAATATATATTTAAAAAATAAATGGTCTCACTTTAACAGCAAGACCATTTTAGGTGTTTCTTACTTTAAAACAGATCAGTTACATGTGGAAACCTTAACCTTATCCATTTATAATCCCGGTAAGAATCAATAGGTAGCACTTTTTTACTTAAACTCTGGATTTAATTTTTCAATCAACATGCCAAGCATATAAACTTTTTTATATGATTGATAATCAAATATTTAATTCATTCATTGCTGTCGGAAAATTCCCATGAAGAAAATACCCCTTCTATTATTGGGAATTTTATGCGGCGCTAAAATGCGTACAATTTTAAAGGCGTACTTTGCCGGCTCAAATTTGCCGGGAAATGATATTACCACTAAATGATGAACAATATATGCGGCTGGCTTTAAGAGAAGCCATGAATGCCTATGATGATGATGAAGTCCCTATTGGAGCCATTGTGGTTTTGAACAATAAAATTATTGCACGCGGATACAATCAAACAGAGCGATTGAAAGACTCCACTGCTCACGCTGAAATGATTGCGCTGACTTCTGCCTTTAATTATCTCGGTGCAAAGTATCTGCCCGATGCCACGCTATATGTTACAGTAGAGCCTTGCCTTATGTGTTCCGGTGCATTATACTGGAGTAAAATAGGCCGGGTTGTTTTTGGCGCAGCCGACGAAAAGAATGGCTACAAAAGAATTACGAAAGAAAACTGGCCCTTTCATCCCAAAACTGAATTAGTTACCGGCATTTTGGAGGAAGAATGCGCCGCGCTGATGAAAAGTTTCTTTAAAAGCAAGAGATAAGCGGCAGCGATCAGCCATTAGCCAAAGGCAGTTTGAGATGCGAGAATAGTAAGTATTCATTATAACAGGATGGCTGATTTTCTTATGTTGCTACACGTAAGAAAATCAGCCATCCTCAAATCAGCCACCAGCGATCTTTCTTATATCTTCCTGATCTTGATATTTTTGAACCAAACGCCACCACCATGATCCTGCAAACATACATGCCCGGCTTTCAACATGCCATACTCGGGTTTATCTTTCCATTTGCTTGCATCTTTCAACTTTTTCCAGTCATCCGTCCAATAATCAAACTCAACTACTTTTACACCATTCAGGTAATGCTCTACATGTGCTCCTTTAACTTTAATAACGGTGTGATTGTACTCACCTACCGGTTTTGTAACCAGGGAAGAAGCGGCATGCATCGCATAGTCTGAACCGCTACGCTGGTTGTCTTCCACTTTGCCAGGATAACCTTTGTCATCAATCAATTGGTACTCCGGCCCGGATTCATAAGAATGATCATGGTTTTCATTCGCACGGTAAATAACGCCGCTGTTTGATTTCGGGTCTATTTTCCAGTCCACTGCCAATTCAAAATCCCCATACTCCTCATCAGTAGTAAGATCAGCGCGCTTTGTAACGCCTTCCGACTTACAATGAAGCTGGCCATCGACAATTTCCCAGCTATCGTTTTGTTTGTTCTGGTAATTGTGCCAGCCCTTGTAATCTTTTCCGTCAAACAAAAGCTGCCAGCCTTCCTTCTTTTCTTTGGAGGTTAATGAATTATCGGCCCCTTTGGGTGCAAATGCAGACAAACAGGTAACTAACATCCCACAGCCTATTGCTGTACGTATGGTTGGTTTAAGTAACATAAAACAATTTTGTCGTTAGATAAATTGAGATAGAAAGGTAAGTTAAATGCAATGGCAATCAGCAAAACAAATATTTAATTTTAAAATATCATTCTGGCGGCGTTAAGGCGGATGATAGTTAGCGTGCGTCAGGCGTCAAGTGCCTCGCATATTTTCAACGAAATGGTAAGCCTTCAGCCAGTCCTTTCAAATTGTGGTTGGCAGTCTTTTTTCCGATTTAGGAAACAAATTATAATAACTTATTACCAACATTAACCCTATGGCAATAAATTTGTTGAACTTAAAGGTTCCCTTTTAATTGTTCATTTATAAAAAAAGATAATTATGGCATTTACATTACCTGCTCTGCCTTACGCGCATGAAGCTTTAGAACCACATATTGATGCTACTACCATGCAGATTCACCATGGAAAACATCACCAGGCATATGTTGACAACTTAAATAAAGCTATTGCTGGAACGGAGCATGAAAATAAAAGCCTGGAAGAACTTGTTGCCAATGCAGGTAAAATTTCTCCTGCAGTTCGTAACAATGGCGGCGGCCATTGGAACCATAGCTTCTTCTGGGAAATACTCGCGCCTAATGCAGGCGGAGCACCATCAGGAGAGCTGGCAGATGCAATCAACAGCGCTTTCGGATCTTTTGACGAGTTGAAAACCAAAATAAATGCAGCCGGAGCTACTCGTTTTGGTAGCGGCTGGGCCTGGTTAATTGTAAAAGACGGCAAACTGGAAGTTACTTCAACTCCTAACCAGGATAACCCTTTAATGGATGTTGCAGAAGTAAAAGGTACACCTATCTTAGGCATCGATGTTTGGGAACACGCTTACTACCTGAAATATCAGAATAAAAGGCCTGATTATTTGGCTGCTATCTGGAATGTGATCAACTGGAACAAAGTTGCTGAGCATTATACAAAAGCAAAATAATTCAACAATTCATTTTTAGTAATGTCTTACCTTCAATCCCGCCCCAGATTGGTGCGCGGGATTTTTATTTCACTAAATCTTTAACATGAAAAAAATAGCATTCTGCATAGTTGCGGTAATCTCACTTGCATCTTGCAAAGACAACATTAAGAAAGTGCTTGTCCTTTCTAAGGGAACGGCCAAGATTAACAAAGAAGCAAAGACGATAACTGTTGATGAAAGTAGCGGGCATGAAGAACAAACCTTCGATGTAAACTCAGGCGATAAAGTAACGTATTCAGTTAAATCGCAGGCTGGTGAAGGCTCTGTTGAATTTCCAACAAACGGATACTACATCGTGAATGCGAAGAACGATACAGTAGTTGGCGGATTACAAAACTACGGAGCGGTTGAAGAAAGGAAAACTGAATTTACGCAAGAGGATGTAAAGAAGAACCTCGATTCATTGAAGGCGTTGGTCGCCAACCAAAATGTTAGCGCAGCGAACCATAACTTTTTTATTCTGCCTAACCAGGTCGTAAAGATCACGGATAACCTTGATGCCTTTATCGTAGGGCCTTATCACCGCATGACATCTGTTGAAGCAAAAGAAGGTAAAACACCTGAGGTTTACCGTTTCTATAGCATAAAAGAAGTTAGAGAAAAAATTGACAAGCTAGACGCGATGACAAAACCAGCTGATGCTGCAGCCACAACTCCTGAAAAGAAAAAATAAAGGTTTTGCCACGAAGGCTCGAAGGCAGAAACGAGCACTAAGGTTATTTATTATTGTATCTCTCTTTATAAGTCAGCAGGATTATAGACTGGATATGCAAGTGTCTACCTGTAATTTTGCTGACATTTAATCCATAACTCAGGCAGTTGACGTTCTCCCACTTTTGAATTTTTACTTTTTACTTTTTACGGCACCGGATCATATCCGCTTCCCCCGCCTGGGTGGCAACGTGAAATTCTTTTTATAGCAAGCAAGCCACCTTTAAATAACCCATATTTTTTTAACGCCTCCAATGCATACTGGGAGCAGCTCGGCGTAAACCTGCATTTTGGCCCCAGGGCAGGAGAGATTACATACTGATAAAATTTTATCAGCAGTATAAATGGAAAAGCTATTATCTGCTTAAGGATTTTCATCAGCCGCTACAATTTTCGTTTTTTCCAACTCTTTTATCAACCTCGGAATAGCCAGGCTTACTTTCTCCTTTACCAACGAATAGGTAGGAATCGCCTTATCCACGAAAAGTATAAATAAGGCCAGTTTACGGTTCTGGCTCACTGCATATTCAATCAGCGGCGCTTTCTCTGTTCTGTAAGCTTCCCGCAAAAGCCGTTTTACCCTATTGCGTTGAACAGCTTTTTTGAAAAGCCTTGACGGTGCTATTACACCGGCTTTAACAGGAAAATCTGTCTCTCCCGTTACTTCCATGTAAATAAGCTTAACCGGAAACTGATTTACCGATTTTCCTTTGGTAAAAAGCAGGTCAATTTGTTTGCGGCTTTTAAGCTTTTCTTCCCGTCCGTATGAATTGGATAAAGGCATATTCAAAAGTAAAAAGCCTCACCAAAGTTTTGGTGAGGCTTGTGTAATTTATTTGTAATCCAATAAAGGATTAAATGCTTATTTTAATTTCCTTTCGTCAGAAACTGTAAGTTTATGGCGGCCTTTAGCTCTACGGCTTGCCAATACCTTACGGCCGTTTGCAGTTTCCATACGCTGACGAAAACCGTGAACGCTTTTACGGCGACGATTATGTGGTTGAAATGTACGTTTCATTGCTATAATTTTTTAACTAACCCAAAATAAATTTCAACAAACAGGTTACAGTCACCATACTGCACCCGGTGAAAGGACGGCAAAGGTAGAAAAAAAAATAATTCCAATCTCAAAAAATTGAACTTTTTAGGCTATTCGCCGGCGAATTTAAGGTCATAAAAAGTATAATAATCTATAAAACAATTAAATTCAACATACAATTCCGGAGCATGATCACCCAAATACGGGAAATTTTGTAGTTACAATCGCCGCGATTTTCACACTTCTATTATAAACGACTGCTTATGAAACCAATAAAGGCCTTTTTTCTACTGGGATTAATGTTTAGCTTTTTTGTTGCTACAGCTCAGAATACACTTGATTCTATTATGCCGGTAAGGGGCTTCTGTATTGCGGCTCCAACACCAAAAGGGGTAGATGATTTTGTGAAATTTATAAATGAAGAGCTGGCCCCGCGAAAAGTAAATGTACTTATCCTGAGAGTGGATTACAACTATCAGTTTGAGAGCCATCCAGAATTGAGGGATACTGCAGGATTATCAAAGGCAGATATAAAAAAACTGGTCGCAGCCGCGAAAAAGAACAACATTCAAATTGTACCACAGGTAAACATGTTGGGGCATCAATCCTGGGCCAGCCACACCGGAAAGCTATTGGAAGTTTATCCGCAATTTGATGAAACACCTCATGTAAAAATGCCAGAAAAATATGAATGGCCAAATGCAGATGGGCTTTATTGCAAAAGTTATTGCCCGCTTCATCCAGAGGTTCATAAGGTTATATTTGACATTATAGATGAGATTTGCGATGCATTCGAAACAAATGCATTTCATGCAGGCATGGACGAAGTGTTTTACCTGGGAGATGACAAATGCCCACGTTGCCAGGGCAGGGATAAGGCTGAACTTTTTGCCGGAGAGGTTTGGAAGCTACGCGATCACCTGGCGCAAAAGAACAGGCAGCTCTGGATTTGGGGCGACAGGCTAATAGACGGCAAAACCACAGGCATGGGAATGTGGGAAGCCAGCTACAACAATACCTACCGTGCAGTTGACATGGTTCCAAAAGACATAATGATCTGCGACTGGCATTATGAAAGAGTTGACAAAAGCCCGGTTTATTTCGCCATGAAAGGGTTGAATGTAATTACATGTCCCTGGCGTAAACCAGAATTAGCTGTATTGCAAACAGAAGACATGGCAAATTTTAGAAAACAGGCAACTCCTCAAATGAAAGACAGGTATAAAGGGATGATGCAGACCGTTTGGTCTGGCACAGAATCTTTTTTGGATGGTTTTTATGGAAGGAATAAAAATCAGCAGGCCAATAATGCGGGTACCAATACGCCCTGGGATTGCTTCAGGACGATGTATAGGAAAATTGGAGAACTATAAGCGGAAATTATATGTACGATTGTAGATCCCCGCCCATACCGACTGCAAGTTCGGGCGGGTACTATGTACAATGCAAAAAATTAAAGCCAGGCCGGTAGAATTTATGTTTAAAATAAACAGCAGTAAAAAATTACAAATCTGGACAATCATTGCCCACGCACTTATTGTTGTAGGATTTGGCCATGGCATTGCGAATTTCGCTGTTATTGAGGCTGCCTGGCTTCCCTATGTAACAAATCATACCTTAAGTTTTGATCTGACTGCTTCTTTCGACGCACATTTACCTACGGTAGGTTTAACGACACTTATCGGACAAATTCTTTTGGTTTTATCGATATTTCAAAAGGCCTTTTACCAACGAATCAGCCTGCAAATCTCAGGGCTTGTGGCTTTGTGGCTTAGCATTTTTTATTTTCTCCAGGGAATTGGTCACGAATTAAATATCCATTTCGCTGGCTTTACAGCACTTCCATTTGCTATTTGCACCGTAATTACGTTTTTCAGTTATAACGTGAAAAGGGCGTATGATCGGATAATTGATCTGTAGTCTGTTAATAAGGGCCGCGGTTCGTGTCTCACAAACCTCTTCAATTCATTAAGTTAACTTCCCTCAAGTGAACCGGCTAATCCCTTGGAAAATGTTTCGTGAGACACGAAACATGGCGCATTGTGAAGATGGCCTATGAGCTGATAATGGATAGCTACTAAGCGATAGGAGGCCTTTAATAGCCTTCTTCTAGCAATTCATTGTGTTTAAATCCAAATGTTTTGATTGCATAGGTTGCCCGAAAAACACGCTTCCGTGTTCGTCGAAATCAGCTGTGGCATCTGTTGTATAAAAGTTGAGAGTATTGTTTTTTGTAAGGCGTTCTTCCATTTCAGGATGACGCTCCAGGTACTCCTGCAAGCTATTCGCAACAATCAATCCTTGCGAAATCACCTGCACATTGGTTGGCAAAGATGCCTGTATTCTTTCCTTAATCAACGGGTAATGTGTACAAGCCAGCAATACCGTATCGATATCTTTATTTTGCCCCATTAGCGCATCGGCATATTTCTTAATAAAGAAATCGGCGCCGCTATTATCATACTCGCCGTTTTCAATCAGCGGAACCAACACGGGGCATGCCTGCTGATACACTTCGAGCTCGGGATAAAATTTTTCGATCTCGATCTGGTAAGATTTTGACTGGACGGTACCATTGGTTGCCATGATCCCCACTTTTTTTGCGGGAGAATATTGGCCGATAATTTCAGTGGTTGGCCTGATTACACCAAGCACTCTTTTAGAAGCATCTATTTTGGCCAGATCATTTTGTTGAATCGTGCGCAAAGCCTTTGCAGAAGCCGTATTACATGCCAATACAACCAATGGGCATCCTTGCTTAAAAAACCATTTTACACACTGAAGCGTGTATTGGTAAACAGTTTCAAAAGAACGAGGGCCATAGGGTGCCCTTGCATTGTCGCCCAAATAGATATAATCATATTGCGGCAGCAGCTGAACAATTTCTTTTAACACCGTTAATCCGCCGTAGCCTGAATCAAATACGCCTATTGGTCCTTTTTCCATTCCCCAAAAATAAAAAACCACGCAATGTATTTGCGTGGTTTCTATAATTAACTAAATGTAATTTATTTAGGTTTTGCACCAGTTGCAGGTTTCGCAGCTCCGCCAGCACCTGTACTTCCGCCCGCTGCCGGCTTTTCGGCATCCTGAAGATCGCCGCCCAGTTCATCAGGCAGTTTTATCTTCAACTCTTTAGCTACATACTGAAACACGTTCTCAATGGTTGTAAGGCCCACTTCATACGCACCCGGTTTCAATACCAATGTATATTTTCTAGCATCAAGCACTTTTTTGTACGCGGTTACTACCTGCTCGTACATAGCCTGAGACAATACAGATCTTTTTTGTTCAGACTTTTGCTGCGCAATCTGCTGCCAATAAGCAATGTTCATTCCTACCTGCTGGCGTTGCTGAGCTACCAGGTCTAATACGCTTTTTGGTTTTCCTGATGAAGAGTCAGCTTTGAAAGTGCTATCTAAACGCTGGAATTCCTTGTAGTAAAATTGATATTCTGCCTGTAAAGAATCTCTTTCGTACAGTGCAACCAAGGTGTCAACATGTCCTGCTCCGGGCATTGCTCTCACCATCATTTCAATATCAAAAACGCCAATTCTAATGGGTGAAGATTGAGCTTTTGCTGATGTTCCTGTTACAAACAGCGCTGCCAGCAACAGCATAGAAAAGAAAACCTTTTTCATTGTACTTGTGATTGAGTTTGTTGTTTCTCTTTGTGAGTTTAAATCTTAATTTGTGAATATAGGAAATTCGCGCGCTTCAATGACTTTTAATAACATTTACAATCAACTTTTAACTTTGTTTCGACATTATTTCCTGATAAATTAATTCCACAGCGCTCATTCAGGGCTCAAAAATAAAAAACCACGCAATGCTATTGCGTGGTTTCTATAATATTAAGTTTTATTTATTTGGTTTTTGCACCGCCGGCTGGCTGTTTTGCTGCGCCACCTGCTGCAGGAGCTGGTTTGCTTTCTTCCTGAAGGTCACCACCTAATTCATCCGGCAATTTGATCTTCATTTCTTTTGCAACATACTGGAATACGTTTTCAATGGTAGTTACGCCTACTTCATAGCTTCCAGGCTTCAATACCAATGCGTATTTTCTGTTCTCAAGTACTTTTTTGTAAGCATTGATTACCTGCTCAGTCATTGGCTGAGATAACATCGCTCTTTTTTGTTCAGATTTTTGCTGAGCAATCTGTTGCCAGTAAGCAATGTTCATTCCAACCTGCTGGCGCTGCTGAGCTACCAGGTCCAATACAGTTTTTGGTTTGTTGGTTGCTGAATCAGACTTCCAGGTGCTATCTAAACGCTGAAATTCTTTATAGTAAAACTGATATTCAGCTTGTAACGAGTCTCTCTCGTATAATGCCATCAAAGTGTCAACCTTCGCTGCACCAGGCATTGCCCTAACCATCATTTCAATATCAAAAACGCCGATTTTCACGGGTGAGGATTGAGCTTTTGCTGATGTTCCTGTTACAAACAGTGCTGCCAGCAACAGCATAGAAAAGAAAACCTTTTTCATTGTACTTGTGATTGTGTTTTTGTTTTGTTGATTGTTTATTTGAGTTTGATTTAGTTAGTTCCTTTAATTCCCAATTCGTTCAACACGTCCTGGCTTTTATCCAGTTTTGGATCGGCAAATATAACCGTAATCCCTTCGCTCTTATCAAGTACAAAATCATACGCACGTGCTGCAGCTATTTTTTGTACCGCGTTATACACTTTATCCTGAACTGGTTTTACCAGCTTTTGTCTTTCTTTAAACAGGTCGCCTTCGTAACCAAAACGTTTTTTCTGCAGGTCCCTTACTTCTTTCTCTTTGTTGAAAAGTTCATCTTCTCTTTTCTTTTTTAACTCGTCGCTAAGCATAAACTGTTCAGCATCGTAGTCTTTATACATTTTATCAAGGTCGGCCTGCTTCTGGTCTATCTCTTTCTGCCATTGCTCACTCACCATCTGCAGTTTCTTTTCCGCATCCTTGTACTCAGGCATTTTATCTAAAATATACCGGGTATCTATAATGGCATATTTCTGTGCGTTTACGCTAAGGGTAGCAAATGTTGCCATTGCTATTAAAAACACTATACGTTTCATACAATAGTTTTTTGGAAAGGTAGTATTTTATTCGGGTTCAAAGCCCAACATGAAGGTAAACTTGGCGGCATCCTTAAGGGCTCCACCAGGCGTAATCCTATCAAGCCCAATACCATAGTCAAACCCAAGCAAACCAAACATTGGCAGGAAGAAACGCATACCCACACCCACAGAACGACGTAACCTGAACGGGTTATAATCTTTAAATGAGTACCAACCGTTCGCAGCCTCGAAGAAGGTCAAACCATAAATGGTGCTGCTTGGGTTAAGGCTTAACGGATAACGCAACTCAACCGTGTATTTGTTAAACATGGTGAAGTATTGTGATGCGCCACTCTGATCTGGGTTTACAGTAGGATCGGAAGTCTGGTACACAGGATATCCTCTGTGTGCAATGATATCATAACCTAATAACGCATAGCTATTACTTATACCCGCGTCACCCACCTGGAAACGCTCGAAAGGTGATACCTGCAGATCAGAATTATACCTGCCCAGGAAGCCGTATTTAGCGGCAGCCTTCAACACAAGTTGCTTGTTTCGTTCAGGCCCACCAGGTTTACCAATCGGCACATACCATTCACCAGTAAATTTCCATTTGTGGTATTCGATCCACTGATATGGATTTGCCGACTTGGCCAATGATGGGTCCATCAATGAAAATGGCGGGGTTAGTTGCAAACTCGCTAAGAAGTTAGATCCACTTGTCGGGAATATTGGCGAACTGATTGAAGAACGCTGTAACGCAACCTTCAAACTAAGGTTATTTGAATAACCGTTATTGAATATGCTTCCGTCAGGAAGTTTCAATGTATAGTCAATTACATAGTTGTGAAGGTGGTACCTTACATAACTAAGCGCAAAAGTCAAAGAGAAATAATCATCCGGCCATTTCAACTGCTTACCCAAACCAATTGAAGCACCGGTAGTTTTAAAATAAGAGTTGTTTGCATTACGGCTTGTATATGTACGGGTAATAGGATCGTATGCGTTGGAGAACTTAGTGTCATATATATTAAATGACAGTGAGTTTCTTCTTTTACCACCTAACCATGGTTCGGTAAACGACAAGTTATATGAACGATAAGCACGTCCATTACTTTGTACACGTACACTCAGCTTTTGCCCATCACCCATTGGCAATGGATCCCATGCTTCTTTGTGAAGAATATTTTTGATTGAGAAGTTATTAAACGTAACACCCAGTGTACCGGTTAAACCAATACCACCACCAAAACCGGCGCTAAGCTCCAACTGGTCACTTGATTTTTCTTCAAGGCTCCAGTTGATATCAACCGTTCCATCTGCCTGATCAGGTACAACGTTTGGATTTATTTTCTCCTGGTTGAAATAACCCAGGTTAGCTAATTCACGCTGAGAACGGATCAGATCCGAACGGCTGAATTTTTCGCCCGGCATTGTTCTCAACTCGCGGCGGATAACATACTCTTTTGTTTTCTCGTTACCGGTAATAGTTACGTGCTTGATAGTAGCCTGAGGGCCTTCGATCATACGGATCTCATAATCAATAGTATCGTTGTAAACACGGGTTTCAACAGGATTTGTCTGAAAGAACAGGTAACCGTCATCCATATACAAACCACTGATATCGCCGCCTTCGGGAGAAACACTTTTACCAAGTTTTTTATTAAGGATGTCAAGGTTGTAAATATCTCCTTTCTTAATATTCAAAATAGCGGTTAAGATTGAATCCGAATATTTTGTATTGCCTCTCCAGGTAATATTACCGAAGTAATATTTGTTTCCTTCATTCACTTTCAGGTCGATGTTCATGTTGCCTTTAGAATTGTAATACTTCATATCCTTATCTATGTTGGCATCACGATAACCGAGCGAGTTGTAGTATTGAATAACCTTTTCTTTGTCTTCTTCGTATTTCTTATCGTCAAATTTTGCAGAACTAAAGAACTTAAGCCTGATGTACGGATCAAGTAGCCTTCTTGTTTTTGTAAAAGTGAGGTAGCCGTTATCCTTAACGTATTGCTCAAATGTATAGTGCTTAGGATCGAACAAACCGCCCTTATCATCAGTTGGGAATAATGTAAGGCGAGACATTTCTTTTGTCCCTTTCATTTGCCCTTTAAGCTTTTGTTCATTTACGGTATTACCGCCGAAATTGATGTTGTTGATCCTTACTTTACTTCCCTTGTCAATCATGAAATTAAGCACAAGAGAGTTGGCAGAAGTTGTATCCCTCTTTTCGTCGATATGAACTTTTACCGCCCGGAAGCCCTTTTCATAATAATATTTTTCAATACCATCAATCGCCGTACGCTTCATGTTTTCAGTTACAACCCTTCCTAAAACCAGCCCTGTTTTTTTAGTAAGCTCTTCCTGGTCGCCTTTCTTCACACCTTTGAAATAATATTTCGCCAACCTGGGCCTTTCGGTAACTGCAATTTCTACATCTATATTATTTCCTTCCAGCCTTGTTAAATAAATTTCTACGTCGCTAAAATAATTTTGTGACCAAAGCTTGTTAATCGCTTTTGAAAAGTTATCGCCACCCGGTATAACTATTTCGTCGCCAGTATGTAAACCGGCAACGGAAAGCAATAAAGCCTGGTCAAAATATTTATTGCCTGTAACTACAACTTTGGCAATCTTGTATTTTTTGGGAACTTTTTGGTTAAAAATATTTAGAAGGTCTGCGTTGATAGAAGTTATAGTAGTGTCAGATTGGTTTCCGGGTACCTGTGCGGATACAGTAGAACTAACAAGGCTAGCTATACTCGCAAGTACAAGAATTTTACACAGTTTATACATTAAAAGCTGTTTTATACCGGGCTACTGTGCTTACAAGGAGACAAAATTTCTCCAGCAGCATTAGTAAATTGATTTTAAGTGCGGCAAATTAACGGGAATATTTAAAAGTGTTTGTTAAAAGCCCTTGTTTTTATTGAACTTCTGCTTCGGATTGCAATTGTTCGCTTATTTTACCAAAACGACGCTCGCGGCCCTGGAAATCAATAATTGCTTCGTACAGGCTTTCTTTTCGGAAGTCCGGCCATCTTGTATCGGTGAAATACAATTCTGCATAAGCTAGTTGATACAGCAAAAAGTTGCTTATTCTATGTTCCCCGCTGGTACGGATCATTAGTTCCGGATCGGGAAAATTGTGGGTGGTGAGATATTGTTGTAAGGTATTCTCAGAAATCTCAGACGGATCTAAATGGCCTTCCTTAACAGCAGTTGCAATATTTTTTACCGCTTCGGCAAGCTCCCAGCGACTGCTGTAACTAAGCGCAAGCACTAAATTGAGGCCGGTGTTGCCAGCTGTTTCTTCCAATGCTTCTTTTAACTCCTGCTGAGCTTGTTCCGGCATCATTTTAATATTGCCAATAACATGCATGCGGATATTGTTCTTTTGCAATACAGGCATTTCCTTCCTGATAGTATTCACCAGCAATTCCATTAAACCAATTACCTCATATTCCGGGCGCCCCCAGTTCTCTGTGCTAAAAGCATACAGCGTAAGGTATTGAACACCTATTTCCGCTGCGCCTTCTACAATGTTGCGCACGCTTTCAACTCCCTGGTAGTGGCCATAAAGTCTGTCATGCCCTTTTTCTTTTGCCCATCTGCCATTTCCATCCATTATAATGGCGATGTGCCGAGGTATACGGTTCTTATCAATTTGCTCTTTCAAGTCCGACATATAAAAAATTACGCATTTAATGCGTAACAACAAAGGTAACAAAATGAGGACACGATGGGTTTCTCTATAAAATTTTAATTTAATCTTGATAACGGTTGATCAACAATGTTATTCGCTTAATTCAACTTCGATAAAAGCCAACATCAATGTTTTCGCTTTGAGCGTCCTTTTATGTGGGAGGCTAATAAAAAAAGCCGTAAACATTACGGCTTTTAAAAATATCTGATATGGAGAACGGCTAGTTAACTTTTGGACAACGATAAGAAGTAATATTGAAAGAAACCCCTACCTGGAAAATCGCATATCCGTCTTTTTGTGAGCTATTACCGCGTTGCCTGTCTTTTACTCCAATGGCAGAGCCATATTCATAACTCCTGTCTTGTAACAGGTATGCAGGATTCACAGATCCATCGGGCAGATTAACTGTACCGGTTGAAGGAATAATAAACGCTTCCTGGCCGGCATAAGTTGTGCTAACGTCATCTATATAATCGGTATTCGTAAAACGATAGCCGATTTCAGCAAATACGTTGGTACTCTCGTTGATGCTATATTTAAAACCGAAAGACAGTGGAATACAAAGCGCCATTGTTCCGTATTGTTTTCTGTTAGGATAAGCAGCTGATCCCTGGCCTTCTGTGCCCAACGGGCGGAGGAAATATTTTTTACCGTCCAGGTAAGCAAAAGGATCGTAAGAAAACACGCCCACACCAAGAGAAACATAGGGTGTATAGTTATATCCTTCTACTCCGGGCATGAACTTGAAGAAATTAAAATCACCACTCACGGCAAATTCCCAGATGTTGGTATTAAAGCTGAGGTTGCGGCGTTTTTGGGTTTCATTTTTTGCATACACATCAGAATACCCCAATCTGGCATAGTTGGCTGCCACTTTAACGCCTATATAATTGCTAATTTGCTTGCGGAAGAAAGCACCTGCTGAAAGTTTAGGTGTGTTGATCGCAGCTCGCGTGTTTAAATCACCAAAATACTGAGCGGTTCCTACAGCCAGTCCGAACTCGCCTTCCTGTACAAAACTCTCGTACAATTGAGCCCTAAGGGAGGCGGTGGTTAACAGAAGACAAAGGATAAAAAGTAGTTTTTTAAACATAATGCAATGTAAGTAATGTTCTAATAACGAAAATCAAGATAATTTCTTGTGTGCGCAAAAAATTAATTTCGTTTATCCAGTCCCCAGGTGAGTTTATTCCGCAGTGTAGAAAGAAAACTGTTTTCGTTCAGCCTTATCAAACTAATGGTAAAATCTTCTTTTTTGATGGCCAGTTGTATGGTTTTATCAACAATCTCACGTCTCGCATCCAATGCGCAAATAAACTGGTCAAAACGCCCCTCTACCTCAAATGAAATAACGTTATTATCGCCCACAATAATTGGCCGGGCATTCAAATTGTGCGGAGCAACCGGTGTTATTAAAAAGCTGGAAGATTCAGGAAAAAGGATGGGTCCGTTACAACTCATGCTATATCCGGTAGAGCCTGTTGGGGTTGATACGATCAATCCATCGGCCCAGTAAGTATTTAAAAATTCACCGTTTAAATACGTATGGACTTTTATCATGGGCGAAATATCCCTTTTATGGATAGCGAATTCATTCAATGCAAAAGGCGTTTCACCAAACAGTGGCACGTTTGCATCCAGATGCACCAGCGTTCTTTTGTCAATAACAAAAGTGCTGTTCACCAGTGAATCTACAGCGGACGTCAATTCTTCTTTACCAATACTGGCAAGGAAGCCAAGACGGCCAAAATTGATTCCCAGGATCGGGATGTTTTTATTTCTAACCAAAGTGGTGGCGTCAAGAATTGTTCCATCGCCGCCAAGGCTTATCAGGCAGTCAACAGATTCGTCGAGGTCATACGCGCCCGCAAATACATGCAGGTCAAAATCGTACTGAAACAGTTGCGGATAGCTTTCGGCTAAAAGGCTAAACAGGTAAACAGTTATTTTCTGCCTTGACAGTTCCTGCAAAAGCACCAGCAACTGCGTCTGTTGATCATCTTCTAACCCGCGACTATATATAGCTACTTTCATTTTTAATTATTAATGGATCTGAAGCCTTATTGCCTATGCGTTTGTGTAAGATACAAATATAAACCGATTGCATTTTGGCAGAACCGGCATTAAAAATCTGACCTGGTGTGGAAGAACAGCGCCTTATCTCCCAGCTGATTGAAACTGTACTCAAATTTCAGCACAATGTCGTAGATGGTAACAATATCGAGTCCAAAACCGTAGGTGTGCAAAAGTTTATTTGAAAGCATACTTGTCCCCGCATCTTTTGTATAGGCATATCCCACATCACCATATGTTTTAAGCAAAAAGCGGAAAGGTATTACACTGTGCGTTTTGGACTTCGCGGAAGTTTTGATTTTGAAAGAAAGGACATCCTGCCTTAAGGTGCCTCGCAACATTCCACCCATAACACCGTCCACCACGTAGTATTCGAGGCCACGCATATAGAGCGCCCCGTACCCGAAAAGCTGTGTATTGTAGTAAGGCTGATCAAAAGGCGCCCTGATGCTAAAGGCTGCCTGCCCCTGCACCTGTGTTTTTTTGAAAATAGGATAAGTGTAAACGGCATGGCCTTCAATATTCCACATATTCATTTCCGGCGTAAAACCACGCTTGGTTACGGTTAAATCACCCATGAATCCCCTGTTGGGATAGGCATTATAGTCTACATTAAAGTATTGTACTGAATAACTGAGCTCCGGGTAACTTACTTTAACCCTGCCTTTACCGAAATAATCAGGATTTAAATGAGCGATGGAATCTGAAACACTTTCGGAGATATAAGCGAGACGGAAGCTATGCCTGGTTTTTATGGCAGGGCGATAGAGATAACTTAAATCGATACGCCTGTACGTGCGGACAAAATTCTCTTCATCTTTAAAAAACACCTGCTTATTCAAATCTGACTTATAGTTTAACTCATGCTGACGTGAATAAGCCACACCGATATTAAACCCTCTTTTTAGCGACTTGTCCGCAAATGGCTGCTCGTACCTTAACGCTACTTGTTGGTTATAACCTGTTATAAGCCATACCTGAAGGTTGTCGTTGCGGCCGCTGAGGTTGTTTTGCATGAATTTGATCCCATAATCAACGCGGTCAAAACTGCGCTTTTGCTCCACCCACCACTGATTAAAGTTGCGGTCTATTAATTTAAAATAGGGAAGCGGGAAAAGGTACCAACGTTCTTTTACGAGCACGTTTACGAAAACTATTTCACCCTGAACAGAGGCCACGTATACAAAAACATCCACAAAAAGGCTGGTATTCATAACCTGTTGCCGTGCAAGCATTAGTTTACCGGCCAGCTGGCCCTTTGTAAGATAATCGCCTTGCTTAAATGGGATTTCACGAAGAATGATGAAGGGTTTGGTTCTTTTATTGCCATTGATCTGTATGTCACCCACCATCACAATAGAGGTGTCGCTTTCGCTCAATGTTACCGGATGTAAGTCCTGTATTTTAAATGCAGAATCTTTTTGGGCAGACGCACAAATCCCGGTACACAGACATATCCATAAAATTATCTGCCGATAGAAATAATTCATCAGTACTTACAGTTGGTAGTGATTGTAAAAGTATGCTTTGCATATTTCTACGCAAAAATTTTAAATTAAAAACACCTGTAAGTGAAGAAGTGCATTACATTTTTAGGTAATTCATTAAAAGATCGTAATTCTCTTTGAGTTCATTTTCATAGAGTTCTTCACCGAAATAGTATTTTATGTTGTAGTCGTAGCGCTGAAAGGTGGCCACGATGTCAGACACTTCAAATTTGTTGATCTTAATAGAAACGGTAAAAGCGCCTGAAACGTTGTCTGTATATGTGTTTAACTGAACAATGTTGGCATCGTTGGTTTCTACCAGTTTATTCAGTTCGCCAAAGGAATAATTGGCTTTGTCCATTTCAAGAACAATAAAACCTCCGCGGGCATCTACACTATTAAAAATAGCTGCAGCCCTAACGAGGTCATTCGGTGTAACCATGCCCTGCAATTCCAATTGCTCGTTAATTACCGGAACAACGGAAAGGTTTTGTTCACTACATATTTTTACAGCTGTAAGAAAGTGCTCCTTTGCGGGAACAGAAGCTTTTATAAGGTGCGCTGCTGATGCAGAAATGGGAGAATTTTCATCTACATCGAGCAACTCGTCTTTGCTAATAAGCCCAATATACTTTTCATCCTTCAACACGGGGAGGTGCTGCACTTCATATTCGTCCATCAACTGAAGTGCAAAACCTGTGGTGTCTTCAAAACTAATTGAAGGAAAAGTTGAATATATCAGTTCCTGTACTAACATATCGGTACAATCTTGTACTTATTAGACAACAAAATTTATGCAACTGTTGCAGCGGGTTGCCTTTGTTTGCGCAAAAACTGGTCTAGTATGTGGTTAAATTCACTCGGAACTTCCATCATTGGTGCGTGTCCGCAATCATTAATGAAGTACAACTCACTATGAGGAATTAATTTATTAAACTCTTTCGCAACAAATGGCGGAGTAATAGTATCGTTGTTTCCCCAGATCAACAGTGTTGGCTGACGGATCTGGTTTAACTCTTCTCCAAGGTTATTGCGAATCGCGCTCTTTGCAAGAGAAATGATCTTAATAACTTTTAACCTGTTATTGGTTATTTCAAAAACCTCATCTACCAATTCTTTGGTAGCCATTTTCGGATCGTGGAAAGTTATTTCTACTTTTTTGCGAATGAATTCATAGTCGCCACGCTTAGGATAGCTATCGCCCATGCCATTCTCAAATAATCCGGAACTTCCTGTAAGGATGAGGGATTTAATGCGCTCAGGGTGTTTAAGAATGTGAACCAAAGCCACGTGGCCGCCTAAAGAGTTCCCCAACAGGTGAATATCTCTATAGTCGCGCATTTCGATGAACTTCTGCACATATTTTTCCAGGCCGCCTACCGTTGTATGAAATATATCAAGATCAAACAATGGGAGCATCGGAACCACCACTTTGTACTGCTGCCTGAAATGGTCAACCAGGTCTTTAAAATTACTTAAAGCACCAAAAAGTCCATGAAGCAATACCAACGGCTCGCCTTCACCTTCTTCTATATACCTGAATTTATCTTGTTGTTTAATCTCGTAATTCATCGGACATTCTTTGGCTTTTAAGCCATTCATTAGGTACAAATAAACGTAATTAAGACGAAAAAACCTTATCAATCATTCATTAACAATTAATTCGTTCGCCCTTATATCGTAAAATTACCTGATTTACTGCAAAAATGTAACTCTAGTTAAGCGGGTTTTTGAGCAATTCGTCCAAAAAATTGTTCTAACTGTACAAATAGGTCTTTAAATAAGGGTATTACTTTGCCAAAGGCGTCGATGGCCCTCGGGCCAACAGGCTCAATTAAACCGTACAATTTTGACGATGCTACTGTCTCGGGCTTAATGATATCCATTTGTGTGAGATAGAACAGCAATACGCTCAACACGGTAATATAAAGCGCTATGTATAATATTATTCCGCCGAGGCGATTGAGCCAGCCAAGCATTAGCGTTTCTGCACTGGCTTGTATAAGCGCTGCCGCCCAGCGAATAACCAGTATAACACCGATCATTACAATTATGAATGAGAGAAAAGGCAGCCAGGACTTGCCAACAGATGTATTTTGCTGAAGCCACCCACTTACCACAACAGAAAGCTTCAATGCAGCGGCGAGGCCGATTATGATGGATACAAAGGAAAAAACAGCTACGATAAAGCCGCGGCTGTATCCTTTAAATATGGCCATCAGGAATACAATTATGCACAAAACATCTATTACCATGTAATACTGGTTGCCTGTTTGTTAGTATTTGCAAGGACTATTTGCTTAATAACTCCTTTACCGCGGCCGATATTGCTTTACCATCTGCCTGGCCGGAAAGTTGTTTTGAAGCTGCGCCCATTACTTTACCCATATCTGCAGGAGAGCTGGCGCCAACTTCTGCTATGATTTTACCAAGCGCGTCCTTCAATTCAGCTTCGCTTAGTTGTTTCGGCAAAAACTTTTCAATAACAGATATTTCTTCCTGCTCTTTCTGGGCAAGGTCCGCACGATTTTGCTGCTGATATATATCAAGAGAATCGCGGCGTTGTTTCACCATTTTCTGCAATAACTTCAGTTCGCCTTCTTCAGTCACTGCCCCGTTTGCGCCCGGTTCGGTTTTGGCCTTTATAATTTCAGCCTTTATAGCGCGCAACGAACGCAAAGAAGCCTCGTCTTTTGCTTTCATGGCTTCTTTCATTTCCGTCATTACTTGTTGCTCTAAACTCATATACAAACAATTGATTTGTTGGTTCAGGAATATTTTATTTTTTCAGCTACAAACGTAAAAAATGCTTGCCGCCAAGCCTATTGGCAGGAATGGATTACCAATTTCCTTTCTGGTCTTTTTGCTGCTGCTCGCGGAATTTTGCATAAAAATCCTTGGCGAATTTTTTCATATCGTCCACCAACTCCTGATGTTGCGTTGCACGGCTGTAAGTATCAGCCATGGTCATGAAGGTCTGATAAAAGAAATCAGCCATTTCATCAACCATCATCTCTTTGGTCCACAGGTCAATACGTAAAGCACTTTTATCAGCACCGTCCCAAAAAGCCAGCATCATCGCCCTTGCTTTTTGCGCTTCTTCAGCAGTACTGTCGGTTGCTTTCCAGGTAATTAGTTCTGGTACTTTGTCTTTATCTAAATGTACGTCAATTGTAATCGTTGAAGTATGCATATCTCAGTTTAAAATATCGTTTACAAGGATGCAAATGTAAGTAGTTAAAATAATACGGTTTCCTTAAGACAGTTTATTAAGTACGATTTACGAAGTACCCAATCTTAAACTGGGTAAATTTTACTATCACTTTAAAAAGAAGACACTCCGCCAGGGATAAATTGCTTATTTGAACAACTTTGTAACGGGCTTATAACTTTTGCCCGGACGCAGTTTCAATAATACTGGCCATATTGTTTACAACTGAATTATAGCTATAATGCGTAATCATCAACTTGGCATTAAAAATAAGCATATTGCGCATTTGCTCGTTTTTGTACATACGCACGAGATTATGGCCAAATACTTCTGCATCGTCGTTTTCCTGGTAAAGGGCACTCTCAGCTGCAATTTCTTTAAAGCTATTTAGGGGAGATGTTACCACTGGTATTTCACATTGCATCGCTTCAACGAGTGGCAGTACATGTCCGTCATGAGCCGACATATGAATCGCGGCATAGGAGCATGCGAGGCATTGTGAAAAATCTCCGTCGTAATCATTCAGCACTTTTACATCCTTGCGGTATTTATAAGAAGCAAGCTTTTCTTTCCAGGCATCTGTATCCAGCAATTCGCCGGACCGGAAAAGCAACTTCATGCTGCTTTGCTGCCATTTTTTAAACACAGAAAAAGCTTTCAGTAAAAGCATCAACTCATCTTCATTTGTCATTTTCTTCATTACAATGAAGTACTCGTTTTCTTCCGTCAGCTTATGCTTTACCTGCTCTTTTTCTTCCCATTCAACGGGCTTAAATTTTGCTGATGCAGACGGCATTAAAACATGCACACGTTTATCAGACGTGGCTTGTGCTATTATCGTATTCTTTGCAAACTCAGAATAGGTGATAACCGAAACAGCTTTTTCAATAAAGCTGCTAAATTTCTTTTTACTATAAACCTGCTGCGGCAAGACCTTGGTGCCGGCAGATTGGTTAAGCTGATCAATAGCAGGTACAACAAGTAATTGCGGTTGTTTTACAGACATGCTTAGGCAGCCATTGAGATGAATCAACAGGTCAATCCCTGTTTTTTTTACAATGGAAGGAAGGCTTACTTCGTACCACCACTGCAAGGTTATCTGCGATTGTTGATCGCACTCAAACATAATAATAGCATTCTCCGGAAGCGCTTCTTTTTTATTAAGGGAAGAATAATTCAACAGCTGGTATCCATATTTCTGTTGTATGGAAACAATAATGTCGGCCACATAATTCTGATAGCTGACATCTTCGCTTTCTCCGGTCTGTTTTATTACGGCTATTCGCATGGAAAGCAAAGGTAGTGAGTGGGAAGTTATACGTAATACGTTTTACGTTTATCAATGGATAAAAAACGCCGGATGCGCATTTGAACACATCCGGCGTTTCTTTGTTAGGCTTTATTTGCTCAGTTTATTTTTGTTTTGCGGCCCACTGATCCATTCTTTTTTCTACGAGGTCCAGCGGCATGCTTCCGCTTGATAGAAATTCGTCGTGGAAGGCTGCAAGATTAAATTTGCTTCCTAATTCTTTCTGATACTTATTTCTAAGCTCACGTATTTTCAGTGCGCCGATTTTGTAACCCAATGCCTGGCCGGGGATAACCATGTAACGCTCAATTTCGGCAGTCGCTCCTTGTTCGCTTATGGCTTCGTTATCCATCATGTATTTGATGGCTTCTTCGCGTGTCATGCCCTTCGTATGGATAGCAACGTCTACAACAAGGCGTATTGCGCGGTGAATTTCATCGCCCAGAGCGCCCATGTATTGATATGGATCAGTATATAATCCCAGTTCTTTTCCCAGGCTTTCACAGTATAACGCCCAGCCCTCTACATATGCATTGTGCCCACCAAACCTGCGGAATTTAGGCAACAAGGTATCTTCTTGTTGAAGCGAAATCTGGTAGTGATGGCCGGGAATTGCTTCATGCAAAAACAGGCTTTCCATGCCGCTGGTTATATTGAATTTTGTTGCATCGAGAATTGGAATGTAAAAGATGCCCGGCCTGCTTCCATCGGGTGTTCCCTGGTTGTATTCAGCGCTGGCGCTTTCTGCCCGGAATGCTTCCGTTTGCCTTATCTCAAATTTGGTCTTTGGTGTTTTATTGAACATTTCAGAAAGATGCGGTTGTATTTTAGCTTGTATAGCCCTGAATGCATTCAATACTTCCTCAGGTGTTTTATACGGCATGAAGATTTTGTTCGTACGCATATACTCGAAGAATGCAGGCAAATCGCCTTTAAAGTTCACCGCATTTTTTACGCTGTCCATAATGCCACGGATACGCTTTACTTCAGCAAGGCCAATGTTATAGATTTCTTCCGGAGTTTTATTGGTTGTTGTTTGCTGGCGAACGAGGTATTCATAATATCTTTTTCCATCGGGCAATGCAGATACACCCGAAGTTGTACGTGCTTTTGGCAGGTATTCAGTTTGCAAGAAATCTCCCAGCTTTTTATAAGAAGGTATTAACTGCGTTTTTATTACCGCTACAAACGAATCGGTGAGGCGCTTCTTATCCGCATCGCTAAACGTTGACGGGAATTTTGAAACCGGCCCATAGAAAAGGCTCTTTGTAGGATCTGCCACAACCATCGCCGTCATCTGCGGAATGATCTTAACCACGATAGATTTTGGCAGCACAAAGTTTGCGGCTATTCCTTTTCTAAAATAAACAATCGAGCTATCAGCCCATGCGCTAAAAGCAGTTGCACGTTTCAACCATTTGTCGTAGTCTTCTACCGTTTTAAACGGTTGGGCACCATCACCGCTGCCTAGCTGGCCCATTGTTAGTGTTGTTCCATAAAACTGGTTAAAGGGGATATAGTTGTCGTTAAACGATAAGCCTTCAAGCGCAATTTCTGCGTCATGCTTAAGAATGTCGTAACTCGCCTGGTCATTGTCATCCAGTCTTGCCCTGTCAAACTTATCTAAGCCATCTAAATATTTTTTATAGAAATCTTTCAATTTTACACGGTAGCTATCAGTAAAATCTGCAGGCAACAAATCATTGTATCTTTTATCCCCCTGGTATGTAGCGCTAATAGGGAATAACTGCAGGCCTTCCTCATAATATTGATCGAGAAAGGTTGCCAGTTTGGCATCCGGCTGCGGCGTGCCGGAATTATTCGTTGCGTTTTTACAACTTGTAAGCGCAACCATTGAAGCAAGGATTAGAATAATTTTTTTCATCGGATGATATTTATTCAAATAGATTTCTGTTGAGATCTGCATCTAACAAAAATTCAGGTATTAAAAGTAAACGACTTTAAGAGGAAAAGAAAAAGAATGTTAAGACAAAAAAAATGGCCTCGTAAGAAATTACAAGGCCTTATTTATACCCCCAATGAAAAATGACATTTTTAGAAGTAGCTATTGAACAGCTACGTTTCTTTTAATTTCAAAATTGGTGCCAATTCTAATACAGCGTTAAATTAAAATGTTCAATATGTAAGCATGTTACAACGTTTGTTGCTTACTTACTTTGTCTCTTTCTGCATTGGTTGCATCCATAAGGACGAACTTTTTAATGCCGTTAATTTTCATCTCGTCCAATGCATCAATAATGTTTTTATAGCTTGCTTCATCAGTCGGCTTGATTAAAACGATTGTTTCATCAGCGCTGCCGTAATGCTCAGCAACTGATTTCTTTTTGTCAAGGATTACTCGCCGTAATCCCTCGCGTGAGTAATCAGCGTCCTTCATTTGAGATGCGGTTTCACCTTCGTAATAATAGACCCTGTCATTTGCAGATAGTAATAAATTAAGTGTTTTGCCTTGTGCTGCTGTGCTTGCATTGGAGGTGTCCCTATCATCGGGAACAACCAATTTCATGGCTGTTGGCGAAGACAACGTTGTAGTAAATATAAAAAACGTAATAAGAAGAAAGCCCAGGTCTACCATAGGAGTTAGATCAACCCTGGTTGAAAGCTTTTTGCCTTTTGTCCCTTTCTTTTTCTGACGGATGTCCGGTTGAATTTCTGCCATATGTTTATTTTACATTAGGATGCCCGGGCATGTTATTTCCATAACAGAAAAATTATATAGCAGCTAAATAAAATTGTTGGCGTTTCGAAAAAAAGGCTACGGCGATGAATATTTAAAACCACATGGTACAGAAATTTCCACAGTATGAGAAATGGATATTCGCCTCTGTGAGGTCCGCAACAATATTGAAGCAAATCCGAAGTTCAAAAGGATAGATAAAACGAAGTCCCTAATTTACCGATTGGCTCTATACCATCTGTAACCGATGAAAAAACAAATGGCCATTGGCATGAACATGAGATAAAGAATACCTGAATTTAAGGCTTTTGCCGGCTTTTCACCCAACTGAGATGCTGTTTTAGTACAAATGGAACACTGCGCGTTTACCGCACTAACTGCTATTAACAGAATCGCAAAAAATAATACATATTTCAACCACCTCTTTTTCATCAGCATATTTTTATTAAACCCCTCGCAACAAGGCAATATCGCCGGAAGAATGCCACAACTTGTGGCCAACAGTCCGCAAAGATACAACACCAAAATCGAAAGAATACGATTAATGTAGTTAGGAGGTGGTTAGTGTTATGCGGCTACCTGATGTTTAGCTATTTTAACTGGAAAGGAAAAATAGAAGGTGCTGCCTTTGCCCAGCTCACTTTGTGCCCACATACTGCCCTGCATTTTATCAAGAAAATCTTTACAAATGATCAATGCAACACCAGCCCCTTTTTCGGTATTGTTGCTGTAAGTTTTTGTTGTAAAGAAATTAAAGAGGTTGTCAAGTTTCTCCTTAGTCATACCCGCTCCAAAGTCCCTTATGGAAACAACAAGCTCCTTATCGCTCCTTGTAGCATTCACATGAATTTCACTATCCGCTTTTGAAAATTTGATGGCGTTATGGATCAGGTTCCGGTTAATAAACTGAAGCATCTCTTTATCTGCAAAAGCCATCGTGTTATGATTGATGTTGTTGACGAGCATTACATTCTTTTCCTTCATGAGCACTTCAAAAGGCGTTGCTGCTTCATCAATCATGTCTTTTAGGTTTAGCTCAACCGGTTCATACACAAAACCAGATAACTGCTTCTTGATCCAGGCAAGGATATTCTCGAATATTTCAACGGAGGACTTGGACGAATTTTCAATTGACTCAAGCACTTTTTCCATTTCCTGTTCGGTCAGCGCTTCGTGATCACGCAAAACGGTGATAAGGCTTGTAAGGGAAACAAATGGTTGCCTGAAATCATGTGCAAGCAATGAGATAAGCCTGTCTTTAAACCTGTTGTTTTCTTCCAGCAGCCTGTTTTTGCGGTAGATGCGGTTGTTCAGTGATTTTAATGCAACTGTAAACCGCTTATTGGTTTGGTATGAGCGGTATAAAATGGCTAGCAACACAACAACTGCAGCAATGAAAATCGACAACAAAATGTTGGCTACACCACGGTAACGGCTTTCTTTTTTTTGTGCTTCCAGTTGTTGCTTTGTGTCTGCATATTCAAAATAAGTTACACTGCTTTGTTCTACCATCCTGCGGTATTCTTTCAGCGCGCTTGCGATGATCTCTGCATATACCGCTGCGTTGTGGTAATCCTGGTTTTGTGTATAAAACTTATAAAGCGTTTCGGCGCTGGTGAGGTACAAATCAATAAAATCGTTGTCTCTCGCTATTGCTAATGCCGACTTGTAATACTCTACGGATTTTTCGGGATCCTTTCCTGCCAACGCTTGCCCTAACATTGTGTAGATACCTACAAGCTCAAAATTATACCTCTCAGCAATGCTTTCCGGCTCAACCGACTTCAACAGGTTAATAGCAGAATCATTTCTGCCTTCATTTAAAAGAAACATGGATCGTATCATCGCAAACTCTACAAGGATGCGATTGTCATTATGTTTTTTAGCGATGGCTATGCCTTTGCTTATTAATGTTTTTGCTGAATCCCGTGAAAGCGATTTGTTGTAATAAAGCAGGTTGGCAATAATGATGGACTGAATAGAATCATTTTTCAGGCGGTCGCCCATGTCATATGCCTGGCACATATATTCCTCTCCAACATCTGTCTTGCCCCTTGAATAAAACTCGAGGCCAATATTCAATGTAAGCTGTGCTATATTTTCCTGATCGTTGAGTTGTTTGTATAGTTGAAGCGATTGATTGTAATATTTTGTGGCGAGGTAGGTATTTGTTCTGAGGGAATAATAAATACCCAAATTATTCATCGCATCCGCCATGCCTTTTTTGTATTTCAACTTAACGGAAAGCCTGTATGCATCAGAAGCGAGATAATAACAGCTATCAAGGTTGGTAATATAATATATTGTTGCGAGGCGGTTGATGGCGTCTGCATAGATGGTACTATCATCTATCTGCGGCAATTGTTCTTTTATTCTGTTTATTTCACTCGACTGGCAAAAAGAAAACACTCCACAGCCCAACAGGATAACGATTAAACAAAGGCGCTTCAAAAGGTTAGGTATAAATAATCTCACAAATGGTTCTATTGGCATTTTTTAATTCTAAAGGTTAGTTTAACTGCACTATAAGCTACGCCTAATATGCTGGTTGAGCTAATTGCCATAAGGTCCGGATGCTAATTCTACATGGCAGAAAATATACACTAATAAAATAACAAAATATAATGCAATTCGTGAACGGGAAGAGCCACTTTTTTAAAAAAAGTTCGTGTTCTCTCATACTATAAAAAAAAGCGCAACTAATTGTTGCGCCTTTTTTTTATGCTAAAAACTATTTTATACTGCCTCGGCACTTAAACGTTTTTGCTGGCGTTTGCGTTCTTCTTCATCAAGAATTGTCTTACGCATACGGATGAAGTTCGGAGTAACCTCGATACACTCGTCGAACTGGATATATTCCATACATTCTTCCAGTGTCATCAGTGTTTTTGGAGCAATGCTTGTTGCAGCATCACTACCGCTTGCACGCATGTTGGTTAGTTTCTTTCCTTCATTCGGGTTTACTACCAGGTCACCAGGTTTGTTGTTCTCACCGATGATCATACCCCTGTAAACTTCTTCTCCCGGATCAACAAAGAAAAATCCTCTGTCTTGTAATTTATCCAAAGAGTAACCAGTTGTGGCACCGGCTTCTTTAACGATCAATACACCGTTATTTCTTCCGGGGATAGGGCCTTTCCATGGTTTATAATCCAAAAAGCGGTGCGCCATAACTGCTTCACCAGCTGTTTGAGTAAGCATTTGCGTACGCATTCCTATCAGACCACGAGAAGGAATTTCAAACTCCAGGTGTTGCATTTCACCTTTTGTTTCCATCACGTGCATTTCACCTTTACGCCTTGTAACCAGATCAATTACTTTACTTGCAAATTCCTGAGGAACATCTACTACCAATGTTTCGTAAGGTTCACACTTAGTACCGTTTATTTCTTTAACGATAACCTGTGGTTGGCCCACAGTTAACTCGTAACCCTCACGGCGCATTGTTTCAACCAATACACCCAGGTGAAGGATACCACGTCCGTAAACCAGGAAGCTATCAGCACTATCAGTATCTACAACACGCAAGGCAAGGTTTTTCTCGGTTTCTTTCATCAGCCTGTCGCGCAGGTGGCGAGAGGTAACGAATTTACCATCCTTACCAAAGAAAGGAGAGTTGTTGATGCTGAACATCATATTCATTGTTGGCTCATCCACACTTATTACGGGTAGCGCTTCAGGATTTTCAAAATCGGCGATGGTGTCACCAATGTTGAAATCTTCAAGCCCTACAACCGCACAAAGGTCGCCGGCAACAACCTCAGTTACCTTCTTTTTGCCCATTCCTTCAAAAACATACAACTCTCTCACCCTTGACTTCTTGATTGAACCATCTGTCTGCATCAGCGAGATGGGCATGTTTTCTTTGATGGAGCTCCTGGTTACTTTTCCGATGGCAATACGGCCAAGGAAAGAAGAGTAATCCAGTGAAGTGATCTGCATTTGCAGGTTACCTTCTGGTACTACAGGAGATGGTACGTGTTTTAAAATACCGTCCATTAAAGGGATAATATCTTCAGTTGGAGTAAGACTGTCATTAAACCAGCCATTCTTACCGCTACCATAATAAGTAGGGAAGTTTAGCTGCTCTTCAGTTGCGTCAAGGTTGAAGAAAAGTTCAAATACTGCATCGTGCACTTCGTCAGGACGGCAGTTTGGCTTATCTACTTTATTGATAACCACTATTGGTTTCAGGTTAAGATGAAGCGCTTTTTGCAGCACGAAACGCGTCTGAGGCATTGGCCCTTCAAAAGCATCCACCAAAAGAATAACGCCATCAGCCATTTTCAATACCCTTTCTACCTCACCACCAAAATCGGCGTGGCCCGGAGTGTCAATTACGTTAATTTTCACACCGTTATATTCTACTGCTGCATTTTTTGAAAAAATGGTGATACCGCGTTCCCTCTCCAGGTCGTTATTGTCCATTATTAACTCACCTGTTTCCTGGTTGTCCCTGAAGACTTTAGTTGCCTGCAAAATACGGTCAACCAGTGTCGTTTTTCCATGGTCAACGTGTGCAATAATTGCTATGTTGCGAATATTCATAAAATTTAGCTTACAGCCTAATGCTGGTTATAAGCCGCAAAAGTACGCATTTGCAACGGGCGGGCAATAAAAAGGCGGATGAATATTATGTTACCGTCAAAAACACCGCAACATTGAATTAAATTATTATATATTATACTCTTACGTAAATTTTTCGTTTATCAAGGATTAGCCCTATAAACCAACAAAATAGCATCCAGGAAACGGCGAATAAAAATGCGCCGAAATATGCACCGGCGTATTCAAAAATATTTTCATACAACCATTTGAACAACGGAACACCATTTATCGGGATCATCCAGAGGATTATAACACCAATTTCACTAAGTAAATAGATAAAGAGCGGGTTTTTCCCGAAAACCTGGAAAAAGTAGGTACCCTTTGTCCTGCCCAGAAAGTCAACCACATAAATGATACAGGCGAGTATCATACAATCCAGCCCAACAGTATGCACCACAAATGTGCTTGTCCATAATTTTTTATTAATCGGAAATCCGAGATTCCACCAATACGCAATAATAAACAGGCCGAACCCTGCCATCAGCAGCTTTGCAAGCCCTTCATATGTTTTGCCGCGCTCCTGAATGTATTTACCGGCAATAAAGCCTCCTACGATATTGCCTATCGACGGGAACGTACTTAAAAGCCCTTCGGGATCAAACGGAACGCCTTCGCCCGTATAAAGATGCTTAATGCCAATTAGCCAGGTATCCAGTTTTAATACCGCATTTCCCTGCAGGGAAAGATCACCGAACATCATCAATACAGGCTTATACAGTAGTAAAATAATGATCGTGATGATCACCGTAACCCGCGTTTTGAAAAAATACAGCATCAGTGATGCCAGCATATATGCAATTGCTATGCGCTGTAGCACACCAAATACCCTTGTTTCACTTATTGGAGACAGTGTAAGCTGGTGTTGGTCATTATATTTGAAAAAAGGGAACCAATACATCAAATAACCCAGCAAAAAAATCAGCACGGAACGCTTAAGGATCTTTCCTACAACTTTGGAGGTGCTCATAAATTCCCATTTGCGCATTACAAAACTCAGCGCATTGCCCACGGCAAACATAAAGGAGGGGAATACCAGGTCAGTTGGTGTAAACCCATGCCACGCTGCATGTTCTAACGGCGCGAAGGTTGTTGCGTCGTTGCCTGACGTGTTTACGATGATCATAAGGCAAATGGTCATGCCCCTGAAAACATCCAGAGCCAAAAATCGCTGTCCGGGAAGACTCATAGTCAATTTGTTTTTAAGCAAACCGAATGTAGCAATCTTATGGTAATGTTGGATGCAGTTTTTTCAGATAAAACAACGGATAATTACAAGTTTTTGCAATAAAAAACCGGGGCCACTGACGACCCCGGCTTGATTATTTGATTTGTTAATGTTATTTAATAATCTTGAGCACAACCGGTTTGGCTGTACTACCGTCGCTAACGCTAATTGTGTACATGCCACTGCTCAGGCTGCGGCCTTTTAATCCCAGAGATTGTTTCCAAACACCGGCGGGCACATTTGTATATTTCTTTGAGTGTATGATATTGCCGTTCATATCGGTTACCCTTACCGTTAACGCCGCAACAGGCTTCGGTATGCGCAAACGGAGATTAATATCATCTACAAATGGATTCGGGTAAACGCTTATTTGTGATTCTGTCAAAGGTATTACGCTGTTAGTACCCACAGCATCTACCGCATTATTGTCTCTTGTCAACCTTTTGGCAATACGAGCCCCCGCAACAACTGACGGAACTGCCTGCAGTGTCATTGCATTAAGGTAGCCGTATCCGGTGGTTGAGTAAACTGTTACAGATATTTCACCAGATGCATTAGGCTGGATATTATTGATCTGCTGCGTTACAGTGGTATTCTGCCATGCCGGAGCTGAAACTGACTGGTTGCCAACCTTGTACACCGTATTTGTGTTAGGATCGAACGTTGTGCTTGCAAAGAACACGAGGTTATAGATCATGCTTTGGTTAAGCTTGGTAAACTTGAATACTGCTGAATCAGTAAAATCAAGATAGTAGAAGCTCTTCATCACATTATCCGGGTATATCCCTGAATTGTTGCCGGTAACGGCACCAAAGGCATTACCTCCGCTGAAGTTATCCGTTATTACCATTGAGATACCAGTATTGGCTCCTTGCTCGTCTACCAGGTTATTCAAGCTTTGTCCGGGCTCAGGCGGTTGATTGGTATTGTTCCATCCTGGCTGAGCAGGGCTGCTTGCTGAACCATCATTAAAGTTGATGTTTACCTGGTATGCAACCGTAGCCGCTCCCGCAAAATTGCTAAACGGAGAGAATGAGGTGTTTTTAGCCGCTCTAACCTTGTAGAAGAACAGGCTGTTTACCGCCAATCCAGCATCTGTAAACGTAGTAGTAAATGGCGCCACAGTAGCTATTTTAGTATAGGTTCCAGCTGAGGAGGTTGATCTCCATATTTCAAAATTGGTGGTATCCAGCGCCGTGATCTGCCAATCCAGTTTTATTTTATCCTTCGCAATACTTGTTGCTGTCAGGTTAGACGGCGCATACAATGTACCGTCATTGCCATGCACTTTAATCACCATCGCGTTGATCTGCGTGTACATCGATCCGGGATCCTTCAATGCTGTTATTTCGATCACTCCTGAATCATCCGGCGAAATGTTGTTGATCTGTACTGTTTTACTAATATTGGATGGAGAAGCGGCTAATTTAACAGTAGTTCCTCTAACCGTAAAATTCGTTGTTCTGTTGTCTGTTGCCGATGCATTTCCTGCCCGGCTGATAAAGAATACCAGATCATACTTTTTGGATGAGGACAATCCGGTTAACTGTACGTGCTTCGGCTCAGTTGATGAATCATAGTAGAATGACTTAATAACCTCATCCGGATAAATACCTTTTCCACTGGCAATTGCGCCTAGTGTGAGTGTACCCGTCCATGCTTCAACCAATTTCAGATTAACTCCGCTGCTTGCACCCAATTCATCCTCCAGGTTTGTGAACACGCTACCTGCGGTTGTTATGCCCTTTAAATTATTCCAAGGCGCTGGAGTAGTACTGCTCTTTGTTGTAAAGTTTACATCTATTGTGCGTACATTTTCTGACGTTGTTGTAGCGTTCACCGGATCTGCCTTAAGTACGCTTGCAGGGATTTCCTGTTTATTGATTCCCGGGCCCTGGTAAGACACAAGAAGATTATCAGGCGATGACGCTTCAAAATAGGTTACTCTTATTTTGTGTATTCCTGCACTCAAAGTTTTTGTCCCTGATTTTTCAACGCTATTATCATGCAATCCATCATTGTCTACAACCACGCCATTATTGACGTCATCAATATATAACTTAGAACCATCGTCACTGGCGAGGTAGAATGTGTATGATCCTGTTGTAGGTATATTGATAACACCATCAAATGTTGCAGCATAATTTACGCTTGACTGTTTGAAGCTAAGGCTGAAGGTTGATATCGATCCTGTTTTAATTGGCGTAAGTGTTGAAAAATTCGGCAGTGATGTAAATGCACCTTCGTAATAAGCATATTTCAGTGAAGAAGTTGCATCGTCATTAAACACAGACTCTCCAAAAGGACCAATTGCTTTTACGCGATAATAATAGGTTGTTGACACTTGTAATCCAGATGTATCTGCATAACTGGTTGAATTTGCAGGAGCCTGGCCGACTTTTGCAAACGGTCCATTGGCAGATGTTGACCTCCATATTTCAAATGCCTGTTCATTGTTGCTATTATCTGTCCACTTAAGGTCAATTTCATTTGCCAGCACGCCCAATGCAGTTAAGTCAGACGGTGCAACCGGGGGATTACCATTTACAACGTATCCGTCTGTATAAGCGCTGTCAGGAACGATTGTAAATGCGCCATTTGTTTGCGACATTTTCCACGACAGTTTACAGCCAAACGAACCTGTTTTCTGGAAGTAGGCTATTGCCACAGGATAAATGCCTGCTGTTAAATTAACTGTAGTGTCTTTGTTGACGGTAATGTTATGCACGCCGTCGTGGTTAATCAACGGTTTGTTTTTAAAGTTGTATGCCTGGTTAAAATAGAAGCTGCTGCCATCATCTGAATTAAGGCGGAATGTATAAGAACCACCCACTGTAATTTTCAGGAATCCTTCGAATAAAAATCCAAAATTGGTGGATACTGCGCGTGGGCTGATATCAATATTTTTCACCACTCCGGTTTTATTAAACGTAAGAGCTTTAAAGTCTGGCAGGTTGCTCCATGAACCTTCATAATATTTATAAGTCAATCCACGCAGGTATGTTATCGCTGTTGCCTGGTTGCTTGGTAAAGAAACATTACCCGCCTGATCAACACCCTTCACGATAATATTGTATACATTACCTGCTGTCAAAGAGAAGATCGAGAATGATGTATCTGTTGTTGCATATGATTTTACACCGTTTACATATATATCATAACGCGCAACACCTATATCATCAGTTGATTTGTGCCATGTAAAGCTAACCTGGGTTTGTGAAAACGATGTAACAGTTAGGTTTGATGGAGCTGTTGGCGCAATAGAATCGCGTAAGGTCTTTCCCTGAATTGGGTTTGTTGGCGGCGCTGCAGAGTTGGAGCCAATAGCCCTTAAAATATAATAGTAGGACGTTCCTGCGTTCAATTGGTTTACGGTGTAATTGGCCACATTTGAGGCGGTAAGCCGTATTAAACTGAACGGGCCACTTGATTTTGTTGCCTGGTAAATTTCAAAGCCTGTTTCATTAACGGTGGGATTTGAAGTTTGATTCCACGTGAGCCGTAAAGATGTTGTGCTTAAGGCTGTAGCTGCAACATTTGTAGGCGCATCCGGCCCATTAGGAGCATTACCGTCGATTACTTTGAATGCGACTGATTTACTGTTTGCGCAACCAAATTGTTCACCCACTGTAACCGTATAGTTTCCAGGTGCGGTAGCAGTAAATTGATTTGTCGTTGACAGCACTGTTCCGGCTCCATCTTTTTGCCAGGCATACGAAACATAATTGGAGCCTGTTTGCAACATTACACCGGCGCTGCCATCTAACACCGGCAACACTCCACTTGAATTTGCCGCCAGGCTAATAACAGGGGCCGTTGTGGAGGTTTTATTTTTAATTACCAATGGTATTCGCGACCAGTCGGACCATGTAGTTCCGGACAATATTCTACACTTATAAGTTCCAATGCTTTTAGCCACAATCGTATTAGTTGTAGCATTTGCTATAGGCACATCATCTTTTGTCCACTCATATTTATCAAAGCCGGGCGTAACTCCCACAGTAACGTTAATAACATCTGACTGACAGAATTCTGTCCTTCCGCCAACGGCCCATGGATTAGATTTATAAGCCCGCAATAAGAAGGGATAAAAGTCTGGCTCAGCCCATGCTTTATACCACGCATTATGGCCAACGCCAATGTAAACTGAGAGTTTAATATTGCCGCCTGAATCCAGATAAGATTTCACCTCTGCATTTGTAGTGGTCAACTTAGGGTCTTCATCAATTTCCCCCTGAAATTGCCAGGTTGGTGTGAATTTAAATTTAGACGAAGTGTTCTTTATATCTGTTTGCGAAAGTGCTGCGCTAATGGGCAAGCAGGCTGCAACGGTTTTGGTGTATGAAGTAAGCATGCGCCACGTAGCCTTGCCACCTGCGGAAAGGCCATCTACGCTAACTCTGAACGGGTCTACTTTTACCTGGGGAACCAAATATTTTTGAATGATTTCATCTACCACTCCAATCTCAAAACCCCATGTATCATTTGCTGTTTGCGGGTATAATAAAAAACCATCAAACTTTCCGTTATCCACTGCGTTCATGTGTTGTTGGCCACCGTGATAAAGCTGGTAATCGTTGTTATATATGGTGCCTTTTTCACCAACACCGTGAAAGAAAACAAATATTGGATATTTTTTTCCGTCTGCTACATTATGCTGGTATGTTTTCGGAAATTTTAATCGAAACGCAACCCCCTTATAAAAATAGCTTTTAAAGGAGGAAGAATTCCAGCTTACTGTGGTGGTTTTTACCCACTTAACCATTGTTCCACTTGGAGGTATGGCGGGTGGGTGGGCAGGATCATAGATAACAATAGGATCAGCGGGATTAAGAATTCCTGACTGGGCGAAGGATACGTGCATGGCGATCACACAGCAAAGAAGCAACGATACTTGTTTCATTTTCTTACTTTTCGGGTTCACAATAGATTAGCCGGCTTGCATGAGGATATTATGAGCATTTGGGAGTAATAATAAAGGGAACGTGACTTACCCTGGCGCAGTTGTCTGCAGTTTCATTAAAGATAACAATTTCTGTTCCTGATTTTTTAGAGCTATTGCGTGTCATCACGCTGATAAAGCCTTTCCAGAGTCGGGGTTTGCCTCGTGCCAGACCGAGTAATCATTTTATCAATTTGATTAACAATGCTGAAAAAAAAATGTTGCGTCGCAAGACATTAAAATTGCACGAAGATTAAAATTTTAATGTTTGGATTATTTTTTTTGGCCATACTCCATTTTATCAACTTCGCATACATCATTTCAAAAAACGTAAGCACTCTCAAACAAAAATCATCTCAATATATTGTGGTGCATCAGCGCCTGGTTTATAATATTCACTATAAATCAGGACTAAGTACAATTGTATTTTTTTGATATTTTTTTTCAGCTATTTATATCTGTTTATGCTTGTATCCGTTGAGAAATAAATGCGTTGTTGCTGACTAAAACAATCAACCAAAATAACAAATACGAATTGGTTAATTAAAAAAGCAAAGGGCAACCGCGAAGGGTTGCCCTTTTACATTGGGGGTACTTACCATCATCTCATCTGGTAATCCATATTCAAGCTTCCTGTGGTAAAACAGGTTCGTTAAAAAGCTTATTTATCAAGTATTGTAAATTCAGTTCTCCTATTAAGCTGATGCTCTTCTTCGCTGCAGGCAACCCCGTTAGCACATTTATTTACAAGCCTTGTTTCACCATATCCTTTCGCAGTTAACCTTTCTGCAGAAATACCGCGGCTCTCCAGGTATTTAACTGTTGACTCTGCGCGTCGCTGAGACAATTGCAGATTGTATTTATCGCTGGCGCGCGAATCTGTATGAGAAGACATCTCAATTTTCCACGTTGGGTTATCGTTCAACAACTTCACCACCTTATCCAATTCAATAGCGGCATCAGCACGGATTTCCCATTTGTCAAGGTCAAAATAAATGTTGTCCAGTTTTACCGGCTTGTTCACTTCTGCCCTGTCCAGGTAAATATCTTTCTCAATATTGGTTGATGTATGCAACCCCTTTGTTGTTAGGGGTATTGCCGTTATGGATGCATATCCTGTTTTTACACCGCTAAGCGCATAGTCGCTTGCACTGTCAAGTTTAAAAGAAAAGTCACCCTCGCTATCAGTAACTACTTTTAACGGTGTGGATGTTTCATTATTAAAAAGTGTAACTACGCTATTGGCCAGCGGTTCATTTGTTTTCTTGTCCAAAACTTTTCCAGTAAGTGAAAACACCGGGATACGCGCAATTTCAAAGCGATAGATATCATCATTGCCTTTGCCTTGCAAACGGTTAGATGAAAAAAGCAACGTTTGTTCATCTTCCTTATATGGCGCAAAATCATCCTGGGGACTGTTTACAGGTACACCAAGATTTTTTATCACCCAATTGGTATCTGAAGAAACTGCAACAAATAAGTCGAGCCCACCCATTCCCGCTCTGCCATTACTGGCAAAATACAGGTTGCCGGACTTATCAACAAACGGCGTGCGCTCATCTCCTTCAGTATTAATCTGCGGCCCCATATTTACGGGCTCCATCCACTTCCCTGCAGCATCACGTTTGCTATAATAAATATCTGTACCACCCATTCCACGTTTTCCAAAATCTGCAACAAAGTATAGCGTTTGCCCGTTAGCAGCTATGTACGGATCGCCTACTGAGAAATTAAATACTTCGTTATAAGGGAACGCATATGGTTGGCGCCATCTGCCTGTAGCAGAATCAAGGTCTGTCTCGCGAATTTCAACATTCAGGGTGTAGGGGCCATCTTTACCAAGAAAGCTACGCCCTTTCTTTTCAAGGACTGTGGCTGCATAAAACATGCTCTTCCCGTCTGCACTATAGCTTGCTGTTGCGCTATGAAAATCGCCGTTAATACCCCTGTTTAACAGGCGAACAGCACTACTATCTTTACCGTCGCTTTCATATAAATGAAGATAACTGTTGCCAGTCCATCCGTAGGACTTCCTTTTAATATTAGAAGAACCAAAGAAGGGACCGGACCGCAATGAATCATAAGGCCTGTCCGATGCGAAAATTATTTTATTGTTGTACACAGTCGTACCCCAGTCTGAGTACTTAGAGTTTATTTCCTGCAAATTAGAAAGGCGCCCATTTACCGGTTTTGCTATCCAGGTTAAAGCCGAATCGCAACCAGCACGCATATTCGCAGCTCTTTTATCGCCGGTTGTTTTTGATAGGTAACTCGTCAACTGGTTTTTGGCTTCGTTGTATTTGCTGTTGTTCATCAACATTTGCGCAAAGTATAATTCATCCTCCGGCGTGTGGTTAGGATAAGCCACAACCTTTGTATACCACGATTCCGCAAACTCATAGTCGTTCGTCATACGGTATGCTTCTGCAAGGCCTCGTGCGGCATCAATTGTTGGCTTTTTCTTGTATGCTTTCTCATAAAGCGTTTTTGCCTGAACATAGTTGAACAATGAAGCCTGCATCATCGCTTCCTTCAATACATACTGTGCTTTTGATGCATTCAGTGTAATTAAAATCAATATAACAGGTAGTAATATTTTTCTATAATTCATTTGCTTATTCATAGACGCTGTATTGGTTTGGACGACTCGATCTTCTCACCATCTTTCAATCTCATCCTTTGTTACTTATAAAGATTCATACTAGAAATATCTTGGAGACAACATCCTTGCTTTTGGATTGGCAAAGAAGTAGCTAAGCGATATTTCATGCGTTGTGTAATTGTTTGCTGCTGTGCCATTCACCGTTTGATCGTAAGCATATCCGATTCTCAATTTATCGTTCACAAATATTTCCATCATTCCCACAATAGCCCCTGATTTAGTGAGTGATTTATCAATATTGCTTTTGTTGAACATGGCACTTCTGTACGAACCTCCGATCCATAGCTTCTGATCTATAAGCAGGAAAGCATTGACATCAACACTTGTCGGGCCGGCCAGGTCTTCTTTCACTAAAACAGAAGGCTTCAGTTGCAATTCATCTGATAAGGGCACCAGTCCACCTATAGTGAAATACAGGTGAGGTTTTAAGGGAACATAATTTTTAAGTGCGTCGGATTTTTGAAAAAGATTGGTTGTAAGGTTGTCTGCAGAAAGGCCAACATAGAGCCTATCACTGTTATAAAAAACACCCATCCTTGCATCGGGCATTAACGCTGTTTTCTTTGCGTTCATCAACAGAGGATCACCCTGCTGCGCGGCATCAAGCACACTCATATCAAGGCGCTGCTGAATAAACCCAGCGCCGAAGCCTATTGCCAATGTTTTATTGCCAAATTCATCCATTGGTATCCTGTAGGCATAGCTTCCGTAAAAAGAGGTATTATTTTGTGCTCCGATCTTATCATTCATCACCTGTATACCAAGGCCCATACGGTTATCATTGGCTGTTCCGTCTGCAGCAACTGAAAAGGTCTTAGGCGCACCGGGAAAACCAGCCCACTGGCGGCGGTAAAACATGTTTACATTCCACTGCTCGCGATAGCCAGCATAAGCAGGGTTAATATACAATCCGTTAAACATGTATTGGCTAAACTGCGCATCCTGTTGCGCATCTGCCTGAAACATTGCCAGAGCAAGTGAGAGTATGAGTATAATTCGTTTCATAGTTTAGCTTTTGTACTTAATGTAAGGGGAAGCAGGCCCCGGGTAGAAACCCAGCACCTGCAGGTTTATTTATTTATTCGTCATGATCATTACATAACCATTATACGAGTGCCATTTATTGTCTGAATCTTTTACTTTCAGAATGTAGAAATAGGTTCCGGCATTCAGGTTCTGTCCGGCCCAATCCTGCGTATAGTTTTTTTTGCTGTATACAACATTGTTCCAGCGATTAAATATCACCAGCTCGTTTTCCTTATATGATTCAAGGTTTTTGATCACGAACTTATCATTAAAGCCATCGCCGTTGGGCGTAATAACATTTGGAATTTTCAATACTGTGATCTCTTTTTCATCAATTGAAACATTATCTGCAGGATTTGTATCAGGCTCATCACTTGAAGCGTACGCCTTGTTGATTACAGTGCCTGTTTTATCTGCACGCACGGTTAAGGTAAGTGTTGCTTCATCACCTGGTTGCATTACATCAATTTTCCAGTTGAATGACCTTGAAATAATATCATAGCCTGAAACCTTCCCAACAGTTGCTATAGCTGAAACATAAGAGATCATTGAAGACAGCGTATCAACTACAATTACGTTGTGCGCTACATACTGGCTCTTGTTGGAGACTGTGATTGTATAAGTATAATTTGCGCCGACCGCGGTAATATTGTTTTTATCTGATATTTTCACCACTTTGATGTCTGTAGTGCCGGCGACAGGAATGAACGTTGTATCGCCTGTGCAGGAAGCGTCATCTGTTGTGCATGTGGGTGTAGTCACATTGTCGCCCGTTACATAGGCAAGGTTGGCAATTTGCGATACATGTGATAACTGATCATCCACTTTCACCTGGAAACTAACAGAGGTATCGGCACCCGCTTTCAGATCATTCCAGCTAAATGCAACTGATTTATCCTGATCATTATATGTTCCACCGCTTCCTGTTACGTAGGTAGTATACTGTGGCACTGTGTCTTTAACAGTAACACTTGCAACGGCAGAAGAACCGGTATTCTTAACATGAATTGTATACGTTAAAACCTCGCCGGCTTCAGCTTTACCATTGCCATTTGCATCAGCAACAGTTTTCCACGCGTTGAACGTACCGGGGCTTACACGTGCAGTTTCAATAATGGTGCTATCTCCTTTGCAATCTGCCGCTTCGGTGCTGCAAGTATGTTTCACCGAATCATCTGCCGTTACTGTTGCCTCGTTGGCAATGCTGCTTACACCAGAAATGTTATCGTCCACTTTTACCTGGAAGCTAAACACCACCGGATCGCTATTGGGCAAAATATCCTTTGCAGTAAAAGTTATAGTGTTGGAGGTTTGGGCGTACGTTCCTCTTCCACTTGCTCCACTTCCAACGCCGCCCTCTACATAAGTTGTATGAGCTGGCACTTTATCAGAAACAGCTACGGTTTTCAGCGCAGTAGTTCCTGTATTTCTTATATAGATATTATAAGTTAACAGCTCGCCCGCTTCTGCAGTATTGTTACTGTTTTCGTCTGCAACTGTTTTCCATGTATTGTAATCTGTTGCGTTGCAGGAAGCAGTTTTTATTACCGTAACTGGCTTCACTACTGAACAGCCCTGGCTGGTGGACGCTTTTACATAATAGGTTCCGCCTTCAGTAACTGCGTTAAATGCTGTTAGTGTTTTTGTAAGAGCGGCATCAGAATAGAATGTGTAATTGCTCACATTTACAGCATTACTGATTACATCTGCACCGCTTAAATCTATTGAGCCAGTGCCGCAGATATGTAGTGGATCTACGGATACAGCGAAGCCCAGGGTATCGTTTGCTAAAATCTTCACACTGTCCGAAACAGAACAGCCAGATGCTGATTCAAGCGTTACTTTATACCAGCCCGCGTGTAGGCTACTATCAAATGCAGGGATTGTTAATGTGTCGCCTATAGCATTCAGCCCGGATAGCAGCGGCATATTATTGTAAGTCCACGTTATTTTGCTCACAGGGCCAACGGCCTTAGTTGATACCTGCAAAGAATCACCTTTACAGATAGCGGTAGCCGATGCATTTAACAACTGCAATGTTGAGGCATCATACATAGTAGCATCCTGCGTAATTTCAGAACATTCATTGCGCACTTTTACAGAATATACACCGGCGGCCATATTGTGGAAGAGGTTATCGTCCTGCCAGGTATAATCTGCATCATTAACACCCTTAACACCATATTTATACGGGCCTGCGCCTTTTGCATCAATTCCAAGCACTCCGGATGTACTACCCTTGCATACAATGCCACCTGCCTTGAACGACAATTGTTCGTAACGAGGAAGCGAAATATTTTTTACATCTGAACCAAGGCTGCAGTCAGCTTTAACCTTTAGGAAAATAGCAACCACATAATCACCAGCAGGTACATTACGAAAAGAGAATAACGGAGATGCGGCACTGGCTACAGTAGCAGTAAGGCCAACTGTGCCTTCGGGGCCAGAAATAATTTTCGCAATCAGTGCCTCATCTCCGGTTCCATAGTTGAATACAGAACCATCTTTTCTTTTTCCTTTTGCTGATCCAATGATGTTATAAATGTCGCAGGAAACATGTTGAAAACTTATTGAATCTATCGCGAGCGATGTATTAGTGGCAGCCATCTTTTCATTATCATGTTTTTCTATTCTGCAGGTGCCACTATTTCCGTCGCCATATTCTACAAGAAAAGAATAACTTCCTTCGGGAAGGTTATCCCATAAAGTAAAGCGCACATTCACGTTTGTTCCAGGCGATGTCAATTCTACAGGTTTAGGCAAGGTAGTAAGGGCCGACGGAGCAGAAGTAACAGATATTTTTACCGGCCATGGGCCGCTTCCAAACAGCCCTTTTACCCCAATGCTTATTTTTCCGGATTCACACACATCTGCGCCTGAAAAAGTCAGTTTAGAATAGGTGTCTTTGTAAGTAACCGAATAGTTCATTTTAAAACCGGCAGCATCGGCAAAAGCAAAATCATATTTATGCCCGTCAACCAGGGCAAGCCCGGGAAATGTCATACTTCCGCTGTTCCATGTAAAAGAATAGGAAGTTCCTGCATTAATATCCTTTACCTGGATGGTAACCGGAAAATACGGCGCAAGATTATTAGCCGAATTGTAAGAAGCATAAAAGCCGGCAGGGCTGCACATATCAGACATACCGCTGGATACGGCAACGCCAAATACCTGCCCTGCAATAATTACGGGTGCAGAACGAAACTCCTGGCCCGTGCAGGGATTTTTAACAACCACTACATAAGAAGTAGCAGCTCCGGGAACATACTTACCTGCTTTAACTACATCTGAGCCGGATGCAACCCATTCACTTGACGAAGTAATACCGTTGCTTGTAAATTCAACTTTATACGGCAGCGTTAATGGATCATAGCTAACGCTATTTCCTGCAGCATCTTTCAAAACAATAACTCCTGCAGAACGCAGGTTTTTGATTACCAGTGAATCCGGTTCGCCCGCGACCCTTTCAAGGATAACAGGCGCATTTTGTAACGACAACGCCGTAATCCCGGCAACTGACAAATCATAATCGTCAGACACCTTAACCTTTGTGCTTGTAAGCGTTGTACCACAAGCATCAGTAGCTGTAACTATATAATCACCTTTAGGTACATTTTTGAAGAGTACATCTTCGCCGCTGTTTCCAACCAATGTAATTGTGTCCGTTCCTTTGGCAAGTTTATAGGAAATGGGGCTGCGTCCGTTGCTTGAATTAACGCGCATTGTGCCTTCAGGGCCGCAAAGTCCGTTAGCCCCTGCTACGGCGCTGTTAAGCGATACACCAGGGGTAACAGTAAGTGATGAAAGCTGTTTATATTGAGTAGTTACCGTTATGTTGCTAATTACAAAAGCAGTGGCCGGTGTTGCATGATCTGCATCATACACTTTTACAGTATATGCTCCTGCGGGAAGATTGCTGAAAACATTGTTTTTGCTGGCGGCAACGCCTAGTGGTGCGGGCGCTACAAGTTCGTATAAAAGCGTTCCTGATGCATTGTCTGCGTTTACAATAATCTGCGCATCGGACGCACAAATACCGTTAACAGGCGTTGCAGTAGCGGTTAAAGGTTTAGTGTACGCAGCCGAGGCAATAAGCAACAGCATTATTGTACACGCGAAGTGTAATGTTCCCCTCATAAAAATCCAATATTTGGTTATCGCGCTTTTGCGGCGCAAAAAATAAATATTGGCATTGCGTTCCCCTTGGTTTCCTTAGCGAGCTAAGAATTTGTGGTATAGAGAATAAGGATGAATTTCGTCAGCATCATGGCATAGATCAGTTCACTACAATCTGACTGCAGCAAACCTTTGCTATAATAAACCTGCCAATGAATCATTGCATGATATTGCCAGTACAGTTTCTGATGTATTTAAATTGAATACGCCAAAAAATGCGTTTGGGCGGAACGATAATTCTACCTGTGCAAAACCAATAAAAATGAAATCAATGGAATTGGATAAAGCGGAGGATCATAGGAGAAATACTGGGTACGTTAGCGTATTGAGAATTTGTATTTCAGGCATAAAAATAGGGGAAGCCTTTGTATATAACAAAAACATCCGATGAATTGACACAAAAGTCCGTTGGAAACACAAAATATGGCGTCAAACGAATAGCAAGTCGTTAAACAAATGTGCTCCGATATTTTTCAAGGATCCTTAGGTTGAAGGATTTTTCAGATACCGAAATATTTAAAACGGGGAACAATTTCATTCAACAAAAAAGGTGCCACATCGGCATATTTTTAACAAAAAATCGCATAACGATAAAAAAATATAAATAATATTTAATAGCATATGTAATATGCTGACATAATTAAAATTATCGTTAACGAGTTTATAAAACTGAAGGCTATAAGCAGATAATTGCCCATCTTGCACCCACTAAACAATGGAATGATATTGGCTATTATAGCGCCCGGCTAAAATATCGTTTAATCATCTATAAATTACTTAAATTGGAAAACAGTAGCTGTATGGAGAACGTTGTTGCAGATCAAGAAAAAAGTAAATTGGTAGTGGCACCCAAAAAATTGCAACCCAACAAGGGAAAACAGGCTGATGTTGTGAATGCGGGCCGAAAGTTTGTCTTTCTCATCAACCCGGTGTCGGGCACATCGAAAAAAGAAATCATCAAAAAAGAAATAGAAGAAACCTGTAAAAAAAGCAAGATCCATTTTGAAATAGTGCCTACTAATTCTGTGGGCAATTATGATTTTCTGAAAGAAAAGATTCACGAAGAGGGCATTACTGATGTTGTAATAGTTGGCGGCGATGGCACCGTTAACCAGGTATTAAATACATTACGAAAAACAAAAGTCCGTTTTGGTATTATTCCTGTTGGCAGCGGTAATGGGCTTGCCTTGGCTGCCGGGATACCTAAAAAGCCACAACAGGCACTTGAGTTGATATTCAATGGAAAATCAAAAATGGTTGATGCTTTTCTTATCAATAATGAATTTTCGTGCATGCTGAGCGGCCTTGGCTTTGACGCCAAAGTTGCACACGACTTTTCAATGAAAGCATCCCGTGGCCTGCTTACCTACACGCAACAAAGTTTATTGAACTTTTTTAAGGCGCAGCCTTACCAGTTTGAAATTGTACTGGATAACTTTTCTTTTTTTACAGATGCATTTTTTATCAGCATTGCTAACGGCAACCAGTTTGGCAACAACTTTACTATTGCGCCCCAGGCAGATTTGAATGATGGAATGCTGGACATAGTTGTAGTTCAAAAAATGAACAAGGCAAGGTTGCCTTTTGCGATACTTCGCCAGATTCGTGGCAACAATAAGCTTCAGCAATTGGTAGACGATATTACGCAAAAAACTGTGTTGTATTTTCAGACGCCGTCACTCACCATCAGAAACTTAAAACACGCCCCATTCCATGTTGATGGGGAGCCGCGCGAAGCAAGCGACGAATACCAGATTGAAATTATCAAGAATTGCTTTGAATTGATACAACCATAAAAAGTTATCAATTATCAATTTCAAGGGCATCAAAGAAACAGATCGGTGTACAATTTACCGCCGGGTGTTACTGCATATTTTTCGAAATCTGTAATACCTTCTGCGGCCAACACTTCCTCATCAATAAACGCACGGCCAGTGTATTCAAGATTGGCCTTGCTTACAATATAATAAGCCGCATCAGCAAGAATATCTGTGGTGCGGCTCATTTTTGCAAGCGCCTCGCCGCCCAACAAATTTCTAACCGCCGCGGTGTCTATTGTTGTCCTCGGCCATAAACTATTTGATGCAATTTTAGCATCGGCAAATTCTTTCGCCCAGCCCATTGCCATCATCGTCATGTTGTATTTGCTTAAAGTGTATGCTATATGAGCTCCCAGCCATTTAGGATGAAGGTTTACCGGCGGCGACATTGTGAGAATATGCGCATTATCAGACTTCTTTAAATAAGGTATACAATGCTTCGTAACGAGAAAGGTGCCGCGGACGTTTATATCGTGCATAAGGTCAAACTTCCGGGCTTCAAGCTTTTCGGTTCCGGAAAGATTGATCGCCGAGGCGTTGTTAA
>JBEHXT010000007.1:0-300810 GCA_048498555.1 Bacteroidota bacterium
GTTGGTCTCCACCAGAGCTCATTTCCTCTTAAGGCTGTCACTCGCATTATAACATTTATTCATTGAATCACCACCAACCATTTTTGACCACATTACCTTAAATAATAAACAAAGAAACTTGCCACCGGCAAGTTTCTTTGTTTTGATACTTCGCTGCGATAAACGTATAACTTACAACTTATACCGTAAAACGTCAAAGCCCAATCCTGAACCCGGCCTTAAACGAAAACCACGAGTTCCATCCTGAAGAAACACCATTGCTTCCATCAAATCCGTCGTAGTTAACCCCAAGATCTAAAGGGCCAAGCTTTGCGCCTATACCGGCGTCTGCGGTAAAACGGGCGGAACTGCTTATCAGCTTATTGTCAAGGCTTGCAACGCCAGCATTTAGATTGACAAACAAGAGTTTAGCCATAAGGTAGTGTCTTAAACCTACTTTAATAGGAACATATTTTAGGTCGCCCGCCGGATTTCCGCTTTTATTGAAAAAGTTCGTGTAGCCGATCGTGCCTGTTAAAAATGTTTTGTTCAATCCTATACCAACACCACCTTCTACCCCCAATCCATAATTATAATGATCAGCCAGCCCTCCGGTTGGCGCATCATAAAGACCATGCCCAAAAAGAAAAACAAGCTTTTGCGCGTTCAGTTTCTGTATTGCACAGCTAAAAAATAGCAGGAGAAATACACAGGATGATTGGATGAACATGCGCCTCATGATAAAAAAGGTTATATGTAAAAATATCTTCAATATGGCTGTTATAAATATTGTGCCATGATTTTGTGAGGAATGGCGTTAAAATTACGCGGCCAGCGGTGTAGAACTACAATACAATTTTACCTTGCAGGCAACGTTTTGCGCTATGCCGGTATCTATTTTATGTAGTTGTTTTAAAACTGTATTTATTTGACGGAGCAGGAGATGATTAAAGGGTGCGTTCAAAAGAATGCAAACTGCCAGCGTATATTGTTCGATATATATGCTGGTAAGATGATGACCGTTTGCCTGCGATACGCCTGCGACCACGCCGAAGCGGAAGATATTCTACAGGAAGCCTTTATAAGAGTGTACACCTACATCGCCCAATATAAAAACGAAGGGTCTTTTGAAGGTTGGATAAGAAGGATAGTGGTGACTACCGCACTGAAAGTAATCAACAAAAGAAAAATAAGGTTTAATGAATTGACTGATGTGGTAGAAGCCTCCGCATATACAGAATCGTATGCGCTGACAAATTTGAATGAAGAGGAATTGCTGAAGATGATCAATGCGCTGCCTGATGGCTACAGGCTTGTTTTTAACCTGAATGCTATTGAAGGGTATAGCCATGAAGAGATAGCAAAAATGTTGAATATACAACCTGGAACAAGCCGCAGCCAGCTGGTAAAAGCCCGCCGCATGTTGCAGGACCAGATAAAATTATTTCAAAAAATTGCCGTATAGTTATGACTGAGAACGAATTTGATGAGTTTTTCCGGCGAAAATTGCACGACTATGAAAGCCGTGTGCCGGAAGATAGCTGGAGCAAAATACAGCGACGGTTTGACGACGACAAAAGGCGCCCCTTCCTGTGGTGGACACTTGCGGCGGTACTATTTATCGGAGTAGCTACCGGTGGATACTTTATGCTGCAGCAACATACACAGGGAAACAGCCAACTGGCAGGGAAACATCATTCAACACAAGAAAACGATCAAACAAAGACAAAGGCCGATGAATTAACATCTACTCAAAAAGGTTCATTAAAAACAACAGATACAAATAGTACTGCTTTACCGGGAAATAGAGGTATTGAAAACAGTTCGGCAGACAACCGACTGCCGGCCAATACAGAAGAGACAGCTTCAGTGGGAAAATCCGCATCGCAAGCTAAACAGCTGGCCGGTAAAAAAAATGCACCAACAGCATCTTCTCATGGAGATCAGCAGGCAGCGAAAAAGTATAGCCCTGCACAGGAGTTGGGAGCCGGTAACACCGAAAAGCCCGGAAACAATGACACGAACAATAATGCTAAGAATGAGTTGAATGCATCTTCCGGAGGAGCACAAACAGGAAATAGTCAACAACTACGTAGTAATGATTCTACCAATACTTCTCTGGTAATGAGTAACAAGCCAGTACCAGGAAAACAAAAGCAGGCAGCTGAAATATCTTCTGTAAAGAAAAAAGAAAAACAATCTTCATCATCATCCAAAGACAGGTTTATTGAGGTGTATGCTTCGCCAGCATATAACTGGCAAAAGACCAATGCCAAGGATGGTTACGAGAGTTATGTATCAGAAAAAAATGCCGCGGAGAAATCATCGGTATCATTTAATACTGGTTTCAGGTTAACACAAAAACTGAATGATCATTTCTTTATAAAATCGGGGCTTCAATATACCCAGGTAAACCAGAAGTTTACGTACAATACGCCAAACGTTTACAGGGATGTCCCTGTGTCTGTGCAGCGATTTATCTCAACAGACGCTGGTGCAGTTAACTCATTTGTAAGTGTAAGTATGGCCCGCATGATTGGCTATAGCGTAGTAAACGTCAACAATCATTATTCAAGCCTTGAGTTACCCTTATTGTTAGGATACGAAACCAATGGAGATAAATTCAATGCATCAGTTTCAGCAGGTGTAATCTTCAATTTACATTCATGGTACAAGGGCTCTATACTAGATACATTTTACCAGGCAAGCAGCATAAAAGATTTTAATCCATATAAAAACAATATGGGAATGAGCTTATACTTCGGTGTAGGATTGTCAAGAAAATTATCGCAGCGCGCATCCATATTTGCTGAGCCTTATTTACAATACAGGTTGGGTAATATGGCAAAATCAACCGCACCTTTTACACAAAAGATAAATGTGGGTGGTTTGTCGCTGGGTGTAAAATATAAATTTTAAAGCGCAGGCAACGATTTAAACTAAGCAGTTATCTATTTGATACCACATGTGGGGCACCGATAGGCTATGTCAATCTTAAAAAAAATATCGTGTTGGTTGCATGTGGTTAAACTATCAATTTTTTAGCAGATATATGAAGCGGATTTTGTTATACTCATTTATTGTGTTTTTACTGGCAGGCTGTGCCAAAGAAGCATCCGATGAGTTTGTTGCTTATCCGAATAATCCGCAGAATGACACTTCGTGGAAAGCATCAATTGCGAATGATGCTCCGGTTAATGCTTTATTGTCCCTTCTTTCTTCACCGCCTGTTGCAGACTCGTTTGAAATAAGCACAGGCGGTATTTTACATTGTGCAGAAAACGCCGTGGTTATTTTTCCGGCCAATTGTACAAAAGAAGCTGTTGCGGGTAAAATAACAGTTGAGGCATCCTTCCTCAAATCCAAAGGCGATATGGTTCGCTTCGGTAAGCCTACCGTAAGTAACAATGCTATACTCGTGAGTGGTGGCGCTTTTTACATAAAAATAACCAAAGGCGGGCAGGTGTTGCACGTGGCTGATGATGTACGCATTGTTGTTAAATATGCCAGCCAGCAGGCAGACAAAAAAATGAAGGTTTTTTACGGTGATACATCTGTAAACGCAACGGATGGTTTTAACTGGGTAGCAGCGACGGATTCATCAAGGATTGATCTGTGGCAGGATGGGCAGCTATCAGGCTACAACATCTTTCCTAAAAATATTGGTTGGATCAATTGCGACAGGTTTGCCGATAGTTCGATGCCTTCCACTAAGCTGAATGCAATACTTCCGGTTAACTTCACCAATGCTAATACCGCTGTATTTGTCGTGTTTAAAGATCAGTGGTCCGTGCTGCGCATGAGTGCCGATGTGCCCAACAGGTATTTCTACGCGCATAAAATTCCCTTGAACAAAAATGTAACGCTTGTAAGTATTTCACTTATAGGAAATGATCTTTATATAGGAGCGAAGGACGTAGTTGTTAGCCCCGATGCAATAATTGAACTACAGCCGGTAATAAAGAGTAAAAAAGATATTATAGATTTTCTTGCTGCTTTGTAGCATTGCTATAAATGTGTTGTATTTGTGAGGTGTTTTAGCCTTGTCATTTTGGGGAATGACAGGGCTTTTTGTTTTTTATGGGGCATGCTGTCATTCGTTGTTAATTTCGCATTTAATTTTACACCTTTATATTTGCCTTCAAATTGATGTTATGAGTATCGCAATAAGAAACGACTGGACCCTTGAAGAGATTCATGAAATTTATAATACACCGTTACTGGAGTTGGTTTTTAAGGCTGCGAATGTTCATCGTGAATATAATGATACTGCAGAAGTGCAGGTTTGCACGTTATTGAGTATTAAAACAGGTGGTTGCACAGAAGATTGTGCTTATTGCCCACAGGCGGCGCGTTACAATACCGGCGTTAACGTACAGGCGCTAATGAAGCAGGATGAAGTACTTGCGTATGCTCAAAAAGCAAAAGATGCAGGAAGCACGCGTTTCTGTATGGGGGCTGCATGGCGCGAGGTGAGGGATAACAGGGATTTTGACCGCGTGTTGGAAATGGTGAAAGGCGTAAATAAAATGGGAATGGAGGTTTGCTGCACGCTTGGTATGCTGACTGAGGATCAGGCTAAAAAACTGGCTGATGCAGGTTTATATGCCTATAACCATAACCTGGATACATCCAACGAATACTATGAATCAATCATCACTACCCGCACATACGAAGAGCGTTTAAATACGCTGGATAATGTTCGTAAAGCTGGCGTTTCTGTTTGTTGTGGCGGTATTATCGGATTGGGTGAAACACATGAAGACAGGATTGGAATGTTGCATACATTAGTTACAATGCCGCAACATCCGGAAAGTGTTCCCATTAATGCATTAGTGCGCGTTGCCGGAACTCCATTGGAAAATAACCAAAAGACAGATATATGGGATATGGTAAGAATGATTGCTACTGCACGCATTCTTATGCCGAAAACAATGGTAAGGTTAAGTGCCGGAAGAACAGAAATGAATGTAGCCGAACAGGCGCTTTGTTTTATGGCTGGCGCGAATTCTATTTTTGCGGGAGATAAACTGCTTACTACGCCCAATCCTTCATTTGATGAAGACAACCAGATGTTCGATCTGCTTGGATTGAAGCCAAGAGAATCTTTTAAAGCTGAAAAACAGAAGTTAGCGGAAATGTTTGAATAGCTGGCAGCTGTCAGCTTTTAGCTATCAACCATCAGCTGCGACAAACAGTTTCAATCTTATTTATAAGCAAAGCGCCGGTCGAGTTCCCTTTACCGGCGCTTTTTGTTTTATAATGTTCTTAGATATTTGTCAGTTAACTAAATATTATCGTTGCTGAATTTAGTTCTGGTATTTGCACATTGCTCAATAAAGTACAAATAGTACAAGTGTGCGACGCAACAATGCCTAATTGTAGTCAAAAAGCTAAGTTCATCGTTTTCTAATAAGACGAACTACGGTAACGATTAATATATGCGGAAATACAACTAGTGCGAAGAATAGCTAATAGCTAATGGCTGATAGCTACTGCACCATCCTCCCAATCTTAGTATTGCCTCCAACAAAAAATACGGCATCGCTGTTTTTTGCTTTGCGAACGGCATGGAAGCCTTCTGTAGAAATGTTTTTCCAGGTAATGCCGTTATCGCCGCTGATGTCAACACCATTTAATCCACAGGCAATGATTTGCGCAGACGAAATAAAGGTTACACCGGAATGGTAGCTAAAGCGCGTTTTCGGAAAAGTAGCAAAGCGCAGGCTGCCTGCCTTTCTGAATTCATCAAAGTATACGTAGCAGCTATCATTTCTATCGCGTTGGTTAAAATCTCCGCCAACAATAGCAATACTGTTGTTAAACACGGCCAGCGCATTGGCGCCCGTGGATTCTTTGCCCTTCATCAGTGGAAGATTGGATGGTGTATTGTTATAAAACAGCCTGGAATTTTTTCCGCCGGTAACTGCGAGGAAATTCTTGCCGCGCATTAGTTTTATATTTCCGCCGCTGGAAGCAAAACAGGCCTCGCCTTCATCTACCTTAGGCCGCTTCTCCATCGGCGCCGGCTGCCATGATTCTCCGTTATTATCTGTAAATGCAATAAACAATCTTCCGTCGATAGGATCACCTACAACCACGCCGGTATTATTATCATAGAAGTCCATAGCATCCAGGAACATACCTTTTGTGCTGTCCACAAATACTGTTTTCCATGTCCTGCCCGCATCGGTTGTTTTTAAAATTGCGGCCGGCTCAGCGATCGCCATGATGATGGCTGTGTTGGCATCAAATGCTTCAATGTCCCGGAAATCGCGCGTTTCAAAACCTTTGACTGTTTTCCATTCCCATGTTTTGCCGCCATCAGTTGAACGGCCTACATTGCCGTTAGAACCGCTTACCCAAACAATGTTGTCATCAATCGGAGAAATGCCTCTTAATGAAGCTCTTGAGCCTGAAGATAGTACGTCCACTCGTTGTGCAACCGCATTAAAACCAAAGAAAATAAAAACAATCAATAAGATTTTTGGCAATTTCATATAACTCTATTCAATTTTGCAACCTCAATTTAATACATAATCTAACAAGAATATGATTCCTTACTGGATGAGCAGAACGCAATTGCTGCTGGGAGATGAAAAAGTTGAAAGCCTGATGAACAAGCACGTGCTGATTGCCGGCCTGGGCGGTGTTGGTGGTATTTGCGCCGAAATGATTGTGCGTAGTGGTGTGGGCAGGATAACTATTGTGGATGCCGATGTTGTGGACCTAAGCAACTGCAACAGGCAGGTTGTTGCGTTGCAAAGCAATGCTGGCAACCTGAAAGCGGAAGAAATGGCTGCAAGGTTGCAGGCAATAAATCCGGATTTGAATATTACGATCGTTACAACTTTTCTTAACGCCGAAACAACGGCCGGTATCCTTGACGAGCATCCGTTGGACTATGCAGTTGATTGTATTGATACATTAGGGTCTAAAGTGTTCTTTATAAAATCCTGCATGGATAGAAAAATACCTATTGTAAGTTCAATGGGCGCGGGCGGCAAAATTGACCCGCTGCAAATAAAAATTGAAGATATCAGCCGTAGTTTTAATTGCACACTCGCCAAATATGTCCGCAAAAGACTGCATGAAGTGGGCATAAGAACGGGCTTTAAAGTCGTATTCAGTCCCGAGCCGATTGATGAAAGCCGTGTGATTGTTACGGAAAAAGCACATCCAAAAAAAACGTTGATTGGAACGATTAGCTATATGCCTGCCATTTTTGGATGTATGGTAGCGAGTGTGGTGATAAGGGGATTGATGGGGAACGAAGAGGTAGCAGGAAGTGGTAAATAGTGAATAGTGGATGGTGAATGGTCAATAGTGAATAGTGAATGGTGAAGCTTGATGATTGGTGTGCGTGTTTGATTTAAGTGCTAAGTATACCTGATTGGCAAGGTTGTATCCAAATAGTTTCTTGTTGAAAAGAAGCGGCTATTAAGATTGTAATTGGACTTTTTACAAAACGCCTCAACAACGCAATAATCTATAACGTTAAGCCCAGTCTTGCTTGGAAAGAAAGCCCTGAAGGGGCGCCCATCATTAGCACAGGGCAACGCCCCGTGTATTTTAAAGCAAATTTCAATCAAGCCCTGAAGAAGATGATTTTAGAATGTGCAATACTGATAATTGCCGGGTGTGTACTACACCTGATACCTTATTGCTTACAGGTCAACCCTCCGCAGCCCACGCATCTCTTTCGTCCGGTGAAAATTTCCACGGAGCAAAATTGTTCTCAGTATTGCTGAACATGGCATTCCATTCCTGCGGTGCATTGCTTTCTTCCATTACAAGGTAACGGCGCAATTGTAAAATAATATCCAGTGGATTAATGCTCACAGGGCATTGCTCCACACAGGCATTGCAAGTGGTGCATGCCCTTAGTTCTTCTTCAGAAATATAATCTCTAAGCAGCGTTTTATTATCGTCAATAAAGGCTTTGTTTTTGTCGATGTTCCGGCCGATTTCTTCAGCGCGGTCACGTGTCTTCATCATGATGGTACGTGGGCTCAATAACTTGCCGGTAATGTTTGCCGGGCATGCATCAGAGCAACGGCCGCATTCAGTGCAGCTATAGGCGTCCAATAGATTTTTCCAGCTCAGATCGGCAACATCTTTCGCGCCGAATTTTTTATGATCTGTTTGCGCAGTATCGCCGGTGGGAGCCAGCTCAGGTTGCATAGCATACAATACTTCATTCTGGATCTCCGGCATATTTGTCATTTTGCCTTTGGGTTCGAGGCGTCCATAATAGGCGTTCGGAAATGCGAAAATGATATGCAAATGTTTTGAGTAGGGCAGGTAATTAAGGAATGCAAAAATGCCCGTAATATGCAGCCACCAACAGATACGTTCAAATACGGCTATTGTATGGTTGCTGAATCCGCTTAATAACGGATGCAGCATCTGCGAAAAGATAAAATTGCCGGTAAGATGTTCGCCATAATCACCATAATTCTGTTGCTGAAGATAGGTATCGCACGCATTCATTTTGAGGAAGAGGATCATCAAAATGATCTCGGTAATCAAGATGTAATTGGCGTCGCTTCTGGGCCACCCGTCCAGGTCTTTACTGATGAACCGGCGCAGTTTGATAATATTTCTTCTGATTAAAAATGCGGCACAAGCAATGATAACGCCAACTGCCAGGAATTCAAAGGCATTGATCAGCCATGCATACACTTCGCCCATTGGTTCCGCAAACAGCCTGTGTTTGCCTAAAATACCATCCAGGAAAATTTCAGCAACTTCAAGATTGATGATGATAAAGCCTGCATAGACAATAAAATGCATCACTGCTACCAAGGGTTTCTTAAACATTTTCTTTTGGCCAAATGCAAGCAGCAATACATTTTTTATGCGTTCAGACGGACGGTCATTGATCTGCTGATCCCTGCCCAATAAAATGTTTCTTCTAATAGCGGATATTTTTTTAGAAAAGAGCCAGATGGCAAATCCTGCAAGCAGTATAAATGTTATTTCCTGAATTAAATGCATACGGCCAAGTTGTTTGCTAAGATAATGCTTTTAAGCTGTCAGCTATCAGCTATGAGCTTTGTGATTTCGTAGCAGATAAACAGTATCCAACTAAAAAAATAATTTGAAGCCTCCTAAAGTACAACCTCCTTGATAAACGAGAAATTGCTGACGTTTGATAGCTAATAGCTATCAGCTACTTAAGTGCCAGCGCCAGCGCAGTAATATCATAGTCCCCCATGCCTTTCTCAATGCATTTGTTCATTTGTTGCTGCAATAATTTACCCAGTGGCATAGTGGCTTGTGTTTCCGAAGCCTGTTCTGCAACAAGGTTTACATCTTTTAATGCAAGCTTCATGCTGAATGCAGCAGGTTGATAGGCTTCCTTCAATAAAAGGTTGCCGTAGTTAATGTAGGCCGGTGCAGCGAAAACCGTCTGTGTAAGCATATTTAACCATTGCGTTGCGTCAATCCCACTGTGCTTTGCAAGGCTAATACCTTCAGACATTGCCTGAATAGCAGAAACAATCAAATAGTTGCTGCAAAGCTTTGCAGAATTAGCTGCGCCGGCATCTTCACCGTAAGCCCAAATATTAACAGCACCCGCATCATGTAAAAATGGTTCGATAACATCCTGCAATTCTTCGTTGCCTGAAACAAGAAAATTCAGCTTTCTTGCCTTTGCTGCTTCGGGTCGGCCAAGTATAGGCGCGGTAATATAATTGTTGTTGTGTTGCTGGTGCAGGTGCGCGAGCGCAACAGACGTGGCGGGCAAAATAGTGCTCATTGAAATATGAATGCCCTCGGCTTTAAGATTAGCGGCAATACCGTTTTCACCCTGGGTTATATTGTTAATAGCAGCATCGTCTGATACAATGCTAAAAACAATATCGCACATAGCAGCAAGTTCCTTTACTGACTGGCAAAGTGTGGCTCCCTTTGCTATCAGGGGCTGAGCTTTTGCTGCGGTTCTGTTATAGACATACAGTTCTTGCCTTTTTTCCAATAAATTTTCTGCAATAGGAAAACCCAGGTTGCCTAAGCCAATGAAGCCGATTTTCATATGATTATTTTTTGTGCAGAAGTAAAGCCGGTGGATTTAAATATATGACTTTTTGAAATGTAAAAAAATAACAAAGGGCGGTAGCAGCTGTTCGTTCGGTTATAAATTTTGTCTGATTACCTGGTCAAGCAGGCCGTCTGATCCTTCCCCATAGCCTTCAAATGTGAAAATTATTTTTCCTTCCTTGCTGATTAAATAAATGGTTGGGTATGAAGAGACCTGGTAATTTTTTTCTGTTATATGGTCATCATCCAACAAAACTGTATAATTCACTCCTTGTTTGCCCAGAAACTCGCGCAGGCCTTTTATATTTTTATCGAATGGATCAATGCCCAAGACAATTAATCCTTTGTCTTTATATTTTGTTTGCAGGTGTTGAAGTGTTGGGAATGCTTTTACACACGGAAGGCAGCCCTGGTAAAAGAAGTCAACCAAGACAAGTTTTCCTTTCATGCCAGCCAGGCTGATTTGCTTATTATTTAATGTGTGCAGTGTGAAATCAGGCGCATTTAAACCTTTGGGTAATATGGTGTGAGACTTGGGGAGAACGTAATTTTTGAGTGTATAGTAAGATGGAATTGATGCTATATCAAAGAGTGATTTTTTTACCTGGTTATTTAAGTTGTATATGGTTAAAACAACTTTTTCAAAATCACTCAAAGTGTCTTTTCTAAACGTGTAATCGCTACTTACTGCATATTGAACAAGGAGGAAACTTTTTTTATTGATCCAGTAAGTGTAGGTCTTGCGAAAGTTATCGATTTCCTTTAAGGTGTCGGGTTCCGGATTTTCTATTGCCTGAACCTGGTAGCATTCATCTCCATTAATTATGTCATCTCTCAACAGGGAGTATGAGTTACTATCTTTTGTTTTCTTTACATGTGGTAGAAAACTGTCACCAACGGAATCGCTGAATAGTTGATACAATGGAATATCCATTTTATTATCAATGCCGTTGTTTTGTTCTAAAAATGACTGAGTTTTAATGGTTCCAATACTGTCCTTTGTGTTAAGTGTTATTAATTCAGTTCCGGTAAAAATTACTGTTCCCAGGTCGTCACCCTGATAAGAACGCTCATAGTGAAAGAGTGAGGAAGAAAAAGGATTACCTGGCAATTTTTCGAAAAAGCATTTTATTCTTCGCACAGTGGTGTCTTTATTGAACAAACTATTCCGATAATGCGACATCTCATAATAGCCACTTTTAATGAGCCGGCATTCTGCTACTGATTTTTGCAGGATATCCTGCGCATTCTGCGCTGACGCTGTAACTAAAATAAGAAGGAAAATTGCTACGAGACACTTTCTATACATAAGCAGCGTTGAAAAACAATTTAATCATTCTTTCATTGTGTTGATCGAATCCGAGTCAATCAAAAGCGTGTCTTAACGTAAGATTACAAGAAGAACGTGTTGTATTCTTATCAAAGACAAAAATTACAGGGAGACATCATGCGGTTTGTTATATTATGCAAAAAGCCACAGATAAAAGTTTTATCCGTGGCTTTTTTATTTTCTCATTTTGCACATTGCACTTTTTACATCGTGCAACATACATCTACATCGTACAATTTTCTAGCTTACGCCTGCGCCCGCATTAATCTGGTCTTCAGGATTAACGAAATGAAGTTTGCCGGTTGCATCTTCAGCCATTAATATCATACCGTTGCTTTCAATGCCGCGCATTTTACGCGGAGCAAGGTTTACAACTACTACAACCTGTTTGCCAATAATGTCTTCCGGTTTAAAATGCATGGCTATACCTGAAACAATTGTCCTCGTTTCAAAGCCAAGGTCAACAGAAAGCTTTAATAACTTATCAGCTTTTTCAACTTTTTCCGCAGTTACAATTTTTCCCACGCGAAGGTCCAGCTTCGCAAAATCATCATACACAATCTCCGATTTGATAGGTGCTGTTTCTTTTGCCGGTTCTGCTACAGGTGCGGCTTCGGCTTTTTGTTTAGAAGCTTCCTGCAATTTTGTTACCTGCGCCTTTACTTCATCATCTTCAATTTTTCTAAATAACAATTCCGGGGCACGCAATGTATAACCAACGCTTAGCAGTTTCATGCCGCCTGCATTGCTCCATTCCAGTACCTTGTCTACCAGCTTCATCATGTGCAGCATTTTCTTTGCTGTAAATGGAAGGAATGGATTGATAAGAATTGCAAGATTACCACACAGCTGAAGACAAATGTGCAGTGTATTATCGATAGATTTCTGAGCTTCCGGGTTCTCTGCGAGCTTCTTGGCTACGATCCATGGCTCTTTATCCTGCATGTATTTGTTGCCTTTGCGTGCAAGGTCAATCACTTCAAACAATGCTTCGCGGAATTTATATTGTTCCAGCAAGCCCTCAACTTTCAATTTAGCCTGCTGAATATCTTCTATTATTTTTTTATCGGCATCGTCAATGATATCATTATGCAGCGCCGGAACTTTTCCTCCACACAATTTATGCATCAGCACAAATGTGCGGTTCACAAAGTTGCCGAATATGCTCACCAGTTCACTGTTGTTGGCGTCCTGAAACCCTTTCCAGGTAAACTCGCTGTCCTTGGTTTCAGGAGAAATGGTATTCAGATAATAACGTAAAACGTCAGCCATCTGGCCGCCACCATTTTCTTTCTTCACAAAGTCATCGATATAATCCTGCATATCCAGCTTCCAGTTTCTGCTGGTGCTCATTTTGTCGCCTTCCAGGTTCATGAACTCGTTAGCAGGTACATTGGTAGGAACAATATTACCGTGCAGCTTAAGCATGATCGGGAAAATGATGCAATGGAACACAATATTATCCTTGCCAATGAAATGAACCAGCTTGGTGTCTTCATTGTACCAGTACGGTTTCCAATCTTTATTATTGTCGATGGCCCATTGTTTGGTGGCGCTGATGTAGCCTATTGGCGCATCAAACCAAACGTATAATACTTTTCCTTCGGCATCAGGCAACGGCACTTTTATACCCCAGTCAAGATCGCGCGTAACCGCACGTGGTTGAAGCCCGCCATCTATCCAGCTTTTACACTGGCCAACTACAGTTGCCCGCCAATCATTTTTATGTTGCTCCAGTATCCATTCGCGTAGCCATTGTTCATGCTTGTTTAGTGGCAGGTACCAATGCTTGGTCGGCTTTTTTATGGGTGCTTTACCACTTAATGTGCTAACCGGGTTGATCAGCATGTCCGGGCTTAATGATGTTCCGCATTTTTCGCACTGGTCGCCAAATGCATTATCAAATCCACAATTGGGACATGTGCCTTTTATAAAACGGTCAGCAAGGAAAGTTTTAGTTTCCTCGTCATAATATTGCTCGCTGTCTATTACTTCTAGTTCTTTGCGGTCATTCAGGTAAGTGAAAAATTCCTGTGTTGTTTCGTGGTGAATGGGTTCGCTTGTTCTGTGGTAGATATCAAATGAAATTCCCAGGTCATCAAAATTCTGTTTAATGATGGGATGGTATTTATCTATGATAGCACGAGCAGTAGTGCCCTCTTTCATCGCCTGAATAGGGATAGCCGTACCATGTTCATCGCTTCCGCAAACAAAAACAACATCTCTTTTCTGCGCCCTGAGATATCTTACATAAATATCTGCCGGGAGATATGCACCCGCCAGGTGGCCAATGTGTTTTAACCCATTGGCGTAAGGTAACGCCGCAGTAATTAAATATCTTGAAGGTGTATTCGTCTTTTCTGTATTATTTTCCGCCGGATCAATCTTGCCTGTTTCAGTACTCATTAGTCGTAATAATTTTTGAATTTGCTTTGAATGCGGTCCACCTGTTCAATAACGGGTAAACGGCTGCAAAAATAAACAATTACGGGCAAAGCTTGGCGAGTGTGTGAGGCTGTGCCTAAATCCTTCAAAATCAGTGTAGAAAAATATTTAATTTAGAATTGTTACGTCGTAACTTATGGGTTATATGTTTGTTTGAACAACGTTGACGACTTGCAATTTTGATACGTAAATTTTCAAAAGTGAACAGAAAGAATTTTCTACAACAAGCGGGTTTATTGGTAGCGGGAGCAAGTATATCCAATACGGTGATGGCATCATCAGGTTCATCGTCCCATGCATGGATCATCCCCCCTTATTTAAAAAAGGGTGATACAATTGGAATAACTTCCCCCGCTGGATATATCCTTGAAAAAGACATTCAGTCCGCTGTACAGAAATTTCAATCCTGGGGCTTTAGTGTAGAGGTGGGAAAAACAATCGGCACCCGTGATGGCAGCCTTGGGGGAACGGACGCAGCAAGGCTTACAGATTTTCAAAACATGCTCAACAGCAGGCATATTAAAGCCATTTTGTGCGCTCGCGGCGGGTATGGCGTAGTGCGGATCATCGATCAGATTGATTTTAGGAAACTGCGTTCTCACCCAAAGTGGATCATTGGGTTTAGCGATATAACGGTGCTGCATAGCCATATTAATAGCAATCACCATGTGGCAACTATTCACTCCAAAATGTGTAACAGTTTTCCGGACGACTGGACAAAAGCAGACCAGGTACAGGTGCAAACAATAGACTCCATCCAAAAAGTACTTACCGGCTCAAAAATGAGTTACAGTGCGCCTTTCAATGCATTCAACAGAACCGGAAAGGCATCGGGTATTTTAGTAGGAGGAAATCTCAGGACCATGGAGAACCTGGCCGCTACTGACTCTGATATAGATACTGCAGGTAAAATATTATTTGTGGAAGACACTGGAGAATATCTTTACAACATTGACCGCATGTTTTGGAGCTTTAAACGCACCGGCAAATTGAAACATCTTAAAGGGTTGATTGTAGGTGGATTTAATACCAAGGCAGAAACCAATCCTGATGATGAGTTTACCAAGAGTTTGTATGAAATAGTGATGGAGAAAGTAAGCCCTTACAGATATCCTGTTTGCTTTGATTTTCCCGTTGGCCACCAGAAAAATAATTTTGCCCTGAAATGCGGCGTGAGGCATAAGTTGCAAGTGGCGACTGAGGGAAGCTTGTTAATTGAAAATTGAGAATTGACAATTGACAATGAATGTGCAAATGGGCGAATGAGTGAATGTGCGGAGATGCAAATGTGCAGAGGGGATCATGAATATACCTTGTCTTTTACCGTGGTGATTAGCAAACAATATTCAAATAAATTAAAACACTCAATTGAGTTAATAAAGCTTACAGCTAATAGCTAAAGAAATGATTATTCCTCCATATCTTAAAAAAGGTGACACGATTGGCATTGTTTGCCCTTCGGGATATATGCCATTAGAAAGGGCGCAGACTTGTATTGATACATTGCAGCAATGGGGCTACAAGGTGAAAATTGGTAAAACATTAGGCAACCAGTTTAACTACTTTTCCGGAACAGATAAAGAACGGCTTGCTGATCTGCAAGCAATGCTGGATGATAAAAATGTGCATGCAATTTTGTGTGGGAGAGGAGGTTATGGGTTGAGCCGGATTGTTGATGATATTGATTTTCGTCACTTCAAAAAACATCCGAAATGGATTATTGGCTACAGCGATATTACATTGCTGCATGCGCACCTGTATTCAAAACTTAAAACGGCGTCTATTCATTCCCCCATGGCGGCAGCTTTTAATGATGGCGGGGCTAAGAATGAATTTGTATTGTCGTTAAAGAAACTGTCGGAAGGTAAGCATGCCTCGTATACAACACCGGCTCATATATTAAACAGAAATGGTGTTGCTGAAGGTGAGCTTGTTGGGGGAAATCTTTCCATGCTGATTAATATTATCGGTTCGGTTTCTGATCTAAAAACAAAAAATAAGATTTTGTTTTTAGAGGATGTGGGCGAATATATTTACAGCGTAGACAGAATGATGATGCAGCTAAAACGTGCAGGAAAATTAGAAGCGCTTGCCGGCCTCATTATTGGCGGTTTTACCGACATGAAGGATACCATGATCCCCTTTGGACAAAACGTGTATGATGCTATCTATGATAAAGTGAAAGAATATAATTATCCTGTTTGTTTTGATTTTCCGGTAAGCCATTCAGACCGCAACTATGCCTTGAAAGTGGGTGTGAAACATGAGCTGACTATAAGAAAAAGCAAAATTACCCTCAAGGAATTATATTGATGCTCCACCTTTAATATGTCCATGCTGGCACAAAATTTTCATTACATTTCTAAACCGTTTGTTTATGAAAAAGGAAACTGAAAAGGATACCCATCCGATTACGAAGAAAGAGGATGTGCAAAAAAGCAACGATGAACATATAGATCAGGATTTTGAAGGATTTCCACACAATCCTGCCAAAGAAGATATCATCAATCCAAAAACAAAAGAAGATGCAAAAACTGCGGGTTTAAAAAAAGATGATATTAATAAGATCGAAAAAAAGCAGGACGACGAAATATATTCAGTGGGTTCCGGTGGTGCATTCGATGCAACAGAAGATGTAAGCGAAGACGAAGATTAGGTTGAACCACGGAGGCGCTGCGACACTAAAGAATCACAAAGTTTTTTGAAACACTAAGGCACAAAGGGCACAGAGAAACACTAAGTACATTATACTGGCATACTCTTAATATCAGCGCATATTGTTTAATTGTCTTCTTGTCGTGTTCCTCTGTGCCGCCCTGTCTCAGTGGTTACAAAGCGTTGCGCATGAAGCGCAGCCAGTTGCCGTGCATTACGTTTTGAATATCTTCTTCGGAATATCCGCGTTTGCGTAACAATACGGGTACTTTCTGTAAATCAGCTATTGTTTCGAGATCATAAGGGCTTTGTTCCTTTCCAAAAGCGCCATCAAGATCGCTACCAATACCAATGTGTAAGGCGTTGCCTGCCAGCTGGCAAATGTGATCCATATGATCAACCATTTTTTCCAGTCCGCAATTCATTTCCTTTGGCGTGGATTGATGGCGTACCCAGTTGGGAACCATCATCCATGCGTCAAGTGCACCGCCAATAACGGCACCTCTTTCAATCAAGACTTTCAACTGTTCATCGCTGAACTGGCGATTGTGATTTACCAGGGCTCTGCAATTATTATGGCTCGCCCAAACGTTTCCTTTAAAAATGGCCATAGCATCCCAGAATGCATCATCACAAAGATGCGTTGCATCAAGGATCATATTCATCCGGTCCATTTCCTTTATAAGTTGTTTGCCTTGTTCATTGAGGTGGCCTGTGGCATCGGTACCGTTGGCATATCGCCCGGGCCCGTAATGTGCAGGCCCTACCGCACGCAGTCCATATGCATAAGCGCGTTCAAGATGTTGTAAGGTAACAATGGAGTCTGCGCCTTCCAGGCTTAATATAAAACCAACCGGCTTAGTGCCTTGTTCGTGGTCCTCATTCATCCATAAAGCAATATGTTGCTCAAGGCCCGCAGCATTTTTTATCATCACCATTTCTCCGGCTTCTTCCATGGACTTATACCAGGCGAGCTGTGCCTGTGTTTGCGCCCATGCTTGCTCAGGCGAATGCCATCCAGGTAAAGGATTATCAGGAGCAACGTATCGTGCAATTTGCGTGGCTACCACCAACCCGATATTTCCGTGCCTTAATGCAGGTAGGGAGACAGTTCCTTTAGCCCTGTCCGGTTTATCTGTAAGGCCTTTTTCTCTTTCCCTGATATTTGCAATGCTCTCCCGCAGATCCCTGTTCCACTCCATTGCATTCATACTTAAATCCAGGTGCGCATCTATTGTAAACATAATTAATCAGCGTTCAAAGTATGGGAGAATTGATAATTGACAGTTGACAATTGAAAATGATTGTAATAAGTTCCATCTGCATTGTTAATAATCAACTGTCAATTCTCCATTAATTAAATATTGATTTTTCTTTTTCTGGCAATAACGTTCCATGTATCCGTCGCATTGTTATTTTCTATAACAGCGGCGGTATCATATAAAGCGACGGTTGGGCATATATGTACAGGTACTGCATACAAAACATCGCCTATTGTATATATGGATGCATCGGGCACCTTGAGAACCATATGCTCTTCACTTTGTGAAACCGGCAATGCCTCAGGCGCATTAAGGAATGCTACTCTTGGTAGCGGGTTTTCCGCAGCAACAGACTTGTGCCCAAGGTCAAGGCAAATAGTCTGCTGATCGATAAGTGAGATTACGCGTGTAATAACAAGTGCAGCATATTCAAAAGGTTCATCTGGTGCAATTTGTTTATAACCCCAATCCCAGAAGACGAATGTTCCCGGGCTGCATTCCACATGCTCACGATGAATATGTGTTGGAAATGTGGGCGAACCACCTACGACAACGGTAAGCGGATGATTTGTTACTGATTCCAGCGCTTCGGAAAGAATAAGTACTTTTTGAAAAGCCTCATCACTTTTGTGTTGCCGAACAACAAGATCTGTATCGCGGATGTTGCCGTCGTATGCGTGCAAGCCAATCACCCTGATGAAAGGCAGTAATTGAATCGCTTCGAACAGGTGCAGCGCATGTGCCGGTTGAATACCGGTTCTATTCATTCCAGTATTTAGGTCGATGTACACATGTATTGTCTGCTCATTCTTTTTGCCCAGTTCCGATAATTGTTGCGCAACAACGATATGATCAACAATGCAGGAAAAATAGGTGGCCGGATAGCTTTTTTGAAGTTCAATAAAGCGTTCCGCTTTAGGGCCAACTGGTTGATAAGCCAACAGCACGTCCTTCGCCTTTACCTGCGCAAGCATCTCAGCTTCTGCAATTGTTGCGCATTTAAACTTGCTAATACCTGCGTCCATCATCATTGTGCAGACTTCAGCAATCTTGTTGGTCTTTACGTGAGGACGTAACTTACCAGGATTACCGATCATCCTAATCGCGCGGGCAATGTTTTGCCTTACGCGATCTTTATAAATCACTAATGCAGGGGAATCTATTTCGGAAATGTTTTCTATCTCAAACCAATCCATAGGCGTTATTATGTTTTGAGAAGCCAAAAAGTAAAAAGTCAAAATTCAAAATTCAAAAGTAAAAAGTCAAAATCATGTCTGGTTGTCGTTACTGTATACTATTTTGATTTTTGACTTTTTACTTTTGACTTGGTTTTATTCTAGTTCAAATAAAGCTTCAATCTCAACCGGTATATTTTCCGGCAGTGATCCCATTCCCACAGCGCTTCTTACGCCAATGCCATTCTCTTCACCCCAGATCTTAGCGAATAACTCGCTGCAACCATTAATGATATACGGATGCTTGCCAAAATCCGCTGTGCAGTTCACCATGCCCAGCACTTTGATCACCCTTTTTATTTTGTTCAGCGAGCCAAGATTGGTTTTTATGGTAGATAAAATAGTCAGGCCCACTTGCTGAGCTGCCAGCTTTCCTTCTTCTTCATCTAACCCCTGTCCGATGCGCCCAAAAATTAAGGTGCCATCGGTTTGCACTGGCCCGTGGCCCGATACATAACAATGTTTGCCATCTATCACTAAAGGCTTGTAAACACCTTTTGGCGCTGGCGCAGGAGGAAGTGTCAGGCCCAGCTGTTCAAATTTTTCGTCTGCTGTCATTGTGTTGATTTTTTATAAGAAATAGCTCAAAAGTAAAAAGCAGGAATTAAAAAACATCGTTGCCGCAAATCACAGTTCAACAACCTAAAGTACTATATTTTTCTTGTGATATGGCCAATGTGCTATTTATGGCAAGCCCAACGCTTTTGCGTAGCAATAATTTAATCTTGCAGGCACATCTATTTTACAAAATAATTCAGCGCAAAAACGCCTATCAATCCAACAATCGAAACGATCGTTTCCATAAGGCTCCAGGTTCTTATTGTTTGCTTGAACGAGAGGTTGAAGTATTCTTTGAACAACCAGAAACCGGGGTCATTCACGTGTGAAAACATCAGGCTTCCCGCACCCGTTGCTAAAACCATCAGGCTGGGGTTTACGCCGCTGCTTACAATAAGAGGCGCTACGATGCCTGCAGTTGTTAGTCCTGCAACAGTAGCAGAACCTACGCTCACACGTATGATGGCGCTTATGCTCCATGCAACAAACAGCGGATGCACATGCATGGTTTGTAAGGAGTTTGCAATCTGGTTACTAATGCCTGTATCTGTTAGAATCTGCTTTAACGCACCTGCGCCGCCTATTACAAATATGATCATTGAAATATCCTTAACTGCATCGCCGAGCGAGTTGCTTACTTCGTTAACGGTCTTGCCCTGGCGCACGCCCAGTGTATAAATGCCAATGATCACAGTGAGCAACATGGCTGTTACCGGTTCTCCTAAGGAAATGATGATCGTTTTTGTTAATGATTCTTCGTGGACGACTGACTTTGTAATAGCTGCAATAGTAATTAAGAGAACGGGAAGGAACGCGGTGATGATGCTATTAAACATACCAGGTAGTTCATTTTCTGGTTTGGGTTTAACTGCAAAAGTGTCGATTGGTTTTGCATTGAAATTGCGCAGCGTCATTGCGAATACCGGGCCTGCGAGTATGATGGCTGGCACAGCAACGATCAATCCATATAATAAGGTTTGGCCTAGGTCTGCATGAAACTGTTGCACCAATGCCGTTGGCGATGGATGCGGTGGCAAATATCCGTGCGTAACAGATAATGCAGATAAAGCCGGCAAGCCGATATACACAGCCGGCAACTTATACCGTGTTGCAATGCTAATGATCAATGGAACAAGCAATACAAATCCAACGTTATAGAACAGTGGAATGCCGATAACAAATGCGGTGACTACCAGTGCCCATACCAGATTTTTTCTGCCGAAGCCCTTCACCATTCCATTGGCTATCCTTTCTGCAGCACCACTATCTGCAACCAGTTTGCCCAGCATAGCACCCAGGCCGATGATGGCAACTAGCGACCCTAATATGTCTCCGATACCTTTCTGAATAGAATTGCTTATTGAAAGAATGTCCTGTCCATGAGCAAGGCCAATAAGAATAGATACAACAAGAAATGAAAGAAATGCATTTAGCTTAACGCCTGTTATTAACACGATGAGCAAAACAATTCCGGCAATAAGTATGATGTATGACATGCAAGCTAGTTGTGGCTGTATGAATGAATAAGAAAGGAAGATAATTATTATTTGATAATGAACCTTACTTCAATCGGCGAGATTAAAATTTTAGCGGCCGTTAATATTTTAATCCAAAATGGTTTTGATTCACAATTCGTTGCACTAATTTGCCTGATAGGTTCAATCCCTTATTTCAACATCCTCCCGGTGACAAATGTGATTGTCTTGTACGTTAACAAGAAATCTTTTTTCTCAACATAATAAACAAACGCTAAACTGGCCAGTGGTACATATGTTTATTCGCTGATGCTTAATGGCAAAGTGGTGGAAAGTAAGAAAATGGTTGTGGCAAAATAATCGTTCTATTTTCAATAAGATTAATCTGATAAATCACCTCTGCAGTATTCGTCTACGCAGAGGTGATTTTTTTTGTTGAACAACAAATTCAATATTTATTGTTATTGACGAAGGCTAATAGTTTGCAATGATTTTAACGAATGAGAAAGAATGGTTTTATTTGTTAAATCAATTAGCTTTGAGTTTTGATAGATAAAAATTATCGGGCAAAATGACCTTTACACAATTAGAATATATAGTAGCGGTTGATACTTACAGACATTTTGCGGAAGCGGCCTCGCAGTGTTATGTAACGCAGCCAACGCTGAGCATGCAGATACAGAAGCTGGAAGAAGAGCTGGGCGTTAAGGTCTTTGACCGCAGCAAACAACCTGTATTGCCAACAGAACCGGGCATTGAAATTATTGAACAGGCAAGAAAAGTGTTGGCGGAACGGGATGCGCTGACTGAAATGATAGAAGCCAAAAAAGGTATTGTCAACGGTGAACTGAAGATTGGGATTATTCCAACATTGGCGCCTTATTTATTGCCATTGTTTATACCGGGCTTTGCAAAAAAATACCCGAAGGTGAAAGTTATTGTTCATGAGCTGACTACAGATCTTATTTTGGCGCGTTTGCGCGAAGGTAAAATAGATGTGGGTGTATTGGTAACCCCACTGAATGAGCACGGTATAAAAGAGCATGTTTTGTTTTATGAAGAGCTGCTGGTGTATGTCTCTAAGAACAATGATGCCTATAAAAAAAGTTACGTGCTGGCAAAAGATATTGACCCGAGCAAGTTGTGGCTATTGGAAGAAGGGCATTGTTTCCGGTCGCAGATCATTAATCTCTGCGAACTAAAAAAGAGCAGTAAGGAGGGGAATTTGTTTGAATACGAAGCCGGCAGTTTAGAAACCTTGCGTAGGTTGGTGGATTTGAATGATGGGATAACTATTCTGCCTGAGCTGGCTACAATGGATATTTCTCCCAAGCAACAACAAAACCTGCGTTATTTTAAAAGCCCGGTTCCGGTAAGAGAAGTAAGTATTGTTACGCACCGCGATTTTGTTAAAAAGAAGCTGGTAGAATTGTTGAAGAAAGAAATACTCTCATCCATCCCTGAAAAAATAAAGAAAAATAAAAAGACTACACTGGTGCCAATTTAATTTGAAATTTGTCTTGATTTGGATTTGTAGGATGTATGGATGATGGGATTATTTATTTGAACCATCTGATATTGTGAGTGGATGGGAGGGGCCAGAATCATCGGTTATTAAATATCAAACGTTTTTCGCCAGGCATCCATTCCGCCTTTTAAGTTGAAGAGATTAGTGAATCCGAATTTTTGATGAAGGCGCTGAATAGCTATGCCGCTTCTGATTCCCTTCCTGCAATAAAAAATAACAGGCTTGTCTTTGGGTATTTCTTCAGTGCGCGACATAATATCTTCCATCGGAATAGCCTTCCCTCCAATATTAAACTCTTCTCGCTCGTAAGGTTCACGAACATCAATTAGCTGAACGTCCTCTCCAGCTTCTATTTTCTCGTACAATTCTGTAACAGATATCTGATGCATATAAAAAAGCCCACTGAAATCTCAATGGGCTGAATTTGATCTTTATTATAAGTTTCTTTAAATATAAGCTCGTGTAATTTTGAATCACGCTGCGTAAATCTTTCACTATTGACTATTCACTATTGACCTTAAATATGTTCATGTTCCGAAAATATCCGCTTTAACGGGATTGTCGCAACCGGCGACACAATCAGCGGGAACTTCTCTACCGTAACAAAGCTCGGGTCTAATCCAAAACCTCTTTCTTCGCTCAGGCTTATTTCCTTTAACCAGAAATAAAGCTTCATGATCATTTTCTCAAAGATGGGCAATTCATTGTCGCTGGACAGGTATTTTTCCATTACAATAAACTGGAAATCGCCAACAACATTGTTTTTTTCCAGGCTTTCATAGCGGCTTGTGATGTTCACTTCTTTGTTATTAACCAGCTCTTCTACCACTTTTCTGAACATCAGGTTAATCTTTTGTTCAACACGGAAACCAACCCTGAATTCAATGCGGATGATATCATTCGGAATAATGTGGTCAACAATATATTCGCAGGTATAAGGGTCGTCCAGAACGTCTACGTGAACAAACCAATATATATCCGCCCGCTTAGGCTTTTTATTCAGGATGGAATAGATAATCTTATGCTCAATTTCCTTGGGGTTATTGGCGCTCGTCATATACACGAGGTGCGTAGCATATTTTGGTACCGTTTTATCATTGCTCAGTTCCTGGATCATTGGCAGGTAATGCTCCAGCCGAACAAACTCAACATAGCGGTTTTTAATTTTCCTGCTGCGGAACCAGGTGTACATAACACAAAACAGGCCGCCACCCATAATCAGCGATACAAAACCACCGTGCGGGAATTTATCCAGGTTAGCAAAAAGAAAACTGCCTTCAATAGCGAAATACACTGAGAGATATAGGTATATCAGGGCAGGGTGCGTTCGCTTCGAGACAAGATAATTGGCAAAAAGTACCGAGGTCGCGATCATACACATGGTGATAGCCAGACCATAAGCGGCCTCCATGTTGCTGGATTCTCTGAAATACAGTACAATGCCTATACAACCAAAAAACAATAACAGGTTAATGCCTGGTATATACAATTGCCCGCGTTCTTCCGTGGGATAGTTAATCTTCATCTTAGGCCATAGGTTTAAACGCATGGCTTCGCTGATTAACGTGAAGCTTCCGCTGATCAATGCCTGGCTTGCGATGATAGCTGCCGCAGTGGAGATAACGATACCGGCGATAGTAAACCATTGCGGCATGATGCCATAAAATGGGTTTATTAAAGAAACCGCGTTCGGAAAATCTTTGATAAACACCGGATCGTGCAACATTTTGTCAGTTGCAAATACGGTTCCGTGGTGGTGTGATAAGAGCCATGCGCCCTGTCCGAGATAGTTAAGGATCAGGCAGGTTTTTACAAATATCCAGGAGTACCGGATGTTCCATTTGCCACAGTGGCCCAGGTCAGAGTAAAGTGCTTCCGCACCCGTAGTACAAAGGAACACGGCGCCCAACAACCAGAAGCCTTTGGGATATGTAACCAGTAGCTTGATGGCATAGTAGGGATTAAGTGCTTTAAATATATACAGGTCGTCGCCAACATGAGATAAGCCCAGTATGGCCAGTATGGCAAACCACAGGAACATGATCGGCCCAAAAAGCTTGCCGATGGAAGCCGTGCCGAACTGCTGGACGAAAAACAATATCGAGATAATTACCACAACAATGTAAACAATGGTGTTGGGCCCCATAATGTGTTCAAGTGCGGGCATGCGGCCAAGTTCTTCAATGGCAGAGGTAACAGTAATGGGAGGGGTGATCATTCCATCGGCCAAAAGTGCGGCGCCACCAAGCATTGCCGGTATAACCAGCCATTTTTTACGTCGCCTTACCAGCGCATATAGGGAAAAAATACCGCCTTCACCCCGGTTATCCGCCTCAAGGGTTAACAGCACATATTTAATGGTAGTTTGTAAGGTAAGCGTCCAGATAATGCATGAAACGCCGCCAAGAATAAGGTTTTCTTCAATTGGTTTGCCTCCTATCAAGGCGCTCATTACGTATAAAGGAGAGGTTCCGATATCTCCGTAAATAATTCCTAAAGCAACGATCAAACCCGCCATCGTTACTTTATTGTGATTCTTGCCCACTTAGTAATAATTTGTCTTAAAATCTAAAAATCTTAACAAATGTATAGTGAAAAAGTTATGTGACTGTAAAAATGATTTTCAGCAAAAAACGTTGCGAAATGTTATTTGTATTATTTAACCAAATAATGCTCGTATTTTATACATGATTTATTTTTTTTGCAATACCATTTAAGGTTAAACAGGTTTTGTTTCATTGTAAAGATTCTTTGAATTAACTTAACCTCTCGATTATTGAGTTTGTTGTTAATTGTAAAATTGTTGAAAGCTTTAAGCTTACATTTGTTAGGAAAACATTAAGCGGCCAGATTATGATAAGAAGGACATTATTTTTTGCTATTTTATTGCTTTGCCTGTTCTCGTTTGCGGATGCCCAAAAGATAATTTATTCCGACCCGGATAAAGATGATGCAAGACAATTAAACTTTGATATAATCGGCAGATTGAACGATCACTTTCTTGTGTACAAGAATAACAGGAACACGTTCAATATAACCGTGTATGATAGTGAAATGAAGCAGGTATCCAAGCAGGAACTTTCGTTTCTTCCTCAACGCACGTTGGGTGTTGATTTTTTGGCATACAAAGATTTTGTGTACGTTTTCTTCCAGTTTCAAAGGAGGAACAGTGTTTATGCAGCCTATGTAAAATTAAATGCGGAGGCGAAATTGATGATGGATCCCGTGATACTGGATACAACAGAGGTGAATTACAACAGCAGCTCTAAAATTTATACGTTTATAAATAGTGAGGACAAGAAAAAGATAGCCGTATTCAAAATCAATAGCAAGAATGATCGCAGCTATATAGTTACCACCGTATTATTTGACCATGATATGAGCAGGGTGAACAAGCGCCAGGTAAGAGTGGCGATGGATAACAAAAATGATTTCTTAAACGAATTTACTGTTGATAACGACGGCGACCTGATCTTTTTGCGCTCCTCCGGTTCTTCGCAGAAAAACAACGTAACAAAGCTTACCTTGTTTTATGCAGGTGCAATGGAAGATTCTGTGACCGCTTATGATCTTACATTGTCTAAAATTTACCTCGATGATATTCGTGTGAAAGCGGATAACATTAATAAAAATTTCCTGGTCACCTCATTCTTCAGCTCAGGAAAAAAAGGTAATGTAGATGGCTTGTATGCAACCTTGTGGAGTAAGGCGAGTAAAACGGAAAAAGCAACAACCAACACAACCTTTAACGAAGATCTTCGCAATGAAGCAAAAACGGAAGGGAACCTGAAATCTGCTTTCAATAATTATTACCTGCAGAATATTGTAATGAAAAAGAACGGTGGCTTTTTTGTGGCTTCTGAGTCCGTATATACTTCTTCCCGCGGTGGTATGTATAACCGTTGGGATTATATGTATGGTTCGCCGTATATGTCGCCAATAGATTACTATTATTACAGCCCGTATTACAGTGGTTATTATCCCTGGGGAAGATGGGGCGGATTCAACAATATAACCAGGTATTATGCGGATAACATCGCGGTTCTTTCTTTCGACTCCACAGCAAACCTCGATTGGGGAAATGTGATCACCAAATCGCAGTTTGATGACAATACCGATAACTTCATTGGTTATACTACTTTCAATACAGGAAGCGAAGTACATTTTATCTACAACCTGTCAGAAAAAAGAACGCTTTTGTTAAACGATCAAAGCATTGATGTGAAGGGGCAAATAACCAGGAACCCAACATTCCGCAACCTGGACAAAGGGTATGAGTTTATGCCAAGATATGCGAAGCAGGTTGGAGCTCACACCATGATTGTGCCGTGCCAGTTCCGGAATTATATTTGTTTTGCGAAGATTGAGTTTTAATTCGCTGAACAAATAACAACAGCGCTGCGTTAAATATCAATACCGCTAATGGTGAAGAACAAACACCATGCTTTTTTTAAGCGTATGTAAAACTGAGGAAAAGAAAGAGGCTTATCAGAACGGGACGAACAGCGGAGTACAAAGATGAGTCAGCAGAACAAAAACGCATAGTTGTAGCAAGAAACTGCGGTACATAAACAGGCAATTTTGATATCAATTTTCAGAGACCGTTCATCGGCAAATGTTTTCTGGTTAATATTTTTCAGCGTGTTGCTGCACGCACATTTTCTTGTGCGCCCTGTAGTGGTTCCCGCCTTTGTTGAACAGGGCTTTCTGGGTTCATTTGTTCAAAAGTATATTTCGCCGCTGCCTGCAGTGGCAATCACGCTCCTCTATCAAATCATCATATTGCTTCAGGCACTGCGCCTCAATTATATATTGAACGATGTAAGAATGTTTCAACGGCAGTCGTTTACGCCTGCATTATCGTATGTATTGCTGACTGCATTGCTGCCGGAATGGAATACGCTTTCTCCGGCACTTATCGCCAATAGTTTTAGTATATGGCTTATCTACAGATTGCCTAAACTGTACAGTACGCAAAGCCCCAAAACGCTGATTTACAATATGGGCATCATCGCGGGTATCGCCGTAATGGCATATTATCCTGCACTGCCGCTTATTTTGGTTGTCTATTTCAGCATTGCAATTCTTCGGCCTTTTAAGCCCAATGAATGGTTCATCCTGTTAATGGGAATACTCACACCTTTCTATTTTTGGGCCGCCTGGCTTTTTATCAATGACCGCCTGCCAGACATCAAAGCATTTATCCCGCACTGGCAGCCGCATATAATAGTTGTAAAGTATTTTGTACATGCCATCGTTACGTATAGTTTGCTGGGTATTTGCATAATTGGCGGGCTAATAACATGGCAGAATAATAATGGAAGAATGCTTATACAAGTAAGAAAAGTATGGGCCGTGCTGCTGATTATGCTCGTGTTATTTATCCCAATGATTTTCCTTGTGCCAAATGTTTCAACAGAAGCGTTGCTATTGAGTATCGTGCCTGCGGCAGCATTGCTGGCCAATCTTTTTCTCTATCCAAAAAGTATTGTGCTGCCTTCCATCATTTTTATACTGTGTATTGCAGTTGTTATTTACAATAACTGGGATCTGGGGTTTTAGAAAGCTTGAGAAATGGCTGATGTCGGATTTTCTGAGGGCTGATTTTAGTTGCGATAATGTTTCTGGCAATTGTCGAAAAGTTCAGCGGCGAGCGGGTCTGTTTAAGCATAGATAAAAAGCCTGCATCGCTTTACAAATCAAACAAGCTGAAATCAGACATCCGAAATCATAAAATCAACAATCATTCCTCTATTTTTTCTTTAGCGAAGATTTACGCACGATCAGTTCTGCTTCTACAAAAACCATTTCCGGTTCATGGTGCTCTTGAGGTGCTTGTAACTGTTCAAGCAGTTTTAATGCAGCCGCTTCTCCTATTTTAATACCTGGATAATTGATGGTAGTGAGCCTCGGTTCAACAATCTTACAAATAACATCATTATTAAAGCCTACAACGGCTATATCTTCCGGTATGCGAAGCCCTTTTTCTTTGAGCGTTTGCATAACAACAGCTGCGCAAAAATCATTGGTAATAAACAAACCATCGGGCAACGTATTCATTGAAGCAATTGTGTTGGCTGCTTCAATGCTGTCATGTTCACTCAGGTCGTTAATAATCACCAGTTCATCCTGGTAAGGAAGCCCATTGTCGGCTAGCGCTTGCTTGTATCCTTCCAACCTTTCGGCGTAAACATTTCGTTTCAGGCTTGCTGTAATGTGTGCAATGCGTTTGCAGCCTTCGTCTATTAAATGTTTAGTTGCCGAGTAACCGGCGGCATAATTATCAATTACAACTTTTGTGGTTTTACTGTCTTTATCTACGCGGTCAAAAAACACAACCGGAATACCTTTTTTAAGAAAAGGGTCATAGTGTTGAAGGCTTTCTGTATCATATGCGAGCGATGCAAGCAGGCCATCAACACGTTTATGAAAAAGATTGTTTGCGTTCGCGGCTTCCTTTTTACTTGTTTCGGAAGAGTGGCCGATGATCAGATCGTAACCGCTTTCGGCGGTAATTTTTTCAATTCCTGCAAGAACAGAAGTAATAAAGTTACTGTTCAACTCATGTACAATTACGCCGATAGTGTGCGTTTTTTGTTGGCGAAGGTTGCTGGCGAAGTTGTTAGAGCGGTATCCCAGTTCTTTGGCTAGTTCCTGGATCTTATTTTTGGTCTCCATTTTAATGGCTGGATGGTTTTTCAGGCCCCTGCTTACGGTCGCGGGTGAAATCTTCATGATCCTTGCCAAATCGTAGATGGTTACTTCTTTTTCTCTTTTCATAAGTTCAGTCCACAAGCTAAAATTGTTTATTTAATTTCAAAACAAAAAATCAATGCAATCGGTTGCAAATTTGAAATTTCCTATTATATTTACGTTCACTATCAGTTTTTAAAGGCAAAATAATAGTATTGCAACGCCATATGGATTGTTTCTGCAGGTTAGCCTCAGCTTCTTCCATGGATATTGATAGATAAATTAGAAAATATTATATGCTGTTATTGGGAATAGATGTAGGAACATCATCGGTAAAAGTGTCTGTAGTAGACGCGGCTTCGCAACGTTGCATCGCGTCTGCCTATTTTCCGGAAACGGAAGCTGAAATTATTTCTCACGAAAGTGGTTGGGCCGAACAATCGCCCGCCTCATGGTGGGATTTTACTTGCCAGGCGATAAAAAAAGCGCACGCAACAAAGCTGTACGATCCTAAAAATATTGCAGCTATCGGTATTGCCTATCAAATGCATGGGCTTGTGCTGGTAGACAAAGACCAACAGGTACTTCGCGACTCAATCATTTGGTGCGATAGCCGCGCCGTTCCTTACGGCGACAAAGCCTTCGCTACAATTGGTGAAGAAAAATGTTTAAGCCATTTGCTAAACTCGCCGGGAAACTTTACCGCCGCCAAACTAGCCTGGGTTAAAGAGAATGAACCGGAAATTTATGAAAAGATCTATAAGCTGATGCTCCCTGGCGATTTTATTGCCATGAAGTTAACTGGCAGTATTACCACAAGTATCTCTTCGCTATCCGAAGGTATTTTCTGGGATTTTAAAGAGGATGCTTTGTCGGAAGATGTGTTGACATTTTTTGGTTTCGATCGTACCGTTATTCCTTCTATACAAAATGTGTTTAGCGAGCACGGACGCGTTTCTCAATCCATCGCAGACGAATTACAATTAACAGCGGGAATTCCTGTAAGTTATAAAGCCGGCGACCAACCAAATAACGCATTGTCGTTAAATGTGCTGGAGCCGGGCGAAGTGGCTTCAACCGCAGGTACTTCAGGCGTTATTTATGGTGTTAGCGACCAGCTTGCGTATGACCCGCAATCAAGGGTAAACAGTTTTGCGCATGTTAACTACACAAGTGATAATAAAAGGATAGGTGTGCTGCTTTGTATTAATGGTACAGGCATATTGAACAGGTGGTTGAAAGAAACTGCGGGAAAGAATGACAGCTACGCCACTTTAAATGAAGCTGCTGCTAAAATTAAGCCGGGTAGTAATGGCTTATCGATTTTGCCTTTTGGCAATGGCGCCGAACGTATGCTGAACAATAAAATTGTTGGTGCACACATTCACAATATAGATCTGAACAAACACACGTCTGCTCATATATACCGCGCAGGGCAGGAGGGTATCGCTTACTCCTTCAGATATGGTTTGGATATTATGCGCGAAAATGGAATGACACCTTCAGTTATCCGCGCCGGCAAAGCAAATATGTTTTTAAGCGATGTATTTGCAAAAGCATTTGTAAATGTTACAAACGTTCCGGTTGAATTGTATGATAACGATGGCAGCGTTGGTGCTGCACTGGGCGCAGGAATAGGATGCGGTTTTTTCAGCACACAAAAAGAAGCGTTCACCAATATGAAGCGTTTGCAAACCGTTGAACCTTTCGCTAATAATGATGGTTATGAGGCTTACTATCAACAATGGAAAACAATATTAAAAAAGGCATTGGAGGTGTAAGGTATGAGGTATGAGGTATGAGGTATCAGGTTGTGAACATAAGTGGTCAGGCAAGGAAAGATGTATTAATAATCCATCAATCCGTTCATCTGATAAATCCAGATCCCGACAAAATCCAGATCCAAACAAAAATTCAAATCAATTTCATAAATAATAAATCAAACAACTATGTCAGTATTACTTGGTGAGAAAGAATTTTTCAAAGGTATCGGACAAATAAAATATGAAGGCGCACAAACAGATAATCCGCTTGCTTTTCGTTGGTATGATGAAAGTAAAGTAGTGGCAGGTAAAACCATGAAAGAACATTTGCGTTTTGCTTGTGCATACTGGCATAGCTTCTGCGGAAATGGCGGAGACCCTTTTGGCGGGCCGACTCATTTTTTTGAGTGGGACAAAAAAGCTGATGCCGTAGAAAGAGCGAAAGATAAAATGGATGCGGCTTTCGAATTCATCACCAAAATGAATATGCCTTATTATTGTTTTCACGACGTGGATGTTGTTGATTACGGTAACGATGTAGTTGAAAACGAAAGAAGATTGCAGGCACTGGTAGATTATGCAAAAGAAAAACAAGCTGCAACTGGCGTAAAATTATTGTGGGGAACGGCCAATCTGTTTTCTGCAGTTCGTTATATGAATGGTGCTGCAACAAATCCCGATTTTAATGTGTTAGCGCATGCGGGCGCACAGGTTAAAGCTGCACTTGATGCAACAATAGCTTTAGGTGGCGAAAATTATGTATTCTGGGGCGGAAGAGAAGGCTATATGTCTTTATTAAACACCAGCATGAAGCGTGAACAGGAGCATCTAGCTATGTTCTTGCATAAAGCGAAAGACTATGCAAGGTCGCAAGGCTTTAAAGGTACATTCTTCATTGAACCAAAACCATGTGAACCAACCAAACATCAGTATGATTATGATGCTGCTACTGTAATTGGATTCCTGCGCCAGTTTGATTTAATCAATGATTTTAAACTAAACGTTGAAGTAAACCACGCAACATTGGCCGGGCATACCTTCCAGCATGAACTGCAGGTAGCTGCTGATGCCGGTTTGCTTGGAAGCATCGATGCCAACCGTGGCGACTACCAGAACGGATGGGATACGGATCAGTTCCCCAATAACCTCAATGAGCTTACCGAAGCAATGTTGATCATTCTTGAGAATGGCGGCTTTGGCGGTGGCGGTATTAACTTCGATGCTAAACGCAGAAGAAACTCAACAGATAATGAAGACCTGTTCTATGCACATATCGGTGGCATGGATACATTCGCAAGAGCATTGATTGTTGCTGACAAAGTATTGCAGAACGGCGAATACAACAAGATCCGCAAAGACCGCTATGCTTCATTTGACAGCGGTGACGGTAAAGCTTTTGAACAAGGCAACCTTTCACTAGAAAACCTTCGTGACCTTGCTGCTAAAAACGGCGAACCCGCAATTGCCAGTGGCAAACAAGAATATTTGGAGAATTTGATCAACAGGTTTATTTAATAAGTGGTAAAAGATGCATTTAGTGAATAGTGAATGGTGAATAGTGAAATGTGCGGCATCATAATTATATGTGTCTGATTCACTTCATAGCTGCAAGCATTGGCGACCATATTTTGACGAAATTGCCCGATTTATATAACAGGCTACCTCGACAAGAGGTAGCCTGTTTGTATTTACAGATTGTCTACAACTAAGCATAACTCCAAGCTCAACCTTAGAACCAATCCCGCACCTTTCACTATTGACTATTCACTATTCACCATCTATTATTCACTTTTTGGCTTTCTAGTGAATTTGTTATAAATTCCTCACTCATTTAATTGCTTATGAATCGCTTGCTTGCCGCAGACTATATCGTTTTTGCCATTTATTTTGTTATTGTTGCCGCATACGGTTACTTCATCTATCAAACCAAAAAATCAAAGACCCTTAATTCCAAAGACTTCTTTTTAGCGGAAGGATCTCTTACCTGGTGGGCCATTGGCGCATCACTTATCGCCTCAAATATTTCAGCAGAACATTTTATTGGAATGTCGGGTTCCGGTTTCGCATTGGGCTTAGCCATATCAACATATGAATGGATGGCCGCCGCCACACTTGTTATCGTAGCCATCTTCTTTATTCCGGTGTATCTTAAGAATAAGATTTATACGATGCCGCAATTTTTATCGCAGCGGTATAATGATACGGTTAGTACCATCATGGCAATATTCTGGTTGCTGGTATATGTATTCGTCAATCTAACATCCATCATTTATCTCGGTGCCCTGGCTGTTTCTGCCATTTCAGGAATAAGCTTTGAATGGTGCATGGTTGGGCTTGGTATCTTTTCCATTATAGTAACATTAGGTGGTATGAAAGTGATCGGATATACTGATGTTATACAGGTTCTGGTTCTAATTATGGGAGGATTGGTAACCACATATCTCGCGTTGAATTTAGTGAGTGAACGTTTCGGATATGGAAAGGATATTTTAAAGGGATTATCCGTTATTCATGAGAAGGCTTCCTCGCACTTCCACATGATTTTTGATAAATCAAATCCTTACTATAAAGATCTGCCTGGCCTCTCTGTACTGATTGGTGGTATGTGGATCAATAATCTGAATTACTGGGGGTGCAATCAATACATTACACAACGCGCATTAGGTGCAGATTTAAAAACAGCCAGAAGTGGCTTGTTATTCGCTGCGTTTTTAAAATTACTGGTTCCACTGATTGTTGTCATTCCCGGGATCACTATGTATGTTATGCATGAGAATGGCATGTTTCAGAAAGAAATGCTTGATGCTGCAGGCGTAATAAAACCTGATCAGGCATATCCCACTTTAATGAACCTGCTGCCACCCGGGTTAAAGGGGCTTGCATTTGCCGCGCTTACTGCTGCAATAGTAGCATCGCTGGCAGGCAAGGCAAATAGTATTTCAACAATATTTTCATTGGATATTTATCACAAATATTTTAAGAAAGATGCTACGGAAAAGCAATTGGTGAGAACTGGAAGAATTACTGTGGTTGTTGCTATGTTGCTTGCTACAATTGTTGCGCCCGCATTAAAGTCGCTCGACCAGGCATACCAGTTTATACAGGAGTATGTTGGGTTCATTTCGCCCGGTGTACTGGCTATTTTTCTGTTAGGATTTTTCTGGAAAAGAACTACCTCTGCCGCAGCACTTACTTCGGCTCTCTTAACTATTCCACTTTCCGCCATTTTAAAGTTTTTGCCGCTTTGGACAAACGGCGCATTTCCGGATTATCCGTTTCTTGACCGCATGACCATTGTTTTTGCCATACTGGTCGCGCTTGTTATAATTATAAGCCTGCTGAGCCCGAAAGGAAAAGAAGAGCACAAAGCCCTCGTTGTAGATACTTCCATGTTCAGAACTTCGCCAGGATTTATTTTCGGCTCAGTCATTGTTATGGGCGTCTTGACTGCGCTGTACACTATTTTCTGGTAGGGGTTAAGCTTAAAGCTCAAAGCTGGTTCCTTAATTTTTGTCAACGTTTTTATATCATGAGATCTTATTATAAAATGCTCAGTAACAATTAGTAGACAAAAATCGCCTGGTCGCGATCGGTGCTAAGCTTTAAGCTTTAGGCTTTCAGCTTTTTCCATTCCGCTTTTTTTTGTAAATTTCACTATTAAAAATCGCTTGCATGAAAAAAGAAATGACATTCTCGGCTGATGAAATAAGCCCATTACACAGTATTGAGCAATGGGAAGATGATGTGCTGGAACGTTATCCCGAACCCGGAGAACCCGCTAAAGCAAAAGAGGAATTCCGCAATTATGAAACCCCTGGCCGCGATACGGTAAGGGAATTCTACAGATTAAATCACAAATACCAGACATACGATTTTGTTATTGAAAAAGAAAAGGATTTCCTTCAATTCAGCCGTAAAGAATTAAAATGGTGGGATGCGATGGAATTTCTGAATACGCTTGTTGATGATTCAGATCCTGATATCGATCTTGATCAATTGCAACACTTACTGCAAACCGCGGAAGCGATTCGCGCTGATGGCCATCCCGACTGGTTTGTGTTAACCGGCTTCATTCACGATATGGGTAAAGTATTGTGCTTGTTTGGCGAGCCGCAATGGGCAGTAGTGGGAGATACCTTTCCGGTTGGTTGTAAGCATTCCGATAAAATTGTGTATTCGGAATTTTTCAAGGATAACCCCGATACTTACGATGAACGATACAATACCAAATATGGCATTTATGAACATGGATGCGGATTGAAAAATGTGCACATGTCATGGGGCCACGATGAATATCTTTATCAAATGTTGAAAGATTACATGCCAGAGCCTGCATTGTATATGATCCGTTATCATTCATTCTATTCTCAGCATCGTGAAAACGAGTATGATCATTTGATGGATGATCACGATCGCGAAATGTTTGATTGGGTTAGAAAGTTCAATCCTTATGATCTGTATTCGAAAAGCCCGAAACCACCTGTTGTTTCCGAACTAAGGCCCTATTATGAAGAACTGATCAGGAAATATCTGCCAGAAACTATTAAGTTGTAAGCTTGCATTGTTCGTCAAGGTAAACGTCTCATATCAGATATATTTTTCTCAGTCATAAACAGAAAAGTTGAAAAGCTACATTTTCAACTTTTTTTGTTTATCCACTTTGCTGCTTCTATTTTTACCCGTTATTCAAAATTCACATGAAACATAAAATACTCTTTGCTACCGCCCTGGTAGCAACACTTACTGCCTGCAATCAGGCAGGGAACAAGCAGGAATCGCAGCCAGCTGATATTCTAGTCGCTAATATGGATACAACGGTAAATCCGGCAGATGACTTTTTTGATTTTGCCAACGGTGGATGGTTGAAGAAAAATCCTATTCCCGGAGACGAAACCGGTTGGGGGATTGGCCAGCTTGTTAATAAGGAATTGTATGACCGCAAATTGAAAATTAACCAGGATGCGGCCGCGAAAAAAGATGCTCAAGGCGTTGAACAACAAATCGGCGATTTCTGGAAGGCTGGAATGGATACAGTAGCGATTGAGAAAATGGGCCTCGATCCGCTCAAGCCTGAGTTAGCTAAAATTAATGTGGCTACAAATGTTGCTGAATTAATGTCTGTTGTTGCAGGCCTGCATAAAATTGGTGTGGGTGTCTTTTTCGACGAAGGTGTATCGCAGGATGCTATGAACAGTGATGTGATGTCATTTCAATTGTGGCAGGGCGGCCTTGGATTGCCAAACCGCGATTATTACTTCAAAACGGATGAACGTACCACCAAAATTCGTAACGCATACCCTGGCTATATAACCAAAATTTTTCAGTTGGCAGGTGATTCAGCTGCAGCAAAAAAAGCTTCAGCAATCATGGCCATGGAAACACAGCTGGCAAAAGCTTCCCGGAAATTGGAGGACTTGCGCGATCCTTACAAGAATTATAACAAAATGAGCATTGCGGGTTTGCAAAAAACAGCGCCTACTGTTGATTGGGCGAAAACTTTCCAGCAGATAGGCTTGCCGAAAATAGATACCGTTATTGTTGGCCAACCAGAGTTTTATAAATCGCTGAATGAGGTAATCACAAAAGAACCTTTGCAAACGCTGAAAGACTATATGTCTTTTCATCTGATGAATGATTTCGCTCCCTATTTAAGTAAAGCATTTGTTGATGCCAAGTTTGATTTTTATAGCAAAACGATTCGCGGGGTACAGGAACAGCGCCCGCGTTGGAAGCGTGTCCTGGATGCAGAAGAGAGTGCAATGGGAGAGGCTTTGGGGCAATTATTCGCAAAAGAGTATTTCAACGAAAAAGCCAAAGCCCGGTACGACGAAATGGTTGAGCGCGTACGCTCTGCCTATAAAGCCCGTATGGAGAAACTGGACTGGATGAGCGACAGTACAAAACAGAAAGCGCTTAGCAAATTAGCGAGCATTAAAAAGAAAGTTGGCTACCCGGATAAATGGAAAGACTTTTCTGCCATGAAAATCATTCCAACATCTTACGTACAAAATATTATTGCGTCGCGCGATTGGTGGAACCAATACAGCATTAATAAACTCGGTAAACCCGTTGACAGAAACGAATGGGACATGACACCGCAGACTTACAATGCTTATTACAATCCATCTAACAATGAAATAGTATTGCCCGCGGGGATATTCACTGTGCCAGGCTACAGGGATGAACAATTGGATGACGCATTGGTATATGGCTATGCCGCGGCCTCTACAATTGGCCATGAAATTACACATGGTTTTGATGACGAAGGCCGCCAGTTTGATGAAAAAGGAAACCTCCATAGCTGGTGGACAAAAGAAGATGAAACCAAATTCAATCAACGTGCGCAATTACTGGTGAACCAGTTTAATAACATTGTAGCTTTAGATACCATTCATTTAAATGGGAAAGCCTCACTGGGCGAAAACCTTGCAGACCTTGGTGGCATCCTTATTGGCCTGGATGCATTTAAACAGACTGATACTTACAAGAAAGGTGAAAAGATTGACGGTTATACGCCGCTTCAGCGTTACTTCTTAGGTTATGCCCTGGGATGGTTATATCAGAACCGTAAAGAGCAGTTGGCCAGCCAGGTGCTGACCGATGTGCATGCTCCGGTCAAGTTCCGCGTAAATGGCCCATTCCCGAATGTGCCTGAATTCTACGAAGCATTTAATGTAAAGCCAGGAAATAAAATGTATCTGGCGGATAGCTTAAGAGTGAAGCTGTGGTAATTTTAATGTGCGAATGTGTAAATGTGCAAATGGGCGAATGAGAGGATGTGTAAATAAAAAAGGTTGAAAGTATACGCTTTCAACCTTTTTTATTTATTCAATAATTTGTGTGACAGTATTTGAAAAATCAGGCATTCTCACATCGGCCATCAGATATTTTATTTATTCTTTTGTTTCTTTTGCTGTTACATAAAACATCTTCTCAATGCCATCCTTTGTAATCAATGCTTTTTGAGCTTCTGTTATATTACTGCTCTGCCAGCTTGTAGTTGGTTTAATGGTAACAGAATTGCTTTCATTTTGTAACACAATTGGCAGGTTAAAACTCTTAATGCAATTGCTCCATCTGTAAGAGACTTTCTTGCCATCCGCAGAAAAATTATATTCCAGAACAGGAATGCTTGTATTACGCAGGTATTGATCAAATACGGGAGAGAAGTCAAAGCCGCTTTCCTTGCTGATATAATTTTCTATTTGCTGTGTTGTTACGGTAGAATGATAGAAAGTCCTGCTCAGGCCACGTAAAATGTTCCTGAATTTTTCATCGTTATTTATAGCGTGGCGAATAGTGTGTAACATGTTTGCCCCTTTAGGATACATGTCTCCACTTCCTTCCTGGTTTACGCCATAATGCCCGATAATAGTCGCCTTGTTTTGAATACCATGCCGTTGGCCATAATTGTATTCATTAGCCGCTTCTTTACCGCTTTGGCATTCAGTGAATAAAGTCTCGCTGTAATCCGTAAAACCTTCGTGCACCCACATGTCGGCTATGTCCTTGCTCGTAATGTTGTTGCCAAACCACTCGTGGCCGCTTTCATGAACAATAATATAATCCCATTTCAAGCCCCAGCCGGTACCGGAAAGGTCTCTGCCGAGATAACCGTTCATGAACTTGTTGCCATAAGCCACAGCACTTTGATGTTCCATGCCGAGATGAGGTGATTGCACAAGCTTATAGCTGTCCTCATAAAACGGATAAGGCCCAAACCAATGTTCGAAGCAGGAAAGCATTTGCTTTACTTGCTTAAACTGTTCTTTAGCAGGCTCAAGGTCTTCCTGCAACACCCAAAAGCTTAGGTCAAGTTTACCTTTCTCACCGTCAAACGTGTCTGTGAAGTTTACATATTTACCTATATAAGGAATGATATCGTAATTGTTGATAGGATTTTTTACCTGCCACGTAAATGTAGCAAGGTTGTTCTCTTTCGTAGTGTTTGTTAAACGGCCGTTTCCAACTGCAATTAATGTATCGGGAACAGTGATAGAAAGGCTGGCGCCGTTGTCCGGTTCATCGCTTTGATGATCCTTACAGGGATACCATACGCTTGCACCCAATCCCTGGCAGGCTACACTCATCCAAACATTGCCATGAAGGTCATGCTTCCAGATCCAGCCGCCGTCCCATGGTGGATTTACAGCTTCCTTGGGTTTTCCGTGATATTCAATGGTAATCTTTCTTTCACCTGGTTTTATCTTGTATTTTTTATTCGTGTCACGCACGTAAGCCCAGCACACATTATCTTCTTGCTTAAAAGAAATGGTTTCGTTTTCGTCGCCTTGAATTTTATCAACAATTAGTGGTTTTTGCAGGTCAATCTGCATCGTGTAAACACCACTATCGAAATAGGTGATCGTAGTTTTTCCCTCAATGCTTTTTGTATTGTAATCAGGCTTAACCCAAATGTCATAATGCAGCACATTCCAGTTTCTTCGTCCTTCGGTAATGCTTCCGCGTAATGTATCTGCCCGGGTGAATTTGGCATGATCGGTCATTAGTTGGGCATGCAATGCGTTTTCGAAGAGAAATGCAACGGAAAAAAGTAGTAATAGTTTCTTCATTAAATAAAAATAGGATATTCGATTAATTATGTTGCAGAAGATTTACAGGAATGGTAACCCAAAAGATCATACAAATAGCAAAAGGTTAATTTTTAGCTGTTTCCTGCTAGTATTGGTATACTGTTGTTTCTCCTGTAACCATCGTAGCCAAAAGGATTTGCAGGTTTTTAGTTACAATGAAGTAACAGGCATTGCAACGCTCGATCCGGCTTTTGCCAAGAATCAATCAGTTATGTGGGCCGTCCATCAGCTCTATAATACGTTGGTTGAGGTAGATGAAAACATGAAAATTGCGCCGTCGCTGGCAACGCATTGGGAGATCAGTGGCGACAGGCTTACCTATACATTTCATCTGCGCACAGATGTTTTTTTTCAAGACAACGAGGCATTCGTCAATGCTAAAGGGCGTAAGATGATTGCATCCGATATCGTTTATAGTTTACAAAGAATAAGAGATAGCAAGACAGCAAGCAGCGGAGCCTGGATCTTTAACAACAGGGTGGCCGACAATGGCTTTATTGCATTGGATGACTCTACTTTTCAGGTGAAACTTATCAGGCCATTCCAGCCGATCCTTGGCATTCTGAGTATGCAATATTGCAGCATCCTGGCCCATGAAGCAGTTGAAAAATACGGTGCCGATTACAGGCGCCATCCTTGCGGTACGGGGCCTTTCCAGCTGAACTTATGGGAAGAAGGCCAGGCAATGATCCTGCAAAAAAATCCGCATTACTGGGAAAGGGATTCTAATGGATCTGCATTGCCATATCTTGATGCAGTTAAAATAACTTTCTTCGATAATAAAGCAACTGAATTTTTATTGTTCAGACAGGGACAGCTAAGTTTTATCAACGATATAGATCCTTCTTTTAAAGATGAAGTGTTGACTAAAAAAGGAGAACTTAGAAAGGAGTGGCAGGGTAAAATTGTGCTGCACAAACATGAGTATTTGAATACCGAATATTTTGGAATTCTGGTAGATGATAATAATAGCCTCGTAGCCAGTTCTCCCATGAAGAGCAAAGCTATACGGCAGGCAATGAACTATGCCATTGATAAGAAGAAACTGGTGATGTATTTGCGCAACTCTATTGGGCTTCCTGCTGAATCAGGTATTGTACCAGATGGTTTTCCTTCACATAATGTGCAAATGGTAAAAGGATATGATTATGACCCAACAAAAGCTATTGCATTATTAAAATCTGCCGGGTTTGCAGGCGGACAGGGCCTGCCGCCGGTTAAATTACTAACCATTCCGATTTATGAAGACATTGCCAGCTTTTGTGCAAAGCAGATAGAGGAGATCGGTATAAAAGTGCAGGTAGAAGTAGTGCAAAAAGCGTTGTTGCTTGAACAAACAGCAAAGTCACAGGCATTATTTTTCAGGGCTAGCTGGATGGCGGATTATCCCGATGCTGAAAACTACATGACGATGTTTTACAGCAAGAATCCTGCACCGCCTAACTATACACGATATAAAAATCCTTCGTTTGATGTGTTGTATGAAAAGGCCTTGCAGGAAACCAATGATTCATTACGCTATGCCTTATACAGGCAGATGGACCAAATGGTGATTGATGACGCTCCCGTAATACCGATATTTTACGATGAGGTAATTCACCTGGTGAACAATCGGGTTGAAAACATGCATGCAAACGCATTGAATTTGTTGGAGCTTAGAGGAGTGAAAATAAACAACAAAAAATAGCGCGCTTGCGCGATTTTTTTATTGAACCATATAAGGCATATAAGGAAATATAAGGGTGTTATTCTAACGCTACAATTCAATAGTTTTTTGAAATCAATACTTAGACAACCGTTTTGGAAACGGTAAGGTGGTTATTGAAGGCTTATATGTTCTTATATGCCTTATATGGTTCAAAAAAATCTTATTTAGTTTGGCTACTTTAAAAATCAAATTTTATTCCTGCTTGCGGGATTAACATATCTGTTTCAGATGATTTTTCTGTAAATGTTACATTGCCTGCTTCATCTACTTTGGGATCGACTAGATAGATATTTCTTTGCCCAAGCGTGTAAGACATTTTCACTTCCAACCATAAAGTTCCTCTTTTATTTATCACAAAATCGACCCCTGCTGAGCCACCATAAGCCAGCGTCCACCTGGCTTTGCTAACTGCGGAATATACAGCGCCATCGTCGCCATTGTCGCTGTATCCGTTCACATGTACGCCAGAGTAGAAGTCGTTGAACCCAAACATCCCGTCAATAAATGGCATTACTGCTGCCCAGCCCGGCAGTTGTAGTCTCGTGTTAAAAAAGATGGAAAAAACATTACTTCCTGCATTAACAGAATAATGGTCGTAATATCCGTTTCCATATGCGTCGAAATGCCAGGTTTTGCTACTCCTCACCTGGTAGCCAGTCTCAAGGCCTATATAAACCGGAGCCATGTCAGAAGGACGATACAAAAAGTTCAGTCTAAGACCTGTTGCAGTTTTGTTGCTTACATCTTTAAATTCGCCTACAGGTACTCCCGCATTAAAACTTAATATTCCGGAAAACTTCTGCCCGAAGGATAGTTGCACAAGGCAACAAGCGATGGTTAGTGCAATTAGTCTCATTTGTACTTTATACAATAATACGGCTGCCGTCATCTAAGCGTCTAGCCGCCCGTCAAAAAAAGGCGATTAAAAGGTACATTCATTTCTCCGTAGATGTTAGATAATAACATCGAATTTTTTATTGCCGGGTAACAACAAAAAAGCCAATGAAAAAATTCATTGGCCTCTGGTTTTAAAATCATAGGGGGAAGATTTCAAAACGGCGTCTATTTTTTAAGTTTGTCTTTAAATATCTTTTCAAATTTTTCAACCTTTGGCTGAATCACATACCTGCAATACATCTGACCTGGGTTGCTGTTGTAGTAGTCCTGGTGGTATTCTTCAGCTGAATAAAACACTGAGTAAGGTTCAATAGTAGTAACAACAGGTTTGTCGTACGCCCCGCTCTTATTTATTTCCTCTTTATAATGTTCGGCTTTCTCTTTTTGCTCCTCATTATGATAGAAAATAGCACTACGGTATTGTGTACCCACGTCATTGCCCTGCCTGTTTAAAGTAGTGGGGTCATGTGTTTTCCAGAAAACCTCCAGCAGCTCGTCATATGTAATCTTTTTAGGGTCATAGATTACCTGGCAGCATTCTGCATGATTGGTGGTTCCTGTAGAAACCTGTTCGTAAGTTGGGTGGGCAACGGTGCCTCCGCTGTAGCCGCTGATAACTTTTACAACGCCTTCCAGTCTTTGAAACACTGCTTCCGTACACCAAAAGCATCCGGTGCCAAACGTGGCTGTATCCGTAGCAACATGTGCTGCCGCTGCTAATGGTTTGTCTTCGCCCATACTTTTTTTCTGATTTATTTGGCCTGCACAAGAGGTTAGCACGAGTGCAGTGATGAATGTAGCATTAAAAGCCTTAAATAATTTCGACCACATGGCTGCAAATAGCAATTATTATGTTGGTTGAACAAGTTAATTAACATTTTTACAATAATGCTGCAGGATTAAAATAAAGTTATGGAAATTAGAGCTTAATATAGAAAACGTGAAGGCAACAATTACGTTAATAATCCGGCATGGCGTCGATTTTATAGAAAAGGTTGTAAAAAACTCCATTTTGCACACGACTAGACAAATAAACTAACTTTGCCGGTCAATTGGATTTAATACATGAAATTATACCCGGAATCAGCGAGCACGCAGTTGGAGTTTGATAAGGTAAAAACGTTGTTAACAGAGCTTTGTAGAACGGTTTATGCTAAAAATAAAGCAGAAAACTTACGTATACACACCAAAAAAGAATTTATAGATACAGAATTGCAGCAAACACATGAATTTAAAATGTTATTGCTGCAGAGCCAATATTTTCCCAACGATTTTGTGCTTAACATAGCGAGAGAGATCAAACTGTTGAGTATACCCGGCAGCATGCTGGGTGGCGAGCAGCTTATGTTTGTGCGCAAGCTGGCGGATTGTATTCAAAATATATTCAGATGGTTTGACAGTGATAAGCGCCTTGCTTATCCTGCTTTGACCAAAGTAATTGAAGGAACGTATTACGAAAAAACGATTATAGAGCTGATTGATGACGTACTGGACGAATACGGTAATGTAAAAGATAGCGCATCGCCTGAATTGCAGAAAATTCGCATGAGCCTGTTTAGGAAGCGGAATGAATTGCGCCGAGTTTTTGAGCGCGTAATTGCTAAGCTGGCTAAGTCGGGTTATACCGCAGATATTGATGAAAGTTTTAGCAATGGACGAAGGGTAGTGGCCGTTTTTTCCGAATACAAAAGGCAGGTAAAAGGCATCCTTCATGGTGAAAGCGATAGCAGGAAAACCGCATATATTGAACCTGAAGAAACCATTGAATTAAACAATGATGTTTTTTCGCTGGAGAACGACGAGCAAAAAGAAGTAACCCGCATCCTGCGCGACCTTACAGCAAAACTTTCAGTTTATAGTGCCTTGTTACAGGTGTACCTGCAGGTGGTTGGTGAATTTGATTTCATCAGGGCAAAAGGAAGGCTTGCAGTTGACATGAATGGTAATTATCCCAATGTGCTGGATAAGGCCATCATCGATATGAAAGACGCCTACCATCCGTTGCTGTTCCTCTATAATAAGCAATCCGGAAAGCCTACCATACCTGTTACGTTGACGCTCGATGGAAATCAGCGCATCCTTGTTATCAGCGGGCCGAACGCTGGCGGTAAAACCGTAACAATGAAAACCATTGGCCTAAACCAGATGATGCTCCAGAGTGGCCTGCTGGTTCCGGTGAGCCCGGTTTCACAAATGGGCATTTTCAAGCAACTCTTTATTCATATTGGTGATACGCAAAGCATCGAATTTGAATTAAGTACCTATTCTTCCCATTTACTTCACATGAAGCATTTTATTGAAAATGCCAATGGAAAGACCATGTTTTTTATTGATGAGTTGGGCAGTGGTAGTGACCCTAACCTGGGTGGTGCTTTTGCTGAAGTGATTATGGAAGAGCTTGCCCGCAGGCATGCATTTGGCATTGTAACTACACACTATCTGAACCTTAAAGTGATGGCCAACCACACAATTGGGATTGTGAACGGTGCCATGGCTTTTGATGAAAGAAATTTACAGCCGTTATATAAATTGATGGTAGGGAAACCCGGAAGTTCTTACACATTTTCAATCGCGGAACGTATCGGGTTACCGCAGCATTTGATTAACAGGGCCAAGAAGCTTGTTGACGAAGATCATTTCAGGCTGGATAAATTATTAAACAATACGGAGCAGGACCTGCAAAAACTGGATAAGGAGAAACGTGAGCTTCAGCGTTTATTGAAAGAAAATGAAAAGCTGAAGAAAGAAATGGAAGTAGTGCTTGATAAGGAAAGGCATAAGCAACAGGTTGAATTGATCAGGCATCAGAATAAAATTACTGAAACACGTATTAACGAGTTAAAAGATACTGAGCGGAAGCTAAAACAGATCGTGCTGGAATGGCGCAAATCTGAGAATAAAGAAGAAGTGATGCGCAATGTGCAGAACCTCTTATTCAAAAAGAAAGAGCAGGTAGTGAATAACAAGCTTGCAAAAAAAGTAGAATCGAAGTATCGTGAAACCGCCGCTGAAATTGCAATTGGCACCAAAGTGAAAATGAGAAAGAATCACCAGGTGGGTATTGTAAAGGAGATACGTGGGCGGAGAGCCGTTGTGCAGATTGGATTATTACCGATGAGTGTGGATTTAAAAGATCTTGTTGCAGTTGAAGAAAAAATTATTACAACTGAATAAAGGTTTTATATTTGTTAAATTATGTTGTTTTCGGAATCATTCCCAAAAGCAATATTAAATCAAAACGAAAGCTTATGATGCCTGATTGCGCCGGCAATTGATTGGTATTGCCATAACAACAAGTATCAGCATTAAATTCCCAATGAACACTCAAATATCCCATGGCCAGCTTTAACAGTGTGTTGTTAATTGAAGATGATCCTGTAACGGTAATTGTATGCGACAGGATTACTAAATCAACAGGTTTTTCTAAGTCGTTTAACTATGTAGAAAATGGCCTTGAAGGAATTAACTACATCAAACGAATGGCTGATGAAGAAAATGCAGGGCTTCCTGACGTGATTTTTCTTGATTTAAATATGCCGGTTATGGACGGGTGGGAATTTCTGGACCGGTTTAAAGAAATCGAACATTTATTTCCATACCAGCCTGCTGTATACATATTGTCATCTTCTGTGGATGCAGAAGACCAGCACAGGGCGCTGGCATATCCTATTGTGAAGAACTTTCTCTCAAAGCCCCTCAATAAAACATATCTGGAAAAAATTGTGACGGAATACAGTGTTAGTTGCTATTAAAAAAATCAGCTGGTAAGCTATATTCAAAATATAAAGGCAGGCGCAGTAAATGTTTTACTGCGCCTGCCTTATGAAAACGGTAGTTACTTTTTTACGATTGCGAACACCAATAACAACCATCCAGCAATAAAGCATAGGCCACCGAGCGGAGTAACGGCACCAAGCCAGTTCATGCTTGTATTGTTATTTGCTCTGAAAAAAGTAAGAAGGTATAGTGATCCACAAAACAATACTGTTCCTGCAATAAATAACCTTCCACTCCAAAGCAGCGAACCACTACCAAAGTTTTGAAATAGCATACCTACTGCCAGCAGTGCGAATACGTGATAGAACTGGTATTTTACAGCTGTTTCGAAAATGTTCAATACATCTTCCCCAACTTTTCCTCTAAGGCCATGAGAACCGAATGCTCCTAACGCAACGCTTAGCGCGCCGAGCAGGCCTGCTACTGCCAAGAATGTTTTATGCATGTTGTTTAATGATTTCGATGATGTTTTTTTCTGAAAGCTTGTCGCCGGATAAACGATATTTTGCCTGGGAATAAGCAGGTGTTCTTTCGAGTAGTTTATTATTTAAGAAATCCACTAACTCATTATCAGATAATTCGGAGATTAACGGCCTGTGCGCCTTTGCTGGTTTTAGGCGTTCCGCCAGAATTTCGGGCGATTCATCAATCCAGATCGTAATGCCGTTTTTGTTCATCCAGTCCATGTTGTTATTCAGGCAGGGAGTGCCACCGCCTGTTGCAAGCACAAAACTTTTCTTCTCGCCAAACCATCTTAAAAGTTTTGATTCAGCTTTACGGAAATATTCTTCGCCATCTTCAGCGAATATTTCAGCTATTGATTTTTCTTCCAGGTTTTCAATGAGTTGATCAAGATCATAAGATCCGCACTTTAACTTCTTCGCCAGCTTAGCGCTCCAGAAGCTTTTTCCCGATCCCATCATTCCGATTAAGAAAACTTTAAATCCATTAACCGCGGTGTCTGTAGCATTCTTTGTTGCCAATTTCTTTTCCATGTGTGTTTGTTATACTTAAGGGAAGCGCAAAAGTAGGGAAATGTGCGAATGGGTAAATGTGCAAATGTGCGAATGTGCCGATGCATGATCATGAATTAGTAAATCATAATTTCCTAAATTTTTTATGCAATGAGCCTGTGCATATTATACATGCAAGCTCTTTTTCGATGTAGAAATTATTTTCCCCAAAATTTTTAGAAGCGCTTCTAACATGGCTGAAAGCTCATTTGGATTTGGATAGGATTTTGATGCTGCACACAAGTTCAACCAGTAAGAAGTTTCCTGCGCTTCTTTATAAGCGATCTTCATTTTGTGTATAAAATCATTTTTACTTTCTGCGCCCTGAGCTTCCTTTATATTGGCGCCTATAGAAGTGCCACTTCTTAATAATTGATTTGCAAGCATATATTTTCTTTTTTCTTCGAGTAAATCGCAAAACTCAATAATTGCCAATGCAAATGAGAAGCTAAGGCTTACAATCGGGTTGGGTTGATCGTTCATTTCTTAGTTGATTAGGGTTTATATTATTGAGCATCAATTAATGTTCAGCTTGTTTTTTAAAGCTTTTAAGTTTCTCATCGCAAATTTCCGTATTTACATACATGCTCATCTTCACATTTCCACATTCGCACATTTCCACATGCGCACATTCACTTGAATGCATTAAACCCAGTCACATCCATTCCCGTAATTAACAGGTGAACATCATGTGTGCCTTCGTAGGTAAGCACGCTTTCCATATTCATCATGTGGCGCATAATGCTGTATTCTCCGGTAATACCCATGCCGCCAAGCATTTGCCTGGCATCGCGGGCAATGTCTGCAGCTATTTCGCAGCTATTGCGTTTTGCCATGCTTACCTGTTGCGGCGTAGCTTTTCCTTCATTCATCAGAACGCCCAATCGCCAAACAAGCAGCTGGGCTTTTGTGATTTCAGTGATCATTTCAGCAAGTTTTTTTTGCTGAAGTTGAAAAGCGCCAATGGGTTTATCAAACTGAATACGTTCCTTGCTATAACGAAGCGCGGTGTCGTAGCAATCCATTGCGGCACCCAAAGCTCCCCAGGCAATGCCATAGCGGGCTTTGGTAAGACAGCTTAACGGCCCTTTGAGCCCCTTAATATTAGGAAGTAAATTTTCTTTGGGAACTTTTACGTCGTGAAATACCAGCTCACCGGTAGCACTTGCGCGAAGGCTCCATTTGCCGTGGGTAGTTGGCGTGGTGAAACCTTCCATGCCGCGCTCAACAATCAATCCGCGGATTTCGTCCGCTTCATCTTTAGCCCAAACCACCGCAACTTGTGCAAAAGGAGCGTTACTGATCCACATTTTTGAACCATTTAACAGGTAGTGGTCGCCTGCGTCTTTTATGGTCGATAACATTCCGGAAGGATTGCTTCCATGATCAGGCTCTGTAAGGCCGAAGCATCCCAGCCATTCGCCGGAGGCCAGTTTCGGTAAATATTTTTTGCGCTGTTCTTCTGACCCATAGGCATAGATGGGAAACATAACAAGCGAGCCCTGTACGCTTGCAGTAGAACGAACGCCGCTGTCGCCCCGTTCCAGTTCCTGCATCATCAAACCATAACTAATATAGTCCAGTCCGCCGCCGCCGTACTCAACCGGCACAGTCGGGCCAAAACATCCCAGTTCACCCATTTGCTTCACTATATATTCGGGGAATTCAGCACGCTGCGCATAATCTTCTATTACGGGTGAGATTTCCTTTTTAACGTAACTGCGCACAGTATCGCGGACCATTTTTTGCTCTTCAGTCAATAATTCATCTACCAGAAAATAATCGGGCGATTGAAAGAGGTCTGTTTTAGCGGCCATAGACGTTCTGCTTTATATGTGTACCCGGCCAGCGGGTTGAATATATTGTTACTTAAAATAGCAAATCTGCATTGCCTGACTGAAATAATTAAACCATTCAACTTCATGTTATGGGCAACGCGAATTAAATACTAACCTTTGTTCACAAATTTATATGTATTCGCTATATACACGTCATTATTGTATTTTTATTTCACTTGAAAAACTTGCATATGAAAAAAATCTTTTTCTTCCTACTAATGCTTTTTCCAGTCATGTTGTTTGCTCAGGCAAAGGAAAAAAATGACAATGAAAAATTTGAACCCATCCAGCTATATTTCGTTATGTTAACAAAAGGAGGCAACAGAACACAGGATTCTGCCACCGCAGCCAAAATACAGGAAGGCCATTTGGCCAATATAGGCAAGCTTGCTAAGGATGGAAAATTAATTGTGGCAGGGCCGTTTATGGATGATTCAAACTGGAGAGGCCTTTTTATTCTTAAATGCAAAGACGCAGCGGAAGTTGATACTATTTTGAAAACTGACCCGGCAATAGCGTCAGGTAGGTTGGCTTATGAATTTCATCCATGGATGACCGGTAAGAATTGCCTTTTTAAATAATTTAAACACAGGCTTATAATAAAAAAGCTTGCACATGTATAATGTGCAAGCAGCTATCGACAAAGGAAACCAAACTCCAAATAAAGACAGTTAGCGTCACTCAAGCAATCAACTCACCACAGGCAGGTAATTAGGGAAAAATCCCCGTAATATCCGGGGAGGATTAAAGTAAAACAATAAGGAACATTTTAAAAGAACCAATGATTGATTGGTAGTGTTAGTTGTGTGTACGGCAAACTAAGGCTGTTTAAGTTGTGTGACGGAATGATTTTGTCGCATTTCAAGTGCTGCCCGCTATTTTTGCACCATGGAGTTACTACTGAAGTTTAAACAATTTATGGCCAACTCAGTGCCACAATTACATCCGTCAAACGATCGGCTGCTTCTTGCTGTGAGTGGAGGAGTCGATAGCGTTGTGCTGACTGATCTTTTGGTAAAGAGTGGCTTTCAGTTTGTGATAGCTCATTGTAACTTCCAGTTACGCGGTGAAGAGAGTGTAAGGGATGAAAATTTTGTCCGGCAATTGGCAGAAAGTTATGGCATTCCTGTTTTGGTGCAACGTTTCAATACGACGCAATTTGCAGAAGACAATAAATTGTCGACACAGGAAGCCGCGCGAAAACTCAGATACGACTGGTTTAGTGAAATTGTAAAAAACGACATAGCTAAGCTTGGTGGCGGGGCTTACCTGGCAACTGCTCATCATGCAGATGATAATGTTGAAACAATGCTAATGCATTTTTTTCGCGGAACCGGCATTAACGGATTGACAGGCATGCCCTTTTATCACCAGGAAAGGCGAATGGTGCGGCCGTTGCTGTTTGCTTCGCGGGAAGAAGTATTGGCCTATGCAAAGAATAACAACTTACAGTGGGTGGAAGATTCGTCCAATGCATCCGATAAATATACACGCAACCTTTTTCGTAACAAGATCATACCATTGTTAAAAGATGTATTTCCTCAGTTAGAGGATAACCTGCAAAATAATTTGCAGCGCTTTTCTGGAGTTGCTGAGCTGTACGCCGGGGCAGTTGAACACCATAAAAAGAAATTGCTTGAAGTAAAGGGAAACGAAGTGCATATTCCGCTTTTAAAACTGCAAAAGGCTACACCACTAAAAACGATCAGTTTCGAGATTATTAGAGACTATGGATTCTCATCGGCACAGGTTGAAGAACTGATCAAACTGTTTGGCGCGGATAGCGGAAGCTTTATAGAATCGGCTTCCCACAGGCTGATTAAAAACCGCGGCTGGTTGATTATCGCACCAAAAAAAGAAGAGCTGGCGGATCATATTATTATTGAAGAAGGCCAGGACCTTGTTCAGTTTTCCAATGGCGGGTTGCAGATTAAAAAACTTGATATTGCGAAGGTGCAACTATCAGCGGATAACGGCATTGCTTTGCTTGATGCTTCGCACATCAGCTTTCCAATATTATTGCGCAAATGGAGGCAGGGAGATTATTTTTATCCTTTAGGAATGAGAAAGAAGAAAAAGCTAAGCCGTTTCTTTATCGATCAAAAATTGTCTCTTCTGGATAAAGAGAAAACATGGGTGCTGGAAATGGATAAAAAGATTGTTTGGGTTGTTGGGCTGCGGATAGATGACCGGTTTAAGATTACGCCTACAACGACGCAGGTGATTGCAATTAAGAAGCTATAAGCTCTCAGCATTCAGCTTTCAGCGATGGAGTATTTTGCTACTCATAATTGTATTCTTAAAAGATCGGTGTAAGATTTTTCTATCCTCGTTCTCAATTAAAGTAACTCGTAACCTGGTAAATAAAATTATCTACCGGGCGGTAATCGCTGAGGAAGTGTGACATCACGATCACGAATGCTATGCCAAAAACAGCTCCCCAAAAGTGTGCCGAGTGATTGATATTGTCACCGCCTTTTCTTGACATGTAGGCTGTTAAAATAAGATAGATAGGGCCGAAAATAAAGCCCGGAATAATCGGCGGGATGATGAATAAGCCAATTTTTGCCAACGGCACCAGAAAGATACCGGCAAATACAACGGCAGAAACAGCGCCAGAAGCACCAAGGCTGCGATAATAGTAGTTGCTTTTATTCTTTATAAAAGTCGGAATCATGCAAACTATTAATGCAATCACATACATTGTCAGGTATAATAATTTGCTTCTCTCACCGAAGATCTGGTGAAAATATTTTTCAACTAGATCGCCAAATAAGTAAAGGGAAAGCATGTTAAATGCAAGGTGCCCCAGATCTGCGTGAATTAAACCGCATGTAATAAAACGATACCACTGATTTTGTTTGCTAATAGCCGGCGGATAAAAAATAAGATCCTCTGTGATCTTAGGATTGGAGAATGCCGTAAAAGAAACGATACAGGTTATGATGATGATAATGAGTGTTAAGGATAATGCCATTTACGCGGTTTAATAAGGATAAAAATATGTAAATGATTTGGATTGTCTGGATCTGGATTTATAAGATCAGGGGATTTGAGGATTATATTAACTATTTCTTTGTCGCTAACCAGTATCTGTAAACAGGTACCTGACACTTTACAGCTAATAGCTCAAAGCGGATAGCTCACACCTAAATATGATGGTACTTTTCATTTTTGATTATCGTGCACGCACGGTATACTTGCTCAGAAAGTATGAGCCTTACCAGCATGTGCGGAAATACTAGTTTGGAAAGGCTCCAAATATAATTTGCGCGTGCTGAAACTGTGGCATCTACGCCAAAGGCACCGCCTATAAGAAACACGATACGCTTAGTGCTTTCATTGGCTCGTTGCTGAATAAATGTGGCTAATTCGGGAGAGGCCAGTTGCTTGCCCCTTTCATCCAGTAACACAAGAAAATCGTCCTGCTGAACCTGTTGAAGGATGAGTTTTGCTTCCTGTTTTTTCAGTTCTTTTTCATCCAGCGATGCTGCATTTTTTGGAGGAGGAATGATCTGCCAATCGGCACTGAAATACCTGCTCACCCGTTTGGTGAAATCATCCACTCCCGCTTTTATATAGGCTTCATGCGGTTTGCCGACTGAATAAAATTGAATTTTCATATATTAGGTATCAGGTATCAGGCGTCAGGTATCAGGCATGAGGTTTGAGGCTTGGGGCAAAAGAACCCTCCACTTCATCGTAAATCAAACATCTCAAATCCTACATCTGACATTCGCACACATCGTACATCTAAAATCGTACATAATCAAATCAGACATCTCCAAATCCTACATCAGACATTCGCACACATCGCACATCGTACATCTAAAATCGTACATAATCAAATCAGACATCCTCAAATCCTACATCTGACATGTGCTCACATCGTACACCGTAAGTTTAATATCGTACATAATCAAATCAGACATCCCCAAATCCTCCATCAGACATTCGCTTACATCGTACACCGTACATCTAACATCTTACATTCCCCTGCCGTTTCCACTGCGAAAGTAACTACTCAACACGTTTCCTGTGCCACGATTGTAAAATGTTTTCATTTCTCGTTTTGGTTATGTAATTTAGTCCACCAATTTAGTAGTTAAAAGAAAAAGCCATGCGTTGTAACTTCTGTTGTTGTTGCGGATTGATATAGTAAGAGAGAATTCAAACGAAATATATTATGCCCTTCTCTCAGCGGAAGGGTTTATTTTTAATATACCAAATATGCGATATCCGGGTTTTATTTTAAGTGATAACCTGCCCTCGAGCAAAGAGATTCACACTTTTACAGAATCGCTAATAGCATATCTTTTTCCCGTTACAGATGAACCGGAATTGTTTCTGGAACATCACGAGGCCACAATGTACAAGCTGCAAAAACAGTTGGTGTGCCTGATCGACTCAGTAGACCGTAGTCAGCAACTGGAAAAAGAATTCATCGCCGATGATTTTTTTAATTCATTAGAGGAAACAAAAGATCTGTTGGTGAAGGATGCGCAGTTGATCCTGGATTTTGATCCTGCAGCAACATCGCTGGAAGAAGTAATCCTTTCTTATCCCGGTTTTTATGCGTTAATGATACATAGGCTCGCACATAAATTATACCAGGCTAAGGTTCCATTGATTCCCAGGATTATGAGTGAATGGGCGCATAGTAAAACGGGAATAGATATTAATCCCGGCGCACAGATTGGCTCACCTTTCTTTATTGATCACGGCACGGGCGTAGTAATTGGCGAAACCACTGTGATAGGTAACAACGTAAAAATATACCAGAGTGTAACACTTGGCGCGCTTGCGGTCCGCAAAGAAGATGCTTCCAGTAAACGCCATCCTACCATAGAGGATAATGTGATCATTTATGCGGGAAGCACAATATTAGGCGGCAGTACTGTAATTGGCCACGATAGTATTATTGGTGGAAATACATGGATCACAAAAAGCATTCTTCCCTTTAGTGTAGTATATCATAGAAACCAGACGGTGGTGAATGATAGAAAGGATTTTGAAGAACCGATCAACTTTGTAATCTAGAAGCTATCAGCTGTCAGCTATCAGCAGACGTTGAAATTTTGATCAACGTTAGGAAATGTAGTCTGGATTAAATTTAAACAAGAACATTTTTAAGACAATTTACATAATACAAAAACGAGCAAAGGCTGAAAGCTAATAGCTGACAGCTGACAGCTCCAAAAATCTCAACGGATGAAAGCAAATAGTATCCTTGAAACGATAGGAAATACCCCACATGTAAAACTCAACAGGTTGTATCCCGCCAACATAGAAGTTTGGAGTAAACTGGAGAGAGCAAATCCCGGTGGCAGTATTAAAGACCGCATAGCACTGGCAATGGTTGAAGATGCTGAAAGGAAAGGTTTGCTGAACGCAGACAGCGTTATTGTAGAGCCAACATCCGGAAACACCGGAATAGGGCTTGCGATGGTTGCGGCAGTTAAAGGATACAAGCTTATTCTTGTAATGCCTGAGAGCATGAGTGTTGAGCGCAGAAGGCTGATGAGCGTTTACGGTGCTACTTTTGAATTGACACCCCGCGAAAAAGGCATGAATGGCGCAATTGAAAAAGCCAAAGAACTGGTAGACTCAATGCCCAACGCGTGGATGCCACAGCAGTTTGATAATCCCGCAAATGTGGATGTGCATATAAGAACAACAGCAGAAGAAATAGTAAAGGATTTTCCCGAAGGGCTGGATTTTTTAATCACTGGCGTGGGTACCGGCGGGCATATTACCGGTGTTGGCAAAGTACTTAAAAAACATTTTCCCAACCTTAAGGTTTTTGCGGTTGAACCTGAGCTTTCTCCTGTAATTAGCGGTGGTAGCCCTGGCCCGCACCCTATACAAGGTATTGGAGCCGGATTTATTCCCACTAACCTTCACACTGATGTGCTTGATGGCGTAATACTTGTAAACAAAGACGAGTCTTTTGAATACACAAGAAGAGCCGCTACAGAAGAAGGTATTTTCCAGGGTATTTCAAGCGGTGGCACGATGGCCGCATTGGCGAAGAAGTTACCTGATATTCCAGCAGGAAGCCGTGTGCTGATCTTTAACTACGATACAGGCGAAAGGTATTTAAGCATTGAAGGCCTTTATTAGAAGGGCATAAGATATGCTTTGAGCCATCAAGACTCGCAAAACAAAGATGCACAAAGTTTTTTAAGTGATTTTGAAAACAAATGAAACGAGTGGCTGCGACAGTTTTACAAGTTACACCCTGAGCGTAGCTAATGAAATAGTAAGTCGGTAAGAAAGATTAACGGTATTAATTTTGCTATAAACAAACGATTAAAGCAATGCGGGCTGATGAAGAACGCATTGCTTTTTATGTGTTAGGCTTTGCACTCTTTTGAGCGTTGCGGTGCCTAAAAAATAGCATCACTATCTTTGTGCTTCTTTGCGTCTTGGTGATTTAGTGACTAAAAAATGAAAAAGCAACTATCAATACTCTTGTTAATATTCGTTGGCTTGTTCTGCTCGTGTGAAAAAACTATTCATTTGAGCGTTGCAGATCAGCCCGCAAAACTGGTCGTTGATGGTACAATTGAGAACGGGCAACAACCTATTATCATTCTTACAACGTCACTCAATTATTTCAGTACGATTACACCGGACGAACTTGCTTCAAGCTTTGTACGCAATGCAGTCGTAACTATTAATGATGGAATGAGATCAGTGAACCTGAAAGAGTTTTCTTATAAGGATACCGTGTCAGGTTACACGGGTTACTTTTATACAACTAATCCTTTGCAACCATCACAGGCTATGCGTGGTAAGGTAAATACAACTTATTCGCTTCGCATACAAACAAATGATTCAACAGTTTTTACAGCAAAGACAACTATTCCGCCTATCGCAAAAAAATGCGATTCTCTATGGTGGCTGCCTGCTCCCGCTGCAAATGACGATACCACGCTTGCGGTTGTAATGGGGCGTTTCACAGATCCGCCCGGATTAGGCAACTATGTGAGAGGTTACACGCGCGTTAACAGCGAGCCGTTTTATCCTCCAGCCAATTCTGTATTTGACGATCAGTTTACAGATGGCACCACTTACGATTTTCAAATAGTGAAAGGGCAGAGGCGTGGCGGCTCCAATACGTTTAATAATGATACAGAGGATTTTTTTCACAGGGGAGATACTGTAACGCTCCGGCTTTCCAATATTGATAAAGCCACGTATGATTTTTGGCGCACCTGGGAGTACAGTTATCAAAGCGTGGGCAATCCGTTTGCCTCGCCAACAAAGGTGTTGAGCAATATTTCGGGTAATGCTTTGGGTGTTTTTGCCGGTTATGGCTCTCAATATAAAACCATTGTTATCCCCAAATAAATCACCATTAATTCATCTATTACGGAATTAATAAATATTGAATCCATTGGTTCGATATTTTTGCACACTTAAATAAACCAGTATGGAAAATGAAGTTGTAGAAAAAGTACATTGTTTGATCATTGGTTCCGGCCCTGCAGGCTATACTGCTGCTATCTACGCGGCTCGTGCCAATATGAAACCTGTATTGTACCAGGGAATTCAGCCTGGCGGGCAGTTGACCATAACTACAGAAGTAGAAAATTATCCAGGATATCCTGACGGAATACAAGGCCCGGAAATGATGGTTCATTTTGAAAAACAGGCAGCACGTATGGGCGCTGATATTCGTTTTGGACTGGCAACAAACGTTGATTTTACCGGCCCTGTTCATAAAGTGCAAATCGATGAAGATAAATGGATTGAAGCTGATACAGTGATCATTTCAACCGGAGCTTCTGCAAAATGGCTCGGCCTGGAAAGTGAGCAGCGCCTGAATGGTTACGGTGTGAGTGCTTGCGCGGTATGTGATGGATTTTTCTTCCGCGGAAAAGAAGTTGCCATTATTGGGGCTGGTGATACAGCATGCGAAGAAGCTGTTTATCTGTCAAAACTTGCGACTACCGTGCATATGATCGTGCGCAAGGGCGAAGACGGAATGAAAGCAAGTAAAGTAATGCAGGACAGAGTGAAAAGTACGCCTAACATTAAGGTTTACTGGAACTCTGAAACCGTTGAAATACTTGGTGAGCATAAAGTGGATAGTGTTAAGATCAAAAACAACGTCACTAATGACGAGCAGATAATTCCTGTAAGTGCATTCTTTGTTGCGATAGGGCACCAACCTAACAGCGACATTTTTAAAGGATGGCTTGAAATGGATGAAACCGGTTACATTCAAACTATACCGGGTACATCTAAAACAAATATCGCAGGCGTATTTGCGGCGGGAGATGTGCAGGATAAGATCTATCGCCAGGCCGTAACAGCCGCTGGTAGCGGATGTATGGCTGCACTTGATGCTGAGAGGTATTTAAGCGAAAAGGGAGTGGTGTAGGAGTGGTACGTTGTAGGTTATACGTTTTACGTTGATTGAGGTATGAGGTATGAGGCATGAGATGTGAGGTAAGAATAAAGCAGTGTACTGGAATACTAAGAATACAAGGATATAAAAAAATATACGCTCTTCCACTGTGAACGGTAACTGAAAGCTGATAGCTAATAGCTGACAGCTGTATGACGGCTAAACTAACATTCGTTTAAAACTTGCGAAAAAAATTTGTTGCGAATTACATTGTAACTATATTTGAAGCTCGATGATGACAAAAGCAAATACATACGGTTATTTTTACTTCTTTTTCTTTTACTTTTTTAGAAGCAAGAGCCGGGTCGTGTTTGCTACGATATAAGATTAAAGAACTAAATCAGCAATACAGTCCCGGCAAAAAGCCGGGACTTTTTTTTGTTATATGGCAACAAAAGTCTCAATACAAGGATACGAAGGCAGTTTTCACCAGGTAGCTGCACAGCAATATTTCGGGAAGGATGTAGAAGTGATTGCTTGTGCAACATTCAGGGATGTAGTTAAAATTGCAGGTAACAAAAAGGAAAGTAACGGTGGCGTTATGGCCATTGAAAACTCTATCGCCGGAAGCATTTTGCCCAACTACACACTGCTGCAAAAAAGCAATCTGAAAGTTGTTGGCGAAGTTTATCTCCAAATCAGGCAACATCTTTTAGTTAACCCCGGCGTTAAGTTCGAAGATATCCGTGAAGTGCACTCGCATCCCATCGCCATACTGCAGTGTATGGACTACCTTGATAAACACAATTGGAAACTTGTAGAGACTGAAGATACAGCCCTTAGCGCCAAGCATATTCATCAGCATAAAAGCAAACACATTGCAGGCATAGCAAGTAAGCTTGCCGCTGAACTTTTTCAACTGGAAGTCATCGTTCCTAATATTCACACAATGAAAAACAACTACACGCGTTTTCTTGTGTTGCAAAGAGAAGATGAAGCACAAACAGTACCTGACGCAAATAAAGCATCCGTTAATTTTCATACAGACCATTCAAGAGGAAGTTTGGCCAAAGTACTTACTACCATTGCAGACGGTGGTATTAACCTAAGTAAACTGCAAAGCTTCCCGATTCCCGGAACAGAATGGAAATACAGCTTTCACGCAGATATGGAATTTGATTCACTTGAGCAGTTTGAATCAGTGTTAGGTAAGATGAAGAAAGTTACTGAAGACATGAAAGTGTATGGTATCTATAAAAAAGGAAAGACAATCTAAAGTAGCAAGTGCGATGTTAGAAGTACGAAGTACGGGTTTAGAATCCTGATCCTTTACAATACTTTCAACAATACCTACTTAAATACAAATGACAAAAACGTACAACGTAAAACTTATAACGTACAACTTTATATGACAACGGCGAAAAGATTAAACGGCATTGGTGAATATTACTTTTCTCAAAAACTAAGAGAAATAGATGAGCTGAATAAGCAAGGCAAAAACATTATTAACCTCGGCATTGGAAGCCCGGATCTTCCACCGCATCCCGATGTAATTAAAGTTTTGCAGGAAGAAAGTGCAAAGCCCAATGTGCATGCTTATCAGAACTACAAAGGTTCGCCTGTGTTGCGTAAGGCTTTCGCTGATTGGTATAGCAAATGGTACGGCGTTGAGTTGAATGTTGATACAGAAATATTGCCTTTGATCGGAAGCAAGGAAGGTATTATGCATATCTGCATGACCTACCTTAATGAAGGAGATGTGGTGTTGGCGCCTAACCCGGGTTATCCAACCTATAGAAGTGCCGCTAAGTTGGCTGGTGGAACTATCAAAGAATATTCTTTAAAAGAAAGCAACAACTGGTTTCCTGATTTTGAAGAATTGGAAACATACATTAAAGAAGGCAGCGTTAAGCTGATGTTTGTGAACTATCCGCAGATGCCAACAGGCCAGCTTCCTACAACTGAGTTGTTTGAACAGTTGGTGGCTTTTGCAAAAAAGCATAATGTGCTCCTTGTTCATGATAACCCATACAGCTTTATCCTGAATAACAATCCGCAGAGCTTGTTAAGTGTAGCTGGTGCAAAAGATGTGGCGATTGAATTAAACTCACTAAGCAAATCGCAGAACATGGCGGGCTGGCGCGTAGGTGTGCTGGTTGGTGCCAAAGATAGAATTGATGAAGTATTGCGTTTTAAAAGTAATATGGACAGCGGTATGTTTCTTCCCGTACAATTGGCTGCAGCAAAGGCTTTAAGCCTTGGGCAAGACTGGTATAATAGTGTAAACAAAGTGTATGGTGAAAGACGCGCTAAAGTGTATGAACTACTCGATACATTAAAATGCGAATATTCAAAAGACCAGGTGGGCATGTTTATGTGGGCAAAAATTCCGGATGGTTATAAAGATTGTTATGCTATTGCTGACGAAGTGTTGTACAACAGCAATGTATTTATAACGCCTGGAGGAATATTCGGAACGGAAGGAGAGCGATATATAAGAATTAGTTTGTGTGGCTCAATAGAACGTTTTGAAGAAGCAATAAAGAGAATCGCTGATGTATGATTTTTGGATGTGTGATTTGTTTAGTTCAAAGAGTGGGTATAGTATCAAGTATCAATCTATCAAATCAGCATCACAAATAACCACACTAGATATTCAACCTGTGTTTGATTTACTTAACAGCTCAGTGTAAAAGAGATCAGACATCAGCCATCAAAAAATCAGACATAAGTAAAATGGTTGTAACAATAGTAGGCATAGGATTAATAGGCGGTTCAATGGCTTTAACATTGAAGGAGAAAGGTTTTGCCGAAACGGTAATTGGTGTGGATGCAAAAGAAGAGCACCAGCAAAAAGCGTTGGATTTGGGACTTGTAGATGAAATACTTCCACTGGAAGAAGCCGTGAAAAAATCGCATATTGTTATGCTCGCTATTCCGGTAAATGCTTGTGTAAAAGTGTTGCCACAGATCCTGGATTGGGTAGATCAACAGGTGGTAATAGACGCGGGTTCAACCAAAGGCAGTTTGATAGAAGCAGTAAAGAATCATCCTAAAAGAAAAAGATACGTCCCTACACATCCTATGTGGGGGACGGAATATTCCGGGCCTGAAGCAGCGATAAGAGGCGGTTTCGTCAATAAAGCCACTGTTATCTGTAGTAAAGAGGATAGTGATGAAGATGCAGTGGCAATTGCCGAAGAATTATACAAAACTCTCGGAATGCACCTGGTATATATGAATGCGGCGGCACATGATGTGCATGTAGCGTATATAAGCCATATTTCTCATATAACGTCCTTTGCGTTGGCAAACACAGTGCTGGAGAAGGAAAAGGAGGAAGATGCCATTTTTGAACTGGCCAGTGCAGGTTTTGAGAGCACAGTTAGGCTGGCAAAAAGTAATCCTGCCATGTGGGTTCCGATATTTATGCAAAATAAAGAGAATGTGTTAGATGTTTTAAATGAGCATATTTCGCAATTGCGCAAGTTTAAGGCCTGTCTTGAAAAAGAGAACTATGAGTACTTGCAGGAACTAATTGAAAATGCGAATAAGATCAGGCGAATAATTAAGTAATTGGCGGTTGACAATTGAGAATGGACAGTAAAATTGGACGCAAAAGGAAGTGCGATTTAACAAATAACATAAGGCTGATTGCCGAAAGCTGACAACTGATAGCTTGAAAATCAGTACGAATTTTAAAAAAAATAATATTGCACTAAGTAAGGATAATCCAATAAATCAATTGAAACCTGCTTTTTCGGGTTACCTTTGCGCAAATATTTAATAGTAATGATAACATTTGAAGGATTGGGATTAGAAGAGCGATTGGTAAAGGCTACCAGTGAATTAGGCTTTGTTAATCCTACTGCTATACAGGAAAAGGCTATTCCTGTATTATTAAGCGGAACAAAAGATTTGATTGGTCTGGCGCAGACCGGCACAGGTAAAACAGCGGCTTTTGGCCTGCCCCTGTTGCAATTAATTGATGCGGAAAAGAAGCATCCACAGGCGTTGGTCGTTTGTCCAACACGTGAGCTTTGCCTGCAGATCGTAAAAGAAGTTGAGCTATTTAAGAAACATATAAAAGGTATTAATGTTGTTGCCGTTTACGGAGGAACTTCGATCGGATTGCAGATAAGAGATTTAAAACGAGGCGTGCAGATTGTTGTGGCAACACCCGGAAGATTGATAGACCTAATTGAACGTAAGGCCATCAACCTGGAGGAAATTGAATATGTAGTGTTGGATGAGGCAGATGAAATGCTGAACATGGGCTTTAAAGAAGATATTGAATTTATCCTTCAAAACACGCCAAAACGTGAAAGCACCTGGTTGTTTAGTGCTACAATGCCACCCGAAATTAAGAGGGTTAGCAAGCGCTACATGAAAGATCCTGTTGAAGTAACTGTTGGTAAAGTAAATACTGCTAATAAGAATATTGATCATCAGTATTTTGTAACAACAGCGCATCAGCGTTACCAGTCGTTGAAAAGGCTGATCGATTTCAACCCAGGCATATATGGTATCATCTTCACTCGTACCAAAGCAGATGCACAGGACATAGCAGAGAAGTTAACACGTGAAGGTTACGATATAGATGCGTTGCATGGTGATTTAACACAGCAACAACGCGATAAAGTAATGGGCCAGTTCCGCGACAAAAGTTTGCAGTTATTGATTGCGACAGACGTTGCGGCAAGAGGTATCGATGTTCAGGGTATTACACACGTAATTAACTACGAACTGCCCGATGATGTGGAAGTGTACACGCACAGAAGCGGTAGAACAGGGCGTGCAGGTAACACTGGTATTTGTATGAGCATTGTGCATTCAAGAGAATTATACAGGCTCAGGCAAATTCAGAATATAGTAAACTCGCCTTTCAACAAACTGGAAATACCAACAGGTAAAGATGTTTGTCGCAAGCAGTTCTTCTACTTCATGGATAAGTTATTGCAAACAGACATTAGCCACGGCGACTATGAAACGTATGTTCCGATGCTCGCTGAAAAATTTGCAGATGTTTCTAAGGAAGAAGTATTGAAGCGAGTGGCAGCTATGGAATTCGACAGATTCTTGAAATATTACGAGAATGCCGAAGACCTGAATGTAAGAGAACAGTCACGCGAAGCTCGTGGAAGAGACAGAGCGGGGGCAGGTAACGCAAGAGGTGATCAAAGAGGAGGCCGCGAGAAAGGTAATTTCAATAGTGCAGGTAATGGAGATATGACCAGGCTCTTTGTAAACCTTGGAAGCAAAGACGGTTTCTATAAAGCAAGTTTCCTTCAGTTTATTCTTGATATGAGCGATTTAAGAAAAGATGTGCTGGGCAGAATAGACATGAAAGAAATGAACAGCTGGGTAGAAATAGATAAACGCGCGGCCGGGCAAATGATCAAAGCCATTGATGGTAAAAACTACAAGGGCAGAAGGATCAGAATGAACGACGCAAACAGCAGATAACAATTAATAAGTGACAATTGAAAATTGACAATTGATAATTGTCGAACTAAAAGCAATCATTGTCAATTGTCAACTATCAATTTTCAATTATAAAAGTAAAGACCACGATATGCAAGCAACACAATCAGCAACCAAAGAGTTGGTGCAGGAAAAATGGAACAAACGTCCATTGATTATTTCCGGTCCGTGCAGTGCCGAGACCGAAGAGCAGGTATTGGAAACAGCCGTACGTTTACAGAAAACCGGTAAGGTAGATGTAATGCGTGCAGGTATTTGGAAACCCCGTACCAGGCCCGGAAGTTTTGAAGGCATTGGAACAAAAGGCTTGCCATGGATGCAACAGGCTAAAAAGCTAACTGGTCTTCCGGTTGCTATAGAAGTAGCGACTGCTAAACAAGTAGAAGATGCGCTGCACTTCGATGTAGATATTCTTTGGATTGGTGCACGTACAACAGTAAACCCATTCAGCGTACAGGAAGTTGCTGATGCTTTGCGTGGCGTAGACGTTCCTGTATTGATCAAGAACCCGATCAACCCTGATCTGGAACTGTGGATTGGTGCGGTTGAACGCGTAGCGAAAGCAGGCATCAAACAAATCGGTTTAATTCACCGTGGCTTTAGCTCATACGGTAATACAGAATATCGCAACGCGCCTATGTGGCACCTTGCAATTGAAATGAAACGCCGTAATCCTGAGTTGATGATGATCAACGATCCTTCTCATATCTGCGGCCGCAGAGACATTCTGCAGGATGTTGCTCAAAAAGCAATTGACCTTGATTTCGATGGTTTAATCATTGAAAGCCATATCGATCCAGATAAAGCATGGAGCGATGCTAAACAACAGATCACTCCTGAGCGCCTTGCTGAAATGCTTGACAGCATTACATGGCGTAGAGAAGATGTTGCATCTGAAGAATATCATGCTGCACTGGAAAAATTACGTCAGCAGATCAACCACCTGGATGATGAATTGATGCAGATCCTTGGCCAGCGTATGAAAATTGCTGAGAACATCGGTCAGTATAAGAAAGAAAACAACATCACGATCCTTCAGACAAATCGTTGGAACGAGATCCTGGAAAGAGCTTACAACAGAGGCGAGAAGTTAGGATTAAGCAAAGAGTTCATCACTAAATACTTTGATGCGGTACACATGGAAAGTATCAACCATCAGAATAAGATCATGAATTCCTAGTCAATAATAAGTACGAGTTACGAAGTTAGAAGTACTTAACTTTTCAGCTTCGTAACTCATTCTTACACACTTCTAACCAATTCAGCGTAATCGGTTAAGTGAACGGCTTACATCTGGGTACTTCGTACTTCGTAATTCGTACTTTTAACCGCCTGATCGCTTTAATTAACGCTTCGCCTCGTAATGACAAAAAAAGTTATCAGCTTCTCTACAGCATCAACTTCCTTTTACTTCGATGCATCTTTTGATCTTCTCGAAAAACTTACATCAAAAGAAAATTCAGTCATCATTACCGATGAGAATATCTTCAACAGGAACAAAAAGAAATTCAAAGGCTGGAATACGATTGTATTAAAGGCCGGAGAAGAATTTAAAGTGCAGGCAACTGTTGACTCTATCATAGATCAGATGATCGGTTATGGCCTGGACAGAAAATCATTTGTAGTTGGCGTTGGCGGAGGTGTGGTTACAGATATCGCAGGCTATGTAGCAAGCATTTATATGCGCGGTGTTAAGTTTGGTTTTGTGCCCGCATCCATACTCGCGATGGTAGATGCTTCCATAGGAGGTAAAAATGGTATTGATGTAGGTGCTTATAAAAATATGGTTGGCCTTATTCGCCAGCCTTCTTTTTTGCTATACGATTATACTTTGCTGAAGAGCTTGCCTAAAGAACAATGGGTAAATGGCTTTGCTGAAATTATTAAACATGCCTGCATTAAAGATGCCGCCATGTTTAAACTATTAGAGCAACACAAGCTTGCCGATTTTCAAAAGGATAATGCTTTGCTGAATAAACTTATTCAGCGCAATGCAATGATAAAAGCCAAAGTAGTAGAGCAGGATGAGTTTGAACAAGGTGATAGAAAGCTGCTGAACTTTGGACACACACTTGGCCACGCTATTGAAAATAAATATCAACTACCACACGGATATGCCGTATCAATTGGAATGGTAGTAGCGGCTTACTTAAGTGTAAACGAGGCTGGTTTTAAGGGTGTAGAAAGATTGGTGAGCCTGATTGAAAAATATGGCCTCCCTGCTTTTGCGAAATTCGATGTAGAAGAAGCAATCCTAATGATGCGTGCCGATAAAAAACGCATCAAAGATGAGTTGCATTATGTGCTATTGGAAAAGATTGGCAAAGGCATTATTAAACCATTAACAACAAAAGAAATTCAGCCGATTCTGGAGCAATTGGCAGGGTAGGGAAGAAGTATTGAAGGTGAATAGTCAATGGTGAAAGGTGAAGCATATTAACTAAATGTACACACCTCAAACCTTAAGCCTTACACCTTACACCTGATGCCTGGCACCTGATACCTAATATAACAAACATGAGCAACACGCATACATCATATAAAGCAACGGTACAACCATCTGTATTAAAGGGAAATATTTTTGCGCCGGCATCTAAGAGCTCCATGCAAAGGGCTTGTGCGGCGGCATTGGTAAGAAAAGGTGAAAGCAATATCACTAATCCCGGTATTAGCAACGATGATAAAGCTGCACTTGGCGTAATTGAAGCGCTGGGGGCAAAATGGAAAATTGAAGACGAGATTTTAAAAGTAGACAGCGAAGGCGTTAATGCTGCCGGTAATGAAATTAATTGCGGAGAAAGCGGGCTTGGCATTAGAATGTTTGCGCCATTGGTTGCATTGAATAAGCATGAGATTACTATCAATGGAGAAGGAAGTTTGCTGACAAGGCCAATGGATTTCTTTGATGAAGTACTTCCAGCATTGAGCGTTTCAATTAATTCTAATGGTGGTAAACTGCCGTTGAAAATAAAGGGCCCTTTACAGCCTTCAAATATTACGATTGACGGATCACTGAGCTCTCAGTTCTTAACCGGGTTGTTAATGGCTTATGCGGCTGCTGATGCCAGTGACGTGAGCATTAAGGTAATTGATCTTAAGAGCAAGCCTTATGTGGATCTTACTTTGAAAGTGATGCAGGATTTTGGTTTGAAGCTGCCAGAGAACAGAAACTATGAAGAATTTTATTTTCCTGCGATTCCGGTAAATCAGACTGCGACGGTGATTGATTATACTGTTGAAGGAGATTGGAGTGGTGGCGCTTTTTTACTGGTGGCTGGTGCAGTTAACGGCGATATTATAGTAAAAGGATTGGATGTGGCTTCTACACAAGCTGATAAAGCTGTGTTGCAGGCTTTGATTGATTGCGGCTGCAAAATGTCCATCCAGGATGCACAGATTGAAATAAGTAGAGCTCCGCTAAAAGCATTTCATTTTAATGCGACTGATTGTCCGGATCTGTTTCCTCCATTAGTGGCTTTGGCTTCTTATTGCGAAGGAACAACAGTTATTGAAGGTGTTCATCGCTTAACACATAAAGAAAGCAACCGTGCACTGACGTTGCAGGATGAATTTGGAAAGATGGGTGTGGAGATAGAACTGCAGGATAACCTGATGCTGATTAAAGGAGGCAAAGGTGTAAAGGGGGCAAAAGTACATTCCCGTTACGATCATCGTATTGCCATGGCTTGTGCGGTAGCGGCATTAAAAGCGGAAGGCGATACAGAGATTGAAGAGGCTCAGGCGGTAGGAAAATCCTATCCTAATTTCTTTGAACACATTCAGCAGCTTGGTGCGAAAGTGCAGAAGGCGGAAAGCGTAGAGCCTAAAGCTTAAAGCTGAGCCTAACGCTCATTGAAGATTGTAAACATGTTTAAAGTAACGTACTTCGTAACTCGTACTTAAACAGAGCTTATTGGAAGAAACGATCTCATTAATTAACTAACTTGATATGAATAGCTTCGGACGTATATTTCGTGTAAACATTTTTGGTGAATCGCACGGCGAAAGTGCCGGTATCAATATCGATGGCGTTCCTGCCGGATTGTCGTTGAGTGTGGAAGATTTTTTGGAGGATATTGAGAGAAGAAAGGGTGGTACGCAAAAAGGAACAACGCCAAGACAGGAAAGTGACTTGCCTATTTTTAAAAGCGGCATTTTCAATAATACCACAACCGGTGCGCCAATCACTATTTTATTTGAAAACAACAATACACGTTCTGGTGACTATCAAAAGCAACGCGCTGTTCCGCGCCCCGGCCACGCAGATTTTGTTGCGCATAAGAAGTTTGGCGGATTTGAAGATTACCGCGGTGGCGGGCATTTCAGCGGAAGGTTAACAGTTTGCCTTGTTGCAGCTGGAGTGATTGCAAAGAAATTGTTGGATCAAATCACCGTAAAGTCAACCATCCTTGAAATTGGTGGTGAAGCTGACCTGGAAAAAGGATTACAGAGAGCTATAGATGCGAAAGATTCTATTGGCGGTATTGTTGAATGCCGTGTGAATGGTTTGCCAATAGGATTAGGAGAACCATTCTTTGATAGCGCAGAATCTTTACTTGCACATGCTGTGTTTGCTATTCCCGCTGTTCGTGGTGTTGAATTTGGTACAGGTTTCGCGGCTGCAAAAATGTTTGGTGTTGAACATAACGACGCCATTCTTGATGAAAGCGGCAAAACACGCACCAATCACGCAGGTGGTATTGTTGGCGGCATTACAAACAGCAATGAACTGGTTTTTCGCATCGCCATAAAACCAACATCATCTACACCAAAAGAACAACAAACATGGAACTGGGAGACGAATGAAATTGATTCTTTTTCAGTTAAAGGTCGTCATGATCTTTGCATAGCGTTACGTGTGCCAGTTGTGTTGGAAGCCGTAACAGCAATGGTGCTTGCAGACTTAATGTTGCTGGAGCAGCGTATTCCAAGAATTTTACCAGCTAAAGCCTAAGAATCTTCAGCTATGAGCAATAAAATAATCTATCACGTAACAACAAAAGGAGAGTGGGAAATAGCATTAAGCAATGGCTTTTATGAGGCTCCCTCTCTTTATTCTGAAGGTTTCATTCATTGCAGTGAAGAACACCAGGTAGAAGGTGTGTTAAAACGTTATTTCGAAGGCAAGGCACCATTGGTTAAGCTGTTAATCGATCCGAATAAATTAAATCATCGCCTGCAATATGATTTCTCGCCAAAGATGAATGATACATTTCCTCACATCTATGGAAGGATCAATATTGACGCTGTTATAGAAACGATTGAATTATAATTTGGCTGTTAATTCTGCCAATATTTTTTTTAGCGCATATTTGTCTTGCACGCTCAAAGTGTACAACAAATATGCGCTCACTTTTAAGTCTTCAATAGGTATTTTATGCACGATTTCATTATAAACGCATCCATCCAAATTATTCCGGTTGTGCAAGACAGGCATCCATATGAATGGGTTGATGAAGCCATTGCTGTTATTCAGCAATCGGGAATCAAGTATGAAGTAGGCGCTTTCAATACGGTGCTGGAAGGGCGATATGAAGATGTGATGAAAGTGATCAACGATGTAAACGAATTCCTTTACTTTAAAGGGTGTAGTGAATGGATCAGTAATCTACAGATCCAGATCCGAAGTAACGGCGATATTACCGCCAACGAAAAAACGGATAAGTTCCGGCAATAACCTTATAGATTTCTTTCAAATTATCACAAGGTTCACTTTTATACAGTAGGCACATTTATCGCGCTGTCTTGTGTTTTCTTGCTATCTTACGGTATTACTGTCTTACTATTTTAATGCTATGGCGCAAAACAAATGTCTTTTTAATCACGGCATAGATACCGTAATTATCAGGGTGTCTAATATTAAGGAAGCAAGAAAGTGGTATTGTGAGATGCTGGGCTTAACACCTGTTTGGGATGATCCTGTGGAAGACCTTGTTGTGTTCGAAACCGGTGGCATGACAAGCCTCACCATCTGGCAAGGCAACCAGCCTATTCGCATCGACAAACAAACTGCATCTTATCCCATCTTCAAAACAACAGAAATAGAAAAGGCTTATCAGCAATTAAAGGATAAAGGTGTTACTGTAGATGAACTAATTGACGAGACGTTGCTGAAGTATTTCTTTTTCTATGATGCAGACGGAAATATTTTGGAAGCCTGCGAGGTAGAACAGTAATGCCATGAAAAAGGAATTGCTTTTATTATTGTCATTCGCCATTCTTGTTCATGTATTTGCGCAACGTTCCATCAATCAACAGATCCTAAGAAAAGATTTTATTGCTGTTAGGGACAGCTTAGCACTGCAGACAACACTTTCAGCGCAGCAGTATAACATTTACGCAGCAGTGCTTCTGAACGCATTTGGCAATGCCGATAGTTCCGTTGCCGTTCTTCGCAGCGTTGAAAATGTTGGCAATATAAAAAATGATACACTGGCCTATCTCTTCTATAAAACAGTGTATGATAATTTTATAAAACGCTTTGAATACAAGAAAGCTTTTGATGTAGGTTCAATGTTTATACAGCGTTATCCGCAATTCATAGGCACAGGGGATCTTGAGGATGAAAAAGAAGCGCTTAAAATCTGGCAAATAGTTCAAAGCATTCCTCCCCAAACAATACATCAGCCAGAGAATAGCAATATTTCCTTCACAAAAGATAAAGCCAATTTGTGGAATCTTCCTATAAGCAATAAAGATAGCAGCTACGATTTTGTATTTGATTCAGGTGCCGGCATATCAACTATTACAGAAACCTACGCCGGGTTGCTCGGGCTTAAATATGTTTCCAATGCTACAGTAAGTATCAAAAGTGGTATTACAGGTATTCCTACTCAGGCAAGAATCGCTACTGCGGATTTACTGCATATTGGTGATATTGAAATAAAAAATAGTTTATTCCTGGTATTTCCGGATGAGGCACTGAGTTTCGCCAACGGAGCATATAAGATTAATGGCATTATCGGTTTTCCAATCATTAAAGAAATGGGAACATTGCGCGTTTCAGAAAATCAGCTGCAGGTAACTAAAAGTATGCACGCAGATAATGTGGTTCCCAATCTTGCCATGGATGAATTAAAGCCGGTTATTTACCTTTCTTACAATGATTCGCTGCTGCCATTTACTTTTGATTTTGGCGCTCAAAGCACTATGTTCAGCGATGTTTTTTACCGCGCATTCAAACCCGATTTTCAGGTCAATTGTATAGATACAGTAATGCGTGTTGGCGGAACGTCCGGCGAAAAACTGATGCAGGTTGTGCGATGCCCGATGTTGGAATTGAAATGCAATAATTCAGTAATAAAGTTAGCAGACGCAATAGTTAGTAAAGACACGCTTAGCACCAATGCAGATATCTATTATGGCAATATTGGGCAGGATGTAATCGGGCAATTTAAAACAATGATCATTGATTTTAAGCAGAGCTATGTGAAGTTTGAATAGGTAGAATATTTCCTCAGCGCGTTTAAAGAAACAGCGGTTATACGATAATTCATGCTGTGATCTCTGATTTTCAATTATCAATTTTCCATTTTCAATTATCGAAGCTCATCAAAACTCACATCAAGTACTTCAAAATTTTCCGGCCACGAATAATGCCACCACTCAGTCTCAAGCGGTTTAAATCCGTATTTAATCATTGTTTCTTTTAAGAGCTTTCTGTTGGCTAAGACTTCTGGTGGCAAGCGGGTGAAACCGTGGTGAGCCGAGTCAGTAAAATTGTCAAAAGCTGTTCCCATGTCCAGATCTTTTTTTGTCTTAAGATCAATAATTGTAAGATCTACTGCAGTGCCCTTATTGTGGCCACTGCCATTGGTCGGATTGGCAACATATCGTTCATCATGAATAAGCTCCCAGAATTTTTCAGTAACACTGTAAGGCCTGTATGCATCAAATATTTTTAACCCATAATTCTTCCCAGCAAGGTCCTTTTGTACTTTTTGTAACGCTTTAGCTGCAGGTAATCTTAACCAGGCGTCTTTTGTTTTGGAAGGATATAATGCCTGGCGCGCAAAATTATTTGTTGTTGCATAAGCAAGTTGCAAAGTCAGGCCAGGTATAAGTGTAGACAATGATATCATTTCTTTATTGCTATCGAGGTCAACAGATTGATCCAGCAATTTTTTTGTAGTTATAATGACTCCCTTATATTTGTTTTTCGGCACAGAGTTTGACGATTGGGCCGCAGCCTGGCCCGAAACCGTTAATATGACAAGGAATTTCAAGAAAGAATACCTATATTTCATCATAACAACGCAAGAATACAAAAAAGAAAATATCAAATAGCTCGACTATGAAGTTTTGCGCTGTAATTATTTTTTTACTGCTTACTGCTCCTTTGCTTGCTCAGTCTGACTCTGCTGACAGCATTCGCGTTGTTTACGGCGTAGCAAGTTTTTATAGTAAAAGCCTTCAGGGGACTAAAACATCTACCGGAGAAAAATTTGATCACGACCTTCCTACTGCTGCCAGCAATAACTTTAAATTAGGCACCTGGGTAAGGATTACCAACCTGCGCAATGGTAAATCAGTGATTGTTAGGATCAATGATCGTATGCATAAAAGCATGTCTAAAAAGGGGCGCGTAGTTGATGTGACACGATCGGCTGCTGTTGAACTTGATTTTGTTAAACGCGGTCTTACAAGAGTAAGGGTTGAGGAAGTGCCAAAGGGAACGAAGGAATGAGGACGATATACGATGTTAGATGTTCGATGTAAGAATATTTCTGATGTCTGATTTTTTGATGTCTGATTTATTGATGGTTGACTTTGCTTTGTCCTGATGCAGTACTGACTGAGTGAAAGATCAAGTTGATAGCTAAAATCTAACTGCTTCCCTGATACCTTATACCTGACGCCTGATACCTCACGCCTTACACCTCATACCTTACGCCTCACGCCTGAAATTTCTCTCAAAATTTCTTCTCCACACCTTGAAGCGCGTTTTGAAATTTGTGTTATTTTAGTAAGATTGAAAATGACCTGTACCTATAAATTGCGTGTATGAAGAAGGTGATGCTTTCTCTTTTCACATTAACCCTTGTTTTCGCTCACGCTCAAAAAACAAGTTTTAAGAAGAAGCCCACTCTTGCTATACATCTTGTGCTGAATGATTTTAATACTGCAGATCTTATTAAGAAGAATTCCCTGGGGTCTGTACTAAATAATAAAGACTGGAGCAGGATAAAAGATATGGATGCGGGATTTGCCTTGCAGTACCTGCAGGGGCTGACCAAAGGAATAGATCTCGCCGCAAGAATGGATATAACATACCTCGACTACCTTTTTAAAAACAGGCCTCCTCTGGGCACGGATAATCCTTTGCTGGAAACCGACGTTAGCGCACATGCCAAATTACTTCCCGACAATTATCTCGTTTCTCCTTATGTTGCCTGTGGCGTAGGTATATCCAAGTATACCTCTTACTGGGGGCTATATATGCCATTAGGTGTAGGATTACAGATTAGCCTGGGGCCCGGGGAAGTCTATTTCTTTACAGACTTTCAATACCGTGTGCCGCTTACATCTAACGTAAATAATCACTTCAATTATTCCATAGGCTTTGGCGCACCTATTGGCGGCAGGAGTAATGATAAATCCACTCCATCATCTCCGTTCTAATTTATACTCATTTGATATTTCGTGAGTTATTTGATTGGTGTTTCCTCTCTGATAATTAAATTGCTTTTCAGTAGCCTTTTTCTTAAATTGTATACTCATTCCTCCTAAGCTTAGCAACGATTGCCCTATTTGTTAACAATTAAAACATTTGCCAATGAACATTGAATTTAAACATATTGGGCAGCTGGTATCTGCAACAGTAATCCTCAAAACCGGCCAGTTGCGTGACACTGTATTGGTTATTCCAAAAAAGATCATGCAGGGTATAAGTGAGCTGCTGTTTTACCAGGATCCGGATGGAGAATGGCGCACTGATACAGAATTTGAAAAAGATTATCCTACAACAGTAAGTAATATTAAGTCGGCTATTTTTTACGATTGCTAACCTGGTCAACATTTTTAAAACGATTGCCTGTTGAACAAACTTTTTATTCTATCGCATTGTTTCCCATTCTGACTAATTAGAAAGGCACTTAGTTAATTGACATAGACAGCTCTGAACGAATGCATTTACATAGAAGGCCATTTAGGCCTTTTATGTTATATTCTTCAGAGCAAAGTAATGGAACTCACTGCGGGCGGGAAACGTTCGTTCGCACAAATTTATTCTGCGTCTAGGAATGTCTTCTCTTGAGGATAAAATCAGACAAGATTATTCGGGGCTCCGGAAGATTATTGCTATTTGTTCTCAAAATAAATCTTTAGTTGATCGATCTTCAAACGCACTTTTAGCCATTGTTCAATCTTTTTCTTTTCGTCGGGCTGTGTCGTTTTTTTGCTTTCAATAATTGCAATCCAAACATGTTGAGATGCAGAGTCTGTATTAACCGTCCCTTGTTGCAATACCAGCGAGGTGAAAGATGCGTACTGTGTTCGTAATTCTTTAAACACCTGCGAGCTTAACTCTTGTTGCGATACCATGCTGTCAACATGATTTTTTAAAATAATGATTTCTTTCTCTTTTTGCGCTAATACATTCTGCAATGGATTTTCTTTTTCGTTAGTCATATTTTCCTGCACGTATGCAAATCCTTGCTTAACCTCAAGTGTGGCATTCTGAAGGGAATAATTATAAAGTTTTGATCTCAATATTTGAATCTGTTTTTCTTCAATAGGTGCGCCCCCAAACACAAGCAAGATATGTTGTGACTTTGCTTCTATATTTCGCCTCAGCAAATAATCATTCGTAAATACTGCTTCGTTATCAATGAATTTATTCGCTTTTTTAGTAAATCTGTTTTGCCTGATTACATCATAGCCAAAGTAAATGCTTGGTAAAATTGTAATGCAAACTATCAGATAAATGATGTTGTGGGCCCTTTTTTCATCTTTCTTCGGTAACTCTTTTGATGGATATTTTAATAAACGTACCGTTACAAGCGTTGATAATGCAATAAAAACAGTGTTTATAACAAACAGATAAAATGCTCCAAAAAAGTAAACCGGACTAAGCGTAGCTAAACCATACCCAGCCGTACAAAGTGGCGGCATTAAAGCTGTTGCTATAGCCACACCTGGCAGCACATTGCCTTTCATTTTACTTGATGTAGCAAGCATACCAGCAAGTCCGCCAAAAACAGCGATCAACACGTCATAAATATTGGGAGAAGTTCTGGCAAGAATTTCTGAATGAGCATCATTAATCGGCGATATCAAAAAAAACAAAGTTGAAGTAGCAAGACTAACTCCCGTAGCAAACAGATAAGACGAGAAAGATTTTTTAAGTAGCGGAAGGTCATTGATCGCCATGCTAAATCCCATGCCCATAATAGGGCCCATTAGCGGAGATACCAACATGGCACCTATTATAACAGCGGGTGAATTAACATTGAGTCCCAGCGATGCAATAAAAATTGCAAAAATCAAAATCCACAGATTCGTACCTCTGAAATAAATTCCATTTGTAATGTTTTCGCTTACTTTTTCAAAGTCCTCTTTTTCACGGTAAAGACTGAATTTTTTAAGAAGCTTATTCATGACAGGACAAATGTGTTCACAAAGATAAACAGGGCTTGAACATTAAGTTAGCATTTTATAACTTGCTTTATATAACCAACACCTGGCTGAAAAGTTGCACTAGCACAAAAATAAAAGGCCACTGAAGGCCTCTTATTTTTAACTGTACTTGTTATGTAATTGGTTTGTCAAAATCCGGGCTATTGGAAAAAGTGAACGGCTCAAGGCCATGTACTTCGAACTTCGTAATTCATATTTCTTAGACGATTAGTCATCGTGTCCATGACCGTGTCCACGTCCGTGATTTTTGTAATGGCCATTACCGTTGCCATTGCCGTGGCCTTTGTATTCTTTTATTACATAATGCCTGTTGTCGCGAATGATTACCTGTTTGCCATACGAGCCTCTATAACATGCATATTTATCACGGTAATAAGGGGCACGTAAATAAGGCCTTGGTTCGTTAACTACAACTTTATAACCTCTGTATATATCGTAGTTCCTGTAGCGTCCGGGCAAAGATGCTGCAAACATCCATCGTCCGCCGTCCAGGTAAACATATTGCCGTTGCGGTACATTATAGTATACGTCTATATCAGGCATGTAATAGTAATCTACGTAATCGTATCCTACCGGCCCCCATACGGGTTGACTGCCAATATTAAGATTTACATTTACCCTGACCTGTGCGGAAGCATTATTGTAAATAAATCCGGCGAACATTGCCATTGCTATTAGTGTTATCTTTTTCATGTTAGTTGTTTAGTGTAACTAATACCTAATAGTATGCCAGTGACAATGTTAATTTGTTTATGAAATGTGAAAGCGTTAAAATAATTGCAGGTTTAATTTGCTTGCCGAAAAGTCCGCATAATTAGCCGCAATATTCATCTCAAAACACGCTGTTTGAGAATAAAAAAATCATCTTTTTTTGTTCTCAAAATTAATCTGGTTAAATGCTGTTCATCACGCCCCATCCAGTGCATGCATCCCAACCTTTTTTTGCTTTGTAACCTTGTTGAGTTGATGTGGTGATGTTGTCGCCCTGTGTAATGTCTCTGCAAAACTTTGTAGGCGTATTATACAGGCCCGGATGTATGTAGCCTGCAGCCATGCCCTTCGCCTCATTCACCAAAGCAATTAAACCAGCCATCAATGGAGCTACAGCACTGGTTCCGCCAATGGGAAACGTTTGCCCGTCAACGCGCACCGTATAGCCGGTTTGAGGATCGGCATTGCCTGCTATATCCGGCAAGCCTCTTCCTTTGAAGCCGGTGCTTACAGATGTTGGAATGTTTGCGTTGTTTTGAAAAGCAGGTAGTGTAAAGAAATCACTCACGCCGCCACCTGTAGCGCCCATATTCTTCGCAGACTCGTTCCATACTATTTCAGATGAAATGGTATGGTTTTGCATAGATAGTTTGGTGCCACCGCACGCAAGTACGTAAGGGCTGGAAGAGGGAAAATCAACATGCGCTTTTCCGTCAGTCACCCGGTCGGCAGAACCATCATCTCCGGCTGCAGCGCAGATAGTAACACCGAGCACTGCTGCTGCTTTGAATGCCTCATTATAACTGTTCAATGACTGAGTGGTCCATGCGTTTTCTGCTGCACCCCAACTAATAGAAACAACGGATGGTTTATTTTTTTTATCATGCACTGCCTTGGTTATTGCATCAAGAAAGCCTTTGTCTGTATTGGACGCAAAGTAAACAACTATTTTAGACTGAGGGGCTATGGCTCCCGCAACTTCTATATCCAGCACAACCTCGGCATCGGCGCTGTTAGGGTCTCCTGTGGGCGCATTCTTTCCTCCGTCAACAGATACTGATTTTACCGATGGGCTACTTACACCTATGCTTTTGAAATAAGCGGTGAGGTCTTTTTTCTTATAGCCGCCGTCCAGTTCAATAATGGCGATGCATTGCCCTTGCCCGGTTTGGTTTTGTGGGAAGCCATAGGCTTTTCCAACGTCTACTGGTGAATACCCCTGAAATGTTGTTGCCAGCGGGCGTATTTTGCCATCCGGCTGGTTTATCATCCGGAACATAGGCCTTGCTACAGGCCGGTTATCTAATCCGAATACACCTTCAACTACATTTTCAAGACTCGAAGGTATATTGATATAACCTGTGCGTGTTCTGAAAATTGATCCGTCAGGATGTTTGTGGTGTGATAATGTTAGCTGAAAGGCTTTTTCAAAATCGCCGGCCGTTCCGCGGGCAACGATTGTTCGGCGGGCGCTGTCTGCTTCAACAACGGACAAATTATTGTCTTTAATAAACTGTTCAACTTTCTCCATGTCTTCTGCAGACGCTCCGAACATCCGTTCATATTCGTCATGAGAATATCTTTTTCCCTGCGTTAATGTTTGTTCAATACTTTGCTTTCTTCTAACACGGATGGTAACATCCATTTTTTCGTCCTTGCTACTTTTTACTGCTGTAGCTTCAGGTGATGGTGCGGCTTTTGCGCTGCCTGGCAGTTGTACATATTTTGTTTTTGCTGGCATATAACAAGTTTTTCTGCCTACTCTTGTTCCGTTTTCGGCTTTCCGGTGCTTACTTGTTTTTTTATAGTCGTGTTTCTGCAATTGGACGACTTTTGTCCAGCAGGGATAATAGAAACGATGCGGCAGGATCTTTTACGAACTGCGTTTTGCAGTTCTGTTATTGTGAGTTATTGTAAGAAAATACCCTTTTGTTGCATTGAAGGTGGCTTAGTATAACCAAGGCTGATGGCTTATTACCGGCAGCAGGAGAGAATACAAAGTTTGAAAATGCTTGTGACACTTGCAAGTAGAAAAATGTGAAAGTTGGGGCATAAAAAAAGACCGGAAGAATTCCGGCCTTTTTCTGAATATTGATTGTTCTGTTAAACGTATTTGGTAACGCCTGGTTTTGCAACCGCATAGTAACCTTCAGCATTTGGAGTAACAGGTGGAACTGTATCCCAGGTATATTCTTTCGGGTGAAGATCCAGCCCGCTATTGATGGCTTTATCCCACTCGATTATCTGGCCACTATATGTTGCCATTCTTCCAAGAATAGAAGTCATGGAGCTTTTAGCACCATTTTCTGCCTGGTCAAATTTGTATTCACCTTTAGCAATTGCTTCAAACAGTTCGTCATGCTCTGTCTGGTAAGGATTGTTTTCAGCCTTTCTATCGTACTGATACAATACTTTTCCTTTATGATCAACAATGTTTGCAGCGCCGGTTTGAATCTTTCCTTTAGTACCTACAAACAGTTCATCCACTTTGCTCATTGTGCCTGGAATGTGACGGCACTGGCTATTCAGAATAAATCCGTCAGCGTAATGGAATTCAACATAGTGGTGGTCAAAGATTTCTCCATATTCTTTACCGGTACGCACTTGCCTTCCGCCCATGCCTTGCGCTTTAATAGGATAGCTTCCTTTAAACCAGTTAATAACGTCAAGGTTATGGATATGTTGTTCAGTAATATGATCACCGCACAACCAAACGAAGTAATACCAGTTGCGCATTTGATATTCCATTTCGGTTTGACCCGGTTTACGCGGACGAACCCAAACGCCATCGTTATTCCACCATGCCTGCGCAGAAGTCATGTCGCCGATCAGGTCTTTGCGTTTGATCAGTTCGCGGTATGAATTCTGGAAATGGCGCTGCAGGCCAACTACCACGTTTAGTTTCTTTTGCTTAGCGGTTTGCGCTGCAGCTAAAACTCTTTGTACACCTGCAGGATCAGTTGCTACAGGTTTTTCCATGAAGATGTGTTTGTTTTGTTTTACAGCTTCTTCAAAATGGATAGGGCGGAAACCCGGAGGTGTTGCCAGGATAACTACATCGGCTAAAGCGATAGCTTTTTGGTAGGCATCAAAACCAACAAATTTGCGTTCTTCAGGAACGTCAATACGGCTGGCATCAATTTCTCCATTAGTTGTAAGTTCCTTATATGCGCCGTCCAGCCTGTCTCTAAAGGCATCAGCCATTGCAACAAGCTTTATGTTTTGCTTGGTAAGCAAAGCCTGGCTTGCAGCGCCTGTTCCGCGGCCGCCACAGCCTATCAATGCTATTTTAATTACATCGCTTGAGCCGGAAAAATAGTTGGCTCTCGTTAAAAAGGGAGCAGCCATCAAGCCGCCTGCAATAAGGGAAGTCTGCTTCACAAAGTTGCGGCGTGAAGTTTGGTTGTTGTTTGCATCGTTAGTCATACAAAATTTGATTTAAAGTGGTTTTATTTTGTACCGAGATATTTATTGAAAAAAGCGTTGATTTCGTCTGCTGAAGGTTGTTGTACAGGGCGAACCAGCCTGAATCCTACCTGCATGCCATCTGTAAGCCACCATTTGCTTTTTGGCATTTGAGGGTCCCTTTTGTTCCATGAAGCTACTGATTTATCACGAGCCGCACATCTTAAGGCAGCTGCGTTATCCATATATCCGCCGCCTCTTACAGCCTTTGGATATTTTGAAGCAGGAGGGATAATCGGGTTAGCTGCATTAGCACCAATAGTAGTGAAGTAATTTGCATCATATTGGTCAAGTGTCCATTCCGCAACATTGCCCAGCATATCATACAATCCCCATGCATTTGGTTTTTTTAGTCCAACCTGGTGGTATTTATTACTACTGTTTGTTCCGTACCATGCGTATTCCTTCAATTTAGAGCTGTCATCACCAAAATAATAAGCTGTTGGTTTGCCTGCGCGGCTGGCATATTCCCATTCAGCTTCACTTGGTAAACGGTAAAACTGGCCGGTCTTTTTATACAGCCACCTGCAATACATTAAAGCGGTCATGTGAGACATACTGTTAACGGGGTATCCGCCAACTTTACCCATTCCCCAGCTAAGGTCTATATACTGTGGAGTAGGCCTTGTTACCGCATCAACTTCTGAATTCACACTTGTGTTCTGATCGTTGAAGAAGAGCAAAAACTCATCATAAGTTACTTCATGCTCGCCCATCCAAAAGGCGGCAACTGAAACATTTTTTTGAGGTCCCTCGTCTGGTTTGTGAAGCTTGTCTTTATCACTGCTTCCCATTGTAAAAGAGCCTGCCGGAACAGGTACCATTTTAAATTTTACTGAAGATCCCGGAATTGTAGTCTGATAAGCTGTAAAGTCTTTGTTTTGAGCGTTAATTACGTTAAATAATAATAATCCCTGTAAAAGAAGTAAACATTTCATGATGGTATAGTGCAATAATGAGCGCTAAATATATTCAACATTCGCTTGTAAACCGCACCTCATGAATAATTTTTTGCTCGAGTGAAATGTTTGTGCTTAAATTTAAACCTCAATTATACAATTATTATCTATGCAACGTAGAAAATTTGTGCACCAATCACTGCTTGCGGGTGCGTCTGTTTTTGCTGCTTCTGCTGCCAAAGCTGCCAACAATGAAAAAGATCTGTCAGTGAATGCTGACAAGGCTTTCAACCTCAACTATGCCATTCATGATGGAATGTTTAAAAATAACGGAGGTAAAGATTTTACAGATCAGATTAAATATGCTTATGATCTGGGATTCAGATCAATTGAAGATAACGGAATGACCGGCCGCTCTGTTGAAGACCAGAAAAAAATAGGCGATACACTCGCTAAACTCGGTATGACAATGGGTGTGTTTGTCGTAGATAAAGGTGGAAATTCTGCCAACTCACTCTCAACAGGCAAGGCTGAATACCTGGAAATATTTTTAAAAGGTTGCCGCCAGGCTGTTGAAGTTGCAAAGCGTGTAAATGCAAAATGGGTAACTGTTGTTCCGGGTAACTTTGAAAGGCGTTTGCCAATCGGTATTCAAACAGCCAACGTAGTTGATGCTTTGCGTAAAGGCTCAGCTATTCTTGAGCCAAACAATATAGTAATGGTACTTGAGCCGCTGAGTGATTCACCAGATCTGTTTCTGCAAACATCTGATCAGACATTCGAAATATGCAAGGCGGTGAATAGCCCTTCATGCAAAATATTGTTCGATATGTACCATATGCAGAAAAACGAAGGCAACATGATTCGCAATATCGACTTGTGCTGGGATGAGATCGCTTACTTCCAGATCGGCGATAACCCTGGAAGAAACGAGCCAACAACAGGCGAAGTAAACTATAAGAATATTTTCAAGCACTTATATAATAAAGGCTATAAAGGCATTCTTGGAATGGAGCACGGTAATTCTCAACCCGGAAAAGAAGGGGAGATGGCGTTACTGAAAGCTTACCGTGATAGCGATAGCTTTCTATAGCTGTTAGCTATCAGCACTCAGCTGCTTAAATTTTTGAGCCGTTTACATTTATGTAAGCGGCTTTTTTTGTGGGCAGGCATTTAGGTATCAGGTGTCAGGTGTCAGGTGTCGGGTGTCAGGTGTCGGGTATCAGGTATAAGGTATAAGGCATAAGGCATAAGGTGTAAGGCATAAAGCATTAGGAACAAGGCCCAGGGTATAAGAGTTTAGGAGTAAGATGTTGTCAGACAGTTATAAATTTTAATTCAACTATAGCTGTGCTCCAAAGTTCATTGCACTCAATTAGCGGGCTACATCGAAAGAAATCAGACATTAAACAATCCGACGTCAGACATTCTCGTATTTGCACATTTGTATATTGCCACATTATCAATTCTTCATTTTCAATTGTCAATCAAATACAATCCTTCAATCCACTCATCCCAAAAATCCCGATCAAGAAAAAAATCCTAATAAAAATTTTCCCAATCTGAATGATTAACTAAAAAAATTAGTATTTTGCAGCTAAATCACTTAGCTATGAGTTATGCCGGAAAAAATCTTCGTTATCTGCGTAAGCTTCGCGGCTGGACACAAGAAGAATTTGCCAACAAACTTAAGATTAAACGTTCGCTGGTAGGTGCTTATGAAGAAGAACGGGCTGAGCCGCGCCTTGACGTGCTGGAAAACATTTGCAGCATTTTTAAGTTAAGCCTTGATGACTTGCTGTTGAAAGATGTCACGGCCCAAAAAAGCGGAGGGAGCTACCTGGATAAAAGGCGGCAATTAAAAATGAGCTCAGAAAGCCAGGTGATTCATTTTGTTCCCGTTAAAGCTGCTGCTGGTTATCTGGCCGGTTATGCGGATCCGGAGTTTGTGGATGAGCTGAATACATTCACTTTGCCAATGCTGGCGCCGGGGCATTACCGTGCATTTGAAATTGTGGGCGATAGCATGTTACCAACACCAAGCGGCAGTGTAATAGTAGGAGAGAAGATTGATGGTGTGGAAGATTTAAAAACAAACAATACCTATATAGTAATATCTAAAAATGAAGGTATCGTTTATAAAAGAGTGGTGCGCAATAATAAAGTAAAAAGTAAGGTAACAATGGTTAGCGACAATCCGCAATTTGAGCCTTATAATGTTAATGTGGATGATATCCTGGAAGTATGGAAAGCGCAGATGGTTATTACTAAAGCGAACACTGTACAGCGCTGGGATGTGAATCATCTTGCTTCACTGGTTACAGATCTGCAGGACCAGGTAACTAGTCTGAAAAAGAAAATGAACTAAAGGAATTCAAAATTCAAAAGTAAAAATTCAAAATAGTATCGGCTTCACGAAGGCGATTGAGCTTTTTGAATATTTCGTCTGATAACTGAAAGCTTAAAAACTCAGTCGGTTGTAATCAATCGTCGTTTTGATTTTTGACTTTTGATTTTTGACTTTTAACTGTGTGCTGAATTTTTTCACTATTCACCATTCACTATCACATTTACTTTTCATTGGGGGTTATAAATGAAGAAAGGGTTGCAATTGCAACCCTTTCAATTTTGAACCTATCTAAGCAAACATGAGAAAATATTAGTACTTATCCCAGAAAAGTTTTGTTTCAACGTTATCGCCGCCGATAGCACCAGCTGCTGCTTTATAGTTAGCAGGATTCAGTTGCTGCTCATTGCCAGGGTAAGTAAACCTGTTAGGGAAACCTGATTTTGCACCAACAGGCGCATTCAATACAGGTTGATCCAACCTTCTTACTTCAGTCCAGCCTTCAACAGGACGGTTATACAAAGCGATCCATTTCTGGTTGCCGATTTTTTGTTTCCAGTTGCCTGCAGCTGTAGTGTAGGCTACTGATGGTTGAGCAAGGTATGCAGTAGCATCAGTCGCGGTACCACCCCAATATAGGATAGATGCAGTGATCGCATTATTATAATGTTGTTCTGCAGTACCAGCAACGTTGTAACCACGCTCTTTAGCTTCAGCACGGTAGAATTCCATTTCTACATAGTCAAGTACCAATGCAGGAGCATTTGCAACGCTAACCATGTCGCTTGGCTTAGCAACGTTAGAGAAAGTGTTGTTTACACCAAGTTGGCCACCTACATAAACACCAGCATCATTTGGTTTGAAGAACTTGCTTAAACGCGGATCGCTTAGTGCCTGTAGTTTTTTGATCAAAGTATCACAAGCTACCATGTCCTGGCGTCCACTCTGGATCAGGTCTGTCCAGATAGGGTTACAGTTAGGTGTAGTAACAGAATACTGAAATAAAGCATTATCAGCGGCACTGCTGAATGCATTCGCGTCAGCAGCTTCAACAGCAGCTTTTGCTTTTGCATCATCCACATCAGCAACAGTCATTCCCATTCTTACTTTCAGGCTGTTTGCAAATTTGATCCATTTGCTTACGTTGCCTTTGTATAAGAAATCAGAACTGCTTGAAAAACCAGCAGCAGCAGTGCTCATTGCAGCGATATCTGCATCTACTCTGCTAAACAGATCGGTATAAATTGCTTTAGCGTCATCATATTTAGGGAACAGGTTGTCTGAATTCAGCGACTCTGAATACGGAATGTCTCCAAAGCTATTTACCAGTGTAGCGTAAACATACACTTGCATCAAATCTGCCATCGCCAGCTGATTCTTCTGAACAGCTGCGTCAAGAGAAGTAGATGCACTGATGTGTGTTTTTGCATCCTGCAGATCAGCCAATACGTCCTTGTACATTCTTGACCACCAGGCCTGCGGAATTGCACGCGTAGTAAAGTCGTACTGCGGTTCGTCCTGGTAAGTAGTAGCAGCCCAATGCTGTACTGTAAAACGGAACACATTTGTGTTTACGTTGGGGCTTGCGATACCATCTGTCATATTTCTAACAGCGTTGGCAAACTCTGTTTCTGGTGGCACAGTTGCCGGGCTTTTAGTTTGCTCGTTAAAGCGGGTAATATCCTTGGTGCAAGAAGCTAACATCAACAAGGATATAGATATATAAAGAATCCTTTTCATAATTTGAATAAAGTTGTAATTAGAATTTAAGTTTCAAATTCGCACCTACGCTTCTGGTTGTTGGGTAGGCGCCACTCTGATAACCTTGTGCGTTACCGGCAGACAGGTTTTCTTCAGGATCAGCATAAGGCAGGTTTTTGTGGATGATCCACAGGTTGCGGCCCACTACTGAGAATTCAACGCCTTTGAAAACACCTAGTTTCTTAACAACGTTTGCAGGCAATGCGTAAGAGAAAGTCAACTCTCTCAGTTTTACATAGCTGGCATCGTAAATGAAGTTTGCGGCAGGATTGTAAGAATAACCATAAGTACCGAATATATTCTCAACACGTGTAGTGTTTGGTTTGCCATCTGCCGTTACACCAGGCATGATAACGCCGCCACCTTGTGCAATAGGAAGACGAGAATCATTACCCAGATCGTTTTTGCCTGCACTTACAGGGTAGATACCAGTAGCTAAGCCATAGTACATATCCAGAGAGAATACGTCACCACCCTGGCGAACATCTACCAGGAAGCCTAATGAGAAGTTTTTGTACTTGAAGTTGTTGTATACGCCACCAATCCAGTCAGGATTGATATTACCGATCACATTGCTTGTAGAGCTTGTGATTGAATAACGGCCATTTGATTTAACCAGTTTTTCGCCATTTACTCTATCCCATGTTTTGCCCTGAATAGTTCCGTAGGGCTGATTTAAAGTAGCGTTTACACTTACACCACCCTGGAAAGAAGCAATCTGAAGGTTAGTGCTTTTGTCGTAAAGCTCAAGAACCTTATTGCGGTTCTGCGTCCAGTTTACATTGATATTCCACTGGAAATCTTTCGTTCTAATTGGAGTCGCAAACACAGACAGCTCGATACCTTTGTTTTCAATGTTACCAGCGTTCATGAATTTGCTGCTGTAACCGATAGCTGTAGTAGTAGCAACAGGAATCAGCTGATCGCGCGTATTTGTATGATAATAAGTTACATCAAAGCCGATACGGTTTCTCAGGAATGAAGCTTCCAATCCGATTTCTTTACTTACTGTATTTTCAGGTCTCAGGCTGCTGTTGTTCTTTGTGTTAGGTAAAGAATACAGAGGTCCGTTGAATGGAGCAACTACATCATAAACGTCCTTAACTTTTCCCCATGCAGCGCTGTTACCAACCTGTGCATAGTTTACGCGGATTTTACCTGAAGACAACCATGTTTGGCTTGCAAGGTGTTTAGAGAACAACCAGCTACCAGACACGGCAGGATAGTTATACTCGTTTGCACCAACAGGCAAAGTTGAAGAACGGTCGTGACGGATAGTTCCATCCAAAGTAAGGAAGTCTTTGTATGTTAAAGTAAGGCCTCCAAAATAGCCATCAGTAGCAACCGGAGAGTACACTTCAACAGGTGCTGCAGGTGGGTTCAATGAGTTTGAAATTGCATACAAACCTGGATTTACCAAGCCACCGTTTGTAGTAGCGAAAATCGAGCTCAGTTCAGTCCGTCTGATGTTAATACCTGCCAGCGCTTTCAGGTTCAGGTCGGTAGTAATGTTCTTATCGAAGTTCGCAATCAGATCATAGTTAGTCTCGCGGAAGCTTCTGTTAGTACGAGTGTAAGCAGCAGGAGCAAGGCTACCTGAGGCCATTCTCTCTTCCTGCAGTTCATCATAAGAATCCAATGAAATACGGCCGAGGATGTTCAACCAGTCAGTCGCTTTGTAGTTTAATGCTACGTTACCGAAATAACGGCTGCGGGTATCAGTCTCATAGTTCTGATAACGTACCCAGTAAGGGTTGTTAGTATAGATTGGTTTGCCGGTTGTTCCTGAGACATCAGCCCAGTTCCATGTCATGTTCTGAAGTGTACGGAAATAAGCAGCTTTTTGCTCGGTTACATCCATATTGGTTTCATACCACTGACGGAAGTTCTGGTTTACGTTGTAGCCATCATAACCTGTACCATAACGGCCCTTGCCGTTGATTTTTGTGTAGTTGATGGTTGCAGATGAAGTTAAACGATCAGTGAGGTTATATGTTGCGCCAAAGTTTACCATGTTTTTCAGAACCTGGCTATTAGGCAAAATGCCTCTTTCATCGTTACGAAGGTATCCCAACTTGTAAGTTCCTTTGTCTCCGCCACCATCTAAAGAAACGCTGTTGTTTGTAGACAAAGCATTTTCGTAGAAGCTGCTAGGATCGTGTGCTGCAGCAACCCACGGCCTTGCCTTCATATAGTAAGGAGAAGTCTTGTCAAAAAAAGCATCCCACTGATAAACCATTAGGTTTGGATCGAATTTAGCACCATAAGATGCGTCTTCTGTTGTAGGTACTGCCAGAATGTTGCCTGTGCCGCCCCATGGATTTGGCTTCCACCAAAAACGAGTGTCAGGGCTGCCATCAGCAGTTTTGCTGTAGCCATCACCATAACCAGCACCGTATTCTTTCTGATAAACAGGGAAAGTGCTTTTGTCCATAGAATTCCAGATAACGCCCGTATTTACAGTTATACCAAGGCCTTTCTTACCTTTTTTGGTAGTGATCATGATCACACCATTTGCAGCGCGTGAGCCGTACAGAGCCGAAGCTGCAGCACCTTTCAGTACATTGATTGACTCGATATCATCAGGGTTGATGTCGGCAGCAGCATTACCATAATCGTAACCGCCACGGCCCGTAGTTTGGTTTGAAGTATTGTTAACAGAGTTGTCTATAGGGGTTCCGTCTACAACAAACAAAGCCTGGTTGTTATTCGTTAGTGATTTTGTACCACGTACAACTACGTTGGTAGAACCGCCAATGCCATTACCTTGCCTGATCTCTAAACCAGAGATTTTACCAGACAAAGCGCTTGCAACGTTGTTGCCTCTTGTTGCACTTACGTCATCGCCTTTGATTTGCTGAGCGGCATAAGGAAGCGTATTTTTGTTTCTTTTAATGCCCAACGCAGTAACTACTACTTCATCAAGCTTAACATCAGCAGCAGTAAGTACAACGGTGAAATTTGAGTTGTTTGCGATAGTTACTTCCTGGTTGTTGTGACTAACCGAAGTAACCACAAGCGCCTTTGCATTGGCCGGAAGGGAAAGCGTAAAAACACCTTCGTCGTTGGCAGAAGTACCAACAGATGTTCCTTTTACTTTGATGGACGCATTGGGGATCGGTAACCCTTTATCATCAGTTACCTTTCCGGTAATTGTCCGGTTTTGAGCATGAGCCACAATAATACATAGGCACATACTCATGAGTACGAGCAATTTTCTCATGTGATTGATTTTTTAAATATGAAAATTGGGGAGAAAAATTTTTATGATGGTTACGTTAATATAATCAGGATTGGATTTTTAAATTTTGTGACAGGTAAATAATGGGTGCATAGTGGCACACCACTGGGTACAAATAATTAGTCAGCATTAAATAGTATTTTTCTTTGTTTACCCGACCAAAATAGTCACAAAATGATGTTAAGAAATAGTTGCCAAAATTTTTTATTGAATTTTAATGGCTTTTAATCAGGGTAAACGGGACATTAAAAGGGATTAAAAAAAAATTAATGGCAGAACTGGCCGAATATGCAAAAAATGCGTCCATACGCTTCAAAAACAGCTAAATTCAGCAAGGGGAATAAGGCGAAATGAAATTAGAACAGACAAAAGGATACAAAATTATTCACAAGTGGCTTAGTAATAAAGGGTTAAAAGCGTTTGATTTTCAGAAGCAGGCGTGGCACTACATTGTAAACGACCAAAGCGGCCTGGTAAACGCACCTACAGGGTATGGAAAAACGTTTTCTGTTTTCCTTGGCAGCCTTATTCAGTTTATCAACGATCATCCGGAAAATTATTTGTCCGCATCTAAAAATGGCCTTCAGCTATTGTGGGTAACTCCTTTACGCGCATTGGCAAAAGATATTGGCCGTGCAATGGAGGACGTGATAAGTGAATTGGGTATACAATGGAAAGTGGGCATCAGGAATGGAGATACAGATTTGAACGAGCGCGCCAAACAAAAAAGGCAAATGCCTGAAGTGCTTATCATTACCCCTGAGAGCCTGCATTTATTACTTGCGCAAAAAGAATATCCGTTAGTGTTTAAAACCCTGAATGTTATAGCTGTAGACGAATGGCATGAGCTGTTGGGAAGCAAACGGGGTGTTCAGGTTGAGCTTGCTCTTTCAAGAATTGTAAGCATACGCAATAAAATAGACGATATAGAGGTAGGTAAAAAAAAGCGCTCATCACGAAAGCTATGCTTATGGGGCATCAGCGCCACCATCGGCAATCTGCATGAAGCTGCAGATGTTTTATTGGCACCCCTGAGAAGATTCAGACCTGAAGGCGATGGCGAAGCAAACTTTATTATAAAAGCAAATCTTGATAAGAAGACAGATGTGTTGTCTGTTATTCCTCCCGAAATAGAGAAATATCCCTGGGCGGGGCACCTCGGAATTAAACTTGCACAACAAATCGTCCCGATAATTGAACAAAGCAATACAACACTCATTTTTATCAACACGAGGGGGATGAGCGAGTTGTGGTATCAGACATTGTTAAATGTTGCTCCGCAGCTTGCAGGCGCAATCGCGCTGCATCACGGCAGCATTGAACAGGAATTACGTGTATGGGTTGAGGAAGCATTGCATACACAAAAGTTGAAAGCAGTGGTTTGCACTGCGAGCCTTGATTTGGGTGTGGACTTTCGTCCTGTTGATACAGTTATCCAGGTAGGTTCACCAAAAGGCGTATCGCGGTTTCTTCAACGTGCAGGCCGCAGTGGACACAGGCCAGGCGATGTGAGCAGGATCTATTTTTTACCTACACATTCATTAGAACTCGTTGAAGCAGCTGCGCTTAAACAGGCAATAAAACAAGGCTTGATAGAAGGGCGCGATCCGCTTACACTTTGCTTTGATGTGTTGATTCAATATTTGTGTACACTTTCGATTGGCGAAGGGTTTAGAGCGGATGAAATTTTTGAAGAGGTAAAAAGTACGTATTGTTTTTCTGATATAACGGAAGCTGAATGGCTGGAGGTATTACATCACATCATTAACGGTGGCGATGCGTTGCAGAACTACGACGAGTATAAAAAAGTAGAACTGGAAGATGGTTTATACAGAATGAAAAGCAGGCGCATGGCAATGCGTCACCGGTTACATATAGGCACCATTGTTAGCGATGCCATGATGAAGGTGAAGTTTATGGGTGGCGGTTATATTGGCGTGATAGAAGAATACTTTATCAGCAGGCTGGAACCGGGCGATGTATTTACCCTTGCGGGAAGAAACGTTGAGCTGGTAACGATAAAAGATATGACTGCTTTTGTACGTAAATCATCTGCAAAAAAAGCCATCGTACCTAGTTGGATGGGTGGCAGGATGAGCCTTACAGCCAATCTCGGCCGTATCCTTCGTTATACGTTTGATAAAATCTTCGACAATAACTATGATGAAATTGAATTAAAAAGCCTTAAGCCTTTATTTGATCTTCAGCGCGAGCTTTCTCATATTCCAAAAGCAAACGAATTGCTGATGGAACACTTTGAAGATAAAGATGGATATCATTTGCTCGTATATCCTTTTGAAGGCCGGCAGGTGCATGAAGCAATGAGTTCGCTGATGGCTTATCGCATTAGTAAGATTACGCCGATCACATTTTCCATTGCCATGAATGACTACGGTTTTGAATTATTAAGTGATCAGCCGATACCTGTAGATGATGTAAATGCATATGATCTTTTTACACTGGATAACCTTGTTGCAGATATTCAACGCAGCGTGAACAGTGTTGAGATGGCTACACGTAAGTTTCGTGACATAGCAGTGATTGGTGGCTTAATCTTTCAGGGATATCCCGGGGAACAAAAGAAAGCAAGGCATCTGCAATCGTCTGCGTCTCTTTTATTCAGGGTTTTTTCTGAACACGATCCTGATAACCTTTTGCTGCGCCAGGCTTACCAGGAAGTGTTTTCTCAACAGATGGAAGAAGTGCGTTTACGCAACGCACTCGAGCGTATTCAGCAAAGCGATATTGTTATTACTGTTCCTGAAAGATATACACCACTTTCGTTCCCGATTATTGTTGATGGATTAAGCAGGTATAATCTTTCTTCAGAAAAACTAGCAGATAGAATCAGAAGAATGCAGGTGCGAATGGAGAAGTGAGTGTGCAAATGTGCGAATGCGTAAATATGCGAATGTGCTAATTGGCGAACGGTGAATTGTATTGTGTGCTGCCACAAATTAATATTGCAGATGCCTTGTTTCGTGTCTCACAAAACATTTTCATAAGGCAAAAAAAAGTTAGATCGTTGCTGATCTAACTTTTTTTTGAGGTTGGTATGCGAATAAAAGCATTCGGTTATTCATTCATCTTGCATGCTTTAATTCGCACATTTACTCATTCACAAATTATTTCACCACAATCTCTCTTATCTCGCTTGTATGCGCACTAAAATATCCTAATGCGCCGCCCTTTATGTTGCTCACAGGATTAGCTGGTGCTGTACCAGATCCTGTTGATTGTTCAAGGCTGGTCCAGTAGTTGTAAACGTTATCATCAACGCATTGCATTTCAAGCCTGGCAATGTCATTGCTTTTAAAAGCGCTATCAATATCTTCCGTAATAAGCGGGCGCGAGTTCACTTTGCCGTCAGAGAATTCATCGTTCTGGCTGAACAAAGTCTTATCCAATATTCCGTTTTTCCACTGTTCGAAATGGTAGTTATTCTTAACGTTTTTCGGATCAGTGAAAGCCGGAATTAAACTTTTAACTGTGTTGCCAAAGAAGTCAATAGTAGTGATGTAAATGCTGTCCAGCATAACTTTTGCCGGCATGGTAGACGATGCAGAAAATGAACTGCCGCCAATGTTTACCAGCAAATTGTATGTGCGTCCCTGCACGCCTGTTATGCGGCTGGTGGTGTAACTGCCGTTGGATGTTTCCCTTAGCGTATCAGTAACGCCGGTGTTGTCAGAGATGATAACCTGTGCACCACTAATGGTTGCAAAGTTATTATCATCCGAAAAGTTTTTTGTTTGTGAGATCTTAACTGTGTAAGGACCCGGGCCGTCATTAACAATGCCCTCAATAACATATTTTTTATCTACGTCCTTAAGATCAATATTGATTACTTTCTGGCAGGCATATAATGTAACTGCGCAAAAAATAAAGATGTATGCAAGAACTTTCATTCGAAAAAAGTTGAGTGTTAAAATTTAAAGTTGTACGAAACAGAAGGAACCCATTTGAACAACGTGGTTTGCACCGCTTCTGTTTTATTGGGATCATTCTCTCCTTCGCGGAATGTTATTGTATATGCGTTCTCCCGTCCATACGCATTGTACAGGCTGAATGCGAGCTCGGAAGAGAATTTCTTTGTCTTCTTTAATTGAAGCGTGGCGCCAAGGTCAAGCCTGTGGTATGAAGGCATACGATAGCCGTTGCGTTCTGTATAGTAGAAAATAACACGGTCGTCCACTTTGTATTTGCCGCTCGGGAACGTTACGGCGTCACCAGTATAATATACCCAGTTAGCGGAAAGGCTCCATTTCTTATTCAACTGATAAATGCCCACCAATGCAATATCATGCGTTCTGTCCTGTCTTGCATTATACCAGTTAAAATTATTGATGCCATCGATCTTTCGTTCCGTCTTAGATAAAGTATAACTCAACCATCCTGTAAATCTGCCTGCTTTTTTCTTGAATAACCATTCAATACCATAAGCTCTGCCTTTGCCATACAATAGTTGCGTTTCTATCGCATCATTGTTATAGATGTTTGCGCCATCACGATAATCAATTTGGTTCTGCATACTCTTGTAGTATGTCTCAACTGTCAATTCGTACATCACGCCAATGTTTTTGTAATAGCCAATAGAAAACTGATCACTTATTTCAGGTTTGATCATGTTATTGCTGGCAACCCATTTATCTGTTGGTGTGCTTGATGTTGAATTAGAAAGCAGGTGCAGATTTTGCACATTGCGTACATAAGAAGCTTTGATAGAAGAGGTTGGATTCAGCTGATAACTTGCTGCTAATCTTGGTTCTAAATTGAAGTATGTTTTAGCAATTTGCCCTGATGCATAACGAAGTGTGTCAGTGACTTTTCCCGCGCTATCAACATTGTAAAAATTGCCAGGCCCCATTACACTGAAAGCAGTAAGCCTTAACCCGTAAGTAATATTTAATTTATCAGCGGCTTTCCAGTTGTTGGTAACATAGGCTGCGTTCTCCCACGCATATCTTTTTTGCCAGGCGGTGTTATTAATGCCAGATGTTGCAGATGCAGTTATCTCACCCGGATTAATGGTATGATGAATGGCATTTACACCAAAACGAAGATTGTTTTTATTGTTTAAGAACCACTGAAACTCTTCCTTTAAATTCCAGTCCTGCAACTGTGAGAAGATGGAGAAGTCGTTGCCTCCATTGCGAATGCGGATCTTGTAATTATAGTTGCTGAAAATTATGGAAGTGTTAGAGAAAAGCTTGTTGCTAAAAATATGGTTCCATCTTAATGTGCCGGTTCCATTACCCCATTTAAGGCCGAATGTTTGCCCCACACCAAGATTGTCATTGCCAAAATAACCTGAAAGGTATAGCCTGTCTTTGCTTCCCAATATATAATTGAGCTTGGCGTTAAGGTCGTAAAAATATAAGGAGTTGTTATTGATCGAAGAATCCGGGGAAAGCTTTAAAAAAACATCTGCATAGGTTCTTCTTGCGGAAACAAGAAAAGAAGATTTATCTTTTTGAATAGGGCCTTCAACGTTTATCTTGGCGGAGATTAAACCTATTCCGCCGCTCACATTGTAATCCTGGTTGTTGCCGTCGTTCATCTTAACATCAACCACAGAGGAAAGCCGGCCACCATATTGCGCTGGCATGCCGCCTTTATACAAGGTAACGTCTTTAATTGCATCTGAATTGAATGTTGAGAAAAAGCCCAGTAAATGCGAAGCATTATATACCGGGGCTTCATCAAGCAATATTAGATTTTGATCGGACGCGCCACCACGTACATAGAAGCCTGCATTGCCATCGCCTGCAGACTTTACGCCCGGCAACAATTGAATGGCTTTAAGTACGTCCCTTTCTCCGAGCAGCATAGGGATCTTTTTTGTGTCGTTGATAGAAATGTGTTCCATTCCCATCTGTGCACTGCTTATGCTTCTGCCTTTGGTGGTGGATGTAACGGTAACATCTTCAAGCGCGGTAGTTTCGTCTTCCAGTAAAACGTTTAGTTCTACATTTTTGGTTAGATTTACTTCGATAGATTTTTGCGCAAATCCAAGCCCGGTTATTTCAAATGTATATTTTCCTGATGGCAGGCTAATGGAGAAAAAGCCATATTCATTTGTTGTAATGCCGAAGCCTGTTCCTGAAGCCTTTACTGAAGCACCGATAATACTTTCTCCTTTCGTCTTTGATTTAACCGACCCGCTGAGCGTAAATTTTTCCTGCGCATGAAGTTGCAGGGAAAAAAATAACAACGCGAGCGAAGTGATCAAATACCTTGTCTTGCTTGCTTTCATGTTACTTTAATTAATAATGGGCGCAAACTTAGTTGTAAATTGTTAGCCAATTGTAAACAAAATGATAAATGGAAAACTGTCAAAAAATCAATTTTTTTGTCTGCAACAACCAATTGACATTTTTGTTGCGTTGCTTAAATGGTTTTCCATTCTAACTTTCTTTATCATCTTTATTTTTTTGAAGTACTTAATAATTAAAAGTGATGCTTGTACAATAGACAACTGAATGAGTGCCTACCCCTATGACTGGATTAGTTTTTTGTTCTGTGTCCTGTGGCCGCATGAGTAAAATTCAATGAAAATGCAGGCAGTGTTGGCACCGTATGGATAATTATATTTCCTTTCATCGACGTTGTGAAAATTGTACTTTGCCATTTTATTTTGAGGTTATTTATGAAACAGATATTTATATGGTCATTACTGTTGTTGACAGCTACTCTATCAGCGTTTTCGCAAAAGTCAGACACCGTAATGGTTATAAAGGCTGACAGGTTGTTTGACGGAGAAGCGATGCATATTAACTATTCAATTGCTATAAAGGGTAATATGATCGTTGCAGTTGGTAATGAAAAAGATTTTCATCTGAACGGAACGATTAAAAGAGTTAACCTAAATGGCTGCACGATTTTGCCTGGCCTGATAGAGGGCCATTCTCATTTGTTTTTACATCCGTATAATGAAGTGAAGTGGGACGAACAGGTGTTGAATGAATCAGTGGCAGAACGTACGGCACGTGCTGTTACCCATGCGCAGAAAACATTGATGGCGGGGTTTACAACAGTGAGGGATCTTGGAACTGAAGGTGCAGGATATGCCGATGTTGGCCTTAAGGAAGCCATTGAAAAAGGTGTCGTGCCTGGTCCGCGCATGATTGTGGCGACACGTGCAATTGTTGCAACAGGAAGCTACGGGCCCAAACTGAAGAATGAAATGCATACTATTATAAGAGGAGCAGCAGAAGCAGATGGAGTAGATGCGCTAATAAAAGAAGTGCGTACGCAAATTGGCAATGGTGCGGATGTAATTAAGGTGTATGCTGATTATCGTTGGGGGCTGAATAAAAAATCAGCACCCACGTTTACCGAAGAAGAATTGAAAACAGTGGTGGCGGTTGCTTCAAGCAGTGGTAGAAAGGTAGTTGCACATGCTGGCACAGAAGAAGGCATGCGTAGGTGCATATTGGCGGGCATCAGCAACAATTGAACATGGAGATCAGGGCAACGCTCAGGTATTTGAAATGATGGTTAAAAACAAAGTGGCGCTTTGCCCAACAATTTCAGCAGGCATAGCAGTAAGTGAATACGCTGGCTGGAAAAAAGGCCAGCCTGATCCTGAGCGTATTGCTAATAAGAAAAAAAGTTTTGCATTAGCACTTCAGAAAGGCGTCACCATTTGTTTTGGTGGAGATGTAGGTGTTTACCCGCATGGTGATAATGCAAGGGAAATGGAAGCGATGGTTGAATATGGCATGAAACCGCTTGACGTGCTGAAAAGCGCCACATCTGTTAATGCAGATGTTTTTGGCTACGGCGATTCTATCGGACGGTTAAAACCAGGTTTGCTTGCGGATGTAATTGCCATAGAAGGTGATCCTGTTAGTAATATCAGCAACGTCAGAAAAATTAAGCTGATCATCAAAGATGGAAAAGTATACAAGTTACAACAAGAATAACTCGTGCTCTTCTGATCAAAACCTGGTACCTGAAAGCTGAAGCCTGATACCTATATTTGCACCCTTATGGCATCAGTGGTTCGGTATAGTATTTATGGCAATACATTTCATATTTTGCCGCAGCGCGCGTTGTTTTGGGAAGAAGAGAATGCGCTGATTGTTGCAGATCTTCATTTGGGTAAAACGGGCCATTTTCGCAAATCGGGCATTGCAGTTCCACAGGCAGTATATAAAAGTGACCTTCATAGATTATTTAGCCTCGTTCAACAGTACAATGTAAAAAAGCTGATCATAGCCGGCGACATGTTTCACAGCGTGGCGAATAAAGAAATCGAGCTCTTTATACGCTGGCGCAATGATCTTGAGTGGCTGGATGTTTTTTTGATAAAAGGCAATCACGACATATTGCATGCCGACGTTTACAATCGTGCAAACATCCGGTTGTTTGATGAACAGCTGTTGATGGGCAGGTTTTGTTTCGTGCACGATCAGGAATCGTGTTATGATGACCCCGGCAATGATCTTTTCTATTTCTGCGGCCACATTCATCCTGGCGTTTTGATAACCGGAGGCAGCAGGCAGGCTCTGCGTTTTGCATGCTACCACTTCACGCACACACATGCTATTTTACCTGCATTTAGTGCCTTTACTGGTTTGTATACCATAAAACCCAAAGCAGGAGAGAAGGTATTTGCGATTGTTGAGAATGATATTGTGGAGCTGTGAGGGCAGGTGGCAGGTATTAGGCGTGAGGTATGAGGTATAAGGCGTGAGGAAGAAGGATGACACGCCACCATTGTATTTGATTTGAAAGTGGTAAAATCTAGTCAAGCTATCGCACATAAAGACATCAGACATCAGCAAATCAGAGATCAAAAAATCTTCCATTAACGATTTCTTATCTTGAAGAAGCAGGAAACAATCAAGGTTTTTGTTGGATTTTGAAATTGATAAGACTCACTCAAGCTGCCGCATATGAAGAAATCAGGCATCAGACATGAACAAATCAGACATGTAACATTGTACATCAAACTACCATCACCTCAACCCCCATATCCTCCAATGATTTTACCGTGCGTTCGCTTACGCCTGAATCTGTAATTATCCTGTCTACCTGTTCAAAATTGCAGATGCGGCCAAAACCACGCTTTCCGAATTTGGATGAGTCCGTAAGAATAATGGTCTCTTCCGCAGCCTCCATCATACTTTGGTTAATGTTGGCTTCCATCATGTTGCTGGTTGTACAACCGTATTGGATGTCTATACCGTCAACGCCAAGGAATAATTTACTGCAGGCAAATTGTGTGAGCATTTGCTGCGCGAAAGGCCCGCTTACTGAAGTCGAGGTTTTCCGTATAATCCCGCCGAGTTGAATTACTTCAATATCCTGCTTTTTAATAAGCGCCATTGCCACATTTATTGCCGACGTTAAAACGGTCAGCTGCTCTTTAGCTTCAATCAGCAAGGCTAGTTGCAAAACGGTAGTGCCAGAAGCAATGATGATGGCATCATTAGGGGCTATTAACCCGACAGCTTTTTGTGCGATCCTTATTTTTTGATCAATATTGATCAATTCTTTTTCGTTCACGTGAATATCCTGGATGTACGGGTTTTGTTGTGTGATACTCCCGTGAGATTTGAAAAGCAGTTTTTTGGTTTCTAATTGTTTCAAATCCTTTCGGATGGTCACCGGCGAAACCTCCAGTTCCTCGGAAAGGTCAATCACCCGGATTTCCTTTTCCCTAGAAAGTTTGTCCAGTATATAGGCATGCCTTTTAGACATTGACAGTTTTTTCATTTCTTTTCCTTTATTCAGGGCTTCCAAAACAGTTTTTGATTCTATCGGAAGAATAACCAGTTCCACAAAAAAGCAAAATTATTTAAACTCTTTGTTTCGCTATTGTGTTTTACTCATCAAAATATTGAGCTGGGAAGTTTGCAAAAAATCCATCAAATATCGTTTTTTAGAAATAAATAGTAATTATTTTTGTTTCGAAATGTTTCTAAAATATTTCGAAATATTTCAAAACATCCATTATGAACAGGAACGAAATAGTTAGCCGGATAGAAAAAGATCAGATCTGGGATTTTATTATTGTCGGTGGCGGAGCTACGGGCCTCGGAATTGCGCTTGATGCAGCAAGCCGCGGTTATTCGGCGGTTTTGTTTGAGCAGGCAGACCTTGCCAAAGGAACATCCAGCCGTAGTACAAAACTCGTTCACGGTGGAGTAAGATATATGGCGCAGGGCGACATTAGCCTGGTGCGGGAAGCCTGTCACGAGCGTGGGCTCTTATTAAAGAACGCGCCTCATCTCACCAAAAATCAGTCATTTGTTATACCCAATTATTCATGGTTTGATAATTTCCTCTATACCGTCGGCCTCAAGTTTTACGATATGCTGGCTGGTAAATTGAGCCTGGGCAAATCCAGGTATATCAACAAACAAAAGACCATTGAGCACTTGCCTACCGTTAAGCAAAAGGGTTTAAAAGGTGGTGTACTGTATTATGACGGGCAGTTTGATGATGCCCGCCTGGCGGTGAATATAGCGCAAAGTGCAGTTGAAGAAGGGGCTGTAATTATGAATTATGCAAAGGTTGTGGGATTGGATAAAGACAACGCAGGCAAGATTTCGGGTGTGCATGTAAAAGATATGGAAACCGGAAATGTGTTTAAAATAAAAGGGCGATCCGTAATTAATGCTACGGGGGTTTATGTAGATGACCTGATGATGATGGACAACCCTGCTGGTAAAAAAATGGTGCGGCCCAGTCAGGGTGTGCACCTTGTATTTGAACGCTCGTTTCTTGATGGCGAAAGCGCGCTCATGATTCCCAAAACAGATGACGGCCGAGTTTTATTTGCAGTTCCGTGGCATGATAAGCTGGTTGTAGGAACAACAGACACGTTGAGGGACCATCCTGAACTGGAACCACATGCTTTGGAGCAGGAGATTGAATTCATCCTTCAGACCGCAGGGCGTTACCTTACAAATAAACCTACACGGGAAGATGTGCTTTCAGTTTTTGCCGGGTTAAGGCCTTTGGCTGCTCCCCAAGGCGAAGGCAAGAGCACGAAAGAAATATCGCGCAATCATAAAATAATCGTTTCTCCCAGCAGGCTTGTTACCATCACTGGTGGTAAATGGACAACCTTTCGCCGCATGGCGCAGGATACAGTTGATAAAACGATCGCAACTGTTAAGCTTCAATTCAAGCCCTGTATAACGCAGGATTTTAAAATACACGGCTATGCAGAAGGTGTAGACAGGACAGATCATTTATATGTGTACGGTTCGGATATCCCCGCGGTAAAAAAGATCATGGAAGAAGAACCGGGAATGGGGGAGGTGCTCGCCAAAAAATATGGTTATACAAAAGCTGAGGTAGCGTGGGCTGCGCGATATGAATTTGCCCGCACTGTTGAAGATGTACTGGCGCGCAGATGCCGCTTATTATTTACCGATGCGCACGCCGCGATTGAAGCAGCGCCAATAGTAGCGCAAGTGCTTGCAAAAGAATTCGGGCGCGACGAAGAATGGATAACTAACCAGGTTGCATCATTCAATCAAATTGCCAAAGGTTATTTACTAAATTAAAAAACACAGGGCTTCGCTGCATGTCTTTGTAATCGTCTTATATTTATTGTTTACGTGTAAGGGTATCTGCGATTGGCTCAATTTTTATAAAAAAATAATAGCTTCCATATGAAAGATGAGAAATTTATCCTGGCGCTCGACCAGGGTACAACCAGTTCTCGCGCGATAGTTTTTAATCACCAGGGAGAAATTGTATCGCTTTCCCAAAAACCTTTTGAACAGATCTTTCCTAAACCGGGATGGGTTGAACATGATGCCAGTGAAATATGGTACTCACAATCTTCGGTTGCTGCAGAAGCCATAGCAAGGGCTAATTTAACAGGTAAAGAAATTGCCGCAATAGGTATTACAAACCAACGTGAAACAACCGTTGTGTGGGATAAAGAAACTGGCTTGCCTATTTATAACGCCATTGTATGGCAGGACAGAAGGACCGCCAAATATTGTGATGAGTTAAAGGCGAAGGGCCTGGATGCTACTATCCGCGAAAAAACCGGACTGGTGATTGACGCTTATTTTTCTGCGACAAAAGTTAAATGGATACTTGATAATGTAGATGGCGCGCGCGACAGAGCTGAAAAAGGCATGTTGTGTTTTGGAACCATCGATAGTTGGCTCACCTGGAAATTTACACGTGGTAAAATGCACATTACAGATGTAACGAATGCAAGCCGCACAATGCTGTTTAATATTAATACAATGGAATGGGACGCCGATCTCCTGTCTCTGTTTAATATACCCGCTAATATGTTGCCGGAAGTAAAACAAAGCAGTGAAGTGTATGGAGAAACCGCAACTACCTTGTTTGCAACCAAAATACCCATTGCTGGTATTGCGGGCGATCAGCAGGCGGCATTGTTTGGCCAGATGTGTGTTGAGCCTGGTATGGCGAAGAATACGTATGGCACCGGATGTTTTTTGTTAATGAATACCGGTGAAAAACCTGTCCAATCTAAGAACAATCTTATTACAACAGTTGCCTGGAAAATAAATGGTAAAACCACTTACGCATTGGAGGGAAGTGTTTTTGTGGGAGGCGCTGCTATACAGTGGCTGCGCGATGGCTTAAAGATTATAAAAGATTCTGCCGAAAGTGAAACCCTGGCTGAATCAGTTGCTGATAACGGCGGTGTTTATTTTGTGCCTGCCCTTACCGGACTTGGTGCACCTCATTGGGACCAATATGCGCGAGGTGCGATTGTAGGAATTACCCGTGGCACAACCACGGCTCATATTGCACGCGCAGCGTTAGAGGGTATCGCTTTCCAGGTGTACGAATTATTATCTGCAATGGAGGCAGACAGCGGCAAGAAAACGATTGAACTACGTGTTGACGGAGGCGCTGTTGCCAATAACAGGCTGATGCAATTTCAGGCAGATATTTTCTCCAGCAATGTTATCAGGCCAAAAGTGCTGGAGACAACAGCTTTAGGTGCGGCTTATCTTGCCGGCCTGGCTGTAGGGTATTGGAAAGATGTTGATGAGATTAAACAGCAATGGGCAGTAGATAAAAAATTTGAACCGGATATGGACAAAGAGAAAGTCTGCAACATGCTTCATTATTGGAAGAAGGCAGTTGACAGATCTAAAAACTGGATCGAAGAATAATGGCGCAATTGCTTTCAAAATGTGTTGAATCACCACAATAACTTATAAAATGAAAGCTGAATGCTGATAGCTCACAGCTTTATAAACCAACTAACATGAGTCTATTTGTTTCTGAATTTATAGGAACCATGACCCTGATCCTTTTGGGTGATGGTGTTGTAGCCAACGTTGTTTTAAAGGGCACAAAGGGCCATAACGGTGGCTGGATTGTGATTACAACAGCCTGGGCCTTTGCTGTATTTTGCGGTGTAATAGTTGCAGAACCCAGCGGAGCGCATCTGAATCCCGCCGTGACCATTGGGCTGGCCGCTGCAGGCAAGTTTGCATGGTCAAGTGCCCTGTCTTTTATTGCGGCACAGATACTTGGCGCCATGACTGGTGCCTTTTTAGTTTGGGCGATTTATAAAGATCATTTCGATGCGTCTTCTGACGATCCCGGTGGCCAGCTGGCCGTATTTTCAACGGGGCCGGCTATTCGTAAACCGCTCAGTAATTTACTCAGCGAAATTATAGGCACGTTTGTATTGATTTTTATTATCCTGTATTTCGGTGCCGGATCGAATGTTCAAGGCCTTGCGGCGTTAGGCCCTCTGCCTGTAGCCATTGTTGTATTTGCGATCGGTTTATCGCTCGGCGGAACAACGGGTTACGCAATTAATCCTGCACGGGATTTTGGGCCGCGCATAATGCATTCCCTGTTACCAATGAAAGGCAAGGGAAGTAGCGACTGGGCTTACGCCTGGGTGCCCATCCTCGGGCCAATTCTCGGTGCAATCATAGCCGCATTTGTATTTGGATTGGTACATCAATAATTTTTGAACTATATAAGGAATGTGAGGGAATAGATTTGCTTAAGCAATTTTATAAACATTGAAAAGTTCATCGATAAAAGCTATTGATAAGATTGATCAAAGCGACTTTTTTTGAACCATATAAGGAATATAAGAGATTATAAGGGTTTGTCGATTTTATAAGAGTATAAGTATGATGGTGTAATTGTGATCGCATCATTACTTATATTCCCTTATATGCCTTCTATACAACTTGTGAAAGATGAATGGTCAATGGTGAAGGGTGCAAACAGGTTGAGTAGGTATATACTGCGTGAGTCATCATTAGCCTAAGGCGTAACTTCTTATATGCTCTTACATCTCTTATATGGTTCGAAGTACTTCGCTTCGGTTATGCCTTTGGCAATTAAGCTGTGATTTAGTTGTTAACCCACGAAGCATTGGCCGCGCCGATTTCTAACTTATATGGTTCAAAAAAAAACTTTGTGTTTAAAAAACAAAAGCAGGAAATTGACTTCCTGCTTTTGTTTTATCTATAAATCTGTTGTTGCTATTCCCATGCAAGAGCGCTTGCGCCTAAAATAGCTGCGTCAGACTCTTTCAGGTGGCTCACCAATATTTTCACTTTGTTATGGAATACCTGGATCAGGTTAGCTTCCATATGCTCCCTTGTAGGTTTAAGTAAAAGATCGCCGGCTTTTGTTAAACCGCCGAAGAGAATGATTGCTTCAGGGCTGCTGAACATTACAAAGTTTGCCAGCGCCATTCCCAAAATCTTACCGGTAAAATCAAAAATTTCTTTTGCTACTTCATCTCCCTGGATCGCCGCATCATATACGTGCTTAGAGTTTAAATCATCCGCAGGAATATCTCTTAACGAGCTAGGCTTGTCTGTATGTTCCATTACTTCCAGTGCAGTAAGCCTAACACCGGTAGCCGATGCGTAACTTTCCAAAGAGCCTTTTTTGCCGGTGCCCTCATGATATCGGCCATCAGGAATAGTAATAGTATGCCCCAATTCGCCCGCAAAACCATCGTGTCCGTAGATCAGCTGACCATTCGCTACAATTCCGCTTCCAACGCCTGTACCTAGCGTTATCATAATGAAATCCTTCATGCCTTTTGCGGCGCCATACATCATTTCTCCAATTGCAGCTGCGTTAGCGTCATTGGTTAATACTACAGGAAGTTGAAATTTATCCTGTATCAGTTTAGCCAATGGAATAATGCCTCTCCATGGAAGGTTTGGAGCATATTCAATTGTTCCTGTATAATAATTTCCATTAGGAGCACCCACACCAATTCCCTTCATGCGGCCAATACCGCCGGCTTTTTGAATGAGGACACTAAGGCTGTCATACAATTCATCAATAAAAGTTTCTATCGTCTTGTGCTTTTTTGTAGAGATTTCACTCGAAAACAAAACGTTACCCACTTTATCAACTATGCCGAATTTAGTACCGGTTCCTCCTATATCTATGCCAATAGCCAGGGCCTCAAGGGAGGGGGAAATTGTGCTGCTCATAATTTGAATTTATATATTAAAATTCTCCCTTCGCTAAATAACGAAGGGAGATAAAAAAGATAAAAAGTATGTTTCCTGAAACACCGGGTTGATTAGTGCCCTCCAGCACTTTCCAGTTTGTCATAATCAATACCCTGCGATTTCAATATTGCTTTTGCACGTATTGCGTAAAATGCCAGATAGCAGAAACACAGTACGCCTATAATATAAGAATGCTGAATACCAAGCACATTTTCTGAGGCCATAACACCTTGCAACAGGCTGATGATACCGCCACCCATGATCATCATAATCAGGAAGCTGGATCCTTCATTTGTATGCTTTCCTAAACCAGCAATAGCCAGCGTGAAGATACAAGGCCACAAAGTGCTGCAGAATAAACCAACGCTGATGAAAGCGAATGTGGCAATCTTACCATCTGTAAACATTCCGATTAGTAATGCGGTTATCGCCAGTAAAGAGAAGATTAATAATTGACGTGCAGGATTTCCTTTACTCAATACATCTCCTATTACCATCGCAAGTATTACAAATGCGTATACATAAAAAGGAACAACATCATGGCCAGCCAGCTTGTTTGCAATAAGGAACACTGCGAATGCAAGATATGGCATAATAAAGCCCATCACTTTTGTAAGGCCTTTATTAAAGTTAAATGCTCCAACAGATGCTGTCCAACGGCCAATCATTAAACTAGCCCAATAAAGCGAGACATATGGAGCCACTTCGCTGGTGGATACGCCTAGATGCTTTTCAATGAACAAAGGCAGGTTGGATGCGGTAGATACTTCTACACCCACATAAATGAAGATGGCAAGCATACCCAAAATAAGCTGAGGGTATTTAAATACGCTGCCTCTTTCTTGTGCCAGTTTATGAGTTACATCATCTGGAATATCATCAGTAACTGAATGAATTTTGTTGGGAACTGACGAGAACCTGAAAACAAGTGCGGCTACCACAAACGCAGCCCCTAATATAAGGTATGGTGTTTTTACCGATTCAATGCTTGCTTTTGCATGTTCCCCGGTAACACTTCCAAATATGGCAAGGCTCACCAAAAGAGGGCCAATTGTGGTTCCAAAGTTATTAATACCACCGGTCATGCTTAAACGTTGTGCACCTTTTTTAGGGTCACCCAGTACTACGGTAAGCGGGTTGGCAGCAGTCTGCTGTAATGAGAAACCCAATCCAACTATAAAGAGCCCGCCAAGGAGCAATCCATAAGATGCTGTTTGCGCTGCAGGATAAAATAGTAGTGTACCTATAGCTGAAATGATCAATCCTAAAGAGATACCATTTTTATAACCGATGCGGTTAAGTATGTCTCCGCCTGTCGCTTTGGATATAAAGAAATAGATAATAGAACCAACGGTATATGCAACATAAAACGCAACTGAAATTAACTGCGACTGCCATGGTTTAAGGCCTAATGCCTCTTTAAAAACAGGGATAAGAATGTCGTTACTGGCAGCTACAAAGCCCCAGAAAAAAAATACAATCACCAGGGTAGCAAGAGCGCCGCTGTTTGATTTAATTGTTTTCGACGGGGGAGTTACTATTTCAGTCATGTCAATCAATTCTAGTTAGATTTAAAAAGATTGCCGAAAGTAATCCACAATTTAGTTCCGAAAAAATTTTATATGTTTTTAGCCTTTATATAGCTAAGAGGCATTAACTTGTCAAAGGGTTTAAATCGCACGTTCGTTCAGCAACGAAAAATACTTTTTGCACAAAATACATATGTAATATTATTACTTTTTATTACGTAAATCTTCAAATCAGTCAATGGAAATAGTACACGTATCGGCAGAATGTTATCCTGTGGCTAAAGCAGGGGGATTGGGAGATGTTGTGGGGGCCTTACCTAAATACCAGGTGAAAATGGGGCATAACGCCAAAGTGGTGATGCCTATGTATAAGACCAAGTTCCTTTATAAGAATGAGTGGGTGGTTGATTTTAAAGGCAGGGCCAACCTGGCTGAATGGTGGTTTGATTTTACTATTATAAAAGAAAAGCACAGCGTGCTTGGATTTGATCTTTACCTGGTTGACATAGATGGATTGCTCAACAGGGAAAAAATATATGGTTACGATGACGACACGCAAAGGTTCGTTGCTTTTCAGATTGCGGTTGTTACTTGGCTAAACAGCTGGCAACACAAGCCTGACGTAGTTCATTGCCATGATTATCATACTGGGTTAATTCCTTTTATGATGAAGTATTGTATTGATTATAGCTACAAATTATCCGGCATACCGTCCGTAATCACGATTCATAATGCACAGTACCAGGGTTGGATGACATGGGACCAGAGCATTTATATTCCTCGTTGGGATACATGGAAAGGCGGCCTGCTGGAATGGGGCGGCGTGATTAATCCATTGGCGGCCGGCATTAAAGCTGCCTGGAAAGTTACAACCGTAAGCTGGAGCTACCTGCAGGAGCTTCGCGAAAATGCGAACGGGCTGGAGAGCCTTTTCGAGTACGAAAAAGGGAAGTGTGTAGGTATTCTAAATGGCATTGATGCGGATGTTTGGGACCCGGCAACAGACAAATACATACAGAAAACATATTCAATAGATGAAGTGACCGAGGGCAAAGAGGCCAATAAGCTCGCATTATGTAAAGAGTTTAATCTTGATCCAGAGAAGGCTTTGATTATATTTATAGGAAGGCTTGTAGGGGAGAAGGCGGCTGATGTGTTACCGGATGCTATCATGTCTTCGATGTATGCAACCGCTAACGGCGCAAATTTCCTGATTCTTGGTAGCGGGGAAAAACATGTTGAATGGCAACTAACCAATTTAAACAATCAGTTCAACGGCAACTATCATGCGGTAATTGGTTATAACGAAACCTTGAGCCATAATATGTATGCGGGTGCCGATTTTCTGCTGATGCCAAGCAGGGTTGAGCCTTGTGGGCTGAATCAGATGTATTCTATGAAATACGGAACCGTGCCAGTGGTGAGAAATACAGGTGGCTTGCGTGATACGGTTGTTGACATGGGCGACTGGCAGGGATGGGGCATACGGTTTGATAATGCCAGCGTAGAAGATATTACTTATTCTATAGGTAGGGCAGTTGATCTGTATAAAGATAAAACACACCTTAACTGGATGAGGCAGCACATGATGAACCTGGACAATAGCTGGGAGCATTCAGTTCAGCAATACCTAAACATTTATAAAAGTTTAAAATAAAAACGTGTCATATGTTTTCACTAGCAAATTCCGTAGTAGCAGTAATTCTTGGAGGTGGCGCGGGAACCCGGTTATACCCCCTTACAGCAAGCCGTTCAAAACCAGCAGTGCCGATTGCAGGTAAATACAGGTTGGTTGATATTCCGATCAGCAACTGCATCAATTCAAACATTAACCGAATGTTTGTGCTTACACAGTTTAACTCGGCATCATTAAACAAGCACATCAAAAACACATACCAGTTTAGCGCATTTAGTAATGGTTTTGTGGACATTCTGGCGGCAGAGCAAACGCCTGAGAACCAGGGTTGGTACCAGGGTACGGCAGATGCGGTGAGGCAATCTCTGAGACACATTGCCAATAATGAATATCAGTATGTGCTGATATTAAGCGGCGACCAGTTATACCAAATGGATTTTGCTGAAATGATCAATGAGCACAAAAAGAGGGAAGCGGATATTTCCATTGCCACTATCCCGGTTGGTGACAGGGATGCTCCAGAATTTGGTATCATGAAAAAAGATGAAAACAATTATATCACGTCTTTTATAGAAAAACCTAAAAAGGATATTTTAGGCGAGTGGGTTAGTGATACCGGCGACGCGATGCGCAAAGAAGGAAGAAACTATCTCGCTTCCATGGGCATTTATATTTTTAGCAAAAGCGCTTTGGATGACCTGCTGAAAAATGAATATCCCGATGCTACGGATTTTGGAAAGGAAATCATCCCTCATTCAATTGATAAATACAAAGTAGTTAGCTACCAATACGACGGTTATTGGACAGATATCGGAAACATCTATTCTTTCTTTGAAGCAAACCTGGCTTTAACGCAGGATATACCGCCGTTCAATATGTTTGATAACAGCAAAACGGTATACAGCCGCGCCAGGATGCTGCCGCCGGCGAAAATCAGCGGAAGTACGTTGGAGAAAACGGTTATAGCCGATGGTTCCATAATTATGGCCAGCAGGGTTGAAAACTGCGTTATAGGCATCAGAGCTAGAGTTGGGCATGGAACTACCCTGGTGAACTGTTATATTATGGGTAACGATTATTATGAAACGTTAGAACAAATATCTGACTACGGTTCAAAAGGGATACCCATGATTGGCATTGGTGACCGTTGCTACATCAAGAATGCGATCATTGATAAGAATTGCCGCATTGGAAATGATGTGCGCATTAATGGAGGCCCGCATCTGGAAAATACAGATCATGCATTATATACCGTTAAAGAAGGTATTGTGGTTGTGAAGAAGGGCGCCGTGTTGCCAAACGGTTTTGTGATATAATTTTATGTTGCACAACAAAAAATAAATGCACATCGCAAGGTGTGCATTTATTTTTTTATCCAATCCCCAAAAATCCCCAAATAAAAAGAGGCGTTGCAATTGCAACGCCTCCCATCAAAATCACGTTAAATAAGGGCGAGTAAGAATCGTTAAAATATCATGTTCGGTTTATCGTTAAATGCCACTAAGCCACGCGTTTCTTGCACCATTTTTTCCCCAGTCTTTCATTGCATCTTTTAGCTGAACCTGCAGTTCTTTGTTAGTGATCTTTTTCCCTTTTTTGGGCGGAACAAGGCTTTCTGTTTTCACGTCAATCAACTCGAGCTTTGTTGCGAACCAGGTTATATTAAGCCTTGGAATGGCTATTCCCAGTATCATTCCGGGTAAACCAGAAAATGATTCCGGTCCACCGGAAGGGATGATCTGATCAGTATAAAATGCAATTACATATACTGAATCCATAATAATACCAACAGCCTTCCTGCATTCAAAACCTGCTATCGTGCGCGTGTCCATTGTAACGCGCCAGTTAATGTTCCTGATGCTGTCATCAATCAGAAATGTATTGTCATACACTTTTTTCAAAGCAATGTTCTGGTGCTTGTCGAGATCCGAATATACGATATTTTCACTGGCCGGCCCAACAAGCCAGTCGTTGACCCGTTGCGGAGGAACCACGTCGCGGCCTGGTTTATATAAAGTTTTGTCATCATTAAACGAGAGGTCAAAATAAGCTGTGTAGGTTTGCGGCGTTACTTTCTTGAAAGTTTCAAGCCAGGCGCGGTCCTCGCCATCGGCCATGCCATCAATTGTTTTATGAAGATTGATCTTTTTCTCGTACTCAATCTTTCCTTTAGTAATAAATACATCTTGTGCTTTAACGTTGCACAGTAACAGAAGGGCGAATATTGTTGATATGATTTGTTTCATTTTGTTTAGTTTTTTAGTTTGCTCCAGCTGGATTTTTTGAGAAATTCCAAACAAAGCTTAAGAGGAAGTACCTCGTCAGGGTTTGATAATTAGATTGTGTCATCACACTTGAACTGATATTTCTGCTATAACCTTTATTCTGATTAAGAATATCATAACCAGAGAATTTGATCATGCCTTTGTCATCTTTCAACAGCTTGCGGCCGATATAAGCATTCCATAAGAATACGTTGTTATTATTATCGAATACCACAGTTTTTTGGCGAAGGTTAACTTCCAGTTCATTATTCAATTCAAACTTGCCAGGTAACTGAATATTGATATTGAGGTTGTGGTATTGCGTCCAGTAATTTGTTTTTACACTTGAGTTGATAGATGATGTAGAGTAGTTGTAACTGGTATTACCGTAGTACCATATATCAAACTTCTTTTCTTTGGATTTGCTGAAAGAGTAGTTAATGCCCGGTGCGTAGTTCTGGGTCACGTTGTGAGCATTGTTTACAAAGTTCGTGTATTGTGAAGCGTTGAAATTAAATCCTGCATTAAAACGGAAATCAAATTTCTTCACTTTCATACCATAGCCGCTACCGAAATAACTGTTGTAGTTGCCATTGGCATTTATGTACTGGTAAACCATTCTGCCGTTTTGATCAATATACGTAGACTGCACTATGGCGTTGCTTGTAGTAGAAAAGTTGCCATACAGGTAAATGCCGCGCTGGCTAAGTACTTTATAGGAGTTATAACCAAAATCAACACTGTGTCTGAACGCCTGTTTCAATAACGGGTTACCAACTGTTACAACCAACGGATTGGTATTGTCTGCTACTGGTTGAATCTGGTTGATGGAAGGTTGTGTAGTGCTTCCATTGTAATTCAAACGCAGGCTTGAGCTTCCGCTGAACTTATATTGCAGGTTAGCCCTGGGGAAGAAGTTGGTGTAGTGCCTTGTAAAAGTGGTGTCTTTAAATAGGTCTTGCTGGTTAAAGTTCTGGAAGGCAACGTCGGATCCTGCCGATGCGGTCAATTTTTTACCATTGTACCTGAATGCGGTACCCATGGTATTGGTTAATACATCGAACTTGTAATGATTACTCAGGGTATCTGCAAGGTCATCATATTTGCCACCTGCGGATTTGTTGTATGATAGCCTTTCCGCATCATTCTTGTTGGTCCTGATTGCGTAGCTTAATTCCCAAAAGACTTTTTTGGCAATTGGTTCCGTGTAAACAAGTTTAGTGTTTAGGGTTGAAATATGTTGGTTATTCTGTTTTAGCTGGTCCGTGAGGCTATCTTTCCATACCCCCGCGGTTGGCTTAGATGTAAGTGCGTACAGATATCCGTTTGATGTTGAATTATTTGTTTGCTGATCAATGCTGAGTGATATTGTTCTGCCGGCCTTTTTAAATTTATGACGCAGTAACGCTGTTATTTTAAGATTATCGTTGTCTGCGTCAGAAGTATTTTTTCTAACGCTTTTCAATATGGTATCGCCATAGCCATTCAGGTTAACATTGGCATATTGCGAATAAGAAGATGACTGTCCTTTATAACCGTTCAATGTTATTTTTAAAGATGTGGCGCTGTCTATATTATACTCATATATTCCACTGATTGAATGCCGGAACCTGGTGCTGAAAGTTTTGCGCGCTTCTGTATTATAAAATGTTCCGTTTTTGGTTGTGTCGTTAGTGAGCGATTGTGTAATTGTGTTACCAACGCCTTCTACGTTCAGTTTATTGAATCTGTAGCTGGCATTCACATTCTGTTTGTCGTTGTTGTACTTGTTTGAGTAGTTGGCGCCCGCAGCCCAGCTTTTCGGTAAGCCATCGCCGTTATAGCCGATGTCATCACCGTTTCCATTAAACATATAGTAGCCGAAATCTTCGTTGTAGTCAACATTGTTCCCACCGCCGTAGCGTGAGCTTTCATCCCAGTTTAACCCGGTTTTGCCCGTACTGCTGGCTATCCCATATACAGAGAATTTCTTTTTCGCCCTAAACCTGTTGAACATTACACTATTGTTCCATCGGTCATTAAGGCCGCCGCCAAGGTCTATCTTTCCAAAATACCCTTTCTTTTTATCTTCTTTCATTTTAAGGTTAATGGTCTTTTTACTCTGGCCATCGTCAATACCTGTAAATGCCGCCTGGTCACTCTTCTTGTCAAATACCTGCACTTTATCAATTGCATCAGCCTGCAGGTTTTTTGTTGCAACGGTTGGGTCATCGCCAAAAAATTCTTCGCCGTCTACCAATATCTTTTCAATATTCGTTCCCTGTGCTGTAATCTTTCCATCTTTATCTATGGTAATGCCTGGCATTTTTTTAAGCAATTCCTCTACAGACGCGCCTGGCCTTACTTTAAAGCTATCGGCGGTATATTCGGTAGTATCGCCCTTCATGCGGATAGCAGCCAGTTGTGAACGTACAGTAACGTCCTGCAACAGGTTTGCTTTCAGTGTAAGCATCACTTTGCCAAGATCAATAACACTATTGCTTTCAAGTGTAAGTTTATCCGCGTAATCGGCGTAACCTTTTTGTGTGATAAGAATGCCATAGTGGCCTGAGTCAAGGTGAGATAAATTAAAAGATCCGTCCTGCTTGCTACGGGTAAATCTGTAAAGGGATGAATCCGATGATCGTAATAGGGTAATAACGGTATTAACAAGGGTTGTTTTGTTAGTAGTGTCCCTGATGGAACCTTTAATGGTTGCGTTCTGGGCATGGGCACAATAGAACATGCCTGCACATAGTAACAGCGCAATAAGTCTCTTCATTCGGTGGTAGTTTTGTTGCAGTGCAGATAACACCGCTTGTTTTTACAAGGATTAATTTAATGGCGTTTGATAATACATTGTATTGCTTCTAAAATGTATTGAATGGGTAGTGTTACACATGGCGAATAATGAAGACACTTGGCACGCTCACTTTTTGCAGCTCATTATTTTTGGTTAGTATAACGTTATGAATAAGGTCTCTCCGTTTATTTTTTTGCGGAGATAAACATCTCTCAAATGTATAACTAAAAATTTAGTTCAAGGTAAACGTTTAGTTAATTATCAGAGATGCGAATATTTTTCTTTTCCATAAACAGCCCAATAAAAAAATTATTGGGCTCTAAATCAGAAAAATATGCTTGGCAATTTCTTTTATTTCCTTAAAAATTGCGCTTTAATAGTCCTAATTTTACGTTAATGGTCATCATCCAGTTATAAGCGGTAAATCTACATGTGTTTTGTGCATACAAGTGGTTGGATGGGGAATAGCCGCAGGTAACCTTCAAAAAAAAATCTTCCTTATGCCACAGACGCGCGAAAAGTACGAGGATATACATTTTGTTGATAGCACTAAGCCGGTATGGAATTATTCGTTGTTTTCTGATGAAGACATCAGTAATTTTCAGAACGGCACGCACTACAGGTTATATGAGTTATTTGGCAACAAGCAGATAGAATCGTTACAAACATGGGGTACTTATTTTGCCGTATGGGCGCCTAACGCCACGCAGGTGAGTGTTATTGGTAATTTTAACCATTGGGATAATGATGCGCATCAGCTCTATGTGCGGTTAGATAACTCAGGAATATGGGAGGGATTTATTCCTAATATTCCCGCAGGTGAATCATATAAATACCACATCCAGGGAGCCAATGGAATAAAGGTTGACAAGGGCGACCCCTTTTGCCATTTATGGGAGAAAAGGCCGCTTACCGCATCTATTACATGGGGCACCTATTACGATTGGGATGATGCTGCATGGATGAAAGAACGCAAAAAACACAATTCTTTAAAAGCACCCTGGAGCGTATATGAAGTGCACCTTGCCAGCTGGATGAGGCCCGATAAAAATGATGAAGAATCATACAATACATACGCTCAGATAACCGAGCGCCTTGTTCCCTATGTTAAAGAAATGGGATTTACCCACGTTGAACTGATGCCGGTAACCGAGCACCCCTTTGATGGAAGCTGGGGCTACCAGGGAACCGGTTATTTTGCACCAACATCACGCTTCGGAAGCCCGCAGGGATTTGCTTCTATGGTGGAAGCTTTTCACCAGGCAGGTATTGGTGTAATACTGGACTGGGTTCCCTCGCATTTTCCTTACGATGCGCACGGGTTGTTTATGTTTGATGGTGCACACACATACGAGTATGCCGATATGCGCAAAGGCTACCATCCCGACTGGAACAGCTACATCTTTAACTATGCAAGAGGTGAAGTAAAAAGTTTTTTAATAAGCAGCGGGCGATTCTGGTGCGACAGGTTTCATATAGACGGACTGCGTGTAGATGCGGTAAGCTCGATTCTGCGCCTTGATTACAGCCGCAACGAAGGGCAATGGGAGCCTAATGCTTTTGGCGGTAATGGCAACCTGGAAGCAATTGCTTTTGTAAAAGATTTGAATGAAACATTATTCCGCGATTTTCATGATATACAAACAATAGCTGAGGAAGCAACAGACTGGCCACAGATCAGCAAACCTACATTTGAAGGCGGATTGGGCTTTGGTATGAAATGGATGATGGGATGGATGCATGATACACTGGATTACTTTAAGATAGATCCGATTTTCAGGCCGGCCTACCAGGATAAATTTTCGTTTAGCATGATGTATTTCTACAACGAAAATTTTATGCTGCCCTTAAGCCATGATGAAGTTGTACATGGCAAAAGCCCCATGATCTACAAAATGCCTGGCGATGAATGGCAAAAGTTTGCGAACCTGCGAACGTTGTATACGTATATGTTTACGCATCCCGGTGGCAAGCTGTTGTTTATGGGCAACGAGTTTGCCGCAACCAATGAATGGAATTATAAAAGTGAACTGCAGTGGGACCTTTTGCAGCACGCAAGCCATGGAGGCATGCGCCATTGCGTTAAGCAGTTAAATGAGCTTTACCGCAATGAGCCGGCATTGTATGAAAAACAGTTTGAACCCGGCGGTTTTGAATGGGTTGACCTTGACCATCGCAGTGAGTGCGTTATGGTATATAAACGCAAAGGCGTAAAGCCGGAAGATGACATTGTTGTTATATTGAACATGACGCCGGTAGTAAGGCATAACTGGGAAATCTATGTTCATGGTAAAGCCAGCTGGAAGGAAATATTCAACAGTGACTCGCCTGCATTTTGGGGAAGCGGTGATGTATACAACCCCGATATTAAAACCGAGCTGGTGGATAAAGCAACAAAAAGATATAAACTGATTTTACAATTGCCACCATTGTCTGGCATTGTTATTAAATAGTTGTCCTGATCATGTTAGGGAAGAAGGTTCACAATAATCTTCTTCCCTTTTTTTGTGCCTGAATTAAGTGCATATAGCAAGCCGTTTTTAGTGCGGCAATAATTTTATCAGCTTGGAAGCTGATAAATAACTCCATCCATTTACCCGCTTTCAAGCATAATAATTTTTCTTCTGTAATTCTATTAATGTAAAGCTGAACTTTCTCATGCAAGTTTAGTATACGCGCCATTTCATGATACCAATCTTCTGCGTAATTTTTTAGTAGATGGCCTCTGTAATCCTTGCTGGCCGTGATGTTCACAAAGGCATCATGCAATAAAATGACTTTTGTCATAACGGCTTATGAACTGTATCATAATTAAATGAAACAAACGTCATTTCCCACGGATGATAGCTGAGGTACGTTTGTGTTGGAATTAATCAAATGCATCACTAAACACCACAATTATGATAACAAAATTTATAAGTAAACTGAAAACTCCTTTAACCTGCTCTTTATTGGTTTCTGCATTTTCCTTTATAGCGTTTTTAGGAAAAGCGCAAACGCAATATCACTTTGCTTCTAACAAAATGGTAATAGAGGGGACGTCCAATATCCACGATTGGTCTATGGAGTCTTCCAGCGCAACAGGTAGCGCAGTGATTACAACAAATCCTACGCATTCGCTAACAGAACTGGCCAATGTAAATTTCTCCGTACCCGTGGAAACACTTAAAAGTGAAAAAAGCGGGCTTGACAAAAATGCTTACAAAGCATTGAAAACTGATAAATTCAAATCCATCGCTTTTAATGCAGTAAAAACTACCATTACACCAGCAGGCGGCAACAATTATAGTATAGCATCAGCCGGAAGGCTTACTATATCTGGTGTTGCACGCGATGTTACCATTACTGCAACCGGAGTTATGGCTGCCGATAAAAGCATCGCTGTTAAAGGCGCCTACAAATTAAAAATGACTGATTATTCAGTTGAGCCACCTTCTTTAATGTTCGGTGCTATAAAAACAGCAGATGAAGTAACACTCAGGTATGATATAGTATTAAAGCCATAGTACACTTCCGGTACACCCGTTAATCTTGACTAAAGCAAACAACAACTGTTCAACAAAACATTTTTTATGAAATTCAATTACTCAAAACTATCTCGTGCTGCACTTTTAATGATGGTAGGATTGCCTCTCGCAACGTTTGCACAAGACGGTTCTAAAGACACAAAAGATTTTTCTTATGGGAAACCCAGCTTCTGGCGCTCTTACGATCAAAAAGGCATCAATGTTTTTGAAACGAGTAAAGACGATTACAACAAACCTTATGATGGAATGAAAATCAGGTTTGGAGCTTCATTTACACAACAATTTCAAAATCTTAAACATAAAAACCCTGGTGCAACAGACAACCAGGGCGTAAATAAACTATATCCTATTAATGCTGCGTTTATGACTGCCCAGGCAAATCTGTTCTTAGATGCGCAGCTTGCTGATGGAATTCGCCTGAACGTTACAAGTTATCTTTCTTCACGCCACCACAATGAAACCTGGGTAAAAGGCGGTTACATTCAGTTTGATAAACTGCCGTTTAAAGGTAAAATATGGGATGATATCATGAAAGTGACTACCATTAAAATTGGGGAATATGATGTGAACTATGGTGATCAGCATTTCAGAAGGTCTGACGGAGGGCACGTGCTTTACAATCCTTTTATGGATAACTATATCATGGATGCCTTTACTACTGAAATTGGTGGCGATGTTACTGTTCAGAAAAACGGATTCTTTGGTGTGCTGGGTGTTACCGGCGGTACGTTAAAAGGTTATGTAGATTCAGTTTGGAGAAATTCTGTAAATCCTCAGGGACAGTTACAACCATCTGTAATTCTTAAAGCAGGTTTTGACAAACAGGTTAATGAAGACCTGAGAGTAAGGGTTTCTGGTAGCTGGTATCATAATGGAAACACAGGTAATAAATGGAACACGTTATACTGGGGCGACAGAACCGGCTCTAACTATCAGAACGTAATGGAAAAATGGAAAGGTGCCGATGGATCAGTGCAAGCCTTAACATCAACTCCATGGTCAGGCAGGTTAAACCCGGGATTCAGCCAGAAAGTTGACGCGGTTATGCTGAACGGCTTTCTGAAATACAAAGGCTTTGAATTCTTTGGTACATACGAAACAGCATCAGGATGCAGTGGAACAACGTATGCAGGTGGCAATAGCAAATTTACAGACAGTGTAAGGCGCACAATGAATCAATATGCCATCGAAGGTGTTTACAGGTTTAGCATAGGAAAACCAGAAAACTTGTTTATTGGTGCACGTTATAATTCAGTATCCGGAAAACTGGCTAATACACCTGCTATTACCTATAATAGTGATATTACAGTTAACCGCCTTGCATTTAGTGCAGGTTGGTTCCTTACCAAAAATGTTTTGCTGAAAGGCGAATTGGTAAACCAGGAATATAAAAACTTCCCTTCTGCTGATTATCGCAGCGGCGGAAAATTCAACGGTTATGTAGTTGAAGCCACTATCGGGTTCTAGTATGTTTAAAGGTTCGTGTTATATTTAATCCAGCCGGTTTTTTAACCGGCTGTTTTTATGCCTGGAATGAAAAATAGCCTCTTTTATTAAATGCGCGGCGTAAGATGGATATAAGAAAATCAAATGATATTTATCAAAGGATCGCATGAATCGAATCATGTACAAACGAAACAAAAATCATTTTGCCAAGCTATTTTACCATCTATGTTTGCCGCGAAATATTCGTTTGATTTAATTACTTTTCAAGGTTCGATATATATTGATGTAGCCGGTTTTTTAGCCGGCTTTTTTTGTGAGAGGTGGTCCGAAATAAAAAGAAGCGTTGATGCTATTCGAAACATACAACGCTTCCCGAAAATTTATAGTTTAATATAAACTGAGTGCCCTTTATTATTTACTTTAAAGATTTTAGTTTGGAAAGCGACTTCAGTATCACAAGTCCATTATTCTTACATTCTTTCAGGAACGGCTATGCCCAGCATATTCATACCTTTTTTGATAGTCTGAGCAGTGAGCGCGGCCAATTGTAACCGCAGTGATTTTTTATCCTCGCTTTCTGCGTTGCCAATAGAATGTTTTGTATAGAATGAATTAAACACCTGTGCCAGGTTAAAAATATAAATGGCTATTTTAGATGGATCGTGTGCATTAGCTGCTTCCTGAATTGTTTCCGGGAATTGTTCTAATACGCTGATTACACTTTTTTCCAACTCAAGAAGCGATTTGTCGTTTACCAATGCCTGAGCACTGCCGCTAAACGATTCTTTACGCAAAATGCTTTTAATTCTTGCGTGTGTATATTGAATAAAAGGGCCTGTGAATCCATGAAAATCGATGCTTTCTTCCGGATTAAAGATCATCTTCTTTTTCGGGTCAACCCTTAGTAAAAAGAACTTAAGTGCACCTATGCCGATAGTATCATACAAGCCTGTTAATTCATCTTCATTAAAGTCTTTAACCTTTCCAAGCTCTTCAGTTTTTTGCTGTGCAATATTTACCATTTCATCTACCAGGTCATCAGCATCAACTACAGTGCCTTCGCGGCTTTTCATTTTTCCTGTAGGAAGTTCAACCATGCCATAGCTTAAATGATAAATCCCGTCAGCAGATGGTAAACCTAATTTTTGCGCAATAAGCTTTAATACCTTAAAGTGATAGTTCTGCTCATCACCAACTACATAAATGCTTTGATCGCATTTATATTCTTCATATTTATTCACAGCAAGGCCAATATCCTGTGTAATGTAAACGGAGGTGCCATCCCTTCTTCTCACGATCTTTTGATCCAATCCGTCCGCCGTAAGGTCAATCCAAACGCTGCCATCTTCTTTCTGAAAGAAAACGCCTTTGTTTAAGCCAGTTTCAACAAGGTCTTTGCCGAGCAAATATGTCTGGCTCTCATAATATGTTTTATCAAAATTACTTCCAATGCGTTTGTAAGTTTCATCAAAACCTTTGTACACCCAACTGTTCATACTGCTCCACAATTCCATCACTTCTGGCTTTCCTGCTTCCCAGTCAACCAGCATTTGTTGTGCCGCCTTCATGATTGGTGCTTCTTTCTCTGCATCATCTTTAGGCATGCCTGTAGCAACAAGTTCTTCAACTTCTTTCTTGTAAACTTCATTGAATTTTACATAGTAATCGCCCACAAAATGGTCGCCCTTGGTGCCTGTGCTTTCTGGCGTTGCACCATTTGCAAACAATTGCCATGCAATCATGCTTTTGCAAATGTGAATGCCTCTGTCGTTTACAATGCAGGTTTTTATAATATCATAACCAGCGGCGTCCAGTACGGCTGCTACACTCCATCCTAAAAAATTATTTCTCAGGTGGCCAAGGTGCAGCGGCTTGTTTGTGTTAGGTGAAGAATATTCCACCATTACTTTCTGCCCTGTTTTGGGATGTGTGCCAAATGATGGGTTACTGTGTTCTTTCTGAAGAAAGTCGATCCAATAAGCGTCAGCAATAACCAGGTTTAAAAAGCCTTTTATGATATTGTATCCGCTGTAAAAATCAGGATAGTGTTCCTGCAAATAGCCGCCTATTTCATTGCCCAGCACTTCAGGAGATTTTTTCAATTGCTTTACAAAGGCGAATAATACAATGGTATAGTCACCTTCAAATTCTGGTTTGGTGGCATTTACCAATATGGTATCGTTTTGTATATCAATATTATATAATGCTTTGATGGCCTCTGCAGCGGACTGTTTTATTTGCGCAACAACACTCATTTTTAATTATTTGGCTGGCAAAAATAACACTTGAAAGGGTACAATAAAACTCAAAATAAGCGCCCGGGCAGGCAAACGGAAATAAAAGGCAAAATTGGTTTATCTTACAGTATGAAGTTACCCATGCTGATTTTTGACCCTAACCGCAAATGAAGCACGGAGTAAAATGAGGCGATAGTTGATACAAGAGCAAGTTAACAAGACCGGAGTATTCTACTTTTAATGACAGGCGTATGAGATTAAATTTTTACAGATTAACTACACATATCGTATTTTTTTTACTAATGATAAATAACGGGATTGGCTTTGCGCAGAAAAAGAAAAGCATTAGCCCAAACGTAATATCCGAACCCGCCAGGAAAAAATATACCAGCCTTTTGTGGGAAATAACCGGCAATGGATTATCCCGGCCATCTTATTTGTTCGGCACTATGCATATAAGCAACAAGCTGGTGTTTAACCTGAGTGATTCCTTTTATTCAGCCATTCGTAACGTTGATGTAGTAGCACTGGAACAAAATCCGGAAGTGTGGCAGGAAGAATGGTCGCTAAGCAATACGAGCGACGATAATTCCTCCTATTTAAGAGCCGCAGATTATTCGAGTATAGCAGACGACAGGCTTACCATGCAAACATTTGCTATCAATAATTATGATGCGAAACTGAAAGCTGCGCTGGCTTCAGAAGCGCGGCTGGTAAATGGCATGCTTTACAGGAACAATGTTGGTATGGAGGACTTTGAAGAAGAGACCTACCTGGATATGTATATCTATCGCCTCGGCAGAAAGCTGAATAAAATTGTGACAGGCGTAGAAGATTACAAACAATCCAACAAACTTGTGCGTGAGGCGTATGTAGCTTTATACAAAGACAAGAACAGGAAACAGAGTTCGTTTAACGGTTACAGCGATAGAAAACGAATGGAAGATGCGTACAGAAAAGGTGACCTTGATGTGCTGGACTCTTTACAAATGCTCAGTATTGTGTCTGAAGCTTTCCAGGAAAAATTTATGTATAGGCGAAATGTGATTCAGGCCAATTCAATTGATACAATCATTAAACACAGATCGCTTTTTGTGGGCGTAGGTGCGGCGCATCTGCCCGGAGAAAGAGGTGTGATTGAACTGTTACGCAAAAGGGGTTATACACTACGGCCTGTTTTTACCGGCCGGCGCGATAGTGATGAAAAAGACCGTGTTGAAAAGATTCGTGTGCCAGTTGTGTTCACACGCCAATATGCGGAAGATAGCTTGTTTAATGTGGAGATACCTGGTAAAAAATTATATCGGTATAACAGCTACGGCAACCTGAATATGGTGCAGTATGCAGACATGGGCAACGGAAGTTATTACATGGTTACGCGCGTTAAAACCAACGCTGTTTTGTTGGGGCAGTCACAGAGCGCCGTACTCAAAAAAGTAGACAGCCTTTTGTATGAAAATATTCCGGGAAAGATCGTCAGTAAACATGCTATCGTAAAGAATGGTTACAATGGTTTTGATATCACCAACAAAACAAGAAAAGGCGACGAACAGCGGTACAATATTTATATACTTCCTGATGAGGTTGTCATTTTTAAAGTGAGTGGCATTAATGATTACATCACGGATGGTAAGGAAGCCGACCAGTTTTTTTCCTCTGTGAATGTCAGGTCTACGGATAGTTCTGTTACCAATAATTTTCAACCGTTGTATGGTGGATTTAAAATAAATTTTCCTACAAAGCCTCTTTACATTCCTGACGAAAGAAATAATAAAAAAAGAAGTGAATGGCTGGCTTCAGATAAGAATGGTAATGCATGGTTTGTTTATAAAACCAACCTGCATCAATATGATTATATAGAATCGGATAGTTTTGAGCTGGCACTAATGAAGGAGAGTTTTAGCGCTGCGAAAGTGATCAAAAAAAGTATAGGCAGCACGGCCGGTAACCTAAATAAATACCCTTACAACGACAATGTTTATTTGCACGAAGACGGATCATTTATAAAGGCGAGATTTCTGGTACAGGGAAATAATTATTTTGTTATTGGCGCTAAGTATAAGAATGATGAACAAATAGCTGATGCATTTATCCGCTCTTTTTCAATAGTGCCGTTTGTGTATGCGCAATCAACTGAAAGAAAGGATACCACCCTTGGCTTTACCGTAAAAAGCCCGTTCTTCTATAAAATAAATACAGATACCAATAATGTTTCGGTTGCTGATCTGTATGCGCCTGGAGATGATGATGATGAGGCTGCCATCGTCAATGATGCAATGAGCAATTTTTCTATAAAAGTTGTTGATAATGATACAACAGGCGAACATATCGCAATTGTTTCTTTCAGGATGCCTAAATACATGTATCTCAAAGACTCTGCTGACTTCTATAAAACAATGAATTTCTTTTCCGGTAGGGATTCTGCTTATATAATCCGCTCAAAATCCAAACACTTCACAAAAAATAACTGGCTTGTAAATAACCTGGTGTATAGCGATACCGCAAGTAGCCGCGTCCTAACGTTGCAATCTTATTACAAAAACGGCGCATTCTTTTACCTTGCAAACCAGGGTGACACTATTTCGCCTGTAAGCAGTTTTGTGAAAGATTTTTTTGAGACGTTTACACCTGCAGATACATTTAAAACATTCAACGTCTTTGAAAAGAAATCAAAGCTGTTTTTCTCCGATTATTTTAGCCTCGATACCAGCATTGCAAAAAAATCAAGGCGCTACATAAAAGCTTCTTTATTTGATTCCTCAGATCTGCCTCAGATTAAAAATGCAATAGGCCGATTGTCGTGGAAAGACAAAAATTACATCAACCTGAAAAAGAAATGGATTGATGTGATCGGGAGTTTTGACGATACAGCTTCCGTTAATTACCTGGCTTCATTGTATGCTGCTGTAAAAGATACAATTGATCTTCAGAATGGCGTGCTTGATGCCTTGCTTGACGTAAAGACAAAGTATTCTTTTGAGGTTTTTAAAAAACTTGTACTAAACGATCCGCCCGCCATTCTTTCGCCCGCAGACGACGACTTTTCTTATAATTACGTAAGCAGGGTTGTTAAAAGCAGAAAGGAGTATTTGAATTACAAATGGAACCAGTTGTATGATACACTGGCGCTTTCTGCTGCAATAGTACCAGACCTGTTGGACCTGATGGTGCTTGAAGATTATAAATATGATGCAGAAAGAATATTGCGCTATGCAGTTGATAGCGGCTATATAAAGGCCGATCAATACAAACAATACCTCACAAAATTTATGTTAGAGGCAAAGCAGGCATTAAAGAAACAAATTGCAAAGGAAGACAAGGCGGAAATGAATAAGCTTGATGACAAGAATTATAATGACCGAAGTGAAGACGCTTCTGACTTTGTCAAAGGCTCTACAGGAAATGCTTTAAGCAACTATATTGGGTTGTTGATTCCTTTTTGGGATAAGTCGCCCGAAGTGCCACTGTTTTTCGACAAGTTATCGCATTTGAAGAATAAGCGGATAAAGATGGATGCGGTTATCGCGCTGGTTAGAAACAACAGGCCCGTGAACGATAGTGTGATTAATGCGGTTGCAGCGGATGATAAGCTGCGTTTGCCTTTTTATAAAGCCCTGAGCAACTTAAATAAACTATCCTTATTTCCTAAAAATTACCGAAGTCAGCCGCAAATGGCGCTGAGCATACTTAAAAACACATCGCTTTACACAACCGTGGATTCAATTGTTTATTTGGACAAGTTGAGTATTCAACAGGAAAAATACAAGGGCTGGGCCTATTTGTATAAGTATAAGAAAGATAAAGATGATTCCGAATGGCAAATCGCTATATCAGGCCTGCAACCAACTGATACAACAAAAATTAGTGTGGATGAAGATCTGGTTGACAGTGATGAGATTGACACAGACAGGGTATTTATTCGGTTTACTGATGAGATTGTAAGGAAAGAAGATCCGATAGCGCCACAATTGCAAAAAGTTATCAGGAAATCTTTATACGCCTTAAGGCCCAGCTCTGCCAGGTTCCTGCAAAACAATACTGATAGTGATGATGAAGATAGTTATGTGGCAGATGCAGTAAAGGCAAGAAGATATGAGTGAATGGGCGAATGAGTGGATGTGCGAATATGCGAATGAGTGGATGTGTGAATATGCGAATGTGCGAATAGGTGAATGTGCACATGAGTTAAGATGGGGTGGCGCTGGCAGAGGATAATGTATAAGTGAACCACTCCAGGAAGGCTTTGCCTTCGTGGCCTTACTCTATCTCCTCTGGCGATAATTATTTGGCGCAAGCGATAATGCTGAATTAGCTTTTAAACTTGGGTATCGCGCTAATTAATTGTTTTGTGTAATCTTGTTTTGGGTGCTTGTAAAGAGCTTCAGCACCACCTTCTTCAATGATGCTGCCATTGTGCATAACAAAGATCCTGTCACTGATATATTTTACAACAGAAAGATCGTGCGAGATAAAAATCGCCGTAAAGCCAAAATCTATCTTTAAATCATTCAATAAATTTAATACCTGCGCCTGCACGCTAACGTCAAGCGCGGAAACACTTTCATCACAAATAATAAATTTTGGTTGCAGAGCGAGCGCCCTTGCAATTACAATGCGCTGACGTTGCCCTCCGCTAAATTCATGTGGATAGCGGTGATAATGCTCCGCCCTCAAATTTACTTTTTCCAAAAGCTCCACAACTTTTTCTTTCCGTATTGCCTGCGTAGGATATATTTTGTGGACAAGAAGCGGTTCTGCAATGGCTTCGCCGATTTTTTTTCGTGGATGTAAGGATGAATAAGGGTCCTGGAAAATAATCTGTATATCCTTTCTGAATGATGCCCATTGTGATTTGGAAGCAGTGACAATATCAGTGCCGTCAAAAATGATTTTCCCTTCATCAGGTTTAATTAGCCCGGCTATGCTTCTTCCAACAGTAGTTTTGCCGCAGCCGGATTCGCCGACCAGCCCAATTGTTTCACCCTCAAAAACACTGCAGCTGATATTATTTACAGCAGTATTGTATTGCAGCACCTTTCCCAGGAAGTTCTTTTTTAAAGGAAACCGTACTGTAAGGTTGTTGATCTCCAGTATTTTTTTTTCCTCATTTGATGGACGTGTCGCGATTGCCGTCTGTGGATGTTGAATAGTAAGTTGTTTTTCGGAAATAGTTCCTTCAGCATCTACTTCCATAAAGTCGCTGACAACGGGCAGCCGCTGATCTTTTTCATACAATGCAGGCCGGCATGCAAGAAGCGCTTTTGTGTATGGATGTTTTGCCTTGTTAAAGATCTCATCACGGGTTCCTTGCTCTACTACCTCGCCTTTATACATAACGGCTATCCGGTCCGCAATTTCCGAGATTACGCCAAGATCATGCGAAATAAAAATCACACCCATATTATTTAGAAGCTGCAATTGCTTGATCAACTCAAGCACATTTTTTTGAACCGTAACATCCAGCGCTGTGGTTGGTTCATCGCATATAAGCAGAGTGGGAGAGCAGCTCATCGCCATGGCGATCATTACCCGCTGCTTTTGACCGCCGCTTATCTCGTGCGGATATTTGTTGAAAATGCTTTCAGGATCCGGCAATTTTACCTGCTGAAAAAGCGCGATAACTTCCCGCTTCGCGGTTTCGTCAGACAGCTTCTTATGAAGGATAATCGCTTCCTTCACCTGGTTGCCGCAAGTATGTACAGGGTTTAATGATGTCATAGGTTCCTGGAAAATCATCGCAATTTTATTGCCGCGGATATTTTCGAGGGCTTGCTGGCCACAAGTCAATAAATCAGTAGTTGCATCTTTATCCGTAAACAAAATCCTGCCGCTAATATAACGGGCCGGCGGTGTTGGCAATAATTGCAGGACCGATAATGATGTAACAGATTTACCGGAACCCGATTCTCCAACAATTGCAACCAGCTCGCCCTGCCGCACATCAACAGAAACATCATGCAATGCACGTGTAACCGTTTCGTCCTGCACAAACTCAACGCTAAGATGCTGTATAGATAAAAGTGGCTTCATGCACGAGTATAAAACTTCTAAGTTATGCTTCTGCTGCGTACAACTTACAACCTGCCAGTTTAAAACTGCAAATGCCTTACAGTTAGCCCGTTGTTAATTAGTTGCTTCAATGAGTCAATACCAATTTTTAAATGCTGTTCTACGTACTGTGTAGTAACTTTTTTATCGCTTTCTTCGGTCTTAACCCCTTCGGGTATCATTGGCTGATCACTCACCAGCAACAAAGCTCCTGTTGGAATTTTATTGGCAAAGCCTACCATAAAAATAGTAGCCGTTTCCATGTCTATTGCATAGGCTCTTATGCGCTGCAGGTATTTTTTGAATTCCTCGTCATGCTCCCAAACACGCCTGTTGGTGGTATATACCGGTCCGGTCCAGTAGTCAACTTTATATTCGCGTATGGTTGTAGAGATGGCTTTCTGCAATGCGAATGCGGGTAGCGCCGGGACTTCAGGAGGAAAATAATCGTTAGAAGTACCTTCTCCTCTAATCGCTGCAATGGGTAGTATCAGGTCGCCGATGTTATTTCTCTTTTTCAAACCGCCACATTTGCCAAGAAACAACACGGCCTTTGGTGAAATAGCCGCCAGCAGGTCCATTATTGTTGCGGCTCCGGGGCTGCCCATTCCAAAATTAATAATGGTAATTCCATTGGCGGTTGCACATTGAAATGGCTTGTCAAGGCCTATTACTTCAACATTGTTCCATTTAGCAAACATGTACACATAATTGCTGAAATTGGTTAGCAAAATGTACTTTCCAAAATTATTCAGTTTTTCACCAGTGTACCTCGGCAACCAGTTGTTTACAATTTCATCTTTCGTTTTCATCCGTATATTATTTATCAGTTAAGCAGGGTGTTTCTTAGTGCTAGCAGGTTGGCTGCAGGTAACCGTAGTCCGGTCAGAAAGAAGTATAACAAACACCAGGGAATGATGCTTCTTTGTAAATATAGCCAAAAGCTGGAAAGCATACATACGAATTGTGAAGTGTACCGGAAAGGCTGGCTGGATGATCGTCCTCCGCTTTATATAACATAACAAAAGTTTGACAATGGCGTAGAATAACCCACCTAACCACAACCGTATTACATACTTAAGATACCATTGCTGAGAAGAAATAGCTGATTGCTGACTGCTGATAGCTTACAGCTAACTACTTTTGTTCCATGTTGCAAATAGTATATCCGAATCATCCATATAAAATAAAACAAGAAGATAATAAGGAATGGATATTTGATGAAGTGCGTAAAAAATGGCTTCGTTTAACGCCGGAAGAATGGGTAAGGCAGAATTTTGTTCAGTACCTCATACAACAAAAAACGTATCCCGCGTCTCTTATAGGCATAGAGAAAGAGTTGTTGTTGAATGATGTTAAGAAACGGTGCGATATCCTCATCTTTAAGAACGGGCAGCCCCTTATGCTGGTTGAATGTAAAGAAATGAATGTGCCGCTTACGGACAATGTATTGAGGCAGATACTTGCATACAATGTAGCAATGCCTGTTAAATATTTGTGTGTTACGAATGGAACCTTTTGTTACATGTGGCTGTTAGATAATGGTGGTGTAACCATGCTAACTACATTTCCAGAATGGAGTGAATTATAAACAACAGTTTTGGGGTGGGTTTTATCGGTTAAATTTTAATGACCACATCGCTTTCTTTTTTGAGAAAAACTTTACAATTTCATGGTTCAATAGTTGTTACATTTAGACGATCATCAAAATACATCAATATGAAAAAATACATGCTTCTTTGTTTCCTGCTCGCAGCTTCGTTCGCGCAGGCCCAGAACCCTATTTTTTATCTTCTTGTGGGAACTTATACTAAAAATCAGAAAGATGGTATTTATGTATACCGCTTCAATCCCAATAAAACCGAGGTAAACCTGGTGAGTAAAACTTCAGGCGTAGAAAACCCTTCTTACCTGGCCATATCAAAGGATCAGAAGTTTGTGTATGCTGTAAATGAAAATGGAGACGATAAAGGAGCGGTTAGTTCGTTTGCCCTCGACAAAAAGAAAGGGGAGCTTACTTTTTTAAATAAACAATCCAGTGGCGGAGATGCTCCTTGTTATGTTAGCGTTGATTCAACTGGTAAAAATGTAATCGTGGCAAATTACAGCGGCGGTAATTTTTCTGTTTTTAAAACGAATGCAGATGGTTCCCTGCAGCCTTCAACACAATTGATCGCTCATGAGGGATATGGCGTGAATGTAAAAAGGCAGGAGCAGCCTCACGTTCACAGTGTGGTACTTTCCCCTGATGAAAAATTTTTATTTGTATCGGATTTGGGTAACGACAGGTTATATCGCTATTCTTTTAATGCGGGTGATCCTAAAGAGCCTGTAAAGGCGTTGGATCCTCCTTATTATGAATTGCCGGATAACTCTGGCCCAAGGCACCTGGCTTTTCATCCCAATGGCAAATTTGCTTACCTGGTCACTGAATTAAGCGGCAAAGTGATAGCTTATCAATATGATAATGGCACGTTGACAGAGATCCAGACGATAAATTCAGACAACAGCGGAAGCAAGGATGATAAAGGCAGTGCCGATATTCACGTTACACCTAACGGAAAATTTGCATATTCCTCCAATCGTGTTACATCCAATGATATTGCAGTTTTCCGTGTGGGAAGTGACGGAAAATTGACAGAGGCTGAGCACAAGAAAACGGGCATGCACCCGCGCAATTTTATGATCGATCCAACAGGTAGATTTTTGCTGGTAGCCAATAAGGATAGTAACAATATCCAGATTTTTGTAATTAATAAGAACTATGGTTTGCTTGAAGATACAGGTGTTACTATTAATGTAGATCAGCCCGTTTGCCTGAAAATGGTGCCTGTTAACTAATAAATTGTTGTTGACAGTTTCGCAATACAATCGCAAAATGCACGTTCATTTGGCCAGGGCCGATGGTGAACGTGCTTTTTGTTTTTAACAAGATGGGGCCATTTTTTTTCGATATAAAGAAGAAAAATGTTTTCTTTTATGTTTTTTATACAACATATAGCAACATTTTTCTATTTTTTGGGGTCTTAGGTGTGAGATATGGTAAAGTTTCTACTTGTATTTGTATGTTCGATTTTGGTGGCTGCGCTTCCGGTGCAGTCTCAAGCGGTATGTTCCGCGCTTGGGCAAAACCCGTCAAGCGCTTTCCCCGTGTGCGGTACGGCTGTTTTTAAGCAAACTTCAGTCCCAACCTGCGGTGGAAAATCCGTGCCCGGGCCCTGTTCGGCCCGCGAAGGGCTTTCAGATAAAAATCCCTTTTGGTATAGATTTACCTGCTTTAAAGCCGGTACACTTGCGTTTTTAATTACGCCTAATACACTTAGCGAAGACTATGACTGGCAATTGTTTGATATTACCGGTCACGATCCTTCAGATGTTTACGCCAACTCTTCTTTGTTTGTTGCATGCAACTGGAGCGGTGAAAGTGGCCTCACCGGCGCTTCTAGCAATGGCACGCAGCTCGGCGTTTGTGCGGGATTTGGCAAACCGTTGTTTAGCGGCATGCCCACGCTGGTTGAAGGGCATGAATATTTGCTTCTTGTTAGCCATTTCAGCGACTCGCAGAGTGGTTACAGCCTTTCATTTGGTGGAGGTACGGCAAGTATAATAGATCCCCTCGAGCCTGCACTGCAGCATGCAACGGCTTATTGTGGCGGTTTAAATATGCGTGTAAAACTCAATAAGAAAATGCGCTGCTCATCACTTGCTCAGGATGGGAGTGATTTTATTGTTTCCTCGCCCCTAGCAAAAATTGTAAGTGCAACTGGTATCGGTTGTAGTACAGGCTTTGACATGGATTCTGTGCTGCTCACATTAAGTAGTCCATTGCCTCCTGGAAATTACACGATATCAATAAAAAAAGGCGGAGATAATAATTCCCTTCTGGATAACTGCGACAGAGAGATTGCATACGGCAATAAACTGGATGTCACTGTTTACCCGCTTGCACCTACGCCAATGGATAGTGTAAAACCCGTAACCTGTTCGCCCGATGTGCTTGAACTCGTGTTTAATAACCCGATCAATTGCAGTACAGTTGCCGGCGATGGTAGCGATTTTTTTGTAACCGGCCCATCAGCCGTTGCTGTGAAAAATGCAGTAACCTCCTGTGATGCCGATGGCTTTACTACCAGCATTAAGTTGCAATTAGCTACGCCTATTAAAACGGGCGGTACTTATACGATTCAACTTAAACGTGGTTCAGATGGCAATACAATTAAAGATGCATGTACTGAGGAAACGCCTGTTGGTTCATCCGTTAACATAAAAGTTGCAGATGTAGTGAATGCTGCTTATACAACCAGTGTAAATTATGGTTGCAAGCAGGATACCGTTTATCTTAATCATGATGGTAATGGTGGAGCTAACAAATGGAACTGGTTTGTAGATAGCATAACATTTAGCCAGCAGCAATCTCCGGTGATGTTCGTTTCGGATTTTAATGACCATGCGATTACACTTGTTGTCTCCAATGGTGTTTGTAACGATACCGTCACCGATTTGCTGAAACTGAACAACAAGCTGAAAGCAGCTTTTGAAGCGCCCACGGATGTTTGTCCTGGCGACCTTGTTACCATAAAAAATAGCAGCCAGGGTAATATCACATCCTATACATGGGATTTTGGCAATGGCATAAGAAGCTTGCAAATTACGCCGCCTTCACAGTCGTATGCCCCGCCTCAACGGGGATTGGAGCAATGGTATACATTAACACTGGTTGTAGAAAATCAATATAAATGCCTTGATACGGCTACACAGAGAATCCGCGCGCTGGCAAGTTGTTTTGTTGCTGTGCCCACCGCTTTTACGCCGAATGGCGATGGGTTAAATGATTACCTGTATCCATTAAACGGCTATAAAACAACAGACCTGGAATTCAAGGTATTCAATCGCCTGGGGCAGCTTGTATTTGAAACAAGAAACTGGACGAATAAATGGGATGGAACATTTAAAGGTAACCCTCAGCCTACGGGCACTTATGTATGGATATTAAGCTATACTGATATTGATACCAAGCAGAAATATAATTACAAGGGAACATCGCTGCTGATGAGATGATCATTTAATTGACAATTGAAAATGGAGAATTGAAAATGAGCGCTTGAAAAGCGGCTTGTAAACTTTGCCATTTCAGGCGCTGTTAGCATTGTCAATTATCAATTTTCAACTGTCAATTAGTTCTAAGATTTCGGCTTTAGGCTTTATTCATCATCCATTCTTTCAATGCTTCAAAATAAGGCTTCAGCTCAATACTTTGTTTTGATTTTCCCTGCAGGTATTGCACGCTTTCAGGAAATTCAATTTTTGTATTGGTTGATTGCTCTACGATTTCAGGAAACTTAACAGGATGTGCTGTCTCCAGGAAAAAACCTTTTTGTCCGTCATGTCCAGAAAGATATTCGTTCAATGCATAATAGCCAACTGCCCCATGCGGATCTAATGTATAATGATGGTCGCTGTACACTTTCTTTATGGTAGCGGCAGTGGTTGCATCGTCCACGCTTGTGCTGCTGAATATCTTTTTAAGATCAGATGCATCTTGCCCAAATAATTCCATGATACGCACAAAGTTGCTCGGATTACCAACATCCATTGCGTTGGAAATAGTAGCGATGGCGGCTTTGGGTTTGTATTCTCCCGTTTGTAAAAAGTTGGGAACAACGTCATTCACATTACATGCTGCAATAAAATGCTCCACAGGTAATCCTGATTTATATGCAATCACTCCCGCGCAGATATTTCCGAAATTGCCACTCGGAACGCAGATAACGGGCGCCGCGCTATGTTGCCATTGCTGATATGCAAAGAAGTAATACAATTGCTGCGGAAGCCAACGTGCTACGTTAATGGAATTGGCCGATGTTAATGTATATTTTCCATTGAGGTCGCTGTCTGTAAAAGCCTGTTTTACCATGGCCTGGCAATCGTCAAACGTACCTTCCACTTCAAGGGCGGTAATATTTTGCCCCAATGTAGTGAGTTGTAATTCCTGTATCGGGCTTACTTTTCCTTTGGGATAGAGTATGATTACGTCAACACCCTCAACGCCTAAAAAGCCATTGGCTACAGCACCGCCGGTATCTCCGGATGTTGCTACCAGTACAGTAGTATGCTGGCTGCTGTTGCGATTAAAGTAGCCGAGGCAACGGCTCATAAAACGTGCGCCAACATCTTTAAATGCGAGTGTTGGCCCATGGAACAGTTCCAGTGATGAAATGTCTTCCGTAACAGGCACCAATGGAAAATCAAAATTGATGGTCTCGCTTACTATGTTTTGCAAAACATCATCCGGTATACTTCCTGCTACATAGGGCTTCATTACATTGAAGCCTATTTCGTCTTTGGAATAGGACCGTATATTGGCGATGAAATCTTTGGGTAATGAAGGAATGCTTTCGGGAAAATATAATCCTTTATCCGGAGCTTGTCCTTTAACTGCCGCGTCAGCAAAGCTTACCGCGGGCGATTGTTTTTGTAGGCTATAATAGTTCATTATTAATTGGATGATAAGAAATGTGAATGGTGAACGCTGGATGCTGTTTCTAACGTATAACGTAAAACGTATTACTTATAACATATAACTTACAACTTCTCCTCCACGCTCTTCACTCTCACGCCTTCAGTGTTAATACTTGTTACATGTGTATGGAAATCGATGCCTATGCGCGTATAAACCTGCTCCATTGCAAGCGCAACGGCTTTTGCGGTTTCTTCATTTTTACTTAGCATAAAAATAGAAGGCCCCGAGCCCGAAATTCCACCGCCCAGTGCACCAGCTTCGTTGCTTAATTTTTTCACTTCATCAAAGCCTGGAATTAAAATGCTTCGCACGGGTTCTATGATAACATCTTCCAGAGAGCGGCCAATGAGGTCATAGTCGCCTTTAATAAAACCAGCCACAAGGCCAGCGATATTTCCCCATTGCTTAATGGCATCGCGAAGCAATACGTTTTGACGGAGAATTTGCCGTGCATCAGCTGTGCGCACTTCAATCTGAGGATGCACAACTGTTACATGCAATGGTGGCGCTTCTATGCTTACAATATCAAGTGGATGTATTGACCTGATCAATGTAACGCCCCCAAAAATGCACGGCGCTATGTTGTCAGCATGTTTCACACCGCTGGCAACTTTTTCACCAAACATGGCAAAACGCACCAGGTCGTCTTTTGAAAACCGGTTGTTAAGTAAATGATTGGCGGCAACTACGGCGCCTGCAGCACTTGCAGCGCTTGAACCAATACCACTGCCTGGTTTAATGATTTTCTTGCTTACTAAAGTAAGGCCCTTTACATCGGGCGTTTCTTCCAGCAGAGCGAGCAATGCTGCGCCACTTACGTTTTTTTCTGGTTCTGTCGGAAGGTCGTAATGATCATTGTTGATAATGTGAATACCTGGTTCATCACTCAGGTAAACGGCCAGTTCATCACATGGTTCATTCAATGCGAAGCCCAATATATCAAAACCGCACACAACATTCGCCACTGTTGCAGAGGGGTATGCAACAGCTCCTGCACCGGTTATATTAGTCATGGTTGTTACTTGTTCGTTGTTTGGTAACATTGGTTAAAATTTAAGTTCAAAAGTCAAAATTCAAAAGTCAAAATCAAGGCCGTCTAAAATGAAGTATGATCAAGTTATCTGTCTTTGACTTTTGATTTTTTAATTTTTACTTTTTACGGTGCTGCAATTCTTAATATATCTGCAAATACGCCGCTTGCTGTTACATCAGCTCCTGCGCCTGCTCCCTTAACCACCAATGGCTGATCGGTATAGCGTTGTGTGTAGAACAGCACTATATTGTCCTTTCCGTAAAGGTGATAAAAATCTGAATGTGATGGAATGTGTTGCAAGCCTACATTTGCCTTGCCATTTTCGAAAGAGGCAACGAACTTCAGCTTGCAATTTTTTGCCGCAGCTTCTTCGTATAACGCTTTGAAATGAGCTTCCTGTTTAGCCATTTCAGCATAAAAATCATCTACGCTACCGTTAAAGCAACTTGCAGGTAAAAAGCCGTTGTTTGTTATATCATCCATTTCCATTTGTTCGCCGGCCTCACGCGCAAGGATCATTATTTTACGCATTACATCTGTGCCGCCGAGATCAAGCCTTGGATCTGGTTCCGTATACCCTTCGTCCTGTGCTTGTTTAACAACTTCAGTGAACGGGCGGCTTCCATCATAGTTATTAAACACAAAGTTTAGTGTGCCTGACAGTACTGCCTGTATTTTGTTAACCTGGTCACCACTTCTTCTCAGGTCATTCAAGGTGCCAATAACGGGTAGTCCCGCGCCAACGTTGGTCTCAAAGCGGTATTCCGCGTTGAATTCCCTTGCTGTGGATTTTAACTGCGCGTAATTGCTGTATGGAGATGATGCTGCAATTTTATTACAAGCAACAATTGAGATGCTTTTTTCAAGCAGTTTGTTGTAAATAGCTGCCACATCTGCGTTTGCTGTAACGTCTACAAATACAGAATTTCGCAGGTTCTTTTCTATAACAGTATTCACAAAGGTGTCCAACTGCATTGGGTGAGCATGCTTTAATGCCTCTTTCCAGTTACGGAGGTCTATTTCATTGCCGTTGTCAACAAACAACATTTGCTTGCTGTTGGCAATGCCGGTAACACGCACCTGCAGGTTAAGGTGATCCAGTAAGAATTGTTTCTGCTGACTGAGTTGTTCCAGCAACTTGCCGCCAACATTTCCTACGCCGACGATAAATACGTTTAATTGTTTGTGAACGGATTCAAAGAATGCTTCGTGCAAAACGTTCACACCTTTCTTTACGTCAGCAACAGAGATTACGGCTGAGATATTTCTCTCAGAAGATCCTTGCGCTATCGCTCGTATGTTAATACCGTTTCTGCCCAGTGCTCCAAACATTTTTCCGCTTATGCCCGGATGGCTTTTCATTTTATCACCAACCAGTGCAATGATGGCATGGCCTTCTTCAACCTTAAGCGGGTCAACCTTGCCTTGGTTTAATTCAGTTTCAAATGCTGTATCCACAATGTTTTTAGCCTTGGCTGCATCCGCCGCGTTTATCGCAACGCATATAGAATGTTCTGAAGAGCTTTGTGTGATTAGGATCACGTTAATCTTTTCATTCGCGAGCGCTTCAAACAGCCTTTTAGAAAAGCCCGGAATACCCACCATGCCGCTGCCTTCAAGGCTCAATAACGTAACACTATTTATGCTGGATATCCCTGTTATAATTTCATCGCCATCATTTTCTCCGGCGCTTTCAATTACGGTGCCTGCTTCGTTAGGCGCAAAAGTATTTTTAACCCATGTAGGTATGTTCTTTTGCATCACCGGTTGAATGGTTGGCGGATAAATTACTTTAGCACCGAAGTGTGAAAGTTCCATCGCTTCCTGGTAAGATGTGCGATTGATTGTTTTTGCGTTGGCTACCCATCTTGGATCAGCGGTCATCATTCCTGTTACATCAGTCCATATTTCAAGCGAAGAAGCATCAAGAGCGGCAGCAAAGATCGCTGCAGTAAAATCGGATCCGCCTCTGCCTAAGGTAGTCGTATTGCCGTTGGCGTCGGAAGCGATAAATCCGGGAGCCAGGAATGTTTGTTTGCCTGAAGCTGCGATAGTGCTGCTGATTACTTCGTTGGTATCTTTGAAGTTAACTGCTGCAAAACTAAAGTTACTGTTCGTCTTGATTAGTTTGCGGCTGTCCAGCCAGTCATGCTGTATGCCAGCAGAAGACATGAATGCTGAAATTATTTTGGAAGAAAGCAATTCGCCGAAACTAATGATGCGGTCTTTTGTACGAAGCGAAAGCTCCCTAATGTAAAACACGCTGTTGCATATTTCATCCAGCTCATTAAAATGTTGTTTTATCATGCTAAGACAGCTGCTCTGATGCGTAACCGGCAGTAGAGCCCTTGCGGCATCGAGATGTTTGGCTTCTAATGCCTGAAGCACCTCTTTATAACTTTCTTCGCCCTTTTCAGCAAGGGTTCCTGCATTGATTAATTGGTCCGTAACACCGCCCAATGCTGATACTACAACTACTTTTGGCTGTTGTTCGTTCTTGACTATCTGAACAACTTTCTGTATGTTTTCTGCATTGGCAACAGATGAGCCGCCGAATTTTAATACTTTCATATAGATGCTCCCCGAAGATGGAACAGGGTGGTTTGCGTTTGGAAATAAGATTGGTTAGTTTGCATTTTTATTCTGAATACCTGGAAACCAAAGGTTTCTTTTCAAAAGTCAGCTTAAAAAAGCCCAGATGGTGATATGGTGAATTGCAACCCTTTACAGGGTTGTAATAATAATGGTAGTTGTAGCTGGAATAGCTACGGGCGTTGATGAGAAGATAATATGGTAGTTAGAAGTTGCCATTTTTTTATAACGGAGGTGAAGTTAAGCGGCCATGTTTTTATAACAAGCGTTAGTATGAACATTTTTTGCGGTTATTTCAAGATGTAAATTGGCTGGTTGCATGGGTATATGTCTTTTTATGCATGTGTTTAAAAGGTTGGATGCAGCACATTCGCCGTTTATTTCTCCTATTGGAATATTTACTGCTTGTTGCATTTCAAGCTGCTTTTACGCAATCGTTTGATATTATTTTATGAGTTGAATATATTTAATATAGCACACGATTATTTGCGCCGCGACTAAAAACGATCTGCCAGGGATGCATTTTCAAGAAAACTTGCCAGTGAAAACGAACCTTCTTTTTAGTCGCTTCACAATACTTTACTGTTGATCCGTCAGGCATTGCAAGGGTTTGGGAAAGAATTGAAACTCACTCGCAATGAAGGCGGCAAACTTATTAATTCGAAATGCAATAAAATATGAAGCGTAGGTCTTTTTTAAAACAGGGCAGCCTGGTTGTAGGAAGTGTTATTGGAAGTTCATCTTTCCTTAAGGGTTTTGCAACGCCATTTGTTGCAGATTATCCTTTACATAATATTCCTGTGAACAAGGGGCTTGATCCAAAATGGATCAAGTCTTTGTATGCAACCGGAAAGGCCACTACGTATTGCAAGACGAAAAATGAATTGAAATATATCGGTATGCCAGCTGGTGGTTTGCACAGTGGCACTTTGTATATGGGTGGCGATGGCCGCTTGTGGCTATGGGGTATCTACAATGATGAACGTGAAGGTGTGGACCCGCGTGAAGTTTATTGGAACGATGGAACAACAGATCGAAAGATACGCCCACGTGACGGAGCCAACTATGTAGAGCCAACACTGGCGAATAACAAAAGAATACTGGAACAGGGATTTGCTGTTAAGATAGTATATGGCAATAACACAGTGATAAAAGAGTTGAATGAGAATGATTGGGATGAGGTGATATTTGAAGCCACTTATCCGTTGGCAACTGTAAAATACATCGATAAAAAATTACCTGTTGAAGTGGTGTTGAAAGGCGGCGCATTTTTTGTTCCGTTGAATACCGATTACAGTGAACTCCCTGCAACATTTGTGGATATAGAGGTTAAAAATATTTCTTCTTCTAAAGTAGATATTAGCCTGGTTGGGTGGCTCGAAAACGGCGCTAATAAAATGACTGCTAAAGCGGGTGATGGCAAGCATAGAAATGAAATGAGATTGTCTGCAGGGTATCCATCTATATTGTCGTCCTTCGCTGCTTCAAAAGATGATGCCAGCATGCAGCGTGATGCGGGAACAATGGCCTTTGCATTAGTCAATCATAAAAGTGCAGTGAATACTTCCGCTGATCCTTTTCCTGTTACAAAAGATTTCTTTACAGCTGTTAAGCAGGATGCAGCCGAAAATGAAGTTGGCGAGAAGCTTACAGGTAGTATATCCGCAGCAGGATCAGTGATGCCGGGAAATACATTTTCCTGTAGCTATATCATCACCTGGCATTTTAATCATTCCCTGAAGAAATTGAATAGCCGGATGCCGGAAAGTAAAGATGGCTATTATTATGCTACCCGCTTTAAAAATGCAGGTGAAGTGATGAATTTTGTTACCCAAAACTTTAAATCTATTCATGATAATACTTTGCTGTGGCAAAAAACATTTTACGATTCTTCCTTACCGAAATGGTTTCTTGAAAGAACATTTTTAAATATAGGCACCATCGCAACGGCAAATACTTACCGTTTTGCAAGCGGGCGCTTCTGGGGCTGGGAAGGCGTAAATGCATGTGAAGGAACCTGTACGCATGTATGGCAATATGGCCATACACTTGGCCGTATGTTTCCGTCACTGGAAAGGGATACCAGGGAACGTGTTGACCTTGGTGTTGCGATGCAACAGGATGGTGGGATTATTTTTCGCGGAGAATTTGAAGAACGCCCTGCAATAGACGGACAGGCAGGAACGATACTGCGTATTTATCGTGAACATCAGATGAATAGGGATAGTGCTTTCCTTACAAACAACTGGAGCAAAATTAAAAAGGCTGTAACCTTTATGTTACAGCAAGACAAAAACGGTGATGGATTAACTGACACGCCGATGGAAAATACATTAGATGCTGTTTGGGAAGGTGAAATTGCCTGGATAGCGGGCCTTTGCATAGCTGCAGCGAAAGCGGCGCAGCTGATGGCAGAGGAAATGAATGATACACCGTTCGCTGAAACCTGTAAAGCATATGTTGCAAAAGGCGGCAGGAATATGGACGAGTTGTTTAACGGAGAATATTTTATTCACCGGCCTGATGCTAAGCAGGGCCGTAAGAAGCTGGGCTCCTATAATACCTGCCATATAGACCAGGTATATGGCCAAAGCTGGGCCTTCCAGGTGGGGCTTGGTAGATTGTGGAATAAGGAAAAAACATTGTCTGCGTTGCTTAGTTTATGGAAGTATAATTTTGCGCCCGATGTGGGGCCTTATATCAAAACGCATACCGGCGGAAGGCCTTATGCGTTGCCGGGTGAAGCAGGTTTGATCATGAACACAAATCCGCACAATGAACCCAAAGCTTATGGAGAAGATGTTACCTGGCAGCTGGGTTATTTTCATGAATGTATGACTGGCTTTGAACACCAGGTGGCCGCGCATATGATGGCTGAAGGAATGACTGATGAAGCACTTGTACTCACCAGGTCAATCCATGAACGCTACCATGCGGCAAAAAGAAATCCTTATAATGAAATTGAATGTAGTGATCACTATGCACGCGCCATGGCGAGCTATGGAACGTTTATAACAGCTTGCGGCTTTGAGTATCATGGCCCGAAAGGTTATATCCGCTTTGCGCCAGCGTTTAATACTGCGGATTTTAAAGCGCCGTTTACTGCTGCGGAAGGGTGGGGGACTTATGCTCAGCGTATTGGCGGCGGAACTCAAAGGCATAGCTTTGATATGAAGTACGGCCAACTGGCTTTGCAGAAAATTAGCATTCAGAAGAACGATGCATCACCTCTTGCGAAAGTTTCAGTATTTCTCGGCTCACAAAAATTACCAGCAACGTTTAAGCAGGATGATAAGGATATTGTAATTGAGTTGAATAATAAAATAATCATTCAAACCAACCAGGTACTTGAGGTTGTAGTGTAGTTTTTTTTGTTACACCGAGCAAATACAGGAGGAGATACAGAGTTCCGCAGAGAATGCCTCTGTGCAACTCTGTGCTTTCTCCGTGCAATTCCGTGTAATTATCTTCAAATTCGATCTTTTAATCCCAACCTTCAATAAAGGGACATTAAAGTTAATTAGCAGCCCTATTGTTTTATGTGCGAACCGCGTATAAGTAAGTATTTGCGCGTCATGACCTGTGGCTAACACGTCAACTGTTTTTAGTTCCAGAATTACTGTGTTCTCTACTAAAATTGCAATTCTATATCCGCAACTTAAATGTATATCCGTATAAACAACAGGAACCGGAACCTGCCTTTCAATATGTAATCCGGCATTCTGTAATTCAAAAGCAAGGCATTCCTCATATGCAGATTCGAAAAGTCCGGGTCCAGGGCTTCGTGTACTTCAATCGCGCAGCCGATTATTTTATTGGTCAAGGTATTTATATCCATTGCACACGAGTTTAAGGTTGATTAAAATGGTGCACAATATACCCAAGGCGACGAAGTAATTGTCAACGCTTTTTGAATATTCACCAATATCCGATAACTTAAGAGTATCAAAACTAACCTCGGTATGACTATCCATCTGCCAACTAACCGTATCGCTGCTATTGATGTCACGCGCGCTTTAACAATGCTTCTCATGATTTTTGTGAATGACCTCTGGTCGTTAAAAGATATCCCCGGATGGTTGGAGCATGTCGCGGCAAAAGATGATGGTATGGGCCTGGCAGATACCGTTTTTCCGGCATTTCTTTTTATTGTGGGATTATCCATTCCGTTTGCTATTGCAGCAAGAATAAAAAAAGGAGACGATGATCGCCATGTTGTAAAGCATATCCTTCTACGTTCATTTGCCTTGCTGGTGATGGGTGTATTCCTGGTTAATGGAGAAGAAATAAATGAGCCCGGGACCGGCATGCCGAGGGTGGTATGGAACCTCCTTTGTTGTACAAGTTTTATTGTTCTTTGGAATGTCTATCCCAAAACAGCTAATAAACGAATGATTAAAGCAGGCAAGGCCGTTGCGCTTCTCTTGTTGGTTGTGCTCGCCTTTGATTACCGTGGTGGTGAAGGCTCACATGTTCATTATTTTTCAACCTCGTGGTGGGGTATATTGGGGCTTATAGGTTGGTCCTATTTGGTTGGAGGTTTAGTTTGCTTTATATCCCGTGAGAAAATTATTATAACAGTCGCTTTTTGGTTGCTTTTTCTCGGATTGTGTATTGCACAGCACGCACACGTTTTGCCTCACAATAAAATACTTCATACTATCATCGGCCCGCTTGGTGAAGGTGGCCTTGCTGCATTGGTTTTAGGCGGCGTAATAACAGGACAATTATTTCGCTACTTTATGTCAAGGCAGCAATGGCAGAAAATGTTGCTGACCTACCTGGTGCTTGCTGTTCTTTTACTGATCGCAGGTTTTGGTGTAAGGCCGCTCGACGGTATTTCCAAGATCCGCGCCACGCCGAGCTGGATCCTTATTTGTAGCTCAATTACATTGTTTCTTTTTATAATCATATTTCTGATTGCAGATGTTTGGGGAAAAGTATCATGGTTTAATGCAATCAAACCTGCAGGAACAGATACTTTGCTTTGTTACCTGATGCCATACTATGCGTATGCTATTGTTGTTTTACTCGGCTTAACCCTACCGGCCCCATTGCTTATAGGTGCTGTTGGCCTTTTGAAATCTTTCTTTTTCTCCGTTATCATGATCTGGTGCGCAGGTGGGTTGAACAAGATTGGCGTCAAGCTCAAACTTTAGTTAATTGACAATGAAGAGGCGAATATACGAATGAGGAAATGTGCGAATGTGCGAATGTCCGACGGTGATATAATGGTTGGCTGTTTTAATTGCGTTTGCACTTCGCTTCGATCATTTTCAATTGTCAACTTTCAATTATCCATTATCTAAAAACCATTCTGCAGTTTCCTTTATAGCCTGCTCGTATGATGTGGGAGTAAAGGCAAATGCTTTTTCGAATTTAGAAGAATCAAATTCAAATGGGTAATCATTCTGATACATCATTTCACTCATCTCTTTCATAAACCTGTTAAACAAGCCGGAAATCGATAACAACCATCTAGGCACAACCTGCACACTATTCTTTGCTTTCATATATTTTGCAGCCACATCTACAAACTGTTTTCCTGTAAGCGCGGGCAGTACTGCCGGTAGGTGCCAGGTTTGGCCGTATGCATTTTCGCTTGTGGCTAGCATGTATAAAGCCCTGGCCGCATCAGGCGTGTAATTAAAAGATCTTGGAACATTTGCATTCCCCAGCCATTGTGCCGTTTTTCCGTTTTTCATTCTTTCAAATACCATTAATCCTGTTGCGCTTTTATCTGTACACCTCGGCCCGTAAAAATCTACAGCCTTGGCTATAGCTGCTTTGACAGCGCCTGCTTCCATTTCATCTAAAAGCATCTGGTCAATTTCAGCTCTTAATGCACCTTTTTTGCTTACAGGCTTAAATGGCGTTTCTTCTGTGATCTTGCCATCTACGCGGCCATACATATAGGCATTGTCGAAGAAAATAAGTTTGGCATTGGCTGCTTTACACGCCTCAATAACATTCCTCATAATAACCGGCCAGCTTTTGCGCCAGACATGAATATTATATTCCAACCCGACTAAAAGATAAACTACATCAGAGCCGGATACAGCATTTAATACCTGTTGATAGTTTAATACATCTGCAGACATAATTTCAGCTCCAGCTACCGCTTTTGGTTTTCTTGATACAAGCCTGATGTTTTCTTTATTTGCTAGCAATACCGGAACTAATTCAGTAGCGATGGTTCCATTTGCGCCGAGAAGTGTATGAAGTGCCATAGTTTATTTGTTTTGATAACACAAAGCTATGGCCGTCAACAGGAGAAAATCGTTGACTTTGGTTAAGAAAAAACACGCTGCATTCTTCTTTTTCTTATGCGGCTAAGGGATTCGGGTGTGATACCAAGAAACGATGCAATATAATGTTGGGGGATGCGATGAATGTGTTCACCGTTATCTTCAATGGCTTTAATGTAACGCTCTTCCGGTGTTTTTAGCAGCATACTGTGAAGCCTTTCTTCCAGGCACGATACAAGGTATTCGGCAATGTATCTTCCGAAAAGTTCAATGGATGGATGATGTTTGTAAAGCCACTGCAAATCGTTATACTGAATAACCAATATTTCAGCATTTTCAATTGCTTCCACGGTTACATGGGATGGTTGTTGCTTTAGAAAACTATTATAAGCGCTCACCCAGTTGTATTCGAAAGAAAAAAAAGTGGTGATCTCTTTGCCATCTATTGTTTGGTAATACCTGAAACTTCCACTAAGAATAAATGCAACTTCTTTACATACTTTTCCTTCGGTAACAAATTTGTCCTTGCGGCGGATGGTTTTATGCTGCAGCCTCGCCTCAAGATCCCGCCAGGCATCGTCATCAATGTTGACCATCTTCTTCAGGTATTCATATAAAGGAGCAGAATTCATGGTGCAAATAATTGAATAGTCAAACAAACGCAAATAAAAGGTACAAAAAAACTAAATTCCAAGCACTTCTTTCATTCGTGTATATCCTGCTTTGCTAACGGGCAAACGCGCGCCGGTATTGAGCAATACAAGGTGGCTGTCTTTTTCGTACGGATCAATACGAGTGATAAGCTGGGTGTTGACAATATATGAACGATGTACCCGGACAAACTGTTGCGAAGGCAGGCTTTGCTCAAAAAAAGACATGGTTTTCTTTTTTAGAAAAGCACCTTCGGCGGTGTATATTTTTACGTAATCATCGGCAGCTTCCAGGTATTGAATCTGCGCGACAGGAATAATCTTAATCTTGCCTCCATCTTTTAAAACAATACGGCTGCTTTGTGCAGGAGAATGAGATGCGGTTTCCAGCACAGCTTCAGTTTTTTCAACGGATGGTTTTGCCTGCTGCATTAATTTTTGCACAGCTTTATCAAACCTTTCTTTGCTAAAGGGCTTTAGAAGATAGTCAACAGCGTGTGCTTCAAAGGCTTTAATGGCATATTCTTCAAATGCTGTGGTGAAAATAACATTTGGAGGATTCTCGATCAGTTCGAGCATCTCAAACCCATTTATTTTCGGCATTTGTATATCCAGAAAAATCAGGTCTGGCTGGTGTTGTTGAATCGCTTTAACGCCTTCAAATCCATCGTTGCATTCCTGTATAACTTCAATATCCGGATATCCTTGCAGGTATTCTCTTACAATCATTCTTGCCAACGGCTCATCATCTATCAGTATCGCTTTCATGTATTTTGTATTTAGAGCTCAAAGCTTAAATTGTAAAGCCTGAAGCTTATTGCTGCCCGTTAAAATAGTTTTAATGCTTCAAGAATTAACTTTCAGCCGATCTGGAATAACAGGTCTTTTCTTTTTGTCCTTGTTACTTTCTTTTTCTTGAAAAAAAGAAAGTAACCAAAGAAAATTCAAGGCAAACCCGATCCCTCCGGGCGTTTTGCCTGCCATCTCCTCCCCATGTGCAACTAGCGTCATAAATTGAGTCATCTTTTTAAATTTGTCATTATTATTATGTGGGGCAAATGGCCAGCATTTTCAATTATCAATTTTCAATTCTCCATTGTCACTAATCTGCGGTACAACTATCCTGGTTATAAATGTTTCATTGCTTTTTTCGGTTTGCAACAGGTCCTGCCTGGCATACAACAAAAAAAGCCTTCTTTTTATGGAAGCAAGCCCAAAGCCCGTTCCCTGCAATGGTTGCGACGTTTCCGGATCAAAGGGGTTCGTTACAACAATTACCAGGTTATTGTTGTCGCCTGCAGCGTCAATAGTGATCGTAACTTCGCCAACTGTATCATACAAGCCAAACTTGATGGCGTTTTCTACCACAGGTTGCAGTAGTAGCGGCGGAATTTTCATTTGTAAAGATTGGTCATCATGTTTCAATTCCGTTTTTAACCGATAGCCAAACCTTACTTTCTCTATATCCAGATAAAGTTGCAGGTATTCAAGTTCCTCAGAAAGATTTGTTAGTTGCTGATCGTCCCTGCGCAATGTTCCTCTAAGAAAATCACTCAGCTGCTGAATCATATGCCTTGCTTTTTCCGGATGCATGCCTGTGAGGGCGCTGATGGAATTAAGGCTGTTGAAGAGGAAATGCGGTTGCAGTTGCTGGCGAAGTTTAAATAATTCGGCATCTCTTGTAAGCCGCTCTGCTTCTGAATTTCGGGCATCAATGCGTTTTTGCTCTTCTTGAGTATACCATAACAAGCTTATAAAAGCCATACAGCTCACCATCGAAAATGCAATCGCAAAACGGATGGGCAATGACTTACTGTATAACAACAGATAATGCTCATCGTCAGGAAATAAATGGATCAAAATAAGCCTTGATATACATAGCCATACTGAGGTTATGCCTATGCCGACGATTAGCACGTACCAATATTTTTCGCGCCTCGGCAAATAGTAGCGCATGTTGTTAAAAATAAGAAGGCAGCCGCCGGAAAGCAGGACGTTGCTGATGATGCTATCTGCAATAACCTGCACATTGTTCAGATCAAAATTGGTTAGTGCAATTGCGTGGATGATACTTATGGTGGTCCACCAGATTGCATTAATCAGCAAAAGCCTTTTTTGTGAAGAAGCGGTAAGTGTGTTCAAATGTATTTTAGTTTAACCTGATGCACTGATGCGTACTGTTTTCCAGTAAGTGTGTTGCTTTCAGTTTAGTTACACGAATATAAATATCTGCATCATCTTCTTCATGAATACGTGAATACATTTCTGCTCCATCAATAAGATCGTCCAGTTTAAATATTTCAGGAACGTCAATAAACTTCCAATGGACTGGCTTTTGTGAGGCATTCAAAAAGTTGTCCTGTTCTTTTTCTCCAATCTTCCTCGCTTTATAAAAAGCGTGCAGTTCATCATCGGCCATTACAAGCCTGAGTTGTTCATCAAACTGAGGTGTGTGAGATCCATCTCCACAAATTATCCGGTAAACGAGTTTGGCGAGATACCATTGCATAGCTGGAAATTTTTGTAGTCAGATAATTGATTTACGAAGGGAGTTATATGCTTAGAAAAGCGCTGAAAATAGCCTTTTGAAAAAGCCTGGTTTCTGCGTAACATTATTGTGCAGTGATGTTATTTTCCATTCACCATCCTCCAGTATAAGTACATGTGTGTGATAAGCGTAAGTTGAGCTGGCAACCTTGGCCTGCCATCTGTTATGCAACGCAAGTTTTACATGAACAATGGCGGTGTTGCTGTTTAAGATCTTTACTTTGCTGATGTCGGCCGAAAGTGTGGTGCCGTCGTCATTATGGCTAACTAATTTGTCATATTTGGCAGATGCGCCGGAACATCCTGAAACCTGGTTCTGAAAATTCACAAAATCACAGTCGGCGGTAAAGCAGGATGTAAACAGTGCCTTGTTGTCATTGCTCCAGGCTTCACTCAATGTCTCATACACTTTGCGAACATTTCTTTCTTCCGCAGGCATGAGCATTTCGTTTATAGTCACTGCATAATACCTGTCAACAGGAGTGTTTATTGATGATTGAAGGGAGATAGTCATGATGTTCTTCTTTGTATGTTAGCAATAATGGTTTTTACAAGGATGTTGGATGAATATGTTGTCAATTAATAGCTATTGATTTCAATGCCACCAAAAATGCAGGTGCCTTTTATGATAAGGATTTTGTTGCTGTCAATCTCTGTGTTGATAAACTGCCTTTTGTCTTCAATGCCGCCAAACACTGCTGCCATTTCGCTTTTTACATCCCAGTTGGAAGGGACAATCAGTTTTGTTCCACCGAATATGTTGGTTACATCTATAATCACTCTTCCCTGGATGTCAGCTTTTGTTAAGTCAATTTCAGATCCACCCATAAAACTGGTAATATCGCCACCTTTAAAATTTTTAGAAAGGATCACTTTTTTTGTTGATCCGAAGACTGCTGTAGCATCTACATATTCGCCATCTCCTGAATTGATTACATCTGCTGCTGTTTGACGGTGCTGCGACATTTTTTCACGCCATTCGTCATGCCATTGCTGTCTAAAACGGTGCTTCCATTCATCTTTATTTCGAAAATGCCTTGGGCGAAAGATAAGTACCAGGCCCACAGCCATAATACAGATTGGTGCAATGTAGTTGTGAAGGTTAATGTCCTGCACATATTTATCGGCGATGAATAATCCACCGATAAGGATCATAATGTACCCGCCTATGTTTGTGAAACGATGTTTGATAAGTGTAATAAGGCCTATAACTACCAGGATCATTGGCCATTCAAAAATCCAACCCGGAATGCCCGCACCCATTTTGTAAGCCAGTAATAAAGCACCACCAATAAGGAAAAATATACCGACTAATGCTCCGCCACCTCTACGCTCTCTCATTCTGTTAGGTTCCATACAAGTCATTTTTATTTTTTGTTTGATACCACAAAGCTATTGCGCTGAAAACCACCCGCAAACGGCTAATAGGGCGTTAAACTGAAATGGTAGGTAAATGGCGGAAAATGGTAGGTGAAGGAGAGGTGGAAGGTGTAAGGTGTCAGGCGTAAGGTGTGAGGTATGAGGAGTAAGGAGTAAGGGATGGGGCATAAGGAATGCGGCAAGGCCTAGGCAAAAATAAAAGTAGGTAAGATAGCAAAGAAAAAGGCAGTTAGGTACATTGCGCACCAGAACTTAAGCCTCTTCCCTCATGTCTTGCTTCACGCCTTATGCCTCATACCTTACGCCTCAAAAAAAAGCCACCTACAAAAAGTAAGTGGCCTTTCAATAAAGAATAGCTGATAGCTCAAAAGCTGGCAGCCAATAGCTTCTATACGCTTACATTGAAATCTCTCAGTGCATCATTGAGGCTGGTTTTAAGATCCGTGCTTGGCTTGCGTTGGCCAATGATCAGAGCGCAGCTAACACCAAAAGAGCCTGCAGCAAAATCTTTGTTGTAAGTACCAGGAATAACAACGCTTCTTGCAGGTACATGCCCTTTGTATTCAACCGGCTCGCTACCGCTTACATCGATGATTTTTGTAGATTTAGTCAATACCACATTCGCTCCCAATACGGCTTCTTTTTCTACAACTACGCCTTCAACAACAATACAGCGGCTACCGATAAAACAGCCATCTTCAATAATAACCGGTGTTGCCTGCAATGGTTCCAAAACGCCACCAATACCAACGCCACCACTCAGGTGAACGTTTTTGCCAATCTGCGCACAGCTTCCTACAGTGGCCCATGTGTCAACCATTGTTCCTTCATCCACATAAGCACCAATATTCACATAGCTGGGCATAAGTACAACGTTGCGTCCCAGAAATGCACCGTAACGCGCAACAGCGTGCGGAACTGCCCGTACTCCAAGATCCTTATAATTATGCTTTAATTTCATTTTGTCATAAAACTCAAATGGAGGCAGGTCCCAGGTTCTCATCTGCTGAATACCAAAGTATAGCAATATGGCCTGTTTAACCCATTCGTTCGCAACCCAGCCGTTTTCAGTAGGTTCAGCTGTTCTCAATCTACCTTTATCCAATTCCTCAATAACGGTCTTAATCGCCTCTGTATAATCATTTTCCTTCACCAGCTCCCTGTTCTGCCAGGCTTCCTGTATTAGTTGTTTCAATTCCATTATGCAAAATTTTTTGCGAAAATAAGAAATATGAGAATGTGGAAATGAGTAAATATGGCAATGTGTGAATGCGCGAATCTGAATTGACAATTGAAAATGGCGAATTGACAATGAGTATGTGTGAATATAAAAATGTCTGATGTCGGATTGTTTGATGTCTGATTTCTTTCGGTGTAGCCGTTTAACTGAGTACAATGAACTTTGGAGCACAGCTATAGTTGAATTAAAACTTATAACTGTCTGACACATCCTAACTTCTAAACTCTTCCTGGGCCTTGTTCCTTATGCTTTATGCCTTACAACTTTTACCTTATGGCTTATACCTGAAACCTGAAACCTGATGCCTCATGCCTTAAACCTTATGCCTTAAACCTGATACCTTAAACCTAATCCCATTTCGTAATATTGCTACTTAAATCGCTTAAATCATGAGTTTGGATTTTATGAAGGATGTAGAGAAGTGTATAGAGGTGTTGTCGGCAGGCGGCGTAATATTATATCCTACTGATACAGTTTGGGGACTGGGGTGCGACGCAACAAATGAAGCTGCTGTAGATAAAATAATGACTATAAAGGAAAGGCCAGCCAATAAGAGTTTTGTCGTGTTGGTAGCCAGTGAGAGACAAGTGATGCAACATGCAGCAAGCGTTGATCTTTCAGTGTTCGATTACCTGCAAAATGTGGATCACCCAACAACCGTTATTTATGAACATGCGCTGGGTATCGCAGAAAATGCAATCGCTTCCGATGGCTCTGTAGCCATGCGTATTTGTAGCGATGAATTTTGCAGGCACCTGATCAAAAGGTTTAGAAAGCCCATAGTAAGCACATCCGCAAACATAAGCGGAGAGCCAGCTCCAGCAATATTCCCGGAAATCAATGATGTTATTAAGGAGCGTGTGGACTATGTTGTTGAACATCGGCGCAACGATGTTTCAACTAAACTTCCGTCATCAATAATCAAATGGGAAAATGGCAAAATTGTCAAGCTACGGTAATTTTTTTTACTGAAAATGTTTATACTGAATGCCTTAGAAAACAAGCGCAATTTCTAAGCCAAATTCAGCAATATTTAACTTGCAATATTGAGATTCCGGTTGTAGCTTATGATCAATTTGATGGACATGCCGAAGATCATTCTCGATATTCCTGCTAATAAAATGCATCCGGTGCTTAGCCTGATTGCAGAGATGGGATTAGAACCAAAGGGAACTGATGGCGGTTATGAGACCTACAAATGGAACAGCAAAAAAAGTGATATGGTTTTATCTAGTAAAACTGACTCTTTTTTTCTTCTGTTTGACTGGGAGTTTTTTGAAAACGAACTGGAGTTTGAGTAAGCCAGTAAATGTTTTTTGCGGCGTTAAATACATTAAATCCACTCCGAAACAATCGTTTTTTAAATGCAGAACCCTCTCATAAAAGTCAGTATACAACATACTGATGCCGGCTGATTCGCCCCTTTCTGATCCGTTTCGCTTGCATTAATGCCGTATATGTAAAATGCGGTGGCTAAACTTATGTGTATGCCTGCCCGTTCGGAGCCGAACGACAGGTGTTACAAAAGCGAACACAATATTTTATTTTTATTGTGTAATGTATTTATTTTCAGCACGCTGCATAATGGCTTGCTATTCGCTGTTTTCATTATTAAACGGCATAAAATGTTCAGCAACTATTTTAAGATAGCATGGAGAAGCCTTTTTCGCAATAAAGCCTTTTCTTTTATTAACATATTTGGCCTGGCACTGGGATTAACCTGCAGCATACTGATTATGTTGTGGATTGTTGATGAATATAGTGTTGATGGCTTTCATAAGAACGGTAAATATTTATACCAGGTATACGAGCGGCAATACAATGATGGCAAAGTGGGCGCGGGTTATGCCACTCAGGGCTTGCTTGCAGACGAATTAAAAAAGAATGTTCCCGAAGTGCAATATGCAAGTGCAATGGATGGAGCCGCGGCACCGGGTGCGAGTACTACGTTTGAAGCCGGCAATAAAATAAATAAATTGGATGGCTATTTTGTTGGTAGCGATTTTTTCAACATGTTTAGTTATTCCTTGCTGAAAGGTAATGCAGATGCTGCTTTAAAATCGCCAACAGCCGTTGCCATTTCTCATAAAATGGCTAACATGTTTTTTGGCAATGCGGATAATGCAATCGGCAAAACCATCCGCTATGAAAACAAAGAAGATCTTGAAGTTACAGCCGTTTTTGAAGATGTGCCCGGTAATTCGTCTATGCAATTTGATTTCGTGAGAAGCTGGATCGCGTATGTAAAACAAAATGAGTGGGTTCATAACTGGGGTAATACCAGCCCTGCAACATATATACAGCTCCGTAATAATGCAGATGCTGCAAGAGTGGAGGTAAAGATCAAAGACTTTATTTATAACTATCGTGAAAAGGATCCTGCATCACGCTCAGAGCTTGGGCTGCAGTTATATGCAGATAAGTACCTGCATTCGAATTTCAGGGACGGGCAGATTGATGGCGGCCGCATAGAGTATGTGCATCTGTTTACACTTGTAGCTATTTTCACGTTACTTATTGCGTGTATAAATTTTATGAACCTCGCAACGGCACAATCCGGCAAGCGAGCTAAAGAAGTGGGCCTGCGCAAAGTAATTGGCGCCGTTCGTTCTTCATTAATAGGCCAGTTTATAGGTGAAGCAGTACTACTTACATTATTTTCAATTTTCATAGCCATCTTATTGGTTGCATTGCTGCTACCTGCATTCAATAATATTACAGGCAAGCAACTTTCATTGCCTTTTAACTATCCGCTGTTCTGGGCAATTTTAGGGGGCATGGTGGTTGTAACCGGGCTTATCGCAGGCAGTTACCCTGCCATCTTTTTGTCATCCATGAATCCAGTTCAGGTGTTTAAGAGTGGTATTAAAACAGGGTGGGGCGCGGTATTCTTCAGAAAAGTTCTTGTGGTATTTCAATTTTCGCTTTCAGTGTTACTAATTGTAGGCATGATCGTTATCTATCGCCAGATGGATTATATACAAAGCCGAAATCTTGGATATGACCGGGATAACCTTATCTATATTCCGATAGAGGGAGATCTTGTAAAGAATTACAGCGTATTTAAAGATAAAGTGGCAAGTATGCCTGGGATTGTAAATGTTTCGAAAATGCGAAATTCTCCCACGATCATCGAGCATCATACCGGCAGCATTTATTGGAAAGGCAAGGATCCCAACCTGGAAGTATCATTCGCAGATGGTGTTGTAGGATATGATTTTGTAAAGACGATGAAGCTCCAAATGGCTGCTGGTAGAGATTTTTCAAAAGACTTCAGCAGCGATTCAACCGCCTACATTATTAACGAAACAGCTGTAAAAAGAATAGGTTACCAGGATCCTGTTGGCCAACAAATAAAATGGGGTAATCATGTCGGTACCATAATAGGCGTTGTAAAAGATTTTCATTTTAGTTCATTGCACCAGACCATTGATCCGTTGATTATGCGCCTGGATGAAAACTGGTCATGGGGCACTATCCTTATTCGTGCACAAGGCGGTAAGACAAAAGAGGTATTGGCTCAACTGGAAAAAATATGCAAAGAGTTAAATCCGAAATTCCCATTTGCATATCAGTTCTCTGATCTTGAATATGCTCGGCTATATAAGAGCGAACAGGTTGTGAGTAAGTTGTCGGGCTTCTTTGCATTTCTCGCCATCTTTATTTCATGTTTAGGATTGTTTGGATTGGCGACTTTTACTGCGGCACAACGCACCAAAGAAATTGGCGTTCGCAAAGTGCTTGGGGCATCTGTTACTAATATTGCTGCAATGTTGTCCAGCGACTTTCTAAAACTGGTAGGCATCGCATTTATCATTGCGTTTCCTGCAGCATGGCTGGTGATGAACAACTGGTTACAAAATTTCGCATACAAGATCAATATTGAATGGTGGATGTTTGCCGTTGCTGGTATATCCACTATAATAGTGGCGCTACTTACCATTTCATATCAAAGTATAAAAGCTGCATTGAGCAATCCCGTTAAAAGCTTGAGGACCGAGTAACATAATTACATAGCTGATGCTGTTGAAATTTTTCGGCAGCATCAACTTCAGTATTTTTTATCATAAACCATTACTGATAATTGAAGCCATTAACTGTCTAAAGGCCAAGCCCGGATTGAGCTCGGTTAAAGGTGGCGAGATACGTATTAATCAGCGTCAGAGAAATTAAATTTCCTTTTATGTAGTCAACTACGTATCTTTAAACATAAATTAAAAGTCTATGGTGAATGCTGAGATAATAACTATAGAGCAACTGGCGAATATTCATTCAAAGCAACTCATCGATTTAATACTTCCGATACAACAAATCGAGTTTAATGTGCCCGTGATATTAGCGGATCAACCTGACTTATTAGATATAGAAGCCTTCTATATGAAGTCCGGAGGAAATTTTTGGGGAGCCATACAAGACGGCGAGGTAATTGGTTCAATAGCTTTGATCAATACCGGGCACAATGCCTGTGCGCTGAGGAAAATGTTCGTCAAGAAAGAGTTTAGAGGCAAAGAGCTGAACATTGCGCAGCGTCTGTTAGAGGAACTGTTGATATTCTGCCGCGAAAATGAGATTCGGGATATTTATCTGGGTACAGTAACCATATTAAAGGCGGCGCAACGTTTTTATGAACGCAACGGTTTTGAAAAAATTGAAAAAGAAAATTTGCCCGATTACTTTCCACGCATGGCAGCAGATGATTTGTTTTATCATTTAAATATCGGATGATGAATGTTATTGATCAATCAGGGTTATTAGCCATATCAACACGTTTGCAGCGTTTGGCAGATGTGTTGCGTAAAGATGGCTTGCAGATTTACAAAACCCACGGCATAGACTTTGAGCCTAAATGGTTTCCTGTGGTTTATACACTTTATCATAAGCCGGAGCTAGGTGTAGTTGAGTTAGCAACAGAGATTGGATACGCGCATCCCTCAACAATTAGTCTTTTAAAAGAGCTGGAAAAAGAAAAGTTGATCCGAAGTAAGAAAGATAGGCAGGATGAGCGGAAACGCCTGTTATTGTTGACGGATAAAGGCAAAGCCCTTGTAGTTCGAATGCAGCCTGTATGGACCGCGATGATTGATGCCATCTCAGACCTTATCAATACACAAAACAATTTGATGAAAGCGATAGAAGAAGTAGAAGCAAACTTCAAATCCAAAAGCTTTCTTGAACGGGCAAAGGAACAGTTGCAGTAATGTAAGTGCAATAATTTTAGGGCGAAAAGTTATTTCTTTTCCGCAAATTCTTCCAGTACCTTTCTTTCCTTGCTTGTCAGGCTGGCCATTCCCTTTGTGTTGATTTTATCCAGGATCCTGTCAATCTCCTGCTGTGTTTCATGTTTGGCGATGTTATATTTCTGATCGATTGTAACATTCCTGTAATGACGGTTAAAAAAGTTATTATCAACAAAAAGTAAATGTGGCCTTGTTATGATCACGTATAAAAAGATCGCAGCCGGTGTTATAATCAATAATATTGGGCGGTAATTTTCTACAATGGAAGAAGGATGCATTAACAACGCGATGATCATGCCTATAATGGCGCCGCCAAGATGCGCATCATGGCCAACATTATCTTTCCGTGAACGGATGGCATAGATGGAGAATAACACATATCCAAGTCCGTAAGCCCATGCCGGAAAACTGATAGGCAGAAAAAACAGGCCGATATGCATTGAAGGGAATAAAGCTATACTGGCAAAGATGATGGCACATACTCCGCTGGATGCGCCAACAGCGGAATAGTCACTGTGATAGCGGTGAATAAAGAGCGATAATAAATTGCCGCCAATTAACCCGGAGAAATAAACGATAAGAAATTTGAAGCCGCCAAGGTAGGCTTCCACATTAAAACTGAACAGGTATAATGAAACCATGTTAAAGATCAGGTGCATCCAGTTAATGTGCAGAAAGCCTGAAGTAACAAGCCGCTTGTAGTCCTTATAAATAAGAATTTTGTCGACCTCAAATGTGTATTTATAATAAAAAGACTGATCCTTAAATCCTCTGTAAGAAGTCACAAAGGTCAAAGCAAATAGTAGAAGGGTTATAATGCCAATGTCTGTCATTTGATAACAAGTTGTAGAAAAAATAATCGTACTAAACGACCCCGAATGTTGTTTTTAAATCGTTTTTAAATTTAAAAATGAAAACGGAATATTAGCACGAAAGGGAAGAATCTTTTGTGAAATTTTAGGTATAAATATTTCAAAGGCGTGTAGGTTTCTTTTCCCGCGTATCGGCCTGTTTTTATATAGTAAATTCTTTATATGAATAATACAGACAACTAAGGCAACTACATATTTTTAAAATAAAAAAGCGAGATGCTTTACAGACATCTCGCTTTCATTATTTTCAATTTTCAATTCTCCCTTCTCAATTACTATAATTAAGTCCCATGTTATAAAGTAAGAATGCCCATTTATCGGCCTGTTCCTCAATAATCTTGGAGGTTGGTTTTCCCGCGCCGTGGCCAGCTTTGGATTCAATTCTAATAATCACAGGATTGTTGCAGCTTTGCGCCGCCTGCAACGTGGCAGCGAATTTGAACGAATGTGCAGGAACAACACGGTCGTCATGATCTGCTGTGGTAACCATTGTAGCAGGATAGCAGGTACCTTTTTTAATAGCATGTACGGGAGAATACTTGTGCAGGTATTCAAACATCTCTTTACTGTCATCAGCGGTACCGTAATCGTAAGACCAGCCGGCACCAGCTGTGAACTTATGATAACGAAGCATATCCATTACGCCAACTGCCGGAAAACATACTTTATATAAATCGGGGCGTTGCGTCATGCAGGCGCCTACAAGCAAGCCACCATTGGATCCGCCTGAGATGGCCAGGTAATCTTTGCTGGTATATTTTTCTTTGATCAGGTATTCTGCAGCAGCAATAAAATCATCAAATACATTTTGTTTTTGCAGTTTGGTGCCAGCTTTATGCCATTCGTCTCCATATTCACCACCTCCGCGTAAATTAGGTACAGCATAAATGCCCCCGTTTTCCATAAATACCAGGTTGCTCACGCTGAAGCCGGGTGTAAGGCTAATATTAAACCCGCCGTAAGCATACAACATAAGCGGGTTGTGGCCGTTCAGCTGAATGCCTTTTTTGTAGGTGATGATCATGGGGATTTTTGTGCCGTCCTTTGAAGTATAAAATACCTGCTTGCTTTCGAAGTTGTCAGGATTAAACTGCACTGCAGGTTTTTTATAGAGCTCACTTTTTCCGCTTGTTATGTCGTATTTAAATAACGTATACGGGTATATGTAGGAGGTGAAGCTGTAGTACACTTCCTTCTCTGTTTCCTTACCGCTAAAGCCGCCTGCCGAGCCAAGCCCTGGCAACGCAATTACATGTTCTTTTTTTCCTGAAAGATCGTATTGAACAATTTCAGATACGGCGTCCTTTAAATATTGCGCGAACAATTTCTTCCCGCAGGTTGAAATGCTTAATGGGAATTTTGTTTCAGGTATCAAATCTTTCCAGTGTTTAGCGGTAGGTGTGGCGGCATCTGTAATAATCAGCCTCCTGTTTGGCGCGTTAAGGTTTGTAACAATAAAAAGCTTCCCATTTTGTGCATAGGCAACATGCTGTTCGTTCTCAAATCCTGTAACGACAGGAACTATTGGCGCATCTTTTTTAGAAAGGTCCTTAATATATAATTCGTTTCCATAAGTAGCGTTTGAGGCCGTAATCACCAGGAAGTTTTGATCTTCTGTTACATAGCCACCAATATATCTGCGTGGTGCAGCATCGCCTCCGAAAATCAACTGGTCTTCAGCCTGTGCTGTGCCCAGTTTATGAAAGTATAACTTATGATGTTCCGTTTTTGCGGAAAGCTGGCTGCCTTTTGGCTTGTCGTAGCTGCTATAGAAAAAACCTTCATTTTTATACCAGGAAAGGCCACTGAATTTTACATCAATCAACGTGTCATCCAGTTGCTTTTTGGTTTCAGCATTTAGGATAATTACTTTGCGCCAGTCAGATCCGCCTTCAGAAATCTGGTAGGCGAGAAGAGAGCCGTCGTGTGTAAAGTTCAATCCTGCAAGCGATGTAGTACCATCGGTGGAAAATTTATTGGGGTCGAGAAACACTTCAGTCGCCCCGTTTTTCTGGCGGTACAAAACAGATTGGTTCTGCAGCCCGTCATTTTTGCTGAAATAGGTGTAATTCCCTTCTTTGGATGGCGACGAATATTTTTCGTAGTTCCACAAGGTGGTTAGCCTCTTTTTAATTGCATCCCTGTAAGGTATTTGTGCCAGGTAGGCGTTAGTTACAACATTCTGTTGCTGTACCCAGTCTTTTGTGTCTGCGGCGGTATCGTTTTCAAGCCAGCGATAAGGATCGGCCACATCAGTGCCAAAAAAATTGTCTGTCTGTTGTACAGTTTTCGTGGCCGGGTAAGCACCCTTGAAAGCGGCCGGTTGTTGAGCCATTGCGTTCATACAAACCATTAAGGCGGTTAAACTATAAATAATATATCTCATGCCGGTGTAGGATTTTATTTCGTAATGAGTGGCCCAAAATAGGGAAAATGTCTGAGAGAGAAATGTCTGATGGCTGATTTGAAGATGTCTGATTTCTTTCGGTGCGACATCTAAACTGGATTTGTGCGTTTGAAAGGAAGTCACAGATTAAAACTGACCGTACTAGCGCAGCAAGTCCGTATTAAAATAAATCAGACATCTTCAAATCAGCCATCAGCCATCCTCAAATCAGCCATCTTCAAATCAGCCGTCAGACATCTGTTGTACTTCTTATCTTTGCCCGCATGCAGATTGATTGCACAGATAGGGAATTATTTATATTTAAGAAGATAGCGAACGCCGCGGAAGCCATTCATGTGCAATGCTACCTTATTGGTGGTTTTGTGCGCGATAAGATTATTGGCCGCGCAACAAAGGATGCGGACATCGTTTGCCTCGGCGATGGAATTGAGCTGGCAAATATGGTGGCGCAACGTTTTAGCCCGACACCTAATGTAGCATTCTTTAAAAATTTCGGAACCGCACAAATAAAGCTACCTGATTTTGAGGTGGAGTTTGTGGGTGCGCGCAAAGAGAGTTACCGTTATCATAGCCGCAAACCGGATGTAGAGCCTGGTACGCTGGAGGATGATCAGAACAGGCGCGACTTTACTATTAATGCGCTGGCAATTAGCCTGAATAAAGAAGGCTACGGGGATTTAATAGATCCATTTAACGGCATCCAGCATATTCAGGAGAAAAAGATTCAAACTCCTTTACCGCCAGCACAAACGTTTAGCGATGACCCGCTGCGCATGATGCGCGCCATTCGTTTTGCCACACAGCTGGGTTTTACAATTGAAGCGGAAACATTTACCGCTATACAGGAAAATGCCAGCCGTATAAAAATAGTTTCGCAGGAGCGGATCACCGACGAGATCAACAAGATTATGATGAGCCCTAAGCCATCAGTAGGATGGGACCTGCTGTCTAAAAGCGGGTTGCTGCAAATTATTTTTCCCCAGATGATGGCGCTGCATGGGGCGGAGTATGTGGATGGGCTGGGACATAAAGATAATTTTTATCATACATTACAAGTGCTGGATAATGTGGCTGAAAAGTCCACGGATCTCTGGCTGCGCTGGGCCGCTCTATTGCATGATATAGGCAAGCCGCCTACAAAGAAATTTGAGGTTGGCCATGGCTGGACCTTTCATGGCCATGAAGTTGTTGGAGGAAGAATGGTGCCTAAAATTTTCGCGAAGCTTAAACTTCCGTTGTACGATAAAATGAGGTTTGTTCAAAAGCTGGTGGAGCTTCACCTGCGCCCGATCAGCCTTACGAAAGAAAATATTACAGATAGTGCTATACGCCGGTTACTTTTTGATGCGGCCGATGACCTGGAGCAACTGATGTCTTTATGCGAGGCAGACATAACCAGCAAGAATAAGTTTAAGGTAAAACGTTACCTGCAAAATTTTACACTTGTGCGCGAGCGCCTCGCAGCCGTTGAGGAAAGTGACCGCATAAGAAACTGGCAACCGCCAATAACCGGTGAAATGATTATGCAGACGTTTGGCCTTACTCCAGGCAAGAATGTGGGTATCATAAAAGATGCCATAAGAGAAGCTATTCTTGATGGTGAGATTTCAAACGACTATGATGCAGCTTTCGCTTTTATGCTGCAAAAAGGAGAGAGCTTAAATTTGAAACCCGTTGAATAAAATGTATTTTCGTATAGCAAGCTCCCGTTGAATTTGCGGCTAACCGTCTTTTTTCGGTCTTCAGGATGAATGTCTTACGCATAGTTTATTTGCCGGGAGATTCAAAAGTTATATTGTTTTTTTGTTTAAGTTAAATTACTTTGCTTTGATATTGTTATAGCTTTTGTGATTGCAGTAACTTTTAACAAACAACAACCAACAGTTTAAGAATGGCTATTTTAAAATTCAGAGTGTTTTTCGAGGAAGATGATGCCGTGTATCGCGACGTTGTTATAAAGCATACTCAAAGTTTTCTTGATTTACATAACGTTATCTTAAAGGCTTACGAATTCGATAACAAGCATCAGGCAACTTTTTACAGGAGTAACGTTAACTGGCAGCGCGGCCGCGAGATTAGCCTTCAGAAATATGACAAGCCTTACCAGGCTGAACCGCTGATAATGGAATCAACAACTATCGGCAGCGAAATTCGTGATACCAGCCAGAAGTTTATATATGTATATGACTTTGCCAAAAACTGGACATTTCTTGTAGAGTTGATTAATGTAAGTAAAGAGGAAAGCAGCAAAATAACATACCCCGCCTTAAGCCGTGCTGAAGGGATAGGCCCGCAGCAATACGGAACAAGAAGTTTGCTTGGCAATAAGTTCGCCGATATTGAAGAAAAATATGACCTTGATAAAGGTGCTGAAGGCTTTGGTGAAGAGGGGGATGACGATAATGGCAGTGACGACTTAGCAGATGAAGGAGGTGAAGATACCGGAGGTGATGAATATTAAGAAACTGTAAATAATGTATTAAGCTTTTTTTGTTTCTTCAGCGTTCTTATATTGGGATGGTTATTTGATCATCAAAAATGAGAATCTGGAAATGAAAGTTTTGATAACGGGCGGAAATGGTTTTTTAGGGCAGCATTTAACGCTCTTCCTTTCCGCTCAGAATTATGAGGTATATGTAGTGAGCCTGGGAGAATGCCGTATTCCTGATAAAGGCAGTTTCACATACTTAGATGTTGATTTGCGGAACAGCGATGCGCTGAAAACAGTGATCAACAAAATTCAACCCAACATAATTATTCACGCCGCTGCCATGAGCAAGCCGGATGAATGCAAAAATAACCCGCAAGCCTGCCTGCAATTAAATGTGGATGCAACCAGGTATTTACTAAATGCCTTTAGCGCAACGCAACAGCCATCTTTGTTTATTTATATTTCAACGGATTTTGTTTTTGGAGAGAATGGCCCTCATGGCGAGGATGAAGAAAAAGGACCGCTAAACTTTTATGGTGAAAGTAAATGTATGGCTGAACAATTGGTGGAAGAAAGTGGCCTTCCATATGCCATTGTGAGACCGGTTTTCATTTACGGGCCAACCTGGAGCGGGTTGAGGCCTTCTTTTTTACAATGGGTGAAAAACAGCCTTGAAGAACATAAACAGATAAAGGTGGTAAGTGATCAATTACGAACGCCTACATATGTAATTGATATTTGCAAAGGCATAGTTGAAATTATAGACAGAAAAAAAGAGGGCGTATATCATCTGGCGGGTAAAGATGTTTTGTCGCCTTTCAATATGGCGGTAAAAACAGCCAACGTTCTTGGGCTCGATGCAGCGTTGATAGAAAATGTAACGTCTGAATATTTTGTAGAACCTGTTGCAAGGGCTAAACGCTCCGGACTAAAGATTGATAAGGCTATTAAGGAGTTGGACTATGCGCCGGTGAGTTTTGAAGATGGTATCCGCTACACCTTCAATATATAAAAACAATGCACACTCCACTGCAGAAATATTTTGCGCAGCGTGTTAAAAATCTGTTCAATCATTTTCACGATTTTGAATTGAACGGGGATGATGTGTCTTTACATGATCTCAGGGTTGAAATGAAAAAGCTGAGGTCTATTATCAGGTTCCTTCAACAAATCTATCCAAAACAAAAACTAAAAAGGCCATCCCATCTGCTCCGTTCCATTTTTCAGGTTGGAGGAGAAATAAGGGAAGCCCAGCTAATGCAGCAATGGTTGCAAAAGAACAACGCTTATATTATAGAAAAAGAATATTTTCCGCCTGAGCGGCTAAAACACATGACTGAGGCTTTTCTGTTGCGTTCGGATGATTACAAAAAAGATTTGAAGGAAGTGATTGACTCGTTGAATGAATTTGTAGATACGACAAATGAAATCCTGGCCGAACAATATTTTATAGACCTCAATGCCCGCGTTGAAAGCATGTGCCGGAAAAATTTAATAAAAACGGACTGGCACGAACTGCGCAAACTTATCAAGCTGAGGATCTATGCCTATAACTGGGTGCAACATGAAGAAGATTTTGAGGACTCAGTTTTCCCCTATTACAATAAACTCCAGGAGGCTATTGGCCAATGGCACGATTTGGAAATTGTGAAAGATAATTTTTCGCAAAAACAGATCTATTTATCGCAGGATATTGAAGTGCAAAAAGATTTTAACCTTGTATGGGACAAACTTACCGCGTCACTCAAACAGAAAGAAAAAATTATTGAAGATTTGCTTTCTCGGCAGGTGGTTGCAGATTAGATGGGTGTAAAGATTTGAATGACTTGCAAGATGTATAAGACTGTAAAATGGCAAGACTTGTAATGTATGTAAGGCGCTAACAACGCAAGATTGCTGGCCTTTCGATTAATGCCTGCAACCTGATACCAATCTCCCTGGCTAATAGCTGACAGCTAAAGGCTAACAGCTTACTTCAGCCAATTACTTCCAAACACAATATAATACGCCCATGTATCAGGGCCTTTAGCAAGATCTATACCCATGCGTAAACCGAATTTGCGGGCTACGAGGTACCGAAAGCCTGTACCATAGGAGATTACCCATTTTGAACTGCCGAAATCGCTCCAGTCGTCAAATGCTTTGCCTGCTCCAGAAAATAACATGATGCTCCAGCGCCTGTAAAAGTCCCAACGAAATTCTGCCTCAGATAAAATGTCCGCTTTGCCCTGGTACCGGTTCGCTGCCACACCCCGCATATCAATATATGGCAGCAGCCAGAAGGGTACATCGCCAAAAGTTTGCTGTCCATCTATTCGCAAGCCACCTATCAGTTTTTTTGTTAGCGGTTTATACATGTAGGTATAGTAGTTCATCCTCCAATAGTCATAATCACTACCGAAAATATTATCAGACCTTATGGCGTCTACGTGCAACTTCATACCCTTGTCGGGAGTAAAAATATTGTCCCTGTTATCCAGTTCTATAATGGCCCCTAGTTGGCTTACTATGCTGCTATATTCAATTGGCTTTACAAAAGTGGCTGTGTCGCTACCTTTATACTTAACATCGGTTCCTGCAAGAAAATATTTGAGGCCGGCATACCAATGTGAATAGCCAATTCTTTTGGTGGCCTGAAGGGAAGCGGCGTAGGCCTTAATATTGAATTCAAATTCTTTCTCGCCCTTGTTGGGAATGGTGCGGTAATAGTTCATGTTAATGCTTCCGAAGCCACCACCTGCAATATATTTTATCCTGCTCTTTACAAAAGTGCCCGAGCGGAAAAGCCCGGTGAACCAGCTTCCGTTAACGGTGTACAATCCCGCACCTCCGGTGATATCCGGAGCGATAGGCGTTATTTTTCGTTGGCCGTTTATCGAGTCTATGTATGGTGGCCTCTTTTTAATAAAAACAGGAATAAGTGCAAACCCAAAACCACCCAGAGCAGGCTCTGTGATAAAGTAGGGCACAGGAACAAAACCATGCGCATCTATAATGTAGTCGCTAAGGTCAAACGCGCCATCTGCAGAATCTTTCAAAGAGATTGCAGCCTTTTCGTGTTGCTGCGAATAACTCGAAAAGGCGATAAACAATGTGCACAAAAATACTAACGTTTTAAAATGCCATCTTTTGATCATCGTATATAGATTACAACTCAGTTTACTTTTGAATGTGCTGCATCGGCTTCCTTCAGTTTTTCCGCTTTCCCTGCGCCGATAGGAATAAATACATTGAACATCCAGCCTGATGATAGTTGGGTGCCTGCATCTAACTTGGAGATATCAGTCAGCCCTGAAAAATACCTTAGCCCAAAGGCCAGGCTTGTATTTTGCTTTAGCTTATATATTAATCCTCCGGTTACGCCCACTTCAAACCGCGTATAGTCTTCTTTTATTTTATTGGTATAAACCAATTCATCGCCATCCTTTTCTTTTTTAAAAATATCTTTCACGTTGGTGAAAAGATCTATTTGCGGGCCAGCTTCAATATACAATAAACCGGCTACGCGGTACCGCACAAGAAGAGGTACACTGATGGCTTTAATACTACGTTTGATAGACGCTCCATTCATCAATGTATCAAGGCCAATATTACCGGTACTATAGAAGTCGATACCTTTTGCTCCCATAGCGCTTTTAGGTATGGCCTCGGGATGCAGCACCCATCGGTCGTTCAGCTTTATGTTAAAGTAGAGGCCAAGGTTTAGTCCGGGTTTTAGCGTGCTGTGAATATTGCTAATTTGAGTAAGCGTTGGTCCGGTCATTAGTCCGAATTCAAGGTTGCCGGTGTTTAGTTTGTTGCCAAAAACAAGTGCAATAAGCACTTGTGATGATGCCGTTTGTGCTATTAAACAAAAGGCAATGCAAAAGAGCCATGTTATAGTTGGCAATATCTTTTTTGTGTGAACAGGCGTTTTATGCACGAACGTTGATTTATACTGGTTTATATTGTTTTCAGTTTTGAATAGGAATTTCATTGATGCCTTTACACTTACTTTAAGCGCGATGTAAAAGCTCGCCGCACTTACCTAACAAGGTGGCGTATTATTCCGGAAAAACAAAACTCAGCACTGCTCTGAATCCGAACTTTGGTTTGCTTTCAGAAGGGCCTGCCACCGGGATTCTAGGCCCAACCGCCAGCTGAATTGTTTGCGTTCCCAGTTTAGTAACACCTGAAACAACAGGGTTAATAAAGGCAAGAGTAGTACCTGCCTGCCAGTTCGCTGTTATCTCTGCATTTAGGCCCAGTCCCGCACCACTTTTCCAGTTATGCGTAAAAAAAGGTTGAATAAACATCTGGTTTACATCTGTCCTGTCTTTGTCGCCTGCGAACGACCATATCTGGTTCACTAATACACCGAGCGTTAATCCTTTTGCCTGTTTTAGCACGAGTGCTGTCGGGCCAACGCCCCACTTTTTGGTGGTTAAAAAATCATTTGTGCCTGTTGGTACAAGAAACGCAGGGCCAACGCCCCACATCAAGCCATTTTTCGTATTTGATGGCGCAAAAAAAGCGCTAAGTGTTGCGTCGCTTAAGCCGAACTGATGGGTTTTGTCTCCTGTTACATCCCGCTGATCAATTAAGGGGAAGATGTACCTCGTAATAACATTCATCTTCGAGCTTAATTTTATAGGAATCACAGGTTGTATGTTCAATGTGTTCTTTGATCCATTGTATGTTCCAATGCCGTAATCAGTATTGTTCTGCAACGGAACGCTGATAAGATTTGCAACAGGGTTTGCAAGTTTGTTCGCAATCTCCTGCGCACCAGCTGCCTGAGCTTCGGGCGCTTTCTGTTGTGCATTCGAATACGCTATAGATGAGATGAGTGCAATAAATATTAAAGTAGTTTTTTTCATGCCTGTTATTTTAAATCCAATTTCATTTTCTTAAATGGTGTAGCACTTCAAGTATATACATATGCTTTATTTAAGAGAACGGCACTAATTTTAGATACGTTGTCAAGCGCGGATATAGCGCGGTTACGCAGGTTGGATTAAAATAAGGGCCAGTTAATAATGCATGCTCATAACACTTTTAACCAGCCCGGTTGGGTTTACCTTATTTAATTTTAGTTACTTCCCCTTCAGGAGTCAGGTATACTTTTTTCTTTTCATCGCCTTTTGTAGCAACTATTTCATAGTATGCTTTTGACTTGTCATAGTTTACTTGTTTGAAGTAAGTTTTGGACTGTAGTTTCCAGCCTTTATAATCTTCTGCTGCCATTTTCTTTAAAGTAGTTTTAACTGCTTCTGGAAGTGCTGCATCTGTTTCCTGCATTTTAGACATAATCAAAGTGCCGTCTGCTTTATAAAGCCCGTAATACTTCAGGTTATCTCTTTTAAAACTGATAGTATACCGGTCAATGCTTGAACCTGATTCAAGGTTATCGTCCTCAGTTACGGTCCAGCCTCTTTTAACAACATTTGAGTCAACTTTAAAGTATTCAACTGATTTAGCATCAGGAAAGCGTTTGTGCAGGGAGTCAACAACGGCCTTGGGGGCAAGTTCTTCGGTTACTTTTCTTGTGCCGGTAATAACAATGTCGTTTTGAGCAAATGCAATTGCAGAACTAATCATAGTGGCGGAAAGTAATAGCAACTTTTTCATGGTGTTTTTTTTATGAAGTGATTGAATGATGTGAATGATTTTGATTTATTCGAAAAGCGTAAAAAAATGTTAGATGTACGATGTACGGTGTACGATGTGGTTAACAGATTTCATACATCTAACATCGTACATCTGCCATCGTACATTAAAAGATCGTTTTCCAGTCGTCTTTCATACTTATAACTGTCCAGTTGTATTTTTTTGCCCAGTCCAGTGATTTGTTGTCCTTTTCCTGGTAGTAAGTTTCCCTGTCTTTATCGTCATGGTTTACGATAAGTTGCAGCGATGGATATTTGTTTCCCTGCGAAAAGCGTAACATGTAAATATCACCGGCTCCGCCTTCGTTGCCACATGCAAGAATGGGGCGCTTGCCTATATGATATTGTATGTTTACCGGTTTTTCCTGCTTGTCATTAAAAGAAGCCATAGCCGGCATACGTACCAGGTCATTAACGCCCGCACTGTCTTTGAAAACATATTTGAATTTGGTTCCTATAACCTGCTCGGGCGGAATACCATAATACTGTTGCGTAACCGGACGCATAAAATCAATATCGCCACCGCTGCAGATGAAAGTTTTAAAGCCATTAGTGCGCAGGTATTGCAATAGCTCTACCTGGGGCTTGTATACTAGCTCTGCAATGCCCTTTCCTGAAGGTGCCTTTGCTGTAGCAAAGAAATCTACCGCACTTTTATTGAAGTCGCCTGCTGTCATGCCCGTGTGTGTAGCAATAACCAGTTTTATTAAGTCCTGTTCGCCAAGTGTTTTCAGAAATGCCATATCATTTTCTGCGATGGCTTTATAAGGTTGTTTGTCTTTTAGCGCAGGCTTTTTGTCTATCATTTTTTTTGCCAGGTAAAAGGCGAATAACCCTTGTATTAACGGCTTTTCGCACCACAATGTGCCATCATTGTCAAAGGTGGCAATGCGGTCCTCGGCCGGAACAAATTTTGGCGAGCCTTCAGTTGATACATCTTTTACAAAATCTATAATCGACTGTTTGGTTTTGCCATCGTTCCATGAAGGAAGCGGGTCCTGCGCATACAGGTCCCGCGTAAATGCTGACGCAACGGTTATAAGCGTAATAATTAAAACATATTTCATAATGTCATGTTTTACTTGTGCGCATCAAAAGCCAGGTCTTGTATACGCGAGCCAATAAAGGTTGCATTCGGGTGTATGCCGGTAATAACTTGTAAACACCTGAGCGCAGCAGCGTCTCAACCAAGCTGTTATCACTTTTTTGCAATGCCGGTCTGCTAACTATTTTTGTGCGATGTACCTATTTTCTTTAGTTGTTCATTTTTTAATTCAATCTCCAACGCCTGTTCCGCAATGATCCTTTTAAGCCGTACGTTTTCTTCAGCCAATTGTTTCATTTCAGAACGGGCTCGGTTAGGAGAATAGGATGAAGACGAACTGTGTGAATTAGGCACGAATTTCTTTTTCCATTTCGCAAACACACTGTAAGAAAGATTATGCTCACGCAATACAGCAATTACACCTTGCTGGCTAACCTGCTGTATTATGTCCAGCTTTTGTTGATCAGTAAATTTTCTTCTTTGCGTTGCCATAATGGTTGAATTGTAATGCATTATTCATTCGGGAAGGGTTTAGTGAACAGTTTCATTCCTGGAATTCTTCCTATCGCCTAATTTGCTGGCTTCATGGCAACGCCTGCGTTGGGAAAGCTTTCCATTATTTTACCCATTGCTTCGCCTATGGCAGTATCAGGATCTTTAGAGGGCTTGTCAATTTCTTTGTTGCCAATGCCCTGCCAAACCAGTTTTTTGGAATTGGCATCTACCACGTCTACTATTATAGAGCCGTCTTTGTAATTCTGTACATCATAAGTAGTAGTAGAAGATGCTCCAAAGCCGCCGCCATACATGTATGGCCTGTAGTAGCCGCCATAGCCATAATAGTTAGTATTTGCGCTAACAGATTTCATGTCTTTTAAAATGGCAGTTGTGTTAACCCACACATCTGGTGAAGAGCTTTCTGTATAGCCTTTTTTTGTCATTTGCGCTTTTACAGCATTAATGATGCGATCCTGGTTTAACGAGCTGATAGAGCTTTTGATGGTGTCATTGTGGTATATAGCAAAAGTTTTGTAGTTCTGAAAGCTTACGTTTTTGTCGTAGTCCGAAGTAACTTTCAAAGCTGGTGCGCATGATACCAAATTAATTACTGCTAGAAGCAGCAGTGCTGCATAGATGGATGTTTTCATACCTGATGTTATTTTGGTGATGTTTAAAACTTTTTAAAAAATGGTTTCTCACAGGTAAATCAGATTGTTCTCCAATTGTAGTCCTCAAAAACTTAGAACAGTCCTGCTATTCCTATGTTTACACAGAATTGCTTAAGGCTGCTGATATCAAACTCATCATTCTTATTTGTAGCCACATTATAGCTCACGCCAACCAGGCCAGCAACCCCTTTTCCAAATTGTAACAGGGCGCCTACTTCAGGCCTTGCTACAAAACCCCAGTTGTTACTTGTAAGGCCATAAATGTTGAAGTACGCATTTTGTTCTGCATATTCGGCGCCAAGGCCCAGGCCTGCATAAGGCTTAAAAATTTTGCTGCTTGTTTTAAAATAATAATGTCCTGTTATGGTGATAGGCAGCGTATATATTTCCCTAACCATATCTGTAGTTACAGCACCACCATGGCCATTGTTATAGGTTTTAGTGCCTACGTATTGTTCAAAAGAATTCCAGCTAATAGCCGCCCCTACAGAGAACTGTGGTTTCACCATTTTTCTATATTCTATTCTTCCGCCGGCCCAGCTTGTTTTGTCGAGATAACCACTGTTAGTAGGCGAGGCTACCTCCCATGAAACCGCGAAAATGTTGGTGCGCGTTTGTGCATAGGTTGAGGCAAAACTTACCATTCCCAGCATAAACAATAATATTTTTATCTGCTTCATATAAATCAGTTTAAAGTGTATGTATGGTTAGTTTGCCTTGATATAAGGTGATTGTTCAAAGGATTGGTTAATGGCATCAACGCCTCTTTGAACGTTGCCTCCAACATCAGAGCCAACTGCACCTCCCATATAGCCGTTCCATAATACCCGTAACTGCTTTTTACTTTCAGCATCTTTAAGGTCTACCATGTCAAGAATAACGGTGCCGGTAGTAACTACATACGTAATTGACCATGGATAATAATAAGGGTAATACCATCCCCAATACCAGGGATCCCACCAGCCTGGGTAACCCCACCACCAGCCCGGGTAGCTTACGCCTACATTAAGCGTCTTTACAACTCCAAGATTAAAACCGAGATCCGGATGATTGTTTTTTGCCACGAAGGTGTAGCCTCGGGCATTCATATTATCCTTCACTGCTTGTACTAGTTTTTTAGCGTTGTCATCATACAAAATGGTATCATCTGATGAACTGGATAAATAACTGATAGTGTCAGAAATGTAATAGGTTTTGAAAGCATTAAAAGCAACAGTCGTATCCGCATTTGTAACGACGACAAAATTGGATGACAACTGGTCGTAATTGGGAGACTTCCTGCACGATGTTGCAAAAAGCCCCGCCATAACAAGAAAAAGTAAAAGGTTTCTCTTCATAAGAAAGATTTAATGATGAATGAAAATCCGACACGCATTTTTTAACGCCGGGTTTAATATTTGAATGGTTATTAGTCTTATAGCGTTATTACCCATGCTCACTTGTTTTAGCAAGGTCTTCTGCACTACGTGTTTTTATAGAGATACCTCTGTTTACTAACTCTCTCTTTTGATTAATTTAATGTACTCATGCTCCCGTTTCATTGTTGTAAGTGCTTGCCGTTTTAGATTAGCGCTTACGGTTGCTAAATCGCCTTTTATACAGGTTAGTAATAACAATACGATGTTGTGTATATTTGCCTTTATTATTTCCGCAACGATTTAACTAATTGTTTGTCTGTTAGTTTGATGCTCTAATGGTAGTGTTGATCCTGTAACGGCATTGGTTTTAATCGCGCATTATGCGTCGCAATCGCGATCAAACACAAGGAATTGCTCACATGGAAACACACCCATTGCTTTCAATAAGGGAATTCAGTCATGGTGGTTGTGAAGAGGGAGAACAAATTTGTTCTTAGTTCTTATAGCTATACTATCTCACTATCTCTGTAAATATTATAGCTATCTCTATTTAACAAAGGAGTTTTTCTTTTGTTTAGCTAGTAAGAAATTTTTTGTCGGTTAGCTATATTTTTTAATTTTTTGCAGGACATGACGATGTTTGCCATACTTGTGAGTTGCCTTTTATTGCTGCCTTCCACCTGTTATATATAAATAGTGGGCGAATGCTCGTTGGAGATATGATACGGATTGATCTGCATATCATCCTGAGACATGCAGGCCTAAGTGGGTTAGAATTAATTGTGTAACAACAGGTACTTAAAAGCTAGACATATTAACTGTATGCTCGACAGGCCGATTATGCAATCTCTCAAATGACTATCCCTGGTAAAATAATTATAGTAGTATGAAACGAGAAAATATCTGTTTGGTTAATACGCATTAATGAATTGAATCCATAAGAAGATAGGAGTTATTGAAATAATGTAAAAGTATTCTTGCCGTTGGCTCCAGCAATTCAAATAGTCCCTGGGTAGGGCATAAGTATGTATAAGTTTTCAGCTAAAAAGTTTCAACAAGATTGAGGTATAAACCCTTGGATTTGTATAGGCCCCAAGCGTAATCAGCGGTAATATTTGTTCCTGTTTTTTTGCTTAATAACACACGAATACCAACGCCATAGCCGGGATCGACGTAATTAAACATTTTAATGGATTTGTCGTCTTTTGAAGCCGTAGTTGCATTAATGAACCAAACACCGCTCAGCAGCCCGTTACGGTTAATTGGGAAGCGATGTTCCATTTCCAGGTACATCATATTTGTTCCCCGAAATCGTCCCTGCACATAACCTCGTCCGGAACGGTTATATGTGTCCCATGTTATTGAAGCCGTGGCAAGATAAGGCAGTTTGCCATTTAGCAGAAGAGAGGTCCAATACCAGAAAGCTAATATATGTGTAGGTGTTTTTTTAGACAGGCTGAGGTATTTACGCGCATCAAAAAATATTTGAGTGGCACTACCCGAACTTGTTAAAAAAGATGGATAAAAATTGACAGCCAGATTGGTGTAATAGCCTTTTGTAGGGCGAATCGTATTGTCTCTTCCTTCCTTTATTGCAGTAATGCCAATGCCTGTTAAAATGCTGTTGTTGGATGATAGTTTGTTCCGGATATTGTATGCGCTGTAGTTGGTTGGGTGCCCGCCCGAATCAGCACCAGCTCTTGAATCCTCAATCGCGAAATGATAATCGATATTCAGGGAAGCGCCTACATACATTTTATAGCCCACCTTTTTTAAAAGGGAATTATACAATCGCATGTATTTATACTTCATAGATTGTGCATAGGTTATCGCGTCATTTTTTACACCATGTATATCAGTTTCGTCACCATTGCCATTGGTAAAAGGGTCTCCCGTTCCCAGCCCGAAAGTATTCTGATTAAAAACCATCAGCCTCCAGTCTGTTTTAGCAAGCAATTTATCCTCCTTCAAAAAAAGATTGCTTTTTGCCTGTAAAATTATTTGCCTGTTGGTAGTAAGGTTTGCGCCATAGTTAATAGTAGATAAATGCACCTTGCTGGGGTCGCCCAATGAAATAGCCTGCGCAACAGCGATCCCCAACATAAATCCCTGAGCCGGGTTATAACCCATAAAAGGTAAAACGTTGGTATACATTTTATGAGGGACGATCGCCCCGCTTGAGTTGCTCTGGTCTGACTTCTGCAGAAATTTTACATAATCGGATAAGTCTTTTATTCCTGACGTGTCCTTTGGAGTTATGGTCACTGTATCTGTTATCGGGCTTGTATCCTGGGCCGAAACAATTGAAGTTAAAAGGCAGGATATGATCGATAATAAAATCAAGGGAAATCTGTAGAGCATCCTGTTCCCCGTCTTTGTTGCCGATAAAATAGCAATAGTGTTTCGCTGTGCGAAACGCGTCGGTTGTTCCTTGCAAACAGAGTATTTTGAATGTGCTGACAGCACAGAGTAAAAAGGCTGCATGTTATGATAACATGCGGTTGCGGAAATTGTTCTGATAATTTGTAATTAAAGCATTAAAACTGTGGCAATTACATGTGCGATGCCATTGCTTTTATTGCTCACGCCGATCATGTGCGGTTATAAAATATTTTTTTATTCAATAAAAAAGCGCCCCAGGTATAGAAGCGCTGTCAAAAAATTATGGATTACGTGTTCTTATTTTTTGAATAACGGCAAAATGACAAACCGGAGTATCATTATGATTAATGCGATGAGGAACACGAAAATTGAAATACGGTTCATGCCGTGCATATACTTTACATAACGATTGGGCGGCGGTGTGCCTGGTTCTCTTTTTTTGATGTATAAATATTCTGCTATTTGTCTGAAGAAACCCATGATATTTTTTTACAAAGCTAGGCTTTTTTAGGGTTTGTCAGGATGTGCAAAGGATACAAGAGGTAAGAAGGTTTTTGGTTAATTGAAAAGTGAAAACGGCAACTGACCCTGTTTGCATTTTAGAGTCGTAGTGGTAAAGCAATAATAAAATTTCGATCGGTTCTAAATTCGGTAGAGCTCTCCTGCGCCGCGGGGTGCGATGCAGGGCTGTCCTTAAAGTTATCTGTAGATTATTAGTGCTGCAGTGCTGTGTTCTGGGGATAAACCAGCATCGTCATGTCGACGACAGGAGACATCTCAAAAATAGACGATGATGGTTTAAATAAGCGACATTGAATTGAAAGTTGACAATGCTGACAAAAAGTTTTGTTGCCATCTCACTGTGCCTGTTGCTTATTAAGCCTCTTCGTTCGTCAAACGAATGCCGTTGTCTTCAAATGCAATCTTGTGTTGCTTGTACAGGTTGCCGGTGGTCATTTTGAATGTCTTTTTGCTCATGCCAAAAAAGCTGTAAATGTCATCCGCAGGTGATTTATCATGATAAGGTAAGAAACCATTGTGCTCATTTAATAAACGCACAATTTTTGCGCCCTCGTCTTCAACCCTTTTGTAGCCGGAAGTGCCCGCAGCTACATCAATTTTATTATCCTCACGGATTTTTTTGACGAAACCTTTAAACCTGTCGCCGATTGCTATATCACGATAAACCTCATTAAAATGAAGCAGTCCGATGTGTTTGTTGTTGATGATAACTGAATAGCCGATTTCTGTACGGCGGTAAACTGTCAAATCCACTTCATCCATTTCTTTCACAGTAAGGTCATCGTTGTTGAGAAAAAAATCAATCTTCTCTGTTGCTGCCGCACGGCCTGTCTGCTCATCTATATAAATCTTAACAAGATAATCCGCGCCGGGAAGCATTCTGCTCTTCTGCTTGGATTTAGGTACAAATAAATCCTTCATCAGGCCCCAGTCGAGAAATGCGCCTTGCGGTGTGCTTGCTACAGCCCTAAGCAATACAATGTCGCCCACAACGCCCTTTGGCTGTTGTGTTGTTGCAATAACCCTGTTCTCGGAATCGTGGTACACAAACACAGTAAGAACATCATCCACTTTAACATTCTCGGGAACAAATCTCTTAGGCAATAGCACATCTTCTTTGCCATCAGAAAGATAAGCGCCGAAATCAAACATGCGTTTTACCTGTAGCTGGTTGTATTCACCAATATTAATCATGCCGCGAAGGTAGAGAAAAGAGCCGAGGAAGTGGTATGAGGCATCAAGTTTCAGGCAGGATGACGAAGGTAACAGATGTCTGATGGCTGATTTTTTGATGTCTGATATTAATTACAGCGTCATCTTCTGTGCCTGCACCCCGATCTGTAAACAAAACGTTGCGCCGCTGCTTTTTTACAACCGCTGCGTTAAACATACGTTGTTGTGTGAAACCATTTTGTGCGGCTATCTTTGCTTTATGCAGAAAAAGATAAAGCTGAGTGTGCTCGATCAGTCCATCGTTCGCCAGGGCGCTACAGCAAGGCAGGCAGTACAGGAAACCATTGCCACCGCAAAGCTCGCGGAAGAATTAGGTTATTATCGCTTCTGGGTTTCAGAACATCATAATTCCAATGTTATTGCAGGTTCCGCACCGGAAGTGCTGATTGTTAAGCTGGCTGATGAAACCCAGCACATCCGCATTGGCTCCGGTGGTATTATGCTACCCAATCATAGCGCGTTGAAAGTGGCAGAAAATTTTCGCATGCTTGAAACATTATTTCCCGGCCGTATAGATCTCGGCATGGGCCGCGCTCCCGGAGGTGACAGGATTACAACAACACTGCTCAATCCGTCCAACGATTTTAAAGAAGAAAGTTATCTGCGCCAGCTGGAACATTTGCAAGCCTATTTCCAGGATGCTGCGGCAACAAGTTATGGCCCGGTGCTGGCTGTTCCAATTTCAGATACTGTTCCCGACCAATGGATATTAAGCTCAACCGGTGGCAGCAGCAACATAGCTGCGCAGTTTGGGATGGGGCTTGCTGTTGCACGTTTTATCAACGGATTTGCACAGCCTGACGTTGTAGACGTTTACAGGCGCAATTTTAAACCTTCACTTCATCTTAAAGAACCGCAGGTATTGCTTGCAATAAGTGTGTTATGTGGCGAAAATGAGGAAAAAGCAAGGCAGCTGAGAAAGCAGGCTGATTATTTCTTCCTTCAGTTTGAAAAAGGCATTTTTGCGCCGCCGCCCGATTTTGAATCCATAAAGGATTATGAGTTTTCTCCCCACGAACTGGAGGTTATTCAGCGCAACAGCGGCCGTATTATTTCCGGTACGCAGGATGAAGTTAAGGCGCGCTTGGAGGAGCTTGCGGATGATTTTGATATAGACGAGATTATGATTACCACTATGACGCACTCTACTGCTGATCGCATAACTTCTTTTCGCCTGCTTGCAGAAGCGTTTGAGTTGTAAGATAGAGGCTTCAGGTATCAGGTGTCAGGTAAAACAGTCTTTATAGCTAGCTTTTGTACTTTATTATACCAGGCGTGATATGATCTTTCTTGTATTATTATCTCACGCATCTTCCGGGTGTTACTCTTGCACTTTCGAACATTCATTTCTATCTTTAAGAGACAAACACCAAACCTATGGGCTCACCATCTATTCCAACCGGTTATCATGTGGACACACATCTCGATGGCGGCGTGGCAACACATCTTGATGGAAACCTCACAACTACGCTTGCTGGTTCAGTGCACACAGATATTGGCGGGGACCTTACTACCAATTCTACTGCAAAAGTTATTGGCGATCCCGCCCAGCCTGTAGCTACATTGCTGATCGGAGATCCCGCGAAGCCGATAGCTACAGACAGTAAATTGGAGTTGCTGAACCTGCCGCGGTTTACACTGCAGGATATTAAGGACATGATGAAAGTGCGTGTTCGCATCCCCAATTATTCTCAGGTTTGTTTTAAGCTGTTCGGACAGGAAATTTTTTCTGTTTGTGTAAGCGGCGAAGGCCAGGTGATCACAGAACCTTATTTGCCCAATGCGCTGGAGCGCTGCGAGAGTGATTGCTGTGAACCAGATACACGGCCATTCCCGGGAGATGAAAACAGGGGCGATAATCCACCCGGCATTCCTACACCGTCTATTCCCGCATCTGCGCCTAAATAAACCGGTTTTCTTCACTTTAAATAGTGTGACATGATTACGGTTACCGCAAACGCTTTTCATGAAAAGCTGCATATTGAAGAAGAAGAGATCGTTCTTAACGGGCCGCCTGCTTTTTTGTCCGGGTATGTATTCCTTAGTAACAGCGAAAATGAAACCTTGTTTATACGTGATTTGCCGGTAATAAAAGCTGCGGACGCAAGAAGCGCTGCACCCATGCCCGGGGCTATAAGATTTATTACATCTCTTCTTCCGGGTGAACAGAAAAAACACCGACTCAGGCACCAGTTGCCACGTAATACGCCGCCAGGTATATATGAAAGCGTAGTGAATGTTGGAGGAAAAGAAAAAAAATTAAAGCTGATCGTTCAACAGAATATTGAAATAGAACTTAATCCTGTAGACCTTTTTTTTCAGGGTGTTAAAGCAGGGCAGAAATATAGTACGTTACTATCCTGTAGCAATATCGGGAATGTTGCTTTTACGATTCCGGATATTAAACATGTAACAACACTCGATGCTGATTATTTGTGCCGCGCAGCATCTATTGCCATGCGCAATAAGGGGGGCGAAGGGTTTAATGCTATGATGGATGAACTTACCAGGAATGTATATAAGGACATGGCTGGATGGGCCATTGTAGAGATTGATGAAAGTGGTACTGTATTGCAGCCTGGGGAAAATATTCAGTTGCATTTCAATATAACGTTGCCGGATAATGTGGATCCAAAAAGGGACTACCAGGGTAATGTACGTTTTTGGAACAAGACAATCTCGTATAGCATAAAGTCGCACAACGAAGAGCCTCCAAAAAAGTGAAGATAAAATATACGTTTAAAGACTAATGAAGTTGAGTGTTATTAACGCAGGCCTTATGTAAACATCATTCTCAAACTCTGCAATATGGAAAATAAAGTTTCAAACCAGCGCCTTCAACAAAGCCTGACTGATAATGTGCAGAAACTGGCTGATCTTTCTATTGCTACGTTTAAATCATCAGTTGAAAATGTATCAAAAAATGTAGGCGAGCTGAATAAAATAGCTGGTGACCTTGGCCTGCGCACGTTGAACCTTCCTTTTACCAAAGGAAGCGGTACTTGTAATTGTTGCCCGCCTGAGCATGATTGCCCTCCGCACTGTATTCTTGAATTGGTTAGGCATGCAACTGCGGGTGAACGGATAATTGTGCCCTTCGCCATAAAAAACACCTGTGGTGGAGCAAAAAGGTACCGTGTTGGTATTAGAGAGTTGAAAAGCCTGGACGGTAACCTGGCGCCTGCACAACCCGTTTTGAATAAAAAACTGGTGACATTGCAGCCCAGTGAAACAGAAGTGGTTGAAATGACGCTGGACCTGGCAGAGTTTTCCGGGGGTATTACATACAATGCGGAGATTGTTGTAAGAGAAAAAGAGATCAACCAGAATATCTGTTTTAGCCTGGTTGTTGATGGAAACAGGAGTGTGCCCGTTGCCCGTCCGCTGGATGAGAAAAAATATCATCTGCATTGGCAAAGCTGGCAAAGCCATTTTTATTGTGAGGAAAAATAAATGCGTTGAGCCATTTTAAGTGACCATTGAATAAGAAAATAATTTGTAACCCACATAAGCCTCCCAATGAACGAAAAGCCACCATCCATATCACAGGAGTTGGAACAGCTTTTTCAGAAAACTGCTGAAGCAAACAAAATATTTTTTACAGAAAGCACGCGGTTTGTACAACAGCTGGGTTCTTCAAAACTTTCTAATGAAGACCTTTTCAACAAACAAAAGCAGTTGTTTGGAGATGCACTCAAGTCTTTGGTGCAGCTGAATATTCAGCATGCGTCTAATTTGTTGGATCTCGGTATTGCTGTGGCAAAACGATTCAACCGCTCATCAGATGAAGGTGATGATGTGTTACATAAAGATGTAGATGCGGTAGTAACAGAGCCATCATTTGTGTTGAGCGCCACAACATATGCAGGCGAAATGGCAAGTGTTCAGTTTATGCTGGACAGTAGCAAGGATGAACCTGTATCTTGTAACCTGATAAAGAATCAATTTATCCTGCAGGGGGATTCGTCTGTTCAGGCGGATTTCGAAACCCGGTTTATGCCACAGTCCTTTCAACTACTTCCTGGTGAACAGCAGCTGGTAGAAATAACAGTAAAAACGCCTGCAGATGCTCGCGCCGGAATATATACCTGCGATATACGTGTTGAGGGTTTTGAGCATATCTTCTTTGCATTGAATCTAACTATCAATCCTATTCCTAATCCTGACAAATAATAGCCTTGCATGAAAGATTCCCGGACAAGCTCGTCGTCTGATAATAAAAAGAAAACAGCAGACAAAAAATGGTTTACCGGCATAGACCCCAATGGTGTGATGAACAATGCGCAGCGTATTCTGAACACCGCGGTTGAAGTGCTTGAAGAAGAAATTGCCGCCGGAATACTTGCTGCAAAAAAAATAGAGAAGAAAGTGATTAATGTGGATGAGGTTCGAAGCGGCAATGCGGAGGAACTAATGAGCAGGATACGAAGAGATACCCATGATGCTGTAGATATATTTCTTGATGCACTGACGGTTATATCCAACTATGTGAACGGCCTTTCAGCAACAGTAGAGAAAACGAAGAAGAACGGTGTTGCCAAAGATTCCGCCCAACCTGTAAGTGGTTACCAGGTTCCTACGGTTAAGAATGATCTGCCTGTTAAGGCCGGGGAATCAATGGAAATAACAATCGAATTGAGTAACGATGACGAAGAAAACCCTATGGACGTATCGCTGCGAAAGTCAACCCTTGTAGGCCCTGATGAAAACAAGATAGCAGTTAAAAATATTAACATTACGCCGCAAACATTTACGTTGAAGCCACTCGCCAGGCAAAAAGTAAACATTACCGTAAAAGTGCCGGCAACATGCCAACCCGGCAATTATTCGGGTTTGTTTATTGATAATAAAAACACCCGCCTTTGTACCGTTGTTGTTGTAGATGTAATTAAATAAGATACTATGCAGGATGCCGTTATGAAATCAATGCTTTCCGAATATGCCGGCTATGCGTTGCAAGGCATCATGCGCCTTATCCCTGATAAAGAACCTAAAAAATACTTGTACGACCTTGTAGCTGATTACCCCAACCGCGGCGGTAAAGGCTTCCGGCCGGGCCTTTGCATTGCAACATGCCGGGCTTTTGGCGGAAGGTTGGACCAGGTGTTAAACTCAGCTACAGCATTGGAGCTTTTTCATAATGCTTTTTTGGTACATGATGATATTGAAGACGCAAGTTATGTCCGCCGCAATAAACCAACCATGCATCACTACAACAATATGGGCATTGCCGTAAATGTTGGAGATGCAATGAATGTCCTCAGTCTTAAACCGCTTATGAAAAACAAAGAGGTGCTGGGGCCGGCACTTACAATGCAGATTTTTGAGGAAGTTGAACATATGGTAGCTGAAACGGTTGAAGGGCAGGCCATAGAACTTGGTTGGAGAAAGGATAATGTGTGCCATCTTGACGATGCTGATTATATGCGTATGATACTGAAGAAAACCTGTTGGTACACTTGTATTCATCCGGTAAGGATAGGCGCAATTATAGGCAGTTGCGGAAAAGCAACAGCAGATAGCTTTAACAGGTTTGGCTATTTTATGGGGACGGCTTTTCAGATTCAGGACGATATTCTTAACCTGGTTGCAGAAGAAAATAAATACGGTAAGGAAATCGGAGGAGATATTATTGAGGGTAAACGAACGTTGATGCTAATCCATCTTTTCAAGTCATGTAATAAAAAAGAGCTGGAAAAATTAGAACTGTTTTTGTCTGATACCAAGGCTGATAATAACGATATAACTGCCGTATGGATTATGCAGCTAATGGATAAGTATGGAAGTATTGAATACTGCCGGAAGGTTGCAAAATATATGGCTGGCGCGGCGCTGAAAGAGTTTTGTTCTGTCTTCGCGGCGTTACCGGATTCAAAAGATAAAAAATTCATTGAGGAACTGATTGTCTATATGATAAACAGGGATTACTAAATGCGGCCGCTATGATCAATGTACATGTTGTTCATCCATACGATTGTGATGTATTAATAACGGGCGGCGGCCCTGCAGGAAGTGCATTGGCGTATCATCTTTCGCAAAAAGGCCTGAACGTGATCGTTATTGAGGCGCAACGCTTTCCCCGCGACAAAGTTTGTGGTGATGGTGTAAGCCCTATTGCCTTATCTGAGTTGCATAATATAGGCATTACCGGACTGGATGGCTTTGCCGCGGCGAACGAGATCAACAAAGTCGGGTTGTTCATTCGCGAGGATAAAGTCTTTATCGATCTTGAAAAAGAAGATCACCTGCCTTATCATGCAAGAATAATTCCGCGGCTGCAATTGGATAACTGGATTCATGAAGCCGCCGAGAGAAACGGCGCGATTTATTGGGAAGACTCAAGAGTTACGGATTATTTTATTACTGAAAATATGATTGTTGCGGATGTTAAACGGAACGATGCATCTATTCGGGTAAAGGCAAAGGTTATTGTGGGAGCCGATGGCAGCAACAGCACCATTGCGCGTGTACTCAATGGCTCAAAGCCTTCGGATGAATACCAGCTGCTCGGCTTGCGCGCCTATTATGAAAATGTGAATGGCCCCAGGGATCGGGTGGATATTTTTTTTAGTGATGAAAACTATCCCGGTATATACTGGATGTTTCCATTGGGGGAGAATGAGGCTAATATAGGATTGGCCATGGTGGCTTCCACACTTCCCAAAAAAGAAGTTCATGTAAAAGAATTACTGACAGATCATATCAAAAAGAATAAAGGCATTAGCGAAAGAATTGGCAACGGAACAATCAATGGAAAAATTTATGGATGGCCACTTAACTTTTTTAATCCAGCAAATAAAATAGCCGCTAGCAGGCTGTTGCTTGTAGGCGATGCTGCAGGCCTTATAAATCCGCTAAGCGGTGATGGAATTCAATACGCATTACTCAGCGCGAGATGGGCCGCGGAAAGCCTGATTAAGTGTTTTGAACTAAACGATTTTTCACGTACGGCATTATCTTCTTATCACACCAAAATAAAGGATGAGCTTGCTTATGATTTTGCTTTATCAAATTTGCTGATCCAGTTTGCGCGTAACAAAGCGCTCACGCCTTTATGGATGGAAATAATGATCGTATTAATAGCACGTGCAAAAGTTGATAAAAGCTATGCGCATATTATCGCAAGCATTTTTGAAGGGACATATCCATCATACAAAGCGCTTACTCCGGCTTTTATAGGCAAGTCTATTTTGCAGGGCGGCCTGCATGTGGGAATAAATACTGCAACCGGAATGCTGCAAGGCCCTGAATACTGGATGCGAAAAGGAAAAGATCTCAATCGTATTGCGGGTAATATTGCAGATAGCATAAAGAATAATCCCGCAGGCAACTTAAGATGGTTAACAGGCCTTGTTAAGAATGGCGCCGGTGTTGCAGGCCACCTGTTAAAAAGTGTGCGGCAAAATAATCAACCTTAAGCTACAACACATTCTCCCTATCCAAATGTTGAATCGCACAACATAACCACACTGTTTATTTTCTTGCTTTTTGTGAAAAATAACAGCATAAACCGCCTGGTTGCGGAAATACCTTAGCGCCACATTTCGCGAAATTGTCCCTGCCTGCATCCCCTTTCATATTTTATCATTTGGTTTTCTTTTAAAAAAGGAGGAACATACTATGTCCATACCTGTTATTTACGCACCGCAAACATTAGATTTTGGAGGTGTAAGGCTTGGGTCCTTTGGGCCAGATATTTCTGAAGCTATTCCGTTTAGCGATCTGCCAAATTTTGAAGGCAGTATTGAAATTAAAGAAGCACCCGTTGATGCAAATGTTATTACTTATATCAGTGGAGATACGGAACGCTTTAGTATTCGGGATGTATATGTGTTGGAATGGGAGCTGGAGCCTGTAGATACCGGTGAGCTTCCGCCCGGTTTTCATGGGCCAGTTCCAAAAGTAAGGCAATTGGAAGTCGTTACGAAATCTGATGGAACCGGCGCTCTTTTCGTTGCCGCCGGGCAGGTTCTGCTTGTCCGGATAGCCTATGCCGCACAGAATGTTGATGGCAGTTACGGTGCAACTCTCGTTATTCAGGGCGATACATGGGATACAGTAGAAGTGCCGCTTTCACTTTTTATTTCCGATATCGCAACAACATTTGATGCTTCGCCTGTGCAAATTGTGCAAGGCCAGCAGGTAACGGTCCCCATGATCGTTACTTCAATCGCGGGCCCGGCTGCAGATCCGTCTTACGAGGCATCGGTCCTGCTGGTTGATACCGGTATTTCCATTACGCCAACAATCGTACATGTAGAACCGCAACAAAGTATTGCCGCATCTCTAACGCTTACAGCAGATGTAACTGCGCCGCTGGGTGCCAATACCATCTTTGTGGATCAGCTTTGTTTTAATCATCGAAGAGGAATGTTTCTAATGGTAAACGTGCTGCCGCAACCACAAGTGGATGTTGAGCTGGAAGAAGCTACGCGTGAAATTGCACAGTTTTATGCCGACAGCAAAGCTATACTTATTGTAGGTTCACCGGCCGGCCTTGTAGAACGCAATGATGATGGTTCTTTTCAACAGCAATTTACTTTTGGAACTATAGTAAAGCCACTGAATAGCCCGCCACAAATAGGCGAACGTGTGCACGTTGACATCGAAATTGCAGCCGTTAGATGTTTTGGAACAGATGACCCAAGTGGCACCGACGAACCGTACCTGATCGCAACGGTTTACAAGATCGATCCGTCAGAAGGCCAGAATGCGGTTCAAACGGTAAATGTTGGGCCTGATGATATTGGCTCTGTTACTTCGCCTGCTGTCTTCGCAGAGGCGCGCCTGCTTGCCAATAATGTTACCGTACCAGGAGATGGTGAAATTCGCTTGCATGTGCAGGTTTGGGATCAGGAACTGCTGGGTAATTACAATGATGTTAAGAATAAAACCAGCGACGCTGCGCATGATGCTATTGCTGCCGGTTTGAGTGCGTTGGATGCGCAGGTTGGCGGTGCTTCGGCTATTGTATCAAAACTCGGCGGTCTGCTTGATTCGGTTAGCAGCGCCATTGGCGGCATTATTGCTGATTTGCTTGCTGACGACTTAATTGCTGAACACGACTTTACTATTTCGGCAGATTTTTTAAAAGCGCTTGTAGAAAGCCCTGATAGCCTGGAACGCACAAGCGGTTCTATTCCGGGTATCGGGTTTAACTACCCTGCGTTGCCACAGTTTCCCGAAAATGACAGTGATGCCGGGCGCAGCTGGCTGTTTGATGGTGGCGATGGTGGCGGCACCTACCGCGTATTTTTTAGGGTAAAACAGGTTTAATTATTTTCAAAAAGATAATTGAATGTTATCGCTAACAATCCGGGACAGCTTGCTTTTGTAATGTTGTTCCGGGTTGTTTATTTATAGAAGGTTGCCTTCTGAAAGTATAAATTTCTACAGGCGTGTAATTAATTGCCATTGCAAGGCGTGCTCAATTAGCCGTAAAAAAGCCATTGGTACCTTCATCTGCCGTTGTATTTCACTGTCGTCCAAACTGCTTTTATGTAATAGTTCGAGCCCGGTAATGTATGGCACAACATCTGCATTTTTATACTTACTTAAGCTTAAAGAAGAATTATGATAAGAAGGGATTGCTACACAACCAGTATTTGGCAGGCGGGTGCTGAACCTTATGTTGGCACAACCTCGGCCGGCCAGAATGATTTTTTTGATGTTATAATAATTGGGGGCGGCATCACCGGTGTAACTACTGCTTTACTGTTGCAGGAAGCTGGCAAAAAATGCTTGTTGCTTGAAGCTGAAAATATTTGTTTCGGAACAACGGGAGGAACCACGGCTCACATTAATACGCTCTTAGATACACCGTACTCAACTATTCAGAAAAATTTCAGTAGGAACATCGCAAAGCAAGTAGCCGATGCGGCGCGCGATGCGGTTGCACTTATCCGGAACAATATTGTTAAATACAAAATTGACTGTGGGTTTAAAGATGCTGCAGCTTATCTTTTTGCTCAGAACGACGAGCAAAATAAAGAGCTTGAAGAGATTTTCGAAGCATGTGTACAAGCCGGGTTGGACGTGAGCGATGCTGATTCTATTCCACTTTCTGTATCATTTACCAAAGCGATGCGCGTAGAGGGACAGGCTGAGTTTAATCCTGTTAAATACGTGTATGCGTTAGCCGCTGCTTTTGAACGGGCAGGTGGTTGTATTATGCAGCAATGCAGAGTTACTGCATTGAAGCCTGATAGCCCGCTAGAGGTTGAAACCAATTGCGGTAATTTTCATGCAGGCAGCATAGTGTATGCAACGCATATTCCTCCCGGTGTAAACCTGTTGCATTTACGGTGCGCACCTTATCGTACTTATGCAATGGCTGTAAAGCTTGCGGGGAGTAAATATCCTGAAGACTTAAGCTACGATATGGTTGACCCTTATCATTACTATCGTACTCAGGAAATAAACGGAGAGCCATATTTGATTGCGGGTGGCAAAGACCATAAAACAGGGCAGGAGGAAAATACTGAATACAGGTTTACAACGCTGGAAGCTACCATACGCGAAAACTTTGAGGTGAAAGAAATAGCATACAAGTGGTCATCTCAATATTTTGAACCTACTGATGGGTTGCCGTATATCGGCCATCTGCCAGGGCATCCGGAAAATATTTTTGTTGCTACCGGTTTTGGTGGCAATGGAATGACGTATAGCCATGTTGCAGCAATAACACTCACCAGTATTCTTACCAACGAGCATCATCCGGATATAGAATTGTTTAATCCTAATCGCATTAAACCCGTTGCCGGCTTTGTTAATTTCCTATCGCACAATATTGATACAGTTAAAAATTTTGTTGGAAGATTGTTTCCGGGTGAAAAGCTTCACGAGCTTGCAGGGCTTGCACCAGGGGAAGGTGATGTGGTGACTTATGGGCATGAAAAAGTAGCACTCTACAAAGATGATGAAGGGAAACTACATGCAGTTAGCCCTGTTTGTAAACACTTGAAGTGTGAAGTGAAATGGAACAGTGCTGAACGTTCGTGGGATTGTCCATGCCACGGCGCGCGGTATGATTGTGACGGCAACGTATTAACAGGGCCTGCGGATCATTCGCTCGAAATGATAGCGCTGGACATGCAGTACGAAAATAAACCCTGATACTACCTATTTATATTTCAACAATGAAAAACCAGAAGGTATGAAAAGAAAGAAAAACAACAACAGCATATTTGCGCGCAAGTTTGATGCGTTTTCAACAAAAGTTACCAAAATAACCGGAAGCCCCAGGGCTTTCTTTATTGCATTGCTGGCCATTGTGGTGTGGGGTATTACCGGCCCGGTGTTTCATTTTTCAGATACATGGCAGCTGGTTATCAATACAGGCACTACCATCATCACATTCCTGATGGTATTTATCATTCAACAATCTCAAAATAAGGATACAGTGGCCATACATCTTAAACTGAATGAAATTATTGCTGCGCTTGACAGGGCAAGCAACCGCATGATTGATGTGGAAGACCTTACTTCAGAAGAGCTTGAAACCGTGAAAAGATATTATATCAAACTTTCCGAACTGGCCGAAAAGGAGATTGGGCTTAAGAAAACACACTCAATTGATGACGCAGAGAAACTGCATCACATGAAACTGCATGCATACAATAAATGATGCGATTACACTAATAGTTATTCCAAAATTTTAATGCAAGTGTTATAAAAACTTTGCAGCTATGCCTAAATGTGTATTTTTATTACACAATGCTGCCATATGAATATATATAACAGGCCGACGATTACTTTCCTGCTTTTACTTATTTTTTTTAAGACGCCCAGCTACGCGCAATCGCTCGATTCCATTAAAGTTGTTGCACACGGAGCCGAGCTGAAACGTGTTGCCAATAGCTTTGCTTTTACAGAGGGCCCTGCAGTTGACAAGGCCGGCAATATCTATTTTACTGATCAGCCGAAAGATGATATCTGGAAGTATGATACAGATGGAAAGCTTTCTCTTTTCATGCACGGAGCTGGCAGGTCCAATGGTTTGTATTTTGATCATGATGGAAACCTGGTAGTTTGCGCAGATGAGCACAATGAAATCTGGTCTATTAACATGGATAAGAAAAATAAAGTGTTGCTGACAAACTTTCGCGGCCATTTATTGAACGGGCCAAATGATCTTTGGATTGATGGAAAAGGCGGGATCTATTTTACTGACCCCTACTATCAACGCGATTACTGGACACGCCAGAAACCAGAGATTAAAGAGCAGGTGTATTATCTGCCTAAAGGGAAAAAAGTGCCGGTAATTGTGGATAGCACTATCGTAAAGCCGAATGGAATAGTAGGTTCGCCCGATGGAAAAAATCTGTATGTAGCTGATATTGGCGATAGCAAAATTTATAAGTACGATATTGGAGATGACGGAAAGCTTTCCAACAGGCGGCTCTTTGCACCGCAAGGTTGTGACGGCATGACGCTCGACAACCAGGGTAACCTGTACCTTGCCGGCAATGGTGTGACTATTTACGATGCTACAGGCCACCGCGTGGGAAATATACCTGTGCCTTCGGCCTGGTCTGCCAACGTATGTTTTGGCGGCAAGGATAAAGATATTCTGCTGATCACAGCATCCGAGTCTGTGTATACAATCAGGATGAGTGTTAAAGGCGTCGAGTAGTAAATTTTGCCATAATTAAAACTGCCGGTGACTATTTTAATAACCAGATTTAAGTATTATATTTAATCGTTGTTCTGCCCGTGAAAACTGACCGCAGAACCTGTTGTGAATTCCTACTCTAGAACTTTTAGAAAAACAATTATGAAATTACTCCTGATGTTAGCCTTCCTGGCACCAGCATGCATTTGCTACGCCCAATCGGAAGACGAGAAAAAAATGAACGATCAATGGGAGCCATTGGTTTACATTGATTCGCTTAGGCTAACCTTTGGGCAGTTTCAATTATTGTATTTCAGTCCTGATAAAATTTCAAATATTGATCTTGTAAATAATTACTATGATTCAAACAGCCATGTGCATGGCAAAATTGTGATTAGGACAAAAAATCCAAGAGAGCTAAAATTGTTGACACTTGATGATATTGAACGCAGGTATGCGCTTTCTGCGAAAGGGCCAACACTTGTTATGGTAGATAATAACTTTATTAAAGACACAAATAGAATAAGGGTTGATTCATCCTATATACTTCGGGTAGAACTTTTGCATACAGGCGCTTTCGAATATTTGAAAAATTCAGGCCAGGAATATACCATAGTAAAGATTTGCACGCGGGCAATGGAGCCTTCAAATAAAGAAAGCAGGTTTTATATAAAAGAAGACCTGGCGGAAACACAATGATACTATGCCGCTGATGTTTTTTATGTGATGCTGTTTGTACAAAACCTCACCTCGTGCTTTATTGGCCAAACATTTCGGACGCGATGCAATAGCAATAAATATGATACCAAAACACTACTTAAGCTGCTTGTTACTATTAACGTTCTTCGCATGTATACTGTCTTTCGCACAAGGGCAATCATCTTCTGTAAAAAGCATGTTTCCCGAAGGAACGGTTATTCACAATGATATTCCCTATGCAAGTGATACGCTTAATAAACATTTGCTGGATATTTACCTGCCGGAAAAAATAACAAAAGACCTTCCGCTTGTTGTCTGGATTCACGGTGGCGCATGGATGATGAATGATAAGCATGCAGATATGGGATATATGCAAAACACCGTTAGAGGGTTTATAGAGAATGGTTATGCGTTGGCTTCCATCAACTACAGGTACAGTGCAGATGCGGTTTTTCCTGCGCAAGCGCAGGATTGCAACCAGGCGCTTGAGTTTCTTTATCAGCATGCATCGCAATACCATATTGATAAAAGCCGGATTGCTTTGATTGGTTTTTCTGCCGGAGGGCATCTCGCATCATTGCTTGGGCTCTCTGCGAATAATAGTGTGAGTGATTTTTATGCCGGAGGCAATAGCCCTCATTTTAAAATAAAATGTGTACTGGATTTTTATGGCCCATCAGATCTGATTGCAATTGCAAGCACTCCGGATACGTCTGCAACTCCCGGGCTAAATCCTGTTTCCATTTTGCTGGGGCACACTCCGATTGAGCGACCGGATATCGCGCGCAAAGCCAGTCCCGTTACTTACGTGGACAAAGACGATCCGCCCTTTTTTATTGTGCAGGGTGAAAAAGATCAGTCCGTTCCTAATACACAATCAAAATTGTTAAGCTCCTGGCTAACCATTGCAGGTGTGAAGAACCAGTTGATTGTTGTGCCCGGCGCGCCTCACTATGGCAAAATGTTCGACGCCGACGACATAAGGATAAAGCTGTTCAATTTTTTGAATGGATGTATGAAATAAATGGCAGGCCAAAATCTAATTTGACGCTTGCGGGGTTGAGTCAAATTGTTATCATCTGTGTTCAGTGTATTTTAGATGCTCTGTTGACTCATTCTTTTTGCTTTGCTGCAGATCCCTGGATATTTTGTTTAACAGCGTAATAATATCGTTTTGTTGTTTTACCCGCTCATCAATTCTAAAGATCCATCTACAAAGAATCACCTGCATAACGAATGTAAGCAGTATAAATGCCAGGTATGCCATTAGTATTCCCGTTTCCATAATTGGTGTGTTTGATGTATAGTTTTAGTAATAGAAATTGTTCTGGAATTTTTCAGGCGCACAACAAATCAAGCCACCATAATGGCCGGAAAATGCAGCAACTGTTTTTAATAGTTCTATGCAGGGAATTATTAAACGCTGGAGGATAGAGGAAGTAGTTATGCGCGACTTATCATGGGATAGTAGATGCAGGCAACGTTAGATCGATAATATTAAATATACAAATCACTTGCATACAATGAAAATTAATTTGGATAATTTTTTAGATGAAGAAGAAAAGTAATAACAATTGGTTGTTGTGTCAGATAGTGATATGACGAATAACTATTCATTCTTTAATAGCTTTGCCCAAGGCTATTTTCCGGATGCGTTGCGTTTGTTTAAATAAAGCAGTATTTTGAGACAAGTGCTCCTGGATAATTCGATAAGATGTGAAGATGAATGCAGCTTGATGGGGAATTAGCACTTCATTGCAAAATATAGATCAATGGAAGAAAAAAGGAATGTTCCGAGGCATCTGTCGGTCGCGTTACTTTATCCTGCAGTCCTTGGTTACTTTTTATTTGAGATCATTCAATTCGCAACTTCCAGTAGCTACTTGCAGGAAATGGATACTATTTTTCGGGACAGGTGGTTCTTTGAGTTGGGTAAATGGGTACTCATTATTGAAACATTTGTGTTCTATTGTTGTGATTTTTTAGGGTCATGCTATGTGCCTGAATATACGCGATGGAACTTTGTGAGCGATATAGCTTTTCTTGCTGTGGTTGTTGTCACCTTTCGTTCGCTCGGTGTAAGTGAGGAGGTCGGTAGCAGGTACCTTGACGTACACATTTTTAGCACCTGTTTTTGTTCTTTTATGATTATTTACCTGCTTCGTTATTTCGCGAAAAACCGCTATTATACCGAAAACGAAAAGAAGCGCTACCGGCGGCTGGCAATTCTTGAAGCGCTATTCGTCCTCTTTTTTCTTGGGTTGCTTACATGGAGCCCGGTTGGTTTGCTGCTCAATGTACAATTGTCTCTACTGATAATTGCTATTGCGTTCCTGGTTTATGAGTATGCCAAAGAAATAAAGCACATGCTTAAAAGTTGAACGCGTTTATAATTCTTTCTTTTTGCCTTAGGTGGTGGCGCAGATGCATGTCTGCGAATTGCAACCATTCTGGTCCGCTAAAATAACCAAGCCCCGGATGTTGCGTCTTGCCAGCTATTGATGCACTGGATAATGCTTGTGCTGCCTGGTTCATTCGTTGTTTCAGTGCGAGCATATCACTTTTTAATGCAGGCGCGCTAACGGGTTGCCGGATCTTATTTATGGAGGCCGGATCTCCTTTTATTTTGATTTCCGGAAAGGCGTTATTGGTAAACATTGCTTTGCCGGCGTCAGTCATTTCGTTGGAGATGTTAGTGCTGTTATTTTTACAAGCTTCTATCTGCTCAATGTAATAGTCTGTTTCGTTAATGATATGCATATAAACCTGTCCCAGCGACCAACTGTCTGCGTCAGGCTTTCTGGTCATTTGGTCGAAATTAAAGTTGTCCAGATCAGCTATCCACGAGTCGACCGATCTGTTGAAGTTGTCAATAAGCTTAACCATGTGTTGCATTGCTGCTAAAGATAACATAATTGCAGGCACGTGGATGTGCACTACTTATGTTATGCGTTGAACTGCCGTAAGTGGTGGTCCGTGTGTTTGTAAGCCATGTAGCCGGTTTGTTCCTTGTTCATTTTGCCAAAGAATGGATGCATTAGCTCCAGGTTAGAAATGTTGGAGTATTCCTCAAGAAGAGCGATCCATTTCTTTTTTTCATCGGCAATATCGCCTGTTTCTTTTATGATCAATTCAGGAATACTGGGCGAATTACGGCGCAGCGGCTGGTCGTCTTTTAGTACACTTCTCATGGCAGTTTTGCCAAAGATGCGGCCAATTAAAACACGTTTGTATTGTGTTTTGCCTAACGCCATTTCCTCCCATAACCTACAATGTTTGATCATTTGATACACGTTCATCTTTCCCCATTGTGCGATGTTGTTTTCAGAAAGCGTATTTATCCTTTGGATCAGCTCATTTCTTGTATTGTTGTCAAATATCGTTTTCACGTGTTAAATGGTTGGTGATGAGCTTAGCTCAATTGCGCGAGTGAAAACCAGTTGCCGGAATCATCTTTAAAGATCGCTTCGGTTCCGTAGAATTCTTTTTTAGGTGGTTTTGTAAACTCTACACCTTTGGCCTTTAATTCTTCATAGGTGGCAAAAATATCTTTACTTGTAAAAAGCCCGACGCCGAATGTGCCCTTGGAAACAAGCTCTTTGAGCATCTTCACGGTGTCACTTGAATACATGCTTTTTGAAATAGGAGAGAGGATGATTTCAAAACCCGGCTGATCAGGGGGACAAACCGTAAGCCACCTGCCATCTTCACCCATTGGCACATCTGCTATTACTTTAAAGCCCAGTTTGTTCGTGTAAAAATCAAAGGCCCTATCCTGGTCAAGTACATGGATAGAAATGTGTGTCATTTTCGTGATCATACAAATTGATTGTTATGCAAAGAAATGATGACAGCTAGGCTTTAACTTCTTCAAAATTGCTATTTTTTAACCAGCCATTTTTTTCAGCAAAACAACCGGGAATAAATATAAGTGGCGCTTTGTTGATTTGTTGTTGCAGTTGCTGCTGTTGCGCAAGGTATGCTGAAGGTGATATGCCTACAATGCGTTTGAAAAGGCCACTGAATGAACTAAGGCTTTCAAAGCCTACTGAATAGCAAACATCCGTAACTGGCTTCAATGTTCGCAACAATTGAAGCGCCTTTTCAATCCTTACAGCAATAAGGTATTGATGAGGTGTTTTACCATAGATTTTTTTAAAGAGCCTGATGAAATGAAACTTAGAAAAATAGGCCTCGTCCGCAATATTGTTTAGTTCAATAGCATCCGCATAATTGCTATCAATAAAAAGCTTAGCCTGAACAATCCGCCGGTATAAGTAAATGTTTGGATATTGCTCTGCAGACATTTTGAACGGTGTTAACGGTTAGAAAACCTGGTAATGCGAGTTAAAGATATAAAAAATATATTGGCTGCAGGAAGGTGGTGTTATGTGTATTGCTTTAAAGAGATGCTTGTGGGCCTGCTGTCTTTTTTCTTATAAGGAATACGCTTATGATGAATATCCATAAAAAGAATAGCCCGGCGGCAATGGGTATATTCCAGCCGTTGACGCTGTAAAAATCCAACGGAGTTGTCATGAAGAAAATGGTGGGTACAAATGCCAGATTATAAAAAGCGAAAATAAAACCCAGAACCGCTGCCCATCGAGGGCATAAGTTTGTTTTAAGGATTAACATACTGCCTGCAAATAGAATAATGGCGTTGAGCAATCGGTTAATTGGGCCATAGATTAGTAATGCCCCTTCGGCTCCAAAGCCCACCCATGTTGGATTGACGGGCTTATTATGGGCGGCCCACACACTTCCGCTTTGTATAGCGTCTGCAATAAATGATACTATGGCAAAAGCAAGCCCGCTGGAAAATAAGAAATCGGCAATCCGTATTTGGCCTGGTTGAACTTGTAATACAATATGTTTGAATTGACTGAAAAAGATAATGAGCCCGGTGCAGATAAATAGGTCAAGAAGAATTCGTATGAGCACAATGTTTGGCGGAGGCGTTCCTTGTGATGTTGGTGTGTAAACAAAGTATAAGGGTATTTCTGCAATAACGAGGAGATATAATGCAATGCCCGTAATTCCTGTATTGCGCAGCAATGTTGACTTATTCATGATTGTGTGTTTGATATCAAGTTATTTACATTGTGGCTGACATTTATTACATTAGAAGGAGTATTACTTACAAAATGCGGAGCAATGTCTTTTGAAGTAAATGGAATCTCAGAAAATCATTTTCAGCATCTGAATCATTTTTTTAAGAATGGTTTTGATGGCAATGAATTGGTGGAACAATCGCAGCAAATTCATCATCCCTTTGTAGATGGGCACTCCTCTGAATGGTATTTTGACGGGATACGAATGGGGTATTCAGACTGGCAATACAAAAAGCCAATAGCCCTTGACTGGAGCTATAATATTGACGTGGAGTTGGTGACTTTTCAGGCTAATCTCAAAGGTGTTATCTTGATGGGTACTGGTAGCGATATGGCGGTGCCGTTATTTAATAGTTTACAGCATAATCTTTTTTATGCAGGTGTTAATGATAGCAATGCAGGAGTTTTGAAAGGGGACCGCTCAGCGTCGAGTATGTTCTTTATACAGTTTACGAAAGAAGCTTTTTTAGGGCTTGCTGCAGATGGAAATGATGCGCTCAATCGTTTTAATGAACAAATTCAACAGGGGCGCGCAGCTATGTTGGCCCCGGCTAATCTGCATGTAAATGCTACTATGTTAAGCCTGATAAACAATATTGTTCATTGCAGGTATAAGGGCAATTTGAAAAAGATGTTCTTTCTTTCCAAAGCTATAGAGCTCTTGGTGCTTCAGGCTGAGGCCACAAATGAAGCTTTAAATCCCGCTTACAAATATGTAAAGACCAACTATGACAAAGAGTGCCTTATGCACGCCCGCGAATATATTATGAGCCATTTGGAAATGCCACCCAGCCTGACTGAGCTTTCACGGATTATCGGCATAAATGAATATAAATTAAAACGCGGCTTTAAGGAAATGTTTGGCAATACAGTCTTTGGCTATTTAGCTGAAGCAAGGCTTGAGCTTGCCAGAAACGACCTTTTAGAAAGTAAACAATCTATTGCCGATATCGCATTTTCGTTGGGATACTCGTCACTTCAACATTTTAGCTATGCATTTAAAAAGAAGTTTGGTGTGTCTCCCGGTAAATTGAGGCGGTGACTTGTTTGTGCCTCGTTTTGTTTAAGGTTAGTTGGCTGATAAATATTTTTCTTTGATTACACTTACATGATGCAGTTCATGGCCTATGGTTGCTTTCAAAAAATCTTCTACAGTAAGTTCGAACTTCCACGCCATACCTGTAAGCTGTAGTTGCGCCAGTGACAATGACTGAATAAAACTAAGTGTTGCATTGCGGACATTTTCAAAGTCATTTAGTAGCTGCGACAGACTTTGTTCATCGAACCTGCTATTTTCAACAAGCAAATTTTGATCGTAACCCGGTAAGGTTGTTTTGTCCTTTCTGCTGAAACGAAGTGCTCTGTAGGTCATAATTCTTTCATGGTCGGCCATGTGGCCAACAATTTGTTTGATGCTCCATTTGTCGGCAGTATAACGGTAGGAAGCTTTGTGTTCGCTCAGTGATCTAAGAAGTGCAATTGCATCTTTGGATGCAAATAATTTTTGATAATCTTTTCCTTCAACTAACTCAATGTAGTAAGGAAAACCTTCATTTGCAGTGTGCTTCATTCGTAGAATATATGATTAAAAAACGAGTGAATAGTTTGGTTGTAGCAGCAGTGCCGCCGGAAGTAAAAATACACGCTTATTGTTGCAATCGCTGCGCCAAAATGCGACAATCTTTTAAGTATGATAAGATTGAATATCTATGGAGCGCTTTGTGTTTCCTGTCCGAATTGCAGCAGGTATCCATTGTTATCGTAAATGGCAAACTCACGCATGCCCCATTCAAAGTTCTCAACGCCATAGCATACAGTTGCCTTTTCTTTTAATTCTTCCCAGAGCTGATCAACATCGTTAGTAGTAAAATAAAAACTACCCGTAAATACAGGGCCGCTAAATGTTGTATGGCCGTTGGGTTCGGCAAGCATTAGCGCTACATCGTCTTTAAATAAAGACGCCCAGCCCCATTCATCATTTTGTTCAGCGATTGTAAAGCTGAGTATTTGCGTATAGAATTCAATTGTTTCGTTGAGTCGGTCGGTCCAGAGAATAGGGCGTAATGCAGTTAATCGCATAGCGGTGTTTTGGGGGTGAATAAGTTAAGTTGATTTGATTTTAGCCCGGTAAATATTTCTGAAAACCAGATAGGCCGGGCTATTGCCTTATATTTTTTTCGGTTATTCCATTTCAATGTAAAAACTTGCTACTTGTGTAACCAAAGCTAGTACAGCCATTACAATTGAAATTGTTTTATGATCCGACAAGAATAAAAATAGCGAAGCAGTTAAAAACATACTACATCGGAAAAGCCCGAGATTAGGCATGCTCAGTCTTCTCGCTGATTTAGGCGCAGCAAATATGCCCCACAGGAAAATACAAATTGCGGTGAGTAGAATGGCTAACACATATTTAGAGAAAGTATCAGATCCCGTTTTATAGCCAATATACCCAAACGCATACAGCATAACCAACTCCATAATAAACACTACGGCCTGGTTAATAGATTTGATCATTAAATTTTGCTAGTTTGATAAGTGCGCAAAATTATTGTTTTTTGAAATTGTATAAATTTAGCAATAATGAACACTCGTTGATCGTCAGGTTTATCAATCTCATAATTGCGAAACGATTATGTCATAGCTTGCACAGGACTCTTATTGTAAAGATCTAAATCCAACCTAAGGGGTTATGGTTTACGTGGCCTGTATATATCGGTAATGAGAAATTTGATAGTAGTATTGCCAATATTTGTCCCTGAGTCAACCAGCGGGCCGCTTATTAGCGCCATGCCCGCAGTGAACATAATGGTATCGCGCCTGCCTGTTGATTTCATATATAAAGCAGCTTTGCCGCCTTGCAAAACATAAGCTGCATGGTCGGGGTGCGCGTGCAGGGCACATGTTTCCCCCGGCTTTAAGGTGAATTCATACATTTTAATACCCAGCGTATCGCCTAGTTTTTTTACAAAAGTGCCTCCTGCTACATAGCTGTCCATAGCAGCGTCATAGTTAGGCATAGGTGCCGTGTCTGTAGTAACAACAGCTAATGTGTCTTTGGCTTCTTTCTGTGAAGGATTAGCAGCTTCGCTGCAACTGTTCAAAAGTAAAACCGAAGCCAGTAAGTTCAATGCAATGAAAGGTTTGATTTGTTGCATGGCCCAGATTTTAGGAATGATCAATAGCTACTCCGGATACGAATGCAGTGGGGGGAAGTTGCGCTCGATGTTCAGCTCCGGCAGTGTTTCGAATGCGAATGAGAGTTAAATTGCCAATGAAGGTACAAAAGTTAGTTGCTTTTTAGCAAAGGTTTTGTTTTATGCTTGTTCGTGAATACATCAATAATTTCTGGTGATGGTAGCTCTGTCAGATGGTGATGTCTTATTTTCTGGGTCAGCTCTTCTTAGACTTCCAAAAGGAATCGTTTTTTCAGCATCTGATTTTTCAGTCTGATTTTTAGATAATTCCGTAAGAAATTGCAGGCTGCCTTTTTTTATTTTTCCATTTAATAAATCAATAATTGTCAGTAACATAAATTTTGACTGGATGTTAAGATTGCTCTCAAAAAAAAACTTGACAAGGCCACCGAAATTCCACACGCTTTTGTTTTCTACAAAAAATTGAGCAGGAGCTAACTTGTAATAACTAAAAAACTGATCCACTGCCTTTGCTATTTGTTCATTATTGCCTTTGAATACATCACTACAAAGAATAAAATATCCTAAAACGCATCTTTCATAGTTTGTGGAAGCTTTTTCTAAAAGTGTTAGTGAATCAGTTATAACCTTTTCATACTCGTTTATTTTCAAAAGGCTTGCGACGTAAGTTATTTCGTCAAAAAAATCATGATCCTTGTGTTTTAAAATTGTGGACGCAAAAGTAAAACCCCGATAAAAATCAAATTTAATATCTGAAATAATTCGGCCTAGGCCTCTCAAAACATCAATATTATCTGGTTCAATTTTCTCTGCTTCATAATAACATTCTTCCGCTGCAGAGAACTCGTCTAAAAATTCATGACAAAGCGCTTTTTTGAGCCAAAGATTTATGTTGCCAGGTTCTTGCTTAAGTTCTTCGGAAAAAAAATCCAGGTTATTTTTAAATAATTTTTTTGCTGCAGGTATTTCCTCTAGCCGATACATTGCGAGAGCTTTATTCATCCTACTAAAAATAGTTTTCGGATTTAATTCTATCACCTTGTTGTAGCATGTAATAGCTTCGGTATATCGTCCGTTGTCATACAACATGTTTCCCTTTATGTTCCAAAATTCAAAATTTGCAGGCTCTCTTTTAATTACCTCGTCATAACATTTAATAGCTTCATCATTTAGGCCTATACTGTTAAGGGCAAAGCTTTTGTTTTGCCAGGATAATGTAAAATCAGGATCTATTTTAATCGCTTCATCATAGCATTGAATGGCTTCCCGCTTTTTGTCCAGATCAAATAGTATATTTCCTTTGTCGTTTAACGCAGTTAAGTATTTTGGACTTAATTTGATAGCCATGTCAAAGCATTTTAAAGCCTCTTCATGCCGCCTGATTGCTTGCAATGACAATCCCTTGTTTCGCCAGGCCCAGGAAAAATTTGAGTCAACTTTTATTGATCGATCGTAACATTCAATTGCATTGTGATAATCTGATACACCAAAAAAGGCATTCCCTATGCTATTCCAGGCATATGTGTCAAGTATGTAATCAGATTTAAGTACTTTTTCAAAACACACAACAGCCTGCGCATAGTCATTTGTTTCCATGAAGGCATTTCCTTTTAGATACCACGCTTCTATGTGCTCTGGATTAACATCAGTTAAACTATTGTAAGTTTTGATTGCTTCATTGTAATTCCTTTCTTTTAAAAATAATGAAGCTACATTCAGTAATGTTTTTGATTGATCTGTTGATTGAGAGTCAATAGTGGTTGGTGTGTTCTTTTCTTCGCCCATATTTGTTGCCTTTATCGAATGTTTGGAGAGTTTGGTGCAGGACCCAGAGGGTTTTTGGGATTTATTAGAAATCCGCACTTTTCGACGAATCTTTCATTAGTAATTTTCTTGCGGCTAACGTCCAATAAAAGAACCAGTAATTTCTTTTCGTCGTTGTCTAATTTGACGATTTCCTGAAATTTCATCGCTTGTACAATATCTTCTAACGCTTGAAATCCTCGCGTTATCTTTGGCCGGATGTCCAACTCATTGTCATTAAACCAAACATTAACCAAATTTCTCCAGTCAATTAGAATGTCGTTTATCTCCTTTTTTAATAAAACAGCTTGATCGTTGTTATTGACTAAGCTTAGGACTTCATGAATATGGCAGGTGCTGTTAATTAAGTCTAAAGAATCAATAGAGTCCGTTTCATGCAACACATTTCCAGCGACTGCTAATTTTTCGCTGATGTATTTTTCAAATTTGTCGGAAGCAACAGTTATTTTAATCTGGTTGAGCTGGCTTGATCCTGCTGCATAGAATTTCGGGCGTTGTTTTTTTTCTGTGAATTTATTATCTACATAGTTATGAAGCGAATCCAGGGTAATGGTTCCAGCATTATCAGATGCTTCCCCGTCCATGCCAGCAAGCAAATGATAGGTAAAAATGCCGTGGCAATTGGCTCCATCCGGCTCAAATTCCCTGGATTTTTGGTCCTCGCCACTAGACGCAAATATGATCTTTCCTTCGCCTTCTTTTTTGCCATCGAATTCTTTAAAATAGCTATCGAATGATGTTACTATTTCCTGGCTTGATTTGTCTCCTTTTGTAGGAATGCCACTATAACAACAGTCCAGGATAACTAATACACATTGTTTGTTGGGCGACAACATTACGATGTCCTTTAGTTCTTTCATGTTAATGCCCAAAACAAATGGCTCGTCTTTTACCATGTCGTATGGCGCAATATAGCCATTGCCATAGCCATCTTGAAAGCCATGCCCTGAAAAATACAATAGAGCCAATTCGCATTCATCCGTTTGCCATAACAAATCACTGACCGCCTTACGAATGGACTTGCAGTCCGCCTCTTCATTTAATAAAATATGATTGTCGGCTACTGTAAAATCGCCATTGTCTTTTAGCCGTTGAGATATCTCTTTAGCGTCATTTACTGCACCCGACAGCCTGGGAATATTGGCATCCTTATATTTATTGATGCCAATAACAACAGCTTGTCGTTTGTTTTTGTCCATATAGATCAATGACGTTTAAGTTCAAACTTGCCTTCAAGTATAGAGATTTTTATGTCCCTTTCATCAAAAAAAGACCAAACTCCTTTTAACGCATCAGAAACTACTTTAGAAACTTTTTCGAAGAACATTTTACGGTCATCCTTTTTGATTTCTTTGAGTGCTTCTGCAATATCTCCGCTAACGTAAAGGTTGAACAGTTTTTGTAATAGTTCCATAATCTTGTCTGAGGACGTCAGCAGTTTTGGATTGTCTATTTTGATATAACTGTTTAGCTGCGAAGATGGAGGGGAAGCCAGATCTGACGTAGCAGTAACAACGATAACAGGTAGTTTTTTGATCTCGAAGGCTTGAGCGATTTTATTATAGTTGGGATCGTTTAACTTGCCGATATTAACAAAAAGATTTTCGCCGGTAAGGTCGCCCAATTGCCGGAGGTTCGTTTCCAGTTCTTCGTTACCCATTGCGCCCGGATAATAAAAGAGGTAAACGTTATAGTTTGAGGGTAGGTTTGCCAAAAAAATATTCTCCCCAATATCTTTCTGGGTCGTATCATTTGAGTCTGATAGTACTAGCTGGGATGACATAGCATTGGTTTAGATCAGGTTGATTAATTTTGAGTCTGCAAATAGTAATTTTTAGGCACGTAGTGACTCAACTCTAAACACTAATAAATTTAAATATTCCACATCGGAAAACCCAACATTTGATTGCTTTTTTAGAAAGTTTTTCAGACAGCCAGATTTGCAAAAAATTGAAATTTCATGATATTGATAAAATGACTTTTATTGTTTAAACATAATCATGATTTCTTGTTAAAATACTTTTTTGCACGAAATGGATAGGTACTGTCTGGTTTCATTAAACAAAACCAGCAAGTTTATTAACAGAATTTACATGCGTCGGAATTTCTGTGAGTAAGAAGATGAAACACTAAAGAAATATTTTAACGGAAGTGCTTCCCGAAGCAAAAAACAATTCTGAAGCATCTTTTTGATTTCTCTAAAATTGCTTTAATAACTTTATTCAAAGCAAAACCTCAACCAAATATGCTTTATCAATCCGGCAAAAAATATATAGCCATTTTAGCGATGTCTTTTTTCTCTCTAACTGGCTATACCCAAAAAGAAAAAGATCTTTATTCGCCCGATAGCCTTGTTAAAGTACACCTCGCTTTTTCAACCAAATGCACCTACGCATTATCTTATAACGGGCAAGCACTGATGCAGCCGTCAGTCATTGATATGGAGCTAACCGACGGAAGCCGCTTATCCAACAACTTTAAAAACATACAATTTTCATCACGGAGTGTTCATGAATCGATTATCTCTCCAGTTCCCGAGAAACGAAAGATTATTCCCGATGTGTTTAATGAAATGACTATTCATGCTGGTAATAATTTCTTTATTGTTTTCCGCGCTTATAATGATGGAGTGGCGTATCGTATCGCGATAAAATTCAACGACAGCATTGTTGTTAAAAAAGAAGTTGCGGAATTTAATTTTCCTGCTAGAACAAACGCATACTATCCCGAAGTAAAAAAGCGTGGCAACCAGGATATTTATCACACCAGTTTTGAAGAGCCTTATCAATACAAACAGTTGGATAGTATTTCTGATAAAACGCTTTGTTTTAGCCCTGTACTTGTAGTGCCGGAGAATTGCCCGAAAGTCAGTATTACAGAATCTGATCTTGAAGATTATCCGGGCATGTTCATAGCCGGAACGGGAAGTAGTATGCTGCGAGGTGATTTTGCGCCGTATCCCAGGAAAGAAGCTGTATTAAAAGGTGAGTATTCCCAGGTTTATGTTGCTGAAAGGGAAGATTACATTGCAAAGACAAAAGGAACACGCGGTTTCCCATGGCGTGTATTAATGATAGCGCCCCAGGATAAAGACCTTCCATCGAATGATCTTGTATATCGCCTTGCCTCGCCTTCAAGAGTAAAAGACGTTTCATGGGTTCGCCCGGGAAAGGCAACAGATGAATGGATCATTACAGAGAATTTGTTTAATGTGCCTTTTAAGAGTGGCATAAATACAGCAACATATAAGTATTATATCGACTTTGCTAAGCGCTTTGGTTTCGATAGGATTATGATGGACGCTGGATGGAGCGATAACAATAACCTGTTTGCCATAACGCCTTCCCTCAATATGGATGAAATTGCAGCGTATGCTAAACAACAAGGAGTAGGTTTAAGTATGTGGACACTGGCTATGACGCTCGACAAACAATTGGAGCCAGCGCTGCAGCAGTTTAATAAGTGGGGCGTTGATTTTATAATGACTGATTTTATTGACCGCGATGATCAGAAAGCTGTGCAGTTTTATTATAAAATAGCAGAGGCTTGTGCAAAGCATCAGATCATGATTATGTTTCACGGCGCATTTAAGCCGGCTGGTTTTAACCGCACTTATCCGCACGCGATTGCAAGGGAAGCTGTGTTAGGTTCTGAATACAATATCTGGAGCGATAAGGCGAATCCACGCCATAATCTTTTGCTGCCTTTTATTCGCATGACGGCCGGGCCAATGGATTACGAGCCGGGCATATTGGATAATGCAACAGAAAAAACGTTCAGGCCTATAGCCGAGAAAGTAATGTCGCCAGGCACGCGTTGCCAGCAGCTTGCTATGTATGTGGTGTATGAAAGCCCCATGCAGTTTTTCGCAGGCAATCCTTCACAAGGCTTGCTTGAACCCGAGTTTATGGAATTGCTTGGGGGCGTTCCTTCGGTATGGGATACCACAATTGTTCTTGAAGGAAAGGTGGGTGAATACATTATAACTGCGCGCAGAAAAAACAATGATTGGTATATTGGTGCAATGACTGACCTGCATGACAGGACATTTACCGTTCCTTTAGATTTCCTTAGTGGCGGAACTTACGCGGCTACTATTTGCGAAGATGGCATAAATGCGGACAGGTATGCTTCAGATTATAAATTATACAAGCGGACTGTATCTGCAAAGGATTCTCTCTCAATTAAAATGGCGCCTGGCGGTGGCTACATGGTGAAGCTTAAAGCGCAAGATAATTGACAATTGAAAGTTGATAATTGAAAATGATTTCGGTTAAACGAATTGGCAAGCCCTTGTTTTTTTATTAGCTTTTGCGTTGTGTTACCACTTATCACATAAGGTGGTAAAATAGAAATAGTGAAATTTTTATGAGTCTTTAAATCTGCTTATCAGGTTGTTTTCGCTGTTGTATTTATTTTGATCAAACTTTTTTTACAGTGTTGCATATAACGTAAAGAGTGACCTCTTAAACATTAGGCTTAATAGTAAGTTTTTGTTTTTTTCATGTTCCATAAAATACCAGCCAGTACAAAAAAGATTCCTGCAAACGTGAACGATTCAAACAGACCCATTCGGTCGCTCGCATCAGTAGGATGTGCCAGTAGCCGTGGAATATGTAACAGTAGAAACCAACCTGTCAGCATGATACCTGAAAGCAACGATGCCCATTTGCTGATGCCGGGAATAAAAATTCCGATGCCGCCTGCAATGAGGCAACCTCCGCAGAAATACGCCCAGAATGCACGGAAGGGAATGTAAGAAGGTATGAAGTCAGTAACAAAATCTGCAAACTTAAAATGCGCGTACCCCGATGCGATGAAAAATATACAGAGGAATAATTTGCCGGTCAAAATAAAAATATTCCGCTGGCTCTGAGTAGTGCCTGCATATCGTCTCGGATCATCGAGTATAAAAGTGCTTGCAATAATTAGTGCGCCACTAAACATTGCTACTGATTTGTAGGTGTTCAGCCAGTCGTTCATAAACTGAGGTATATGCCTTAGTACGGAAAATATGAAGATCATCGCAGCAATTGCCAAAGAAGCTCTCGCGCCCTTTTTATTTAGAATTATCGCAAAGGAAGATATGATAAGTAAGATGCTTGTTATATAAGCGATAATGGTAGTTAGGTTGAACGGCAGATTCCATGCCGGGGGACGGCCCACAATAAAATCCTTATACATAAAACAGAGAACAGCTAATCCGGTAATGCCCATCGAAAACATAACACGTCCAGGTTGTATGAGTTTATTCATTCTTAATGGATTTAGTGGAATAAGGTTAGTGAAAGATAAAATACGGATTTTCTGTTAGCAATGCAAGAAAACGAATCAAGGTATGATAAGTGACATCAAACAGATGATGTTGCTGCGCAAAGTGAATCTAAATATTATGGAGTCTTCGCTATGGGCGGAGATTAATAGATTATTGAATGGCAGTTTATAAGCATGAAGACAATAAGATGTTGCCTGATTAATGTTTATATGGTCAAACTCTACCTGTTATTTATTGATTGAAAAAAGAGAAACTACGTTCTGCGTTTTAAGATAGCAATGGGCGGATTTCGGGGTTGTATTTATACGCGTGATGCTGATGTCTGATGTATAAGTTTAAAACCAACTCATATTTTTTGTTTAACTCTTCAGCAACTTGAAGTACGGAGATTTTTTCACCAGCAATGCCAGCCTGGCAACGCATTCTGATTTTTTCTTTCTTGCATAACCATAACTGATATTAAGTGTGCGGGCAACTTCTTCCATAGAAATACCGCTCCAGCAGAGTTGTAAGAATTCTTTATTGCTCTGTCCGATGGAGTCCATCTTTTCGTTCAGCAGGTCTCTGCGAGCCTGTTGCATAAGGCAGTCATCGGCAAGTTTATTGCTGTTATCGTCAATGTTTTCGTATTGGGTAGTGTCAGTTAATACTAGCTTCTGCGCTTTCCTTTTGTGCAGTTGGCTCAGCCAAAGGTTTTTACAGACCATGTAGAAATAAGCATCGAACGGACAGGTTAAAATAAATCCTTTTGTTTTAGCCCTGTGGTAAATTGATAAAAGCGCATCCTGGAAAATGTCTGCAATATCTGCTTCCGCTCCATTGTTTTGCAATATCATCCATTTGATCTTTCCTGAAAAACGTTGATACAGTTCATTCAATACTTCAGCGTTGTTGGTGAGCAACGCGTCAATATATTTTTGGTCAGGGTGGGCATTCGGGTTACCAGGCAGGGTTGCGTCTTCTGCAAAAAGGGCCTGGGGCGCATGGGCTTCGGTGACGGTTTGAGTGACTTTCATACGGTGGTTTTTAATAAGTTTTGAACTAAATGCGAGATGATGGATCGTTTTGTAATCGGATATAAAAGTAGTTTTATGAAAGGCACCACCAACAGGGGAAAATAACTGTTTTTAGTGCGGGAAAATACCGTTAAAGGGTAGGTGATTGTTCACAATAGCAGGGTGAAATCCCCACCAGGAATGAGAAGGTGGCCCTTATAAAGTATCTGCCAGATGCCCGGTTTTATGAACCTCAAACGTTTTTTTGGTAATATGGATTAGACCCTTATTTTTGCATCCCCACAAGGGGGAGTTCTTATTTCTAATGGGGAATTAGCTCAGCTGGCTAGAGCGCTTGCATGGCATGCAAGAGGTCACCGGTTCGACTCCGGTATTCTCCACAAAAGGCTGTAAATAATTGATTTACAGCCTTTTTTATTTTTATCGTAAAATGCTCCATCAGAAGGGATTTTTTGGTAAACGCAAGATTGAAACTGATCCGGGTTCAGGAAGAATTATATACATCCCCAGAAGCACTCAAGCGCGTTATTCGAAGCACTACCTTAATCCGGTATTCATGAAATCCCTACAGGCAATCTAGATCCTGGGAAATATTGGCTTAACTAAATGAATCCGGGACTATTATTAAATAAACAGCTACAAAAAACATATATTCTAAAATCTTGGATAAATTGCTTTCACAACTGCAACTCAAAAGGCAAAAAAATACGTGATCGCAAAACCATTACTTACAGCTACCACCTTCTTTATTGCATTTATGTTCTGCACTTCTGCGGTAGCACAGCAAAAGACGGCCACAGACAGTTCCAAAGTTCAAGATCTGGAAGGCATTGTAGTGTCAGCTACACGTTATAATGAGAAAATTTTGCAGGCACCGGTAAGTATTGAAAAACTAACGGCTGCAGATATACGCAATACAGCTCAGCCTTCATTTTTTGATGCCATTGAGAATTTGAAATCTGTGCAGATGATAACGCCGAGCCTGGGTTTTAAGGTGATCAATACCCGAGGCTTCACCAACACAACCAATGTTCGGTTTGTGCAAATGGTTGACGGATGTGATATCCAGGCGCCACATATCGGTGCGCCCATGGCAAACGCACTCGGCCCGAGCGATCTGGACATTAGTAGTGCAGAGCTTGTGCCTGGTTCAGCCTCTGCGCTGTACGGAATGAATGCGATCAATGGTACTGCCAACTTTATTACAAAAGATCCCTTTCAAAGCCAGGGTTTGAGTTTTTCTCAAAAAACCGGTGTTAATCACATTGGTGATCAGGAGCATCCGGCTACTATTTACACTGAATCATCGCTAAGGTGGGTAAAGGCATTTCACGATAAGTTTGCCTTCAAGATCAATTTCACATACACAGGCGGCAATGATTGGTACGCGGACAACCAGACGGACCTGAATCCGAATGCAAATATTTCCACTGGATTAACAGGGAACGATAATCCCGGCGCTGATCGCGTAAACATTTATGCTGATGAATCCAGTAATCGCAGAACATTAACACTCGGAGGTAAACAATACGTGGTAAGTCGTACTGGCTATGCCGAGAAAAACATGGCCAGCTATAACCTACAAAACTTCCGGGGCGATGTAACACTGGCATACAAGTTTAATAAAAATGCCAGCATTTCTTACACCTTCAGAGCGGCGCATACAAACACTATTTATCAACGCACCAATCGTTTTCGTCTGGATGATTATTTCACTAGCCAACATAGCTTGTTGTTTAAAACCCGCAGCCTGCAAGCCAGAGTGTATGTCAATACCGAAAATACCGGCAATTCATATAACATCCGCTCAATGGCGGAAAATGTGGACCGTTCGTTTAAATCAGACAATAACTGGTACGCTGACTTTACAAAGCAGTTTAATATCGCTGCGAACAGCGGTCAAACTGTTGCAGACGCCATGCATGTAGCGCGTGCTTTCGCCGACAGCGGCCGTCCTACGCCAAATTCCACCACAACAAACGCACTTATTGCAAAACTGCGCGATATCAATAACTGGGACATTGGTGCAGCTCTTCGCGTAAAGGCAAACATGTATCACGCCGAAATGCAGCATAGCCTGACGGATGATATCCTCACCAGTCTTAAAAAAGACTGGAAGCTAAACATTTTGTACGGCCTGGATTACAGGCGCTACGTGGTTGTGCCTGATGGAAATTATTTTATCAATCCCGTTAAGAACGGCAAAGACCTCATCTATTGGAAACTCGGCGGCTTTATTGAAGCAACTAAATTGCTGTTTAATGACAAGTTAAAAATGAATGCTGTACTCAGGATTGATAAGAATGAATATTATGCTGCCAAATTAAATCCTCGCATCGCATTTGTTTACTCACCTGTATCGCAGCACAATTTTCGCGTGGCCTTTCAACAAGGTTATCGTTTTCCTAGTCTGTTTGAAGCTTTTTCCAATATTAATAGTGGAGGCGTAAAACGCGTCGGCGGATTACCGGTTATGTCTAATGGTATTTTTGAAAACAGCTATCTCAGAGCTTCAATAGATGCATTTCAGGCGGCCAATACCAAGGATGTAAACAATAACGGTCTAACCACTGCGCAGGCAATGGAAAAGAATCAAGGCTTGCTTAAAAAGAACACTTATTCTTATTTGCAACCGGAGGAAATAAAAGGAATCGAAGGTGGCTATCGCACCTCATTGGTGGATGACAAGCTTGCGATAGATATTGATTTTTATTACAACATCTACAAAAACCTAATGGCCCAGGTGGAAGCTAATATTCCACGTAATAGTTCTCCGGATAGCCTTCTTTACGCACTTAACAATCGTCAGTCTCAGGACCGTTACCGCTTGTGGACCAATTCCAAAACTGTTAGCCACAACTATGGTAGCTCGTTGGGCATTTCGTGGAAGTTGCCAAAGCACTATCGCATTGGCGGCAATGTCACTATGTCTAAACTTGCGCGAACATCACAAAACGACGGATTGGAAGATGGGTTTAATACACCTGCCTGGATGTACAACCTCTTTTTTGGAAACGGCACTGTAACCAAACACTTTGGGTTTCAGATCAATTACAGATGGCAAAGCAGTTACTTGTGGCAATCATCTCTGGCTACGGGAACAGTGAGCGCATATGGCACTGTTGATGCTCAAGTTCAATACCACAATTTGAAGGATAATTTTGGAGTGAAATTTGGCGCCACCAATCTATTTAATCACTATTATTATTCCTTTATAGGAGGGCCATACATAGGTGGCTTTTATTATTCTACTGTGACTATTAGTTTGTAGTTTATCTGTAAAGAAGGATCAACAAAAGTTGCATGGAAAATCCAGCAAAGTACAGCGCCGTTTTACCGGACAGAGTCGCCCCCATTTTTAAAATGCTTATTTCGTTTGTCTTTTCTTTCAGTTGATTTATTGCGCTCTGAGTTAGCCTGTTAAATTTCTTCTTTTCAAAAAAAGCGATTTCCCTAAGGCACATCCTCCGGTTTTAGAAGCGGCGCTATAAAATACCTTGCGCACACCAGGCCAACCAGCGAACCGAATATTACTACAAGTATCAGCGTTTGCAGTGGAATGTTAATACAGTCTTCATCCGGTTGGCAGTTTTTTCCCTGGGTAGTTGACTGCACTATAGGTGAGCTTAGCATTGCAATGGCACTTGAATCAGGCTTTGCATATACAGCAATTTTTTGCGTTTGTGCAGCTGAAACACCGAAATAGGGGATGTAGTCGTTGGTAAAAATGCAGGTGATAAACGAGAAGCTGAAAAGTAACACCAAAGCTGTAAGGGCTACCGCAGTCACTTTTTTGTATTTCCAATTTTCTGTTTCAGTTCTTATTTTGTAAACATAGAACAATGCCGCGCCAACACTCAGTATGAGAAACGAGATGGTCATTATCAATAGCAATTCATTCAATTCATTGTTGATGTAAGAGAAGGAAGTAAGCAGCGGAATCTTTTTGCCTGGTGGCAGGCTCAGGTTATTTAGCGAGATCAAAGAATTCCGTGCATCAACAATTGAATCAATCCTAAGGTCTCTGAGGTAAACAGGAATAGAGTCCCATTTCTGTGCCTCGTTAGCTGCGTTCTCGAAACATACTTCACAAGGGTTACTCAGTATATACCTGAATAGAAATAATTTTCTGATGATTTGTTCAGTATATGTTAATGGCCGCGGGCCCCATAAGCTATCAGGCAATGCGGTCGTGTCAATCGCAAGAATCTTGTATGCGAGGAGGTCTGTAAGCTCTCCGTATTTTTTATCATAGCCTAAATAATCAATGCCTACGCCGCTAACGCCACTTGCGAGTATATAATCATATTTTTTGGGTAAAGTGTATTCGTCATCAAACCATATTCTGCGTGTTATGTTGGCTTTGTCATACAAGGTATCCATATATGCAGAATTGGTTGCGTCATCATACGTAACGGGCCAGCTATACTTTGTTCTTATGTCGTTGTAACTAACATATTGTATAACTGAATCTTTATTCGTGTTATTAAACATGGCCCATTGCACACCTTTGTATGGAATGTTTATAATAAGTTTGGATGAAGGTATCTTTTGATTTAGATAAAAAGAAATAGAGGTTGTTAAGTTGATATTTTCCTTTCCGTCAAGAGCGATCAATGGCGCCTGTGTTTCGGAATAATTCACGGCAAAGTCCACAACAAATTTATCAGCAATGCTATCCAATCCCTTCACGTTATAAATGTTAGCCGGGTCGATCGGAGGAACAGTAACGAACAGCTTAAAATTTGGCCGAAACGTTTTTACTGATTTTGAAAGCAGATTGAGAAAATCAGTAAAGTAATATTGATCACTGCTCTGAAGATACCTGAAGTTAATATTCAAACCACTAATGCTGTTTGTCTTCAGCATGTGTAGAATGCTTTCAATCACACTTTGTACTTTCTGCGGTGTGCGCAAGAAAACTCCTGTAGAGCGGTCGCCGAAAATAGTGTAATACAATTCGCAACCGGCATCTTTTGCATATTGCGAAACCTGGAAAGTTTGCTGCACATCAGCTGTGCGTATATTGCCTGTGCTGCCTTCAAGTATCAACGCATCATAAATTACACCGTTAAGTAAGTTGAATGGAAGTGGTTGTGGGGTAAAGTTGTAAAAGCTATTGTAAAAACCATACACGTTTGCACGCTTGTAAATCGAAAGCTTTGATCGTTTAAATAATTTACCATCGCTAGTGGTTGTGATAGTGTCGTTGCCTCCGGCTATTTTTCTGAGTGCAAGTAGTTGTTGTGCTTTTTGTGTGTCTTCTGTAAGGTTATTGTTTTTGGCGGAAAGTATAAGTGTGAGTTTATCTGTTAATGCTTCAATATTGGCGGCAATCAATTCCGCGGGGCTTGTGGTATCAGCCTTTATAGCAGGTGAGGGAACACCACCTGAACTTGCAGGTGTTTTTTTGTTGGCAAGTTGGCTTAATGAATCTGATGATCTTAGTATGAGGGCAAGTAATGTATCGAAATGATGTTTTTCAGTTGTCGAAAGTTGGCTTACCAGTGTTTTTAAATTTGTATTTACTGTTGCGATTGAATCTGTAATGCCCATGGCATTTACAATGCCTATTACACGCTGTTGTTCTTTAGCGCGTGAGTTTTTTTTGAATTGAAAAGCTGCTCCTATATGTTGAAAAAAACCTAGTACTTCCTTCTCTGCACCCTGTGCTTTTTTTGCAGCATCCTGTGCAGTTTTTTGTGCAGCTGCTTCAGCAGCTTTTGCTGTTGTATCCTGAAAGTCATCGAATGTTTTATAATAACCCGCACGAGCAACCTGGAAGAAGTTGTTCAGGGTTAATAATAAAAAAAACAGCAGGAATTTTTTTGCTCGCAATGTCAATTGGGGTTCCATAGCAATTGATAAAGTAAAAAGAAAAAGTGGAAATAAAAAGTTGCAAATTATAAATAATATTATTTAACTTTCATCAGAAGTTACCCTAAACTATAAGGTAATGATTGCCGAAACGCTTATATGCCTGGCCGATGAAATAAATGAATTCTTCAGATCTAAACTGAAAGTTACCGAGGACAAGGTAGTTATTTCACCTATAGTTAACCTGGAAGGGAAACCTGCTATTGTGGGAGAGAATAAGATATTTATTACCCTGCTGAACATTGAGAAAGAAACCGTAATAAAACCCGGGCTCGCTGCAAACAATAGTAATAACCGTACATCTAATAATGCTTCTTTAAATATCAATCTTTACGTGGTAGCCGGTGCTTATTTTTCAAGCGCTAACTATACGGAAGGATTAAAGTTATTGTCCCTTGTAATTTCCTTTCTCCAACAAAAAGGCACTTTTACCAAGGACAACACCACTCGGTTACCCCATGAAATCGACAAGCTGATATTTGAAATGGAAAGCCCCGGTCTGGAAAGGCTGAACAATATCTGGGCCATGCTTGGTGCCAAGTATTTGCCTTCAGTTATTTACAAAGTACGTATGCTGACCTTTGATTCATCTGTTACTAAAGAGTACAGGCCACAGATTGGATCGCTTTCCGGAGAAACGAATGCCTAAGCTTTGTTGAGTTAACTTACTACTATAAAATAAGCAAGCAATTCACTTGCTAAACTGACTGATCAAATTTTAAGAATGAGGCAGGAGTATACTGTATTGTTCAATATTTTGTGGCAGCATGATTTTTATGCTGGCACAATGCCTTCATTGTTTGCCGTGATGCCAGCAGAAGAGACCGTTCACTTAATGAAGCGGCATCAATTAACGTACAAAACATATGCCAACAGCCTCTCGGTTCTTTTTGATCAATCGCTTGCTCCATCTGAAGATGCACGCGAAACTTTTTTGCAGCAACCGTTGCTGCTTACTTTTTTTCTTTATTGTAACGATCCGTATTTGTTGAACTATACTGATGGTTTGCAAAATTTACAGGTTGGTAAACAGTTGTTGCATTTCTATAATAATAACGATGACTTGCTACATAAAGCTACTACTGTTAGTGATGTTGATATTGTGCCCATTCATCTTTTTTTGCGTGGTTTATTAGGGCCGGTGCCTATGGCGGTTATGGAAATAAGATTGAAGCCCGGTATGCCAAAAGACCTGCATATACATTTTAAAAGCCTGGCAACAATTTGGCGCTACGTGGTTGTTACAGGGCATCTCAGGCAGCTTGCAGCGCCAGCGGTAATCAACAAAGAAAGTAAGGAGCCTTTTGTTGGGCCAGAGCTACTTGTGTTGCCTGATAATAAACAGGCTGTTTGTTTCAGGTCGCCGAAGCCCATACAACTTGCATACAGGTGTGCACAAAGTTTTCAACTGGTAGATAACTATGATGCGGTGACAAAGAAATATAAAGTTGTTTTACAATCACTCCCGGTACCGGATGTAACAAAGCTTTCGGTAATAAGCCGTGAACGTTATTCAGAAATTATTATTTAATCATTTAAAATACAATTGACTTATGGCTACATCATACATGACGCCGGGTGTATATATTGTAGAAAAGAATGCCTTTCCGGGTTCAGCCGTAGCTGTTGCTACTGCTGTGCCAGTGTTTGTAGGCTATACACAAAAAGCAGAGCGTAACGGTAAAAGCTTGCTGCACGTGCCCACGCGCATTACATCATTTGCTGAATATGTTGAAAATTTTGGTAGCGGGTTCAAACCTCGCTTTAAAATAACGGAAGCTGATCTAACAAAAAAGCAGGAGACATTTAGCATCGACAATAAAAAATACACGGTAGAAATTAATGCTGGCCACAAGGCACTTTTTTATAATTGTATGCGCCTTTTTTATGCGAATGGCGGCAGTAACTGTTATGTGCTGTCTATCGGTACATATGGCGACAAACCGGACGGGTTTCCAATTGTGTTGGAAGATTATATAGGAAACGATACTAAGCCTAATGTGTTCGAGATTCTAAAGAAAGAGTTTGAACCAACGCTGGTTGTATTGCCCGATGCAATAGCTATGGATAATGTGGAGGACTGTTACAGCCTGTATGGAAGTGTGCTTGCACATGCAGCCAACACGCAAAGCCGCTTTGGTATTTTTGATATAGGATATCAATCACCATCAGATAAAATGGATGATGTGATACAGCTGTTCAGAGATAAAATAGGCATCAATGAATTGAATTATGGTGCGGCATATTACCCCTGGTTGAAAACCTCTATTGTCCAGGCTTCTGAAATTGATTTCCAAAACCTTGATGCAAGTGTTGACCTGTCTGCTATGTTGCCGGAAGATAAGGCAAAAGCAGTTGTTGCGGCCTGGGTGGCTTTGGCTGCAGACAAGAAAGATGATTCTGCGAAAACAAATTTTCATCAGTCGCTCAAAGCATCAAGCCCCGTATACGTGGCAATTTTGGAAGAAGTAAGGTCAAGGTTGAATGAGTTACCGCCAAGTGCTGCTATGGCTGGTTTGTACACTTTTATAGATAATTCAAGAGGTGTATGGAAGGCGCCTGCGAATGCTTCTTTGAGTATGGTGAATAGCCCTTTGGTAAATGTTTCAAGCGAGGAACAACAAGGACTGAATGTGGACGTGCTGGGTGGTAAATCAATTAATGTTATCCGGACATTTCCCGGTATAGGAACACTTGTTTGGGGTGCAAGAACGCTTGATGGTAACAGCCAGGATTGGCGCTATATCAATGTTCGGAGAACACTTATTATGATAGAGCAATCGCTTAAGCTTGCTACAAGGTCTTATGTATTTGAACCAAATAATGCATCGACTTGGGTTACTGTTAGCAGTATGATCAACAACTTCCTGTATAACCTCTGGAACCAGGGTGCTCTTGCCGGAGCCGCTCCTGCACAGGCGTATAATGTTCAAATTGGATTAGGCTCAACCATGACGCCTACCGATATTCTTGATGGCATTATGCGTATAAATGTTGGCGTAGCTATCGTTCGCCCAGCGGAATTTATCATTATTACATTCCAGCAACAACAACAACAATCGTAATAATAACACGATCATTTCAATCAAAATAAATCATTTAAAAAATATATTTTATGGCAGACGATAACGGCTCAAAACAATCAGCCGCCACATGGCCCCTCGTAAAGTTCCAGTTCCAGGTAACGATTGGAAGTGATGAGATCATGTTCCAGGAAGTTACCGGCCTTACATCTGAAACACAAGTGATTGAATACCGCGTTGGCAACAGCAAAGCATTCACCAATGTAAAAATGCCGGGCCTTAAAAAGTATGGAAACGTTACTTTGAAGAAAGGTATTTTTAAAGATGATAAGAAGTTGTGGGATATGTACAACAAAGTAACGATGAATACTTTCGAACGCGTTACAGTTGTGATAAGCTTACTGGATGAAGCGAACGGTGTTGCCATGTCATGGAACCTTACTAACGCGTTCCCGGCAAAGATGACTGTTACAGATATGAAAGCTGACGCGAATGAGCCGGCTATTGAAACAATGGAACTGGCGCATGAAGGATTAACGCTTGCGGCTAAATCATAACTGCATTTTATAGATAAAGTATTGCGGTATAACGGTGAGCACATTTGCATGCAAAGGGTTTGGTTAACAAGTCCGGTGCGGTATGTGCTCATCACTGCATGATACATGATAATAGATAAAGCATGGATTATCCTTATGACATCCCGGTAGGGTTTCGTTTTAACGTGAAAATTGAAGATGCTGGCGGAGACAGTGAAGGAAGTTTTCAGGATGTAAGCGGGCTTAACGTAAGCATAGAAATGGAGACAGTTAATGAAGGCGGCGTGAATGAGTATTCATACAAAATTCCCAAACGTGTAAAGTATGATAATCTTATTTTAAAACGTGGCCTTTTTAAAAGTTCTTCGCTCGGTACATGGATAAATGATGCGGTAAGGAATTTTAAATTCTCTCCTAAAAAAATAGATGTCTTACTGCTGGACATCGAAATGAACCCGTTGGTTACATGGTCGTTTTTTGATGCATACCCTGTGTCGATGAAAGTGTCTGATCTCAAAGCAAAAGAAAACGAACTTGTGTTTGAAACACTTGAATTTGCGTACAGCTATTTTGAAAGAAGTTAAAAGTTTTGTCATGCCGTTAGAGATAAGAGAGCTTGTTATTAAAGTGACTGTTGAAGAGACTACTGCGAAGCCCGCTGCGGCTGCGGAGCAGCTGGCGACCGTAAAAGCAGACATTGTAAAAGAATGTATGGAGAAAATTATGCGTAAGCTGGAGCAAACCAATGAAAGATAATTGTTATGGCATTAGTAAAACTAAAACTACAATCGTTTGAAAGCCCGGTGTGTTCAGGTAATCCTGTCAAAACAATTTACGCTGTTGTAAATCCTGAGAATTACACAAAAGATTTTGCAATCAACTATGGCAAGCCAAAGGTGCAGGGTAATTCTGCACAAACGCTTTTCTTTTCAGATGTGGGTGATGATACCTTAACACTGAGTAAACTGATTATCGACGGCACCGGCGTTATTCCGCTTGAAGGTGCTGATGATGTGGATGACTATATTCAAATGCTCGAAGCTGTTGTATACAAGTACGATGGTAACATGCATAGCCCGCCTTATGTAAAAATTACCTGGGGTAATCTCATTTTTAAGGGAGTATGCATTTCATTTAAAACAAATTATCAGCTATTCAAGCCTGATGGCAAAGCATTGCGGGCAACAGTTGATATTGTGTTTAAGTCGACCATTGATCCCAAAACAAAGGCGCAGCAAGCCAACAACAAATCTTCTGATCTGACACACATGCGTACGGTAAAAGGTGGTGATACGCTGCCCTTAATGACATACAGAATTTATGGCGACAGTTCGTACTATCTTGAAGTAGCTAAAGCAAATGGCCTGGATAACATTCATGCAATAAAACCTGGCGACCAGATTTATTTTCCCCCTTTAAAAAAATAATTATGCCAGCAGCGGTGCCAGGACAAATGACTGATCCAACAGTTCGTATAACCGTTAAGACGGAAGGGAATGTTATTGATGATGCGTTTCAAATGCTGTCTATATCTGTGCAACACGAAATCAACAAGATTTCATTTGCGGAAATTGTAATTGTAAGTAATCCGTTGCCGGATGGAACAGGTTTCGAGTTTACCAACGGACAAACCTTTAATCCAGGTAGTGTAGTGGATGTCCTGGCGGGTTACGGCGATGATCAGCAAGAAAGTATTTTTTCAGGCTATATTGTTAAACATATCCTGGAGGCAGATGAAAGCGCGGGTTTTTTGTTGCGCCTGGTGTGTAAACATAAGGCTGTGGCAATGACGATGAGCCGGAAGGACAATCAGTTTGACGATAAGGCTGACAGTGATATTATTAGTTCAATCATACAAAAATACGGGCTCACGGCGGATGTGGATGCAACAACCGAGCAAGCCGAGTTATTCTACCAGAAGCTTGCTACTGATTGGGATATTATACTATCAAGAGCAGAGATAAATGGCTTCCTTGTTTTTTTGGACGGGGACAATGTAAAAGTTGGAAAGCCTGATTTTTCTGGTGATGCTGTGCTTCGTATAGCGCATGGAGAATCGATCGTCGAATTTAAAGGTATTCTCAGTGCAGAAAAGCAAGCCACCTCTGTCCAGGCAAGCGCATGGGATATTAAAACGCTGGAGCTGATTAAAGCAACCGCATCCGAACCAACGCTGAATAGCCAGGGTAATGTAACTGCAAAATCCCTTTCTGATCAATTAAACCAGGGTGAAGCTTTTCTAAGTTCGGCAGCGCCACTCACACAAGGCGAAATTAAAGCATGGGCAGATAATCATTTGCTCCGTTTGCGATTGCAAGCCCTAAAGGGTAATGTGAAATTTATGGGTAGTGCAGCTGCGAAGACAGGGTGCCTGGTAGAATTGGCTGGTGTTGGAGAAAAGTTTAACGGTAGCGCCTTCGTGTCCTCAGTAACCCATGATATTAAAGATGGGATGTGGCTGACGGATGTTAAGTTCGGGCTGGAACAGCAATACGTATATGAAATGTCTGGCTTTTCTTATCCGTCTGCGGCGGGGCAGCTTCCGGGCATACAGGGATTGCAGGTGGCAACTGTTGCGAAACTGTCTGAAGATCCGCAGAGCTTGTATAGAATACAGGTGAGTATCCCTGGTAATGCCGAGTCGCCGATTACTGCATGGGCGCGTTATTCAAATTTTTACGGTACGGAGGGCGCTGGCGCTGGATTTTTTCCCGAAGTGGGCGATGAAGTGATCATCGGATTTTTGGAAAATGATCCGCGGTTTCCGGTGATCCTGGGTTCGTTGTATGGCACAAAAAAAACTTCACCAAGTGAACTGAAGGATGAGAATAACTACATTAAGTCTCTTACTACTAAAAGTAAAATGAAGGTTTCGTTCGATGATGAAAAGAAGATTATAAAGATCGAAACACCTGCCGGCAACAATATTGTTTTTAATGACGATACGAAAGAGATAGAGATAAAAGATCAGAACAGTAACTCAGTGAAGATGTCTTCCTCGGGCGTTGAGGTGACAAGCAATAAAGATATTAAGCTTACAGCAACGGGCAATATTGAGTTGAACGCAACGGGCAAGGTTTCAATAAGTGCCACGCAGGATGCGGAACTTTCCGGCTTAAATATCAAAGCTACGGCGCAGGTGGGTTTAACGGCAAAAGGTAATGCAACCGCAGAGCTTTCGGCATCAGGGCAAACGACAGTGAAAGGGGCTATGGTGATGATCAATTAAAAACTGAAAGCCTAAGGCGCAAGGTGAAAGGCGCAAGGTGAAAGGCGTAAGGTGAAAGGCGTAAGGTGAAAGGCGTAAGGTGAAAGGCGTAAGGTATAAGGTATAAGGTATAAGGTGTAAGGTATAAGGTATAAGGCATGAAGCCTAAAACTTAAAACTTAGGTGGTTTGGGATGGAAGTACAATGTGAATAATCAAGGTTGTTTAAAATTGAATAAGCTGAAACACGGAGTGTATCCAAGATTATTAATCGTTACTGAATTTAGTTCGGGTATTTGCACATTGCTCAATAAAGTGCAAGCAGTACAAGCGAGCGTGGCAACAATGCCTGATAGTAGTACAAAAGCTAAGTGCATCATTTTCTAATAAGAACTAATTATGATAACGATTAAATAAGTACCACGGATTTCGCGAATCGTACTTGAAAAAAGATTAAAGGCAATACTCATTATAATACACAAGTTCTGGGCTCTAAGCTTTAGGCTTTGGGCTTTGAGCTTTTAACTGAATACTATGGGAATGATGGCAGCCAGATTAACAGATATGCACACTTGTCCGATGCAAACGCCGGGGCTTCCACCTATTCCGCATGTTGGTGGCCCTATTGTAGGGCCGGGAGCGCCAACTGTGTTGATTGGCAATCTGCCGGCAGCAGTGTTAGGTGATAGCCTTGTTTGTGTGGGCCCGCCTGATTCAATAGTTAAAGGATCGGCCACTGTACTTATTTGTGGCAAGCCAGCCGCGCGCATGGGCGATACAACGGCGCATGGCGGCACGATCGTTTTAGGATGTCCTAACGTTTTAATTGGTGGATAATGGAACAAAACAGCATGCAATCATTTTTAGGAAAAGGGTGGGGGTTTCCGCCGGCTTTTGATAAAATGAACAATAGCGTTCAAATGATAGAAGATATGCTTGATGTAGAAGAAAGCATACGTATAATACTGGATACAATACCAGGTGAAAGGGTTATGCAACCCGAGTTCGGTTGCCATATTAAAAAGCTGGTGTTTGAAAAAGCCGATTCCAATTTTTTAAACGAAGCGCAGGATATGATACGCCATGCTTTATTAAATTTTGAACCTAGAGTAGTGTTTGATGAGGTAAAGATTATTGATGAGAATTTTTATGAGGGTGTTATTATTCTTTCGGTCAACTATACGCTCAGCATCACAAATACCAGGCACAATATTGTATATCCCTTCTATCTGGCTGAAGGCACAAACATAGGGGAGATAAAATAGATGGTTGTTGGTAATTACAATATGGCAGATGGAATAACCCAGGCCGAAAGGTTTCCTGTTCAGCTATCGGATAGTTTCTTTTTGATAGATGCAAAAACAACGGGCGAACTGTTGAAGTTTGCCACGGCGATTGCAACCCAGATCAATTATTATAACTTTCATCATAAGCCAGATGGTACATGGGAGAGTTTTTTTGACAGCGATGTGGATGTGCTTGCAGCCCTGGTGCTTCAGTTTGATTTGTCTGAATGGATGAGCAGGTATGACTCGTTGAAAGAACAAATTCTCCAGGTAAGCGAAAATAACGAAGCGATATTGCTATTAAACAATTTGTTTAAGCTGTTGTATGATTGCTCGTCGTTAATGTCTCTGCTTAAGGACAAGCTTGCGCTTGCTGAAAATAGCAATGCGGGGTTTGTGTCATCTGATGAGGCTTCGATTTCTTTTACTGCTGCACATAAACGACTGTTGCTTTATAACAGGCAGGCTGTGGACACATTCCCTCATATCCTTAAACTAAAAGGTAGCCAGGAACTCACGGAAGATACTAACCCGCTTATTTTTAATGGAGATGATATTGTTGAGCAGATTCAAACATCCGTTTTTTATTTTGATGAATTATTTGCTGATATAAGACAGGAATTCGGAAAGTTGTATAAAGCCATTGAGTTTTATACCAGCCAGGTTCCTGTGCAGGGCGATCTTTATCAACCTCATATGGCCTTGTTTGTAGCATTTCTTGAGTTGTACAAACACCTTCAGTCAAACATCAACAAGCTGGTTAAAAAGCATCTTGACTTTTATTTTACTTCGGTTCTTGGCATCAGCCAGTTAAAGCCTCAATTGCAATATGTATTGCTTGTGTTAGATCCAGCGATTAATACCAGTAACTTTTTGCTTCCGCGGAAAGAACTTGTATTTGGCGAGTTGCCTGGCAAACAAACCGTTTGGTATGAAACGGAAGAGGAGCTGTCGGTATTAAAAACATCGGTTGCTGCTATAAGGACCATGTATGTTAGCCAGCATATTCATACACCGGGTAACCGTGCATTAATGCAGCTTTCGGAACACACCATTTATTGCGGGGATTATCCTGTTATTAGCAGTGCTGCTTTTGCTGGCAATCCCTCGGCTGCACCGTTAATACCTGTGCTGGGTGAGGACCAGATTTTAAAGCCTGCCGACGAACATACCATGCAAGAGGCGCCTATCGGTTTTATGATTGCCTCTTCATTGCTATATGTTCGGGATGGGGCAAGACAGATTACTTTGAGATTTACCTTAACGCATGAATCGCATAAATACCTGGAAAGTTATGTAGCCAGTTTTGCTGATGACAATAAACAGGCAACACAAATTGCTTTGTATGAAATATTAAACAACACATTTACCGTAGAAGCAACCGGAGATGCAGGTTGGATATCGATCAGAAAAGTGGGTATTGCAAGTTCTTCATCAGGTAGCATAGATATTACATTGCTGTTGAATCCGGAAGATCCTCCTCTAGCTGTGTATAATCCATTGGTGCATGGCGATAACTATGCAACTGCCAAACCACTGCTTCGTTTTTTGTTGAGTAACCGCTCTCTGCATAATGGTTACAACCTCTTTTCAAACCTGGTTATTCAAAATGTTTTTATTGAGGCAAGGGTGCAGGAATCAACTTTAATACAGATTAAAAATAACCTCGGGGATCTTAGCATGAATGCGCCCTTTCAGCCGTTTGGGCCAGTTCCTGTTCCGGGCAGCTATCTCGATATAAAAAATTCTAACATTTTTAATAAGTATACGGTGGATTTTGCCGTGAACATCGAGTGGTTTGATCTTCCTAAAATGGAAGGTGGATTTGAAGCGTATTATGCCGCATATGAAAACAATATCCGTAACAATTCATTCAAGATAGGGGCAAGCTCGTTCAGGGAAGGATGGTTTCAGCCCGCCGCACCTTCACAACAACAGTTTGATCTTTTTCGTGTAGATGAAAGCAGAAGCGCAAGCTGGAATTATTTAAGTTCAACAACTGTTATAGAAGATGTTAACCTGAAAAAAGCCAGTTTTGCAAATGAGCCTTTATTGAATAATGATGCAAGGAATAATAACACTAAAGCGGAAGGTACTTTGCGGTTTGAATTGCTCGAACCGGAGGATCCTTTTGGCCACAAGGCATACCAGGTTGTGTTCCCTGAAATTGTATTGCACAATTCAAAAAGATTTGTAAAGAAAAAACCGCTACCCAATTTGCCCTATGTGCCGATCATTAAAAGTATGTCGGTTACTTATGTTCAGCAGCAGAAAGAAGTGTTGCGCCAGTCAGAAGCAATGAGTGATGAGCTTGATATTGAATTGACGCATATTCATCCCTTTGGGTATGAGGATATTTATCCCTCTTCTAAGCTTCAACAATACACTTTTCTTCCACAAATCGATTATCCCTGTAATTTATTGGTTGCACTGAAAGATGTTGTCGAGGATTCTGTTATAACCTTGTTGTTCGATCTCGAAGAAACCAACTTTAAGCATAGTACGTGGCAGCCGGATATTGTTGAATGGAGCTATCTTGATGCAAATGATTGGGTGCTTTTTAATCCATCGGATATACTGTCAGATTCAACAGAGAACTTCATTAAAACCGGCATACTCAAAATACGGCTGCCGGAGAGTGTTAACAATGACCATACTATTTTAACCGCGGGCTTGTTTTGGTTACGGGCTTCGTGCAATTCTCTTTCTGTAGTTAGCAATAAGTTACGCGGCATTTTTCCAAACGTTGTAAAGGCGGTGTTTTCTACATCGGAAAATAACCTTTCAAAAAATGCTTTGTATGCGCCTTCCGGAGCAATCAAAGATTTCAAAAGAAAAGTGCCGCAGGTGCAAAAGATATGGGATTTCTATGGCTCGCATGGAGGTAGGGCTACTGAGTCTGAATCCCAATACTACATCAGGGTCAGCGAGCGCCTGCGCCACAAGCAGCGGGCATTGTCGGTGCTGGATATTTCACAACATGTGTTGCAGGCATTTCCAACGCTGCAAATGGTTAAATGCCTGGACGCAGATAAACTGCAAAGTGAAACTGTTTATCCGGTAGATATAAAAGTAGTCGTGGTTCCCCGCAAAAAGAGAACAATGGAACGGGGCGATATTCCTCAGGTAAGTTTATCTGAGTTGCTGGATATAAAAAGCTTGCTGCAGCAGTCATTAATTTCCTTTGCAACCGTTGATGTTGGTAACCCCGTATATGAAACGCTGAAAATTAACTGCACAGTAGTTTTTAACAGGGAAGTGCTTAATGCGAGCGATGGATATTTGCTGCAATTGTTGAATGAAGATATAAAGCAGATGATTGCGCCCTGGTTATATAATGAAGATAATGATGTAAAAATAGGAAGTCCAGTGTATGTGGCGGATATTATCAATTCAATAAAAAAGTTGCCCTATATAAAGTTTGTGACGGAGTTTTCCATCCTTCATTTTTATGAAATATATGATGAAAAAAAACGTGAGTTTATTGTTAGAATGAAAGACACAGCTTTTGAAGCTGTGGAACAAATATCTCCTTCAAGGCCCGATGCTGTATTTATATCTGCCGATTATCATTTGATTAATGTAGAAAAGAATTTTGTTTATGAAACGGCGGCAATAGCGGGGATCAGCAACCTGGTTCTTGGTAAAGAATTATTGATCATGGAACCTCCGGCTGAAAAGCAAGCAGTGCAGGATGCGGCATCAACGCAGGAAGAAACATTTGATTTCACTGTTAAAATATAACGCTATGGTAAGCAAGACATCGGTAAAAAATTTAAACCGTGATGATTTGAAGAAATTTTTTCGTAATGGACAAATGCCTTCAGAAAATCATTTTGGCTACCTGATAGATTCAATGATCAATAAGCAGGATGATGGTTTTATCCACGATGATGATGATGGCCTTATCCTGGCATCTTCTTTACGCAAAAGGTTTGTAACGTTAAATAATAAATCTACTGAAGATACCAGGCCTTTTTTTAGTATAGGCGCCGATGATAAAGATGAACAGGATAACCAAAGCCTTCGGTTTACATCCCTTGCCGCACCAACGCCTGCGGCGGCAACTCAGAGTTTTTTTCTTCATTCTAAAGATAACGCTGGTGCAGGTAAAAAAGCCAATAGTAACTACAGGGTAGATGTGAGTGATTTTGTTGCCGCACAGGCGGCGCCCCAGAATTTCTTCCTTCATTCCAATGGTAACATGGGTGTCGGTAAAAAAAGCGATAAGAATTACAGAGTGGATGTGAGTGGTTTTGTTGCTGCACAAGGCAGGGTAGGGACTTACGTGCAAGGCAATGTTCCCGCTAACGGGAAGTGGCAGGATATTACGCCCGACCTGGATAATTGCAGCGCTTTTGAGGTTGTTGCGCGAACAGGTAAAAAAACATCGGGCCGTTTTGCAATTCTGCATGCAATTGCGTTAAGTGCATTTGGCCGTTCACGTGGCCGCATCAGGAAAACGTCGGCACACTATGGATCCTTTTGGAACAGGATAACGCTAAGATGGAAAAGCGATGGCACGCATAACTACAGGTTGCAAATAAAAACACGGCGTAACTATGGTGGCGATGTGCAGATCTTTTTTAAGGTAGGGAAACTGTGGGATGACAAATTGTTTATGCCCGGCGAATACGTTTATTGATCTCTCTCAATTTCGTTTAGTTGAGATGCTGTTTTATATCGCGGCCTGGAAAGAGCTTTTAGAAAAGGGTAAGGTGAGAGAAAATTGAGCATCACAGAAACAAGGTACTTCGTAACTCGTACTTAATAAAATTTATCATCTAAGCTGATGCGCCTTTACTTCAAATAATTATCGATTTATGGTTATTGAAAAAAAATATCCTCCTGAGTCTCCGCTTGATTATGGCTTTCTCCGAAAGAAAGCGGTAGAGCTTGTACAGCAGTACGCAGGGAAGAGCTGGACTGATTACAATTACCATGATCCGGGTGTTACTATTTTAGAATGCCTTTGTTATGCACTAACTGACCTTGCTTATCGCACTGATTTTAAAATCGAAGACATACTCAGTTCATCGAACGGAATTGTTGATCGTGTAAAAAACTCTTTTTATACGCCGCAGGAAATATTAACGACAGCTCCTGTTACCATTAAAGATTACAGGCGCGTATTGATTGATAGGGTCGATGAATTGCAGAACATCTGGATTGAACCTATTGCCAGTATTTATACACGTTCAAATGCAAGAGGGCTTTACCGTGTGTTGCTACAATTCAACAACGATGTGGCTATTCGCTTAAAAGATGATGATCAGCTGGAAAAAGAATTGGTTGAGAAGGTAAGGCGTTTCCTCGTTGGCAACCGCAATATTGGGGAAGACTTTCGCGAGTTTGTCGTATTAAAACCACAGGAGCTGGAAATGAATGCTTCAGTTATCATACAGCGGAAGAGCATTGCGGAGGAAGTGTTGGCGAAAATATGTTATACCGCAGAATGTTATCTTAGCCCTGTTGCGAAAACATACCTTCCTGAAGAGCTACTGGCAAAAGGTATGTCTGTAGAAGATATTTATGCTGGCCCGCTGCTGCGAAAGGGTATCATCCTTGAATCTGATCTTGCAGACAGGAAGGAAGTAATAGATCCTTTTGAAATCATTAAATCAATATCAGAAATCGAAGGCGTTGTGCATATTAGCAGATTTGCTATCACATGGACCGGAACACCCACTTCACTTGAGCCATTACATTTTCCCTTCCTTGATCTTGAAAGTAAAATACCCGCCGTTCAACTATATCATAACAATTTGCCATTGGTGATTAATGAAGATATTTTCAGGGATCATCTGCATAAACTGAGAGATGCCAATCGTGGTTCATACATCTCGCAACTGTATAAAACTTCACAGCAATCAGTTGTTAAAGGAGTTTACCGAAACCTGCAGGAATATGTGAGCATGCAGCACATGTTTCCAGCTATATATGGAATCGGTAAAGAAGGAATAGAAGAAAGCCAGCCGGCATCCCGTAAAGCAAAAGTCAAACAACTTAAAGCGTACCTGCTATTCTTTGAGCAGATAATGGCAAATTATTTGTCACAGCTTAGTAAGGTTCCCGAGTTGTTTTCGCCGTTGTTTACAGTGGAAGATGATATGTACACCTATTTTACGCAGCCTCTTTACAAGGTTCCGCATGTCCGGCATTTGTTAAATGCGTTTACTGAAAGGACGAAGTTGGAGTGGATGAAATTTAAAAATGACAGCAACAATAAGTATGTAGAAGCCCTCAAGGATTATACAGAACAATCGCATCAGTTCAGGCAGCGAAAGAAGCGCGCGATTGAACATGTTTTAAGCCGTTTTAACGTTGTGGTAGATGCCTATCCTGCGGTGCTCTATGAACGTTTATATGGCAGGTGGGGAAAGGATGATAAAATTGATCATGAGCTTGTTTTTAAAACAAGGTTGCTTGCAAACGTTAGAGCCATTACCTGCTTCAGAAATACCGGATTTGATTATATGGATGCACATGAAATGGAAGAGCAAATGAATGGTTATGAAAATAAGCTACGGCTACTGTTGTATATACCTTCTCTTCCACCGGGCAGGATAGCTGACATGGCGCTTCAATATGCAAACCAGCCACCTGAAACGCCGATAGATGTTGAAGGAGATGCTGCTCAGAATGATCCGATGTACACTTCGTTTTCATTCAAAAAACAAAACGAAGCAATGTTTCTTTTTGGCACTGACAGAAACAATTATCGCATGGAGCAGCCTGGTGAAGATGGGTCCTTTGAAATAAGTTTTAAAGATCCGCAAACCGGCGCGTGGGGCGCGGTAGCTAAAGACAGAAGTAAAACAAATGCGCGTAAAAGAATAGGGAACTTAATCAATTTCCTGAAAAAAGTTAGTATCAATTCCGAAGGTTTTTATGTGGTAGATCATTCGTTGCTGGCTCCTCATCTTGCATTGGACGTATTTGGGTTTGAGTTATATGATGAATCCGGTAATCAAATGCTGAAAAATAAGCATTGGCGCAGCTTTCAGGATCGCGAAAAAGATATCGCCAATATGTTTGATCGCATAGAAAAGAGCAACGGGAAAGATATAGATGAGCTGGTTGCTGTAATAAGTGAGTATTGTGATATCCAGGTTGCACTTGGTAAAGAGAATGCAGCAGAAGTGTTCATTGATAAGCTGGTCTCTGTTATTGATTTAATCATGAAGGATGTACCATCAAGGTATCCAACTTTCCGGTATGTGGTTAACCGGCTGGACCTTTCCGTCCTGCCGGAAAATTTCTTTGCCTCAAAACTTACAATAGCCCTTCCATCATGGCCGGCACGTTTTCAGGAAAAATCTTTTCGTGATTTTACCCAACGATTGTTCCGCTCATGTACGCCAGCTCACGTGCGTCTTGAATTTTTGTGGCTGCCGTTGTCTAAAATGAAAAAGTTTGAAGATATGTATTATGAATGGCTACCCACTATTAAAGAGATCAATCGCAGTGTTGACAGAATTACGACGAACGAAGACCTGATCAGCTTTCTATTAGATGAGGTTACACCCAAAAAATGAAAGAGTGAAAAATGATTTCATTATACAGGAAGTAAAGTTTGATGTCGATTTCTCCTCAAGGTCGAAAGCGCACAACCTCCAAAATGCGCTGAGCAAACTGTATAACGAGCGCTGGCACTATGTAATGCAGGATTTTTTTGAAGAATGTATTTCTCCTCATACCCGTCTGCAGATAGATAGCATCATTCTCGATCTTGGTGCTGTGCCATATGATAACCTGGAAGACGCAGTTACTAAAGCCCTGCTGGATGCGCTCGCATCGGCCTTCGTTAAACATGCGGGTTATGACGGTCCATTGCCGGGTAATGGAAATGAGACGGCATTAGCCACTGGAAAGCTTGATATATTGTTGTATTTTTTTACTTCCGGATTATTGCCATGGTGGACAAGTATGGATTTATTGCGAGATATTAATATGTTGGTTGAGGAGCAGCTGATACAACAGCCGGAAATGCTTACGCAGATGATTCGTAAGGCTGGAAAAATAGCGGCTGCGAGAAAAAGGTTGGTTGAGCATGTTCACAGCCCGGCGCTGAAAAACCTTATTTCTCAGATGGTACCGGGCGAAGGTAATTTTATAAATGAATATCATGATAACGTAGTCGCTGTCAATGAAAAAGAACAGGTGATAAAAAGCGAAAGCAAAGTTGTTTCAAAAGCACTATGGGAGATAATTCTGGCTTTTCTGATCGAAGGGCATGGTAGTAACTTCAACAGGAAAGAGTTTACAAAAAGCACGCTTCGCAGCATGGCAGCCCATTTTGGCGTGCACTATGACGATTTATTGTTGCTGCTTATTAATCAAACTTCTTTGAGCCGAGCCAGGGAACAGTTGCCACTTTTGCATGTGTTGCATGAGATTGCGGATGAGTTGGTTTTTGTGCAGCCTTTAATCGAAATACAAGGTGTGGCGCATAAATGGAAGTTTGTATTTTCTGAAAATAAAAAGCTGCTGCAGGATGCACATGTTTTGCTTTATTTTTTAATGAATGGTTCGTTGCCTAATGAAGTTGGCCATGTTACAAAAGGCCAGCTTTTTGGGACATTGCGAACGATGCTCAATAAATATCCCGCTACGCTGCAGACAATGTTGAGAGGGTTATCAGGAAATGCGCAGTTGTTTGAACGATTTTCTTGGTTAGCTGCGGATAAAACTGTTGGCATGCTGTTGAGATTGTTTCAGCCTGCAAGTGCGATAGCATTACGGGATATACTGATTCAGAAGGACCGCCTTCTGGCTGAAACTGGTTCATCTTTGTCAGGATTTTTGCACGGCGAAACATTTGACTATTTACTTCGAAATCCTGTTATCGAAATGCATGTATTTGATCAACATCTCCAACAGAAAATGGATACATTCCTGTCGGTAAAAGATAATATTGCAGTTGCAGATGAAGTGGCTGAGGATGAAGAAAAAAAAGCCATTAGTTCGTATGATCTGGTTATTTTCTTTTTAAGAGAAGGTGTTCTTCCATGGTGGGCTGAAGGCCTGAATCCCATAGAGGCGCTTAATATACTTATAGCGGAAAATAAACTACAGGCGCGCACTGTGCTTGTTTTTGCAGGCACTACTCAAACAATGCGCGAAAGGTTGTTGCTACATTTTCCATTGGCAACGTTGGCAGAATTATTTAAGCTTTTGCCATCTTCAGCAAGCGCTTTGGAAGCGCTTGATAGCGTAGTGCAACTGGTCGGCGTGTTAAAAGTGCGTTCCTCTCAAACTGCATTGCCAATTTTATATCAAATATTGTGGCTCAATTATATCGATTTTCGCTACGAAACCTGGAGCTCTCGCTTATTTTTTCTGCAATCAATTACATGGATCATTTCAAAGGATGCCGGAAAGTCTTATGTCCGGACGCTGTATCTACTTGCGGATATTATGAATAACGCAGATGGCGACGCTCTTTCAGCATTCAAAGAAGTTACCAAACAGATTACGGAGTACGGATTTGTGAGTTATTCAATAAACGACTCTTCACTTGTTAAGCATCTTCTAAATAATATTCAATACGCATTTGCTTTGCAGCCAGCTTTATACAGGCTTGAAACAGCTGGCTTGATTGAAATGTTTTTTCCCGGTATTGCAAAAGAACAACCTAATGCAATTTTAGGTGTTCACACAAATTCTGGCATATTGCTTCAATTGCTTAAAATGATATATGCCAGTCATAGTAATGCTTTTTATGCCTTGAAAACTGCATTGTTATCTTATCCGGTTTTACTGAATAAACTAAAAACGGATTTGTTATTACATAATGAAAAACTTCTGTTGGCTGAATTGGAACCAGAGCGGAAAAATACGCAAGGCGTTGTTGTATTGGACATTCGTAAGGAACTTAATAATACTGATTGCTGGCCGATTGAAAAATGGCAATCGCATTTTGACAAGTTGAATGAAGATAGCTCAATAGTTAAAAGTCAAATCGGTGATATCCTGGAATATATTTTAACGTGGAGTGCGCTGCCTCCATCTGTTCGGAATGTGCAATTTCATCAGCTTGCATTGCAGGCCGTAATGTTTTTATATGTCAATGATAGGGCGCGTTTGCAGCAATTGCTGACTGCATCTACAGCTCTGTCATCAGTAAGGTTACAGTTATTTCATCTTTTTAAAGATGCTGAGTTGCCAGGGGCAAATAATGTTGCTTCATTTTTAGAACAGTATACAGCTTATGATAAATGGAAATATGCCCGCACATTAACATTTGATAAGTCGATTGATTCAGATCAGAATAAAAAAGTGTTTGATAGGACGATAGAGAATGTGGATAGTAAAGATAAGGCAGCCGAGATCCTTAAGTTTTTTTTGAATAATGATCAATCATCTTTCAGTGTATCGAATGATGAGGGAGTGGAACTAATAAATGCAATGGATCTGCTTCTTCAGCAGGATAAAGAGCTATTGGACAATATGCTCGCATCTTCGTCGATCAATTCATTATTGAAAATGCAACTTCATTTGTTAGCTGAGAAATTTCAGCATGCTCATCATGAATTGTTTGCTTTCATAAATAAAAATTATGAAAAGGATTTAATTGCCTGGGTGCAGCAAACACCTGGATTTGAAGGGGTTAAAGCAGAAACATCCTCGCAGTTGGTTGAAGAATTACTTAGTCAAGGCGGTATTGATCAGGTAAAAAAGTTTCTACAAGTGACGGGAAGCGCTGCTCAGATAATGAATGTTTTTTCCGTTAAAGTTCCGCTGGATAAACTCGAGGGTGTGGTTTTGTCTGTTTATCAGAAATGGGGTGAGGATGCTATAAAGAATATCAGGGCAATGAACACAATGCTGCTGGCGCTATCGGCTGAAATAAATGAAGAAAGCAGGATGCAGTTTTTATTGAAAAAGTTTTACCTGGAATGGCTGTCCGGTAAAAGAAATATTTACGACATAAAAAGTTTTATTCGTAATATTTTGGAGGATGACGGGATTCGTTCTATTCTTCACGGGTTAAGTAAAAAGGCGATGGCCAGCGCAATCAATATTCAGTTTAAAGGTGAATACATTAAAGAGATGATTAGACAAAAGGTAGGAGTTGAAAGCGGAAATAATTTTTTGTCTGACTTCGAAGGTGCTGATGTTCCTGAAAACTTGTTGAAAAAAAACATGCAATCAAAGCAGTTACATCAATTGCTTTCACAGCAGTTGAATGCTGAACAAAAAGTAATTGATGAAAAGAATAAAGCATTATTGCGGCAAGGCGATGTTTCAAAGATCTATATAAATAATGCGGGCCTTGTTCTGCTCCAGCCTTTTGTCCCGTTTTATTTTCAATTGTTGGGGCTGACGGAAAATAACGTTTTTGTTGATGATACTTCACGTTACAGGGCCGCGTTGCTAACACAGTATCTTGTGACTGGGCAAACGGAGATAGCGGAGTTTGATTTGCCGCTCAATAAAATTTTGTGTGCCATTAATTTTGAAGAGGTTGTGCCGCCATTTCTTGACCTTTCTGAAGAAGAAATCCGTGTATCAGAAGAGCTTTTCAAAACACTTTTTCAGCGATGGGATAAGATGAAAAATTCATCTGCCGAAAATTTCCGGAACGCATTTATGCAGAGACATGGATCACTAATAAAAATGCAGGATGGATGGACGTTAAAAGTGGAACAAAGGGGCTATGACGTTTTGTTAGAAACATTGCCATGGAGTTACCGCATGATTAAATTTAAGTGGATGGATAAGCCTTTGTATGTGGAGTGGATTTAGTGTCGCAAATTTTTCTGCGATGAATGATGTTGAACAAAAGTTTGTAGCTCGCAGACTATGATAGGCTGCGAATTAACTGTAGATTAGTATACCAATGTAAAATATCTTATTATGTACACCAAAGCCGATAAAACAGCGGTAAATAAAAGCCAGGCTGTTGCCAATACGCCTGTTCAGATGCAGGCCGAACAACAAGGGTCTGACCTGTTCTCTGATAATCGCGCGGAGTCGGTTGTGCAAAGAAAACTGCAGGAGGCTATTAATAGTAGTCCTCGCGTGCAACAATTAAAATCTTACCAGGCAATGGCCGATAATTTCGCTGCAGGCAAGGCCATACAAAAGCAGGCGATAGAAGAAGAATTAGGGCAGGAAAAGTTTGCGCCCTTGCAGAAAAAAGAAGCCAATAATGCAGTATCTGTTGCCAGTGGCACTCCTGAACAAGAGCACCCCAACAATACCGGTTTGCCTGATAGTTTGAAAGCAGGCGTTGAAAACCTTAGCGGCTACTCAATGGATGATGTAAAAGTGCATTATAATTCTGCACAACCTGCACAACTGCAAGCCCATGCTTATGCACAGGGAACAGATATCCATATTGCGCCCGGTCAGGAACAGCATCTGCCACACGAGGCATGGCATGTCGTACAACAGAAACAAGGCCGCGTGCAATCGACTATGAAAGACAAAAACAATGTCCCGGTAAATAACGATGCAGGTTTGGAAAATGAAGCGACTACAATGGGCGCAAGGTCTGCGAGTTTATCTGCAAGTAAACCTCCCGCTCAGTTAATCAAATCCACGGCCACACAAAAAGTGGCGCAATTGGTCGGTGGCGATAAGGTAGGTTATAATCCGAAGGATATCGAGAGTGAAGGAGAAGGATTTAAAACGGCCGTAAAAAGTCTATTCGATGTTGCTCGCAACGTAAATAAAATCAGGAAAAAAATTGCTACCAAAGCCAATATAAAGGCACTCTCCACACTTGACGCTTCCAAAAAAGGCAGCCAGGTGAAAAATGTGTATGCCTTAGACTTATCAGCGATTAATCTGGATGCTCCCTGGCTTCAAAAAGTAATTACCGATAAACCTTTCGTGGCAGATGTTTTGAAAGAGGCAAAAGAGGAAACCATCATTGCTGAAAGTGAGATTAACCCTCTTAAACAAAAAATTGAAGACACAGATAAAAAAGTAGAGGTGAAGCCTTCGGAAGAAAAAATCCTGGATAAAACCTGGGTAGAGAAAGAAGGTGAAACAAGGCCAGAAGCAAAAATTCTTTCAGGGAGTGCATTGTTTGTAAAGAAAACAGAGAAGGATGTAGCGAGCGGTGTATTTAGAGACATTTATAAAAAGTTGGGAAAGGAGGATGGTGAGAACAATGAATACGTACTGGATGATTTTGACAAACATACGCACCGCTATGCATACATGGAGAAGAGCTACTATCAATGGATGGCGTTTAAAGAAAAAGGATTTCTTACCGGCAAAAAACAAGATTTGGCAGCAGCTGCCACAGGCGGGTCTGCAAAGGATATAGACCCTACAGAGTTTGAAAAACTGGGGCTGAAAAGAGATGAGGAAACAATCTTTAACAGTATGCCGGACAAATCTTTGGAGAGCCGAAAAATCGCACTTGCACTTATGCATCAATGGAAAGGCAGCGGGCCGGGCCAGCGCGGGTTAAGCCTTACTGCTACGGCTAAAGATGAAGCAGTTTACGGTAATACAGGAGAGTCCTTTAAAACTGACGAAGGAGCCAAATTCAAAATTGATTTGGCCAAAACAAATCCAGCGGACAACATTTTAATCAACCATTATGCGCACGGTAGCAAAACACGTGAGGCACTTACTCCCGGCGCTGAAGCAAACGGCTTGTTGGGCACACGTTATCAATACGAACGAAGTGTGATTAAAAACCGTGAACTCTATTTACGTAACCTGGCCCCCGATGCCGTTGTTAGTATTGTTCCCAATAGTTCAACGATGGATGTTGCCAGAGATTCGGCATTGTACAACAAAGGCAAACAAGATTCCATTAACCATGGAAGTGCACAAAGAAGCTTGAACGACTGGACGGAATATAAGAAGACACAACAGGCAAAACTGACAAACGAAACGCAAGACAAAGCCGCATCGGAAAGGGCGAAATCGGAAGCAACAACAAATGAAAAAAATGCCGTGGCCAAAAAGAAGTCTTACAGAGGAGATTATAGAACATATCAGTTCCCTGGCTACAAGAATCCGGTCAGTTATTTTATATTTTGGCAAAACAATGAAAAGTATTACGCTAAACAAATAACAGATCTTGCGGAAAAAATCAGCCAATTGACAGTATCCATTGCCACGACAAGAAAACAATTGGAAAAATGCGATGAGCAAATAGCAATTTTCAGAAGCCGTTTGCTTGCAAAACCAGCTTCTACCGAATTGCACGCTTCGCGAGGTTGGCAATCGGGCGAAGATTATACAAAAGGTTATAACGAAGGGCTTAAGGCCATTAGAGGCATAACACACACCAGCAAATCGGCCATTGATAAAATATTCGATGAGGCATATGCAGATGCATCTAAAAAAGCAGAAGCACAAAAGACAGGTACAAAGTTTACGGAAAAATTTACCCCTTATTGGGAAGGGTTTGGTGCAGCGTTGAAAAAAGCTATTAAATGATAAACGAAGCCGTTCACTTACCATCAAAAACTAAACAGCTTCTAACCTGTACAGTAAGCCCCCTATGTAGCTAGTGTGCAAGGAATAGTAGCCTAAGAAGGTTTTGCGTGATACGGTTTAAATTGCAAAAGCAATCAATACATTGCCTTTCCTTCTTTTGCGAATTCTCTCCTGATGCCTTCCTCAATATCCTGGCGCAGGATATTCGTTGCGTTTCTTTTTATGGCTTTAAGCGAGCAATACCTGGCGATATTGATGATGGAACCGCCGGTAAGTTCATACTTTTCTGCAATTTCATCCAGGTCAGCATTCTTTTCAAAATGAACGTTGGACGTAAAAGAGTTCTGCCACAATTTTTTTCTCAGGTCAGCATCGGGTGGAGCAAAATATACAATGGACTGAAAACGTCGTGTAAAGGCCTCGTCGATGTTTGTTTTAAAATTGGTAGACATAATTACAACGCCAGGAAAATCTTCAACACGTTGTAGTAGGTAAGATACTTCCTGGTTGGCATATCGGTCATGAGCCGATGAAGTTTCTGTGCGCTTTCCGAATATGGCATCAGCTTCATCAAAAAATAAGATCCAGTTTTTGTTTTGCGCCGCGTCAAAAAGTAGTGCAAGGTTTTTTTCCGTTTCGCCAATGTATTTGGATACGATCAGCGAAATGTCTATCCTATAAACACTGAGCCCTGTCGTTTGCCCTAGCAACGCAGCAGTGAGCGTTTTACCGGTACCGGGGGGGCCATAGAAGAGCGCACGGAAACCCGGCTTTATTTTCTTGTTCATTTTCCATTCATGCAGTAGTGTATCGCCGTAGTTTATCCAGTCTTGAATTTCAAGTACATTGTTAAGTGTATGTTCGTCCAGTACAAGATCCTCAAAAGAAAGGGGCGTGGTCAAAAGCCTTGCAGGAAAATTACCGCCATAATGCTTTGTGCTGGCAACACTATTTGTAAGAAGATCAATAAAGTCTGCATGTATTTTCAATATGCCGCTTAATAAAGGTTCGTCGGTTGGCGCTGCATCAAGCGAGACTATATTCCGTGTTTTAAAAAAATGCGTATCGCTAAAAAGTTGCAATAGCTGCAATCTTTGGTTGATATCATTCATTGTAAGCAAAAAAGCCGCGGTCTCACCTGTTGGTATAAAGCCCGCATGTTGATGGCCCTTTATTCCGCCGAATTCAGTAAACCCGCGATCGTAGGTTGAATTTTTGACGAAGAAAACATCCAGTAGGTGTGGTTGCAAGTGCGGGGCCAGTGCCAATATCACAATCAATCTTTCCGCATAATTCATGCTGTGTTTGTTTACAGCCGATGCATAAGCAGACGGGTCTTCAGCAAGATCGGGCGGAGGGATCGTTCCTATATCCGTAGGCTGGCCCTCTATGTTGTTCCAGTATAATTTAAGACGGTGGTCAATAACCTGGCTTAACCATACAAGCTCTTTTAAAAGCGTTTCGGCACTGGATGCGCTGACTGTTGTACTCATGATATGCTGAATAAGATTTGTTTGATGGGCGGTCGTCCAATGTTCTGTCCTTAAAATAAATGCCTGACTACCAATTTTTTCCGGAGACATGGCCGATCTACAAGATGTGATATGTTGTAATATAAGAATATTTACACGCCTGAACAAGTGATTAATAGCAAGTTACAACAAACACAGAACAGTGCAGGACGGTTATTTTGCGCTTACGAGTTAACATGCACCATTATTTACAAATGAGTGGCGATCAGCACTGCCTTTTAATGTGTTGTTGCAGCACGTTTTTGTAATTTTAAAAACGATTAACGATTGGCATTTCTGCGCTTCAAATAATACTTACAAGGGCTTGTTTATGAAAATACTGCTTGTAACAACCTCAATACTCGCGTTCATTACATTAGGTGTAATTAATACCAGCGTGGCACAGCCAGCAGGCGCTGAAGAAGTACAGCATTTCTGGCTATGGGAATTTATGGGGAGGTTGCACCCAATGGTTGTGCATTTCCCTGTTGGTATTTTGATAGCCGCATTATTGATGGAGGTCATCGGTTGGAAATGGAAGAACAATAACTTCAGTTCGGCAATAAAAGTACTGGTTTGTATAGGTGCATTGTCGGCAGTATTTTCTGTTGCCTTCGGCCTGCTATTATCCAATATGGAAGAATATGGAAGTGACATTCTCGGTATTCACCAATGGACGGGCATTGCCACCATGGTACTTGGGTTGGCTTCTGCTTACATGTACCTTAAAGGATCGCGCCGCATGCAACTAATATTTCTTACGCTAACCGTTGTTGGCGTTACGGTTGCAGGGCATTACGGTGCAGGGTTGACGCATGGTGATGATTATTTGTCGAGCGTATTGCCTTCAAAAGAAGTGATGCCAGAAAAAGATAACCCGGTATTTGCGTTGGCGAGCCAAAAAGAACCATTGACTGAAAGCCAGGTTCAGGACCTGAACATCCAGGTGCGTACTATTCTGGCGCACAATTGTTATAGCTGTCATGGTTCAACAAAGGTGAAAGGAGAGTTGAGGCTGGATTCAAAAGCGATGATCATGAAAGGAGGGGAGCATGGTGCCGTTGTCGTACCTGGCCATCCTGAGAAAAGTGAAATGATCAAACGCATATCTCTTCCGCGCAGCGAAAAGAAATCAATGCCAACAAAAGGAAAAGGGCTCACGAAAGATGAGATTGCTGTGTTGGCCTTCTGGATTAAACAAGGTGCGCCATGGCCCAGCAAGGAAAAAAGCTTGTATCGCGTTGCGGACCTTGCGCCACGTAGCCCAGCTGTTCCTGCCGCAAAAGGAGATCTTACACAACCTATAGATTTGTTTGTTGACGCTTATTTTAAAAAGCACAATATTCAGTGGCAGCAGCCAGTTGATGACCGCACTTATATCAGAAGGGTCTTTATTGATGTTACGGGCCTTTTGCCATCCACAACTGACATGGATGCATTCATTCAGGATAAGCGGCCAGATAAACGTGCAAAGCTGGTAGAAGGGTTGCTTCAAAAAAATGAAGCTTACGCACAGCACTGGCTTACATTCTGGAATGATGCATTGCGTAATGATTATTCAGGCACAGGATATATTACCGGTGGAAGATTTGATATTACACAATGGCTATACACATCATTGGTTAGTAACAAGCCTTATGATGTATTTGTAAAAGAGTTGATAAGCCCGGCAAAAGAATCGGAAGGTTTTATCAGGGGCATTCAATGGCGGGGAACAATCAATGCCAGTCAGCGCACTGAAATGCAGGCCGCTCAAAATGTAGCGCAGGTTTTTATGGGGCTGAATCTTAAATGCGCATCCTGCCACGATAGCTTTATAAGCGACTGGAAACTGGATGATGCCTATGCCTTCGCAAATATTTTTGCTGATAGTACGCTTGAAGTGAACCGCTGTGATGTGCCTACCGGGCGCATGGCAGGAACACGGATGCTTTATACAGAATTGGGTGCTGTTGACGAGAAAGCCAACAGGCAGGAACGGTTGAAGCAATTGGCTGATGTGCTTGTGCAGCCTAAAGATGGCCGCCTGTACAGAACGCTTGTAAATCGTGTATGGGCCCAGGTTATGGGAAGGGGTATTGTAGAGCCGGTAGATGCAATGGATAATGCTCCATGGAGCCAGGACCTGCTAGATTGGATGGCGTGCGATTTTGTGGCCAATCGCTGCGATATAAAAAAGCTGATTTACCAGATATTGATTTCACGCACATACCAGCTGCCGTCTCAAAGTGTAAAAGAGCCAGACCAGGTGATTGCGCCGACTTACGTATTCCAGGGAATGATGCGCCGCCGCCTGACTGCAGAAGAATTTTCAGATGCAGTTAGCGAAACCATTCAGCCAATATTTCCGGATAGTGCAGTCGTGTACAAATTGTTTCCTAATTCAGTAAAGCAGAACATGCATTTTGCGCGTGCTGCTTTTGTAAAGAATAATCCTTTTCTTACAGCATTGGGCAGGCCAAACAGGGAAACGGTTTCAACAAGCCGTATGTCACAAGCGAGCTTGTTGCAGGCATTGGAGCTGACAAATGGTACATTGTTTAATACTGCGATGCAACGTGGTGCGGAAAGGTTGCAACAAAAATATCCCGATGCAAAAACATTGGTCAACGCAGTATACAAGAATACATTAGGCCGGGCTCCAACCAGTGATGAACAAACTGTGGCTTATAAGATGCTTGGTGATAAACCCAATAAAGAGGCTATACAGGACTTTGTTTGGACGATGACCCTGCATCCTGAGTTTCAGCTCATCTATTAATGGATAGTTGAAAATTGATAATTGAAAAGGAGAATGGAAAATGTAAAGCTGTGAAAACACGCGACTGAGCTGCCAGAGCGATTGAAAATAGAACTTTGAAAATTAAAAGCTGAAAGCTGATAGCTGGAGGCTGAAAGCTAAATTGTTTCTCATGCAACGAAATTGGAACAGAAGAGAATTTCTAAAAACAACAAGTGCGGCTACACTGGCTGCAATGGCTGCGGGCGCGCCTGTGGCAAGCATGTTGACTGGTTGCGGTAAAGCAAAGCCTGTAGCAACAGCAGATACTGTTATACTATTATGGATGGCAGGCGGAATGGCGCACACGGAGACTTTTGATCCAAAAAGATATACACCTTTTGAAAAAGGCATGCAAGGCAACAGTGTGTTAAGCACATTTAAGTCAATGCCAACAGCGCTGGATGGCATCCATTTTTCCGAGGGCTTGCAATCGATAGGTAAAGTAATGGACAAGGGAACACTTATCCGTTCTTATGTTGCTGCGGATATGGGGCATATATTGCATTCCCGTCATCAATATCACTGGCATACATGTTATGAGCCACCACAGACTGTTGCTGCGCCGCATTTCGGTGCGTGGATAGCAAAGCTGCTTGGGCCGAAAAATCCTGTTATTCCCGCGTTTATAGATATTGGCCAGCGCTTTACAGTTGGTGAAGCTGAGGAGTTGAAAGCCTTTCATACTGCGGGTTTTTTAGGTAATGAATATGGCCCTTTCTTTATACCTGATCCCAGCCAGGGATTGGAAAGCGTACGGCCTCCTGTTGGGATGGATGCAAAACGTTTTGAAAGGCGCAACCAGTTGTACAATGAACTTATCAACAAGAGCCCATTTGCAGATCATGGAAGCGATTATCAGAAAGAATCGCTGAAGCGCTCAATGGAGCAGGCCTATAGGTTGTTGAATTCTCCCGAACAAAAAGCTTTTGATCTTAGTCTTGAGCCAAAAGAAGTTTATGACATTTACAATACGAGTCGTTTTGGATTGGGATGCCTGCTTGCCAGGAGGCTTACAGAACAAGGTGCACGCTTTATAAGTGTTACCACTGAATATGAACCTTTCATGGGTTGGGATACGCATGAAAATGGCCATACACGCGCAGAAGGAATGAAGAAAATGATTGATGGCCCTGTATCGCAGCTGATCAAAGATCTTGACAAGACAGGTCATTTAGACCGCACAATTGTAATCCTGGCAAGCGAGTTTAGCCGTGATATGATGGTGGAAGGCCGCCCCGATGCAAAGGTTCAGGAACAGGTGGCTCAGCCTGATGTGTTGAGTGAATTAAAGTTCTATGGCATGCACCGCCACTTTACCGATGGTTGTTCTATACTGATGTTTGGTGGTGGTATTCAAAAAGGTTTTGTATATGGTAAAACCGCTGATGAGCGTCCTTGTAAAACAATTGAAAATCCTGTTAAGATTGACCAGATTCATCAAACGATATATCATGCGTTGGGCATTCCGGAAGATACCCAATATGAAGTTGAAAAACGCCCATTCTATACAACGCCCGACGGTAAGGGTAAATTTGTTAAGGAGTTGCTGAGGCAAGCCTGATGCTAAAGTATAAGGCTTAGAGCATAAGGCTTAGAGCATAAAGCTTAAAGCGAAAAGCCAAAACCTAAGGCCTTAACATACGTATTTAGCGATTTAAAATAATTAACCCTAAACCTTGTAAATTATTATAAGTTGAAGCCGATTAACAAGGTATTATTCGCTTCGATCAATTTTAAGCTTTAGCTATTCTCTTCCGCCTTCGCTTCGATCAGTTTTGCGCTTTAAGCTTTGGGCTTTAAGCTTAAAATGCCTATTGCATTTTTTACTTTCACGCAGTATATTTAAAGTCACATTTAAACTGTTTTCAAACCTTCAATATCCCCGAGTGGTTTTTAAGTTTTGATGAAGATTGCCCTAAGCATTGGATGTCTTTTCCTCTTTTTTATTACAACATTAAATGTTTAATATGAATTAAAAATCCAGTGTGCGCTGTGGATGCAGTGTGCCCTTATTTGTGCGGATTGTTGCTGCAATTGCATGATGTGCATTTATTAGTATGTAAATGCAATAATGACCCTTATTGTTCCTTCTCAAATGCGTTGCATGTAATCATCATGCAAAATAATTGTTGTCGGTTAGTTGCCTCACAACTGTTGAGCGACTTACAGGCTGTTACTATGCGTTCCTCTCTCAGCCTTTAAATAACATCCTCTTTTATTTTCTAATAAAATTAAAATTTACAGTATGAAACAAACGTTTCGATTTGTTGCTATTGCAACCATGTTTTCTGCACTGTTATTCAGCTGCAAAAAAAATGAGATTCCATCGCCGCCTGCGGCTTGCAGTGATAGTTGCCGCATAGAAAGTATCTATGGTGATCCTGATGATTTTAATTATGTATTTAATCTGGTCGGCCGTTTCTCCTACAATGATTTAGGCGATCCCGTTTTTTTTAGAAAGCAACAGCAAGGGACAGGCAATCCTGACTATTCATTTTGGTATGATTCACTGCACCGGCTAACAGATTTTATTAAACAATACCGAAACGGAGATTTTGAAACATGGCACAGATACAAGTATGATGCATGGAACAGAGTTGTCGTGGATTCAGTTTTTGTATTAGGCAGGAATGTAAATGGCCAGCCAAAAAAAAGCTTTGGACGAGGTGTAACCTATCTTGAATATGATGCCGCCGGACGCGTTATCAACGAATATACAAAAGACAAAAAAGGTAACCCTGCCGGAGGTGTAGGCTATTCATATAACGCACAGGGAAACAGGACGGACCGCAGTGTATATGATAACAAGATGAATATTCACCGGTTGAATAGAGTATGGCAGTTTATTGACAGGGATTACAGTATGAACAACCCTATCGATATGTTGGACTACCAATATAATGATCGCGGATTGCCGGCAGTGATTAACAGCAATAAATCCGGACTCTCTTTTTTGGATATGTCTTTCTATAATGCCGCCAGGATTGATTACACATGCTGGTAACCTTCCTCAATTCTTCAAACAAAAAACAATTAAATGAAAACGTTTATACAAGTAATTACGGCTTGCATAGTGCTGGCTTCTGTTGCAGCCTCTTGTAAGAAGCAGGATATTTCAAGTCCGCAAAATGACTTTACGCATTTTCGTATTGAAAAAATAACCGGCACATTCGCGGTGAACCAAGGGATGAGTTTTACTTATAACAACCAGGGAGATCCCATTTCAATTAGCGCTATTGGTTCCGGTACAAACTATGAGTCGGATAGATATTTTTTTAATTACGATGTAAATGGAAAACTAGTTGAATTTATGGCGCCTTATACCTGGATTAGTGCCGTGCAGTTCAAGTTTTGGCATAGATACGGCTATGATGCGCAGGGAAGAATTTCCGTTGATTCTTTGTACATGTACGGTAGTAAAGTTAACGACCGTCCTGAAAGCGATCAAAAGGAAATAGACTTTTTTCAATATGACGCGCAAAGCCGGATCATTCGTGTTTACACTAAAGACTCAACCGGTAAGCAGAAGACACTTGCAAAGTACACTTACGATTCCAATGGAAACCGGTCTGATATATCAAAGCACTATGATGATAAAATTAATTTTCATCGCACAAATAAAATCTGGCAGTTTTTAGATCGCGACTATTCAATGAATAACCCGTTAGATATTCAAACCTATCCTTCTTATACGCTATGCGGCCTGCCTGAAAATATTGAAACCACGCGTGTTGGACTAAAACAGTTCCTGGACTTTCAGTACACTTTTATGATAGTTTCTTACTCCGCAAATTAGACGTGGTTAAAACAATTTTTATGCAATTCAAAACAAAGTATGTATGAAATATATAATCTTGGCCGTACTGTTTCAGTTGTTAATTGTATGGTCGTTAACCTCTTGTAAAAAACAAGATATAAGAACGCCGTTGTCTTCAAGCCCGTGCGATAACTGTCGTATAGAAGCCTTGTATCAGATCTTGAAAGATGATGGAAGCGCCGTTGAGAAAGTGGGAACGTTTTATTATGATGAATTAAACAGGCCGGTTTTTTTTGAGGCTTTTAATATTTCGGAAGTCAACCCCGATATGGCTTTTATTTATGACAATAAAGGAAGGCTCACCGATTTCATTCGCCAATACAGAAACGGCACATTTGAAACATGGAACGCCTTCAAATACAATGACAGCAATAAGATTGTGGCCGATTCAGGATATCTTTTTGGGCACATGAACAATGGTCGTCCAGCCGGATTGTTTAGCAGGTGGGCAACGTTTATGGAGTTTGATGCGAAAGGAAGAGTGACTAAAGAATATAGCAAAAACAAAAAAGGACAAGCCATAAATGTTGTTACTTATAGTTATGATGTACAAGGAAACAGAACGGGTAATACTTATGATACCTCTATTAATATTAATCGCTTAAGCCCGGCATTTCAGCTTATTAACAGGGAGTATAGTGTCAACAATATAACATACGCCGGTGTTCAGTTCCATGTTAATGATAAAGGGTTGCCATTGGAGTTGAAGGCGCCTGATGTTGCAAGCGTTACTTTTCTTGATATATACTCAAGCAGTCTCCGTATTGATTATTACTGCAAGTAAGGCAGTCCTATTTTTTACTCAGTAAATTTTATTAAATGAAAAAGAAAATACAATGTATTGCAGCATGCGTGTTAATTGCATGCATAAGCATTTCCTGTAAAAAGCAGGAGCTGTTTGATAAAATAGAGAAGAGTGCGTTAGGTCGTATTGATAAGATTACAGGCGTGATTGAGCAAGTAGACGAAGGGTATAGCTTCGAATATAATAGCTATGGAGATCCCGTTAAGATGACCTCAATCGGAAATGCGTCTCCTTCTACTGGTGCTGACTATTATTTTCTATACGATGAAAAACGCAATCTGACAGATTTTTATGGTATGTATGTTGATATAGGCACCACGTACTACCATATCTATCACAGGTATCATAGTGATGAACAAAATCGCATTATCGTTGACTCGTCTTTTACATTCGGGATGATAGAGAATGGCTTGCCGGTAACTGTGCAATCGTTGGTTGTTTCCTACTTTGAATATGACGTATTGAACCGAATCTCGCGTGTTTATACAAAAGACAGTGTTGGGAAAAAGCATACAACCGCAACGTATAAGTATGACACGAATGGAAACAGAACCGATGTTTCAAAGCAATATGATGATAAAGTGAACATTCATCGCTCTAATAAGGTCTGGCAGTTTATTGATCGCGATTATTCACAAAATAATCCGCTGGTTGTGCAAAGTTATAGTGCTTATAACTATGCAGGATTGCCAGAACAACTACACCCGAGCCGCTCAGCCAGTTATCATTTTCTTGAGTTTGAGTATTATTTATTGAACGTAACCTACACCAGCCAGTAGTATTGACACTGAGCGCCGTATGTTGGTATTCCGGCGCTCTTTTTTATATGGGCTACAACGTATAACTTGCCTTTTTTAAAGCAAAGTTTATATACTGCGTGAATAAACAATTGATTACAGGTTCTGCGCTGGTGGCTTTAGGAGCAGCCAGTTATGGCGTTTTGGCAACATTTGTGAAGATGGCTTACGACCATGGGTTCACCACGGCGGAAGTTACAACCGCGCAGTCTTTATTCGGTGTATTGGGCCTGCTTTTGCTGAATGTATTTTTTAGTAAGAAAAGAGAAGCACCACATACAACAAACAGAAGAAGTGTTTTGATGTTGATATTGAGCGGAACATCCATGGGGCTTACAAGTATTTTTTATTATCTCTCTGTAAAATATATAGCGGTATCGATCGGTATTATTTTATTAATGCAAACAGTTTGGATGGGAGTAGTGTTAGAATCTGTTTTGCATAAACAGTTTCCTTCTGCTATAAAAATTATAGCAGCGCTTATTATTCTTGTGGGAACTGCATTGGCAGCCAACCTTGTAAATGTAGATGTGGTGCTTGACTGGCGAGGAGTTGCATTCGGTTTACTCGCAGCAATATGTTACACTGTTACGCTTTATTCAACCAATAGTGTTGCTTTACAATTGCCTCCTTTACGAAGAAGTTTATGGTTGCTCGTGGGCAGCCTTGCAATAATCGTAGTGGTTTTTTTTCCTTCATTGCTGCAAAAATTTTCCTTTGGGTCTTTATGGACATGGGGATTGTTTCTTGCCGTATTCGGTACTATTTTACCTCCATTGCTATTCACTAAAGGTATGCCGCTGACTGGTATGGGATGGGGAACTATTATTGCTGCTATTGAGATTCCGGTATCAGTATTAATGGCGCACTGGTTATTGCATGAGGAAATTTCAATAGCACAGTGGCTTGGCATTGCATTGATCTTAGGCTCAATTGTATTGATGAACTTATCTGCCTTAAGAAGTAAGCGGCTGAAAGCATAATGCCTCCAGCCGTCTGTTCATGAATATAGTAGTTTAAGCAACTGTTATTTTCTTATCAAGATATACATCTTGCACATCGTGAAGCAATTCAACACCTTCATTAAACGGCCGCTGAAATGCTTTACGGCCAGAGATGAGCCCCATGCCGCCTGCACGTTTGTTGATGAGAGCAGTAAGCACTGCTTCTTTAACATCGCTCGCACCTTCAGATGCACCTCCTGAATTGATTAATCCAATTCTGCCCATGTAGCAGTTAATCACCTGGTATCTACATAAATCAATCGGGTTGTCTGTTGACAGCTCCGTGTACATGCGTTCATCAAGCTTTCCGTAATGGCTTCCGCCCATGTTAAGCGCTTTGAATCCGCCATTGAGTGTCGGTAATTTTTGTTTGATGATATCTGCCTGTATAGTTACACCCAAATGATTTGCTTGTCCTGTTAAGTCTGCAGCAACGTGATAATCTTTACCATCTTTTACAAAAGCATTGTTACGCAGATAACACCACAGCACAGTTGCCATTCCAAGTTCGTGGGCCTCTTCAAACGCCTCTGACACTTCAATAATTTGCCTGTCGCTTTCTTCCGATCCGAAATAAATGGTTGCACCGATAGCTGTTGCACCCAGATTCCAGGCGTCACTCACAGAGCCAAACATGATTTGGTCATATTTATTTGGATAAGTGAGAAGCTCATTGTGATTGATCTTGACAAGGAACGGAATTTTATGCGCATATTTCCTGGCCACAGCAGCAAATCCGCCAAATGTTGTAGCCACAGCATTGCATCCGCCTTCTATTGCAAGTTTGATGATATTCTCAGGATCAAAATACATAGGGTTAGGTGCAAATGATGCGCCGGCGCTATGTTCTATGCCCTGATCAACAGGCAGTATAGACAGGTATCCGGTGCCTTGCAACCGCCCATGATTGTGCATAGACGCAAGGCTTTTCAGGGTTTGAATGTTTCTGTTACTTCCACCAAAGGTCTCATCCACAAAATCCGGTGATGGCAAATGCAGCAGCTCTTTCTTTACTGTTGAAGACGTATAGGAAAGAAGCGCTTCATTTTCTTTTCCTATCAGCTCAATCATTTGTTCGTAATTCATAAAATAAAAAATTAATGGCCGGTTATTAAAATTGATTCCGTTTATAAAACATTAGTTAATATGGTTTGTTCGTTTGCTGGTTCTCAACTAAAATGTTTCTTTTATGTTATGAAAAAGGGATGGACGAAGAAGATGCAACAAGGTAAGCGACCCTGAATTTACAATTTTAATGGCTAAAGAACACTACCTATTATGAAACATTCCATCGTTACGGTTACATTCAATGCAGCCATAGATAAAAGCACAATTGTTGCAGGTATTGTGCCAGAGAAGAAATTGCGTTGCCTGGACCCTCTGTACGAGCCCGGCGGGGGAGGAATTAATGTGTCACGCGCCATCAGGAAACTGGGCGGCCAGTCGGCGGCAATTTATCTTACTGGTGGAAGAAGCGGCGGCCTGCTGACTGAGTTGTTAGTTAACGAAGGGGTGCATTGTATTCCTGTTGAAACACTACGTGAAACAAGGGAAAATTTTATAGTGTTTGATACCGCTACTCAGCTGCAGTATCGTTTCGGGATGCCAGGTACAATAATTGAGGATGATGAGTGGCAGGAGTGCTTGCAAATGTTGCGTACGTTGCCGGATGTAGACTATATAGTTGCGAGCGGAAGCCTTCCTCCCGGCGTGCCTGTTGATATTTTTGCAAGAATAGCCTCTATCGCAAATAACAAGGGTGCACGATGTGTTGTGGATACATCCGGGGAAGCACTGGAAGCGGTTATTGAAGAGGGTGTGTTTATGATAAAGCCAAACCTGCATGAGCTGGCGCAGCTTGTAGGAAGAGAAGAGTTGCAAATAGAAGATCTAAGAACAGTTGCACATGCATTGGTTTGTAATGGCTGTTGTGAAATACTAGTAGTATCAATGGGCGCCGGCGGTGCCCTGCTTGTGACAACCGACATGATGCATAAAATAAGCGCTCCGCCTGTTAAACGCAAAAGCACAGTAGGAGCAGGTGACAGTATGATTGGTGGTGTTGTATATAAACTCTCTTCGGGCGCTGATGTTCTTGAAGCTGCGCAATTCGGCGTAGCATGTGGCACTGCTGCAACAATGAATGCGGGGACTGCGCTTTGTCACTTGCAGGATGTGGACCGGTTATTCAGGCAAATACAGAGGCATGGGTGAGGAAAGAGGTTATAGGTGTCAGGTATCAGGTTTCAGGTGTGGTAAGGTGTGAGCATTGTGTGGTTCCCAGATATTATTATTTAATATTGTCGTAAATCAAAAGGGTTTAAGATGAACACTGTCATCCTAAACCCTTTTGATTTATTCTAAATCTATAATCTTTCGTCCTTATTTTTCTCTCCTGCCTACAGGGAATGTAACACCTAGATTTAATATCATTTCATATGTACCAAAACCCTGCTTTGCTTTTCCTTCGTAAATTTTTAAACCGGAATAGCGGGCGTAGTCAAGTTTGTTGGCGTATTCAAGATAGACGTATTTGAAAAATGTTGCGCGGAATGCACCTTCAACACCAACATTCCATCCGCCCAGTTGAAAATGGGGGTCGTTGGATTTGCCGAATAATGTATTTTCAACATGCGGAATAACAGGTCCTACACCAGCCTTTGCGTAGAAGTCAAGCTTGATATTTTCTTTTGCATCCGCATAAAACTTCCAGCGCTTGGTAAGGTTGAACAACAAAAAGTTAGCACCGTTATTCAGAAAATAAGAAAACCCATTTGCCTGGTTGAACATAATAGTGCTATCAACCGGTTTATTGTTGAGTGTGCCTTTAATTGCAGCGTGTTGATCTGCAATAATGTATTTGGTGTGATCAAAATTTATTTCAACACCCCATCCTTTGTCGCGATCGATAATATAACCAATCCTGTAATTGTACTGAGGAATAGACAACGCTTTTGAAAAAAGGCCTTCATCCCATCCCGGATGGTCATGCGCCTTAATACCCTGCAATGTATAATTATTGCCTATGGAAGGTTGGTTTACTTTCAGGTTGCTGTGTGTATACCACTCTTTATTATAACCCCAGGAAAAATAAAATTCGTGTTTTCTTTTTTTTGTTGTGTTTTGTGCCTTTGCTACAAAAGGAGCCGTTAAAAAAAGACATAAAACTAACCTCATCACATTTCTGTTCAATACGTGCATATACATTTCATTAATCATTGAGTAAGTTCGTTGCAGGGGCTTAGGGGCGCAAATGTATCGCGTTTTCATGAAAAGAAAAATATAGGTTCTGTCCCGGGATCACTAATAATGTAGTGATAATAGCAATACTAACCGTGTAATGTCCGGGAAATGCCTGTTCGTCGGCAACGAATTTTAATAACTAAAGGATGTTAGTTATCGGTTGATTTACTTCCTGGATAGCCGGCCTGCCGGTCAAAAAAAACTTGATATTCAAACCCTTTTAAATTAGAAAAACGTGCTTTATCTTTAATAGAGAAGTAATGTCTGACGCCGCTAAATATACAGAAGAGAGCCTGGTTTCGTTGCTGAAGCAACGTGATATGCCTGCATTTGAATATTTGTATGAGCATTATTCTGCTGCATTGTATACTGTTATATTGAATATAGTGGTAGAAAAAGAGGCGGGCAATGATGTATTGCAGGAAGTTTTTGTTAAGGCCTGGCGGCAGATTGATCAGTATGACGGACAGAAAGGCAGACTATTTACCTGGTTACTAAATATAGCGCGTAATGCGGCTATTGATTTTAAGAGGAGCAGGCAGTTTAGAAATAACCGTCAAAACCTTGAGCTTACTGATGACGTATATTATGCAAGCGGTATAACGCAGCTTGATACAGATAAAATCGGGCTGGCCGCACTGGTTGAGAAATTGCCGGAAGATTACCGGAAATTAATCAGGCTGAGCTATTTTGGCGGTTATACGCACGAAGAAATAGCCTCGGCTGAAAATATTCCTTTGGGAACTGTAAAAACAAGAATAAGAAAAGCATTAAGTGAACTAAGAAAACTGATGTAATTATTGTGGATATTAACGCATACATAGAGAGCGGTATTATTGAAAGCTACGTTATGGGAGTAACAACGCCCGAAGAAACGGCGGAGGTTCGCTCTATGGCTGCTAGGCATCCGGAAATTGCCGGTGCAATATCCGCATTTGAGATAATGCTGGAAACACAACTGAACAGCAATACAATTGCGCCACCGCCAATAGTTAAAGAGCGGATTTTTTCCGAGCTCAGGTCCGTTGGAGAGCAGAATAATGTAGTAGCCATGACACCTGACAGGCGTAAAGCCTGGCAATTCATGGCTGCTGCTAGTATCCTGCTATTTGTAGCAAGTGCCTTGCTGAATATTTATTACTATCGCAACTATAAGCAGATGCAGGTAAGCTATCAGCAGCTGCTGGCAGAACAAGGTGTAATGCAGGCTCATGTAGACAAAATGCAAACGCGTATGAATTTGCTTGATAGCAGTATGGAAATGTTGCAAGACCCTTCAATGAAGGTTGTTTCTATGAAAGGCAATGACGGCGTGGCTACCGTATATTGGAACAGCAAGACAAAAGACGTTTACCTGCTCAAAAATAGTGTACCTGCGGCTCCTGCAGGAAAGCAATACCAGTTATGGGCCATCGTAAATGGAAAACCTGTTAATGCAGGCATGATTGGTGATTGCATTGGCTTGTGTAAGATGGAAAACATTCCGCAGGCCGAAGCTTTTGCCATCACATTAGAAAAAGAGGGTGGAAGCCCCGTGCCTACTTTGTCGGCGTTGTTTGTTATGGGAAAAGTGTGATGCAAATTAAAAAGTAAAAATTCAAAAATAAAAAGACACGATAAACGTTAATGCTGATTAATATCAATCAACATTATGCACTTATTTTTTTGAATTTTTACTTCTCAGCCCTTCACAAAATTAAAGATGCTTTTCGCTGCTGTAGCAGAGGCATCACCACCACCTGATAGAAGTTGTTTTAAGTCTGCATAATCTTTTTGCAACTGCTGTTTGTGTGCAGGATTTTCCAACAGATTTTTCAATTCGGTTACAAGATTGTCAACAGTCAGGTCATCCTGAATTAATTCTTTCACTACAAGCTTATCCATAATAAGATTGACGAGCGAAATATATTTAACCTTGATTAGCCTTTTCGCGATCTGGTAACTGATGTTGCTTCCCTTATAACACACCACTTCAGGAACACCGAAAAGCGCGGTTTCAAGCGTGGCTGTGCCGCTGGTAACAAGTGCGGCAGTTGACTCAAGCAACAGATCATATGTTTTTCCTCTGACGGAAGTTACATTGGTGTAAGGAGCAAGAAGGGGCTCGTAAAAACCGTCTTCCTGGCCGGGCGCTTTCGCAACCACAAACTGATAGTTTTCGAAATGCCTGCTTACTTCCAGCATTACCGGCAGCTTTTTTAAGATCTCCTGTTTTCTGCTTCCAGGAAGTAATGCAATAATCTCTTTATTATGTGCGTGGCCCGTCGATTGCTTTTTATAGTTGTCAATTACTTTAACAAGCGGGTGCCCAACATATTCAACATCCCACTGCCATTTATTTTTGTAATAATCTTTTTCGAAAGGAAGAATAACGAGCATTTTGTCGATATACTGCTTCATTTTCTTTACGCGGCTTTCCTTCCATGCCCATACCTGCGGAGAAATGTAGAAGGCTATCTTATAACCCTGTGCTTTGCCCCATTCAGCAATGCGAAGGTTGAAGCCCGGGTAATCTATCAACACCAACACATCGGGGTTAAAGGCATCAATATCCTCTTTGCAAAGCGCAATGTTTTTTAAGATAGTCCGCAAATTCATAAGCACTTCAACAAATCCCATAAAAGCAAGTTCTTTGTAATGCTTTACCAATGTGCCGCCGGCGTCGCGCATAAGGTCGCCTCCCCAGCAACGGATATCCGCCTCCTTATCAAGTGATTTTAATTCTTTAATGAGATTGCTTCCGTGTAAATCACCACTTGCCTCGCCAGCTATAATATAATATTTCATTTGTTTATTTCTGTATTCGAACAGTGAAAAACTTCTCTATCCGGCTCGCAAAATACAACACTATTATGATTAGGGTGTGAATTGTGTTGGCACTTGCATTTTTAATTGGAGAAAATATTTGTCAAGGATACTTTTGCACTCGCCAAAACTGACAATTCTTTAACCCAATGACACACCTAAATTCAACCTTGAAGAAAAAAACTGAACAGGAAACGCTTAAGGCAACTGCTATAGTAGCCCGTGTTTCTTTAGCACAAACATTATTTTATTGCTGCATTGCAATATTCTTTTGTTCATGTAGAGCGGAATATGAAACTGTGGTGCAAGATCAGGTTGTAACAGATGTAATACAAAATTCCAAAGGCACTTATCGCATTAAAGCACGCACCTTAACCAGCTCACGTCCTTTGCGAAAGACAAAAATATCTCCCGGCGATACGTTGCAATGTATGGTGCTGCGGAGAATAAAGTAGTTATAAGTTTTACGTTGTAAGTGATACGTTATGCGTCGTTCGCAGGTTATTAGTGAGCCTGTCCTTAAAGCTATTTAAAAGATAGCTCAGTTCAATAGTATCATCAATGTACTACTTCAGGTCTAACTTTTACAACCTCACCTTTCACACTTAGAACCTTACGCCTTACTCCTCAAGCCCGAAGCCTTGCACCCAACGCCATAAACGTACAACGTACAACGTATAACTTACAACGTACAACGTCTTACAGCTTTCTAACCCAGATATTACGATAGCTCACGGGGTTTCCATGATCCTGCAATTTGATAGGCTCACTGTCTCCATGCTTTTCGTAGGAGGCAATGCCAATATATTGAGTGCTGCCAGCAAGTGTTGCATTGTTTTGAACAAGCACGCCATTGTGAATAACTGTTATGCGCGCTGCCATTTTTACGGAGCCATCTTCATTAAAACGGGGCGCCGTAAAGATCACATCGTAGGTTTGCCATTCTCCTGGCTTACGGCTTGCATTTGCCAAAGGAATAAGCTGCTTGTAAATACTTCCTGCCTGGCCGTTAGAATAAGTACGGTTGTTGTATGAATCAAGTACCTGCAATTCATATTTTCCCATCAGGAAGATGCCGCTGTTGCCGCGGCCCTGGCCGTCGCCTTTAACTACAGCAGGTGTTCTCCATTCAATATGCAACTGGCAGTCACCAAATTTTTCTTTGCTGGTTATTTCACCGGCGCCACCTTTTACTGTCAATGCTCCGTCGGCAACGTCCCATTTAATCGCGCCGCCATCAGTTCCAACCCATGCATCGGTGCTTTTGCCATCAAATAATACAATAGCATCTGATGGAGCAGCAGAAGCCGATGGGCCCGGAGTAACAATCTTTGGCTCTGGCTTCCATACTTCAGTTAGAGACGGTGGATCTTTTTTCTCTTGTGCCATTGCTGCAGTTACACATAACAGGGCTGCTGCGCCAGCAAATAACATCTTTGAATTCATGTTGCAATCGTTTATGGTTTAAATGATGATAAGTTTGATTTAAGAGTTAGTAAGCGCATTATTTGGCTTGCATCTAGTGACAAATACTATTCTATTAAATCGGATTGAGCGGTAATATAAAGAATAAATTGCTACACTGTATTAAAACAAAAGCCCGGCTGCAACGTGCTGCATGCCGGGGCAATAAATTATAGAGAAGGATCTAAGCTTTAATCAGCAGCTTACATTCTTCCAGCAATATATCTTTATTAATAGCGGCAGTTCCCACTTCCTCGCATACAAGGCCGCCTGCAATATTGGCCATTTCTGCAGCCATGTTAATGTCTTTAGTTGTGGCATATACAAGAGAAGCTACTGCAATTACTGTATCTCCCGCGCCACTTACATCAGCAATATTTCTTAAATGAGATGGGATCAAATTTGACTGCGTATCATTTTGAAAGAAGACACCTTTTTCTGATAAGGTGATTAATGATGTGTGGTGGTCCAACCTTTCTTTCAATTGTATGTGAATGTTGTCAAGCACCTCCTTATTTACCGTTTCAATCAGTATGTTCAGCCCTTCTATTACTTCCTTTAGATTAGGTTTAAAGATGTCGACATTTTTGTAACTGAAGAAGTTTTTCCGCTTGGGATCTACTGTTACAATAATATCGTTTTCCTTGCAAATCTGTGTTATGGTTTGTATAATGCCCTCGGTGAGCACACCTTTGTTGTAGTCTTCAAAAATTACTACAGAAGGCTTTTCCTTTTGCACATAATCTTTGAATGCGTCAACCAACGCATCTTCATCACTTTTTGTTATGTCTTTTGTAACTTCTGCATCAAGGCGCATCATTTGTTGGTTGCGGCTTATAATGCGGATCTTATTAGTTGTAATGCGTTTGTCACTGCGAACAATGTATTCGGTATTGATATTTGCCTGCTCAAACAAGCCCTTCAAAATATTTGCATCATCATCGTTTCCTACAACAGAAAATACAGTTGTTGCAGCTTGCAACGCAGCCGTATTTAATGCAACATTCCCTGCGCCACCAATACGGTATTCTTTTTTGTCAACCGCAACAACCGGTACTGGTGCTTCAGGTGAAATGCGTTCTACACGTCCCCACCAGTAAGTATCCAGCATCACATCCCCAATCACGGCAACTTTTATAGAAGCAAAATCATTGAATAGCTTATTGAAATCTGTCATAATATGTCTGTTCTGTCAGGCGCAAAACTAGGATATTAAGGGGAAAGCTTAAAGCCTAAAGCTCAAAGCCCAAAACTTAAAGTCCGCAAAAGGCAAAGATTGTTTTGTTGTGTGGTTTGCGGCGCCTAATGATTTTGGCGGTTGACTGTTAAGTTTCAACCAATAAAAAAGCCTCGTTCAAATATTTGAACAGAGGCTTTCTTACATTTTATCAAAAAGGCTCTTTGAGATAAACTTATTAACCGGAAGCGCCGGTTGCGTTAAATAGCTTTAAGCTTTGAACTTTAGGCTTTAAGCTTTAAACTAGGCTTCGAGCTTTTCCTTCTCTGCCTTCTTCTTTCCCGCATGTGCCAGATAGTAAATAGGCACGCCGATGCCAGCGATCAATAATCCCCATTTAACATAGGTGCTTTTATAAATAACCAGCAACACACAAAATGCAGTACCCAGTAAAATGTAAAGCGCAGGCAACACCGGGTATAGAAACGCCTTGTACGGCCTTTCTGCATTAGGCATTTTTTTCCTGAGAATAAAGATGCCGAGTATGGTTAAAACGTAAAACACAACTACCACAAACGACACCATGTCAAGCAAATCCCCGTATTTGCCGCTCAGGCAAAGGAGCGAAGCAACAAGGCATTGAATCCATAAGGCAAAGCCAGGAACCGCATTTTTGTTTAATTCTCCTGTTTGTTTAAAGAACAGGCCGTCTTTTGCCATGGTATAGTAAACCCTTGCACCCGATAAAATAAGGCCGTTATTGCAACCAAAGGTTGAGATCATAATCATGATGGCTATAACATACGTGCCAGCATTGCCGAAGATGGCATGTGATGCGGCAACAGCTACACGGTCTTTTTCCGCCGAAGCTATCTCCTGCAAAGGAATAACTGCAGTGTACATCACGTTCGCGGCAACATAGATAATCGTTACGATAAAGGTTCCCAGGAAAAGGCTCAATCCAATATTGCGTTTAGGGTTCTTTATTTCGCCGGCAATGAACGTAACGTTTTCCCATGCCACACTGCTGAAAATAGAACCAACCATAGATGCGGCTATGGCTCCCAATGCCGCAGCCACGGCATAATGTGATACGCTTCCATCAGGGCTCAGCGCGTGAAGGTCCCAGGCGTTCGTCCAGTTAGCATTCCATATATCGCCTTTTGCAGCGAGCAGCCCAAAGACAATCAATCCGAATAAGCTGATGAGTTTTATAATCGTCAGCGTCGTCTGAATAATCTTACCATTCTTGATGCCTCGTGAATTTATATAGGTGAGCAATACGATGGTTATTATAGAAAGCACCTGTGCGGGCGAGATGTTGATCTTTCCAATTGAAAATAAAACAAGGTCTTCACTTACCTGCGGGAAAAGATATGCGGTGAATTTTGAAAAAGCCACGCCTACTGCGGCAATGGTGCCGGTTTGAATAACCGCGAAAAAACTCCAGCCGTACAGGAAACCGACCAATGGGTTATAAGATTCTTTTAAATAAACATATTGCCCGCCAGCTTTGGGGAACATGCCACTTAGTTCGCCGTAGCTTACCGCCGCGGCAACAGTCATAAAGCCAGTGATCAGCCAAACGGCAATCAGCCATCCGGATGAACCCACATTGCGGGTAATATCCGCACTAACAATAAAAATACCGGAGCCTATCATGCTACCGGCAACAATCATGGTCCCGTCAAGCAAACCAAGCGTTGGTTTGAATGAAGATTGGTTTTCCTGCATACGTGTATATTTCTCTCAAAAGCAGCCTGGAAAAGCTTGTCGCAGCTAGTCCGGCATTGGTTGTTAATAAATAAAAAATCCCGTTTTTATACGGGATTTGAAGATAGAGTATTTAATGTAATTATTTACTTTTTGCGTTCTTATGTTGTGCATTCAGGTAAAAGATCACGCTGTCCGTAATGTTGCGGGCAGAATCTTTGAAGTAAAGATTATCTTCTTCGCTTGCTGCGAAAACATATGAGTAACCTTTTTCCTGGCAAAAGCCTTTCAAAAAGTCTTGTATTTTCAGTTTAACATCCTGCAGCTTACGCATGCCTTCTGTGTTCAGAGCCTGTTGCTTTTCTTCCTGTTCTGCACGCAGATCGTTCTGCATCTGATATAATGTTTGCTCGTACTGGCTTTGCTCAGTTTGAGACATGGTAGGCCCTTTCTGTTGGTACTCTTTTACTTTCTTCATGTAAGCATCCTGCTTAGATCTCAGGTCGCGGGCGTTTTGTTCGGATTTTGCAGCGAGATTGTCCCGAACTTCTTTATAATATTCATACCTGTTTTGCAAAGAATCCAGCTCGAAGTAAGCTATTTTAAACGGTGTTGCTGCAGACTCTTTAACAGCCTGTACATGATGGCTGCTTTTTTCTGAACCACTAAAATGTAAATAGAATAAAATACCTACTGCAAGCAGCAAAACAACATTAAGTCCTATTAAAAATTTATTCATGCAAGTCCCTTTTTTCGGGGTTGGAAAGTTATAGGTAATATTAGTGAGAGAATTGTTAAAATGACCTTTTTGCGGGAATGAAATAGGTGGTTGGGGGAGAAGGTGTGGAAAGCTTAAAGTTGTTATAAGTTGTACGTGGTACGTTATACGTTTATCGTAGCGAAGGGTTGAGTGTAATAGAAAGTTTTACTATTCAAATTGAATGTGCGGCTGTTTGTGTTTATCAATGATGATTCGCATGAAAGCTGATGGCTTTTAGCTAAAACAAAACAGGAAGCTTATTAGGCTTCCTGTTTGTTATTTATTTTCTGAGTACTGTCTGTGTTTACTTATGGTGATTCACCTAACACATCGTACATCTAAAATCGTACATCGTACATCAAACTATTCTTCGTCATCAAAGTTCATCGCTTCACGTGCAGTTGAAAGCAATTCATATTCTTCCTTGCTACCAACAATGATGCTTTCGAATTCTTTCTGGCCAGTACCTGCTGGTATCAGGTGACCTGTGATAACGTTTTCTTTCAATCCAAGCATATCATCGCTCTTACCTTGTATAGCTGCAGAGCTTAATACTTTGGTAGTTTCCTGGAACGATGCGGCTGAGATCCAGCTTTGTACACCCAATGAAGCTTTAGTGATACCTAACAGTACAGGCTGTGCTGTAGCTGGTTCTGCGTCACGAACTTCAGCAAGTTTTTTATCAGAACGGCGCAGGATAGAGTTTTCTTCTCTTAACTCGCGCAATGTGATAATCTGGCCTGCTCTCAGTTTGCTGCTTTCTCCCGGATCAGTTACTACTTTCTTATCAAAGATCCTGTCGTTCTCGTCGATGAACTCGAAACGGTCAACCAGGTCTTCTTCAAGGAATTTAGTATCACCTGCATCAACAATCTCAGCTTTCTTCATCATCTGGCGAACAATCACCTCGATGTGCTTATCGTTGATTTTTACACCCTGTAAGCGATAAACTTCCTGGATTTCATTCACCACATATTCCTGAACAGCGAATGGCCCTTTGATGGTTAAGATATCTGCAGGAGCAGTTTGTCCGTCAGAAAGTGAAGCACCTGCTTTTACGAAGTCGCCGTCTTGTACCAGGATCTGTCTTGTCAACGGAACCAGGTATTTCTTAACGATACCGTCTTTTGCTTCAACGATAATCTCACGGTTACCGCGTTTTACGTTACCAAAAGCAACCACACCATCAATTTCACAAACTACTGCAGGATTGCTTGGGTTACGTGCTTCAAACAGCTCTGTTACACGAGGAAGACCCCCGGTGATATCACCGCTCTTACGCAGTGTTCTTGGTATCTTCACAATTACCTGTCCAGCTTTCACGCTTTCGCCTTCTTCAATGATCAGACGGCTTCCGACAGGTAAGTTGTAGTTTTTAACTTCTTTGCCTTCAACAACCAGACCCGGAATCTTTGTTTTATCTTTTGTTTCGATAACCACTTTATCGCGGTGTCCTGTTTGTTCGTCAGCTTCTTCACGGTAAGTAACACCTTCAATAACGTTTTCGAATTTCACTTCACCCGCAATTTCGGCAACTACTACGTTGTTGAACGGATCCCATGTACAAATCACTTCACCTTTCTTCACCTGCTGTCCGTCTTTTACATTCAGGATAGCACCGTAAGGAATGTTGTTCGTGATCATTAACCTGTCGTTCTTCAGATCCATGATCCTCATTTCACCCGTACGACCGATAACCACATGTATTTTATCTCCTTCATTGTTCTCTGTAATTACAGAACGCAGACCATCGAACTGGATAGTACCGTCGAACTTAGCAAGTAAGGATGATTCGATAGAAGAAGAACCTGCGATACCACCCACGTGGAAGGTACGAAGTGTTAACTGTGTACCAGGCTCACCGATTGACTGTGCGGCGATGATACCAACAGCGTCACCTCTTTGAGCGATATAACCTGTAGCCAGGTTTTTACCGTAACATTTTACACACACACCGCGTTTGCTTTCGCAAGTAAGTACAGAACGGATCTCTACAGTTTCAATTCCCGCTTCTTCAATTGCTTTTGCAATGTCTACGGTAATTTCATCACCTGCAGCAACGATCAATTCTTCACCAACTGGATGGAACACATCATGTAAAGATGTTCTACCCACAATTCTATCTAATAGTGGTTCTACTACATCCTCATTGTCTTTCAATGCAGATGTTGCAATACCACGTAATGTTCCACAATCCGCATCAGAGATTACCACATCCTGTGCTACGTCAACAAGACGACGAGTCAGGTAACCGGCATCGGCTGTTTTAAGGGCCGTATCCGCAAGACCTTTACGCGCACCGTGCGTAGAGATGAAGTAATCCAATACGTTCAGGCCACCTTTAAAGTTGGAAAGGATCGGGTTCTCAATGATCTCAGATCCTGTAGAACCAGATTTTCTTGGTTTAGCCATCAGGCCTCTGATACCAGCCAGCTGTTTTACCTGCTGTTTAGAACCACGCGCACCGGAATCAAGCATCATGTACACAGAGTTGAAGCCCTGTTTGTCTGTTGCCATTTCACGGATCAGTGTTTCAGTAATGCGGGTATCCACACGGCTCCATATATCAATTACCTGGTTATAACGTTCGTTATTGGTAATAAGACCCATGTTGTAGCTTTCCCAAACTTCGTCAACTTCAGCCTTAGCCTGCTCAAGTAATTCGTTTCTTACTTCAGGAATGATAAGGTCATTAACGTTGAATGACAAACCACCACGGAAGGCCATACGGAAACCTAAGGTTTTGATATCATCCAGGAACTTAGCCGTTTTAGGAACGTTAGTGATCTTGATGATATCACCGATGATCTCTCTCAGTGATTTTTTGGTAGCTAATGCGTTAACGAAACCTACTTCTTTTGGTACGAACTGGTTGAACAGTACGCGGCCGACAGTAGTTTCAATTAATTTCATTTTCAGCTCACCACCTTCACGCACGTTTGTTTTCACTTTAATGAAAGCATGCAGGTCAATCTGGTTTTCATTATAAGCGATTAAAACCTCTTCAGTGCTATAGAAAGCTTTGCCTTCACCTTTAACTTTTTCAGTTTCAGTGTTTCTCTTACCCTTAGTGATGTAGTACAGGCCAAGTACCATGTCCTGAGAAGGAAGGGTGATCGGCGTACCGTTCTGCGGGTTAAGAATGTTGTGAGAAGACAGCATCAGTAACTGGGCTTCCAAAATTGCGGCGTTGCTCAAAGGCACGTGAACCGCCATCTGGTCACCGTCAAAGTCGGCGTTGAACGCACTCGTTACCAACGGGTGAAGCTGAATGGCCTTTCCTTCCACTAAACGTGGCTGGAACGCCTGGATAGATAAACGGTGCAATGTTGGGGCACGGTTTAACATAACAGGGTGGCCTTTCAATATGTTTTCAAGGATATCCCAAATAACTGCTTCTTTTTTATCAACCAGTTTCTTAGCTGATTTTACAGTTTTTACAATACCTCTTTCAATTAATTTACGGATGATAAACGGTTTGAAAAGCTCAGCAGCCATGTCTTTTGGAAGGCCGCACTCGTGCATTTTCAATTCAGGGCCTACTACGATTACAGAACGGCCGGAGTAGTCAACACGTTTACCCAACAGGTTCTGACGGAAACGACCTTGTTTACCTTTCAGAACATCAGATAAAGATTTCAATGCTCTACCACCTTCAGCTTTAACAGCGTTTGATTTACGTGAGTTGTCGAACAAGCTGTCCACAGCTTCCTGCAGCATACGTTTTTCGTTACGCAGGATCACTTCAGGAGCTTTAATTTCCAACAAACGTTTCAAACGGTTGTTACGGATGATTACACGACGGTAAAGGTCGTTCAGGTCAGAAGACGCGAAACGGCCACCATCCAATGGAACCAACGGACGCAATTCCGGTGGAATAACAGGGATATATTGCATTACCATCCACTCAGGGCGGTTGGTAATTCTTGTGCTTGCATCACGGAAGCCTTCTACAACGCTCAAACGCTTTAAGGCGTCTGCTTTACGTTGCTGAGAAGTTTCAGTAGCTGCAGCGTTACGTAATTTATAGCTTAACTCATCCAGGTCCAATCTTGCTAACAGGTCGTGAATTGCTTCAGCACCCATTTTAGCGATGAATTTCTGAGGATCTTCATCAGGCAGGTATTGGTTATCTTTTGGAAGAGTATCTACAATATCCAGGTATTCTTCTTCAGTCAGAAGGTCACCTGTATTCAGGTTTTCTTTTACGCCACCCTGTATAACTGCATATCTTTCATAATATACAATTGTCTCTAATTTCTTAGAGCTCATACCTAACAGGTAGCCAATTTTATTGGGTAAACTTTTAAAATACCAGATGTGAACAACCGGAACAACCAGTTTAAGGTGCCCCATGCGTTCGCGGCGAACTTTCTTTTCGGTCACTTCAACACCACAACGGTCGCACACGATGCCTTTGTAACGAATACGCTTATACTTACCGCAGGCGCACTCATAATCTTTCACCGGACCAAAAATTCTTTCGCAGAATAAACCATCACGTTCAGGCTTGTAAGTACGATAGTTGATGGTTTCAGGCTTTAACACTTCACCAAAGCTGCGTTCTAAAATACTGTCTGGTGATGCCAGACCGATGGTAATTTTAGAAAAAGTTGCCTTAGGACGATTGTCTTTTTTAATGGCCATATTTAAAATTGCAATTTTATAAAAGTTTGTCAACCGGTTATTTTCAAGAAATTGAACGGTTGGTGCTCATGCGTTGTCTATAAACTATAATTCCCCAACGAGTTGATAATCACTACGTTGAGGTACTAAAAGGTTAAAAACAATATGTAAAAGCCGCAAAAGACGATCCAACAGAATACAAATCTTCAAAATGCATAGGTCGGCAAAGGTAAGGAAATATATAAAAAGGAAAAAAGCAAATTTTTTTTTGAAAAATTAAAGTTATGTAAATATTTATATTTTTGCTGCCTCAATAATTTTTTGACCTCTTACCCTGACTATGAGAACTATACACGAATCGGATTTTACCGGCTATTCTAACGAGCAAATATTCTTTTTAATAGAGAAAGCAGCCAACTCTTTAAGTGCCACGGTTACCCAAAAGCGCCCTAACGAAATTAAAATAATGACAAAGGCGTCTGCATGGAAGCGCGGAAAGGTAATAATTGTGACGATTGATAGCTGCACCGTCCGCATTGATGCGTTTGAACGAGAATCAGATTTGTTTAAAACTGCGCTGGAAAATCAGCGAACATCTTATGTCCCCGAATCCATTCAGCATGCTATGGAAGAAGAGATTGCAGCTGTAGAGGCTTACCAGCAGGACCTTGCTGACCGGATTCGGTCAAATAAACTTACAGCGTCCGAAAAAATGCTTTTACGTTCAGGTGGCCACAAAGTAACTTATAGCCTTATTGCAGTTAATGTGGTGATTTTCATCGCGATGGCTCTTAGCGGGATAAGTATTATTGATCCTACAGCTGATAAAATTTCGGCCTGGGGCGGAAATTTTGCACCTTACACCTTTGGAGGCGAGCCGTTTCGTTTATTAACCTGCGTCTTTGTTCACATAGGCATTGTTCATCTGTTGTTTAATATGTATGCGCTTTATTCACTGGGCATATATCTTGAACCCTTACTTGGAAGGTGGATTTACCTGATTTCTTATTTATGTACAGGCATCTGCTCAAGTCTTGTTAGTGTTTTGTGGGCAGGAAATGAACGTGTTAGTGCCGGCGCTTCCGGAGCTATTTTTGGTTTACTGGGAATTTTCATCGTGTTGCTAAGTACTAAACTTATTGACAAAAAAATGCGCCAGGCACTTTTGCAATCTATGTTAGTGTTTGCCGGCTATAACCTTATTTTCGGTATGAAGGGAGGGGTAGATAATGCAGCACATATCGGCGGGCTAGCCTCTGGACTTGTGTTCGGGTTCCCTTTATACAAAGCAATTGCAAATCCTAAATTTTCAAAATTAATTGCTGCTGCAATGATTGGTATTACAATCCTGGTTGCAGGAATTAGCGTTATTGGCAATAAGAATGATACGCTTGCCTACGAGGAAGCATTAGAAGCATTTTCAACCGAAGATGAAAGCGCTGTAAGCGCATTTAATAAAACCGTTGCACTTAATAGTAATGTAAACAATGATAGCCTGAACAGATTTAATGCTAAAATTCTGGAAGACTCGGTTTTATCCAGATGGAAAAATGCTGAAGCCATTATTTTGAAAGCTGGCAATATGAAAATTTCGGGGCTTAATAAAGAGCGGTATCACTATCTAAGTGATTATGCCAGCTTGCGTGTTCAACAAATCAATTTGTTATTGAGCAAATATAAAAATAACGGTAGCTGGGATGCTAAACGCCAGGAGAAATTGGATAGCTTGAATAATAAGATTACTACAATTATTGACGATTTAAATCCATCCAAAAATTCAATCCCTACCGATTAAGCGTGTAAAGAGATAAACCAAAGCCATAAATAAACTTGTTTAAGGTTTATTTATGGCTTTGGTTAAGGAGACAGTGATACTGTTCAGCTACTGGTAATTAGGATTCTGTTTCAGCACCCCTTTGCTCTCGTCAATCACCACCTGCGGAATAGGCATATAATAATCTTTTGGCCGTTGAAATGTACGGCCGGAGATAACAACCCCGCCATTGTATGGTGCCAGCGGGGATTTAAGTTTTGGCTTGGAATAAATCGTATCCAGGTTGATTATTTTTGCCTTGTCCCATCTCATCATATCCTGGTGACGGATATTTTCGCCACCAAGTTCTACGCGTCGTTCATGTATAAGGTCATGCATTGTTGCGCCGTGGATATCAGATAGGCCTGCACGTGCGCGAACGGCATTGATTTCCAAATCGCCCGCGCCTGCTCCGGACTGCCTGATTTTGGCTTCAGCAACAACTAGGTAAATATCGGCTGTACGAAGAAGTGGCTGTTTAAGGTCGCCGTCCAATCCGCCGGATCCATCCGGGTTATATGCGGTATACTTCCTCAGGCAATAACCTGTCACCGAATTGCTGGGTAGCATCCTGCCTGTTTTTTGGCCTTGTTTTCCTGTAAACATCTGGTGGGCGTCACTGGCTGAAATAGTAATCAACGTTGTTTGATTAGGAATTGAATCTCCCACCGATAACAGCGTGGTTTTCTTACGAATGCTATCTTTCGGCTCAAACTCTTCGGCAAAATTCTCAGTCGGATGATGGAAGCCCCAACCGTTCCATGCTCTTGGCGTAAAGTAAACGTTGATGGGAGAGTTGTTCTTATTGTTTTTGTTCCAGACAGCAAACAAGATCTCTGTATTGGTTTCCTGCATCCCGAGGAAAAAGTTATCCGTATACCTGGGAGCAAGCTTATAACTGGCGTCAGTGATCACTTTCGTGCCATATTCCTGCGCTTTGTCGAGCTTTTCCCAGAACAAATACAGTTTGGCTAGCAACCCCCACGCTGTGCCTTTGCTCACGCGGCCTTTGTCATCGGCGCCGTATGATTCCGGGAGCAGGTCGGCCGCCTTTAACAGGTCGGATTCCATTTGTTGCCTAACGGAGTCAACAGTCGATTTGGCTATATTATAGTTGCCTTTCAATACATTGTCTTCCAGTATAATCGGCACTTCTCCAAAAATCTGGCTGAGCACCCAATAGCCGTGCGCGCGTAAAAAATATGCTTCACCCATAGAGCGGTTGCGTATAGTTTCATCCATGGAGGGAACTTTGGGAATATAGAGCAGGGCATTGTTCGAACGTCCAATTTGCTCATATGCCCATCCCCAGGTTGGCCTTAACTGGTAGGTAGTTGGATTGGCATTGAATTTCTCAATATCCCAAAAGTCAGAGTGGTCGCCATCTACCGCAATATCGTCAGACTGGTCATCAAACGCATACAAATTGTGGCCTACGCCTTCTTCCTGGGTAAGCACATTGTAAATGCCATTAATGCCAGTAACCACATCACTCTCGTTTCGCCAATAGTTTTCAGGTGTATACAAACCAACGGGTGTTACATCCAGTATCTTCTTCTGGCAGGCAGAAGCCGCTAATAGTGTAACAGCAGCCAGCATGTAGTGTATATATTTTTTCTTAATCATGGTTCTCTGTTTTAAAAATTAAAGGTTGCACCGATTGTTAAGGTTCTTGCTGAAGGATACTGTGCTACATCAACACCTCTTTGTTTATTGCCGTCAGTATAACCTAACTCAGGCGTGTAACCTTTGTATTTGGTTATATAAAACAAATTGTAACCACTAAAATAGATCCTGGTTTGTGGCATGGGAACTTTGGCTATCTGTACGTTCCTGAAAGTGTAACTGATAGTTGCAGTCTTTAGAGCCATATAGTTGCCGCTTTCAACCCAGAGATCTGATGATGAATTATTTTTATTGTAGTTAAGCCTGCTCAGGCGCGGAACGGTGTTGCTTGTTCCTTCACCATGCCACCTGTTGTTTGCCTCTGCATAAAGATTGTAAACCTGTGTTCCATCAAGCCCGGTGAGCCTGTCTGCGTTAAACAGTTTTTGGCCGAAAGCACCTGCAAACAGAAATGCTAATTCAAAACCTTTATAGCCAACGCTACCATTTATACCCAGTGTTACGCGTGGGTTGGGATCGCCAAGATAAACCCTGTCCTGATTGTTCACAATACCATCGCCATTCATATCAAGAAACCGTACATCTCCGGGTTGGATGAGACTCCGGTTTGGGTCGTTTTTCCTGTTGGGATCATCATTTATTTCTTTTTGATTTTGGTACAGGCCATTGGTTTTGTACCCATAGAATGAAGCAATAGGCTGGCCTTCATACGTTCTTGATGTTTCAATTGCCTGGCGTCCGTAGAAAGTAGAACCAATATAATCAGCTTTAGTACCATACAAGTGGGTAACCTTATTTTTAATAAACGAAGCGTTTACACCGGCTGAATAGCTTACTTTGCCTGCGGTATTGCCGTAGTTTAGTTCAACTTCAACACCACGATTGTTTAATGTACCCAGGTTTTGATTCGGAATTGTAACATTACCACCCGGAATATTTATTGATGCTCCGTAGTTTTCTACTAAAGAGTATGGTATCAGCATATCCTTGGTGTTTTTATCAAAATAAGTAACTACGCCATTCAATTTGTTTTGCAACAGGCCAAACTCAAGGCTGATGTTTGTCATCTCCGCCCTTTCCCAGGTGATATTCGGATTGGACAAGCTTGTTACATAAGAGCCATCAACAATGTTGGTGTTAGCTCCGAAGTTGTACGTAATACCACCACCACTTTGTATAATTGACAAATACTGGAAGTTGGGAATTTCCTGGTTACCCATTTGGCCCCAGCCGCCGGTAATTTTCAATGTGTTTATGAAAGATATATTATCCCTGAAAAATTTCTCATCAGAGATTCTCCATCCCAAAGAAAACGCCGGAAAATATCCCCATCTTTTGTCTGGCGGAAATCTGCTCGATCCATCTGCACGCATCGTAAAGGTCATGAGATACTTACTTTTGAAGGCGTAGTTTGCTCTTACAAAATAGGACCTTAACCCATTAGCTCCCTGAGACCCGACGGCAGACTGGTTGGCACTGCTACCGTTATCGAGAATCCTATGATCCCATGCCGGGTCATCATAACCGCTTCTTGCCGCAGAATATGATTCGCTGTTAAAGCTTTGTGCTGAATATCCGGCTGTTACATTCACACTATGTGTATTATTGAATATATTGTTATAGGTAAGAAAATATTCTGAAAGAAATGATGTACCCTGGCTGTAGCTACGTGTTAAATTAGCCAGCGAATTTACCCTTGTTTGATCCGGAGTGGCGATAGCGAAATTGTAGTAGTTGGCCATGGAATAATCATATCCAAAGTTGGCTTTGGCAGTCAGCCCTTTAATAATCTCTAACTCTATGTATGCGTTGGTTAGAATGCGATTGGTTTTGTTGGACTGATCTGTGGTAGAAGCAGTAAATACCGGGTTGTTAATGTCTCCCAATTCATTACTGGCCTTTGAACTACCCCATGAACCGTCGGGATTGTGCACCGGGATGGCCGGATTGAAACGCAACGCTGTCCATACCAGGCCTGTTTGTGTAGATTTTGTATCCACGCCACTGCTGTTGGTGAATGAGTAAAGAAAATTTTCTCCCACCTTAAGCCTTTTCCCAAGTTTATGTTCTGAATTGAAACGGGCACTATAGCGTTGAAAGTAGGTGTTGATGATCATGCCTTTTTCATCATAGTAATTGCCTGAAACGCTGTAAGTGGAATTTGCACTGCCTCCACGCAGGGCAACATCTACATTATTGGTTTTGCCAGTATTGAAAAGTTCACGCTGCCAGTCAGTCCGTTGTGTGGCATAATAAGGGTCTAGCCATATACTATCTAATGTTGTATTGTCGTTGGTGAATTCTTCCTGCTTCAGCTTTACAAGCTCCGGCGCTGTTGCCAGGGGAATGTATTTGAGTGGATTGGAGTTACCAGTGTAAGCATTTACTGTTGTTTTTACCTTTTCCCCAAGGTTTCCTTTTTTAGTGGTGACAAGCACCACACCGTTGGCAGCTCTTGTTCCATAAATAGCGGAAGACGAAGCATCCTTTAATATTTCGATGGAAGCGATGTCATTGGGGTTAACATCGTTAAGGTTTCCCGCGGGAACGCCATCAATAACTATTAACGGATCTGAATTGTTGATGGTACCCGTGCCGCGGATGCGGATAACGGGAAGGCTTCCGGGCGCTCCGTCATTGCGAACAATATCAACTCCTGACGCTCTGCCTTGCAGCGCCGTAGCCGCGTTGCTAACCGGCATGTTTTTTATGTCATCTCCCTTAACGCTGGCAATGGTGCCGGTTACATCTCTTTTACGCTGCGTACCGTAACCAACAACCACAACATCTGCAAGCGCATTAGATGCAGCCTGCAACGTTACATTAATAGCCGTTTTGCCGTTTATGGGAAGGGTTTGCTTTTGGTAGCCCACGAGCGTAAATTCCAGCTCTATAGTTCCTTGCGGGACGGTAATGCGAAAGGCTCCATTTTCATCGGTTGTAGTTACGGTTGATGTTTTAGGTACACCCACGGTAACACTTTGTAATTTTTTGCCGTCGGGATCAGTTACTGTACCCGTAACCGTAGCCTGGGCAAACAATGCCGTAGTGCCAAGAATGATGAAAAGAGCAGTTAATAAGCGTTGCTTCCATCTCATACTGGTGTTTGGTTTAAATGTGAATAAAAGATCTGCCTGTTATTAAGGAAGAGAGTTGATATTACTTTACCTGTTTTAGAATTCTTACAGGGCCATTATTGTTTGCAGCAAGGATGTACAGATTGTTGCCTCCTTTTAGTTTGATAATATTTCTTGTGTCATTATTCAGGTATAATCCTGTTTGTGTATGGTCAAGCGGCAGAAAATTGCCATTGCCCTTATTCTTTAAAATAAGCCCGGTACCGGCATCCATAGGCCCCATTTGAACGCGAAAAGGATAGAAATTGCCCGCGAGTATAATGTCTGTGTTCCCATCTTTGTCAATGTCCTCTGCAATAAGCCCATTCGCCATGCTTATTTGGGCTTGTACAGGCAATGGCTCCATGTTGAATTTTTTGTTGTTCTGATTTCTTAAAAAAAGAGAATTTGTCTGTGTTAGTTTGATGGTTTTTGCCTTCGCTAATTGCTCTTCGGTAAACAGATCCTTTAGTTGTGCATCTGAATAGTCGCTATAATGGAGGAATTTCTTTTGTAAAGAAGGAATCTGGTCAATCATTTCATCTCTTGAGAAATACGGATAACTCTTCCCCCCATTATAATAACATAAAACCGGGTTGATTGTTCCATTGCCGTAAAAGTCGCCATAGGTGATAGTTACCGGCTCTTTCACGGATGCTCTAAAAGGAATATTGTTGCCAATGTTGCCGATTACCAGATCAGTATCCCCATCGTTGTCAAAATCACCGGCTAAAATGCGCGCCCACCAGCCCTCTGTGTCAGCAAGGCCATATTCATTGGAATGATCGGAAAGTAAGCCATCATGATTTTCAAAAATTTTTATCGGCATAAATTGGCCCGCTACAATAAGGTCGGGCCAGGAATCTTTATTAATGTCAAGCCAAAGCGCATCGCAAATCATTCCCCCGTGCAATAAAGATGTATCTTTTTGCGAGTTGTCCTGCACAAATCTGATAGCTCCGGGTTTACCAACGTTTTTCAGGATAAAACTCTGTTCTGTCATCGGGAACTTGCCTGGTATACATTTGCTGCCAACAAAAAGGTCGGGAAGGCCATCCTTGTCTATATCTGCCGATCGCGCACATGAGCCGCTAAGCATCTCTGCAGGAAGCGCGTCCAGAAGTTGTTTGAAATTACCCTTACCATCATTTTCAAAAAAACGGTCCTGGTAGTATTTATTGTTGGCAGGGTAGTCCGTTCCACCACTAACAACGTAAAGGTCCACATCCCCGTCCCCGTCTGCGTCAAAGAATAAAGCATCTGCATTTGTATACCCTTTGTCGCCGTTCCACGGCTGCGACGTTGAGGCTTTGAAGTTTCCTTCTTTTGTTTGCAGGTATAACACACTTTCCTGTCCGGCTGATGCGCCGATAAAAAGGTCCTCCAAGCCATCACCATTGACATCTGCTTTTGCAAGGCACGGGCCGATCTTTGACAACTGATAGGGCAGCAAAGGTGATATTTTAAAGTCAACGAATAAGGAAGGCTCATGTGTGAATTGGATACCAGATGAAGCTGTAACATCTTTAAAAATTACATCCGGAGTTTTCTTTATCGGAGTTGCAGTGGTTGAATCGGCATCTTTTTCAGCTATAGTTAATAATGTGTCAGCGTGAATGTTTTTTAAGACTGATTTCTTTCCACCGGGCCAGTTCACCTGTATTTGCTGAACGATACTGTCCCTACCAAGCCCTATATGCATAATCGGATCGACAGATGACTGAAAGCCACGGGTGAGAAACTGTTCTAGTGTTTGATGGCTTGCAACAGTTTGTATGGATATTTTGGCGCCTATTCCGAACGTGTTTTGCCTTTCGCCCTGCAGTTTTATCCTGATGTAATGCGATTGCTTATTGCCGGAAGAATTGTTCTGGTAAATGGTTGCGCGATCGTTGAGTTGATTGATGACGAGATCCAGATCTCCATCATTATCAAGGTCCACATATGCGGCGCCGTTACTGATGCCTTTTTTTGAAAGCCCCCAGTTGGTGGTGACATTTTCAAAACCGAGATCATGGTTGTTTTTAAACAGATAATTGGATAGTTTGGTGGAAGGCATTTGCTGAATCAGCTGCCACATTTCTTCTTTTGATCCTTTTTGTGCTGTAAGTGAAGCTGTATAACCTGAGGTGTATTTTACAAAATCAAGGTTTGTAATGTCTTTAAAAATTCCGTTGGTGATAAAGAGGTCTTTCCATCCGTCATTGTCAAAGTCTGCAAAAAGCGGAGACCAGCTCCAATCGGTAGCGGAGATTCCTGCCAATTGGCCGACTTCACTAAAGAGTGGGTCGCCAACAGAATCCACGCCGTTATTCATTTGCAGCGTATTGCGCATTTGTTGCTTATGGAAATGATGTTCCTGGCGCATGGTATATTTATCGTAAGCATCTGCACCTTTTAGTAATTTCTGCCGGTGATTATCTTCCGGAAGCATATCAAGCACCATTATATCAGGCCTGCCATCATTGTTATAATCACCAATATCCGACCCCATCGCAAACTCGGAAATATGGCCGGTAGCTTTGGTGAGTACTTCACGAAAAGTACCATCATGATTGTTGATATATAGAAAATCCCTTTCGTCGTAATCGTTGGTAACATAAATATCCGTCCAGCCGTCGTCATTCAGGTCGCTGGTAGAAACACTCAGCCCGAAGTTGAGGCCGCTTCCATCAATACGCGCCTTCTCGCTTATATCAATAAAGTGCCCATTATCATTTCTATACAAACGGTTGCCAAATTTGGGGTGGCGCGTTGACCGGAGTTTATCCGTATTAAAAAACGGGTTATAAAACATGTCGGCATGGTTCACCAAAAACATATCCAGGTCACCGTCATTATCCATATCAAAGAAAGACGCGGTAGTTGTATAAGTGCCGGGTGCATCTATGCCATACGTTTTAGCCTCTTCCTTAAACCATGGGATGCCATTTTTTAATCCCTGGTTGATGTATAACTCATTTGCCCGTTGATCATCTGTTCCCGGGCCCGAATAACACACGTATATGTCTAAAAGCCCGTCTCCGTTTACATCAGCCATTACCACACCTGTTTTCCATTTATCTCTTCCTGCAATGCCTGCTTTATCGGTAATATCTTCAAATTGAAAATTTCCTTTATTTAAATAAAGTTTGTTAGGCACCATGTTGCCGGTAAACATTATATCTGTTAACCCATCATTATTAACATCACCAACAGCAACGCCTGCACCATTATACAGGTATTCGTATGTAAGAATGTTGTAATCGGGGTTTTCCAGTATATCGTTTTTAAATTCTATATGAGATTGTGAAGAGGGTATTTCAGAAAATAATGCAGGTTGCCTGGAGCTGCAGGAACATGCTAAAAAGCAAACTGCAATTGCTATAAAAAAATGAAGTGATTTCATTGAGTTTCTCCCAGAAAGTGAAGCAGTTATTTGCGTTAGCAATTTGCAAATTTGTGTTGCTTTATTTTCCAATGTTATATTTTTTATTTACGAAACCGGTTTCGTAAATAAGCGGTTAAATTGATTACCTTTCAAATGGATTAAGGACTTAACTGCGATATTATGAGTGCGATTACCATCAGGCAGCTTGCCCATGAATTAAATCTATCCGTAGGGACCGTATCCAAGGCATTAAAAGATAGCCATGAAATAAGCATTGAAACCAAGAAGCGTGTAGGCGATCTGGCAAAGGAGCTTAACTTCATACCCAACGCTTATGCAAGTAGCCTTAGAAGGAGAAAAAGCAAAACCATCGCGGTTGTGTTGCCGGATGTGGCTGATAGTTTCTTTTCAGCCGCAATTAAAGGAATAGAAACAGTGGCTCAAAGCAGGGGATACCATGTACTGGTTTACTTAACCTACGAACTCTTTTATAAAGAATGTTCTATTCTGAATGATTTTAAAAGTGGGAGAGTAGATGGTGTGCTTATTTCAGTTACAAGAGAAACAACGGAAAGCCACCATATTAATGAACTACAAACGAATGGTATACCCGTTGTTTTTTTTGACAGGGTATTGCCTGAAATAAACACAGCAAAGGTTGTGACGAACGATTTTGAAGCAGCTTTTGAAGCTACTGTTCATCTTTTGGAAAAAGGTTGTAAAAGAATTGCCTATTTGTCTTTTTCGCGCACGTTGTCCATTACTATGGATAGATTGGAAGGATATAAACAAGCATTAATGGATGCAGGAATGTTAGATCTTGCCGATGTTGCATTTTGTTGCAATGATGAACTTGAAAACACCACGCTGATAAACCAGTTGCTTACTCGCGAAAACAGGCCGGATGGTATGCTTGCTTCTGCTGAAGTACTTACTATTGTGGCCTATCACGTATGCCACGAAATAGGGTTGAAAATTCCGGATGATATTAAAATTGTAAGTTTCTCTAACCTTGCCACGGCGCTTATATTAAATCCTTCTTTAACTACAGTTTCGCAACCCGCGTTTGAAATGGGCGAATCTGCAGCGCTTTTGCTTTTCAAATTTTTGGAGAAAAACAATTTTGTGTTAGAAGAAGAAAAAATCGTCATTCCATCTGTATTGATGGAGCGGCAATCTACGGGATACTCAAGTGTTCCTGTAAGTGCATTTAACACCTGATTTCTTTAAAAGCTATTAACAACAGTTACCGGATTAGCACCGCCGTGCCTTTTTGTAACATATTTTTTCCTGCCCGTGTTTTATACTGCACCATCCATACATATGATTCAGGTGATTGTAAATGGCCATTAATTTTTCCATCCCACCCTTTATTTATTTCCGTTGTACGGAACAATAGTTGTCCGAGCCTGTTAAATACCGAGAACGAATAATCTGAAACAAATCCGTAGTTAACAACAGGGCGCAGGTAATCGTTTTTCATATCGCCGTTGGGCGTAAAGGCATTTGGTACCATTATCGTATCGCATGGCAGTGCTCCCGTTTGCGAATAAGACAGATCCACTTTAACGGAATCAAGTATGCATCCGGTTTTATTACTTACGAACGTCTGGTACATGCCTGGCAATAATTTTATTTCGTTACCGGTATTATACTGTGTGTGGCCAATGCTATATCTGTAAGGTGTTTCAGGCCCATTGATGAAAACTTGCAGTACTGCGCGTTCATCCACAAAGCAAACCGGAGCTTTTGAAGTAAGGCTAACTGATGGTTTTATAACTACATAAGGATTGATTGTTGCAGTCGTGTCCCAAACGCAACCATAGCTGTCTTTAATGTTTATTGCGTAATTGCCTGGCGCAAGGCTGTTAATCTTAGCGTCACTTATAAAGGGAGAGCTATTGTAGCTGTAAGTGTAGGGAGCAGAACCATTGCTTGTATTAACAACCAGAAAGCCGTTGTTCCTGTCATAGCAATCAACATCTCTCGTGTTGATATCAATAGTGGGTTTTTGCGTGGTTGTTTTTTCTACGGTAGCTGATGTATCAAATGAACAACCACTATAACTAAATGAAATGTGATAGATACCTTCGGCGATATTGCCGAATAAGGGGCTTTGTTGCGGAGCACCGTTGTTGAGCGTGAAATTAGTTGCTGTTTTGCCCGGAAATAGCTCGATAGCTATGCTGCCTTTTCTTTCGCATATTTCAGGCGTTAAGCGAATATTCTGCACGGGCGTTGGCAGCTGTTGCAAGACAATGGTTTGACTGGTATCAGCCATGCAGCCGTTGTTATCTTTTAGTTTAAAATGGTGAGTGCCTTCTCTCAGTAAATCGTAAAAAAGCTCGTCCCGGAAAACCTGGTTGTCGAGTGAAAAATAAACCTGCCCGGCGCCATTATTCATCGTAAAAGTTATTGTTCCCGTGCCGGCATCACAGAGGGTTGGCGTGCTCTGAATATTATTGATTTGCAAGGCTGCATTTGTTGAGCCCACAATTGCCTGCAATGTATCTGTAATACAATTGTTTTTATCAGTAATCTCAAGCTGGTAACTGCCGCTGTATAAGCCTTTGATTGCACCACCTGAAGAATAAGTTTTGTTATCAAACGCAAATGTATATGGCTGATCTTTTCCCGTGATTGATAGTGAAACCTCGCCATTGGGTTTTAACCAGCAGGTCGCGTTCGATGTATTAACTATCGAAGTGGGCTTCACGCGTGTATAAAAGATGGAGACGGCGGTATCCCAGGCACAGCCAACATTGTCTTTAATTTTAAATACGTAACTGCCGTTGGCCAATGGCGCGAAATGGGGAATTGCAGCGAGCGTGTCATTTGAATACACGGAGAACGGCGCGTTTGCGCCGGTAACGTTAAAGCGGATAGCGCCGTCAACCTTAGTGGTGCATGTCGGCGTATTTGAAGTGATTAGTATGTTGGGGCGTTCAGGTAGTTCCTTTTTAACTTCAATCAGCGTATCATAACTGCATCGGTCAGTTTCAAGTGTAACAGTATAAGTTTTTGCCCGCAAATCAGGAATGGTTGTTGGTAACCCTAATGGAGCCTGGTTCAGCCTGATTGCTTTAACGCTGTTTTCATAGCTCAATGTAATAGCGCCCAAATTGCATATTTCAGGAGTAGCACTGATGGAGGTTAAAGGGGAAGGAGGTGTATAAGAATTTATGGTGAGTGATATATCTACATAACACCCAACTGCGGTTGTTCCGCGCAATTTATATTGTTTTGCAACCAGGTTTTTGTACAATGGCGCAGCCTGAGGCATTGCGTTATTGAGCATATAGGTCAGCGGAGGTGCATTGGTGCTGCCCGTAATATGAATTGAACCAACGGCCTTGAGACAAGTGTCAGGTTGCGTAGTAATTGAAACTGAAGGCACAGTTCCCTTTCGTATAGTGGCTGTTGAATCTGCAAAACATCCGTTGCTGGCTTTTACATTAATTGTATAAACCCCTTCAGCCAGATTGGGAAAAGTACCACTCTGGTTGGGCGCTCCGCCATTAATACTATATGTGAAGGTAGAACCGGGCGTAGCGGTGCCTGCTTTTATTTGAAGGCTTCCGCTGTTCGTAGCGGGAGAACATATATTTTCTACATTAATCGTATCAATATTTACCCCCTCAGTATAACCATTTTCGGTAATGCTGGCAGCGTCAAAAATAGAGAACTGTGGCGTGCAAACTGCCCGGCCAACCGTTCTGTTTTCAAAATCAAGCTCGTATATGGAAGTTGAAATACCGTATATTTTATTCTGGTTGCATCCGTCTGGTACGTTTATGATGCCAAAGAAACTGGCCTGGTTTGGAATGTAAAGACGGCTCAGGGAGGGCTCTTCCATATTGATTTGAACAATCCCCTGCTCAGCGGCCAGGTATAATTCTTTTTTATAAAAGAAAAGATCGCCAGCGGACGTATAGGGTAGACTGCGTACAAAGATTTGCTGGCCTGTATACGAGTCGATTGCTATAAGAGAACTTCGTGAACACATGTATAAGATTCCATCAGGTCCAATAGTCATCGCATTGCCGAGATAAGGAGTGTTCGCTACCAGTTTGCATGAATTTGGCTGATTTAGAATTTGCCGGTAAATGATGCCCCAGGTTGTCCACACATATAAAGTATCCTTACGCATGGCGATTGAAAATGCGTCTCCATATGTGCTTCTGCCGCAGGCATCAATAGGTGTAGATGCGCATGTTTTCGGGTTGAAATCATAAAGATTTCCAGTGGCATCGCAGACAACCGATTTTTGGGCCTTTGCGATAAACGCAATGAGCATGAAAAAGGCTGTCAGAAGAGTTTTATACGAGTCAGCGTTAAAAAGGGTCAAGTATCTGGTGTTTTATTTCAAAATGGCAACGAAGGTATCAGGGGAAACGATAGATGGCCACGAAAACTATATAAGCGGTCCTGCACCATTTTAAAAATTCGACAAGCTGGATGTAAACAAAAAAACGGCTCCAAAACTGGAGCCGTTTCCTATTGTTTTATTTAAAATCTAAACGCTTGCGCCTTCTTCGGTTTTCTTGAATTCAAAAACAATTTTGTTGTTTTCTTTATCAAAATCGGCAATCAGTATATCACCCTGCTTAACATGCATGTTAAGGATTTCTTCTGCCAAAGGATCTTCAAGATATTTTTGAATAGCTCTGTGCAAAGGCCTTGCACCGAATTGTGCATCGTAACCCTTATCAGCTATAAACTCCTTCGCACTTGCTGTAAGTTCTAAAGAGAATCCAAGATTGGTCAAACGTTTCATCACACCTTTCATCAGAATGTCGATGATCTCGAAAATATGATCTTTAGAAAGTGTGTTGAAGATCACCACATCATCAATACGGTTAAGGAACTCAGGAGAGAAGGTACGTTTCAGTGCTTTCTCAATAACGGCTTTGTTATTTTCTTCCTGGTTCTGCAAACGTGAAGCTGTTGCAAATCCAACGCCATCACCAAATTCTTTCAACTGGCGTACGCCAATGTTAGAAGTCATAATAATCAGCGTGTTTTTGAAGTCCACTTTGCGGCCTAAACCATCCGTCAACTGGCCATCATCCAACACTTGCAACAAGATGTTGTAAATATCCGGGTGAGCTTTTTCGATTTCATCCAGCAAGATTACGCTGTAAGGTTTGCGGCGTACTTTTTCAGTCAGCTGGCCACCTTCTTCGTAACCCACATAGCCGGGAGGCGCACCAATCAAACGGCTCACAGTGAATTTTTCCATGTATTCACTCATATCAATCCTGATCAATGCATCTTCAGAATCGAACATATATCTCGCTAAAGCCCTTGCCAGCTCTGTTTTACCAACACCGGTTGGGCCAAGGAATATAAATGTACCGATTGGCTTTTTCGGATCCTTCAAGCCAACCCTGTTACGTTGAATAGCTTTTACCACCTTGCTGATAGCTTCGTCCTGGCCTACAACCATTCCGCGCATATCATCACTCATCTTTCTCAGCTTTTCAGTTTCGGCCTGAACCATTCTCTTCACCGGAATACCGGTCATCATGCTTACAACTTCAGCTATTGCCTCCTCATCAATTGGGTAGCGTTTGTGTTTGCTTTCTTCTTCCCAAATGCCTTTTGCTTTTTCCAGTTCTTCGCCTAAACGTTTTTCTGTGTCGCGCAATGCGGCAGCTTCTTCAAAACGCTGGCTCTTTACAACCTTATTTTTTTCTTGCTTAATATCTTCAATCTGTTTTTCAAGATCAAGGATATTCTGCGGAACGTTGATATTCTTTAAGTGAACCCTTGCACCTACTTCATCCAGAACGTCGATAGCTTTATCCGGCAACAGCCTGTCTGTCATGTAGCGATCGCTCAGTTTAACACAAGCATCTATTGCATCATCACTGTAGATTACGTTGTGGTAATCTTCATATTTGGATTTGATGTTGGTTAAGATCTGAATGGTTTCTTCTACTGTTGGAGGATCTACCATTACCTTCTGGAAACGGCGGTCAAGTGCACCATCTTTTTCGATGTACATTCTGTATTCATCCAGTGTAGAAGCGCCAATGCATTGGAGTTCGCCACGGGCAAGAGCAGGTTTAAAGATATTGCTGGCATCCAGTGATCCACTGGCACCACCCGCACCTACTATTGTGTGTATCTCATCAATAAAAAGAATCACGTCCCTGTTCTTTTCGAGCTCATTCATGATGGCTTTCATACGCTCTTCAAACTGTCCACGGTATTTTGTACCGGCAACAAGCGCAGCAAGATCAAGGCTGATTACTCTTTTATCAAACAATACACGGCTAACCTTACGTTGAACAATGCGCAGTGCAAGGCCTTCAACGATCGCAGTTTTACCCACACCTGGTTCACCAATCAAAATCGGATTGTTCTTTTTACGGCGGGAAAGTATTTGTGAAACTCTTTCAATTTCCTCTTCCCTGCCAACAATGGGATCAAGCGCACCGGTTTCTGCCAATTTGGTTATATCGCGGCCAAAGTTGTCCAGAACAGGTGTTTTACTTTTCGCATTGCCCTGTTGTTTGCTTCTTTGTTGTGAGGAATATCCCTTTTTCTCATCTTCAAAATCGTCATCATTTTCTTCGGCATATTCACTTCTCGGCTCATTACTTCTTACCATACCTAATTCATTCCTGAAAATATCATAATCCACATCAAACTGACCAAGTATTTGTGTAGCGATATTTTCTTTGTTTTTTAAAATAGATAGCATAAGGTGTTCAGTTTCTACCAGCGGGCTTTTTAAAGCTTTCGCTTCAAGAACAGTTACCCTTATAACTTTTTCTGCCTGTTTGGTCAACGGCAGGCTGTTGATATGCGCAATGTTTTTTCCAGTCTTGTCCTTAACGGCAAGTTCTACCTCTTTTCTTAACTCGTACAAATCAACATTTAATTGTTTGAGGATTTTTATGGCTGTATTCTCCCCTTCGCGGATTAACCCCAGCAGCAAATGTTCTGTGCCTATAAAATCATTCCCCAGCCTAAGCGCCTCCTCCCTGCTAAATGAAATGATCTCTTTTACCTGGGCTGAAAAGTTGTTATCCATGTTAATTTAAATTAGTATTGATACAATTATAACAAATAAATTTGGACCTTGTTACAGCAGATTTATGCACATCTGTTAATCATTTAATAATACAATAATGCAAGTCAAAATTGATACCAAGGAAAAATTTACGGTTATTACGCCTGACGATGAAAGAATATCTGACAAATTAACAGTACAATTTACGTCGCTATGCATAAATTTCCTGCAAAAAGACATAAAAAATATTATCCTTAACATGAAATATGTTAATGGAATAGACGAAAAAATTGCTCACGAGTTGCCTTTGTTACAGGAAAAATTTGCCGAAAACAAAGCCTCATTTGTTTTGTGTGAAATAAATAAAGAGCTTGAAAAACAATTACAAGAATATAACGTTTTGGATGCATTGAATGTTGTGCCTTCTGAAAGCGAAGCATGGGATATAGTGCAGATGGATGAAATAGAACGTGAACTCTTTAATGACGAACAGTAAACTTTCATTGTGGCTTTATCAATGTTTTAATGTTATTTTATTATTACACAAAGGAATCAGGCATACTTTAATAATCTTCTCATTATCTTGCGTTTATGGCTAAAGCGAAAAAGAGTGCACAACCGGTTATTTTAATTACAAACGATGATGGCATTTCTGCACCTGGAATTAAGGCGTTGATAGAAGCCATGCGAGGGTTGGGGAAAATTGTTGTTGTGGCACCGGATAAGCCACAAAGTGGAATGGGGCATGCTATAACAATAGGCCAGCCTTTGCGGTTGCAACCTATGCATATTTTTGAAGGCGTTGAAGCCTATCAGTGTAGCGGTACTCCCGTAGATTGTGTAAAACTTGCCGTGGACAAAGTACTCCATCGCAAGCCTGACATTTGTTTAAGCGGCATAAACCATGGGCCTAACCATTCCATCAATGTTATTTATTCCGGAACAATGTCTGCAGCGCTTGAGGCTGCTATCGAAAGTATTCCAAGCATTGGGTTCAGCCTGATGGATTATAGCATAGAAGCTGATTTTACTGCTGCACAGAAATATGCGCGGATATTGGTGGAACAAATATTGAAGAAACCGTTGGATAAACATTTATGCCTGAATGTGAACATTCCAGGTGTTCCTGAAAGCCTGATTAAAGGAATGAAAGTGTGCCGCCAGGCGTATGCTAAGTACGAGGAAGAATTTGCTGAGAGAAAAGATCCGCGCGGACACAATTACTATTGGCTTACAGGTGAGTTCGTAAATTTTGATAAAGGAAAAGATACCGATGTATGGGCACTCAAAAACAACTACATAAGTGTGGTGCCTGTTCAGTTCGACCTTACTCATTATACCCTTAAAGCGAAACTTGAAAAAGTATTACACAACTAATGTTTAAAAAAGATAACCTGCTGTACGGCGTCATCCTGGGTTTGTTTGCTCCTGTTGCCGGAATGATAGCTTTTTATTTCTGGAAGTTTAGCTCTGTAAGCTTCACGGATTTTATTAAATTTCTTGGCATTGAGAAAAAGATTATTACCAGTATGGTAAGCGTTTCTCTGTTCATGAATGCTATACTTTTTACTATTTATATTAATAGGAAAAAGGACAGTACGGCCAAGGGGATTTTTTACATCACCTGTGTATATGCGATTGCTACCCTCTTGCTTAAACTTGTTTTTTAAACGACAATTACCCCTTTAGATGGCTTTGTGTTAAAATGCCTGAACTAAATGTGTTTGCAGAAGTAGCCAATGCATTTAATAAATGTTTTCTTTGTTATTCATTAAGTAAATTTTCCCGATGAAAATTGTACAGTCATTTGCCATTTTGGTAGGCTTATTTGCTGCACTGAACGTATGTGCTCAAAAATATACACAATATGTAGATCCCTATATCGGATCCGGCAGGCATGGACACGTGTTTGTAGGGGCAAATGTGCCGTTTGGTGCGGTGCAGTTAGGGCCTAATAATATTTATAAAGGATGGGACTGGTGCTCCGGATATCATTATTCTGATAGTATCATTGTCGGGTTTTCCCATACGCATCTCAGTGGGACTGGTGGCGCAGATTTGGGAGACGTGTTGATTATGCCTTATACCGGAAGAGAACGCTTGCTTCGCGGTGAACAGAAAGAATATAAAAAAGGTTACGGTTCTCTTTTTTCTCATAAAAACGAAACAGTAAAGCCCGGTTATTATTCCGTGAAGCTGGATGACTCAGGCATCAAGGCTGAGCTGACCGCTACAGAGCGTGTAGGCTTTCATCGATACACTTTTCCTAAACAACAGGAAGCCCACATAATCATTGATCTGAAGGAAGGTATTGGTGATAGAGCAACATCTACTTTCATTGAACAGGTGGACGCATATACTTTTAAAGGATATCGATTTTCAAGAGGATGGGCAAGAGATCAGCGTTTGTGGTTTGCCATCCGTTCATCTGTTCCTATCAACGATTTCAAAATATATAACAACGATACTTTGTTGAATGGCAAAAGCGACAGCGGCCACGCAATAAAAGGTTTGATCAGTTTTGCAAAAGCGCCTTCAAAAGTGCAGCTGAAAGTGGGTATCTCTCCGGTAAGTGCTGACAATGCATTGGCGAATATTAATGCAGAAATACCCAAATGGGATTTTGATGCGATTGTTAAACAGGCTGACGATAAATGGAACAAAGAGCTTTCAAAGATTAAGGTGCAGACCAATAACGAAACTGATAAAAAGATTTTTTACACTGCGCTTTATCACACGATGATTAACCCGTCTCTCTTTAACGATCATAACAGAGATTACAGAGGGACCGATAAAAAAGAATATGCCGCTGCGAAATTTGATAACTACACGGTGTTCTCATTGTGGGATACATACCGTGCAACGCATCCATTGTTTAACCTGGTTCAGCCTGAAAGGGCAGGCAATATGATCGCGACAATGCTGGCCATTTATCAGCAACAAGGCAGATTGCCCATTTGGCACCTGGAAGGATGTGAAACACAATTGATGCCCGGAATAAGCGGTGTGCAGGTTGTTGCAGAAGCTTATCTTAAAGGTATTAAAGGCTTTGATACAGCGTTGGCTTGGGAAGCTGTGAAAGCTTCAACAACAAGAGATGAGCTTGGGTTAAAATATCAAAAAACATTGCAGTATATTCCTTGTAATAAAGTAGAAGAAGCTGTTGCAAAAGCAATGGAGTATTCCATCAGCGATGGAAGCGTGGCCCTGATGGCTGAGCGCATGGGTAAAAAAGATGAGGCGATTTATTACGCAAAGCGATCTATGAATTATAGATTGTATTACGATTCTGTTACAAAGTTTTTTAGAGGAAAGCGTGATGACGGAACCTGGAATCCGGTATTCAATCCGGTTAAGTCATCTCACCCATACATAGATGATTTGAGTGAAGGTAACCATTGGCAATATTTATGGTTGGTGCCGCAGGATGTTAATGGATTGATGAACATGTTGGGAGGGGAGCAGGCCTTTACCAAGAGATTGGATTCGTTATTCACTATCCAGGCAGAATATGATCCCAAAGCACCACCGGATATCGAGGGAATGATTGGTCAGTATGCCCATGGTAATGAACCCGGTCATCACACAACCTATTTGTATGCTTTTGCAGGCCAGCAATGGAAGACTGCGGAGAAAGTAAGACAGATACTTAAAACAATGTATCACGATCAGCCCGATGGCGTAAGCGGTAATGAAGATTGTGGCCAGATGTCAGCATGGTATGTTTTTTCTTCACTAGGATTTTATCCGGTATTTCCTGCAAGTGGCAACTACATAATAGGTAGTCCGTTATTTAATGAAGCCAGCATAGATGTGGCTGGTGGAAAGTTTGTTGTGGAAGCAGTGAACAACTCTGTTGAAAATAAATATGTGCAACGGGTAGAACTAAATGGCAAGCCTTACACAAAGTCCTTCATCACTCATGATGATATCATAAAAGGTGGCAAAATGCGCATTTTTATGGGTGATAAGCCAGCACCGGATTTCGGTAAGGCGCAGGAAGATCGGCCGGTTTCGGAGGCTGAAAAACAATAGGTATAAATAAAAAGTCAATCTTACCCATTACCGTATTACACGTCTTACTCGTCTTCTTTTGGCTGATTGATAAATTTGAAATAGCTTAACGCTACCATTAACATCAATCAGCCAAACATGAAAAAGATCCTCACGATTGCATTAGTTGCAATATGCATGTCATCATCCTATGCCAACATAAAGCTGCCGTCAGTTATTGGTAGCAATATGGTATTGCAGCAAAAATCAAACGCAAAGCTTTGGGGATGGTGCAGCCCTGGTGAAAAAATTTATGTGACCACTTCCTGGGATAATAAAACTGATTCTACCAAAGGCACCCGCGATGCCAACTGGCAATTGGCGATTCAAACGCCTGCTGCCGGCGGCCCGTTTACCATCACCATTAAAGGCAGTAACACCGTTGTGCTTGATAATATAATGAGTGGTGAAGTATGGGTTTGTTCCGGCCAGTCAAACATGGAATGGGGCTATCAGCAAGGGCTTCAGCAGGTGAAAGATGAATTGCCGGTTTGTTATAACAAAAATATCCGCTTCTTTAATATCCCCAAAACTACATCGCTTCATCCGCAAGATGATTGTAACGCCAAATGGGAAGTTTGTGATTCCAACAGCCTGAAATATTTTAGTGCCATCGGTTATTTCTTTGGAAAAAAAATCAACAAAGACATTAACGTTCCTGTTGGGCTTGTTAACAGTAACTGGGGTGGTACGCCTGCGGAAGTGTGGACTCCTGAAGAACTCGTTACAGGTAATACAGAATTACAGACAGCCGCTAACAAAATAAATCCTTCAGATTGGTGGCCCAATAAGCCGGGGTATACATATAATGCAATGATTGCACCTATCACCAGTTTCCCTATTGCCGGTGCTTTATGGTACCAGGGTGAAAGCAATACAGGCACCGCTGCCACTTATTCCAGCTTGTTTACTACCATGATTGATAGCTGGCGCAAAGCATGGAACAAAGAATTTCCTTTTTACTATGTGCAGATCGCTCCTTTCAAATACGGCGATAAAAACGTGGGCGCATTGTTGCGCGAAGCACAGGCCAACAGCATTGCACACAGTAACGTTGGAATGGCAGTAATAACGGACCTTGTTGCGGATACAAATAATATCCATCCAATAGATAAAAAAAATGTAGCATTAAGGCTCGCAAACTGGGCGCTTGCAGAAACCTATCATCAGCCTGTTAAAGGGTATAAGAGCCCCATGTATAAATCGCTGAATGTAAATAATGGCAAGGCGTTTGTTACTTTCCAATACGCAGAAAACGGCATCGTAGCAAAAGACAAAAAGATTACACAGTTGACGGTAGCGGGAGATGATAAAGTGTTTTATCCGGCGGAAGCAAAAATTGAAAACGGCCAGTTGGTTGTATGGAGCGCAAATGTAAAAAATCCAACAGCTGTTCGTTATGGTTTCAGCAATACAGCAATGGGTAACTTGTTTGGTGCAGATGGCCTGCCCGTTTGTCCGTTCCGTACAGATAATTGGGAAGTGGATACATCACATAACTAGTACATGCTGCATCGTGCAGTAAATGTTAGCTGTTTTTCATTTAATTAAATTATAAAGAAATGCCCGGTTTGTTCGGTTGATAATGTGTTGTAGAATAATGAACAAAACGTTGACGTGTGTGACGCCCGCCTGAATAAGCGCAGTGCGGGCAGGCAAGACGCGTTAAGTAGTTGCATTAGTACCGGGCCCATAAGTATTCAGAGATGTAAATACAGGGTTGGACCGGAAAAATGTGGGAAAGGCAAGTTATCTGAAGAATCCAGGCACTTCGTACTGGACAAATTGTTGTAAAACAGGGCTTTCTCTTTTTGCTGCAAGCGTTGATAAGTGTTTGAATTGATGTGCTTTATTAGTATATTTATAATATTCAAATCAGTCACATAAGTTTTAGCAGAGAAGGGCTTTTTATGGGCTTTCCGATTAAGAAAAAATATTCAACATGGTTGACAGGCTTTTACGTAATATAACCGAAAGAGTAGAGCTCACCCGTTACGAACAGGAGCTTTGCAAAACTTACTTTACGCATAAAAGAATACGTAAAAAGCATTATTTACTTCAACAGGGCGAAGTTTGCAAACACATGGCCTTTGTGCAAAAAGGGTTGCTTCGTTCTTACATAGTGAATGAAAAAGGTGGCGAGCACATTATTCAATTTGCGCTGGAAGGCTGGTGGATCTCTGATTTGTATAGTTTTTTAACAGCCGATCCTTCTAACTACAACATAGATGCGCTGGAAAATTCCGACCTGTTGTTGCTTAGCCGGACAGCAGAAGAAGAAATGCTTTCACGCATTCCCAAGCTTGAACGTTATCTGCGCCTGCTGATGCAGAATTCCTACATCGCCATGCAGAAAAGAATGGAACGAACCCTTCGTTTAACAGCAGAAAAAAAATACACTACGTTCGCAAGCACTTACCCGGAATTGATAAAACGTGTTCCCCAACACATGATCGCTTCATACCTTGGAATTACTCCTGAAACACTTAGCCGCATTAGAAAGCAGCTTTCGTTAAAAGATGGCGGCGTTGATTTAAGTCAATGATATTTATTGAACAATCTCAATAATCCCTTCTTGAGGTTATAATAACTTTGCATACGTAAAAAAGATTCTTTTGCAGGAATGCGTGATAATACATTATCGGTATTAGCGATCCTTCAAAAGAAAGAGGAGTTACGGATATGGCAAAACTGTCGTCTTTTAACCGGTTCATTTCAACCTTAAACAATCAGGAAGCACTGATGCCTGTTTTGTTTGTTGGCCATGGTTCGCCCATGAACGGTATCGAAGACAATATATTTAGCAATCAGTGGAAGGAACTGGCAAAGCAAATTCCTGTTCCTTCAGCAGTAATAGTAGTTTCAGCTCATTGGCTTACGCACGGAACACATGTTACGGCAATGGAATTCCCCAAAACAATTCATGATTTTGGTGGATTTCCACAAGAGTTGTTTGAAGTGCAGTATCCCGCACCAGGCAGCCCCGAATTAGCGAAAGAGGCCGCGGGCCTGATTCATTCTGCAGATGTTGAATTAAATCATGAATGGGGGCTCGATCACGGAACCTGGACCGTCGTGCGGCACATGTACCCGGATGCAAATATTCCGGTGCTACAGCTGAGTATAGATTATTACAAGCCACTTCAATACCATTATAATCTTGCGAAAGAATTATATGAATTAAGAAAGAAAGGCGTGCTGATTATCGGTAGCGGGAACATGGTTCACAATCTTCGCCTGGTAGCGTGGGACAAGATAAACGAACCGGAGTATGCCTTTAATTGGGCGGATGAAATGAATGCAGTGTTCAAGAAGAATATTATCGGAGGTAATCACGAAGCATTGATAGATTATGAAAAGCTGGGGAATGCTGCGAAGCTGGCCATACCAACGCCGGATCATTACCTGCCGTTGATTTATACACTTGGATTGCAAACAGCAAATGATGAGATAAGTTTTTTTAACGATAAAGCGGTTGGAGGGTCGCTAACAATGACCTCTGTTAAAATCGGATAGATTGTAGCTACGGTAAAACGTATAAAGTATAAAACGTTTTTGTTTAATCCCCAATGTCCGTTATTAATCACCGAACTATGAAAGGCTCAAACCTGGTCTCGCGGCCAGGTTTTTTGTTGGGAACCACGGAGGCACAACGGCAGGACGAAACACGGCGGATTGGCGATTGGCCACAAACGCCACAGAGACACAAAGGCGCAAAGGAACACAAAGGTTTGGCAACATTGGCTGGTAGTGAAATCAGTTCTGCGCTTTTGGCTTTACGCTTTAAGCTGGTTTTTATTCGCTGTGCCGTTACTTCTCTGCGTTCGCCGCGTGAAACTCTCCGCGTGAAGCAAAATGAACTGCTTTTTTACGGCGTTTGCCAGATGTGTAGTAAACTATCATGGAAATTCCCATCAATAGCAAACAACCCACACTTACACCGGCCCAGCCGTAAAGCTTCCATAAAAAAAGCCCGATTGCAGACCCACACGCGGTACCGATAAAACTCAACGACATAAATACGGTGTTCAACCTGTTGCGCGCCTCCGGTATAAGCGCATATACCCTCGTTTGATTGGATACATGAACAGACTGTTGGCCAACATCAATCAAAATAATTCCGATCACAAAGCCAATGATATTTTCACGTGTGAGATAAAGCAAGATAAGGCTGACGGTTAAAATGAAGATGCCAATTCCTACAGTCTTTCTCGGGCTTCCCTTATCCCCCAGCTTGCCTACTAACGGAGCCGCCATTGCGCCGGCAGCGCCAGCCAATCCAAACAAGCCTATTTTTTCGGAAGTGAAATAAAATGGCCCATTGGAGAACAGCAGTACCATTGTTGTCCAAAATGCACCGAACACTGCAAAACAACACATATTGATGGCCGTTGCTTCGCGCAACAATGGTTGTGTTTTAATTAATGTGAAGAGTGAACGCATCAAATGTGGGTATTTGCCACTAAACGACGGCTTGCTTGAAGGGAAACGCTTGTACATAAGCCCGAGTAAAGCTGTACAAAGTGCGGCCGCTATCCAGAACATACTGCGCCAGCCCAGCCATTTGCCGATGGCACCACTTAATGTTCTTGATAAAAGAATTCCTATCAATAAACCACTCATAACGCTACCAATCACCTTACCGCGCTGAGACGGCTCGGATAATGTAGCTGAAAGTGGTAAAATTAATTGAGGAACAATTGACCCCGCGCCCACAAGAAAACAGCAGATCTGCAAAATGTAAAAGGTCGGAGAGAGCGCTACACCAATCAAAGCCAATATGCTGATAACAGTAGTTACGAGGATCTGCTTTTTTCGCTCAAACATATCGCCTAACGGAACGAGTAAAAATAAACCTACAGCGTAACCCGCCTGGGTTAGCCATGTGGCACTCCCCGCAACATTTTCCGGTATATTGAATTCTTTGGAGATTAATACGATCAGCGGTTGGATGTAATAAATGTTTGCCACAATCAGTCCTGTGCAAAATGCCATAAGCAGGACATCTTTCTTACTTAAATGCATGGCGCAAAGGTAAGGGTAAGTGGGTAGAGGAATGTCACAAATGAGCAGAGAATGGAGCAAAGTCAAGAGTCACAATTCAAAAAAAGTTGCTCATTGTCTCTTAATAAACATTAGTTAGCTCCTTTGATTGCTATTGTTATTATTGGTGGATATAATATGATTTTTGAATTGTGACTTTTAAAATTATTATGGCTTCGAATTACTCTAATGCCATGGTTCGTGTCCCACGAACCTTCTTACGATGTAAGTAACCGCACATCTTATATGTATTTGCAACCGTATTACTGATGGTTCGTGAGATACGAACCATGGCGTTGAGAAAAAAAGCGAATAGTGAATAGTAAATGATGAAAAGTTAAAAGTCAAAAATACACCTCGTTGTTTCTTGATAAACATCAGTTTGCTCCTTACATGATATTACTGCTGTTTAGTGATCGTAGTAGATTTTTGACTTTTGACTTTCGAATTTTGACTTATTCTAATTGTTCACCAACTTCATCGAACCCTCACTATAGCGTTGGCCAACATTAGGATATTTTGCCAGAAGTGCTTCGATATTAGTAAGATCATCCGATGTTAAGTTAAGATCGACAGCCCCCGCATTTTCTTCCAGATACTTTCTTTTTTTAGTGCCAGGAATTGGAATGATATCATCACCCTGAGCAAGAACCCATGCCAACGCAAGTTGCGCGGGTGTGCAGTTTTTAGTCTTTGCAAATTCAGCAAAGTCTTTAACCAGGTTTTGGTTGTTTTGCCAATGTTCATCGTGGAAGCGTGGCAATGTGCGGCGAAAATCGTCATCAGCCAATGCGCTTGTATTACTCACTGTTGCTGTTACAAGGCCTCTTGCAAGCGGGCTGTAAGGAACAAATGTAATATTTAGCTCGCGGCACACGGGCAATATCTCGTCTTCAACTTCTCTTGTAAGCAATGAATATTCGCTCTGTAAAGCTGTTATCGGATGCACTGCATGTGCTTTGCGGATGGATGAAGGTGAAGCTTCAGACAAACCAAGATAACGGACCTTGCCTTGTTGAACAAGTTCGGCCATGGCTCCAACCATGTCTTCCACCGGAATGGAAGGGTCAACGCGGTGCGCATAATAAAGATCGATGGTTTCAATGTTTAATCTTTTCAAACTGGCTTCTACAGCTGTTTTAAGATAAGCTGGAGAGCCATCAAAATAAGTTCCGGATTTATCTTCCTTTAAACGAAACCCGAATTTTGTAGCGATGAAAATCTTATTCCTGTTAGGAACCAAAACTTGTGATATCAGTTTTTCATTACCACCAAATCCATACATGTCAGCAGTGTCCCAAAAATTAATTCCAAGATCGAGCGCCTTATGAAGCGTAGCGATTGATTCAGTATCATCCACAGGGCCGTAAGCAAAGCTCATACCCATGCAGCCAAGTCCGATGGCGGATAATTTCTCTCCGGTATTTGCCAGGTTTCTGTACTTCATTTTTTTATTGTTTTGAGATAGTAAAATTACATTGGGAACCTCTCTGCACCGTTATAGTTATCAAACCAAAAATTATAAAATTCAAACAGGGAGTTGGGTCAATAGTGAATAGTCAATAGTGAAAGGTGTGGCAGGTTGTGGTTTGTTGGGTTGGCTTAAATATCGTGAATGGTGAAAGGTGAATAGTCAAAAGCGCAGCTCGTTGCGGTTCTTCGATTATTATTAATTATTATACGCTCTTTTTTTTAAGAGATATGAATTCTGTTGATCTGTAACACCTTTCATCATTGACCATTCACCATTCACTTTCATCATTCACTCCTAAACGATCTCGGCGTTAAACTCGTTTGTTTTTTGAAAAAATTATTGAAGTAGGAAGGGTATTCAAAACCCAGGGCATAACCTATTTCAGAAATGTTCCAGTCTGTATGGATGAGCAGTGCTTTTGCTTCGTTGATGATACGTTCTGCAACATGCTCTGTTGTTGTTTTGCCGGTAATTTCTTTAACGGCCCTATTCAAATGGTTCACATGAACAGAAAGCCTGCTGGCGTAATCTTTTGCCGTTTTTAGCTTAAGTGTGTTTGCTGGTGAATCAATAGGGAATTGCCTTTCCATCAATTCTATAAATAAATTGGCGATGCGGGAAGATGCGTTTGAATGTGCCACAAATGTTTCTGCAGGGCGCATTTTCATAGCTTCATGCATTAACAGGTTAATGTAGTTATGCATGAGATCATACTTATAAGCATACTCTGATTCCATCTCCTCCAGCATCTTCTCAAATATGAAGCCGATGTTTTTTTGCTGCGCTTCATCAGGAAAGAAAACCGGGTGGCCACCAATTCTGTACATAGGATTGTCGGCTAAGTTTTCGTGGCGAGTTCCTGATTTAAAAAAGTCTTCCGTAAAAAGACAAAAATAGCCGCTCTGTTTTTCAGACGTTATCTCCCATGAATAGGGGACGTTCGGATTAGAAAATAACAGGGTGTTATTATTGAGTTCAATGCTTTTATCCGCATAATGTAAAACACCGGTGCCTTCAATAAAAGTGACCTTGTAAAAATCTCTCCGGCTATATGGTACACAACTCTTGCACATAAACTCTTCCCGGCGGTACACGTTAAAGTGTCCGTAGCCATTGTTGCCGTTAAGTGAAGGTTTATTTGCTACCGCGTGCCCGGCGTAGAAATCTTCGAGCGTTTGTGTTTTGTTCATGTTATAAAATTATACAAATCAAACATCGGAACAATGAAATCCTTGCGGCTAAGTTAAAAGTGAGTTGAAAGGCGAAAGTATTTTAGAGCCGTTATAACAGGCGGACTTTATGTTTTTTGTTGATGCATTTGTTACTGGTTCTCAAACTTCGATTTGGAAATGTGTTGACAATATCTTCCATAATATTAACCCTTTCCTTTTTTGACGGTGGTATGCAATATATTGCAAGCCTGTAATCGCAATTATTCAGGTTTTAAAAGTAAAATTCAGCGCATGAGAAGAAGTCTCTTATTTGTAGCTATGTTGTATTTTATAACCAATCTACATGCTCAGCAAAAAGTAAATGCAGATAGCATTAGGGGGAAAATGCAGTGGTTTGCTGATGCCAAACTCGGCATATTTATACATTATGGTATTTATGATGTGAATGGAATTGATGAAAGCTGGAGCTTTCACAATAAGAAAATTTCCTGGCCCGATTATATGAAGCAGCTAAACGGCTTTACTGCTAAAAATTATAATCCACAGGCATGGGCCGACCTTATAAAGCAAAGCGGCGCAAACTATGCTGTATTAACGACTAAACACCATGATGGAGTGGCTTTGTGGGACACTAAAGAAAAACATTACAGTGTTGTAAAAAATACGCCCGCAAAAAGAGACCTCGTTAAGCCTTTTTTTGATGCATTGAGAAAAGATGGAATTAAATGCGGCGCATATTTTTCCCTGATCGACTGGAGCTACCCGGATTACCCCGGATTTTTGAAAGATAGCAGCCGCTATAAGGTAGCTGACCAGCCAGAGCGCTGGAATAAGTTCAGAAAATTTATGTTCAATCAGCTTACTGAAATAAGTACTCAGTACAATCCTGATTTGTATTGGTTTGATGGCGACTGGGAACATAGTGCCGAAGAATGGCAGAGTGAAAACGTTCGTAAATTGTTGTTTGCAAAAAATCCAAATACGATAATTAATGGACGTTTGCAGGGTTATGGTGATTATGAAACGCCGGAACAAAATTTTCCCATAACGCGCCCTCATTACAACTGGTGGGAACTGTGTATGACAATCAACAACAATTGGGGATATCAGCCACAGGATACAAATTGGAAAACGCCTTACGAAGTGATTACCATTTTTACAGATGTAGTAGCTAACGGCGGTAACCTGTTGTTGGATATTGGGCCAAAAGAAGATGGCACAATTCCACAGGAAGAAGTACACGTGTTGCAAGAGCTCGGTAAATGGAACGCGAAACATAAAGAGGCGGTTTTTGGTACATTAGGCGGAATTCCATTGGGGCATTTTTACGGACCTACCACTTTGTCTAAAGATTCAACTGTGCTCTATTTGTTTCTGCCTGGAAAAACAAGCGGCAACATTGCTATCAAAGGGCTTGCAAACGACATTAAGCAAGTTGAAGTAGTGGGTAACGGAACAAAATTGCAACATAAAGTTGTTGGGAAAATTTCCTGGAGCCCGGTGCCAGGCATAGTTTACATTAATGTGCCTGATAATGTGCAGGATGAATATGAGACGGTATTGAAAGTTACTTTAGACAAACCAGTGAAGCTTTACAGAGGCAGAGGCGGATTGGGAACAGATATAAATTAGCTATAAGCGCTCAGCTAAAAAAAGCTCGTATTTCATTAATTTAATTTATTGGTATCAAACATAAATACCCGGCAAAATTTGCCGGGTATTTTCATAATAACGTTGTATGCATCTCATTGTCTATTATCAATTGTCAGTTTTTCATTCTGTTCTGCTCACCCAAACTGTACAATAAATAAGCCCGTTACTTGAGGATGTAACGGGCTTTTGTTTGAAGCAATTAGTTTGGAAATTATTATCGGTTTTTCAATCGCATTTTAAGATCCTGCGGCTTTAGCAGCTGAAGGACTTTTTGTTTCCGGGCATACGGATTGATCGCCGATTATATTAAGCACTTAACTCAGGCACAGGCTGTACGGTTGAGTCTGCCATTGGCTGCTTTTTCTGTTGCTCTGCTTCTTCTCTGTAATGCTGTTTTGTAATTGTAGCTGTTTTGTGGTCTCCAGTATGGCTCCATCCCGGAGGCATGATAATATACAACAATTTATTTTTAATTCCAGGTGCTTTGTACACATCTTTTACGAGACAAACAATTTCACCAAAGTAAACATCCAGGAAATTGTGAGAATTCATCTCCCTTGTAATCCCGTATTCTGGTTTTACTTCTTTTTCCTCATCCTGGTATGTTTTGAACACTTTATCCCAGATATTCAACAGGTTACAGAAATTCGTATCCATGTACAACGGGTTCCTTGCGTGGTGTACGCGATGGTGAGACGGTGTAAGAATAATTTTATTCAGGAAGCCAAGGCGCCCATCTTTCAAAATATTCTCGCCTATATGTATAAATGCACCCCACGTTCCATCAATAAACATAATAAGAAACAACAGCGGTGGATTTACGCCCATTAAAATACAGATAGATGTGCGTATCACATCTGCATATGGAGCTTCCAGTATGAAGTGCGCATAAGTAACTGAAAGGTTCATGTGTTCCAGCGCATGATGCGTTGAATGCAGGCACCAGAATGCCCTCACCTTGTGTCCAAAATAATGATAGATAAAGTGCGAAAATTCCCAAACCACATATCCGTAGATAAACCAGTACCATGTAAAACTGGTTTTTACAATGGCATATTTTTCAAAAAGCCCAATGCAAAATGCAACCGCAGCAATAGAGATAAACCTTGAAGCAAAACGGTTGAAGATGTACAGTAAAAATATAACCTTGTATTCTGAAGCTTTAAATCTTTTGAATATTGCTGCCCGTACAATCTCTAAAATCAGCAGGAAAGGAATAAGCGGGCCAATCGCGGCTCTTAGTCCATCGTAGGTTAATAACGAGCTGTAATTTCCTGATTGCAGGATCTCAAAAATGCGCCTCACCCCAAGGAAACCGATAACCTCATTTAACAAGGTATGTAAAAACTCCATTGGCTCTTATTTTTAACTTTATAAATCGTTAGAAGGCTAAAAATAGCAAATCCAATTGAACTAGCCGCCTTAATTTATCCATATGTTTGAACAAAGTTTTTGGCTGCCAGATTTTTTAAAAGCGAGGCTAATGTAACAGACTGAAAATAAATCTACTGCATTTCACCACCTTCCTTCCCGTAAAAAATAACCCAGGTAGCAAAATCGTCTGTGAAGTCGAGGAAACGATGCTCCATGCGTGCGGGAGCAAACAAAACGTCGCCCGCCTTACATGTAACCGTTTCGCCATTTCTAAAGAAAAAACCTGAGCCACTGGCTATCACATATAACTCATCCTGTTTGTGGGGTTGCTGGTGGTCCGCCTTATCCGGTTTGTAGTATTCAACGCTCATGCTGCCATGCTGCATTAATGTAACAAACGCTGCCTGTTGTGTTTCTGCAAGCCTGTTGATGGCTTCTTCGTGAGATATTTTAAAATTGCCCATAGCCTGAATTTGTTATTGATAAAAGGAGCTTGCAATAAAGAGATTTATCAGCTTTCATATTCTTCAAACGCAATGCCATTTAAGCTCAATTCTTGCAGTACCGGTTCGTAAATACTTTCAATAATGGGTATGTGTAATCCATTTATATCCATTTTATTTTCAAGAATCAGGCTTGCGGCAATGCCCAAAGGCAAGCCCACTGTTTTCGCCATCGCAGTTAGGCGGTTGTTATCACCTTTAACCGCCAACACACTTTTTATAAGTGATTTTTTATGCGTGTTTTGGTATTCAATTTCATGCATCATAACCACCATATCGCGGTCGTTGTCACGTAATACAAGTTTGTTTTCCAGGATGGTTTGCAGTATATCCGCTGCACTGCATATGCCTTTGTTTATAAGGGATTGGTCTTCCAGCCCAAGAAAGAAAAGTTGGTTCATACTAATATTGGCTTCATGCATTTGCCTCGCTATTTTTTCTGCCGCCATAGTCTTCACGCTATCTGTTGTCACAGTGTTAAGCTGGCCATGCTGGTCAACATGCATCAGGTCTTCCGTTGCGTCAGGTGAGCTTTGCAGTTGCTCATCCCTTTGCATAAGCAATACCAATTTTTCCATCAGGTCTTTAGCAAAATCAATTCTTGCTGCAAGCATGTTTTTCAGCCATTCACCAAACCCATGTTTTTCAAAATGTTTCTTAAAGAAGGCTGCAACAGTCATTCCGTTGGTATCGTATACTTTTTCTTCACTGGTCAATTGCAGGTCGACGATATTTTTCCAGCCAAGGCAAAAATCAGGATGGCGAAGCGTGGTCCTTACAAATGTATTTGCTTCGTCAAGGCCATAGAGTGGAATATAGCTTAGTGAGTCCCTGTTTGGATAATAAGCAAAATTCTGTAAGCCGGGTACATGAACTGTCCTGTTACAGTCAAACAGTGTTTCATATCCCTGGTGAACGGGCTTGCCTTCTACGCGGTATTCTGCACCAGCTTTGCCCGCAAGAATTACATTTTTCGGGTTCCAGCTAATCTTATAATGCCATGGATTGTCATCACTTTCGGGAGCTACTAATCCCCCGCAATGAGATTTGAATGAAGTAATTGTATGGCCATTGTTTTTAATCCGATGTATAAGCTGCATAGCACTCATATGGTCTATGCCTGGATCTAAACCCATTTCGCACAAAAACAACAGGCCGTTCTTTACTATATCTTTTTCAAGCTGACGAATATTATCATCGATGTAAGAAGCAGTGATCAGGTGTTTTTTTTCTGCAAGGCAATCTTTTGCTACAAGATAATGCAATGCCGGTGGCATTAAAGATATTACTACATCAGCTTGTCGTATTAAGGTTTTGCGAGCGTCTTCGTCGTGTATATTTATTTCAACAGGGAAAAGGTGTGGGTGGTTGCCTGTTTTCTCTTGCGCCGCCTGGAGATTATTATCGGCAACGATAGCTTTCCATTGATTTTTGGACGTAATTTTTTTCAGATACTCAATAAGTATAGAAGAAGATTTACCTGCGCCAAACAATAGTATTTGCTTCATGTAACGGAGTTGAGTCAAAAGTAAAAAACTACCCGCCTGACAAATCGGGCAGGAACAAGCAAAAGCCTGTAATGCTATCTTACAAATATTTTCTTGAAAAAACAAAACAGTGTAGGCTGGATTTATCAACCTACACTGTTTTGCTAAAAAAAGTTTTTACTTTTTCGAACTTGTATTAATCTGCTACAACATACAAGCCTTTTTGTTCTGAGCTTACAAGAGACACTTTATAAGTTACATTAGAGGCATTCAGGTCATCCGGTGCCTTCACCGTAATATCCCTGTTGGCGGGTACATTTTTTATGTACAGGGTTTCGCCTTTTTTGTAAAATCCCTTTTTGTCGTAATACTGTAAATCAACCACAACAAGGTCCAAAACAGAACTTGTCATATTGCGAAGGCTCAGATGAACATCTTCCACCACGCCAGGGTATCTCACTGACTGGTTTACTTTAATCAGCTCATCAACGGTTTTCGTATTGCTTTTGGGTAGTACGGGTGCATCAACAACTGGCTGTTGCTTTGCGTTGTTAACTGTTGAAGGGTTGATAACCGTATTGCTTGCTGTTTGATAAATCTGGTCACTTGCCTTTACTGCGCCCGTATTCTTGCTTACGGCCTGCTGCATAATGCTGTTTGTTTCACCTGCGGCGGGCTTTGTATTTCGGCCGGTTTGTTGCTGCGGCGTTTTAGTCAACAACTTAGCATTAGGCTGATTTTTGGCAGTTGTGTGCAGTTTATTTTCTGCCGCATTAATATAAATAGGCGTTTTTGCTTGTTGTTTATGCACTTCGGCAGGTGCTTGTTCAGGTACTTGTTGTGGCGTTTCATCCTGCTCTGCTGCAGGTTGTTCCTGATCAATGTCTGCCTGGTCTGCTACGATTGTTTTTTGTTCAGCCGCAGCTTGTTTTGGCGCAACGGTGGTAGTTGCTGCCTGAACGTTCTCTGGCTTTTCCGGTTTAAAAACCATCCAAAGCCCTAATGCAATTACGCCTACTACCAGCAATGCCTCCATCAATTGTTTTCCGCTAACAGAAAGTGAGGGGCCCGTTTTTCTTTTGTGGCCGGTTAATAAGTGCTCTGCGTATTTTTCTTTGATTTCTTCTAGCGGCTGTTCAAACTTAGTTGTAAGTTCTATTGGCTCCTGCTTGCGGTTCGGTGTTTTTTCAATCAGCCTTGCCGGTTGCGGTTCAGGCACAGGCGCAGGTGCATGTTGTTGCCATTCTGAATAGGCCTCTTTCCAAGAAGGAGTTTCTTCTTTAGCAACGGGGGTAACAGGTGTTTCATCCTTATCCATCCTTCTCCATGCTGCAGAAATCCGGAATTTAGGCTTCGGTGTAGCCGGCTTTGGCGTTGCTGCAGCAGCCGGTTTTTTATAAAACCTGTCAAACGGCTGTTCTTCGGTTACAGGCGCAAATTCTTTCAAAGCGGGTATTTCGCTGGGGTAAAGCCATGCGGCGCTTCTTCCTTCGTCCCAAATAAGGTCGTAAGGTTTCAGGCCCATTTTCTTTAACTGCTCTGCGGTGTAGGGGCCCGTTTCTTTATTGTTTCTTAGTAAAAGGTACATAAAGCCCGAGTTAGTCTCCTAATAATGCACAATGCATGCCTATTATTGCAAAAAATAAGTTATTACTTGTTTTTTTTTGAAAATAATGGCTTTTTGGGCAATGTGTTCCATCAAACTGCGTTAACGGGGGCTATCGCCACGTGGGTAAACCGCACAAATGGCTAACTAAGGGTTCAACTAAAATGTTCGTATCATTGCACTAACTATTAAACTATGGTTCAAAAGAATTTTGGGATATATGGTGAAGATGATGTTGCCACCAGGCTGTATGTTGAAATTGGAGACAGCATTATAGCATGTTGGAGTATCACAGAAAATAATGATTGGCTTCATTCTTTCGAATTATTTGAATTTGGAAAGGACCAGGCAGATTACGATGAAATTTTCCGTCAGACAAAACTGTATTCCAAACTTTTGTCCCAATCTTACCAGGATGCAAAAATCATTCTGAACAATAAAGAGGTCGTAGCCGTTCCGGGGAGTTTTTACCGGGAAGACTCATTGAGTGACTATTTCATGTTAGAAACCGGCACAACAGCTGATGGCAAAATAATGAAAGACATTGTGCCGGATTATATAGTGGCATACTGTGTACCTGAAAGCATTCTAAGTGCTGCGAAAAATTATTTTCCTTCAGTTTCTTTCACACATAAGAAGACGCTTTTGTACAATACCGCGTCAAATGAATATCCGCAGGAAGCATTGATGCAGGTTGCCTTTTACCGGAATAATTGTTCAGTTGTCGTATACAAGCAACAGGTTATTTCGCTGGTGCAGAATTTCTGCTATCAAACATCCGAAGATGTATTATACTTTTTGCTGAATTGCATGAAACAGCTGAATATTGAAAATACAGAAGCTGTAGTGCAGGTTAGTGGCCTTATTGATAAAAAATCTGCGATGTATGAAGAGTTGTATAAATACATCGCCAATCTGGAAACTGATGACCTGTCTGCCGATAAGCTTGACAAGGCCGTTTTTGAAGATTACCCCTTGCATTATTTTTCACCTTTTTATAAAATGGTTGTATGAGGATAATATCCGGGAAATGGGGTGGAAGGAAAATTAGCCCCCCGGCCAAAATGCCTTATACAAGGCCAACTACAGATATAGCTAAAGAAGGGTTATTTAATATTCTGCAGAACAGGATAAGTTTTGATGATGTAAAAACCCTGGACCTGTTCGGTGGAACTGGCAGTATTAGTTACGAACTTGCATCACGCGGTGCCTCAGATCTCACGATTATCGAAAAAGATCCGCAGATGTATGCTTTTATTAAAAAGAACATTGACGCGATAGGTATTGAAAACTGCAAGCTGCTTAAGATGGATGTGTTTAACTTTCTGTCTTCATGCGGCGAACAATTTGATTTTATTTTTGCAGGCCCTCCTTACGCGCTCGGTCCGATTGACGAGCTTCCTAAAATAATTGTGGAAAAAAAGCTGATTGCTCCCGGCGGCTTTTTTGTGCTGGAGCATACGCCCCGCAACGCCTACGAGCAGTTTGAAGGATTCAGTTTTGTGCGCAATTACGGAACAACTTTGTTCTCTTTTTTTGTAGCATCATAACAATGTGAATGAGTAAAGGTTTTTTTTCTGATATCTTACAAATCCAACAACCATTATGCAGCCCATTTTTATAACAGGCATAGGTACAGGTGTAGGAAAAACGGTAACTGCGGCCATTGTTACCGAGGCTTTGAAAGCGGATTATTGGAAACCTGTGCAGACGGGGCTTGAGGAAGGAACAGATGCAAACACCATTCAAACACTGCTTGCCAATACCAGTTCGCGCATTTTTGATGAAGTATATAAACTTCAATTGCCAGCATCGCCACATATTGCTGCCCATGAAGAAAATGTTGTAATAGATACCGAATTGATTCTTGCGCGCTTTCAGCAATTGCAAAAAGATAGTAGTTTAATGGTGATAGAAGGTGCAGGCGGGCTAATGGTTCCGCTAAACGATGACGAATTTATACTTCACCTGATAAAGAAATTACAGGCCAGGGTAATTCTAGTTAGCAGAAACTACCTTGGAAGCATTAACCATTCATTGTTAACAGCGGCCGTTTGCAAACAGCATGATATTGATGTAATGGGCTGGATATTCAACGACCAGTTTCAGAATTATGAGGAAGATATTGTGAAATGGACTGGTTATCCTAAAATAGGATCGGTTCAGTTGGCCGCTTCCGTAGATAAATCGTTTATCGCGGAACAGGCGGCAGCGGTTCAATCATCATTACAAGCGCTACTATGACTAAAAAGGAGTTAAGGTCCATATATAAACAAAAACGGCTGGAGATTTCTTCAAAAGAAAAACTCAAGCTGGATGATCTTTTATTGATACGGTTTCAGCAAATGGCGTTTGAAAATGTGGAGGTGTTGTTGTCGTACTGGCCAATGGCTCATCATGCCGAGCCAAATACCGTATTATACACTTCATATCTCAGGCATAGTATCCCCGGCTTGCGCATCGGTTATACACGTACTAACTTCGAAGATTGCTCCATGCAGGCAGTTGAAATTAATGAAGACACGCTTTACACTACAAACCATATTGGTATTACCGAGCCATGCGGCGAAGTATATATTGCTCCTGAAGAAATAGACCTTGTATTTGTGCCCATGCTTATTTGCGATGAAAATGGTTACAGGGTGGGTTTTGGAAAGGGTTTTTATGACAGGTTTCTGTCACGTTGCAGGCCCGATATTTTAAAAGTCGGGTTTAGTTATTTTGAACCGGTTGCAACAATTGCAGACCGTAATGAGTTTGACATACCTTTAGATTACTGTATTACACAAGACCGTATTTATGAATTTTAATGCCATCTTTCTAAAATCCTTCCGGGTATTGTTGTTGCCATTTGCGTTGATTTATGGTGGCATTGTTATTTTAAGAAATTACCTTTTTGATAAAAAGATAATTAAATCCGCCACATTTAACCTGCCGTTGATTTGCATTGGTAATTTATCAGTGGGCGGAACAGGTAAATCGCCCATGGTTGAATATATTATCGAGCTGTTGCAAAATAGGTTTTCGGTGGCAACCTTGAGCAGAGGCTATAAAAGAAAGACAAAAGGTTATGTGTTGGCTGGTGAACAAACAACTGCATTGGAGATTGGTGATGAGCCTATGCAGTTTCATATCAAGTTTCCTGCAATTCCAGTGGCTGTGGGAGAGGAGCGGCTTGTAGCCATTCCACAGTTATTACATGACCGCCCGGAAGTGCAGGCGATTGTTCTGGATGATGCGTTTCAGCATCGTTCAGTTGAAGCCGGTTTGAATATTTTATTGACCGACTACAATAATTTATTTACAAGAGACTTCTTTCTTCCCACGGGCGACTTGCGAGATCAGCGCTCTTCTTATAAAAGAGCAGATACAATCATTGTTACAAAGTGCCCCGCCACATTGAGTGATGAAGAAAAACAAAAAATTATAGCTGAGATAAAACCACTCGCTGATCAAACAATCTTCTTTACAGCGATTGAATATGGCGTGCCTTATCATATCAGCAACCATAAAAAAAGGTATATTACGGAAATAGATGAAATCCTTCTGGTAAGCGGGATTGCCAATCCAAAACCGCTAAAGGATTATCTGCAGGATAGTACCGAAGCTTATTATGAAATGGTTTATAGTGATCACCATATTTTTACAATAGATGATCTGAAAGATATACAGAAGAAATATGATGGCATGCAGGCTCAGCAAAAATATGTGCTTACAACTGAGAAGGATGCTGTAAGATTATTTAAATTTAAGCAGCAACTGGAAAATATGGCCGTTTATGTATTACCTATCAGCCATAAATTTTTGTTTGGGGAAGGCCCGCTTTTTGATACAGCGATAGAAGGTTTTATCGCGAATTTTAAAGACAAGCACGATGCCGGCGAATAACCGCCCGGCTGTAAAACGAAAGTCATGGGAAGAAAAGATTCTAAGAAGAAAAATAAAGTAAAGGCGAAGCCGGGGCAGCCGGGTGGATTGAAAGGTGTGTTGGAAATCACCCGTTCGGGAATTGGTTATGTAGTTATTCCTGATGGAAGTGGAGATATCTTGGTTAGGCCGGGAGATTTCAATACAGCCTTAAATGGCGATACTGTGCGTGTGCGTGTGGTTAAAGAAAATATTGGAAGCGGCCGCAAAGAAGGTAAAATAACTGAAGTTGTTCAGCGCAAACAAACAGAGTTTATTGGTACAATTCAGATGTCAACGAATTTTGCCTTTTTTGTCCCGGATACAGAAAAGCCAATGCCGGATTTGTTTATCCCGTTGGAGAATTTGCATGGCGCCATTCACAAGCAACGTGTTGCAGTAAGATTAGTAAAATGGGATAAGGATGATAAAAAGCCGGTTGGCGAAGTGATCTCCATTCTGCAGGAAGGTGATGAGAATGACGTGGCAATGAAAGAAATATTGGCCGAAGCAGGGTTCCCCTTGTCGTTTCCTGATAACGTGATGGAAGAAGCCGCACGCCTGCCCGATATTATCAGCCAGAGCGAAATAAATAAGCGGAAAGATTTTCGTGATATACTAACCTTCACTATAGACCCTGTTGATGCCAAGGATTTTGATGATGCACTTTCAATACGATTGCTAAAAAATGGCCTGTATGAAATAGGTGTCCATATTGCAGACGTAAGCCATTACGTAGAACCTAATACGGTATTAGACGAAGAAGCATATAAAAGGGCAACCTCTGTGTACCTGCCAGATAGGGTAAACCCGATGTTGCCGGAACATATCTCTAACGTATTGTGTTCCTTAAGGCCTCATGAAGACAAACTGACCTTTTCTGCAATTTTCCAGATGGATAATAAAGGAAAGGTGAAGCAATATTGGCTCGGTAAAACCATCATTCATTCCGATCATCGCTTCACTTATGAAGAAGTACAGGCAGTGATAGAAAAAGGTGGTGGCGGAGGCCCGTACAGCGATGAACTGTTGTTATTGAATAATATTGCACAAAAGCTGCGTAAGCAACGTTTCAGCAAAGGAGCTATCAACTTTTCTTCGCAGGAAGTAAGGTTTCAACTTGATGAAGAAGCTAAACCGATTGGCATAGTTGTGAAAGAAAGTAAAGAGGCTAATCAGCTGATTGAGGAGTTTATGCTTCTCGCCAACAGGACTGTTGCTGAAAATGTTTCAAAGATCAAAGTAAACAAAAAGAATATCCCTTTCCCATATCGTATTCACGATCAGCCCGACGAGCAGAAGCTGATGCCGTTTATAACTTTCGCTAAAAAATACGGCCACAAGTTTGATATCAGTTTCCCTGAGAGGATCGCGCAAAGCTTTAACCAGATGTTGCAAGATGTGGAAGGAAGGCCAGAGCAGCATGTGCTTGAACAATTGGGTATACGCACAATGGCTAAGGCAGTTTATTCAACTGAAAACATTGGCCACTACGGGTTGGCATTTGAGTTTTATTGCCATTTTACATCACCCATTCGTCGTTACCCGGATGTTATGGTGCATCGCGTATTGGAGTCCATTCTTCACGAGAAACCGATGGTTGATAAGAAGATGGATGAAAAATGCAAACACAGCAGTGAGCGTGAACGTGCAGCTATGGAAGCTGAACGTGCCAGCAATAAGTACAAGCAGGTTGAGTTTATGAAGAACTACCTTGGTGAAACTTTTGAAGGTGTTATCAGCGGTGTGGCAAGTTTCGGATTCTGGGTTGAGACGATTGATTATAAATGTGAAGGATTGGTAAGTATAGCCAGCTTATCCGACTATGATGATTTCCGCTCTGTGGAAGGTGATTATAGCCTTGTTGGTTTGCGCAGCGGAAGAAAATTCAGAATGGGCGATAAGGTTACGATTAAGGTAGTTGCTGCAAATCTGGACAAACGCCAGCTCGATTACGAATGGGTGTTGAAACCAGAAGAAGAAAGTGAACCAGGTAAAAAAGCGCCGGTGAAAAAAGCGCCCGCTAAAAAAGCTACACGTAAAAAGGATGGTGAAAAAAAGGCCGGTACAAAACAAGCAGCGACAGCAACTAAAAAATACTCAACAAAAAAGAAAGAAACTAAATAGTCGGTTGCGAAAAAATATGTGATGCGCCTCGTTCGCTGGTAAAGCGAGGGCTAAGGGGTGTGCAAGCCGGCGGATGCACAAGCACAGCTGCGTCTTTCAACATCGGTTGTCAGAACTGAGTAAATCAGCAAGCCCTTCTTTCTCAAACAATATTTTACCAATCTTCAATTCGGACCAGCCTCTTTTAAGTTGGTAATTGAAAAAAGGTACGTTATCCTTCAGGTTGCAATCGAAATAAAACGATTCTATTTGCTGATCATAACCAGCTGTCATTTCTTTTAATTGGCTTAAATGTGTGGAAACCAAAAAATAGGACTTCTTAAACTGAAGCAATCCTTTTATGGTAGATGAGCTTATGTCTAACGCATCCTGAACATTAGTGCCCCGGAACAATTCATCAAAAATGGCGAAGCATTTCTTGTCGTTGCCGGCATCTATTACAACCTGCTTGAGATTGTTCAATTCTGTCATAAAATGGCTGTGCCCTTGCAGGATATTATCATTAAGATTTATTGCGATTGAAATGCTGTCAAAATAAGGCATTGATGCGGCTTCAGCAGGAACAGCCAATCCCAGGTGCCCAAGATAAACAGCTAAACTGAGGGCTTTTAGGAAGGTAGATTTGCCTGACATGTTGGGACCCGTAAATACGATTACATTATTCAACAATGAAATGTCGTTTTTGACCGGATGTTTTAATAACGGATGATACAGGTTCTTTAACGTAAAATCATCTTCGGTAAATGCCGGGAATGTAAAACGATATTTGACAATTGCTTTACTTATCGAAAGGTAGGATTCAAACAAAAAGAGCCTGTTCCAAAATGTTGTATGTTCATCTTTGGTTGCCTTTTGCGTAAGTAGGATCATAAAGTCCGCAATATGGCCAACACTGATTTTGTTCTCACGGATCAATTCCTCATAACGAACAAGATCAAGATCCTCCAAAAAACTACATGCTTTCTGTAATTCTTGCCTGTATGTTTCTGGAAAAGATTTAAGTTCAATCCTTTTAAAATAGAAGTGGTATAGCCTGTAAAACAGCAAGACGCATTGAATAAACCTGGCTCTCATCCAATAACGCTGCTCTTTTGAAAATTGGAGATCGATTGTGAGAGCAAGCTTTGAACTTTGTTTCGTGTGGCGATCTGAAAGAAAATTGTAAACCTCAAAAAAGTCAACCCGTGAATAAGAATAGTCCTTTAAAACAGCATGATTGGCAATAAATCCTTTAAGTATATGCTGCCTGGCCAGTATATCTTCTTTGGATCTAAGCGGCTCGCCAAATATTTGAAAGAGTTGTTCTTTCGAAAAGCTGTTTTCAGTAAAATCAAATAGTGGAACTATTTCCTGGGTTATTTTTAGGTCGCTGATATTGAGCATGGCATATTGGTCGGTTGATTGCTGGTCCGGTAGAATCAAATATACTTTTGTGCGAATGATAATCTCTGTTAAGGTATGTTAATTATGCAAGCTGTTTTATTATTCAAACCCGGTGAATCTAACGTTGAACTGCTGGTCATATCATACCAGTGATATTATCGTGTCCTCAAATACATATACCCCAATTTATTAACATTTGTTATTCCCCCTTCGCGATAATTTCAATTCATCCTGTATCTTCACCCCCATGAAATCTTTTAAAGAGCTGGTTGCCGGTTTTGCGGAGGTATTTAATGTGAACCATTTTCCCAAAGAACCTGCAGGGTTATACGAGCCCGCAGATTATTTTTTGACGATAGGTGGTAAGCGTATCAGGCCGGTAATGTGTTTAATGGGTAATGAATTGTTTGGCGAAATTGTTCCGGATGCTTATCATGTGGCTACAGCCATTGAACTTTTCCACAATTTCACGCTGGTTCATGATGATATAATGGACAAGGCCAGCCTGCGCCGTGGCCTCCCTACAGTACACACAAAATATGATGAAAATACAGCCATATTGAGCGGTGATGTAATGATGGTGGTAGCCTATTCGTATCTTAATAAAATTAATGTATCTTACCTGAGCAAAATTCTTGGGCTGTTTAATAGAACGGCGAGAGAGGTTTGTGAAGGGCAGCAACTGGATGTAGACTTTGAACGACGGAATTCAGTTTCATTGCCGGATTATATCCGGATGATCGAATTGAAAACTTCTGTTCTGCTTGCAGCGAGTCTTCGCATGGGAGCGATATTAGGGGGAGCTAGTGAAGGTAATCAGGACCAGATATATCAATTTGGCCGAAACCTGGGCATTGCGTTCCAGGTGCAGGACGATTACCTCGATGCATTTGGCGATCCTGAAAAATTTGGTAAGGATGTAGGTGGCGACATCAGGCAAAACAAAAAGACCTTTTTGATGTTGCATGCACTGGAAGTGGCAAACCCTCAACAGAAAAACGAATTGCTAAGCCTTATGGCCGAAAACCCGGCCGATAAAGTTGAACGTGTTTTACAGATCTTCAGGGATTGTGATGTTGACGGATGGGCCAAATCACTCAAACAGCAATATCTTGACAAAGCGATGAAACACCTGGAAGATATTGCAGTGGTTTCTGCCCGTAAAAAACCATTAAGGGAGCTGGCTGATTTCCTGATTCAGAGGGAGCACTAGAATATTACAAGTCACCATACAATGCCGGAACTATGAAAACACCGGTATCAATCAATATAACATGTCTTTATTTCGTAAGAAATCTCTTGATAAAATTGTTGCAGAGGCACAAGCCGGCGAACTGGATGGCCACGCGCATAGCATGAATAAGGTGTTAGGTGTTCGTGATCTAACCTTTATGGGAGTTGCGGCGGTTATCGGCGCGGGTATTTTTTCTACGATTGGTACTGCGGCGTTTAACGGTGGCCCCGGTGTAATTTTCCTGTTTATTATTACCGCTATCACTTGCGGCTTTACAGCATTGTGTTACGCAGAGTTTGCATCACGCGTTCCTGTGTCAGGCAGCGCATACACATACTCCTACGTTACTTTTGGGGAATTGGTGGCCTGGATCATTGGCTGGGCGCTGATTTTGGAGTACGCCATCGGTAATGTAGTGGTTGCAATATCCTGGAGCGCCTACTTCAATAATATACTAAAGGCCATTCATATCAATCTTCCCGAATGGCTCACGATTGGTTACCAGACTGCTAAAATGAATTATGATGCGGCTATCGCAGCCAATCAAAGCACGGCTGACCTCGTTTACGCAAATGCACCTTCTATACTTGGATTTAAACTTGTGGTGAATCTTCCTGCCTTTATAATTGTTGGATTGATTACCATGTTGGCTTATATAGGCATTAATGAAAGCAGGCGAAGCGCCAACTTTATGGTGGGTTTAAAAATCGTGGTGCTGATCTTTATTGCCATCGTGGGCTTTTGGTTTATTTTTTCCAGCGGGACAACAGATAACTGGACACCGTTTCTACCAAAAGGAATGACCGGTGTATTGAAGGGTGTGTCCTCTGTGTTCTTTGCCTATATTGGATTTGACGCCATCTCCACAACCGCGGAAGAATGTAGTAACCCGCAGCGCGATTTGCCACGAGGCATGATTTATTCCCTTGTTATTTGTACGATTATTTATGTGGTAACTACACTGGTTATTACCGGGATGGTAAACTATAAAGAATTTGAAGGCGTAGCGGATCCTTTGGCTTATGTGTTTGATAAAATCAACATGCACAAAATTGGATTTGTTATATCTGTGTCTGCTGTTATAGCGGCTACAAGCGTGCTGCTAGTGTTTCAGATTGGGCAGCCGAGAATATGGATGAGCATGAGCCGCGACGGATTGCTTCCAAAGCGTTTCAGCACAATTTCACCACGTTATAAAACACCTGGCTTTGCTACGATGATGACGGGCGTTCTGGTTGGTTTACCCGTACTTTTTGTAGACGATAAACTGATGACCGACCTTACAAGTATCGGCACCTTATTCGCATTTGTGTTGGTTTGTGGTGGTGTATTGTATCTGCCAAGGCTTGCAAAACAAACAGGAAAATTTAGTATTCCCTATATCAATGGAAAGATGATTTACCCGATTTTGGTGGTGTTGATTATCACGTTGATTGCGATTTTCAAACCTTATCGTTTTGATGATGCCTTTCATGGCCTGTACCTGAAAGACCGCGCGGTTCTTCAAAAGGAGCTGACTGTAAATGACCTTACGAACGTTCAAAGCATTACAACCGGGGAAACCAAAACAATATCAATTACGAAAGAGCAGTTAAACGAGTTTAGCGATGCACAGTTTGGTGATACATTAAGAAGTATTCCAACGCTGCACAACAAAATATTCCTGGGTGGCTTATTGGCAATAGTTCACAACCTGCCCATTTACCTGTTTCTTGTGCTCATTGTTTTTATGGGCATACTCAGTTTTGCAAGAAATTTCTCGTTAATTCCATTGTTGGGTGTAACCTGCTGCGCTTACCTGATGATAGAAATCCCTGCCAAAAGCTGGATGGTGTTTTTGGGCTGGATGGCAATAGGGCTTAGCATTTACTTCTTGTATGGCAGAAGCAGGAGTAAGCTGGCGAGGGTATAAAGCTGTTAAAGTTATAAGTTGTAAGTTATACGTTGTACGTTTATCAAAACAATATAGGAGGACTCAGTCCTCCTATATTGTTTTGGATACATTTGCAATCAAGTGCTTAAAAAGTAAATTTTAATCCAGAATTTAGGTAATGTGGTCAAAAATGGTTGGTGGTGATTCAATGAATAAATGTTATAATGCGAGTGACAGCCTTAAGAGGAAATGAGCTCTGGTGGAGACCA
>JBEHXT010000008.1:0-274552 GCA_048498555.1 Bacteroidota bacterium
AGTTTAATGAAACTAATTTCATTAAACTTTCTGCAAAATCAATACTAGCAATGCATTTAGACGTTTTTACCAACCATTTTTGACTATTATGCCTTTTATTCAGCAGATTTGATCAATAAATGACATCGGAAAATTCATATAGTCGAGCTCGTCAAATGAAAGTAGCTAATAGCTGATTGCTGACAGCTAATAGCTATCTCATTTCCACCACTTCCAAATTCTTTATCTCCTTCCCGTCAATCACAAACCTCAAGAGCGTTCTAACCTTGTGCCAGCCTTGCTTTCCTGCAGCGCCTGGGTTCATGTGAAGGCACTGTAGCTTTTCGTCATACATCACTTTTAGAATATGCGAATGGCCGGAAATAAATAGCTGCGGATGTTCCCGTAAGATCACCTCCTTCACGCCAGGTGCGTATTTATTTGGATAGCCGCCAATGTGTTTGATAAAAACCTTTACATCTTCACACATAAATATCAACTCCTCCGGGAATTCAGAGCGGATATCCATTCCGTCAATATTGCCATAGACACCACGCAAAGGTTTTAGTTTTTTTCTCAACTGTTCCGCAACAGTTATGGTACCGAAATCTCCGCCATGCCATATTTCATCACAATTTTCCAAATGCTTTAATATGGCCTCATCCATGTAGTTATGCGTGTCGGAAAGCAATCCAATTTTAGTCATTTCTATGTACGATGTTAGATGTTATTTTAAGTACGAATTATGCGGTATAAAGTAAGTAGGTGCAACAGTGTGCAGCTAAATAATCTTCGTGCACTGTATGCAGTCAAAAATCTATTTTTAAAAAAATCTAATCAAATAATGCCCGCTAAAAGAAAATCCTGTCAATCCTCTAATCTTTAAATCCCGATCCAGACAAAATCCAAATCCTAATCTACCAAATCATCCAGCCTCAATCTTTCAAACGCAGTTATTACGCCCGGCACCACATGTTCCTGCAACCTGTAAGTCTGTTCATCAAAGTATTCAATTCCGCCAATTTCATTACCTGGAACGGGCTGGTGTTTCAGATCGCAGATAAAACAATCCTGTTTCATCAACAGATTATTTTCTCCAAATGCAGGCGCCTGAATATGGTAATAATATTGAAGATCAGTTTCTTCCAACTCTATATTCAACTCTTCTTTTATCTCGCGCTGCAAAGCCTTTAACGAAGTCTCATCTGCATCAACTTTCCCTCCAGGCAGATAAAACGCTTTTTTGTTTTTGCTGAACGCGAGCAGAAGTTTCCTGTTTTTTAATACAATCAAACCAGCACACTGAATAGAAGATAAATGGCTTTCCATAAAGGCAAACTTAAATACAATCAACAGAGGCCCAAAATCCTATCGGGCCTTAGTTGTATCCCTAATTTAAAAATGGTAAAATAGTGGTGCGCCTCATGAAGCAGGAAAACTTCGGCCCACCCTTCAACAGTCATGGTGCCGTATAAAAAATGTTTACCGGTAGCAAGCAAGGCGCTGCCATTTAATGACGCCAGATAAGTAGTCACTTCATGACGTGTTTTATGCAGATCGGTAAGTATATCATAAAATGATTTCTTTTGCCATTCGTAAAACAGTGGGTCGTCTTCTGCTTTATACTGGCCAAACAATGGCGTTCCGCCTGCCGCAATCTTCTGCATTCTTTCCAGAAAAACTTCATTATATCGGCCAAGGTGCACCAGGTTTTCATAAATGCTCCATTTATCAGCTACCGGATGAGAACGCATTTCATCCTCTGTTAAACTATACATCAATGTGGCCAGTGTATCTGGCTGCACCTGCAAGCGTTTGGTTAAGTGATCTTTCATTGTAAAGATTTTTGTTTCAGGTATCAGGTATCAGGTTTCAGTTGCGCCAGAAACATGTAAATTGATCCCGGCTTCAAAATTCGCACATTCGCATCTTATCACATTTCTGCACTTCTACACTTCCTTCATCCGCACATTTACATATTCGCACATTCACTCATTCGCACATTTTCATTTTCAATTGTCAATTGCTTTCTCAATCGCCTTTCCCCAAAATTTACCGAGTTCTTCTGCACCTTTTTCGTTGGGGTGTAGAAAAAATGTTCCGGCGTTTCCGTTTTCGTATTGAAATAAAGCCTTGTGATTTTTCTTAAAATAGTTGAAGGCATCTTTATCACCGGCAAAAACCTGTTTTGGATGTGTGGCGGCATATTCCTTTACAATTTTATCCAATACCGGAAAATAGCTTTGCAAACGGTCTAAGCCTTCCTGCAAATATTTAGAGCCGTTATAAGTATTCGGGCTATACCAAATGGGGTGATGCAATACAATCTTACATGTTGGAAAATCTTTGAGCAGACGATCTATGATAGCCTTTACATTTCCTTGATACGATGCCGGCGAAACAGGCGATCCATTTGGCCCCTCAATAGCGCTGTCATTCGTTCCCAGTATCATAGAAAATACCAGCGTAGCATCTTTGTCGTTGGCGAAAGTTGCTGCTGAATGTTCAACTTTTTTAAATGCAGTATTTGTTGAAGGAAGAAAATCCACTGTGGTAAAACCACTCACACCCTGGTTGCTGAATTGTACGTCGGAAAAATGTTTTTTCAGATAGTTGGAAGCATGTACCGGTGGCGCGTCTGTGGCTTTATTGGCGAGCCCTGCACCATAAGTAATGCTATTGCCAACAAAAACAATATCGAGTTTTTTTTGTTGTTGGGAGAAAACTGTGGAGGCAACAAACAGCATTATGAGAAACAGAATGGCACGATTTTTTTGAAAGGAGAAAATAGTCCTGTTGAACATATATAGCAAAGAAAGCTGCATAAAGTGTTGTTTAGGTAATAAATGTAAGTAAAAGGAGGAGATGCACGCTATTTCTGCGCTGTTTGAAGACAATTGATAAAAACTTATCGTTTTAACCTTTTGGTTTTTAAAAATGAGTTGTAAATTATAATTCCAAAAACGATTGTAGTATGATAAAGTTTAATGAACTCAAAATCGGCGATTATGTAGTGGGTGAATATGAAGGCAAAACCTGGCCGGGAAAGGTAACCGACCTCAATAGCACTGATAAAGAAATTTGCGTTGAAACAGAAGTACAGGAAATCTGGTTTGAAGAGGAACATCTGTTCCCCATTCCAATTACAGATCAAAGCCTGCTTGAACTGAACTTTGCAAAGGAAACGCTTCCTGATGGGTTCATTAAATATAAAAAAGGGCCATTCCGTATTGTAACACCAACCGATAGCAATTTTTCTTCGTTCGAAATATGGTACAGGGAAGATATCAGAAAGAACCCTGATATTCATTACATACATCAATTGCAAAACGCCTACCTGCAAATGACAAAGGTTCATTTGACAAACGAGGTAGTTGTTTAGAACCACGGAGACACGAGGACACTGCGAGACACAGAGCTTTAATTTGGTTAATATTCTAGCTGAGATATTCAGCTATTATTGTTGCTTTTTAAATAAAGCAAATGCCTGTGTATCGCGGTGTCGTAGTGCCTCTGTGGTTCCCTCTTTCTCCGTATCTTACCACAAAATTTTATTATGCGTTTTGGGGCATGGCTTTTAGTTACTTTGCTGGCAGGCGTTAATTACTTACAGGCACAAACTTTTGGCGGCAATCCATCCACGCTAAAATGGAAACAGATTAACACAGACACTGTGCGTGTCGTCTTTCCTAAAGGTTTCGATTCAACAGGCATCCGCATTGCAGGCCTTGTACACAAACTTCAAAGAGATTACAGCGCCACTATAGGCCCCAACCTGAGAAAAGTAAGCATCGTACTCCAAAAAGAAGGTATTCTTTCCAATGGATATGTAAACCTGGCTCCATATAGAAGCGAGTTTTATCTTATGCCGCCACAAAACGCATTTGAACTTGGCGCACAGGCATGGCCGGATAATCTTGCCATACATGAATTCAGGCATGTGGAACAATACAGTAATTTTAAGCGCGGGCTTGCAAAGGTTGCGTACATCATCTTTGGGGAGGAAGGGCAGGCTGTGGCTAATTCCGCAGCCATTCCGAACTGGTTTTTTGAAGGTGATGCTGTGTACAATGAAACCTTGTTAAGTGAGCAGGGCCGCGGCAGAATTCCATTCTTCTTTAATGCTTACCGCTCATTGTATTTTGGCGGCAAACATTACAGCTATATGAAATTGCGTAATGGATCATACAAAAATTATGTTCCCGATCATTACCGCCTTGGTTATCTGTTGGTGGCTTATGGCAGAGAAAAATATGGCAATGATTTCTGGGCGAAAGTAACGCATGATGCTGCCGGTTTTAAACCTTTATTTTATCCGATGCAGGGTTCCGTAAAAAAATATGCCGGCGTTTCTTTTAAAGAGTTTGTGAGCAATGCATTTGCCTTTTACCAAACTCAATGGCAGCCTGACAAACAGGAGAGTCAGAGCCAGCAGTGGTTAACTCCAATCGCTAAAAATAATGTTGTTAATTACCAATACCCATACCTCACAAATGATGGTAAACTGGTTGTATTTAAGTCTTCCAATAAAAAACTGCCAGCGTTTTACCTGATCGATAAAAACAATCACGAAGAAAAAATAGCCGTGCGGGATATTTCATACGATGACTATTTCAGTTACAACAACGGCAAAATTATTTACCAGATCTGGAAGCCAGATGTGCGCTGGGGTTACCGTGAATACAGCGACATAAAAATTCGGGATATACAATCAGGAAAGGAGCAGGTGATCACTTCTAAAAAGAAATATTTCTCCCCGGATATTTCGCATGATGGAAAAACAATTGCTGCAGTTGAAGTGCTTGTTGATCAAAGTTCATCGGTTATGCTAATGGATAACGACGGCACAAACAGGCGCACTGTTATTTCCTCAAAACAAAATATTTACTCTTATCCGAAGTTTGCTACTGATGATAGCGGGTTATTTTTCATAGAAAGAAATCCGAAGGGTGAAATGCGCATTCAGAAAATCGACCTTTCAACACTTAAAATCACAGAGGTTACATCGTTTACGAATACAATTATTGGATTTCCGACGGTGAAAGGAGATACGCTGGTGTACTCAATCAGCAATAAACGAAAGGACGAACTGTGGGCGTATGTGGCTTCTACAGGAGCTCATTACTACATGGCTGGTTATCCTTCTGGGATTTATCAAGGCGCGTTGGACAATTCCGGCAGTATTTATGCGGCCACTTTTACCGCCGATGGCTACCGGTTGGGGCAATACAAGGCCGCCTGGAGAAAAGAAGAGTTGACACCTTTATCAGTACTTTATGCCCAAAAACCTGCAAATAAAGAAACTAACAAGTTACTCGAAAGTTCAATTTCCAATAATTTCAGCATAAAAAAGTATTCAAAAGCAACGGGCTTATTTAACTTCCACAGCTGGCGGCCGTACTACAATCAGCCAGAGTACTCGTTTTCATTATATGGGGAAAATGTGTTGAACACATTTCAAAGCACGCTGGGATACACGTATAACACAAACGAACAAAGCAGTAAGGCCTCATTTTCAGCTATTTATGGTGGATGGTATGTACAACCATATGCCATTGTAAGCCAAACCTGGCACCGGTCTGCAGTGTTAAATAAAGACACTACTTTCCACTGGAACGAATTTACGCCTCAACTCGGCCTGCAACTTCCTTTAAATTTTAGCGGGCAAAGGCGGTATACCTACCTTACCCTGATTGCCGCCATGAACTACAACCAGGTTGACTGGACCGGCATCAGTAAAGATATTTTGAATAATTATAATTTCTTTTACCAGTACTCCAGAGTTATTTTTTCTTCGCAGAACCAACAGGCGCTGCAGCAGATTTATCCGCACTGGGCTCAAAATGTGGATATAAAATATAGAAGTATCGTTAATAAGTACAGTGCGATGCAGGTGCTGGCGAAAGCGGACCTCTATTTTCCGGGTTTATTTCCAACCCACAGCTTTGTGATCAATGGTGCATATCAGCAAAGGGATACGACCGGGGATTACTATTTCAGCAACGATTTCCCGATTTCACGTGGATATACCGATATTGATTATCCGCGCATGTGGAAAATAGGAGCGAACTATCATTTTCCGCTCGTTTACCCTGATTTTGGTATTGCCCATATCGTATACTTTCAAAGAATACGGTTAAATCCATTTTACGATTATAGCGAAATCCGGAGCCTCCGCACGGGCACTACTTACAAGTTAAGGTCAACCGGCGCGGAATTATTCTTCGACACTAAATGGTGGAACGAGCAACCGGTTTCATTTGGCATTCGCTATAGCCGTTTAATTGATGGCGACCTGGTAGGGCAGGGGCCAAACAGATGGGAATTTATATTGCCGGTGAACCTTTTATCACATTAAAATTTCCGGAAAATGTCATTTTAATGCTTTTTATTTGCACCACGGCGGTACTAAAACGTTAATTATTAACCGATTTACAGAATTCTGAGGAAAAAATCTTTCATTTTTTTTCTTTTTCCACTGTATTCTGCTATCTTTGCGCTCCCAAAAATTGTATGTCAAAACAACCACTGATTAAACAAGATGGAATAATACTCGAGGCACTGAGCAACGCAATGTTCAGGGTAAAACTTGAGAATGGGCATGAAATTCTGGCAACTATCTCAGGTAAAATGAGAATGCACTATATCAGAATTTTACCCGGTGATAAGGTAGGTGTGGAAATGAGCCCATACGATTTAACAAGAGGTAGAATCATCTTCCGTTATAAATAACGGATGAGCTAGTGGGGAAGATTAAATAAAATTTGTTTAACAATAATAGGCTACGGGCCTTGTGCTGCGGGCTTTGAAAAAACAACAGTCATGAAAGTTAGAGCATCAGTTAAAAAACGTAGTGCCGACTGCAAAATTGTTCGCAGAAAAGGCAAGTTGTACATTATTAACAAAAAGAATCCTCGCTTTAAACAAAGACAAGGATAATCTGAAACACATTTAAACATTTAAAAATTAAGTTCTGATATGGCTCGTATTGCCGGTATAGACTTACCAAAGAATAAAAGAGGCGAAATAGGTTTAACCTATATCTACGGTATTGGTCGTTCAACTGCTCAGTATATTTTGGATAAATCAGGTATTAGCCTGGATAAAAAAGTACACGAGTGGAACGATGATGAGCAAGCTGCTATCCGTAACATCATCAACAATGAAATCAAAGTTGAAGGTGCTTTGCGTAGCGAAACTCAAATGAACATCAAACGTTTGTTGGATATTGCTTGTTACCGTGGCCTTCGTCACCGTAAAGGTTTGCCAGTTCGTGGCCAGCGTACACGTACTAACAGCCGTACAAGAAAAGGTAAACGTAAGACAGTTGCAGGTAAAAAGAAAGCAACTAAAAAATAGTAATATTCAGGTATCCTGCTTTATGCGGGATACTTGTTTTTATACACTGTTTCAATATCGGATCGCCGCTTAGCGACAGGAGAATTGGAGCAGGTCCCGCACGGGCGGGATTTTTCATTGTTAACAGCCCTGTATAAACAGCAGGGGATTACCTCAAAAAAAAGTTATGGCAAAACCACAAAAAGCACAGAACAGCGCGAAAGCTGCTGCGAAGAAAAGAATTGTGAAAGTTGATGCGTACGGAGATGCTCACGTTAGCGCAACATTCAACAATGTAATTATCTCTCTTACCAACAAAACTGGTCAGGTTATCTCTTGGTCTTCTGCTGGTAAAATGGGTTTCAGAGGTTCTAAAAAGAACACTCCTTATGCGGCTCAGATGGCTGCTGCAGATGCTGCTAAAGTAGCACTTGAAGCAGGCTTGAAAAAAGTAGATGTTTACGTTAAAGGACCTGGCGCAGGCCGCGAAGGAGCTATCCGTTCTTTAGCACAGTCTGGTATCGAGATCAATATGATCAAAGACGTAACTCCGCTGCCTCACAATGGCTGTCGTCCTCCTAAGAAGAGAAGAGTTTAGTAGTTGAAAATTGACAATTGAAAAAGGATAATGATAGGCGTGAAAACTAAATTGTTTCACCTTTATCGTTGTCAATTATCAATTGTCAATTCTCCATTTAAAATAAAGCCACAAGCTTTCATTTATTAAAAGGGCGCCCGATTAATTTTTTACAATTTTTTACTGATCGAAGCGCCGAGTCTAAAAAAATTGAAATGAAATAAACATTATGGCACGTTACAATGGTCCTAAGACCAAAATTTCAAGAATTTTCGGTGAACCTATCCTGGGTAATGGTAAATATCTTACCAAAACAAGTAACCCTCCGGGTCAGCACGGTGCTGCACGTAAACGTAAAACTTTAGGTGAATACGCCCTGCAGTTGCGCGAAAAACAAAAAGCTAAATACACTTACGGTGTATTGGAAAAACAATTCCGCAACACATTTACAGAAGCTGCACGCCGTAAAGGTGTAACAGGTGAAAACCTGATTAAACTTCTCGAAGCCCGTTTGGACAACACTGTTTTCCGTTTAGGCATTGCACCTTCAAGGCCTGCTGCACGCCAGCTGGTTAGTCACAAGCACATTACTGTGAACGGTGAAGTGGTAAACATCCCTTCATTCCAGTTAAAACCAGGCGATATCATTGGTTTGAAAGCTAAAACCGAAGGCAATAGCTCTTTAACCAGCCAGATCCGTGGTAAAAATCCTAAGTTCAATTGGTTAGATTGGAACGATACTGAAAAACAAGGTACATTCATCACTTATCCTGAAAGAGAAGGCGTTCCTGAAAACATTAAGGAACAACTGATCGTTGAATTGTACTCTAAGTAATAGTTAGCATGCTCCAGCATGTTCTTTACAGATGGTTCAAAATAATTCTAACTTAAGTTCCGATTGGAATTTAGGACACAAATAAAAAATCAAGTTTTAAGATGGCTATTTTAAACTTTCAGAAACCTGACAAAATAGTTTTACAGAAAGCAACTGATTTTGAAGGTCAATTTGAGTTTCGCCCGCTTGAGCCCGGTTATGGCTTAACCATTGGAAATGCATTACGCAGGGTTTTACTGAGCAGCTTGGAAGGTTACGCAATTACAGGTATTAAGATAGAAAGCGTTGATCACGAATTCGCTACTATTAAAGGTGTTACAGAAGATGTTACCGAAATCATCCTTAACCTGAAACAAGTTCGTTTCAAGAAAAAAGTTGAGCATGATGTTACAAGTGAAAAAGTTAGCCTTAGCATTAAAGGCCGTACTGAATTCACTGCCGGTATGCTTGCTGAAGCATCTCAGAATTTTGAAATAATGAATCCTGAGCTGGTTATATGCACAATGGATCCTACAGCAAAAATCGACATTGAGTTGAATGTTGCTAAAGGCCGTGGATATGTTCCAGCAGAAGAGAATAAAGTGAAAGATTCGGTTTTTGGATATATCGCTATCGATTCTATCCACACTCCAATCAAAAACGTAAAATATTCCATCGAAAACTATCGTGTAGAACAAAGAACTGACTACGAAAAATTAGTTCTTGAAGTTGCTACCGACGGTACAATTCATCCTGAAGAAGCTGTTAAACAGGCTTCACGTATTTTGATCCAGCACCTGATGATCATCACTGATGAAAACATCACTTTCGACAGCAAAGAAGACAAAAAAGAAGATGTTGTTGATGAACAAGTGCTTCAATTACGTAAAGTATTGAAAACACCACTGGAAGATCTGGATCTGTCAGTACGTGCTTTCAACTGTTTGAAAGCTGCAAAAATCAACAGCTTAAGCGAACTGGTTCAGTACGAGCAGGAAGACCTGATGAAGTTCAGAAACTTCGGTCAGAAATCTTTGAGCGAAATTGAACAGGTATTAAGCGAAAGAGGCCTGCACTTCGGTATGGATCTTAGCAAATTAGGTCTTGATAATCTTGACTAGTTAATTCAAAAGTAAAAAGTCAAGAGTAAAAATAGGACTCTCGAAACCTGAGGTTTTACTTTTGAACGTTGACTTTTTACTTATTATAAACATAGCCCGTAATTCCCGGCACGGTACGGGTTAATAAAATGTAATGCCATGCGTCACGGAGACAAAATTAACAACCTGGGCCGTAAGAAAGCCCACAGAGAAGCGTTACTGGCCAACTTAGCAAGCCAGTTGATCACACACAAACGTATTGTTACTACTTTGGCTAAAGCTAAAGCTTTAAGAACTTACGTTGAGCCGTTGATCACTAAAACAAAGAAAAACAGCAGCGAAACACAGATCATGCACCAACACCGTGTAGTGTTCAGTTACCTGCAGGATAAACTGGCTGTAAAAGAACTTTTTACAGTTGTAGGTCCTAAAGTAGCTAGCCGTCCTGGTGGTTACAGCCGTATCATCAAATTGGGCATCCGTCCTGGTGATAACGCTGAATTAGCAATGATTGAGTTAGTAGACTTCAACGAAGTTTACGGTAAAACTGCAGTTAAAGCTGAAGAGCCTGCTAAGAAAACTCGTCGTAGCCGTGCGGCTGGAACCAAAAAAGCTGAAGCTGCTCCTGCAGTTTCTGAAGCTGAAGTGGTTGAAGAAGCACCTGCGGTTACTGAAGAACCTAAAACAGAAGAAAAAGCTGGTGAATAATGCCACTTTTCTAACTAATAAAAAGGCAGGATCGTTTAACGGTCTTGCCTTTTTTATTTACTTCAAAAGTTAAAATTCAAATGCTAAAATTTACTGGATACGCTGTGAGAGCGGCATCAGAGACTTAAAATTGGAAGGATTTTCAACTGTCTTAGTTTTTTTACTTTTTACTTTTGAATTTTGACCTTATTTACTCGTATTTTTGCAAAATTTTCAAATAGACATGCCTAATTCTAATCAACCAGCTATTCTAGTATTACAAGATGGCCACGTATTTTACGGTAAAGCATTTGGTAAAATCGGAACTACTACCGGGGAAATATGCTTTAACACAGGCATGACCGGTTACCAGGAAGTTTTTACAGATCCCAGTTATTTTGGGCAGGTGCTCATCATGAACAACGTTCACGTAGGTAACTATGGAATTAATGCCGAGGACCTTGAGAGTGAGACTGTGAAGATCCGCGGGTTGATAGGAAGAAATCTCGAAGAAAAATATTCGCGCTACAAGGCAACAGACTCAATGGAAAGTTACCTGAAGGCGAATAATATAGTAGGGATTGAAGATATTGATACAAGAGCGCTTGTTGCTCATATCCGCACAAAAGGAGCAATGAACTGCATTATCTCATCTGATGTGTTGGATGTAGATAAATTAAAGGCTCAGTTGGCAGAAGTGCCAGATATGGATGGCCTGGAGCTTGCGAGTGTAGTAAGCACAGATAAAGAATATGAGTTGGGAGATCCTTCTGCTCCGCTTAAGATAGCAGTGTTGGATTTTGGCGTAAAGAAAAACATCCTTACCTGCCTTGCAGAGCGTGGTGCATACGTAAGAGTACACCCTGCTAAAACGCCGTTAAGCAGATTGAAAGAGTTTAACCCGGACGGATATTTTATCTCTAATGGCCCAGGCGATCCTGCAGCAATGCCTTATGCAGTTGAAACACTGAAGGAGATTTTAGAAGAGAAAAAACCAATATTTGGAATTTGCCTTGGCCACCAGTTGCTGGCTCTGGCTAATGGCATTCCTACTTTTAAAATGCACCATGGCCACAGAGGCTTGAATCATCCGGTTAAAAATATTATCAGCGGACGTTGCGAAATAACAACACAAAACCATGGTTTTGGTGTTCTTCCTGAAGCGGTGAAACATCACGATAACATAGAAGTTACACACGTAAACCTGAATGACGAAAGCATTGAAGGTATCAGGTTAAAAGACCGCCCTGCATTCAGTGTGCAATACCACCCTGAAAGCACTCCGGGACCATTTGACTCAAGATATTTATTCGATGAATTCATCGATCTGATGAAAGCAAACTAATTCGGAAATTGTTAATATAAAGAGCAGGGTTTACCTGCTCTTTTTGTTGGCGGGTGTTTGGAATGGTTTTTATTTCTTCGCCTTTAACAAAAAGGTATTTCGCCGAAAAAGCTGTTAAATGAAATACAATGCAATTAACGGGGCTTCCCCTTTTTTGTAATTTCGTTGTTACATCTGCAAACTGAATCTCACTCAGTATCAAAAGGATAACTCAATTATACAAGATGAAAATTGCGATTATTAACGGGCCAAATCTTAATTTATTAGGAACAAGAGAACCGGATGTTTATGGCAGCCAGACTTTTGAGCAATATTTCCAACAGCTAAAGCAAAAGTTTCCCGATGTTGAGTTTCATTATTTCCAAAGCAACATAGAAGGAGAACTGATTGATGAAATTCAACGCCGCGGTTTTGAATATGACGGAATTATATTAAATCCAGCCGGCTATACACATACTTCGGTTGCCATTGGCGATGCAATTGCTTCCATTAAGACACCTTTAATTGAGGTTCATATCAGTAATGTGCACGCCCGTGAAGATTTCAGAAAGTTGTCTCACGTATCAGCCAAAGCCAGGGGCACAATTTGCGGTTTGGGATTGAAGGGCTACGAATTAGCGGTGGAATGGTTTATGCAATAACATTGGCATTAAACTTATTTCAGCAGCTATTTGTTTAGAAAAAAAATTAGACCATCAGGATTTACCTATCTATACTACTATTATCTGGTTTCCTTTTTTGTGTGTCTGCAAACGCACAGGATGGGCCATCCATTAAGTATCCGTTGCGCGCGGAAGATAGCCTTGTAAAGCAAAAGGATATCCGCGATGTCCTTGCCGTAATATTCAACAAGAAACCCGATCCTGTAAAAGATTCTATAAAAGCAAATAAGAAGTTTCAGTTTTCGCTTTTACCAGCTATCGGATATACACTTCAGACGCGCCTGGCTGCCATTATCGCGGGCAATGTGGCATTTCATACACAAAAGGACTCATTGCAGAAAATATCTTCTGTTTATTTCAATGTAGCATATACACAAAACAAACAGTTTACTGTTCCCATTCAGTCTAACATCTGGACAAAAAACAACAAATACAATTTTGTGGGCGACTGGCGCTACATGAAATACCCGCAGGATACTTACGGATTGGGCGGCAATAATTCGCTGGACAACGATGCCAATCTGATTGATTATTCTTATATCCGGATTTACCAGACTGTTTTCAAAAAAATAGCCGGGGATTTATATGGCGGGGTGGGATATAACATGGATTATTACTGGAACATAAAAGAGCAGGGGTATAACGACGGCCGGAAATCAGATTATGAAATGTATGGAAATGAGAAAAAATCATTTGCTTCCGGGTTTTCTTTATCTGCTTTATACGATGACAGGGAGAATTCCATTAACCCGCTAAACGGGCAATATGCCAATATCGTTTACAGAAATAATCTTACGGCTCTGGGAAGCAATGAAAACTGGCAATCGCTCGTTATTGACTTAAGGAAGTATATTACTGTAAACAAGCGTAGGCAAAATGTATTGGCTTTTTGGTTTTACAACTGGAACGTTTTAAGCGGAAAACCACCTTATTTGCTGTTGCCGGCAACAGCGTGGGATACCTACACAAACACTGGCAGGGGATTTATACAAGGGCGTTTTCGTAGTAAATACATGGTGTACCTCGAAAGTGAATACAGGTTCAGGATAACGGACAACGGCTTGTTGGGCGGTGTGGTTTTTGTAAATGCACAATCCCTCTCGGAGTGGGATACCAATAAATTTGAATATGTGCAGCCTGCGGGAGGTTTAGGCCTTAGGGTTAAATTAAACAAGCAATCGAAGACGAACATAGACATCGATTATGGGTTTGGCAAGGGCGGATCCCGCGGTTTGTTCATTAATGTTGGTGAGATATTTTAATAGCTTTTTGTATAGTTTTCCTCGTTTATCTTCATGCAGCAATGCTTCCACTACTATTTAACTTTGTACTTATTGTGAGTGCTTTTTAATCAATGATTATGAAATGGATTGCTTTATTGATATGTCTTATCTACGCTAACACAGGTTTTTCTCAATGGAAAAATTATATCATTGGTGCTAAGGGTGATACATTAAACCGTGTTGATCAAAATAATTTAAAGCAAGGTAGATGGTTTGCGCATGTAGACCCATTACGTGGTGAACCCGGCTACGAAGAAGAAGGCGTGTATAAGGATGGTAAAAAGGATGGCACCTGGCGCCGCTTTAGTTTAATGGGCGATCTGCTGGCAGTAGAAAATTACAGGTTCGGAAATAAAAATGGCACCTGCACTTATTTTACCATTGCGGGTATGATAAGGGAAGAAAGCTGGAAGTCGATAGACCCTAAAAATCCTTATGACACCATCCAGGTCCCCGATTTACATGACGATACGAAGGTATACACAAGAGTAATAAGGGTTGATGCTTCGGTAGTAAAGCATGGTACGTGGAATTATTACGATCCATCGTCAGGAGCTTTGATTAAGTCTGAAACATACGTGTTGGATAAGCTACAGGAACCTTCGAAAAAAGTAACTGTAATAGATGCAGGCGGTAACACTACTGCAGCCTCTGGAGCGGATTCTACAGCAGCGGCATCGGACAAAAAAGCGAAACCTGCGGCGGTCGCTGAATATGAAAAAAAGAATTCCGGCAAGAAGAAGATAAAGGTAAGGGATGGAAGCACCGGCTATTAATTGAAATACAATCATACCAATAAATGAATGCGATGATGTGAATATGCTGCATCTCTTTACGCAGCCGCGAAAACTTTTCACATTAGATATTTTGCTTTTTATCATCATGTTGATGATGATAAAAACGTTAAAAAAGGCTTTATAATTAGATAGCTACATTGGTTTGCGTTTTACTTAAATGTGCATATGTAGGTACATACTATTGGTTTTCAGCAGGCTGTATGCGTAATCAAATCAGTCCCCAAAAAGGCGGGTAATTTTCAGCAAATTCTGCAATAATTTGTTAATGCTTTTTAGTGATTTTAATAGCCTGATATTGCAAATACTGCATAAGTTTGTGTTTGTTTTAAAAATCTAACGATGGCTGTTACCATAAGAATGGCAAACGCGGCTGATGCCGAGTTGCTTTGTGATTTGAGCATTAAGACCTTTTCCGAAACCTACGAGAGATACAACACTGCAGAGGATATGCAGTTGTACATTCAGTCTCACTTCGCACTAAGCTCTATTCTGGAAGACTTTCAAAATCCCGACATGCAGTATTACCTGGCTATGATGGATGATGAAGCTGTGGGCTATGCTAAGTTGCACAAGCAACATACCGTTAATGCTTCAAACGGTTTAAAGCAGGCTGAGCTGGAAAGGATCTATGTGTTGTCTGCTTACCAGGGAAATAAAATCGGATTGCTGTTGTTGAACGAGTGTATTCAGGCTGCAAGAAGAGAAGGTTACGGTTTGCTGTGGCTGGGCGTTTGGGAAAATAATACCAATGCAATTGACTTCTATAAAAAGATGGGTTTTAAAGTAGATGGAAGCCATTCGTTTATTCTGGGCAAAGACATTCAGAACGATTGCCTGATGAAGCTGAAATTATAAATTCAATTTCTTTAAAACTCAAGTTCCTTAATGGCTGGATCTTTCAGCAGTATAGCAATGAAAGCGTCATGATTTCTGGTAGTACCTCTTAAAAGCCAGAAGAACGTTACCTGGTTTCCTACCTTTTGCGTTTTGCTCGTAAGCGCTACGAGGTTTTTATCTTTAAACAATCGCTCGTATTTCGAAAGGTCATTTTCTACAGCATCATAAACAATCTTGTAATTGCGAAGGTGGTTAGCCTTATCTATATAGTTTTGAATATACCTAAGCCCGATCAACACCACCAACACAATTAGCGTTGACATAAAAGCAAGATAAATATACCCGCCGCCAATACTCATGCCGAGTGCTGCTACCATCCAGATGGCCGTTGCCGTCGTAATTCCATTAACATTGTTGTTATCCTTGAAAATAACACCCGCACCAAGGAAGCCGATACCAGTAATAATATTGGCCGCGATCCTATCGGGATTGGCGACGCCTATTGCAAGCGAAAGAATTGTAAACAGGCACGAGCCTGTACAAACGAGTATCATTGTTCTTAAGCCAGCCGATTTGGAACGGTATTCTCTTTCCGCGCCGATCAGGCCGCCGAGAAACAACGCGTACGTCATCTTTTCAATTTCAGGAGTAAACCAGGTCATTGTGCAAACTTAAAAAGAAAAGCCGCAGTTTCATACCGCGGCTCATATTTATCGGATTCTGTTATTTTCCTTCAAAATAGGTTTTAAAGAAAAGCAACTGGTATTTAATGGAGTTAGACCAATACTGGCCGTTGTGTTCGCCGGGCCTTTCAATATAATCATGGTCTATTTTTTTCTCAAGCAGTTTTTGATGTAGCGCCCTGTTTACTTCTATAAAAAAATCACCAACGCCACAATCTATGATCAATTTTACATCGCCGTTTTGCAGGCGGTCTATATTGGTCATAACCGTATTGTCATCCCAGTTTTGTTTATGTGTTTCATAGCTGCCAAGGTCTTTTGCAAGATCCCAGTTTTTAGGAAACGGGCGAAAATCCACGCCACCCGAAGTGCTTCCTGCCGCGCCATAAACATCTTTGTGGCGGCTAGCCAGGTATAACGCACCATGTCCTCCCATACTCAAACCCGTTATAGCACGATGTTGTTTATCAGCCGCAGTCTGGTAATTATCGTCTATGTATTTCACCAGCTCTTTGCTAACGAAAGTTTCATACCTGATGGAAGAGTCAACCGGACTATCAAAATACCAGCTTCCATAACCGCCGTCGGGAAGTACAAGTATTACGTCCAGCTTATCCGCCGCAGCTACATTATCCGGCGCAACTGTAACCCACTGCGAGTAATTGCCACTGTACCCATGCAACATATAAATAACAGGGAGGCGCTTATCCGTTTTCTTGTAAGAATCTGGTATAACCACCACGCATTTTATTTTTTTGTGCATAGCATCGCTGTAAACAGCAATCGTATCAACTTTGGAAGCACGGCAGGCTGCAGTTAGCATCAAGGCCGCATAAAGCAAAAAAAATTTATTCATGTTATTTTCGTTTGAAAGCTATCAGCTATCAGGAACTAAAACCAATCAAGATACAGCAAAAAGCATTGATTAAGAAATCCTTTAATCTAAAAAATCCGACCAATCCTAATCCAGACAAAAAATCCTAATCCAGACAACAAGTCCTAATCAACCTTCCTAATACTCCTGCGCACATGCTTGCCGTTCGCCAAATACAAGTCAACTGTATAGAATGAAGCCGGCAATGAACTAAGATCCATCTTGATAAATTTAGAACTGAAATTATGATACGTGCTTTCCCATTGCAGTTTTCCTTTTTCATCGGTGAACTTAAACGTAATGTCTTGCGGCTCATCGATCACAATGTCTGCACTTGTAGGCCCTTTAGTACGTGCGGGGAAAAACTCAAATACAGGTTGAATGGATGATCTGTCAGCGACATAGCCCTCTTTCACTGTAAAATAATATTGAATGCCGCTGCCAAAGTTGGGATCGAAATTTTGTAACAACTTTCCGTTTTTATCAAGTATCTGAATGTATCCGTAACCGCCTTTTGGATTTGCCCAGAAACTTAATCCGTCATTAGCTGTATCTGTAATATTCAGAACATAGCATCCAGGAGAAAGATGCAATGTATCATTACGAAGCCCGGCTTTATGTATGGCGCCTTGTGGAACAGCTTTTATCAACTGGCCAGAAGCATCTTTTAGTTCCCATCCGGTTTGCGTGCTGTCTTTGTTCGGCATAAAAGAAACAATGACCTCACTTTCCATTGCCGGTGGCATTTTGCCATAAGAGAGTACAGAGTTATCTAATGCATACTGATCTTTTTTTCCATTGGGTGAAGAGAGTGTTACTTCAAAAACAAAATCGCCTGTTGCTTCAGTAGAAATATTCCCTGGTAAAACGATTTCTGTACTTTGAAGGAAGGCAAGGTTGCCAGTCCATTTATAGATCATTTTTTTAGCACCTTTTACACCATACGCAATGTTCAAGGTTCGTAAAGCCTTGCTTCCATTATTTTGAATATGAATTCTTGCGTTACCGCAAACAGGATTCATTCTGCCATATTCATCTATGTTGCTGGGCGCAATAACATCATTGATAGTTACGTCGTATTCACTATTGGGGCTACCGTAATAAAATGCATGCGCGTTAATTGCCCAGCCGCCCTGTGGCTTTGTAGAATGGTATGGCTGCATTTTAAGATCAACTGTATGTTTGTTGCCTTTTAGTGGCAGTGTATACACATCAGGAATTGCCAGCGAGCCCGGGCACCAGTTCCCTCTGCTATATACCCAGGTGCCTGCCTGCGGAAAAACAGGGTTGTTGCCACAAACAATATACATGTCTTTATGATCAAGCTTTTGATTGTCAAAATAGGTTTCGCGCCACTTACTGCAGAACTCGCTGCATCCGTCAGGAGCATCCATACCATGGCCGGTTTGTACAACCCTGTAATTGGCTATGCGTGCGCCTTTGGGCATATCAAGCGATACTGGTTTAACAAGGGTTTCAAATGGTTTGCTGCTATCGCCGTACGCAAAAGAACCGCTCCAGAGTGTCTGGTGGCCGAGCGCATTCATCACAGGGCTTCCTTCAATAATTGCAAAGTCCAGTGTAACAAGCCAGCCTATTCCATCGTTGCTTTCATAACCTGTATGCTGATATTCGATCTCAACAGAATCTCTCAACAACAATCCCCAGTCAGTTACATCTTGTTGCCAGGTAAATTTCCATGTACTGTCAAACCATCCGCCATAAGGCGTTAACATTCGGACCATTTCAAGGTTAAGAGGCTGCGATTGTTCGCTTCCTTTTTTGCGCAGGATTACATAATCAATATAATCCCAGGCGCCGCATTTCATACCATCAGGGCATTGCAGAGTTATGTTCGCGATAATTTTCCTGTAGTTTGTTTTTGATGATGGAAATACTGCCCATTTACGCACCTCATTGGTTCCGCGTGCGGGATCAGTCTTCATTAATGTTTTGTTATGCGGGATTACGTGCAACGTGTCGCCTGGCACAGCGAAAACATTTTCAAGCAAACAAAAGCATACAAAAAGCAATAGCAAATTTTTCATGTGGTTATAGTTAGTCCAGACGAATATAGCCAATACTTGCAGCGAAAGATAGTAAGGTGAATGTGGAATGCTAAAAGGTGAAAACCAAAGAAGTAATAAAAAACAAAGCCCCGATGTTGCAGGGGCTTTAATATCATTCAGCAATAAATATTTTCAGGCCGTGGTGCTATTGGCCATCCATCGGGAAGATCAAAATCGTGTATTTCGTGAATCGACTTCGTTCTTAAAAATGAACCTCTCTATACGGATAACGCACCAGATACATTGACCGTACTTTTTCCAAAATCCTGGCGCGCAGGTCATCTATATTCAGGCGCTCAGTTGCAGAAACAAAAACACAATTACCTTCGGTGATATGGTCCCACTTATCTTTTAGATCTTTAATAATCTCAACTTTTACATCACTTTCCAGCCACTCATCAAATGTTCTTTCTTCATAAAGATCCATTTTATTAAAGATGGTAAGAACGGGTTTATCAAAGGCATTAATTTCCTGCAGCGTTTTGTTTACAACGCCAATGTGTTCTTCATGCTGAACATGAGAGATGTCAACAACATGCAGCAGAATATCGGCTTCCCTTACTTCATCTAATGTGCTTTTGAAACTTTCTACAAGATGGTGCGGAAGTTTGCGGATAAATCCTACAGTATCGCTTAACAGGAAAGGCGTGTTTTCAAAAACAACTTTACGTGTTGTGGTATCCAGCGTAGCGAATAGTTTATTTTCAGCAAATACTTCGCTTTTGCTCAGTAGGTTCATTAAAGTGCTTTTACCTACGTTGGTATAACCCACTAATGAAACACGGATAAACTCGCCTCTTTCCTTGCGTTGGGTAAAGGATTGTTTGTCAATTTCACCCAGCCTTTTGCGAAGCAAGGCAATCTTATCTTTTACAATACGGCGGTCGGTTTCAATTTCGGTTTCACCGGGCCCACGTGTTCCGATACCGCCACCTTGCCTTTCAAGGTGTTTCCACATACCCTTTAAACGCGGAAGTAAATATTGATATTGAGCCAGCTCCACCTGTACTTTAGCCTGGGCCGTCCTCGCCCTGCGGGCGAAAATATCAAGGATAAGGTCGCTTCGGTCAATAGTTTTTACGCCCAGTGCTTTTTCTATATTGATAATTTGAGAACCTGTAAGTTCATCATCAAAAATTACCACGTCAACATCTTTCCCGTCAAGGTAGCTCCTGATTTCTTCCAGTTTACCCTTTCCCACAAATGTCCTGCTGTCGGGATGAGCCATTTTTTGCGTAAATCTCTTAATGTTTTCGGCTCCCGCAGTGGCAGCCAAAAATGCCAATTCATCTAAATATTCCTGAACCTGCTCTTCGGTCTGCTCTTTCTGAATCAACCCTACAAGCACTGCTCTTTCGTCACTATTGATCTTTTGTTTTTTCTCTATCAAAACGAAATTTTTTTTGCAAAGATAAGCGGATAGCTATTTGCCGGTGAATATGGCTCTACTGTGCCCATTTTAATGGTCTTGTGCCGGCCAACAAAAAAGCTCCTGTTATTCACAGGAGCTTTTTAAATTTCTTTAGCCTTTTTACAGTCCACTGATCGTCAATCCAATAGAGTAAGGCCTTATAATTGGTCCCGCTCCATCTTTCAGGAAGCTGGTTACCTGGTAAGACACGTCAATGGAGAAAATACCGTAACCTACGCGGCCGGTAACAGCTAGCCTGGTACCGTTAATAAACCTCTTATCTTTTTCTTTATTTATATATTTTGTTCCGTACACTGAAAGGCCTGATTGGTCAACAAGGTTTTTACCCTTGGTATGCGCATCCAGCAACGTTCCGATCTTGGCACCAATTGCAGCCTTGAAACCTTTATTGGGGCTTACAGGATTGCCTGCATACCTGAATTCAACCGGAACTTCCGCAAATACGGTCGTTAATTTATACTTTTTAAAATTGGCTGAGTTTGTGTTAGGAACACTTTGCCTGAAAGGCAACGTATTGCTGTTGGCTTTCAGATCTATGTATGTATCTTTAAAAAAGATGTTGCTGCTTCCTATACCTGCTCCAAAGCCTACGCTAAAATGCGGGTTGGATTTAAAAGGTTTATCCAGCATGAAGTACATATTGAAATGGCGGGAAAAACCTGTAGGGTTAATAGAGTCGCCTCCGTTCTGATTATCCCATCCATCATAGCCAAACTGGATTAACAGGTGGTCGTTGGCCCTGTTACTCAAATCAATTTTGCTGTAATCCGGTTTCTTTGGCTGGGTATTGTTAGTGTTTTGCGCTTTTACTGCGAGGCAGAACGACGACATACATAACAATCCTAAAAAAATCTTCTTCATGCAGTTAAAAATATATAAATATTATAGGCGGCAAAAATAATAGAATTGCATACACACAACTGGTTAAAAATAAGCCAAAAGAAAATACGTATTATTAATACCTGGCCGCTATTATTAAGGTTATTTGCTGTTAAAGGCTACAATCCTTATTTTGCGTTGTTCAAGGCGGGAATGGTGGCCTTTGAATAACGAATAAACTTATGGAAGACGGGCAAGTTGTTTTTAAAAGTGTGCTAATTGCGGAAGATAGTGCTATAAACCAAATATTTATGCAGCGCTCTCTTGGGAAAATATGTGGGAGGATAGACATTGCAGAAAATGGGGCACAGGCGGTTGAATTTGCCAAAGAGAATATTTACGATATTATATTGATGGATATTTTTATGCCTGAAATGGATGGTTACGAGGCTACAAAAGTAATTCGGGAAGATCTGGGTGTTAAAACGCCGATTATCGCCGTTACTTCTGTTTCTCTGCCAGGGGAAGAGGAAAAATGCATGGAAGCGGGCATGAATGGTTACATAGTAAAGCCATTCACTCCCGAAGTGGTTAAAAAACTGGTGTCGGAAAAAGAAAACCTGCAGGCTGAGCAAAATAATGGCCAGCCTAATATATATCATCACAAAGGGCTTACAATAGACCTGAACATTTTGTTTCAATTGGGAGATGATACCAGCGAGCATGTGGTAGGCATGATTCAGCTTTTTAACGATAACATGGCGTTGACGGTGGAAAAAATGATACATCAGGCTGGGGAGCATGACTGGTCGCTGTTACAGAAAACAGCCCATTATGCAAAATCATCTTTATCGGTAATTACTGTTGTGGAGCTTTTTGCGCTGGCAAAAGAGATTGATCTTGACTGCCGCGGATTAAAGGAAGTTGAGCTGATACCAGCCAAGGTTAGCCGTTTTGCGAATATGTTTTCTGATGCGCGCGTTTTTTTAGATGATTATATAGCTAAAAGATAAAGAACTAAATATTACTTTTAGTTCACTAAAACCTTTCTTAACCTTATGAAAATACTAATTGCTGAAGATGATCCCGTGATGTTGAGAGCTATTGCAACCCGTTTGACCAATGATGGATATGAAATTGCAACTGTTGCTGATGGGCAGGAGGCGTTGAAATTGCTTGAAGAATTTAATCCGGATCTCATTATTACCGATATTTTGATGCCATATACATCTGGCCTGGAACTTATTGGCGTTGTTAAATCGAACCTGCTTAAAAAAATACCTATTCTGGTTCTTTCCGCATATGGACAGGAAAATACCGTTTTGGAAGCTTTTGACCTGGGTGCAGACGATTTTCTTACCAAGCCATTTAATCCGTTGGAACTTTCTACGCGTGTAAAACGGTTAATGAAGAAAATTTCGAACGATTAAAGTGTATTTTTTACACGAACTAACGTTTGTAATAAATATTTAATATTTAATTATAGAGGCTGATAATCATCGATTTCTGCTATAGAGATTGACTGATAGTATATTACTAAAATGTTAAAGGCCTGAATTGTTTCATTTTCATCGTATATTTGTGCAACAAAAATTGAGACCAGAGATTTTACACTTTATCTGCAGATATTAAATCTCTAAGTTGATCAACCCCCTTTCTCCACGATTTGCCTTGTTTCACGAAAAAGATTGCAACTGCCTTACATCGATTGGACATGCCTGTATTATTAATTATTTAAATTGAACAAAATGAAAAGGTCATTCGTAAAAATTGCAACCAAAAGAGTAATCGCAGCTTCATTAATCGCAGCAGTATTCGCAGTTTCATCTGTAAAAGCAGGCGACAAAATTGAAATTCTATCTGAAAAAAGTCAGGCAAATATCCAGTTTGTTGGTTCTGCAGACAATGCGCTTTTCTTCAATGTAAAATTGGATAATCCTAAGGGCGATAAATTTACAGTAGTTGTAAAAACTGCAGACGGAACTACACTTTACAACGGTGAGTTCAACGAAAAGAACTTCGATAAAAAGTTCAAATTGCTGAAAGGTGAAGATAACATCCGTTACAGCTTTAGCATTAAATCATCTAACAAAAGCCTTGAACAGTCTTTTAACGTGAACACAATCACAAAGTCTGTTGATGATGTTGAAATAACTAAGCAGTAATAAACATACTCAAATAAAAAAAGCCCCGCAGTTGTGGGGCTTTTTTATTTGAATATGTTTGAGTTGTACGTTATAAGTTTTACGTTGTACGTTTAAGCCGTTGGAGATATTAGCGAAGTAGTTCTGTATACGATAAATTTAAAAGGCACAACCTTTCAGTTTATATTTCTAAGCTATTTTCGGCATTAAAGAAAATGCGATCTACCAGGTAAGCAACGTATAACGTATCACGTAAAACTTACAACCTAACCGCTGTTCCTGTAGCCACCACCATCAGCATACTGCCGCCGCTGCCAACGGTTTCAAAATCCAGGTCAATACCAACCACGGCGTTGGCGCCCATGGCCTGCGCACGTTGTTCTAATTCGCGCATGGCTGTTTGCTTTGCTTCTTCAATTACTCTTTCGTAAGTGCCACTTCTGCCACCTACAATATCTCTTATCCCCGCAAATATGTCTTTAAAAATGTTTGCGCCAATAATGGTTTCGGCGCTAACAACTCCCAAATAATCCTGTATTGGTCTTCCTTCAATGTTGTTTGTTGTGGTAAGCAGCATAATATTTATTTTTTAGGTTTTTTTCCGTTAATTACCGGCGCGTTATCTTTCCATCGCCACAAATACAGGCTGGCATAGGAACGATAAGGGCTCCATTGAGAAGATATCTTTAGGATTCTTTCTCTTAATTTTTTTTTGTCGTCCGTTTTTAATTTATAGATGTTGATCACCGCATTTTGAAGTCCCCAATCATCGATGGCAAAAATATCTTCCCTGCCAAGGCTGAACATCAGCAGCATTTCAACTGTCCATTTACCAACGCCTTTTATTTGTGTAAGTAACTCAATGATTTCTTCATTGGGCAATACCATCAGTTTTTTGTCTGTTATTTTATGTTCAATGCAGAAGGCGGCTACGTTCTTTATGTAGCTTACTTTGGCGTTAGACAGACCAATAGCTCTTAATTGCTCAGACGGCGTGTCCAGTACCTGCTGTGGACGCGGAATTTTTCCTCCATAAATGTCAAGGAATCTGTTTTTGATAACGGTTGCCACTTTTGTGCTTAATTGCTGGCTCATAATAGATGCCATCAATAAAAAAGGTATATGCTTGCGTATTTTTAACGCTTCCAAAGGCCCATGTTGATGAAGCACAGGAGAAAGTTTTTTGTCTTTATGCAGGTGTTCAAAATATTCCATGTAGGAAAGTTAGAATAAATCGCACAAGCTTAATATACCATTCCTGTAATTTAGTGCCAGTAAATGCACTTTAAATTACATGGCGCATGGAACGACGGGTGCTAACGACAAGGGATGGATCATCTACAATATGCATTCCGGAAACGGATATAACCTATCATAGCCGGCATGGCGCGGTGCGGGAAAGCTTGCATGTATTTATTCAGGCTGGCCTGGATTATTTAGTACATAAAACAGGCAGCCGTTCTGTAGCGGTATTTGAAATGGGATTTGGAACAGGGCTGAATGCCTTGCTAACGTTGGATTATGCTACCAGAAAAGAGCTCGCTGTAACATATGAAACCGTGGAACTTTATCCGCTGGCAATGGAGGAAGCACTTGCCATGAATTACACTGAATTGCCATTCTTGCATCCCTACAAAGCGGAGTATGAAAGAATGCATGCCTGCAACTGGAACGAAGAGATTGAGATAAATCCATTTTTAAAGTTGCGAAAAGAAAAGCAGGATTTGTTGGATTATATGCAACCGTATGCTTTTGATATTATCTACTATGATGCATTTGCTCCTTCAGCGCAGCCGCATCTTTGGGAAAAAATTGTTTTTGATAAACTATACAGCATGTTGTCTCGTTCGGGCATTATAACTACCTATTGCAGTAAAGGAGTTGTAAGAAGGGCGATGATGGCGAGTGGGTTTAATATGGAAAAATTACAGGGCCCGCCGGGCAAAAGAGAAATGCTTCGCGGCACAAAACCAAACACAAAATAAACTGACATGAGAACTCTTCTGATGTGTCTTTTAAGCTTGATGATCACAGGAAAGCTACTTGCACAAAAAAACGATGAAACTGCAATACGGGCAGTGATGGCCAAGCAGGTAACCGATTGGAACAATGGTAATATCGACGCCTTTATGGAAACATACTGGAAGAGCGATAGCCTAAAGTTTGTAGGCTCTAAAGGCGTTACCTATGGTTGGAAAAATACTTTGGAGCGATATAAGAAGTCGTACCCGGATACAACCGTGATGGGCAAACTGAAATTTGATATTGAATCAGTGCAGATCCTATCCGGCGATTATGCTTTTGTATTAGGAAAATGGTTTCTCAAAAGAACCATTGGTGATATAGGGGGGTATTATACGCTGCTGTTTAAAAAAGTAGGAAGGAAGTGGGTGATTGCATTGGATCATACGAGCTAGGGGAGTGAATGGTGAAAGGTGAATGGTGAATAGTGAATAGTGAAATGTGGTGCAGCTTGCTTTGCTTTTGAATATTACGCCATTGCAAAATCGGTTCTTGCTGTTTATTGAACTGTCAGCTTTTTTGACTATTGACTATTCACTATTCACCATCTGATTCTCCCATCGGTTTCGTCCACAGTTTATACATATACCAGATAAGCATAGTGAGGCTTGCCAGGAACCAGATGTAGAATAGAATGTTGCCTAATTTTATTCCATGTTCAAAGAAGGCGTAGCCATACATGATGCCGGCTGTGGAGTTGATAACCATCCATAAAAGCCCAATGGATAATGTTGTAATTACTCGGCGAAGAAATTCTTTTACTTCCGGTTCCATCAAAAAAAATGATTAAGGCAGAAGTAAGTTACGAATGTTTAATGGCTGTGTTCTATTTAAGAAGCAGGTTTTTAAAATCAGTTGAGTCTCCTTTAAATACGTTGAAGTCCACGCGATGGGTTATGCCATCAACTTTTCCCATTTCACTGTGTTGCCAAAAGCGCCAACCCTTATCAATCCTCGGTTTATCCTTTTCAAAGTAATGCGCAATCCACAAGGGATAATCGTCAAAATCATCTCCCAGGTATTGGTTAAAGAAGCTAACGTACGTGTAAATAATGGGCTTTACTTTGTAGGCGTCTTCCAGCATTTGAAGAAAGGCTTTTATTTCTGTACGCATTTTTTCAGGTGGTACATTGTATAGCTGTTCAATATCAAGAACCGGAGGAAGGTCGCCCGGCTGCAGGTCTACAGTATTGATGAAATTTTGGGCCTGAGCTTTGCCGCTTTTAGTGGCAAGAAAAAAATGATAGGCACCGCGCGTCATCCCTGCTTCTTTTGCTTTTATCCAGTTGCGGCGGAATCCGGCGTCAACCTTTCCCAATCCTTCCGTTGCTTTAATAAACGCGAACCCCAATTTAATGTCGTTCACTTTCATCTTAACTACTGAGGGCCAGTAGATGATGCCCTGGTATTTGCTCACATCAATGCCATGTATCTCATAATTTACAGGCATATCAATACCAAAAGCGTCGTAATGCACAAATCGCGCTTCGTTAGATTCCTTAAACTGCCGCCACAGTGTAATACCGATAAATGTAGCCATCGCAATGATGCACATCCATAAGATCAACCATGCTTTACTGCCTCTTTTTTTTGCGATTTGTTTTGCCATCGGGGTGCAAAAATCATTTAAAAAAATTAAAGAAAGGAAAGGGATTTTTAAATGAATTTATTTTTTAAATCCTTCTTCGTCGAAATATTTTTTAGTCAGCGGATTTTATAAAGGCCTAGGTAGACTGCGTTATCGAAAAGCACTCGGTTAAATTAACAATTGAGAAAAGCAAATCAGCTTTCAACTCATCATTTTCTTCTTATTTTCAATTCAAATAAGACACGCTTATGGCACCTAAAATAGACGCTGTTATTTTCGATCTCGGCGGCGTTTTAATTGATTGGAACCCACGTTATCTCTTCAATAAAATTTTTGATGACAAAGAGAAGGTGGAGTGGTTTCTTGAGAACATCTGCACGGGCGATTGGAACGAACGGCAGGATGCCGGAAATACATTACAGGCAGCTACTGAAGAACTAATATCGCTACATCCTGACTGGAAAAATGAGATTGTTGCTTACTACGGGAGATGGACAGAAATGCTTGGCGGAGCAATAGAGGAAACTGTCGAGATACTGCGGGCTTTGAAGCAAAAAAATGAAGTAAAACTATATGCACTTACTAACTGGAGTGAAGAAACATTTCCCTTCGCACTGGAACGTTTTGAATTTTTGAAATGGTTTGATGGAATAGTTGTCAGTGGAACAGAGAAAACCAGGAAGCCTTTTGCAGATTTTTATCAGATCCTGCTAAAAAGACATGAGGTTGAACCCAGTAAAACATTGTTTATTGATGATAACGAAAGAAATATTCATGGAGCTGAAACCGTTGGTATACATGGGATTGTCTTTTCAAGTGCAAGCAAGCTAAAAGAAGATTTGAAAACCTGGAATATCAATGTTTAGCACTGTGAGTTATTAACAACCAAACACGGCATATGTTTTGAAAATACATTATTATTACGTAGCCTCGGTAAAGCAACTATCCACAATGTGTGTATATCATTTAGTAGGAATGTGAGATACTATAAATTAAATTTGAGTAAGCTGCTGCACCCGGGGAAAAATAACTATTGTTCACTTAAATTGAATGTGCTTTGACAGATACAATTATTAACCTTGACACCGTTAACCCGATTGAATTTTTTGGAGTAAATAACAGAAAACTCGATCTACTAAAAAAGAAGTTCCCATTGCTTAAGATACTTTCCAGGGGAACGCAGATAAAATTAAGCGGTGCACCTGAGCAGATTGACACTGCAAAAGAAAAAATCGATCTTATCATCCAATATATGGAACGTAACGGCGATATGAGCGAAAACTATTTTGAACAGATCCTAGGTGGTGACGATGCGGAAACGGTCGACAATTTTGTTGATCGCAACCCGAACGACATACTTGTGTTCGGTCCAAATGGTAAAACAGTTCGTGCACGCACGGCCAACCAGAAACGGATGGTACAGGCTGCAGACCGCAATGACATTGTTTTTGCAGTAGGGCCGGCAGGTACAGGTAAAACCTATACTGCGGTTGCGCTTGCTGTAAGAGCATTAAAAAACAAAGTGGTGAAGAAAATCATACTTACACGCCCTGCGGTAGAAGCGGGCGAGAGTCTGGGTTTTCTTCCCGGCGATCTAAAAGAAAAGATTGATCCATATCTGCGTCCTTTATACGATGCGCTGGATGACATGATTCCGGCAGACAAGCTGGGCTATTATATGAGCACACGCACGATTGAAATTGCACCGCTTGCGTATATGCGTGGTAGAACACTGGATAATGCATTCATCATTTTGGATGAAGCGCAGAATGCGAATGATCTGCAGCTAAAAATGTTCCTGACTCGTATTGGTGCTAACGCCAAAGCGATCATAACAGGAGACCCCACACAGGTGGATCTTCCAAAAAATCAGCGAAGCGGATTGGAGAAAGCGATTCGTATTTTGCAGAATATTGATGGCATTTCGCACATAGAACTTGATGAAGAAGATGTTGTTCGTCACAGGCTGGTAAAAGCAATCATCAGGGCCTACGATAAGGAAAAAGGAAAAGAAGAAATGCGTCATTAATAAGAGAATTGGTTGTTTGTTACCAATACAAGCGATGTATTGATAACTATTTATAACGCAAATTTTTCATCACGCTCCCAAAGAACGATGAGTATTTCAGCTGTATAACCTTTCATAAAAGAAAGCGTCACATTAACCTGTTTTCTGGAATGGGCCACTTATTAGGTGGCTCATTTTATTTTGCGCTTGTAGATTTTTAGTCGTAGCTCTTTTTTAAAATCCCTTAATACCCCTTGTTGCGTTTGCAGTTTCCTCTTTAAAACTCGCTTAGATCACTTTGTGCCTCTTTACGTCTTCGCGACTTTGCGACTCGTTAGCGCTTTATAGTTGTGCCCTTATTATATTTGCGGAATGAAAATGCTTCTTGTTATATTGTCTTTTATCTCTGTTGGGTTTATAAGTTGTGGTGGCAAAACCAATTTTACCAAAGCTGAAAATGCTTTTGATGCAGGCAGGGAGTTTATTGACGGCTGCCTGAAAGGTGATTTTGAAAAGGCCGCATTTTATATGAAGCCTGATTCAACCAATAAAACATCTCTTGAAAAGCTGGAAATTGAGTTCAATAAAAAGTCGCAGGAAGAAAAAAAGCACTTTGAAGACGCTTCGATTGTTATCTTAGATGATGAAACGGTGGATGAAAGCACCCATATTATTAACTATAAGAATTCATACGACAATATTGCCCGGAAGATAAAAGTTGTTTTAACAGATGCCGGCTGGCTGGTAGATTTGAAATATACTTTTAATGGCAATCTATAATGATCGCCTGATGTAACTAACGGCAGGAAATTTGCATTCTCTGCCCCTGTAAATTCATCAGTACGCTTGCAGGAAATAAATCCAATCGCCTGTATATGATGGTTTAACTTTGAACGATTGTTCATCATATGGAAAATGATACCTTATTTTGCATCATTAAAAAAGCTTTAGATGTTAACTGTTTTACATCCCTGGCATGGAGTTGATTTTGGTGAACAGGCACCGAGAGTAGTAACTGCGGTGATAGAAATACCGCAAGGTTCCCGTTGTAAATATGAAATAGATAAACCCAGCGGTTTGCTTAAACTAGACCGTGTTATTTATTCTTCTTTCTATTATCCTTGTAACTATGGGTTTATTCCCAGGACTTACGGTGACGATAAAGATCCCCTGGATATTCTTGTAATTACTTCTTTACCCGTACAGCCGCTTACTTTAATGGAAGCAAAAGTTGTAGGAGTAATGCAGATGATTGATAGTGGTGATGCGGATGACAAGATTATCGCTGTTGCCGCAAATGATCCCGGAGTTAACCACTATAACAATATTGAGCAACTGCCGCAGCACTTTTTTGATGAGTTGCGCCACTTCTTTGAAGAGTATAAGCACCTGGAAAATAAAACCGTTCAGGTAGAAGATTTCGGGGACAAGGCAAAAGCTTTGGAAATTATTGAAACGGCTATTGACAACTACAAAGAACATTTTGGCAAAAAGTAATTGAATAAAGCATTTGGCTTTATAAAAGGCTTTTTTTCAATAAAAGTCGTCTCATATTTGTTTGATCTTTATTTTTGCGCAAACTTTTTAACACATGGAACGTAAATCAACTGCAAAATACTGGGCATATTTCTTTATTTGGTTGGCCATTTTAATCGTCCTGTTGATCGTTTACAGGCAGTTTTTCTGGTTGGCATTACCAGGTGTTTGTACTTATTTTGCTTTGGCGATGGACATCATGTAGATAGTGAATAGTCAATGGTCAATAGTGAACTGCTTAGCAGCTTCACTGTTTGCAGTATCAAAATTTAAATTAAACGAGACGATTTAAAAGTCGGATCTGAACAAATAACTGCCGATTGCTTTTGCAAAAGGTTGAAAAAATAAAGGAGGCTTACTACAAGCCTCCTTATTTATTTTAGATACAGAACGAATATAAAACCTTTAAACGACTCTGCATTTTTCACCATTGACCATTCACTATTCACGTCGCATCTCCCCATCTTTTCGTCTTAACCTTCAATCCTGCCAAATCCAGTACGCGGTCTACAACGGTCATTGCTACCTCTTCAATGGTAGACGGCTGTGAGTAAAATGATGGCGTTGCAGGGCAAATAATACCACCGGCAAGCGTTACGGTTTCCATATTTTTTATGTGGATGAGGTTGTAAGGTGTTTCCCGAACCATCAAAATCAGTTTTCTTCTTTCCTTTAAAATAACATCTGCTGCGCGCGTTACCAGGTCATCACTCATGCCTGAAGCAATACGCCCAAGTGTCCCCATACTGCAAGGTGCCACAATCAAAATATTATAACGCGCAGAACCAGAAGCAAAAGGAGCCGAAAAATCATGCTTGTCATAATATTTAACCGGGTAGCGCGAATAATCGTCATTGCCAAGCTCAGTACGCCAGACTTCTTTCGCATTATTACTCATTACCACACCAACTTCCTGCCACTGGTCTGGCATTTGCAACAGTTTTTCCAATAAAAGTTTCGCGTAAATAGATCCGCTTGCGCCGGTGATGGCAACTGCAATTTTATTAGGCATAGGACAAAAGTAAGAATTAGGTGTGAGGGATAGGTGTCAGGTTTCAGGTATCAGGTGTAAGGCGTGAGGGATGAGGTGTGAGGTTTGGAGCGTGAGATATGAGGCGTGTGACGTGCGCGTGAGGTATGAGGAGGAACGGTATAAGTTGGATTCTTTAACCTTACGCCCAAAGCCTTATACCTCAAATCTTATGCTCCAAACCACACATCTCGTGGCTCACCAAAAAAAATCATTGTCAACAATTCCTTCATCCTTCATTATCACTTATCTTCATTAGTTTTACAAGTTATGGTAGAAATTCTCATCATACTCGGCCTTATCATCCTTAACGGCGTTTTTTCAATGGCGGAAATAGCCCTTGTTTCCGCGCGTAAAGCAAGATTAGAAGCACAGGCGAATAAAGGCGATAATAACGCAAGAGAAGCGCTGGAATTGGCCAGCCGTCCCGACACTTTTCTTTCAACAGTTCAAATCGGCATAACATTAATCGGCATTCTTACCGGTATTTTTTCAGGTGAAAATATCAAAGGTGATATTGTTGCCTTCTTAAATAAGTTTGATAGTATTAAACACTATAGCAACGGACTTGCAACAGTTATTGTTGTTATCATCATTACATATCTGTCGTTGGTAATTGGCGAACTGGTACCCAAAAGAATCGGCTTAAGCAATCCGGAAGGCATTGCTAAAAAGCTGGCGGCACCTATGCGTTTTGTTACTTATCTCACTTATCCGTTTATCTGGCTGCTGACCAAATCAACCAATGTTATCATTAAATTATTCGGGATTAAGCAAAATGAGTCGCAGGTAACAGAGGAAGAAATTAAAGCCATCATTAGCGAAGGGACTGAACAGGGTGCAATTGAAGAGGCCGAGCAGGAAATTATTGAACGTGTGTTCCATTTGGGTGATAGAAATATTACGTCCCTAATGACACACAGGAAAGATATTGTGTGGTTCGATCTTCATACAACAGTTGGCCAGGTAAAAAATACTACCAAGGAAGGCACTTATTCGGTATACCCGGTGTGCGACAGGCATATTGATGACGTAAAAGGCGTGGTATTTCTAAAGCAGCTTTTTGCAGAAAATGATGATACTCCGTTGAGCCAACTTGTGCAATCAGCGATGTATGTGCCAGAGAATAACTCGGCGTACCAGCTGTTGGAAAAGTTTAAAATGACCAAAACGCATTACGCCTTTATTGTGGACGAATACGGTTCAATGCAAGGAATTATCACGATAAATGACATTCTGGAAGCGATAGTAGGTGACATGCCACAGCCTGACCAGGATGATTATGTGATTGTAAAACGCGACGACGGCAGCTACCTTGTGGATGCACAAATTCCTTTCTACGATTTTCTAAGCCATTTTGAAAAAACCGAATGGATGCACGAAGGCGAGCATGAATTTGATACCCTCGCTGGATTTATTCTGCACGAGCTTGAGCGAATCCCCGTAACAGGCGATAAGCTGGAGTGGCGCGGTTTTACATTTGAGATAGTAGATATGGACAATCACCGCATCGACAAATTGCTGGTTACATTAAAGAGTAAAGCCCCGCAGCAAAAGGAAGGGGAAGATTAAAATTCAAAAGCGGCCTGTGTATTCGGATAATCCAACTTATAACTCTGCTCTTTTCCGTTTGCTTTAAGGTGAAGCATATTTATTTGCTCCTTTTTGTAGTCATGTAAAAGCGAATTAAAAACAGCTATCTTCTTTACTGACGGGATATTTTCCACCTGAAAGTATGTCCAGGTGCTTTCTCCCTGTTGTTCAAATCCTACATAAGAAATGGTCGCATTCTTTCCATCTACCTGAAAATGAAGATGTTTTTGAATGTAGTCATTTACCAGTTTGCCCATTTCAGCTTGTTGGGAAGCCTTTTGAAGGTCTACCTTGGTTTTATAATTTGTAGAAAGAATACTTTCAAAGTCATCTGTAAAAATACGAACGCTTATTTCCAGGTTCTTTTCTTTGCCGTTGTAGTTTACGTCCGTCATAGATACAAAAAACGGATGCAGTATACTTAGCAACGCCGCGGGTAACCATTGAAATAATATATTTGCCATTCGTTGTATCTTTTTCTGAACTGCAAAACTGCGGTTTAATTTTCAATTTTTGAGCGATATAAAGGCGATTAACGGAGTTTTATCAACGCCTTATATTTATAATTTTTTATAAGTAATGAGTGATTTTGGTATTTTCTTTCCAACGGGCATAGAGCATATAACAGATCTTAATGGTATTGATCACATCCTTTTTGTGGCAGCGCTTTGCCTCAGATACACTTTTAATGAGTGGAAAAAGATACTAATGCTGGTAACTGCGTTCACCATTGGCCACTCTATTACGTTGGCATTAAGCACGTTAAATATTTTAAATATATCGCGTGATTGGACCGAGTTCCTGATAGCGGTTACCATCATTATCACTGCATTAAATAACTGCATCGCAAAAAAGGCGGCCAATAACCGCATGCCGCTGATCTATTTTTACGCATTATTTTTTGGATTAATACATGGATTAGGGTTTAGCACACTGCTAAAAAGCATGCTGGGACGTGATCAAAGTATTATTGTTCAGCTGCTTGCGTTTAATTTGGGCCTTGAAGTGGGCCAGATAATTATTGTTATTGCCATATTGCTGATTTCTTTTATTTTCGTACGCCTGCTGAAAATCAACAGCCGTGAATACGTCTTGTTCTTCAGTGGTTGTATTGCTGCCCTTGCCCTTCAAATGGCTATAGAAAGATACCCAATTAAAAAAGAAGAAGATAAACAACATGAGAAAACTGCTCTTTTGCACAACAGCAATAGTGTTAGCTGTTTCTGCGAATGCCCAGGACATTCGAAACAATCCCACATCAAATCACGGGAACAAGTTTGAACAGCTGGGAACTATCCTGCCTACGCCAAATGAATACCGTACGGCAAGCGGCGCACCCGGTCCGAAATACTGGCAACAGCGCGCAGATTATGACATCAAATGTGAGCTGGACGAAAAGAACCTGAAGCTTACAGGAAGTGAAAAAATCACCTACTACAACAACTCTCCGGATCCACTGACTTATTTGTGGTTGCAACTGGACGAGAACGAGCACAGCTCTGTAAAAAATGCCAACTACCAGGATGGCAGCACGATGAACAAAAATGCAAGTGTTGCTACATTGGAGCGCATGGATCAACCTAAAGGAGACAACGGGTTGGGCGACCAGATCGCTAAGATTACTGATGCTACCGGTAAGCCATTAAAATTCACTGTAAACAAAACAATGATGCGTGTAGACCTGCCAACTGCGTTAAAGCCAGGGCAGACTTTCGTTTTCAATGTTGATTGGAGCTACCTGATCACTGATCGTATGAAACTTGGTGGCCGCGGCGGTTATGAATTCTTCCCTGAAGATGGCAACCACCTGTTCACGATGACTCAGTGGTATCCCCGTTTATGCGTATACAGCGATTTCCAGGGCTGGCAAAACCACCAGTTCACTGGCCGCGGAGAATTTGCCCTGACTTTCGGCAACTTCAAAGTGGAAATGACCGTTCCTGCTGATCACGTTGTTGGCGGAACAGGCGAGTGCGTGAACTACCAGCAGGTATTGGATGCTGCACACTACTCCCGTTGGATAAAAGCGCAGACAGCTAAAGAACCATTAGAGATCTTTACGCTGGATGAAGCTAAAAAAGCCGAAACACAAAAAAGCACTGCCAAAAAAACATGGATATTTAAAGCAAACATGGTTCGCGACTTTGCATGGACATCTTCACGCAAATTTATTTGGGACGCGATGGCTGCTGATGTTGAAGGCAAAAAAGTTATGTGCATGAGCTTCTATGGTAAAGAAGCTTACGGCCTGTACAGAAAATTCTCTACAAAAGCTGTGGCACATACAATCAAAACTTACTCTCATTTCACTATTCCTTATCCCTACCCTGTTGCTCAGAGTGTTGAAGCAGCTAACGGTATGGAATACCCAATGATCTGCTTTAACTACGGACGTACTGAAAAAGACGGTACTTATAGCGAAGCAACTAAAAACGGCTTACTGGGCGTAGTAATTCACGAAGTAGGGCACAACTTCTTCCCGATGATCGTGAACAGTGATGAGCGCCAGTGGACATGGATGGATGAAGGTTTAAATACTTTTGTTGAGTATCTGACTGAAGAGCTGTACGATAACAAATTCCCTTCTAAGCGCGGCCCTGCTTATACTATTGTTGATTATATGAAGCTTCCAAAAAATCAGCTGGAGCCAATTATGACCAACAGTGAAAATATCATCGGTTTTGGCCCGAACGCATATTCTAAGCCTGCAACTGGTTTGAATATCTTACGCGAAACCATTATGGGACGTGAACTGTTTGATTTTGCTTTCAAAACTTACGCTCAACGTTGGGCATTTAAACATCCAACACCTGCTGATCTTTTCAGAACACTGGAAGATGCAAGTGGTGAAGATTTAGATTGGTTCTGGAGAGGTTGGTTCTACAGCATTGACCCTTGCGATATTTCTCTGGACAGCGTTAAACCTTTCCATTTGGATGCAACTACTGAAGGTAAAGCTCCGGCATTAAGAGGTAACGGTACAAGAGGTATAGACAAGCCTTCAGTGAATGATTTTGACGATATTTCTAAAATCAGAAACAGAGAAGATAAAAATGTTAAGTTCCTGGTTGAAACAGATAAGGACCTGCAAGACTTCTACTATCGTTATGATCGTGGACAGGAAGCATACGATTCTTCTTTCAAATTCAAAGTTGAAGCTCCTGCTACCGAACCGCTTGATGAAGCAACAAAACAAAAATGGGCTTCTAAATATTTCTACGAATTACATTTCAGCAACAAAGGCGGCTTAGTAATGCCAATCATTGTTGAATGGACTTTCGCAGACGGAACAAAAGAAGTTGACAGGATTCCAGCGCAGATCTGGCGTAAAGATGAAAACAAAGTAACCAAAGTATACATCAAGGATAAAGAAGTTTCTTCAGTTAAACTTGACCCAATGCGCGAAACTGCTGACATCGACGAAACAAACAACACATGGCCAAAAGTTGACGCACCAAGCAACTTTACCATGTACAAAATGAAGCAGGCTGTACGTGGCCAATCTCAAGGATTGAACCCGATGCAGAAAGCAGCACAGAAGTAGAGTCAATTGACAATTGAAAGTTGACAATTGAGAATTTAATACAAGCCCGGCAGAAAAAATCTGCCGGGCTTTTTTTTAGAATCATTGATCCTCATTTCTTCTTCCTCAAACCTCAAACCTCAAACCTTACACCTCAAACCTCTAACGTATAACTTACAACGTATAACTTTTACCTTTGCGCCCATGAGCGATCAAAAAAAGCAATGGCATAAAATTGCCGACTCAATAAATGAATTATTCTGGCAGGAAAACAACATGCTGATCATTGAAGTGGATGGAAAGCATATCACTTTGGCAAAGCACGACGAACAGGTTTTTGCGTGCGCCTATAAATGCCCGCATGCGAGTGGAGTTTTGGCCGATGGCTTTATTGATGCAGTGGGAAACATCGTTTGCCCATTACACCGGTATAAATTTAATCTGAAGAATGGACGCAATGTAACCGGTGAAGGATACTATTTAAAAACATATGAAATAAGGACGGACGAAACGGGTGTTTACGTAGGATTTGACAAAAAAGGCCTCTTTAACTGGCTCTGATCGGGCCTTTTTTTAAGATTATGTTTTAAATTATGTATTGACGCAGGTCATAAATAATGAAAATAAAATACGAATATTACATCGACGGAACAGAAATAAGGAAGATGCTTCCTATTTTTGTATAGATAAATTTTCATGGATATTTAATGAGCAGTCAGCAAAACATACAAATGGTCAGGCGGTTATTGTTTGGTGTTGTTTTGAGTTTTTTCTTTTTAAAAGGATACTCAGGATACAACAAACAATTATTGCATTTTCAGACCAAGTCTGTTTCAACAAAACAGAAAGCTGCCGTTTTTGCTCAGAATGATCCTGAAGATGTATTCGAACTTTTCTTTGATGAATTGCAGGATCCTTCAGATCCGATAGAGACAAACTTTTATAAAATAAGGCCCAAGCTTCAGCAGATACGCACCAACGTATCACAAGCTGCAAGGCCGGCGCAGGGCTGGAGCTACGAGAGTTTTTTCCCCGATGACAAAAAGCAATCCTTCCAGGTTTGTAAAGAAGTTGTCATTCCGTTTTACTACACATTTTTATTCAGGCTTACTCCATTCTGACACCCTACACATCCATCTTCCTTCTGCTAACATGAAAATGCACGCCGTTTAAGATTTTAGAAGGACGAGTGTATGGGATCTTTCCATCGATATTTCAACAGTTATTTCTGAATTGCTTGCGCTGTATAAAAAGATGGCATAATAAAGATTTGTGCCTCCGCTAAATGCAAACGATAGATGATTCAGAAAGAAGGGACTGTATGTTCTATCACATATACTTAATGTGCTGCCCGTTTTCGTTCGTACTTGTATAACGGTGTTACTGTTAGTTTAGAAGGTTTGGTATGGCTTGCCGCTCTATGCATCCATGTATTTGTATGCACGATAAATCCTATTTATTAAAACACTTAACAGCTTTTTTGAAAAGAATACTTGTTGCGTTTCAAAAACAGCATTGGATTCTTCCGAACTAAAAAAATAACCGAATGAAATTTCATTATATACTCATCATGTCCCTGTTTATAGCGTTGGAAAGTTGCAAGGTCGACGGGAAAACGGATGACACAACCATGAAGCCCCCCGTAATACCTGTGGTAACACTCAGCGAGAAAGACACATTATTGTTTGATCAGTATGTGGCCGATATACAGGCTTATCAAAATGTAGAAATAAGAGCGAAGGTGCCCGGGTTTCTTGATAAGATACTGGTAGATGAAGGTGCAGAAGTTAAAAAAGGGCAAACATTGTTTTTAATCAATGACGAAGAATACCAGTTGGACTTGTCGAAAGCAAAAGCTACTCTTTCAAACACAATGGCTGAAGCAAAGGCTGCTGAGCTCGAATTGAAAAGGGTAAAGACACTTGTTGAGAAAAATGTTATTTCAAAAACAGAATTGGAATTAGGAGAAGCAAAGCTGAAAGCTGCCGAGGCAAAAGTTAGCGAGGCCCGCTCTGCAGAAGAAAACGCCCGCCTGAAACTTTCTTACACAAGCATCAAAGCGCCTTTTAATGGCGTTATTAATCGTATTCCATTTAAGTTAGGAAGCCTTATAAGCGAAGGTGCTTTGCTTACGACAGTTTCGGATGTGCAAACCGTTTACGCATACTTTAATGTATCAGAAAGCGAATACCTGCACTACATTAAATCCAAACAACATAACAAGGTTACACATAGTGATTCCGTAAAACTTATTCTCGCGGATGGCAGCCGTTATTTACAAGACGGACTGATAGAAACGGTGGAAGGCGAGATAGATGAAAGCACCGGCTCTATTGCATTCAGAGCAAAGTTCGCAAATCCACATAAAATATTAAAGCATGGTTCCAGCGGTAAAGTGGAACTGAATGCTTCTGCTAACAAAGTGATCATGATACCTCAGAAAGCGGTTATGGAGATTCAGGACAAAAACTTTGTGTTTGTGCTGAATAAAGACAATACCGTTAAGATGAAAAGCTTTGTGCCAAGAACAAGGATCGACAATTACTACATAGTAAAAACCGGACTCTCAACCGGAGATAAAATTGTGTATGAAGGCATACAAAGTGTAAGCGATGGAACAGCGATTACACCAAGGGAGGTGAGTGGGATGTAGGGGATGAGAATAGTGAAGAAGTCAATGGTGAATAGTCAATAGTGAAAAATGCACGTTTGATTTAAAAATCAGAAATGCCCAATGTGTAGCAGCGAAGAATAACGAATAAATACCCGTTTAAAAACCTGTCTGCAAATAGGATCGCAGCTACACATTTCACTATTCACCATTCACGATTGACTTTTGGGAATGTGAAAGGTGAATAGTGAAAGTTTGATTAATAAAATCGTAAATGCCTAATGTATAGCTGCGGGAACAACGTAAGAAATACCCGTTTATCCAGCTGTCTGCAAAATAGAAAAGCAGCTTCACATTTCACTATTCACCATTCTCAAATGAGGGAAATCTGTTTGCGAAAAGAGTTCGTTGGCTCACATTTCACTATTCACCATTCACTATTGACGAAATGAAGAAGACCTGTTTGCAAAAAAGGATTCACAGCTTCACATTTCACTATTGACCATTCATTATTGACTCTATAATTTTTTTTCTTTTAAAACAATTTCAATGGTTGAGACTTTTATAAAAAGGCCGGTATTATCATTAGTAATATCGCTAATCATAACGTTGCTCGGTGTATTGGCGTTATATACGCTGCCGGTAACACAATTTCCTGACATCGTACCACCATCCGTTGTGGTGTCTGCAAAATATACAGGTGCCAATGCTGAAGTATGTACAAAGGCGGTGTCTATGCCGCTTGAACGCGCCATTAACGGTGTGCCGGGCATGACGTATATGTCGTCCGTATCCAGTAATAACGGAACTACACTTATACAGGTATTTTTTAAAGTAGGAACAGATCCAGACCAGGCTGCAGTTAACGTACAGAACAGGGTAACAACTGTCTTGGATGAATTGCCGGAAGAGGTTATTAAAGCTGGTGTTACTACTGAAAAAGAAGTGAATAGTATGTTGTTGTATTTGAACATTATGAGTAAGGATTCAACAGCAGATGAAGAGTTCATTTACAATTTTGCCGATATTAATGTGCTTCAGGAGCTTAAAAGGATTGATGGTGTTGGTTTCGCTGAGATCATGGGACAAAGGGAATATTCAATGCGTGTATGGTTGAAGCCTGATCGCATGATGGCCTACAATGTTTCCGCAGATGAAGTAATACAGGCGCTGAGAAACCAGAACGTAGAAGCTGCTCCGGGTAAAACAGGTGAGAGCTCCGGCCGCAACGCGCAGCCATTGCAATATGTATTAAGATATACAGGGAAATTCTTTGAGCCGGATGATTATCAGAACATCGTTCTAAAAGCAACTGAAGATGGGACGATTTTAAAGCTAAAAGAGATTGCTGATGTCGAATTTGGAACCATGAGTTATGGCATGGTGAGTAAAACAGATGGCAAGCCTTCTGCATCCATCATGATCAAACAAAGGCCCGGTTCTAATGCACGCGAAGTAATTAATAATATTAAGGATAAAATGGGCGAGTTAAAAGCAACCACTTTTCCGCCCGGGATGGAATACAACTTTGCGTATGATGTATCGCGCTTTTTAGATGCGAGTATTCATGAAGTTGTTAAAACTTTATTCGAAGCTTTTCTGTTGGTATTTGTTGTGGTGTTTATTTTCCTGCAGGATTTCCGGTCAACGCTGATTCCGGCGTTGGCCGTGCCTGTAGCCTTAATTGGAACGCTTGCATTTATGCAAATGCTGGGCTTCTCAATTAACCTGCTTACGTTATTTGCGCTTGTGTTGGCGATTGGTATTGTGGTGGATAACGCCATTGTGGTGGTGGAAGCGGTGCACGTCAAAATGAGTGAACACCATATGGCGCCCATGCAGGCAACCATTGCCGCTATGAAAGAAATAAGCGGCGCACTTGTGGCCATTACGCTTGTAATGTCTGCAGTGTTTGTGCCTGTTGCATTTTTATCTGGCCCTGTAGGTGTGTTTTACCGGCAGTTTTCACTCACATTGGCATTCTCTATCGTGATATCCGGAATTAACGCGTTAACGCTTACGCCTGCATTATGCGCATTAATGCTCAGGCATAATACTTCAACTAAAAAGAAGAAGAGCTTATTACAGCGCTTTTACGGATCATTCAATAAAGCATATGGCAATACTGAAAATAAATATGCAAAAGCTGTTGGCTGGATGGCTGGCAGAAAAGTGATCACACTTGTCATGTTTGTATTTTTCTGTCTGGCCACATGGGGGATAGGCGCCGTGCTTCCTACAGGCTTTATTCCTACAGAAGATCAGGGTATTATTTATGTGAATGTTACTACGCCTTCAGGTTCAACTGTAGAGCGTACAGAGGAAGTATTGCAGGCAATTGAAAAAGCAACAAAAAAGCTTGATGCTGTTGAAAACGTGAGTACCCTCGCGGGTTATAGCCTTGTTACTGAAGTAGCCGGTGCATCTTACGGTATGGGAATGGTGAACCTGAAGAAATGGGAGGATCGTAAGGAAAATGTGCAGGAGCTGATCGTAAAAATGCAGGCTGCGACAAAGCACATAACGGATGCAACAATTGAATTCTTTCCTCCGCCAACGGTGCCGGGTTTTGGTAACGCCAGTGGTTTTGAATTCCGTTTGTTGGATAAGAACAGAAGTTCTGATCTTACAAAAACAGCAAAGGTTGCGCAGGATTTCATTACCCAAATGAAAAACAGCAAAGCAATAGGAAGTGCGTTCACCAGCTTTGATGCGAGCTTTCCGCAATACATGATCCATGTTGACCAGGATATGGCTGCCAAAAAAGGTGTTACGGTTGATAACGCAATGAACACTTTACAAACCTTGCTGGGTAGCTTTTATGCAACGAACTTTATTCGCTTCGGGCAGATGTATAAGGTAATGGTACAAGCTTATCCGGAGTATCGCGCGAAGCCTGAGGATATTCTTAAACTATACGTAAAGAATGACCGCGGTGAAATGGTGCCTTATTCAACATTTATTAAGTTGGAGCGTGTGTATGGCCCTGAGCAGTTGACGAGATATAACATGTACACATCTGCAATGATCAATGGTGATGCGGCTCCGGGACATAGTAGCGGTGAAGCTATCAGTACAATTGAAAAACTTGCAAAAGAAAAATTACCCAAAGGATATGACTATGAGTGGAGCGGTATGACGCGTGAGCAAATATTATCTGGCAACCAGGCCATTTATATTTTCATCATCTGCCTTGTGTTTGTGTATCTGTTGCTAGCAGCGCAATATGAGAGTTTCCTATTGCCTCTTTCTGTAATTCTATCGCTTCCTACCGGCATATTTGGAGCATTCTTCTTTCTCAAAATAACAGGATTGGAAAACAACATTTATGCACAGGTGGCATTGATCATGTTGATTGGCCTGTTAGGAAAGAACGCTATTCTTATCGTTGAGTTTGCAATACAAAGAAGAAAGCAAGGGTATTCGATCCTGGATGCAGCTAAAGAAGGTGCAGTGTCGAGGTTGCGCCCAATCCTAATGACATCCTTTGCCTTTATCGCGGGGTTAATTCCATTATGTATTGCTTCAGGCGCAGGTGCGATGGGTAACCGTTCTATCGGTATAGCTTCTGCGGGCGGGATGTTGATGGGGACAGTTTTCGGTGTGTTTGTAATACCAGGTTTGTATGTGGTGTTCGCAACACTTTCTGAAAAAACACGCAAAAAGAAAATAGTGATAGCAGAGAAGCCTGTCCATTTAGCGAGCAGTACACATTAAGCGTAAACAAAAAAATTACATGAAAAACTTACAAGGCATAATTATAATAGTTGCATTTATTATTGTTTCATCGGGCTGTAAGGTGTCGGCTCCGGTACAGATGCCGGTAGTGAAAACCATGCCGGATACGTTTACCGTGCGAAAAGATTCGGCCAGCATGGCCGCTGTTCCATGGCGCGAATTCTTTACAGATGCGCATCTTAAAACGTTAATCGATACCGCAATAAGAAATAATCCGGATCTGTTAATTGCCATTCAGCGCATAGAAGTAGCAAGAGCGCAGGTGGCATTAAGCAGGGGTGCCATGCTTCCTTCATTGGATGGTATTGCATCTGCAGGTTTTGACAAGTACGGAAAATATACAATGAATGGTGTGGGTAATGATGATACCAATTTATCGCCCAACATTACCAAAGAGCAGCATATTCCTTCACCAACACCTGATTATTTTCTTGGGCTGAGAAGCTCCTGGGAGATTGATGTATGGGGCAAGCTGCGTGAAAGAAACAAAGCCGCAATTGCAAGGTTACTTGCATCGGAAAAAGGACGGCAGTATGTAGTAACAGAGCTGGTTGCAGAAGTGGCAAGTATGTATTACAGCTTGCTGGCTTTGGATAACGAGCTGGTGATTATTAAGCGCAATATTGAATTACAGGAGAAAGCTGTTGAGATTGTTCAGGCACAAAAAGCCGGAGGCCGTGCCACTGAGTTGGCTGTACAGCAATTCGCAGCACAGTTGCTAAATACAAGAGCAATCGAATTCCGTACAAGGCAATATCTGACGGCAACAGAAAACCAGTTGAATGCAATTGTTGGGCGCTATCCTCAAAAGATAGAACGTGATTCCTCTATTATGAAGCAAGGATTACCAGGTAATCTGCAGGTGGGCCTGCCCTCTGACTTATTGCTAAACAGGCCAGATATTCAGGAGGCTGAATTTACCCTAAGAGCTGCAGAAGCAGATGTAAAAGCTGCACGGGCTGCGTTCCTTCCATCGCTTACTTTGTCGCCCTACGTCGGCTTTAATTCATTCAATGCTTCTATGTTCTTTAATCCTGCATCAATTGCATTCGGATTGATTGGCGGGCTTACAGCGCCGATCTTTAATAACAACCAGATTAAGGCAGGGTACGCCATCGCCAATGCGAATAATAAAGAAGCAGTATACCAGTATCAAAAAGTGATTTTAAATGGCTTTAGTGAAACAATGACCAATTTGTCTAACATATATAACAACGAACAATCTTTCAGCCTGAAAGAAAAAGAAGTAAATGAATTGTCCAAGGCTGTATCAACTGCAAATGAATTGTATCTCACAGGTTATGCATCGTATCTGGAAGTTATTACTGCCCAGAAAGGTGTGCTCGAAGCAGAGCTGCAACTGACCAGTCAGAAGAAAGATATTTTTCAGGCTATGATAAGTTTGTATAGAACACTTGGGGGAGGGTGGAATTAAGGAAAATGTGCGAATGTGTGAGTATGCAAATGTGCGAATGGCGTTTAATTGAAAATTGACAGTTGACAATTGAAAATGAGGAAAATGTGCCAACGCGTGAATATGTAGATGTGCGAATGGCAGTTAATTGAAAATTGAAAGTTGACAATTGAAAATGTGCGAATGGCGTTTAATTGAAAATTGACAATGAGAAAAATGTGCCGATGTGTGAATATGCAGATGTGCGAATGCAATAGCCTCAAGCCTTCTCATGCCTGATGCCGAATAGCTGATAGCTGAATCATCTGTATACTCATTCCTGCCTAAAAGGGTTCGCTGTAAGGCGGGCCCTTTTTTGGTGAAGCCCAAAGCTCAGAGCCAAAGCGTAACACCAAAGTGTAAAGTCCAATCTTATTTGGATGAGAATAAATTGCCGTTCACTTCAAGCTCCATCGGAGCTTCCTGTTTGTAGAAAAAAGAAGGTTGAGTAGTTATCAGACTCCATCGGAGTCTCCGGTAGTGCTTAAGGTTCAACTGCAAAAAAGCAGGTGAATCAGAAGCTAAAAGACCAAAATACAATACATCCTTAAACGCCTTACATCATCTCGTGTACTATGCACAAAGTTCTAGGTTTTAAGCTTTGAGCTTCCAACTACACTTCCGATATCCATTTCTTAAACACTGGTGCATTCTCCTGACTAATAATGATTTCTTCCTGCACCGGAACTGTAAGTTCTATGTTAAGCTTGCTTTTATCAACAGGCGAATAGCGGGTGATGTAATTGGCATTGATGATGTATTTTCTGTTCGCCCTGAAGAAAATAGATTCATCCAGGGAGCCGTCGAGTTCAGACAACGTATTAATATCTGCGAGGTACTTGTTGCCAGTTTGATCAACTACAAATACCACTTTGTTTTCTGTAAAAAAATAAGCAATGTCTTCCATCCGGATCATATAAAAATCCGCCCCTTTTTTCACAACAATCCGGGAACGTTTCCGGCATTGCCTTGGTGTAGCATTGGCCGGTATATCTGTGATGCTAACATTTGCACCGGTTGTTTTCAGGTAATCAACGATGTGATGTATGTTGGTATGCTCATCTTCTATAATCAGTAATTTCATGGTCGCTGGTTTGCTTGTTAGCTACAAGGTTGCAGAAGGCTTTGCTATTACAAAAGGCGCTCCTTTTATCTAACGCACAAGTTTTTATATATGCCTCGTAACAAAAAGTTAATTGTTACCGGAGGCCATAAATGGCTATTGGAATGTTCGATTTTTATTTCAAATTTTGGAAGCTGGATAATCCTACTGATCTTGTAGAGAGTGAACTAACGATTGTTATTAATTAAATTATCCTAGAAAGGCTGACAGAGGCAAAAAAAAGCATTACTTAGTAGAATAATTCCGCTCCCAGTTAGTTGATTTGTGTCGATTGCTTTGGAAACTCTTTCAGCTTGATAATAAATTTGTTATAATAGTTTCGTTTTTAACGAACTTAAAAATAGTAGTATTTTTCTCATGTGACTCGGGTGGTTTCTACCACCTGTCATTTTTTTAGGCCTACCCCAATTATTCACCCCGGCACTGATCACTTTCATTGCACTGAAATGCCCCATTTATTTAATCGCAAAATCTGGTCATTTTAAGCCATCAAAAACATATTTGAGGGCATATATCTATACAAGCTTTTAAGGAAGAATTTTTAAGTAATGGGGGCTGTTTTAAAACTTATTGAGATCATCTGTCCTTCCAAACCCTACCGACTTAAAAAACAAAGGCACCCAACCCGCCTGTTTTTGAAAAAACCTTATTTATTTCTATTTTGAAAATATTTTTTTTCGCTGAAACCCTTTATGGTAAAGGGTTTTGAACAGGGTGGTTTTGTTATTTTAAAATTTATTTGAAAAGAATTTGGACGGAAAACAAAAACTCCTATTTTTGCACTCCGCAAAACGGAAAAGGATTCCCGAATAGCTCAGCTGGTTAGAGCATCTGACTGTTAATCAGAGGGTCGCTGGTTCAAGTCCAGCTTCGGGAGCAAAAAGCCACTCATCATCTGGGTGGCTTTTATTTTTAACCGAAACACCTATGAAATGCGCCTCAAATATGTTAGTTCGCTGATCCTGATATTTTCATTGTTCGCTTTGTCATGTCAGAAAGAACTCCACCCATACAGTTCTACGCAGCCATCGGAAAATACCCCCGGCAATACTAATTCATCTGGCAAGTGTGTGCTGACAAAAGTGGTGCAAGGCCCCGGTGTAGAAGATACTACATACGTTTTAGCTTATGACGCAACCGGCAAGCTTAGTTACATAACTGAAAACGGAACTGATACTGTTCATGTTGCCTACAACGCTGATCAGACCTTTAATGTGTTGAAAAATAACTGGGACAGTGCGTCTTTTACTTATGAAAACGGAAAGCTAAACAGTTCGGGCATCGATTTTAATTCGCTTCTCTTCGAATATGGTGAAGATGGTAAACTTTCCAAAGTAAATCTTGGGCGAAGGATGATTTTGGTCCATCATGGGGACTGAAATATTATTACACGATGACTTTTCAGGGGGACAATATTTCCCAGGTAGAGATGTTTAAAGCGGATGGAACGAAGATAAAAATCGTTGATTTTACGTATTCGGATATTCCAACACCCGATGTTTTTGAAACTTGGCAGTATTTAGAGCGTGGCGGATATCTTGGAATGTTTGATTTTATACCAATGGAATTGTTTCTCCATAAAAACACGCTGATGCTGAAATCCTGGAAGGAAACGGTTCTGCCGGATCTGTTTAGCTCCGGTGGGATTAATCTGTTTGACATCGAATATCAACAGGATAACCAAAAAAATATTATTGCATCAACAGTTACTCAAAGTGATGGTAAAGGCTCTGTTTTTACTGTTTTTAGCAGGCATTTTTATTATTCCTGCAAGTAAGTCGGTAAATGATTTAAAGCCACTCAGATTTGGGTGGCTTTTTTGTTTACATATTCATACCCTGCTGTACGGCTTTAATTTCTGCTCTTTTTCTTTCTGGCTTGCGAATCAATGCCTGATTATATACTTTTATGTAAGCGGAATAAAGTTGCACAGCCCTGGCTTCGTCTCTGGTCGAAATTTGTCCTTGTAAATAACACATCTCAACACTCATTTAATTTTATCCTATAGCGCTACATATTGGTGTGTACTGGTTAATTGGAATACAGTAACCCTGCAAAAACTTAATCCGTTAACTAAACCACTTTTATGCGCAGGCAGTTTCTTGTAATCGCAGCAGTTATTACATTCATAACGCTTTTTGTTACATGCGGACGCAAAAAGGACAGGGGTGTGGATAGCACCGTGTTTGTTTCAAAATATGCCCGGCCGTTAAACAGCTATCATATTGAATCAACAACTAAACGGGTAACGCGTGGGCGATATCTCGTAACCAGCGTGTTAGGCTGTTTTCTTTGTCATGCAGAGTTAGATTCATCAAAGCCTGGTTGGCCACCTTTGGAAAACCGATTGGGAAGCGGTCGTTTGGTTTACAGAGATGATAGCATAAACTTTTACGCTCCTAATCTTACTCCAGATAAAGAAACCGGAACGGGTACCTGGACCGATGATATGTTTATACGAGCATTACGGAACGGAATAGGCCATGATGGTCGTGCGTTGACTTCCATGCCATGGTGGACCTACCGCCTGCTTTCTGACGAAGATTTATTTTCGGTGATTTGTTATATACGTACACTATCTCCCATCAAAAACAAATTACCTGTGCGGCGGATAGGGTTGAGCAATGAGCTGGAGTTGCAAAACGAGCCAAGGTCCGTTGAAGTGATTAAAGTGGCCGAGCCTGACACCTCTTCGGCGCTGGCAAAGGGGCGGTACCTTGTAACGGTTGGCGAATGTATTGGTTGCCATACTGCCTGGTACGAGCGAAATCCGGGATATTTGGGGGGAGGAAACCCTATCGCTAACAAAAAAACGGATTCGATTATAGTGAGTGCCAACATATCTTCCGATGCCAGTGGTATTGGTACCTGGGATGATCAAACGTTCATTCGCGTGATCCGTACGGGCAAAAACGGAACATTGCATCATTCCATGCCCTGGATAGTTTTCAGAAATATGAATGATGACCATTTGAAGGCTGTGTTCGCCGCACTTAAAACCACTTTCCCTGTTGAGCATCATATCGTAAATGGCATGAAGCCTACATTATGTGAGGTGTGTGGGGAGAAACATGGTTATGGCGACCACAATAAATTATCCCCGATAAAGCCTGTTGCATTTAATACTAAGACCTATCCTGCATACGAAGGAATATATGCAGATAATGACAGGGACACCGTAATTGTAACGCTCAAAGACAAAAAATTATGGGCTGTTGTTGGTGGCGCAAAACCAGTAGAACTCATTCCTGTTGGTGATAATAAATTTAGCGGTTCAGGGCTTCCCTCGCCCATACGGTTTATCAGCGACGCCAGGGGGCGGATAACCGGATGTGTAGATTATGGACTTGTCCCTCTTTCGTTTGTTAAGGTTACAAGCATGAATGCCGCTGCAGGTAAGTAGCCTTTTGTGCGCTGGTTCATTTAACGGTTACATGCTGCAAAGCGATGAACCTCCGGAATTCATTTTGTAGTTTTATTCTGCCCAATTTATTGGTTCCGGCTCGCATGCCGGATGTGCAAGTTTGTTGTTGACTTCCATAGCCTGTCTTTCACTATTGCATCAACTGTTTAAAAATGCTTTGATGGACACAAGTAATGATACCCCAAAATCAGTCAAATCCTTTTCAACGGCACAGTTGTTTAATACAGCTATCCAGTTGCTGCTTGTAGCGCTGTTGATCAGTTGGTGTTTTAGAATTCTCAGCCCTTTTGTAAACCCCGTAGCCTGGGCTGCAATACTTGCGGTGGCACTTTATCCGGTTCATCGCAGGCTTACCAATAAGCTAAATGGAAAAACGGCGTGGGCATCTGTTATTATTACCGTTATACTGCTATGTATTTTGATTGTACCGGCTGTGTGGTTGGGGTTGTCAACTGCCGATGAAATAAAAAGTATTATAGCTGATTATAAAGCCGGGCTTATTACCATTCCACCTCCGCGCGAAGAAGTAAAAGGCTGGCCTGTAATAGGTAATAAGGCACATGAATTGTGGGTGCAGGCGTCAGAGGGTATCGAATCGCTGGCGCAGAAATACCCGCAAAAATTCCGTACTGCTCTTGCCACTGTTATCGGGTTGTTGGCCAGTACCGGCAAAGGGTTGCTTTTTTTTACATTTTCAATCATTATAAGTGGTGTTTTCCTGTCTTATGCAGATAGCGCTTCTTCTTTTGCCCGCAGCCTTTTCCGTCGTTTAATCGGCGTTAATTCAAATATTGATGTAACGCAAATATCAGCCATTACTATCCGCAATGTAGTAAAGGGCATTTTAGGCGTCGCTTTTATACAGTCAACCCTTGCCGCTTTAGGTTTTGTAATTGCCGGCATTCCCGCTGCCGGCTTGTGGACGTTGCTGTGCCTTATTTTTGCAATTATTCAAATTGGTATTCTACCCATTTCCATCTGTGTTATCATTTATATCTGGAGCACAGGCACAACGCTTACTGCTACGCTGCTAACAATATGGCTTATACTCGTTGGCCTTTCCGATAATGTTCTAAAACCCTGGCTATTAGGCAAAGGAGCGCCTGTTCCCATGCTGGTTGTATTTCTTGGTTCTGTTGGTGGATTTATACTTTCAGGATTTATGGGTTTGTTTACCGGCGCCGTTATATTGTCTCTTGGCTATAAACTTTTTTATCTTTGGTTAACTCAGCCTGAGGCTTAAGCTCATTACTCTTTCCTTGTAACCTCGTAAAAATGTGGTAGATCGAAATATCTTCTTTGCGCAATTGTTGCATTGCAATGCTATTGCTTGCCCGGACATAAAAATATCATTGGTTCTATTGCCAGAATAATTAACTGCTTTATTTTTATAAAAAACCAGTTAACGTATTTATTCTCGCCCAATGAAGCAGCTTTGTACCCTTTCCCTCTTTGCCATCGGTATTCTTTGTTCCCAATCATTATTGTCTCAGGTTCCACAAATAGAGTGGCAGCGGGTCTATGGCAGCTATATGGGCGATTATGCAAAGCATATTGAGCCTACAAGTGATGGAGGATTTATTGTTGCCGGGTACACTGAATTTGGAGGAGGAGATGTTGAAGGATATCATGGGAATCCGCTTATGCACGATGGATGGGTTTTGAAGTTGGACAAAGCGGGCGCGATTCAGTGGCAGAAATGTCTTGGTGGAGAAAATTTTGAAGAACTGCAGGATATAAAGCAGACTCCTGATGGAGGATACATCATCGGGGGTTACTCGGGCTCTAATTCTTGTGATTTTAGCGGAAACCATGGAGGGGCTGATTACTGGGTTATTAAGCTGAATTCTGGGGGAGATGTACAATGGCAGCGATTGCTTGGAGGAAGCAATAATGATTACTGTAACAGCATATCATTGACGAAGGATGGAGGTTATATAGCCGCTGGGTTTTCGGAATCGGCTGATGGCGACGTAACAGTTAATAACGGTGGTAGAGACTTTTGGGTAGTAAAGCTTGATGTTGCCGGAAGTATTGTTTGGCAAAAAAGCCTCGGTGGCAGTCGCGACGATGTTGCTCAATCGATAACTTCCAATCCTGACGGCACATACGTAGTAGCGGGTTATACCGGCTCGAATAATGGTTTGGTAACTGGCAATCATGGCGAAGACGATTTTTGGGTAGTAAAGCTTGATGGAAGTGGGGAGCCGGTATGGCAGCAAAGCCTGGGAGGAAGCAGGCGGGAAATGTTGTTCAGCATCCAAAGCACTGCTGATAATGGTTTTGTTATGGTGGGATGGACTAATTCTAATGATGGAGACGTTTCGGGTAATCATGGTACAAGTGGCAACAGAGATATATGGCTTGTAAAGCTCGGCGGCAACGGATCTATGCAATGGCAAAAATGCTATGGCGGTGATTTTAGTGATGAAGGTTATTTTGTGCAAACAACACCTGATGGCGGGTATGTTCTTTCGGGCGCTTCCGAATCTAAGAATGGTGATGTACAATGTAACACAAAGTACGATGATAGCTGGATTATAAAAACAGATAACTCGGGCAATATTGAATGGAGCAAGAATATTGGCACCAGTTATTTGGATGAAGCTTATTGCGTACAGCCGCTTAGCGATGGCGGGTATATTATTGCCGCAGGTCTTTGTTCAAGCGATGTAAGCGGTTGGCATGCACACAATACACCTGTTGGGACTTGCGGTGATTACTGGATCATCAAACTGGCATCTCCTGCTCAATCTTTGCAAAACCCAACAGTTAAGATCGATGGTAGTTCAGCAATTTTGTGTGGCGGAAGGGCAACATTGACTGCAACCGTGAAATATGCAGGCGTTAAGTATAAATATCTTTGGAAAAGAAACGGTGCCGAAACTGGTGTTACATCTCCTCAATACAGTGGCACTGATTTTAAAGAAAATGAAGAAATTACCTGCCAAATAACCACTGGCGGAATATGTGAGGACGTAGAAGCCGCCATCGTTAGTGATAAAATTGTACTCAAGGAAAACCCGGTTCAGCTAAAGCCTGCCATCAACATTGCTTCGAATACTTCTGTGGTTTGTGAATGCAATTCGGTTAAGTTTACCGCAACCGTTTCCAATCCAGGTATACAACCAGAGTACAGGTGGCTTGTAAACGATTTAAGTATGGGTGTTTCGGGAAGCGTGTTTGTGACCAAAGATCTGAAAGGGGGAGATGTGGTCAAATGTCTTTACGCTGACCAAAAGGCGTGTTTTCTTAACGCCCCGGTATTATCTGATTCCATTGTATTGAAAACAAATGACCCGGTTTATCCAACAGTGCGTATTTCTGCTTCAGGTAAAGAAATTTGCAAAGAAGGCGCAAGTGTATTTAAAGCTATAACGACTGATGCGGGCGCCAGGCCTATTTTTCATTGGAAGATCAATGGTACGCCCATCGGCGGAAACGCAGATTCTTTGGTGGCACCCGGGCTTAAAAACAAAGATATTGTTACCTGTGACATAGAGGTAGATCCGTTGTTCATCTGCACCATGTCAACAACAGCTAATTCAAATGATATTACCGTTTCAATTGAGGAAAAGAAAAGTCCCGTCATCACCATTTCTGCTTCTGATACGCTAATCTGTAGAGGTAAAATGGTAAATTTCATTGCGCAATATTCGAGTGCCGGGAGTAAGCCTGATTTTGCTTGGACAGTAAATGGAGCTGTTGTTGGATCTAATACAAATACTTTTTCCAGTGCTTTGTTTGAAGATAGCGATTTGGTGAGCTGTGTAATCAATGCCGATGTAGCCTCAGGATGTTTTTTAGATTCAGCGGCGCGATCAAATGATATAGTTCTGACTGTTAAAGAAGGGATTGAAGCTTCATTGCAGATCACGCCACTGCGCGACGACATTTGTATCGGTGATGCCGCAACGTTTAAGGCAATTGCTCAGAATGCGGGAGCTATGCCGTTGTATGAATGGAATATAAATAGCCGGCCCCTTAGCTCCAGTTCCGCCTTAATTTATACTACTAACTCATTACAGCCCGGTGACAGCGTTTTTTGCAGGTTGTATCCAAAAAATGGAGCATGCTCAAATGATCCCGTACTATCTAATACAGTTTATTTGAATGTCAATCAGCCACCTCTGATAAATATTAGTCCGCTTGATACATTAGTGCGCGCAGATAATAGCATTCAGTTAACTGCTTCGGTAACCGGAGATAAAAGCACTTTTCGATGGATTCCGGCTGATAAACTAATAGATGCACTTACCTTAATTCCGACAACTGTTCGCTTGAACAAAGATCAGATATATACGTTAAGTGCTGTAAGTGATAAGGGATGTGTTGCTACAGAAAATGTGAAGGTCCGCGTGTTCTATCCGCTTTTTATGCCGAGCGCTTTCACTCCCAATAAGGATGGGGTTAATGATGTTTTTAGAATACCGTTGCATGTATCCCTTGTGCTAAAAGAATTTTCGGTTTATAACAGGTGGGGTAAAAAAGTTTTTACTACAAGAGATATTAGCAAGGGATGGGACGGTATGGAAAATGGCGTAGATGCTGCGTTGGGTACGTATGTTTATTTTATAAAAGGACTCACAGACAAAGGTGACGTTAGTGTGAATGGCACAGTATTGCTGACAAGGTAAATATGCAGCGAAGTTTAAAAATAGGCGTTGTGCTTTCGAGCGTCAAAGGTCCGTCGGAAATTTTGACAATAACACAAGCGGCTTTTTTTGTAAATTTAATAGACTCAAACTCCGCTGCATGAAATCAGCAACATGTATACTATCCCTTTTACTACTTGGATTTACATGTAAGAAAGAAGTAACAGCTTATTTTCCCAAAGAATATAAATTACCTGATGAGCAAATAGGCGGTGGTAAAACCTTGATCTATCAAAATAAAAGCACAGCTGAAAAAAACTATACGGATTTGCAACTAATTACAACGGGCGGAAAAAATTACCGTAGTGAAAAGCGTTACAACAATGCCATAACTACCGATTCAATGGTAAGTGCAAACGGAAAGTTGCTTGAAATTTATGAGTTTTTTACACCGGGAAATTTGAGTGGGGTAAAGGGAGAAATCATTCTTGATACTATTATCGTTAAAGATAAAGTAGCAAGGCGCCAGGAAAACATCCTGTTTAAAATGGGGCAGATGCGGTATGAATTTAAATACGAGGAAGAGCTGGTGAAGGATACGACTCTGTCTTGGCAGGGAAAACAGGTGGAGGCGATATTGATCAAAGCAGTGGCCTATGCTGCGTTTAAACGCATGGGCGAAGAAAAAGCAAGGCAAAGCTGGCAAATTGTTTCAAATGCATATCATGGCAAAGGCATCGGAATGATATTAAATATTGTGGAGACAAAAGATCAGGCCGGCCGAAGGTCTTATGATGAATGGATGCTAACCGGCATCAGAGAGTTATCGGCCAAAAATTCATTAACTGCGATGCGTTAATACCAGTTTTAATCACTACTTTTTTTGTGGGTGGTTAATCAATAAAAATAATTCAATTCATTCCCGCTAGTCGCTTTTTTCTTTCGCAAGGTTCTTTTTGTAAGCCAACGGATTTTTTCCTGTAAATTTTTTGAATATCCTTGTAAAATGGCTTTGATCTGAAAAGCCTGTGAGATAGGCAATTTCAGTTAATGAATAACTGGATGCATGCATAAGTTGTATCGCTTTTTCAATTCTCATTTTCCGGATGTATTCGCCAAAAGAAAGGTTCTCGAAATATTTTGAAAACTCCCTGGACAAGTAAGCGGGATTAATAGCTAATTCTTTTGATGCTTGCTGCAGGCTTAGATTAAAATTGGTGTCTATCTGGTCCTGCATCATTTCTTTTAATTCAGTTGCCCATTCTGGTGTCTTTTTGGTGGCAGATTGTTCCGCATATTTTTTTAGCACTTCCATTAATAGCTTTTCTACCGGAGCCTGCGTATGCTTTGTCGTGTAAAGATGTTTTGCCCAGCTATACAGGCCATCATAAATGAGCATGCCGATTTGTAATAGTTCCTCATCGTCTTTTATGTTGTAAGATAAGCCGGAAAAAATGGCCCAAAGCCCCGACGCCTGTGGTGCTAAATCATGCCTGTCAGTGTCTGCGCCCCGCACAATATTCGCAATTCTATTAAGTGCCTCATCCTGCAGCTGGTGTTTTTGTAGGATGAAATCAAATGTGCATCGGTCATCGTAATGGCTATATTCAACGCCGGGTATATCAAAGGGAATAGCATTCAATTCTTTTGCAAGCGCGGTAACTTTTTCAAACGGGACATAGATGATTTGGGCGGAAGGATCAACAAATCTTTTAATAAGCCAGGGGCAGGCTATGCGATCAATTTTGGGCCGTTCTCTTGTTATCCACTTCATGGTAAACAGCAATTTACAAATTTGGCTTTTCAATTGTCAAATTCGTCCCTCGCTTTTTCTTCTTCATAATATGGGATATGGATCGGTTTTTTATTTTGATCGGTTAGTTTATATAAAACGCAGGCGCCGCCGGATATAGCCAACCAGAAGACGATTTTTTCAATAGTTGTGGAGCCTGTCCAGTATCCGAAGGGAGCTGCAATCCATACACTTAAACAATAAAAGCAGGAAATCAGGCTTCCCCAAAAGCCTGATCCTGCTTTTTCCCTCAACATGAAAACTATATTCAACGGTCCATCTTCATCACTTAATAAATGAGCGAGGCGCCATGTAGCCAGTATAGATGCTATAAAATATAAACCGGTTGTCATGCTAAAAGCTCCTCTTGTTTTTACATCTATATCCGCAAGGTGAGCTGCCTGTTACCAGGGTTGCCGAAATGATTCATTGACTAAATGCAAGTCTGTTTCCATCCGGGAAAATATCATCCATGCCCGGATGGAATCCAGGAAACTCAACAACGGATACGACTAAATAACGGGCATCCAAAATGAATCTTTATATTAAAGCTCCCATCGAAAACCTTTGTCGAAAGTACATCCGGCACCATGGCATATCAATGTTATTTCTCACACGAGCGATGTTTAAAAATCACTATGCTACCGTCCCATAGCTGTCTCAATCATACACATAAAAAGCCTCATAATATGGAGGCTTTTTAATAATATTTTTGTGATGTCATCCGAGACCTAATACCAGGTTTATAACATCTTCCTATTTAGTCCGTGCGCCTGAACTGCAACATCCATTCATAAATATTCTTTCCGTTTTCGCGGTATTGAGGATTGGTAGCTTTTGTCCATGCATCATGTTGATCCGCTTCGCTGCCGCGTGCCCATATTGTTGCCCTGGGATATATAGCAGGATTGTATTTTACAATACTCGAAACATAGTTTTTTGTTTTAGCAACCTGAACCACAGGGTCTGAAGAATTGTGAAATGCCCAGATGCCGGTTTTTGCCCTTGCAAGGCTTTGTGCTTTTCCGCTGTTTACATCAGACGCACCGCATATAGGAACAATTGCTGCAAGCTTGTTGCCATAAATAGTTGTATAATCCCATGTGCTTCCGCCGCCCATGCTCATGCCACACAAATAAATGCGGGTTGTATCTATTTTGTATTTTTTTATGGCATAGCTGATTGTTTGATTTACATCGTTGGGTGTTGGCCAGCCATCGTTCTGCGGACAGATAATCACAAAAGAAAGAAGTTTGCCATCAGCATTAAATCGTCCGGGGAATTTCTTTGTCACTACATAATTTGGAATGGCATACCATTCAAGTTTATATAAATCGCTGGTACCATTGCCGCGTTGTGCCATGCCATGCAAAAAAATTATTAGTGGGTATTTCTTGGATTTATTTCGGTCGTCATAATAATACTTGGGAAGTATCTCTGCATAGCCACCAATATTGCTGTTGATTCTTTCGGGCTTGCGCCGTAAAATGGGCGGGTCTATTTCTCTTTCCGTGATTTGAGTTGCAGCTTTTTCATCGATGCTTATATCTGCTGCGGTTGATGCCGGTGTTTCAACCATATCCTTCGAGCATGACAACATTATACTTGCCGTTATCGCGAGGCCGATCATTGTTGCGTATTTATGTTTCATAGGAATGCTTTTGCTAGGATTCGGACTAAATTCATGCCAGCAGAAACACAATAAAGAAATGTATGTTATCGAAGTCACAACGAAGTGGAAAAAAAATAGCACCGCGATATTATTTCCCCAAAAAAATTGATAAATAAACCAATGTTTTATAGCCGATGATCAAACAAATACCGCAGTTAGCAATGGAACTCCTTATGTTAAAAAAATTAGCTAAGTTTTTTAAAACATAACACAGTGGCACATTTGGGTTATATTTATTGATAACATTAATATGTATCCGTAATGCGTAACATTATCATCATTATTTTATTAGTCATCACCTTAAAGTCAAATGCACAACAATATATTAAGCCAGGATTTGATGGGGATGAGTATATGGAAATGTTGCGTGTAACATTACAGACGCATAGCGATTCTATTAACACTTCATCAAAAATTCCTCCGCCGGTTTATTACAAAAGAGTGTATCGTTCACAGGTATCAGCGTTGTACAACAGATGGGATATGTGGCTTCGTGATGATGAGCGTGTGGCTGTCATTTGTATAAGAGGCACCGTTAATCAAACTGCGAGTTGGCTTGAGAATTTCTACATGGCCATGGTACCAGCAACAGGGAGTATTCAATTAAATGATACAGCATCTTTTAATTACCAGTTGGCTGAAAGGCCCTCTGCAGCAGTGCATGTTGGTTGGCTGCTTGGTTTGTCCAGCATAGCCGCTTCTATAAAAGAAAAAATAAATGAGGTGCATGCTGCGGGTATAAATGAATTTATCATCATGGGCCATAGCCAGGGTGGGGCTTTGGCTTTTCTGCTAAGATCATATTTGTATTATGAAACAATAAAAGGCAATTTGCCAAAAGATATTTACTTTAAAACATATTGTAGCGCTGCACCAAAGCCTGGTAATTTGTATTATGCATATGACTATGATTTTATCACACGCAACGGATGGGGGGTTACTGTTGTAAACTCACTTGATTGGGTGCCCGAAACGCCTATCTCGGTGCAGACTATAAAAGACTTTAACGCAACTAACCCGTTTGTAGATTTGAAGAGTTCGCTTAAGAAACAAAAGACATTGGTACGTTGGTATTTAAAGGGCGTTTATAATTCATTGGATAAATCAACAAGAAAAGCACAACGAAAATTGGAAAAGAATCTTGGTAGTAAGCTTTTTAAACAAGTAAAGAAATTTATGCCGGGAATAAAAGAACCTATATACGTAGCCAGTAGTAATTATATGCGCGCCGGTGTGCCCATTGTGTTGATGGCTGATGATGCATATAAACAGCAGTATCCTGAGTCAGCTAAAAATGTTTTTTCGCATCATGCATTATATCCGTACTACATGCTAACACAAAAATGGTATGGAGATAAAATTTCTCTTCATTAACAAATAAAACAAAGACTATGTGGTGGATCTTTGCCTTGTTATCAGCGTTGTTCGCTGCGTTGACCGCAGTTCTTGCAAAGAAAGGTGTAACCAATATTGATAGCGATCTCGCAACAGCTATACGTACAACCTGTATTTTGTTTATCACGTGGACCATTGTATTGTTTAAAGGCAACGTTCATGCAGTGCAAACTCTGGGTAAACAAAACTGGCTGTTCCTTATACTTTCAGGATGTGCCACCGGGTTATCCTGGTTGTTTTATTTTAAGGCATTACAACTTGGAAATGTTTCACAAGTAGCTCCGGTTGACAAAATGAGTGTTGCCCTTGCTATCATTCTTTCGGTAATATTTTTGGGAGAACCGCTTACGTGGAAAGTGGCCGTTGGGGCTTCGTTTATAATTATTGGAACGCTCGTGTTGATTTTATAATCAACCTTAAACTCAATGATAAAACTGTTCGTAGACGGTTATTTTAATAAGTGCTGCGAGCTCAATAAACTGATTTCTGTCGGTAATAGCTGGTATGCTCATTAATTGCATTGAATGTTGTTCTTCGCCCTTCCGATAAGGTGGCTGCATGTATGCATAAGGAATAGGTTGCAATCCTTTTTTCTGGTAGAAGGAGATACGCCTTTTGCTATCCTCGTCATGTTCCGGTTCAACTTCAAGAATAATTTTCTGATTAAACCTGGACAGTAATTCGTCCATTACTTTGCTTCCATATTGTTTGCCTCGTTCAGAAGGAGAGATGGCAAAATGTTCAATGTAGCAAAAGCCTTCTATCAGCCAAACTATAACAAATCCTACCGGGCCGGAATCTTCAAGTACAAATAATTGCATATCATTACACGTCAGCGAATGTATGACGCTTTGCCAGTACCGCCTTTCATGGAATGGGAATGCAGACTCATATAAATCGCGCACAAACGGCAGTAGCGAATGTTGCGGATCTGTAATTTTTAAAAGATGCATGTTGACAAAGGTCTTGCATTGTACCTTTTGTGAAAATTTTATTCCGAAGGGCTTTATAAAACAACAAGTGGTGTAATAAATCCCAGACTTATCTGTCCTGTATTCGTATTGGTTGATCCAAATTGTGACTTTGAATAATCTGTGTATTTGTAAGATCGTCCGATATAAGCTCCGTAGAATTTTAAATTAAAGTTTTTGAAAGGATAGAATTCAACGGAAGGAATAAATCCCCAGGATGTTCTTAAGTGGCTGGTCTTATGTGGATCAGGGTTGCCATACCAGTATGCATCACTTACCATACCGATGCCGGAAACGCTCCACTTCGGCGCAAATTGATAAGTGAAACGAAGCCAGTGTTCAATATAATCTACATCCATCGCTGCATAGGGATCGTAAGAGTCTGGCACAATGCCTGTAACTATGCCTTTTCTGTCAAGCCCTTCTTTACTCCATTTAAAATCATACTGAATCGTCCATTTCTTCAGTAATAACTGGTTACCCAGTGCTATGTAGTGCATTTCTTTATCAACAGCTTCTGTAAAAACACTGGCGCTCCATAAAGTTTGAAACATTCCGTTTGCAAAGTTGCCACGCCAGTTAGCTACCCATGCTGCAGGGAATTTGGATTCTTTTACTCCCGGAATTGAATCATATAATTCCTGGAAAGTTTTTGTCCGGGAATTCAGGATCTGGAAAGTGAGCGAATGGTTTTTGTTAAGTTGCCATGAAGCCTGTACGCCTGATAAAAAGTTATCGGCATATTCAACTATATCGTTATAAGCATAAATATCAATTGGGTTTGCGTCAAATTCATAGCCGCCCCAGTCTGCGCACATTTTACCAAATTGCAAGCTTACTTTAGGAGATACGTTAATGCCAATATAAGCAAGGTCTGTACTGGCGCTAATATTATCCACGGATTGAGGTGTTGTGCTTTTCGTATACCTGTCGCGAAAACGGAAGTATACCAGATCCTTATATACCTTTCCTTTTATTTCCAGGCGAAACTGGTTCATGGAGAATTCACTGCCAGTATATTTTCCATCCTGAAAATGGTTGTTTAAAGCATATTGCATGTTGGCAATTACATCAATGTTTTTCAACAACTCAACCTTTTCCGTTGGAATGATCGGCACCGTGTGATTAATCGATGTGTCTATCTGCTTTTCTATTTGCGCAGAAGCAACCATTACCGGCAAGATAAAAGCTATCAAAAGGGGTATCCGAAGCTTCATAGTTTATAGTTTAGTTTATAAAAGAATATGGCTGAGTAAAAATCCTACTATAATGGCCGTTCCTATTATCACAAACCCGGGTAGCATAAAACTGTGGTTCACTACATATTTGCCTATTTTGGTGGTCCCCGTCCTGTCGAAATTTATTGCTGCGAGTAAGGTTGGGTAACCAGGTAAAACGAAGTCAGCGTTTACAGCAGGGAACATCGCCAGCAAATGCGGATTGCTAATGCCGAGTGCAACACCAAGTGGCATCATAGTCCTGGTAGTAGCAGCCTGGCTAAACATTAAGACCCCCATTATAAAAACGGCAAACGTGAATGTCCATGGGTAAGCCTGAGCAATACCACCAAGTGCTTCTTTGATGATGTGTTCATTATTACTCATGAAAGTTGAGCTCATCCAAACAACTCCAAAAACGGAGATAACGGCTGTGGCCATTGAAGTGAAAAGGCTTGCTTTTGTAACCGCTTCAGCGCTTGTTTTAGTGATGAGCATAATCAGTGCCGTTGCGGACAATGTGATTATTTCAATAATGCTGCCCATCGTAAGTGTGCCGTCTGCCTTAACGCTAAAATTCGCTACTCCTTTGCCTGTGTTGGGCACCAGGGATGGGAAAGCGCCACACAATACAACGAGGAGTATTGCAACGCCAAAAATCAATACGGCCGTTTTGGCACCGGGTTTAATGGTCCTTGCATTATTGGTTGAATCTGCATCTATTGATTGGGCAAATTCCGGGTCTTTCATCTTCTCAATAAATTCTGGGTCATCATTCAGTTCTTTGCCTTTTTTTCTAACAGCAAGCGCACCAGCAAGTACGCCGATGAAACAGGAGGGGATGCCAATTTTCATAATATCAACAACTGCGCCCGGATATGCCAGTATTGCGGCGAGCGCTGCTGTAGCTGCGCTCATTGGGCTTCCGGTCAATGCAATGTGTGATGCGATAACAGAAGCGGACAGCGGCCGTTCCGGCCTTATTCTTTTTTTAGCAGCCACTTCGGAGATAATCGGTAGCAATGAATAAACAATATGCGATGTGCCGGCAAAAAGGCAGAGGATGTATGTAGTTATCGGCGCGAGAAATGTTATCTGCGAAGGATTGCTCCTGATAATTTTTTCTGCAATACTAACAAGGTAGTCGAGGCCACCTGCAGCCTGCAATGCAGCGCCGGTTGTTACAATGGCAATGATGATCAACATTACATCAAGCGGCGGCTCAGCAGGGTGCATATGAAATACAGATACAAAGATCAGCATGCCTACCATTCCCATTACGCCCAGGCCAATGCCCTTCATGTTGGCGCCAATGAGAATCATTATAAGTACTATCAGAAATTGGATCCAGATCATAAGCTTGGTTGTTGTTGTTTTAATATGGGCTATAATGTATGTGACAAAGCGCAATTTTTCTGAGAAAACTGCGCGGCCACCAGTAGGGGTTAGAATTTAAAGAAATAACTCTGTAATGTCTTTTTGTCTTTTGTCTGCGTTAATCCCAGCATTAATAATACCCTTGACTTTTGTGGATTTAAATCATCTGAAACAATAGTGCCTAGTTTGTCATCATCAATCTCATCATATAAAGTAACACGGCCCATTGGTACATGCGAAGAACGGCATACAACGACGCCTTTCTTAATAGCCCTGTCAACCGCATCATAAAAAACTTTATTAAAATTACCGTTACCCACGCCTGCAATCACAATACCCTGATATCCTGCATTAACAAATGCGTCAATAGCTATTGGTTCAGCATCTGCGCTCATAAACGCAATGCCTACTTTGGGTAAAGTCTTTACGTTTTTAATATCGAAAGGAGTCGCTTTATTTCCAGCACGTATGGAATTCAGATAATAAAACACCTTTCCGTCATACACTTGTCCGAGAGGGCCAAGATTAGGAGCTGCAAACGCGTTCACTTTCGTCGTGTTCACTTTCTCAACATCCCTTCCATCAAAAATTCCTTCATTAAAAACTACGAGCACACCTCGTCCATTTGTTGCAGGATTTGCAGCAACCGTAATAGCGTCGTATAAATTTTTAGGTCCGTCTGCACTGATGGCTGTTGCCGGGCGCATAGAGCCTGTGAGTACCACGGGTTTGTCATAGCGTACTGTAAGATTTAAAAAGTATGCAGTTTCTTCTTGCGTATCTGTGCCGTGCGTAATAACTATTCCATCTGCCTCATTTTTTGAGAAGATCTCGTTGATGCGTTTATCCAATTTTTGCCATATTTCAACGGTCATATCCTGGCTACCAACATTAGACACTTGTTCGCCGGTTACATCTGCTATTTTCTCAACACCTGGAACTGCTGCCAGCAATTCTTTTATGGGTAGCTTTCCTGCCTCATATCCAGCCCGGTCAGGCGATGCTCCTTGTCCGGCAATTGTTCCACCGGTTGCCAGTATAATAATGTGGGGTTTTTTGGTTGTTCCCTGTGCAAATGCAGTTGCAGAAAACACAAGGAAGGTGATGATGAGCGTGAAGGTATTTTTCATAAGTGAGTATTTAGTTGTTACATTGTAATAGCCGTTTTATTGAAGGGCTACCGCTTGTATTACTGGTTTATAAATTTGGGGTGGATGAGATTATCTATAGAATAAATTTCATCCCATTTAGCCTGGGTGATCAGTTTTCTTTCCTGCACAGCAATCTGATGTACAGATTTGCCCGACTTTAATGCTTCTTTGGCAATGCTGGCAGATTCCTCATATCCTAGAATCGGGTTTAACTGCGTTACAATGCCTATGCTATGCATCACCATTTCTTTAGTGTGCTCGGCATTGGCGGTTATGCCATCAACGCATTTTTCTCTTAACATGTGGCTGGCTTTGGTAATATATTCCAAAGAAGTAAAAAGTGCAAAGCCAATTACAGGTTCCATTACATTTAGTTGAAGCTGGCCGGCTTCGGCTGCGAGCGTAACGGTCAGGTCAGCACCAATTACGTAAAAACAGGTCTGGTTAACCGCTTCGGGAATAACAGGGTTCACCTTGCCGGGCATTATAGAAGAGCCAGGCTGCATAGGCGGCAGGTTAATTTCATTTAATCCACACCTGGGACCACTGCTGAGCAGGCGCAAGTCGTTGCATATTTTGCTCAGTTTAACGGCGCATCTTTTCAACGTACCGCTTAACTGTACATAAGCGCCAGTGTCGTATGTGGCCTCAATAAGGTCGGGTGATAGTTTTACCGGTATACCTGAAATCTCTGCTATATAATCGGTGCATTTTTCCGCATAGCCTTTAGGTGCGTTTACGCCGGTACCTATTGCAGTTGCACCCATGTTTATTTCAGTAATCAGTTGCTGCACTTCTCTCATTCGCAACACATCTTCTCCTATGGTAGTTGCAAACGCATTGAACTCCTGGCCAAGTGTCATCGGAACGGCGTCCTGTAGTTGTGTGCGGCCCATTTTCAATACATCCTTAAATTCCTGCCCTTTGTCAAAAAATGCATTCTGCAATTTTTCCAATGCATCGGTAAATTCATCTATCTTAAGATAAATGGCAAGGCGAAAAGCTGTAGGATATGCATCATTGGTGCTTTGTGAGCAGTTGACATGGTTGTTTGGGTGCAGGTGATTGTAATCGCCTTTTTTATAGCCCATGTGCTCAAGGCCAATGTTGGCTATTACTTCATTTGCATTCATGTTGCACGATGTTCCTGCGCCGCCCTGTATAAGGTCGCTTACAAACTGGTCCACATATTCGCCATCAATCAGTTTATCACTGGCATATACGATAGCCTCGGTTACTTTTTCGTCCAAAACCCCGCAATCCTTGTTGGCCAGTGCAGCTGCTTTTTTTACATAACCGAAGGCTTTAATAAATAAAGGCTCGGTGCTGATAGGGATTCCTGTAATGTCAAAATTTTCCCTGGCGCGCAATGTTTGTACACCGTAATAACAATCGTTAGGAATTTCTTTTTCCCCAAGAAAGTCATGCTCTTTTCTTGTATTGCTCATAAAAACTTTTTGAATATTTTTTTTAAAAAGTAGGTTGCTTCCATTTTTAAGCCCGGCTGCCCTGGGGAATATCTATCAATGGCATTCAATCACAGGCAGCGGCTGATTTTGTAAAATATTTAATAACAAGGCGGTTGGGGATTTGTTTAACGATAGCTCATTTAAATTCAACCATATTTAACGGTAAATTGGTTAATAAGGGCTTTTCAAAAAAAAGTTAGCTTTTTTGGAAATTTTAATAAAAAAACGGGTTACCATTCTTTTCTTTTGGTAATTAACCAATACAGCAGGTGTAGCAGAGAAAATTGCGGGAGCCGATTACACACAACATCTGCAAATCATTAACAAATTATATGAGCGCTTTATTTCATCAATATAACCGTCAATCGAAGAAGTGTATCGTCGCATGTGCGAAGATGGCATTTGGCGGTGGGGTAAATTGCTGAAATCAGGTTAAGTAATAAACTAATTAAGCAAAAGAGCCCCGCCAGAAAGCGGGGTTTTTTTATTCAAATAGCTGAAAACGACAAAGTGAACAGGACGAAGAACACAATGAATAGCTGGTTGCGTATAGCGCAGGACTTTCATGCTTGTATTTCCGTAAAGCCGGAACTGCTGCGTCTTTCAGTCATTACCCGTTTTGCGGCATCGGCGAAGCAGTATAAACGTATTTATAAGCGAACGGACCCGGGATTTTTTTAGACAATACTTTATAATCGAACTATAGAGTGAAAAGCCCGGTCTGAAGTTAGTTTCAGCCGGGTTTTTCTTTTTTAACGACTTTTTTTAACCAGGGAAATTTTCTTTATGATCCAGAATGTTATGAGCAGAATTAAAGATGAAATGTTCATCACATTTAATGATGTGATGAAATGGTTTAACGCAGGCGAAGAAATGATGCATTATAGGCCTGCCAACGGTGGATGGACAATTGGTGAGGTGCTGGAACACATCACCCTAACCAATTTTTATTTGTTGCTGCTAATAAGAAAAGCAGCACTGAAAAGCTTGCAGCATTCAATGGATAACGACTACCGAAGCGTATTGCAATCCTATGAATTTGATTGGGATAAAATGCAGGTGGTAAGTAACCGCGGTGCCGCAGACTGGAATGCTCCGGAACAGATGGTACCTAGCGGAACAGTTACTCCAGGCGATGTTAAAGCCACGTTGCGCCGTCAATTGGTGGAATGCCTGGGACTGCTTGACGATCTCAGGAATGGAGAAGGTGTGCTGCACACCACCATGATGAATATGTACGGATTGGGCAAAATAGACGTATATCAACACATCTATTTTCTTGTTCAACACGCAAAAAGGCATATTGGCCAAATGCGCGCCATCCGTAATGAATTTGAGGAAGTAGTTGCGCCCAGCCAGCGTTTTACGCATGGCAGAAATCAATTGAGCGTAGTAGCCTAGCAATATCAGCGGCCTGCCATGTTTTTAGTATCATGCGCAGGCTGTTATATTTTCTCAAAGGCTTGTCAAAACTCTTAAAAACAGGCAATTTCATCAGTTCAAACCAATACCTTTGCTTACCTCACAAACAGATGAAGTTGTTTTATAATGAGTTATCACGACAAATATGAAGCGGTTATCGGGCTGGAAGTGCATGCGCAGTTAATGACGCAGAGTAAGCTATTCTGTGGCGACAGTACTGCATTTGGAGCCGAGCCCAATACTCATGTCAGCCCCATTACATTAGGACATCCGGGCACGTTGCCTAAAACAAACAAAGAAGCAGTTGAACTGGCCATAAGGATCGGTTTGGCTTGCAATTGCCATATAGAACGTTACAACTATTTCGCGCGAAAGAATTATTTCTATCCGGATTTGCCCAAAGGCTACCAGGTATCGCAACATACAACGCCCATTTGCAAAGGTGGGTATGTAACCATTCGCACGGCTTCCGGTACACGGAATGTTCAGTTGAACAGGATCCATATGGAAGAAGATGCGGGCAAAAGTATTCATGACATTGATGATAAGAATACCTGCGTAGATTATAACCGTGCAGGTGTTGGATTGGTTGAAATTGTAACCGAGCCGGATTTGAACAGTGCAGATGAAGCTTACCATTATGTTACCGAATTGCGTAAACTCGTCCGCTGGATAGGTGTTTGCGACGGCAATATGGAAGAAGGAAGCCTTCGTTGCGATGCAAACGTTTCTGTAAGGCTGAAGGGAGAAACAAAGCTTGGGACAAAGGTGGAAGTGAAAAACCTGAATTCTATCCGTAACGTAAAAAAAGCGATCGAGTTTGAGATAGACCGCATGATCAATGTTATTGAAAACGGTGGCACTATTACTCAGCAAACAAGAAGCTTTGATGCTTCCAACGATACTACTTTCGCTATACGCGACAAAGAAGAGGCCAACGACTACCGCTATTTTCCAGAGCCCGACCTGCCGCCTTTCCGTTTAACAGAAGCATTTATCGATGAAATAAAAGAAGGACTGCCAACATTGCCTGAACAGCTTTTTGCACTCTATCAACAGCAATATGGTTTGAGCGAATACGATGCTGCGCAGCTTTGCCTGGAAAAAGAAACTACCGATTATTTTAACGAAGTAGTGAAACATACCGACCATTATAAAGCTGTAGCCAACTGGCTAAACGGCCCGGTAAGGCAGTATGTAAATGAGCACAAATCTGCTATGCATTCTTTCGCACTTAAGCCGGAACAATTGGCAGAAGTGATTAAACTGATTGATGAAGGAAAAATCAATTTTTCAGTTGCATCATCAAAATTATTGCCTGCACTTTTGGAAAACGGCTCCAAAGATCCTGTTCAGCTTGCTACTGAATTGAATCTGATACAGGTAAGCGACAGTAATGAAATTGAAACCTGGGTAAGCGAAGTAATTGCTAAAATGCCAGAGAAAGTTGCGGAATACAAAAAAGGCAAAAAGGGGTTGATTGGCCTGTTTGTTGGGGAAGTTAAAAAAGCAAGCAAGGGCAAGGCTGATCCTAAAATTGTAACAGCGTTGCTGGAACAGAAGTTATCTGTCTAGCATAAATTCAAATCTTAAATTCAAATATCAAATAGACTCACGGATGAAAAAAATTCTTATTGTGCTGATGGCCGCTGTTGCATTAGCGGCTTGTGGTAAAAAGAAGCATGGTGCTTTTGTTGTAAGTGGAAAGATTACCAATCTTGACGCCAAAAAAATATTTCTGGAACAATTACCGCTGGATGCAAATGCTCCTGTAGTTGTTGATTCAGCCACACTTAAACCCGGCGGTGGTTATGAGATGCGTGCTGTCGCTAAAGACGAAGGGCTTTACAGGCTTACATTTGACAGGGGCCCTCAGATTATCTTCATTAACGATGACGATCATATCCGCATTTCTCTGGATGCAAACTCACATAGAAAACCTACGGTGGAAGGATCTGATGCAACCAAGGGCCTGTATGACTTTTTTGAAACGTACACAAAGAAAGATTCAATTCTCTATGCCTCATTCATGGCGCTGGATAGTGCAAAGAGAACTCCGGGCCTGGACAGTAATGTTGTAAAAGACCTGGAATCTAAAAAAGATAAAGCACTCAAGGGATTGAATGACGATGTGAAATCGTTTATGAATAATTCTAAAAGCCCTGCAGCCATTTACTATGGTATTGTATTGGCTTCAAAAACAATTCCGCCTGATGAACTTAAGCCAATCGTAATTGCTTTGTCCAATAAATTTAAAGACAATGCTGGTTTAGCCAAGATAAAACAAATGCTGACGGCTCCTCAACAGGCTCCAACAAGCAATAGCCAGGAGAAACCATACGCATTATTGAATCAGCAAGCGCCCGATTTGCAAATGCAGGATGTAAATGGCAAAACGCTTTCTATCAGCAATTTTAAAGGCAAATATGTACTGGTTGATTTTTGGGCTAGCTGGTGCGGTCCGTGCAGGCAGGAAAACCCTAATGTGGTAACAGCTTACAATAAGTTTAAGGATAAGAATTTTACCATCCTTGGTGTATCTCTTGATAAAGATAAAGCTGCATGGTTAAAGGCGATTAAGGATGACGGCTTGGCCTGGAACCATATGAGCGACCTGAAACAATGGGAAAGTGCAGCGGTGAATACTTATCAGTTTGATGGTATTCCTTTCAACGTATTACTCGATCCTTCAGGAAAAATCATTGCAAGCAGCCTGCGTGGCGATGACCTTGAGAAGAAGCTGGCTGAAGTATTGTCACCTCAGGACAATTCTACTCAGAGCCTGAAGTAAATTTGCGAATGTGCGAATGAGTAAATGTGCGGATGAAGAATAGTGAATGGTGAATAGTACAGACTAGCTCACTTAATCTAAACATAAAAAAGATGGCTGGAAGATTAATTCCAGCCGTCTTTTTTTATTCTTATAAACTGTAATCCTCATTCGCCCATTCACTCATTCGCACATCCGCACATTCGCAAATTGTTAAAGCAATTGAATTCCCGCCGCCTTACATGCGCTTCTCATGTCATCGCTCCAGATGCTGCTTTGTACTTCACCTACATGCGCTTTGCGAAGAAAGAACATACATATCCTTGACTGGCCGATGCCACCACCGATGGTTAAAGGATACTCACCACCAAGCAAGCGTTGGTGCCAGGGATATTTTTTTCTATTCGTTGTATTAGTAATTGTAAGCTGGTGTTCAAGAGCTTTTTCATCCACACGAATGCCCATAGACGATACTTCAAGGGCGCAGTTTAAAACGGGATAATGCAAAATGATGTCGCCGTTTAAACCTGGGAGATTTTCATCGCTAGGAGTGCTCCAGTCGTCATAATCAGGTGCGCGCAGATCGTGGGCTTCTCCATTGGATAATTTGTTGCCTATACCTATGATAAACACTGCGCCATATTCTTTGGCGATCTTGTTTTCACGCATTTTCGATGTGTCGTTCGGGTAGCGTTGCAATAATTCTTCCGCGTGTATAAACGTGATCTTCTCAGGTAAAATAGCCTCGCCAAGAACGGGAAATCTTTCCAGCACTTCCTTTTCCATATTGCGTAAAACCTTGTAAATGCGTTCTACAATGTTTTTCAGCTTTGCGATATTGCGTTCTTCAGGACGGATGATTTTTTCCCAATCCCATTGGTCAACATAAATGGAGTGTGTGTTGTCCATTTCTTCATCACCGCGAATTGCATTCATATCTGTATATAACCCTGTGTTCGGGGTAAAGCCATAGTCCTTCAGTGCGGCGCGCTTCCATTTGGCAAGCGAGTGTACTACAAGCGCTTTTGTATCGTTCAGGTCCTTTACCGGGAAAGATGCAGGCCGCTCAACGCCATTGAGGTCGTCATTGTATCCACTGTTTTCCAACACAAACAAAGGTGCCGAAACACGTGTCAAATACAATTCTTTAGCCAGCTCGTGTTCAAAATGATCTTTAACGAACTTGATGGCAATTTCGGTTTCGATGAGGCTTAACGCCGAATGATAGTTATCAGGAAGATATAGTCCTTTTGTGAACATAGTAGCTAAATAATGTAATTAAAAAGGTTGTAAACCTACAAAAAGAAAGGTAATGTATGCATCAAAAATAGTTGGCTCCAACTTGCCAAATGTAATCGAATGCATGATTTTCAGCGTGCTCAAACGATTTTGTTATTAATAATTTCTTAATTTGAGTGCACCATTCCTTTGTAAAACGTACCATTATTTTGCATGCTTATATGAAATTGGACCAGGAAATATGCTGCTGGGAGAAGATGAAACATGGCGATCAGCGCTCATTTGCCGAGCTGTTTGATAGCTATTGGGAAGGCCTTTTCCAATATGCTTACCGTACGCTCAGATGCAGGGAAGATGCCCAGGAAGTTGTTCAGGAATTGTTTGTACATCTATGGAACAAGCGTGAAAACCTTCCTGATGTTCAATCTGTTTCTCCCTATCTTTTTACTTCACTCAAGAACAGGTTGCTGAATCATTTCGCAAAGAAAAAAGTATCGCTCACTGTACTTAATGAGGCTGAACAAATAGCTGCATCCAGCTCCGCAACCGACATCCTTCATAAAAAAGACACCGAGAAAATACTACGTTCGAAAGTTGCACAGCTTCCGGAAAAAATGCAACGGGTCTATAACATGTATCATTTCGATGAATTAAATATTGATGAGATTGCAAGCTGCACCGGAAATTCCCCGCAAACTATACGCAACCAGCTCAATGTAGCCTCCCAAAAAATGCAGGCCAGCCTGAGTAAAGCCGACGATATTATTATTTGGGCAGGAATTATTTTTACGCTTTTCAAAAAAAATTAGCCCGCGACTAGTTAACCTCTATTAATTTTTTGTCTTTCATAGTATAAAGCATGGATAATTTGAATAGTGATGAGTATATACAGTCGCTACTGAAAAAGTATGCGAACGATGAATGTTCAGAACAGGAGCTGGCAGTGTTGCATAATTGGCTGGATGCAAAGGCAGCAGCCGGAGATGATTATAAATTCATTGATAAGGAGGATAAGAAAAACGTACATGATGAAATTTTATCGGATACGATATCAGCAACAGGCGTCCAGGTAAAAAGTATTAAGTGGTGGCGTTACCTTTCTGTTGCTGCCAGCCTTTTATGCTTAGTTGCTGGCGTATATTATTTTTCTTCCGGCAACAAAAAGATGATTGCTCTTAACACAAGTGCGGGGCATATTAGCAAAGAAGTATTGCCCGATGGAAGCACTATTTGGTTGAATGAGAATACGCAAGTTGTTTACGCGTCAGATTTTGAAAACAACCGCAGCCTGGAAATAAAAGGGGGAGAGGTATTTTTTGAAGTTAAGAAAGATGCGTCTCATCCATTTACCGTAATCACAAACGATGTACGCACTGTAGTAAAAGGAACATCTTTTTCTGTGAAGAAAATGACGGTGGGTGATGTTAAAGTATCTGTGGTGACGGGTAAAGTGCTGGTTAGTAAACATGCGGACACACTGGGCTTTATTCTTCCCGGGCAGCGGCTGCGCTATGCTTCGGCAATTAACAAAGTAAGAATTGATTCTGCCTTGTCGCTTGAAGCAAACGGATGGATCAACGGAGAAATCCTTTTACAGAATGTATCTGTGAATGAAGTGGCAGACTGGTTGCAGAATCACTTTTCTGTAAATGTTGAGAACAGGAAGGACGGCTATGCAGGCGAATACCATCTTCAGGTAGACAGAAACATCACCATAGAAAAGGTGCTTAATATATTGAATTTACTAGGTGCTAAAAATAACGTTCGATTCATTCTCCAAAACAATACAGTAATTATTCAGTAACCCAAATACATAACAGCATGAAGAAATCTTTCATTACTGTGAAAGCAACGCGCTTGCTTTCAGGGCTGGGTATTGTCTTTTGCGTAACGGCAGTAGCCCCGTCAGCCGTCCTTGCGCAGAAGAAAGATCCACTCCAGACCAATATAAGTATCGAGGCAGAAAAGCAGCCGCTGGAAAAGTTACTTACGCAAATAGTTGCATCCACACAGGTTAAACTGGCCTACGATGTAAATGAGATAAAAAAATATACCGTTACGCTTAGGGAAAAGAAAAGCCTTACGGTAGAGGACTTGTTGAAGAGAGTTCTGCAGCAAACCAATCTTACTTACGAGACACAGTCAAATACCATTGTTATTTACGAAAAAGCAAAGAACGGTTCTTCCGAAACAGGCTTCCATTCCGGGTATACAGTTAACAACGCTTCTTACCAGGTTCAAAAGCAAACAATAGAAGGCACTGTTATGGATGAAAACGGTCCTTTGCAAAATGCAAGCGTTTTTATTAAGAGTGCAGGCAGTGGTACCGTTACAAACGAAAAGGGGATTTTTTCTATTGAAAGTGATGAAGCAGAAACGCAGGTAACTGTTATGCTGGTTGGATACCAAACAAAGAATGTAACTGTAAAAGCAGGCGCATCTAATGTAATTGTGCTGCTGCGATCTGTTGCGCAATTAGACAGCGTTGTAGTTATAGGATACGGCACACAGCAGCGCACTAAAGTAACGGGTGCTGTTAGTAAAGTGTTGCTGGATAAAGTAAGCTCACGTTCTGTAAATAACCCTGTTGAAATATTGCAGGGCAAGGTTGCTGGTGTATACGTACAAAACAATGGTGGTGACCCCACCGCTGGCCCAAGTGTGAATATTCGTGGCCTTGGTGGCATCAACGGCGAACAGGCTTTGTGGGTGGTTGATGGTGTTGCATTCTATTCAGGTGCGCCGCTGGTAAACCCGAATGATATTGAATCTATGTCCGTGTTAAAAGATGCAGCTGCGGCAATTTATGGGGCAAGGGCATCCGGCGGTGTTATTCTTGTTACCACCAAAAAAGGAAAGAGCGGTGCAAGCACGGTTAATGTGGATGCCAAATATGGTACACAGGAAGCATGGAGAAAGCTACATTCTTTAAACGCCAATGATTATGCTGAGACAATGAACCTGGCAGCTGATAATGCAGGCAGGCAAAGGGATCCGGCGTTTGATGCCTCCGTTTATCCTGAGGGGCATATTACACAAACCGACTGGATGGATGATGTTTTCCGCAAGGGTACCATTCAGGAGTATAATGTTAGCCTTAGTGGTGGTAATGAAAAATCAACGCACTACCTTTCTTTCGGATACCGTGATAACCAGGGCATTTTGCTGAACACACGCAGCCAGCGTGCTATACTTCGCCTTAATACTGATTACCAGGTAAAGAAGTGGTTAAAAATAGGAGAGAACCTTTCTTATACTGTGACCGGTGGCCGTGGGGCAAATACTACAAGCACTGGTAGTGGCGCTATTCTTATGGCAATTGCATATCCATCTAACGTAGCGCCTTATACGTCAACCGGCGCCTACAGTGGCGTTCCGGAACAATATGCAGGTTCTTATGGTGACGTGCTAAACCCGGTGGCATTGCTGATGCGCAATGACTACACTAACCCAGTCAATACTTTATATTTCAACCCTTACGCAGAAATAAATATTGTAAAAGGACTTACATTCCGTTCAAACTTCTCTTATACATATGGCAATAATTTCTCCAAGAATTTTCAGCCACGCATATTAGAAAGTGGTAAGAAATTTTACAACAACTACCTCGATTATTCTGCTGGTAACTGGAAAGACCTGCTGGCAGAACAAATCCTTACTTACACACATCGTTTTGGCAAGTCGCACAATCTTTCAGCCAACTTTATCTACGCTTACCAGGAAAATGTAAACAACTCGTTTGCAGTTCAGGGTCAAAATCTTCCTGATGAAAGAGAAGACCTGCTTTACCTGGGCAATGCCACAGAATTCCCTAACAAACCATCAAGCGGAAGATGGCAGGAGTCATTGCTTTCTTACGCAGGAAGAATTGCGTACGACTTCCGAAACAAATACATGGTAACGGCAAGTATTCGCCGCGATGGAACTTCTAAGATTCCTAGCCAGAACCGTTGGCAATGGTATCCTGCAGTTACTGCCGGCTGGAGAATTAAAGAAGAAGATTTTCTGCAAAGAAGCCTTTGGCTAAGTGACCTGAAATTGCGTGGCAGCTACGGGATACTAGGAAACCTTGGTTCATTGCCTTCCAACGCATTTAATGTACCGCTTGCAGCAACTACAGCATATATCGGCCAAACACCTGTTGGTGCATATGGCTATGCAGAAGATGCCATCTCCAATCCTGACTTAAAATGGGCGCAATCACGCCAGACAAATATTGGCCTGGATGCGGCTTTCTTCAACAGCCATTTCACAGTTGCGGCAGATTATTTTATTAAGAAGACGGAAGACATGTTGTTACCCGTATCATTGCCCGGAACAGCTGGTGTATCGCAGGTAATGTGGAAGAATGTTGGTAATGCAGAAGACCGTGGCGTGGAACTGAGCCTGGGTTATCAGAATGTAACAAGAGGCGGATTACAATATTCAGTTAACGCCAATCTTTCCAGTATAAAGAACAAGGTACTTTCGCTCGATGAGTTTTCAAGCTTTGCTTCCGGTGGCGATGTAAGGGGGGTATTAACGCCGGGCCGTGTTGCTGAAGGCCAGCCCTTATATGCGTACTATGTTGTTCCCTCTGCAGGATTATTTAAAACTCAGCAGGAAATAGACAGTTATGTTGGAAAAGACGGTAGCAAAATTCAACCCAATGCAGTTCCCGGAAATATGAAGTTTAAAGATGTAAATGGTGATGGGAAGATTGATAATAATGACCGCCAGTTTATGGGTAGCGCATATCCATCATTTTCTTACGGATTTAGCTTTAACCTCAGCTACAAAGGATTTGACCTGAATATGTTCCTGCAAGGCGTACAGGGCAACAAGATCTTTAATGCATTGAAGTTCCTTGGCCAGAGTGCAAGTGTTCAGCAAGGGTTTAACCTGTTGAATTCTGTAAAGAACGCCTGGACACCTGAGAATCCAAATGCCGATATTCCACGTGTTTCATTGTCTGATCCCAATGGTGATTTTAGTACAACTTCAAGCTGGTACATTGAGAACGGATCATACATGCGTATCAAGAACCTTACATTGGGCTATACGCTTCCTGCGCAACTCACAAGGAAGGCAGGTTTGAATACAGTTCGTTTTTACGTAACGGCTAATAACCTTGTAACCTTTACAAATTACTCTGGATTTGATCCCGAAGTAGGCCTCGATCAATATGGAATTGACAAAGGAAGGTATCCTCAGGCCCGTTCCATTTTTATTGGTTTAAATGTAAATCTCTGATCAGCTAAAACTCAATGACAATGTTGAAGAAAACACACTCAATTATATCTACGGCACTCGTTGCGATAGCAGCGTTTACATCCTGTGCAAAAAAACTGGATATTGTTCCGCAGGGATCGCCAACATCAGCAACCTTTTGGCAAACGCAGGACGATGCCGTTAAAGCAGCTAACGCCATGTACGATCAATTCGACGGCGAAGAATTTTATGGCCGTGGGTTTATGTGGTTTATAAACGCCAGTGATGATATGGTTACCGGCCGCGTTAAAGGCCAGGCTGATAACATGAAGGATTTTAACTCATCTTATATCGGAGGTTCTTATTCGGAGCCACAATGGAAAATGAGGTATATCGTAATCAAGCGTGCAAATGACATTATTCGCAATGTGCCGGCAATATCCATGGATGAGTCTTTGAAAAAGAGAATACTCGGTGAAGCTTATTTTCTAAGCGGACTGATGTATTTCCAAATGGCTTCGAATTATGGTGATGAAAGAGCCGGTGTACCTATTATTGACAGGGAGAATCCATCCAACTATATGATTCCACGCGCAAAGAATGTGGATGAGAATTATGCTTATATTGAGTCTGATTTAAAAATGGCAGCGGAACTGTTGCCTTATTTTGATCAACTGAGCACGGATGATTATGGCAGGGCGCACAAGACTGCAGCATGGGCTTATCTTTCTAAAATGTACCTGTACAGAAAAGATTATGTGAATGCTGAGAAATATGCCGATTCAATTATACAAAGCGGCAAACATGCGTTGCTGCCGGATTTCAAAAGTGTATTTTATATTGCCAATAACTGGTCCAAAGAATACATTTGGTCAGCAGTGAGCAATACCTTGTGGGGAAGTATCCTGCCAGGTTGTATGCTTGAAAACAAAGGTTGGGGTAAATACAATGGCTGGGGGTATTACATGCCAACGCAGGAATTGTATAATGCCTATGAAGCAGGTGATAAAAGGAGAGCAGCGACCATTCTTAAACCCGGTGACAGGTTCGTTTATTTTGGTGATTCAATGACTTATTCTTCCAGCAACAGCACGTCTGGTTACCAGTTTAATAAATACATGGAGCCATTCAGTTATCCCGGAGGAATTCATTTGAACCCGAACGGAGATCATCCAACTACGGATCTGAATGTGCCTTTGATTCGTTATGCTGAAATCATTTTGATTAAAGCTGAAGCGGAATTAATGCAGAATAAGAATGCAGATAATGAGCTGAACATGATTCGCAAAAGAGCATGGGGCAGCGCGGATGAAAATCACTATCCGAAACTTTCCGGTGCTACTATGGCCGATCTTAAGAATGAAAGAAGAAGAGAACTGGCTGGTGAGTGGGCTGATCGTCATCGCGACCTTGTACGCTGGGGTGATGCGCAGGCTGCTTATGCAAAACCACTTCACGGAGCTGATGGACAAGTAATATGGGGCGCAAGGAATTTCAATCCTACTGTGCACAATGTGTGGGCGGTTCCGCAAAGTGAAATTGACAATAGCGGTGGGCTGATAACGCAAAATGCGGGTTGGTAGATATTACCATTGATCGAAAAATGATAATTTAATATGTCCTACACTTTAAAAGTGTAGGACATATTAAAAGAGAAGATCTGTCATCGGCAGAAAAGGATACATTCCACAATGTTGATGATGAACGTATAACTAATCGACGGTGGTCGAAAAATTATAAGCTGACTGTACCAGGTTCTGGAATTATCTTCCCGTTCCTGGTACTTTTTTGTAGATAAAAATTACAGTAATGATAAGAAGTAGTATTTTTTTGTTGTTGATGTTCTTAAGTCTTTTTAGTGTTGCCCAACCTGTTGCATATACAGTTGCCAATGCACATTCTCACAACGATTATGAACAAAAGGAGCCGTTCTGGCTGGCATATAATGCAGGCTTTGGTTCTATTGAAGCTGATATCTTTTTAAAAGATGGCGAGTTGCTCGTATCTCACGATGTGAAAGGATTGCAGCAGCATCGTACACTTGAGGAGTATTACCTGAAGCCGGTGTTGTCTTGTTTGCAGAAATACAATGGCCACCCTTATTCGGACACAACACAAAAGTTACAGTTATTGATCGATCTGAAAACCGAAGGAGTAGCTACGTTAAAGAAGTTGGTTGAGCTGATTGAAAAATATCCTCTTTTACAAACTGGCACAGTGCGTTGGATGATTACTGGAAACAGGCCCGCAGATTTTACGGTGTACCCGTCCTATATCTGGTTTGATGGAGATATTTACGAAAACTACAGCGAAGCAAATATGCAGCGTGTTGGGCTGATGAGTGGCAATATCAAAAATCTGACACCATGGAACGGGAAGGGTGTAATTCCTGAACCTGGCGCTACGGCGGTAAAACAAATGATAGAAAAGGTCCACGGTATGCACAAACCCATCCGCTTTTGGAATGCGCCGGATGTTGTGAATGCGTGGTACAAACTGATGGAGTTAAAAGTTGATTTTATTAATACAGATCATATCGCTGAATTGTCTGCCTTTTTAAAAAAATTGCCGGCAAACAGTTTTCTTAATAAGGATTTCTATAAAACATATGAGCCGACCTATAAATCGGACGGAACAAATGTAAAACCCAAAAACATCATTTTGTTGATTGCTGACGGTACAGGCTTGCCGCAGCTCTATGCCGGTTATACTGCAAATGGCGGCAACTTCAATATCTTCAAAATGTTGAACATAGGCTTTTCAAAAACCAGTTCAGATGATGATTATATAACGGATTCAGCCGCGGGTGCAACTGCTTATGCTTCCGGTAAAAAAACAAAGAATCGTTTTATTGGTGTAGATAAAACCGGTGCAGCTTTGCCGCCTCTTCCGGTGTATGCACAAAAGAAAAAAATGTCTTCCGGATTAATTACTTCGGGAGAAATAACGGGTGCCACGCCTGCATGTTTTTATGCACACAGAATGGATCGCGACAGCACTTATGGCATATTGCAGGATCTCGTTTCATCTCCGGTTAATGTAATAATGGGATCTGGCGTTAAAGAGTTGGATGCAACGTTATCTTCTCGTCTTAAAGAAAATGGATTTACCATGCTTTCATCTGTAAACGATGCTCAAAAGGCTTCTTCCCGGAAATTGCTTGTTGTTGATAGCATGGCGGGCCGTTCCATGTTAAACGGGCGTGGTAGCTGGCTACAGGATGCCTTTACGAATACTGTTGGTTTTTTATCAAAAAACAAAAACGGTTTCTTTATGATGGCGGAAGGTGCGCAGGTTGATAATGGAGGCCACACCAATAAAGTGCCTTATGTGGCTACCGAGGCGATGGACTTTGACCAAATGGTTGGAAAGGCATTGGAATTTGCGGATAAGAACGGCGAAACCTTAGTAGTTGTTACAGCCGATCATGAAACGGGAGGCTTAACACTGTTAAATGGCGATATTCAAAAAGGAGCAGTTGGCGGCCAGTTTTCCACCAATGATCATACTGCGATTCCTGTACCTGTATTTGCATACGGCCCGCAATCTCAGCAATTCAGAGGTGTGTATGAAAACACCGACGTGTTTAAGAAAATATTGACAGCAATGGGAGAATAATATATAGAAAATGGAGTTTTTTTTTGAACCATATAAGGCATATAAGAAAATATAAGTTTTACGCCGGCCCTTCAATTTCTTATGTGTCTTATGTGGTTCAAATATTTTACAACGATGAGAACTGAATATTGGCATTTTATGTTCTTGCCGCTAAAAAAATAGTGGAGGCAATTGGAGTGGCGGGATAAGAAACATGGAGTTGTTTTTTGAACCATATAAGTTAGAAATCGGCGCGGCCAACGTTTCATGGGTTAACAACTAAATCACAGCTTAATTACCAAAGGCCTGACCGAAGCGAAGTACTTTGAACCATATAAGAGATGTAAGAGCATATAAGAAGTTACGCCTTAGGCTAATGATGACTCACGCAGTATATACCTACTCAACCAGTTTGCACCCTTCACCCGTTGTATAGAAGGCATATCAGGAAATATAAGTTTTATGCAGGCCCTTCAATGTCCTTACATGCCTTATATGGTTTAAAATGATTTCTAATGTGGTGGAAGGATTTATATGGTTCAAAATATTTACACCAATCAGAACCGCACTGTAGGGCATTTTACATTCTTGCTGCCTTTTTGGTAAAGGCCGGTTTTAACGATCGATAACTCGTAGGCACCGCGTGATTGGTTATAGTTTTTGAGGAAAGAAGTTGTTGCGTCATAATTAACGGTAAACCTGAACCCGCTCCATTCATACCCGAACATAGGGATAAAGGCATCTCCGGCGCGATAATACAGGCCACCAATTACCTGCGTGTTACCATCTCCGCTTAAGTTATAATTAGCATTCATACCTATTACAGTTTCCCAAGCTGTACCCATTTTGCTGATGTATGCATTAGGATTGATAATCCATTGATCATTTAGTTTGAACATACCATTGAGGAACAAAGTAATCCTTTGATCCAATCGCTGATCCGTAAGTGAATTGGAAAAGAAAGACTCTTTCGGCTGGTTAACATGCGAAATGCTAAGCCCTACATTCAAATAGGTGTTATCAGTAGGAAAGTAAGCATAGTTCATACCCACACCCAAATCGAAATAACTAACACTGCTGTAAGCAAATGGTTCTCCGTTCGGAATAGTAATATCAAAGAATCTGCCGTTCCACTGGTCATCAAACGTAAGCTTGGTAAAGTCTACTCTTTTGTTAGCATAACCCAGGCTAAAACCGAGGCTCAACAGACTATTGAGGCCTACTAACTGGTGGTAGGCGATGTTACCGTAAGCTTTGGTTGACTTTAAGCCACCGGTTCCTGCCGCATCGCTAAGCAAAGCTCCTCCAACGCCCATCCATCCGTTTGCAAACCTATCGTAAAAAAGTTGCGCATCACCCCATACACTCATGGTTTTGTAGGGATTGGTAAGAATGCTTGCCCATTGGTTCCTGTAATTCATTCCAACCCTCCAGTCAACGGCAGGCGCAAAACCTGTATTGGCAGGGTTTACAAGCAATGGTGTATTGTAGTATTGCGAAAAATGCAGATCCTGAGCCTTCAATGAATGATGGTTAGAAACTGCAATCGTTACTATTAAAGCAATGAGTTTCAGATAATGTACCTTTTCCATAAATCCTCCCTCTTTCTTTTTAGATTGGTCAAACAGTCAATTACCTGGTCGTTTGGCCGGGCGGCATTCTCAAACACTTTTGCAGAGGGTGCCTGCAATGCTCACCCCAGTTATTTATCGTAATAGCGTTATATCTCCGATCTTCTGCGTTTTCGTTCCGTCAGAGAAAATTACATCCAATACATATGTGTATACATCCTGTGGTTGTAGCTGGCCCTTAAACTTGCCGTCCCATCCAATGGTAGGGCTTCCGCTTTGGAAGACGAGCGTTCCCCACCTGTTAAATATTTTCCAGCTCATTTTTTCAATACCATATCCGCGCACCCTGATAATGTCATTAGATCCATCGCCGTTCGGGGTAAAGGCATTGGGCACATCAACAAGTGGCTGAACAATTGCCTGCAACGTCGTAGACATAGTATCTGCGCAGCCATACTGATTGATGGCAATTAAGTATACCCTGAAGTTTCCGCTGCGTGGAAATATATATGACAACGGATCTTTTTTAATGGTGACAAGGCTGTCATCATCTCCAAATAACCATTTATAGGTATTTGCATTTTCTGAGCTGTTGGTAAATACAAAAGGCGTATTGGCCTGCGGTTGCAACGGCGTAAATGTAAACAGTGCTGTAGGTTTGGGGCTGACTATAATACTGTATGATGTAGAATCTACAATATTACAGGTAGATGAATCGATGACCTTCAATTTTACCTGGTACTCACCCGGCTTAAAATAAGTATGGATTGGGTCTTCGTCAGTAGAAACAGAGCCGTCTCCAAAGTCCCAGAAGTACTGTTGCCCTGCCAGTGAAGTATTGCTAAATACTGCATTATAAGGTGCGCAGCCAGAAGATGGTGTTACAAACTGCGCTTTTACATTTGATGCTATGCGTAATGGAATAGAATCTGCATCGGGGTAGTTGCAAAATGCTGTGTCTACCATTTGAAGAAGAATAGTGTATTTGCCCGGAGACGCATAATTATGGAGCACAGGCTGTGAGCCTGCTGTTACAGTAGGTGAACCATCTCCAAAATCCCATACAAAACTATGATCGGTAAAAGGCACACCCGCCGGCGATGTTGAATTATTCTGGAATTCATACCTCAGTGAATCACATGGAGGAAGTTTGAGTGCCTGTGCAGATAAAACCGCCTTGTCTTTTCTTACAAGAATGTGCAGGTATGACGTATCTGCAATATTGCATGCTGAAGAATCAATACCGACAAGCATTACATTAAACAGGCCGAGCTTTTGATACGTATGGCTGGTTTGAGGAACAGTTGTAGTAACAGTTGCGGAGCCATCACCAAAGTCCCAGATGTATTTTTTGGCGACGCCAATAGTATCTTTAAAATCAACCGTAAGCGGAACGCATCCCGATGTGTCGCGGGGAACGCCATCAATGCTCGATTGAATGCCGCTTGCAATACCTGCCAGCTCAAAGGCTATTTTAACCATTGCAAGGTTACAGCGTGCGCCACTGTTTGCAGGGTTTGATGGTGACCAGACATTGCCCGGCATTGTAGGGAAAATGCCTTGCTTGTTGCAGTTGGCACATATTGCGTTGTAGATAACACCCTGCTTGTCGAACCGGCTGGTGCCACCATCCACATGGTCTCCAAAGCCGCCTGCAGAACCAAAGAATGAGCCATATAGCTGAGACGTGGCATCTTTTTGCAGGACAAAAAAGTAAAAATCACTTCCATCTGTTGATTTTTGAATAGCATCAGGCGTAATCGATAACCCGTTTGTATAAGCAGTTGGGTATCCCATGTTTTTATCAGTAGATCCACCCCAGCCGGAAACATATACGTTTTCGCATCTGTCCACTAAAAATGCAACAGGCGATATATCAGGGTCAGCCTGCCCTTTTCCAAATACAGTTGAGTATTCAAACCCGGAAAGGTCTTGTTTTAGTTTAGCGATAAACTGCTTGCCATTGGCCTGGCTGAAAGCTGCGTTAACAACCGGCCATGTGCCGGTGGTAGATCCCATAATGTAAGGATAGCCAAACTTATCAAATTGAACACCATATACAAGATCGTTTCCGCCGGTGCCGGCATAAGTAGTACGTATCAATGTATGTCCGTCATTGGACAGCAGCGAAACAAAGCCATCGCATTCTCCGCCCTGGTAACTTGTATTAATACCGACACTGCCCACGCCCGGAAAATCAGTGCTGCCTGTTGCCCCGCCTACAAGAATATTGTTTGTAAGTGGGCTCAATGCAAGCACAAAAGCGGCGTCATTGCCAGAACCTCCAAAATAGGTACTGGTAATGACGGTGCTTAAATCGGGGCTCGTTTTTATAAACACACCATCTTGTAAGCCACCTCCAAAAGTTTTTTGGAATGCGTCTGTTATCGGAAAGTCTTTTGATTGTGTACAACTAGCCAGGTAAATATTGTTTTGCGCATCAACAATCACTTCGCTGCGCGCATCGTCGCCATAGTTCCTTCTTGTGCTACTGGCTCCCTTAACAGCGTCTGCATATTTGGGGCTTATGTTTACGCCATCCGGTCCTGATCCCCCGAATAAACGTGAACCTACTACCGAGCTTCCATCCGCAGTAAATTTTGTAATGAAAATATCAGAAGCTCCGCCGGGCCCATACAGGGGAACTGAAGTTGGAAAATCTTTTGAAGATGTTCTTCCAACCACTACTAATTCACCTTTATTATCAACTACAAGGCTATGCGGTTGCTCGTTTCCGCTTCCTCCAAGATAAGTAGCATAAACACGTTGCGTTCCATCGGGTGATAACTTGATAATGCCGATATCCAGGGGGCCAAGGTTATCTTCTTGAACGCCGCCGCCAAAGGTTGTTTCAAACGCACCATTGCTAACGGGCCATCCGGTTCCAAATACAATGCCGGCTCCATAAAAATTACCTGCCCCATCATACGTTGCTGTATAACCCCAGTTATCATCGCGGCTGCCGGAAAAAGTGGAAAATACAAGCGTTGGATCGATGATTACGGGCTTGGTTTTGTCGTAGTTTTCAATACGGAATGTTACCGTGTTATTATTAATGATTACATATTTTGAATTGACCTCCGCTCTTCCGTTAACGGATGACTGGTAGGTGTATGGTTTTAATTCTGCTACCTCTCCAACAGAAGTGGACACCACAAGGTTTTGATTCTTTACATCGAGGCGGTTAACGCCGTCAAATTGCAGGGCAATTTTATTAATATCGCCGCCCGGATTTACTACCAGATCATACTTCAATGCATCATTGTCCATATAATACCTGACATCAACATTGGGATAGACGTTTTTATAAGTTACTGCCTGGTATACCTTGCAGTTTTTTGCCCATTTGCTTGAATCGTTGCCAATAAAATAATTGTTTACTGAAGTGAGCGGCTTGTCTGGTTGATAGGAAATATTTTGAGATCCGTTTAGAAATTTTACTTCATATGCATGTGCTCTTAAAGAAAGTTTATTTGCTGGAGCGGCAGATGTACGTGCAGTTTGTGAAGATGCATCTTCATTAAATCCACCGTGATAATATTCTGCCAAACGACGCATATCATCAGGGTTTGTTAATACCACGCGATAGCCTGTAGATGTAAGATAAAATGCACCGCCGTTAAGATTGCCTTTGTACTTCACGCTTTTGTCCCATTGCCCTTTGTTTTCGATAAATTCAATACTTTGGCCCATCGATTTTGCAGAGGTTAGCAGGGAAATGAAAACTACTATATGCGCAAGAAGTTTCAAATCTTATATTTTAAAAGGTCTACAATAAAACAACGCTTTACGAGTACAAATTGTTTTAATGGATAAAGGTTTATGTATGTAGCAAATCGTCAGTTAAACAAAGCAGAAAACTAAGTTGCCTGTTACCGGCAACGGCGGTTTTATCAGGAAGGATTTTTTGCAGCAGGCTTTCTGTTCATAAGATACGAATACGGTAAATTTTCAGATTGGTTGCTCCTTACACAATTTAATTATAATTGATGACTTAATTAGCGGCGATAAGTTTATTCCGGTTAATTTTTTTAAGCGAATTAAAATTTAACAGTCGGGCATTTTACGTTTTTTCCGCCACTGTTATACAGCCCTGTTTTAACAAGCGATATTTCGTATGCTCCTCTTGATTGATTGTAGTTTTTAAGGAAAGAAGTTGTGGCATCGTAGCTAAAAGTAAGTTTGAAATCGTTGAGTTGATATCCTATCATTGGAATAAATGCATCTCCGCCACGGTAATATAGGCCTGCTATCATTTGTGTAAAACCATCGCCACTCAAATTATAATTGGCATTCATGCCTACAACAGTTTCCCAGGCGGTTCCCATCTTGCTTACATATGCATTGGGGTTGATGATCCACTGGTCGTTCAATTTGAACATACCGTTCAAAAAAACATTGTAACGCGCGTCCACGCGTTGATCAATCAGTGAATTTGAAAAGAATGATTCCCTGGGCTGATTGATATGCGATATACTTACACCCACATTAAGGTAGGTATTATCCGACGGGAAAAAGGCGTAATTCATACCAACGCCTAAATCCAAATAAGAAACCCTGCTGTAGGCAAATGGCTCGCCATTAGGAATTGTTACATCGAAGAATTTTCCGTTCCACTGGTCATCAAAAGAAAGTTTGGTAAAGTCTATTCGCTTGGAAGCATAACCTACGCTAAAACCCATGCTCAACAAGCTGTTTATTCCTAAAAGCTGGTGATAGGCGATATTACCATACGCACGTGTAGAAGTTAATCCGCCGCTGCCGGCAACATCGCTTTGCAAAGCGCCGCCAATGCCCAGCCATCCATTGTTAAGACGATTGCCAAATGCCTGTGCATCTGCCCATGCACTCATTGTTTTGTATGGGTTGTTGAGTATGCTTGACCATTGATTGCGATAATTCACACCCACGCGGTAGTCCGATTCCGGCGCAAAGCCCGTGTTCGCAGGATTTACCAACAGAGGAGTATTGAAATATTGCGAAAAATGCAGATCCTGCGCACTTGATGTCAATGTGCAGAAGATCGCCATAATTCCGGCAACAAGTTTAATATCCAATAGTTTTCTCATAAATGGAGTCCTCATCTTTCATCTTTTTTTGGCTATGCAATCCAGCCTTTAAAATGATACTATCGTGCAATCGTTATTTCAATAAAGTAATATCGCCTTTCTTTTGATATTTTGTTCCATCAAAAAATATCACATCCAATACATAGGTGTACACATCCTGTTGTTGTAACTGTCCTTTAAATTTACCGTCCCATCCAAGATCCTGTGAGGCGCTCTGAAACATCAGTGTTCCCCAGCGGTTAAATATTTTAAAGCTCATTTTATCTATGCCATAGCCTCGCACTTTCACATGGTCATTAATGCCGTCTCCGTTAGGCGTAAACGCATTCGGTACATCTACAAGCGGAATAACAAGCGCCTGAAGTGTTTGAGACGCCGTATCGTAACAACGGTAAGGATTGCTCGCAATTAATGTTACTCTGAAATTGCCGCTGCTGTTGAAAATATGCGAAACCGGTGGTTGGGTTTTTACAGTAACCACGCTATCACCATCCCCAAACAACCACTTGTAATTAGTTGCGTTTACTGAGCTGTTGCTAAAGTAGAATGGTGAGTTTGGTTCGGCTTGTGTTGGAGTGAATGTGAACGATGCCGTGGGCTTCGGGCTCACAATAATATTGTACCTGACAGAATCGATCTTATTACAGGTGGAGGAATCTATCACTACAAGTTTAATCGTGTAATTGCCCGGTTTAGGGTAGGTGTGTACCGGGCTTTCTTCTGTAGAAGTAGTTTCGTCACCGAAATCCCAGAAATATTGCTGGCCCGCGAGCGACGTATTGGTAAACACAGCGTCATAAGGTGCGCAACCAGACGGCGGCGTTGTAAACTGTGCTTTAACATTCGATGCAATCCTTAATATAATAGAATCTGTTTCCGGGTAATTGCAAAAGGCGGTATCAACCATCTTCAGAAGAATATTGTATTTACCTGGAGATGCATAGTTATGATATACATTTCCAGGGCCCGCAGTGAGGGTTGGTGAACCATCACCAAAATCCCAAATAAAGCTGCTGTTGTCGAAAGACATGCCCGGAGGCGCCGTTGAGTTATTTTGAAACTCGTATTTCAGCGAATCACAGGGAAGCAATTTGGTATAACCTGTATTTAAAATTGCCCTGTCTTTTCTTACAAGGATGTTCATGTAAGATGTGTCTGCAATATTACAAGAACTTGAATCGATCGCTACAAGCATTACTTTGTACAATCCTATCTGGTTATAGGTATGGCTGATTTGTGCAATAGTAGTTGTGTCTTTTTTGCTTCCGTCACCAAAACTCCAGACATATTGTTTTCCGACTGCTATCGTGTCTTTAAAATCGACTGTTAAAGGAACACAACCAGCCGTATCGCGGATAATACCATCGATTGCCGATTGTACGCCTGTTCCAACGCCCGCCAGTTCAAAAGCTATTTTTACCATGGCCAGGTTACATTTGGAACCGGATGATGCGGGATTGGAAGGCGACCAAACATTGCCCGGCATTGTAGGAAAAGCCCCGCTCTTCATACAGTTGGCGCACATGGCCATGTAAATAACACCCTGCTTATCAAACCGGCTTGTTCCCCCATCAACATGTTCTCCAAATCCGCCCTTTTGCCCGAAATAAGATCCGTACAATTGTTGCGTCGCATCTTTTTTCAGAACGAAGAAATAAAAGTCACTGTTATCTGTCGATTTCTGAATGGCATCAGGGGTAATCTTTAAATTTAATGTCCCGGCTGAAGGATAATTTTTTGCCGTATTAGCAGCGCCGCCCCAGCCTGATACATATACGTTTTCGCAACGGTCAACAAGAAAGGCAACAGGGGAAATATCAGGCGCTGACAGGCCGGTACCAAAAGTTGTTGAATACTCATAGCCTGAAAGGTCTTTTTTGAGTTTAGCAATAAACTGTTTGCCGCCTTTATCTAAATAGCCAACATTTGTTGTCGTTGTCCACGAACCCGTGGTTGTGCCCATTATATAAGGATACCCGAATTTGTCGTACTGAACACCATAAACAAGGTCATGGCCAGTTGTGCCTGCATAGGTACTCTTTATAAGGCTTCCGTCGTTTGTCATTAAAGAAACAAATCCATCGCATTCGCCTTTGTTATATGTATTGGAAATAACGGCGCCATTATGTGTGCCAGGAAAGTCGGTACTTCCTGTAGCGCCGCCAATCAATATGTTGTTATTAAGTGGATTTAGTGCAAGCACGAATGCCGCATCATCTCCGCTGCCGCCAAAAAATGTGGATGTAATTACAGTGCTCAGGTCAGCATTTGTTTTAATAAAAACACCATCCTGTTTGCCGCCGCCGAATTTTGGCTGAAATGCATTTGATGTAACCGGGAAGTCCGTGGATTGTGTGCAACTGGCAAGATAAATATTGTTTGCGGCGTCAACTATCACTTCGCTCCGGCTATCATCTCCATAGTTGCGGCGGGTACTAGACGCACCATCTGGGCTGGAGGCGTATTTAGGTGCGATATTTATTCCATCTACACCGGTACCTCCAAACAGCCTCGAACCAATCAGCCCGGTTCCTGTGGGATTTATTTTCGTAATAAAAATATCTGTGCCCTTGGCAGCCGGCCCGTACTTATCTTGTGTAGCGGGGAAATTAGCAGATGTGGTCCGCCCAACAATAACAAGGTTTCCGCTGTTATCTACAACCATACTGTGCGGTTGTTCGTTTCCACTTCCTCCCAGATAAGTTGCAAAAAGCCTTTGTGTGCCATTAGCTGAAAGTTTGATGATGCCAATATCAATAGGTGCAAAAATATCTTCCTCTGTGCCACCGCCCCATTTGGTTTGAAAAGCGCCATTTATTACAGGAAACCCCTGGCCGAATACAATTCCTCCGCCGTACATATTGCCCGCACCGTCGTATGTTGCAGTATAGCCCCAGTTATCATCCCTGCTTCCTGAAAAGCTGGAAAACACCATTGTCGGGTCAATTACCAGCGGTTGCGTTTTGTCGTAAGCGCCAATGCGGAATCTAACCACATTGTCATTACTTACTGAATAGCGCGAACTAACTTCAGCACGGCCATTTACGGATGCCTGAAAGGTGTATGGTTGAAGCTCTGCAATTTCACCTACGGATGTTTTGATGACAAGGTTTTGATTTTTTACATCGAGTTTATCTACGCCATCAAATTTTAGCGCTATGTTGTTGACATCTCCGCCTGGATTAACGATAAGGTCGTATTTCAGTGATCCGTTGTCTACGTAATATCGTACGTCTATATTTTGATAAATGTTTTTGTAAGTAACAGCCTGGTAGATCTTGCAATTGCTGGCCCATTTAGAACGGTCGTTGCCGATAAAATAGTTATTTACCGAGATCATTTCTTTTTCACCCGACATCGTCAAAGGGGTGCCTGACGCTGTTCTGCTGTTGGCGCCTGTGTTCATGAAAGAAACTTCATACGCATGGGAACGGATAACGCCCGACTGCTCTCTGCCCGGCCTTCCGGAAGTCCTGGCGTTGGATGAAGAAGTGCTGAAATAGGGGTGAGATGTATCTGAGTTGCTTAATGTGCCATGGTAATATTCTGATGCCTGCAGCATATCCTGCTGGTTGCTCATCACCACACGGTAGCCTGTTTCAGTAAGATAAAACGCGCCGTTATTAATGTCGCCCTTGAATTTGATCGATTTGTCCCACTGGCCCTTGTTCTCAACAAACTCAATACCTTGCGATTTTGCCTTGTTTATTCCGGCAAAAAGCGACAAAATAGTAGCAATACGCGTAAAATGTTTCAATTCAAATAGTTTGATCATTGCCTAATATACTTTAGCCATCCCACGTCATAGGTTAACACCCCATGAGTTGGCGGTTATTCTTTAGGATATTTTGCTCCAAATAGTTTTTCCCTTTTGCGAAAGCAGGTAGTCTTTGAGTGATTGGTTTTTAGGATGGGTCAGGTCTTCGTCTTTTTCAAGAATCTTTTCAGCATAATGTTTAGCGGCTTCCAGTAACGGCTTGTCATTTACCAGGCTGGCAAGCTTAAAATTCAGCATTCCACTCTGGCGGGTGCCTTCAATATCACCGGGGCCGCGCAATTCTAAGTCTTTTTCGGCAATTTTAAACCCATCGTTGGTGGAACACATAATTTTTAATCTTTCTTTGCCGTCATTGCTCACTTTGCTGCCGGTTAAAAGAATGCAAAAACTTTTTTCACTACCCCTTCCAACCCTTCCGCGAAGCTGATGCAACTGTGAGAGACCGAATTTTTCGCTGCTTTCAATTACCATTACTGAGGCATTCGGTACGTTAACGCCCACCTCAATTACAGTTGTGCTCACCATTATCTGGGTGTCGCCCTTCACAAACCGTTGCATGTTAATTTCCTTTTGGTCCGCCGGCATTCTTCCATGCACCATGCTGATATAAAACTTCGGTTCCGGAAAAAAGCTTTTAACCTGTTCGTAACCCTGCATCAGGTCCTCGTAGCTCAGTTTCTCGCTTTCTTCAATCAGGGGATAGATCACATAGGCCTGTCGGCCTTTGTCTATTTCCGAGCGGATAAAATCCATCACATTTGCCCGCTGCATTTCATTCCTGTGAACGGTTGTTATGGGCTGCCTTCCCGGGGGCAATTCGTCCATAACGCTGTAATCAAGATCGCCGTACGCCGTCATTGCCAGTGTTCGTGGAATGGGCGTAGCCGTCATAACCAGCACATGCGGAGGAATGGCAGCTTTCTTCCAGAGCGCTGCCCGTTGGGCCACGCCAAATCTGTGCTGTTCGTCAACAATGGCTAGTCCGAGATTTTTAAACTGCACGGTATCCTCAATTACTGCATGCGTACCCGCAAGCAGATGAATTGAGCCATCTTCCAAACCTTTTAAGATCTTCTTTCTTTCGGCAGTTTTGGTACTTCCGGTAAGCAGGCGCATTTCAATGGGCATATCCTTCAATAGAACGGATAATCCGTTAAAATGTTGTTGAGCCAGTATTTCCGTAGGTGCCATTATGCAGCTTTGATAACCGTTGTCTGCCGCAAGAAGCATACATAAGAGCGCAACAATCGTCTTGCCGCTGCCTACGTCTCCCTGTAAAAGCCGGTTCATTTGGTGGCCACGTAAGGTATCGGACCTAATCTCCTTCATTACCCTCTTTTGCGCGCCAGTGAGACTGAACGGCAAGTGCTCATTGTAAAAGCTGTTAAATAGGTCGCCAACTTTCTCAAACACAACGCCACGGCTTGTTTTGTGCCTGTTTAAACGGGTAAGGTTCAGGCGCACCTGTGCAATAAAAAATTCTTCAAACTTTATCCGGTTTACGGCTGATTTATGGGCAGTGGCGTTACCGGGAAAGTGAATATCCCATATCGCCCTGTAACGGCTGGGGAAGTTTAATTTTTCAAGCAAGTACCCGGGAATATTGTCAGGAATGTCCCTTTCGCTTATTTGCGCAAGCAGGGTACCGGTAAGTTTTCCTATTTGTCGTGCATTCAACCCTTTGGCCTTGAGTTTTTCAGTGGTGGAATATATGGGTTCAAGAAAATTCTTTCCTTCCGCATTTACTTCAGCCAAAGGCTCAATCTCCGGATGGGTCATTTGCGCCTTGCCATTAAAAAAGCCCGTACGGCCATACACCAGGTATTTTTGTCCGGTGCTGATCGTTTTTTCTACCCAGTTAATTCCCTGGAACCAGGTAAGCTCGAGAATACCGGAACTGTCCCTGAGGTGGGCAACCAGCCTTTTTGACCGTTTTTCTCCCAGCACTTCCATTTTGATAATCGTTCCGGCTACCTGGATAAATTCAGTCTGGTAAGAAATTCCGCTGATCAGGTTTACCTGCGTTTTATCAATATGCCGAAGTGGAAAATGTTCAAGCAAATCACGAAACGTAAAAATGCTCAATTCTTTCCGCAGCATATCTCCTTTCAATGGCCCTACGCCTTTCAGGTATTCAATGGGAGAATCTAATATGGATGGTTGTCTGTTAATATCCGGGTCCTTTTTGTGCAAATATCAAACTTTGCGAAAATAATTAATAACTGCCTGTTTTTTGTACCAATAAAAACGCCTGTCAGAAACCTTTTATCAGGATAAATTTTGGCAAGCATTAAGCAATACGCACTCAATCAATTGGTTAAAAAAGAACTACTTTTCAAACCTGATTTAAATTAAAGCTCGCTGCCATGATTCATTTACATCTTAAAAAGATTGCTTTTTCGCTGTTCGCCTTTGTTATCGGTAAAAACCTGTCGGCCCAGGCCGACGTTACAATGTTATTTAAAGAGCCCGCGCGGCATTTCACTGCTTCCGCGCCTTTGGGAAATGGGCGGCTGGGAGCTATGGTGTTTGGCAACCCGAATAGCGAACGGATTGTGCTAAATGAAATATCCATGTGGTCTGGCGGTGTTGACGATGAAAACAATTATGAGGCATACAAAACACTGCCGGAACTGAGGCGGCTGTTGTTGGAAGGAAAAAACATTGAGGCCCAGGATTTATTACAAAAACATTTTGTGTGTAATGGCCCGGGATCGGGAAGTGGAAACGGCGCCAATGTAAAATTCGGATGTTACCAGACTGTTGGTGATCTGCGGATTAACTGGCTCGATACTGCTGCCAGCTTTAGTAATTATTCGCGTAACCTGCGGCTGGACAGCGCAAAAAGTACCACTTCCTGGGTGCGTAATGGTATCGGCTTTACGCAGGAAGTGTTTGTATCTGCTCCACAGCAAGTAATTGTGATCCGGCTAAAAACTGATAAAAAAGCTGCGCTTTCATTTTTGATTGGATTGAATAGAAAAGAGCATGCATCTGTAACTGCAAAAAATGGCCAGATTGTAATGACGGGTGTACTGAATGGCGGTAATAATGATGAAGGATTGCATTATGCTTCGATATTAAAAGCAATTCCTGTAAATGGCAAAGTTGCCGTTAAGGAAAATGCACTGGAGATAACCGGAGCGGATGAGTGTGTTTTGCTGGTTGCCACGAGAACAGATATGAATTGGCCGGAAGTTACAAAAAGAGGGAAAGATCCATTACCGGTAGCCAGCCAGGATATTCAACAGGCGTCTGCGAAGAATTGGAATAGCCTGCAGCAAGCGCATGTAAAAGATTACCGCAATTATTTTTCACGAAACGGCATTTGGTTTAACGGCAGTGATGACGAAGTGAAAAATTTATCTGTCAGCGAACGGTTGCAACGGTTTTACAAAGGTGAGGCTGATCCTGCGTTGCTGTCGCTGTATTATAATTTTGGAAGATACCTGCTGATCTCATCATCCCGGCCGGGCGGAATGCCTGCTAATCTCCAGGGATTATGGGCCGAAGAATATCAAACACCGTGGAACGGAGATTATCATATCGATATAAACCTGCAGATGAATTACTGGCCTTCCGAAGTAACCAATCTGTCTGATCTTAACCAACCGTTATTCCGGCTATTGGAACAAATGGCTGTAAACGGCAAAAAGACGGCAAAAGCTTACTATAATTCTGAAGGCTGGGTGGCACATGTTATTGCTAACCCCTGGGGTTTTGTTGCGCCGGGCGAGGGAGCCGGCTGGGGTTCCACGCTGGTAGGCGGGGCTTGGACTGCCACACATTTATGGCAACATTACCTGTACACAAAGGATGAGAATTTTTTACGCCAGTATTACCCGGTTATAAAGGGGGCCGCAAGGTTTTACACAGATATTTTGATTGAAGAGCCGCAGCATAAGTGGCTGGTTACGGCGCCCTCCAACTCGCCTGAAAATACATATATATTGCCTGATGGCAGATCTGGCCAAACTTGCATGGGGCCAACCGTTGATATGCAAATTGGCAGGCAGTTACTGGGTATGACGATCAACGCAGCGCGCAAACTAAAAGTTGACAAGGCATGGAGCGATTCGCTGGAGCTTGTTTTAGGAAGGCTTGCACCCAACCAGATAAGCCCCACAACTGGCGGTATACAGGAATGGCTACAGGATTATAAAGAAGCGGAAATACACCACAGGCACGTGTCTCATTTATATGGATTGTATCCATACGACGAGATTAATCCATGGGAAACACCTGATCTCGCTAAAGCCGCGAATGCAACGCTTGTAAGGCGTGGCGACGGCGGAACAGGTTGGTCAAGAGCCTGGAAAATTGCTTTTTGGGCAAGGCTTCAGGATGGGGATCATTCCTATAAAATGCTGAAGGAATTGCTGACGCCCGTAGACCCATCCAGTGAAATTAAAATGGCTAGCGGGGCTGGAACATACCCCAATTTATTCTGCGCGCATCCTCCTTTTCAGATTGATGGGAATTTTGGGGCTACAGCGGCAATTGCCGAAATGTTGCTGCAAAGCCATGGAAATAGCGAAGTGATTCGTCTATTGCCGGCCTGGCCGTCAGAAAAATCACTGGCTGAGGGCAAAGCAAAAGGGCTGTGTGCACGCGGCGGTTTTGTGGTTGATTTTGATTGGAAGGATGGAATTGTGAAAAGCGCCAATATCCAGTCCAAATTAGGTGGCCAATGTAAAATAGCGTTGCCGGTAAATCAATATGAAGTGCGGAATAGCGGAAATAAATTGGTTAGCGTAATATCAACAGATGGTACGATAAGTTTTTCAACAGTTAAGGGAGAAAAATATACCATCAGCAAAAAATAATTAGCCGGATTTTTTAATGTTATACAAACGGGATAGATGCCGCTGGAATCTATCCCGTTTGCTTTAGGAAGCAATTTGCTTGCGCACTTTCAGGGCTGGTCGTAGCGTGTTAAACAGAAAAATTATTCGTAAAAGGCATTAATTTGTAAAACGCCGCATCCTGCCATTATCAATTGTCCATTTTCAATTTTTAATTCATCCGACGAACTGCCCATTCGCGCATTTGCAAATTCGCATATTTACTCATTTTCAAATTCTCCTCTCCGCTTTCATTTCCTATCTTCGCCGCTTAATTTACAAAACCAGATACACGGATGAAAAAGGAGATTGTGGTTAGTGGAATACGTCCGACAGGCTTATTGCACTTAGGAAATTATTTTGGAGCTATACGCAATTTTGTGCGCATGCAGGAGGAGTATGAATGTTATTTTTTTGTGGCCGACTGGCACAGCCTTACTACGCATCCTGATACGAAGGAGTTGGTAAACAATGTACACCGTGTGCTGGCAGAAAACATTGCCTGTGGCCTTGACCCTGAAAAAGCCGCGTTCTATGTGCAGAGCGATGTTCCGGAAATTGCAGAGTTGTATTTGTATTTGAATATGCTCTCTTACAAAGGCGAGCTGGAAAAAACAACCACATTTAAAGATAAAGTGCGCCTTCAGCCGGAGAATGTAAATGCCGGATTATTGACCTACCCGGTTTTGCAGGCGGCTGATATTCTTATTCAGCGTGCATTGTATGTGCCTGTGGGAAAAGATCAGGAGCAGCACCTGGAAATGACGAGAAATTTTGCAGATCGGTTTAATAAAAGGTATTCGGAAGTATTTCCGTTACCTAAGGCATTTAATTTTAGCGGAGAGCTCATTAAAATAATGAGCCTGGACGGCGCCGGTAAAATGAGCAAAAGCGAAAATCAGATGGTAACCATTTATCTTGCCGACGAGGACGACCTGTTGCGCAAGAAAATAATGAAGGCAAAAACAGATGCCGGCCCTGCAGAACCAAATTCCGCAAAACCAGATTATATACAAAACTTGTTCACCATCATGAAACAAGTAAGCGAAAAAGACGTTTTGCAGAAATTTGAGGATGACTATAACAATTGCGTTATCCGTTATGGCGACTTGAAAAAGCAACTGGCAGAGGATATGGTTCGTTTCATTAAACCTATTCGTGAGAAAGCTGCAGATATTCAAAACGATAAAGCATCTTTGTCTAAGATCATTAAACAGGGCGCAGATAAAGCCAGGGCGGGCGCCGTTGAAACGATTAAATTAGTGCGTAGCGCCGTTGGAGTAAATTATTTGTAGAACGTTCGAAAAACTACATTGGCAAAACGAATTTTGTATTTATAATTGATTATTGAAACTGATTTATTCAGCACAAAGGCAATAACATATATAACAGCATCTGAATGGCAAAAACAAAGAAAGCAAAGCATGTGGCGGTGGCCGGTAATATCGGTGCGGGAAAGACGACGCTTACTGAATTATTAAGCAAGCATTACAAGTGGATACCACAGTTTGAGGATGTTGATCACAATCCTTACCTGATGGATTTTTATGAAGATATGCCTCGCTGGAGTTTTAATTTACAGATCTATTTCCTCAACAGCCGTCTCAACCAGCTCGTGGAAATAGAACGTGGAACAGAGACTGTTATCCAGGACAGGACCATTTATGAAGACGCCCATATTTTTGCGCCTAACCTTCATGAAATGGGTTTGATGAGCAAGCGCGATTATGATAATTATTTTGATTTCTTTTCTACGTTGAAACAAATGGTTCAGCCACCGGATTTACTCATTTACCTGAAGGCTTCCGTGCCAACACTGGTGGGGCAAATTCAGAAGCGTGGCCGTGAATATGAAGAGAATATCCGCCTGGATTATTTAAAAAAATTGAACGAGCTATACAATAAGTGGATTGATGGTTATAAAGAAGGCCCATTGTTGGTAATTGATGTAGACAAAAACAATTTTGCCGACAAAGAAGAAGACTTTGGTGAGATCATTAACAAGGTAGATGGAATGTTGTTTGGATTGTTCTAGCAATGTACGATGTTAGATGTACGATGTAAAAATGGATGAAGCCTGATTTTTAGATTTCTGATATAAATTAATAACGAGCCGGTGTTTACAGAACATCGGCTTTTGTTTTTTTGGGTAATAAACTGCTTTTAAACGCAATCCTTAAATCTCGTGATCCCATAAATCCTGGTCAAGACGTATCCGATCAAGACAAACTCTTAATCACTATATAAATTCCCATCACCAATACAAACCATCCAAATCCACGTTTTAATTTTTCACCCTGGATTTTTTCACTCAATCTACTTCCTATATACACTCCAAATATGGATAGCGCCGAAACTGATAACAACAGTTCCCAATCAACCTTTTCATTAAACAGGTCACCTAAAAAGCCAAATAGAGAATTGATGGTAATGATCAGTAGCGACGTGCCAATAGCTTGTTTCATCGGCAGGCGGAACTGAAATACCAAAATCGGAATAATTAAAAAACCACCTCCGGCACCTAAAAGGCCGGTGAGCAAACCAACGCCTATGCCGCTAATAATAATCATCGTGATATTGCTTTCAAGGCGGTGCGTTATGTCTTCTTCACTTTTAGTAGAAACCATTTTTATGGCTGCAAACATCATCACTACCGCTAGAAGTAACATAGTGAATAGCGACTTTGTAACTACGAAGTTTCCTATGGTGACAACCTCTGTTGGTATAGCAGGCAATAAGTATCGCCGCGCGAGGAATACAGTAATGGTAGACGAGAGGCTGAAATAAACGGCCGTAACCGTATGTACATTGCCTCTTTTATAGTTGGCAAATGCGCCGGCAAGGCTTGTGGCGCCAACAATAAAAAGGGAGTGGCCGGTTGCCTGCAAAGGCGAAAGGCCAAAAAGGTAAACAAGAACGGGAATGGTTAAAATAGAGCCGCCCCCACCAATCAAACCCAATGAAACGCCAATAAACACGGCTGCTATATAACCTGCGATCATCAATAGTATTTTCTTTAAATATGTTCAAGTATTTGCAGATGCAAATAAAGCTCATCTGCAAATACTTTGTGCAACATTATCCTTTCGAATCGGAAATTCCAACCCTGTGATGGATGTAGTGATTCTTTTGTAACTCAGCCAGCATAAACCAGGCTATATTACCCGCGGAAATTTTATTAAGATTTGGCGTGGGGATTTTTTCCTTTGCAGTTACATACTGGTCGTCGCCGGCATTGTCTTTAATATCCGGGCAGCAGAGGAAGGTCCAGTCCAGCGAAGATTGTTTTAAATTGAGGTAAGCGTGCAGGTGTTCCTCGCCTACGGGCAAATATTCTTTCGGGTAATCATGGCGGTAGATGCGGTACTCGTGCCTTTCGTCAGGCAGAATACCCAAACCTCCAACGGCAATAATTCTTTTTACGCCTGTTTTTTCCATCTGTGTAACAATGTTCTTAATGCCCAGGCTTCTCGTTTTATCTGTGCCGTCAAAAGAACCGCCCAAAACCGATAAAACAGCATCGGCGCCCTTCACAGCTTCGTATACATCCCGCTCTTCAAACACATATCCTTTAATGGCTTCAAGATTAGGGTTCCTGTCAGCCTCATCCATTAACGATGTTACGTTTCTTCCAAATGCTCTTACATGATGACCTTTTGCAAGCGCTTTCGTTACAATGTATTTACCAACCTGTCCGGTTGCTCCAAAAACAGTTATGATCATATGGTGAAGAATTTACCACAATATAAGAAGGTTGGGGCAGAAGAAAGCGGATTTAGCGCGTAAGGTTTAAGGCTTGAGGTGTAGGGGGCAAGGTGTGAGGTATCAGGCGTCAGGTAGGCCATTTTCGAATAACCAGACGTCAAAGGGACAGACTGATGGGGCAGCCCTCATTTTATATCTCAAATTTCAAATCTGAAATCTCCAATCAGTTCGCAATCTGTTCTTCCAGCTCCGCCATAGAAATACCCATATGGCTTTCTGAATATGTGCATTCGCCATTTTTAATCAGCAACACTTGCGGAGACTCGTGGTAAACATCAAAGTCGGCTGCTACCTTATTAGAGATATCTCTGTAGGCAATCAGGTCAAGATAATAGAAATCAGTATTTTCCGGCTGCTCACTTCTGTCAAGCCTGTTTTTTGCCATGCTGCTGATGCTGCACCTGGTGCTATGCTTAAAGATTATCTGTGGCTGGCGAAATGAATTATCCAGTATCTCCGCGATTTGCTCGGGAGCATTCAAAGTTTTCCAATTCATAATAAAGTAAAATTTGGGCGTTAGCGCCTGAAAAAATTCTTATCGTTTGTGGGGCAATGGCCGCCTTTTCCTGATGTAACACAAGAGGTTACAGCCAAACTTAGGGCCACGCAACAAAGGAGTACAAGTAATTTTTTGTTCATAGATTAAACTGAAGAGCGTAAAAAACGCCTGATTTTGGGTGCAAAGATAGTATTCACCCGCTTTTTTTTGAGATAATTTCTCACATTTGCCATCTTATGGCTAAAGTTCATTTTATATCGATCGGTGGCAGCGTAATGCACCAGCTTGCAATTGCTTTAAAAAGAAAAGGTTATGTAGTAACAGGAACAGACGATGAGATATTTGAGCCTGCAAGAAAAAATCTGTTAAATGAAGGGTTGCTCCCTGAGACGATAGGCTGGGATGAAAGTAAAATTACCGCCGACCTTGATGCAGTAATCCTGGGCATGCATGCCAAAAATGATAATCCCGAGATGCAAAAAGCACGCGAACTGGGATTAAAAATCTATTCATTCCCTGAATTTATCTTCAGCGAAAGCATCCACAAAAAAAGAGTGGTAGTTGGCGGCAGCCATGGAAAAACAACAACAACCAGCATGATCATGCACGTGCTAAAGAGCACAGGTAAGCCTTTTGACTGGATGGTAGGAGCACGCCTGGAAGGCTTTGATCAAAGTGTGAACATTACAGATGCGCCGGTGATTGTTTGCGAGGGGGATGAATATCCAGCAAGTGCCATTGAGAAATTGCCCAAGTTCCACTTTTTATACCCGCATGTTGCCATACTTACCGGGATAGCCTGGGATCATATCAATGTATTTCCCACATTTGAGATCTACCTTGAGCAGTTTAGGATTTTTATTGATAAGATCGAAAAAAACGGGTTGCTTATATATAACGAAACAGATGCCGTGTTGAAGGAATTGGTGGAAAAACATAGGCGCGATGACGTTCGTTATCAGCCTTATGGCGTTCCCGAGCATTCAATCTCAAATGGAAAAACCTCTGTAGAATTGGATGGGCACAAAGGCCAACTAAAAGTATTTGGAGACCATAACCTGCTAAATCTGAATGCGGCCTGGTACGCTTGCCGCGACCTGGCAGTTGATGCAGATACATTTGTAAAGAGTATTGGTTCTTTTACCGGCGCCGCTAAAAGGCTTGAACTGTTAGCCACCGGTGAGAAAACCAACGCTTACAGGGATTTTGCCCATGCGCCAAGCAAAGTGAAGGCAACCATTGATGCCGTTAAACAGCAATTTCCTGAGAGGAAGTTATTTGCAGTTCTTGAACTGCATACCTATAGTAGTTTAAACGAGCAGTTTATGCATGAGTATGATGGCGCCATGGACAAGGCTGATGCTGCTGTTGTTTTTTATTCAAAACATGCGCTCGAACTGAAAAGAATGCCCGAATTGCCTGCAGAAATAGTGATTGAAGGGTTTAATAAAAAGGGTCTCATAGTAATAAATGATAAAGAGGAATTGGAGAAATGGCTAGCGTCGCAAAACTATGATAATGGCAACTTGTTGCTCATGAGCAGTGGCAACTATGACGGCATCGCCCTTGAAAAAGTCATCAACAATATTGGCTTACACATCCAATAAAAACGGCATAAAATACAGTCAAACCTTAAAATAATTCAGGGTATTCTATTCTTGTTATTTACTTGAAAAAGCGTAGTACATTCGCAACGCTTAAAATAATTTTCGCTGTAATGAAATTACAATTAACTCGCCCTTTGGCTTTTATTGATTTGGAAACAACCGGTATAAATATCGGTGCTGACAGAATTGTTGAGATTGCAATTGTTAAAATTTTGCCTGACGGTACAAAACAGGTAAAGCGTAAGCTTATCAACCCATTGATGCCCATTCCAAAAGCATCAAGCGATGTGCACGGAATTACTGATGACATGGTAAAAGATGCACCTTCTTTCAAGCAGGTTGCTAACGAAGTAAAACAATTTTTAGATAGCTCAGATATTGGAGGATACAACAGCAATCGCTTTGATATTCCCATGCTGGTAGAGGAATTTTTGAGATCCGGGCTTGATTTCAGCCTGGAAGGAAGAAGAATGGTAGATGTGCAAAAAGTGTTTCATATGATGGAACAAAGAACTTTAAGTGCAGCATATAAATTCTATTGCAGCAAAACGCTGGATGATGCACACAGTGCTGAAGCAGATGCTGCCGCTACAGCCGAAATTCTGGAAGCCCAGATTGAACGTTACGAACATATTGGGTCTACGGTAGATTCCATTTGTAAGTTTACTGGCGAAGAGGAAATTGTAGATTTCGCCCGCCGTTTTGTAAAAGTGAATGGTGTTGAACTATTTAATTTTGGTAAACACAAAGGCAAGTCTGTTGTTGATGTGCTGAAGATGGAACCTCAATACTACGATTGGATGATGAAAGGTGATTTTGCACTGCACACGAAGCAAAAATTAACTGAAATACTCAACCGTACTTTGTTAAAAAAGATGTAAAGACGCACTTGCGATAAGAAGAGCCGCCTTCCCAAACGCTGTGTTTAACGGCACAATAGGGATGGCGGCTTTTTTGCGACTGGTTCACAATAGATTTTAAGAAAAATCTATCAGCCAAAATTTCTATTTTTGTCACTTAATGGTTCGATTGGAAAAGCTAGTAATAATACCTACATACAACGAGAAGGAAAATATTGCCGCAATTCTTCAGAAAGTATTTGATCTGAAGCAAGGATACCATGTGTTGGTAATTGATGATGGTTCTCCTGACGGTACCGCAGAAATAGTTAAAGGGCTTTTTGAAAAGTACCCTGATGTTTTATTTCTTGAAGAAAGGAGAGGAAAGCTTGGCCTGGGCACCGCATACATCCACGGATTTAAATGGGCGCTGGCTAAGGGTTACGAATTCATTTTTGAAATGGATGCCGATTTCTCTCATAATCCGGAAGACCTTGAACGATTGTATTACGCATGTAAATACCACAGCGGTGATATGGCCGTTGGAAGCAGGTATGTACCGGGCGGAAAAATAGAAAACTGGCCAATGGACAGGCATATCTATTCCCGCGGTGGCGCTATATATACAAAGCTTATCACGTGGATGCCGGTTGCTGATCCTACCGCAGGTTTTGTTTGTTACACACGCAAAGTACTTGAAACCATTAATCTTGACCAGGTAACATTTGTGGGTTACGCCTTCCAGATAGAAATGAAATTCGCCACCTGGAAACTGGGCTTTAATATAGTTGAAGTACCTATTACGTTTGTTGATAGAAAAATCGGCGTAAGTAAAATGAGTAAAGGCATATTGAAGGAAGGTATTTTTGGCGTATTAAGCATTCAGTGGCAGAGCATGTTTAAGAACTACCGCAAGAGGCTAAGCCAGCCTTCAAAAGAAGATAACGGTTCTTACAAAGAAAAAGAACTGATAGCCGAGCAAAATAAATAAGTACCACAACCACTCCTCTCTGGCATATTTACCAAAAGATATTTAATGAACCTGCACGTATAAAACTTATGTATACGTGCAATCTCTACCTTTGCATGCTTTTTCCGTTTACAGGTTGTAACATTATAACATGGACGGAGAAAAAAATACGCACGGATGAAATCTGCTTTAATTCGCTTACATGTAGCTGTTTTTTTGTGGGGGTTTACAGGTGTTTTAGGCCGGGCCATTTCATTGAATGAAGGTTGGCTGGTGTGGTGGCGAATGTGCATTACCGCTGTTACACTTTGGGTGTTATTTGCTTTGCAGGGCAAAATTCACAAAATTAGTTTCAAAGATTTTCTAAAGATTGCATCCATCGGTTTTACGCTGGCTGTTCACTGGCTATTGTTTTATGGCAGCATCAAATATTCCAACGTATCCATTGCGTTAACCTGCCTGGCTACATCGGGATTGTTATCCGCTCTTATTGAACCTCTCTTCTTTAAAAAACGCATCAATTTTTTTGAAGTGCTGCTTGGGTTGTTTGCTTTGGTGGGCATAGGCATCATCTATTTTTCCAATCTTCATTTTTCAATAGGCATTTATATCGGACTGCTAAGTGCGTTATTTACGGTAGTAGTTTCAATCCTCAATAAAAAGATCGTAAAGGGCTATATGCCGCAAACTATAACATTGTATCAACTTACCGGCGGGTTTCTGGGCCTGTCATTGTTGATGCCTTTGTATGAATGGCTGTTTCCATCTGCAGTACATATGCCGCAGCATATGGATTGGCTCTGGCTTATTATTCTAAGCTGGTGCTGTACTATACTTACTTTCTTTTTATACATAAGGGCACTGCAAAAAATAAGTGCCTTCACTATGAATCTTACTTTAACGCTGGAACCCGTTTACGGTGTAATACTCGCGTTTGTCCTTTATCATGAAAATGAGGCCCTGAGTAACTATTTCTATATCGGATTTCTGCTGATTCTCACAGCCGTAGTTTTACAGATGATTACATTGATGAGGAAGAGGGAGAAGGTAGAGTTGTAAGTTCTACGTTGTACGTTTTACGTTGATCAGAGCGAAGGTTATTTTCTCATTTAAATAGAATGGCCACGAAGACATAGAATGTTTCGTGGCCAATTTTATTTCAAACGTTGTATAGTGTACTGCTAGTTCCTAGCTTTGAGCTTTCGCTTCGCTCCAATAAACGTACAACGTATAACTTAAAACGTACTACTTAAACTGGTACGCTACTACTGATTTTTTAAAGAACGTAGGTACGTAAACTATTTTATTCTTGCTATCGTAACCTATATCTGCAGTGTTACTTTTTTCATTGCGTGTGTCAAGCATTACTTCGGCTTTGCCATTGGCAACATGGTACACAACGCCAACCCAGGCACTTACAATAAACTCGCCGGGTTTAACTTCTTCAATACCATCTGTGCTGGCTTCCATTCCTTCAGCAATGGTAGTCCGTTGTTTGCTTGCATCAAGTTTGTAAAGCGTGCCGCTTGCAAGTACATACAAATCGGAACCAACGGCTAAAAGGCCATTCGGCCCTTTGAAATCAGCGGCATATTCAGCAGGCTTGCCATCTTTTATCGCAATAATATTTCCTTTGCGGGAATCAGATACATACACAGTGCCATCATTACTTATGGTAATGTCATTCAGGAATTGTGCACCGTCAACCGCTATTTTTTGCTTAATTTTTCCGGTTGCAATATCTACTGCAACAACCTCATCAATATCTGCCACATACAAAGAGCCTTTAAAAAGCCCCATTCCTTTGGGCGCGCTTAAACCGGTTACCCAGTTCATGTTAATGATTTTGCCATCAAGGCCAATTTTCGCCACGCCGCCCTTGTTGTCTTTTTTACTGGGATCACCGTCAATCAGGGAAACGTACAATACCTTATTGGCTCCGTCGAATAACACAGATTCTGGTACCGGAACAATGGTGTCCGTAGACCATAACCTGGTTAGCTGATGTTGTGCTTTTGCAGCATAAAACGTTAAAAAGGATAACAAAACAAAAAAGAACTTTTGCTTCATAAGTTGAAAGTTTAGTCCCCTAAACTTACATCATAAAAAGCTTTTATGAAACAGCTAGCGAAATTCTGGCATAAATACTTTCATATCTTCGGCTTCAAAGGAACCAATCAACGAATGAAAAATTTATTTATCTGCAGTGCACTATTGAGTGTGCTCACAGTATCAGCCCAAAAGAAACCACTTGATCATTCTGTCTACGATGGCTGGCAGAACATTAGCGAGAAAATGATTAGCAACAATGGCCGGCTGGTTGTTTATACAATTACTCCCCAGGAAGGAGATGCGGTGTTAGTCTTGCAAAAAAGCAGTGGCGAAAAACTTGTCGAAATTCCAAGAGGTTATAATGCCGCGATTGCCGATGATAACAGCTTCGTTGTTTGTAAAATAAAACCCTTTTACCAACAGACAAGAGAAGCAAAGATCCGCAAAAAGAAAAGCGAAGAGATGCCCAAGGATAGCCTGGCCATAATCAATCTGCAAACATTATCGGTGGAAAAGCATGCAAACGTTTCCTCCTATAAATTACCGGAGAAATCTGCCGCGTGGCTGGCCTGGCAATATGAGGAAGTGAAAACTGATAGTGCTTCTAAAAAAGCTGATGGATTAAAAAAAGATCTGGAAGATGCAGATAATGACAAACCATCAAAAGATAAAAAGAATAATCCGGCCATACTGCTGGTGAAAAATATGCGCACAGGCAGGGTTGATTCTCTTAAATCCATTACCGAATACTTTTTCGACAGACATGGAAGTAAACTTGCATTAGAAACTGGAAGCGTTAAGAAAGATTCAGCAAAATCTTCGGTAATTGTCTATAAGCCTGACCAGGCAAAAGCTGATACAATTTTCTCACGATTTAATGATGCAAAAAGTTACGCCTGGGATACACTTGGGAAACAGCTAGCCTTCATCGCTGAGCGGGATAGCTCAGAGAAAAGCGTTCAAAAGTTTTATAAGGTATATACATATAAGGAAGGCGATGACAGTGCAAAAGCTCATATAACTTCATCAACCAATGGAATGCGCAAAGGCTGGTCTGTTAGTGAAAATGCTAACCTTAAATTCAGCGATTCAGGAAAGCGTTTGTTGTTTGCCACCGCGCCTGTTCTGCCTGCAAAAGATACAACCCTGCCTGAGTTTGAAAGAGTGAGTGTTGATATATGGAATTACAAAGATGATGATCTGATGACAGTTCAATTAAAGAACCTGGAAAAAGACCTTCAAAGAAATTATCTGGCCGTATGGGATATTCAGGCCAATAAGATGGTGCAATTAGGTGATGAAAATTTCAGAGATGTAAAAGAAACATTGCAGGGTGACGGTACATTTTTTTATGCAATTACTGATACCGGAAGACGCGTTGCTATGCAGTGGCAGGGTTATGTGTTGAATGATGTGTATGCTATGGATGTAGCTTCCGGAAAACACATACTGATTAAGAAAAACCTGAAAGGTTACATGTATCCTTCTTATACGGGTAAGTATTTGCTGATATATGATCAGGTAAAACGTTCCTATTCTGTCTATAACAGTGAGGCGCAGAAATTATATGCAGTTGGCGCAGATATCAAAACTGCTTTGTATGATGAAGACAATGATGTACCTGATGATCCCGGTACTTACGGTATTGTAAAATGGACGGAGGGAGATAAGTATGTTTTGATCAATGACCGTTATGATGTTTGGAAAGTTGATCCGCAGGCAAAAGAAAATTCAACCTTATTAACCGCGGGCCGTAAGGATAAAATCTCTTACCGTTTTGCAGAGCTGGATAAAGAGGAAAAATTTATAAAACCGGGTGATGCAGCTATTTACAGGATCTTTGATGAAAAAGATAAAAGCACTGGAATTGCGGCCGCTGCAGACCTGCAATCGAAACCTGTTGTTCTTGCTAAAAAGCCGTTTAATGTTGGCATGTATGGAAGAGCAACAAGTAACGATACCACGTTCGTAATTTTCACCAAAGAATCTTTTACGCAGTCGCCCGATTTAAATGTAATTGATTTTTCAGCCGCAAAAAATAAAGACATTGCAGTGGGTGCGTTAACGCAGTTAAGCCATATCAATCCACAACAACAAAACTATTCATGGGGCACGGCCGAGTTGTTTACATGGAAGGCTTATACCGGAAAGCTTACCGAAGGAGTACTGTACAAGCCGGACAATTTTGATGCAACAAAGAAATACCCGATGATCGTTTATTTTTATGAACGTAACAATACAACACTGAATAATTATGTTCCGCCTGCGCCTACGCCATCTCGTCTTAATATTTCCTATTTTGTAAGCAACGGATATATCGTGTTTGTTCCTGACATTTGGTACACAACTGGCCACCCGGGGAAGAGTGCCTACGATTATATTCTAAGCGGCACAAGGGCATTGATTAAAAAAGGATTTGTAGACAGTGCCCGCATAGGCTTACAAGGACAAAGCTGGGGCGGTTACCAGACTGCATACCTCATTACACAAACAACTTTGTATAAGGCCGCATGGGCCGGCGCACCTGTTTCAAACATGTTCAGCGCTTATGGCGGAATACGGTGGGAGAGTGGCTTCAACAGGCAAATGCAATACGAGAGACAGCAAAGCCGCATTGGTGCAACCATTTGGGAGAAGCCGCAATTATACATGGAAAACTCGCCCATGTTCCATTTGCCGAAGATTAAAACACCGCTGGTAATTATGGCAAATGATGCTGACGGTGCAGTTCCCTGGTACCAGGGCATTGAAATGTTTACGGATATGAGAAGGTTGGGCAAACAAGTGTGGATGCTGAACTATAATAATGAGGCGCATAACCTTATGGAAAGAAAGAACAGGAAGGACATTCAAATAAGGGAGCAACAATTTTTTGACTGGCAATTAAAAGATAAAACGCCTCCTTCATGGATCACAAACGGAGTTCCAGCTATCATGAAAGGAAGAACATTGGGGTTATAAATAAGTTTTAGATTAGAACACTATTTAAATCCGGAGTTACAACGCTCCGGATTTTTTTATGGCTAGAAAAAATTCAAATGCTCAAATCGTTGGACGCGGCAAAAATAAAACCTGCGTAAGATTAATTACTTCGTACTTAGTTATTGCCCAATGTTTCAGAGCTGATATATTTTACCAGGTACCTTTTAGCCACTGGCAACAATGTTTCGTCAACCGGGAACGATAATTCTGTTTCAATAGAATATACTGCCGGGTTTGGTAATTGCTTCCTGTTTTTTATTAAGTGCCTTTTAATGTGCTCATATGTGCTTACAAAACTTCTCCTGTGGCTTTCTATAAATTCCGTTCTGATACTTCTGTATTTTTCGTCGTGTTTTTCAAAGATGCTCAGGCGGTATTCGTATACTCTTGTGTCCCTGGATGGCTGATTGCTTAAGAAAAAGTAACCTTCATTAAGTTCCAGTGGAATAAGCCCCACGGGTGTAATCGTCATTTTTTCTTCTACAAATTCATAAATCTCTGTGCCGCTGCTGATCGTTTGTTCCATTTGCCCCGAGGCGAACTGAATAATATTTTCCAACTCCAGCATAAGGTCATCATCCTCAATCATCTGTTCATACAATAACTGTAGTTTTTGTAATTGAATAGACGTAAGTTGTTTGGGAAAATGCTCCTGCAGGTATTTTTTATTTTCCCTGAAGGCACTCAGGTTTCTGTAATGAAAAATAAGGTCTGTTAATTGTGGATACAACTTGTTCTCATTAAAGAACTTATTGATCTCTTGCAAGTAAGACAGTAACGTATATTTCTTCAGTTCAAAATCAATATACCCGTCTGCAAACCATGTTTCCGATAGTGTTTTCATAGCCTTGCTGTTTTTCTTATATCAATTTACAAAAACTATCTGTTTAAATAAAGTAAAAAAGGGACGAATAGGAGATTGCAGACAGGGTGAAAAGCGAATGGTCAATAGTGAACGGTGAAGGTGCAAAATATTGCTTAAGCCGTTCTATTGCTGAATTTTATTGAGCAATTATGCAATTGGCAACGGGACACCCGGATAATTTCGTAAGGCCAGTTGAAACCAGGGAAAACGAGGACCAGTCAAAATTAAACACTTCGTACAGCGGAACTGGTTGTTCGGGCTTGCAGCTGTTCTTTCACACAGATTTTATTGTATTTTGCGAGATACTCTTTTTGAAAAATGTAATTAAAACATACCGAATGAAAGCAGCTGCATCACTTATTTTTTGTTTCGCGCTCAGTTTTTGTGCTATGGCGCAAAAAACTTTTAACCCGTCAAAACTCAATATTTCATGGGAAGTGGTAGAAAACAACTACGATAACAAAAGCCAGTCTTTAACTGCGCTTACATTTAAGAACACTGATAAAAATGCCCTGCCTTCTTCCGGATGGAAAATCTACTTTAACTCGGTACGGTATATAACTTCTGCATTGAATAGTGATGTGAAGGTTGACCATATCAACGGCGACTTATACGTTCTAACGCCGATGAAAGGTTTTACGGCAGTGAAGCCGGGTGCATCGTTTGCTGTTCAATATATCTCCTCTGATTGGGTGGTAAACTTTACCGATGCGCCCATTGGTTTTTATCTGGTTTGGAACGATGACAAAAAAGGTCTGGCTATGCCAGCGGTGAATATCATCCCTTCTACCAAACCAAAGCAATACCTGCGCTCGCCAGACGATAAAATTGGATTGATAACTGCAGAAGATCTTTTCAACCAGAACAAAACCATTGCTGAGGTTAATGAATCTAAACTGCCTAAGATTTTTCCAACGGCAGTGAATGAGCAACTACAGCCTGGTGAATTTAGCTTGTCAACGGATGTCTCAATAATTGATAATGCCGGCTGCCAGGATGAGGTAAACTATTTGCAATCCCGGTTAAAGTCATTATTAGGAAGTGAGCTATCAAAAAGTACCACTGGCGGCAAGTCTATTGTGCTCAACAAAAAGGCAATGGATAAAGAAGCCTATGAGTTAAATATTTCAACATCTGCTATTGAAATAAATGCCTCCTCTCCTGAAGGGTTTTTCTATGCTATTCAATCATTATTGGTAATGGTTCCGCCGGCTGCGTATGGTTCAGCTCAAAAAAACATTGTGCTACCCTGCGTTAAAGTAAATGATGCTCCGCGTTTCGGCTATCGTGCATTTATGCTGGATGTGGCCCGCAATTTTCAGCCAAAGAAAGAGGTTTTGAAAATTCTTGATTTGATGGCTTTATATAAGCTGAATATTTTTCACCTGCACTTTAGCGAAGATGAAGGATGGCGCATCCAGATGCCGTCATTGCCAGAATTAACTGAGGTAGGTGCCAGGCGCGGATTTGGTGATGAGCTACAAATGCTCCAGCCTGCGTACGGATCAGGTCCCGATGTGAACAATACTACCGGCACAGGATTTTATACTACCGCCGATTTTATTGAGATATTAAAATATGCAACAGAAAGGCATATACAGGTAATCCCGGAAATTGAAACACCCGGGCACGCCCGTGCAGCTATTAAATCAATGTATGCCCGCTATGTGAAGTTTAAGCAGCAGGGAAATATGGCTGAGGCGGAAAAATATTTATTGAACGACCTGAATGATTCTTCGGTGTATTCTTCTGCGCAAATGTGGCACGACAATGTGATGAATGTGGCGCTGCCTTCGGTTTATACTTTTGTTGAAAGAGTGGTGGACGACATTCGTGATATGTATAAGGCGGCGAATGCGCCTTTGACAACAATACATATGGGTGGTGATGAAGTTCCTGCAGGTGTTTGGGAAAAATCTCCCGTTTGCCAGGCGCTTATGCAGAAAGAACCTTCTGTGAAAAATGTGGATGACCTTTGGTATTACTATTATGATAAAGTAAATAAGATATTAAAAGCACGCAATCTGTTTGTATCCGGATGGGAGGAGATTGGCGTTCGCAAAACCATGTTGGACGGCGAAAAGAAAATAATTCCTAATCCGCAATTTGGCAATGAACATTTTCAACCTGATGTATGGAACAATGTACTTGGTTGGGGTTCCGAAGACCTAGCTTATAAGCAGGCCAATAGTGGATACAAAGTGGTATTAAGCTGTGTGAGCAATTTTTATTTTGATATGGCTTATTACAAAGCATTTGATGAGCCAGGTTATTACTGGGGTGGTTTTTTGGATATTGATAAACCATTCTATTTTATACCTTACGATTATTATAAAAGTGCTAAAGAAGACAATATGGGCAATCCCCTCAATAAGTCAATATTTAATGGCAAAGAGCGATTGACGGATTATGGCAAATCCAATATTGTTGGCGTAAAGGGGCTTGTGTGGTCAGAAAATAACATTAGCTCTGAGAGAATGGAATATATGATGCTGCCTAAGTTTTTGGGGCTTGTAGAGAGAGCCTGGGCAAAAGATCCTGAATGGGCAACTGAAAAAGATTCAGCTAAAGCGGAAAATTTGTATCAGCAGGCATGGAGCCAATTTGTAAACGTTGTTGGGAAAAAAGAGCTGACTCGCCTTGACTATTTAAGCGGCGGGTTCAATTATCGCATACCTACGCCCGGGTTAAGCAACGTCAACGGAGCTGTCAATGCAAATATTCAATTGCCCGGTTTGCAATTGCGTTATACAACAGACGGTTCAGAACCTACAAGCAAAAGCTCTTTATACACTTCACCGCTGGATCAAAAAGGAGTATTAAAAGTTAAGGCATTTAGCAGCAAGGGTAGAAGCGGCAAAACGGCAACACTGGAAAACAAGTAAAATAAAAGTCAGAAGACAGAATACATGGTGTAGCGACAAGATTTTATCGAATTTATAAAAACGGTGATTTAGGAGAATGTGTCTCAAAATCGCCCGAGGCGATAGCGTAAGGCGGCGAAACCAGGATGCTTCGCAGAGCGCAAACTTCGCGGAACCAAAGAAACTAAAAAGCCTTCGAAATTATTCGGAGGCTTTTTGCTATAAGGAAAGTTTATTGAGTTATTTATTTCTTCGCTCAGATCATTTTCAATTATTCACTTTCAATTTTCAATTGACCTAGTCCATCGGGCTTGGATGCGATTCTTTCGGACCACTTTTATCAAGCGTGAACATCAAAGTAGTTTGAATGAAATTTTTTCCGCTGCCGTCATTGGTTTTGTTATAATCGAACTGGCGTATCCAACCTGTTTGAGCAGTCAGCCATTTATTGAACTGGTATCCTGCACCTGCAAAAAAACGGTTGCGTTCAAAGTAGGGTGCATGATTGCCAAAAAATACTTCTTCAAACAGTGTTACATAAACCGTATTATTTTGAACCGCCGGTTTATTCAATGGAATAATTGGGTTGATACGGTAACGAAAGCGGCTGCGGAAATCGCCGTTCACCCAGCGTTGCTCAATACGGTAGCGTTGCTCAATTTTTACGCGGTCAATGTTGTTGTTGAGTGTTATTTGTTCCCAAAGCCTCTTCTCCTTTGATTGCATGGGCGTTTTAAAGTTGCCATCATAACTATAAGTTTTATAGTCACCTGTTCCTAACAGAAAATAATGCTTCTTGGCAAAAATAGCAGCAATGCCGCCTTTGAACTCGTGATAGTAAAAAAGATCCGTAAGCTTTTGCGATCTGGTTTGTGTTTCAAACCAAAAAAACATCTTATTATTTGGTTTGTAAATAAACTGGCCAACGTACCATCCGCCCAGATCTGCTGTTTGTGTTTGAGCCGACTGAGCGTGTGCCGTCATCAAAGTAGAAGTAGCAAATACCAATACTGCTACATATCGTAGACATGTTCTCATCAATAAAGGGGTATGTGAAATTTAAAAGTCAAAAATAAAGGGTACATATATAACGATCTGGTGCGTTGTACCCACTGCACGTGATTGTTATGATAATTATTAACTACCAACTATCAATTTGTTCACCATTTCCTTTCAATGTCCCAGTTTTCCATTTCTTTGGCAACTGCAGTTAAGAAAGAAGAGCCCATGCTACCGTCCACAATACGGTGGTCGTAGCTGAGAGATAAATACATCATGTGCCTGATGCCGATGGTATCTCCCTGGTTGGTTTCAATTACAACGGGCCGTTTTTTTATGGCGCCAACGGCAAGAATTGCCACCTGCGGCTGGTTAATAATCGGCGTGCCCATCAGGCTTCCAAACGTGCCCACATTAGTAAGTGTAAAAGTGCCGCCTTGTGTATCTTCTGGCTTTAATTTATTGTTGCGTGCATTGGCTGCAAGGCCATTAACAGCTTTGCTCAAACCTACAAGGTTCAAATAATCAGCGTTGCGGATAACAGGAACAATCAGGTTGCCGCTGGGAAGCGCCGTAGCCATTCCAATATTAAAGTCTTTTTTAATGATGATCCTGTCGCCATCAACCGAACTGTTGATGATCGGGTAATTTTTCATCACCCTAACCAGGCAGTCTATAAATAAAGGCGTGAAGGTGATTTTAGTGTTTTCCCTTTTCTCAAATTCATTCTTCACTTTATCTCTCCAGAGAACCATATTGGTAACATCTGCTTCAGCAAAACTGGTAACATGGGCGCTGGTGTGCTTGCTTTCGGTCATATGCCTGGCAATCAGCTTACGCATGCGGTCCATTTCAATAATTTCCACGTTGCCTTCAAACGCTTTAGGAACAGTGATTACTTCCTGTGAGGAAGATGGCCTGCTTTCAGGTTCTGCCTTTGGCTCGGCCTTTTCTGTTACTGCAGGCTGCGGTTTGGCTGTTGTTGATGCACCTCCGTTCTTTCTTGCTTCTATGTATTGAAGGATATCTTTTTTTGTAACGCGGCCTTCATTGCCAGAGCCCGGAATATTTTCCAGTTCAGAAAGGCTTACACCTTCGCTGCCAGCAATGTTCAATACCAATGGGGAATAAAACCTTGCTCCTGAAGGAACTCCTGCAGTGTTGGTTGGAACATAAGGAATATTGGCCACCATTTCTTCTTCCTCAGGTTGCGATTCCACTGCGGCAACTGTTTCAACAGGCTTGTTTACGGGTGCGTGAGACTCAACTGCGCTTTCTGTTTCAATTTTTGCGATGGTTGCACCAATCGGCACAACATCATTTACATCGAACAAAATTTCAGATAAAATACCCGACACTGTGCTGGGAACTTCGCTATCAACCTTGTCGGTGGCAATTTCGAGAACAGTCTCATCCTGCTCAATTTTTTCACCGGGCTTTTTCAACCATTTTAAAATGGTTGCTTCCATTATACTTTCTCCCAGCTTGGGCATTACCAGGTCTACTAAGGCCATGATTTCTCTTGTTTCAATGTTAATTATGTTGAAAAACCTGTTTTAAAGCTTTGTATTTGTCAAAACCCATTTACCCTTTCGGTTGATGGTGCTTTTCAACGCGTCAAATGTAAAACATTCTAAGTTAATGTAATAATGCAATGCGTTGCCATTGACAATCAGAAAATTAGGAGAGATAAGGTCAAAATTAAAAAGTCAAAATTCAAAAGCTTTTAGCGCGTGATTACAGTGTTTTTTTAAGTGTGTATATGTGTAATTCATTTCAACCTGCAAAGTGCTAAAACGAAAAGCAGGAAGCTGGAATCTAAGATTTTTTACTTTTTACTTTTGAATTTTGATTTATTGTCGGCTGTTCTCAATAATAAACACCCGTAATATGTTCAATGCATTCATCGCTGTAATTTCGATGTTTTTTTTCCTGTCGTAGCGGAGTTTAAATTGTTTCGTAATCATGTTGGTTTTATTGCCGGCGGCAATCCAAACTGTACCTACGGGCTTTTCCGGTGTACCACCATCAGGGCCCATTATGCCGCTTACGGCAACTGCATAGTCGGTTTTCATCACTTTCAGTACGCCGGCCAGCATTTGTTGAACGGTTTCTTCACTAACAGCGCCCGCAGTTGCCAATGTTTGCTGCTGAACGTGTAATACATCCTGCTTTATCCGGTTATCGTAACTCACAACACTACCATGAAAATAGGCGGATGAACCCGGGTGCGAAGTAATAAGATGCGCTATATAGCCACCTGTACAGCTCTCTGCAGTGCTCATAGTTTGGTTGTTTGCTAACAATAACCTGCCAATTACCTGCTCCAGCGTTAGGTCTTCATCAACAATCATGTAATCTTTCACCAGCAACTTCAATTTGCTAAATGCTGTGTCCAGGTCGTGATCTGTTTTTTCCTGTTTACCGAACGCTGTAAGCCTCAGTCTAACCATGCCATAGTTGGGCAAATATGCGAGTTTGATATTGGGTGAAAGCGCCTCTTCCCAGTCTTTTATTAATTCGGCGAGAAAAGATTCGCCGATACCAAATGTTACAAGTGTCCTATGACTGATATAAGGGAGATTAAAACGATCGCGAATGATCCCAAAAACATGATCACGCATGATGGTTTTCATTTCATTGGGCACGCCGGGCATGCTCACAAATATTTTTCCGTTCTTTTCAAACAGCATTCCCGGTGCGGTGCCCATGGCATTTTTTAGAACCGTACAAACGTCGGGCACTTCTGCCTGTTTCCTGTTTCGTTCCAGCAAAGGCATAGGCCTTTTGAAAATGTGCTCGAATAAATAGGTAACGTGTTCAAGTGTGGGTTCATCCATCACCAGCTTGCCACCGAAGTATTCGCACAAAAGGGGCTTTGTTATATCATCGGCAGTAGGGCCAAGGCCTCCGGTTATTAATATTATATCAGCAATTTTGCTTTCTTCATCAAGCGCCTGCCAGATGTCGTCCCAAACGTCGCCAATAGCAACGCGGTGGTTCACCCAAACCCCGATCTTATTTAGCTCCTGCGAAATCCATGCACTGTTTGTATCAATAACCTGTCCTATTAAAAGTTCATCTCCGATTGTTATAATGGATGCATTTATTTTATTCATGGGAAGAATTGAAGATTTGAGATTTGAAATTTAGGATGATTGCATGTCCTGTTTTATACCATCAACTATTATTGCTTAGCTGTTAAGGAATAGAGAAGTAAAGCTTTTCAAAATTAACTACTTCCTGAAACTATTTAATCGCTGCTTGCTTAAGGCCATCGGCTTGCTGCTGTGCCGATATCCTGGATTTGATTCTCGTAACTATTGTTCGCAACTATTTTTTCCAAACCTTCAGATCTTTAAAATATCCTTCAGTCCAATTTCCAATCCAAAGGCCAATCGCTCCTGAATTATTTTCACCATGTTTTAGGTCGTTTACGATTAATGAAGGCTGCTTGTTATTATTCAAAAATAACTCAGCATGATTTCCGTTAATTTCAATTCGCATCGTTATCCATTCATTTAATCCCATGTCAGCATAAGATTCATACAATCCTGGTGCTTCTTTTCGTGATTGCTCGAAACTAAACCCAGGGAAAGCGAAATATTGAATTGAGTGATTACGTCTTATTTGGTCGTTCACTCTTCCGTTAGCTGGCCGTAAATAAATACCTTCAAATTTGTCATTCTGTTCATTGATTCTAAAAGCAACTCCAATAAACCCTCTTGCCCATTCCGGAGCATTTTTCAATAAACGGCTCAATACTTTTACTTCAATCGTTCCGTTTTTGAAATCAGTGCTTTTTACCCTGACAAAAGTTGGTTGGTCAAATCCCTTAATTGTTGTGTCGGCTATTATTTTCAAAGTTTCCTGCCCTTGTAATTTTTCAATGGCCATAGAAACTAAACTCGTATCAAGTTGATTTTTATCAAACTTAATTGTTTGAGCGTCTGAATTTAAAACAGTAAGTAAAAAGCTGGCTGTGATAAAAACTATTCTAATATTCATGCGTTGTCGTTGTTTAAAATTAAATATGCGGAGCAATGTATATGGCACATAACATCAGGACGGCTGTACCTTTCACCATTCACTATTGATCATTCACCAATGAAGTGCACTTCTCATTACCTTTACTAATCAGGCAAACTTACCGTGTTTGCATTAATTAAAGCAACATAAAACGATGAAACCAATCTGGCTGACTTTACTTCTTTGCAATGTATGGATGATGGTTAGTGCTCAGTCGATAGCTGAAAAAACAAATGTGGCTGTACAGGCACTATTGAAAGATGAGCAAATGAAACATGCTTTGATGGGGCTTTACATTGTAGAAACAAAAACCGGCCGGCCTGTTTTCGCCTTGAATGAAGAAGCCGGCGTTGCACCTGCCAGTACACAAAAAGTAATTACTTCTGCAGCCGCCCTGTCGTTGCTGGGTGAAAATTACCAGTACACAACGGATGTGTTTTACGACGGAAATATTGGGCAGGGCTCTTTAAATGGCAATTTGCATATTATAGGGAACGGCGACCCAACGCTCGGAAGCTGGAGGTTTAAAGGCAGAAAAGAAAATGATTTTATAGATGCAATAATTGCTGCGTTGAAAGCAAAAGGCGTAAAAAGCATAACCGGCGGAGTTAAATGCTATAACGGGGATTTTGAAACGCAAACCGTACCCGGCGGATGGATTTGGGATGATATTGGTAACTATTACGGAGCGGGCGTTGCCGCTGTTAACTGGCACGAAAATCAATATGACCTCTATTTAAAACCGGGAAAGAATGTTGGTGACTCAGTAAGCATCATAAAGACTCAGCCGGCATTGTATAATATTCATCTGACGAGTGAAATAACAACCGGAGCAACGGGCAGCGGCGACAATGGATATATCTATTTACCTCCCTACGCCAGTGAAGGTTTTGTTCGTGGAACTGTTCCTGCAGGATCGGCCTCATTTACTATCTCCGGCTCTATACCCAGCCCCACAATGCATGTAGCAATGCTGGTTGCGGAGCAGTTAAGGAAAAACGATATTGCTGTAAATGGTGCTTCGCAGGTCTCGAATGATTCGGAGGCCGCCATTGCTGACAATCAGAAGTTATTATCCTATTACTCTCCTTCGTTAGACAGCATCGTGTATCATTTTTTACAGAAAAGCATTAATCTCTATGGCGAAGCGTTGCTGAAAACAATGGCATATATAAAAGAGGGCAAAGGCTCAACAGAAAAAGGCATTGAATTGCTGCAACAATTCTGGAAGGAGAGAGGTATTGACAAAGATGCATTGAATATACTGGATGGCAGCGGATTGTCGCCGCAAAACAGGGTGACAACAAAAGCATTGGTGGGTGTGTTGCAATATGCCAAAGATCAATCCTGGTTTAAATGCTTTTTTGCAGGTTTGCCGGTATATAATAACATGAAGATGAAGAGTGGCTCAATTGGCGGAGCCAGGGCTTTTACCGGATACCACACATCCAAACAGGGAGTACAATACACTTTTGCAATAGTGATCAATAATTATAGCGGAAGTTCATCTGCAATCGTTCAAAAAATGTATAAGGTGCTGAACCAAATGTTGTAGCATGTATGATCGTTTCACGCTCAGGTTATTTGGTGTAAATGATCGCTTAATTGCTGCATTGTTGAAAGGTGAGGGCAGATTTCTGTAGCGCTATTGTTGAAAATAAGGCAGCAGTTTTTCCTGCAGTTTGGGTGGCATATTCGTTTTCTTCCAGGTTTTTGTTTCGAGGAAATACAATTTGACATTGCCGGATGTTAGCATCTTACCGCTCTCATTGTACACTTCCTGGTGAAATTCTATTTTATGGTCAACCGGCATTTCACGAATCTGCGTTTTAATCGTAATAAGATCATCGTAAGTGGCCGGGCGCAGGTATTTAATGCTCAACTCAATTACGGGCATCATTACTCCTTCACTTTCCATATCCTTATACGTATAACCCAGCTGCCTTATGCTTTCAACTCTGCCCACTTCAAAATATTGCGCATAGTTGCCATAATAAACAACGTTCATCTGGTCGGTTTCTGCATAACGCACGCGTACCTGGGTAATTGATTCGTACATATAAATACTTGATTCGTAATTTATAAAAAACGTTCTTTACTTGTTGATCATTCCGTCTACACTCACTCTGCCCGGCCCGCAAAACAACAGGGTAAACATTGCTGTGCAATAAAGCAGCGCCAGCTCGGAGTCTAATAAGGGCTTGCTCTTATCATGGCCAAATATTACAACCAGGAACATGATAATTAATGGAATTACCATCATGCGGGTAAAGAGGCCAAGTATAATGAACATACTACAGAATATTTCTGCAAACAAAACAAGGATAAGCGAAAACCTCGATCCTATACCCATAAAATTATAGAACTGATATTGCAAGGTAGCAAAGCTCATTAGCTTGGGAAGGCCGTGTTTTATTAATAAACAGAGACCAAACGTCAGCCTGATCAACAACATACAGAAGTTAAAGGCTGCACTACTATAATTGATGCTAAAAAATTTTCTCATCTTGCAACGGTTGTTTTTCTATCGGATATAAAGTTTTCAAAACTAAAGTAAACTTTTCACTTTAGCTAAGTAGCTGTAATACAACATTTTTAATTCTGCGCCAGGCATCTTCCGTAGTTTGTGGATACAAACACATATATAGGTAAACACTCAAACGTAAGAAAAGTAGCTGCAAACCCTTTGCACATTATGAATTGTGCAAAAGTAACTGACCTTTAAACTTTATCCACATATAAACATGTAATGGCCTTGCTGCGCGCATCCTTGCTACCTTTAGCGCGTTTTTTGCGTTTTATTAAGAATGCCCTTGAAATATTTCATAATCTAATTCGTTCCGTCAGAGTATGATCCAAAGTGTAAAAAAAATCTGTATTGGAAGTGCTTTTGTTGTGTGCGGCTTAACGGTGCAGGCACAATTTACAAAGGCCAACGACGATCCTGATGCCAACTTCAAGCTTGCTAAAGAGTTTTATCAGAAAGATCAGTTTAGTCTTGCGTACCCGCTGTTTAAAATGTTGAATGAAAAGGCTGATGCAAATAGCAGCATACCTGTTACCATTCAGCTTGAATCAAAATATTATTCGCTTGTTTGCGGGTTGCAGCTAAATGATGTTACTGCAGAAGAAAAGGCAAAAGAGTTTATTGCGATAGAGCATAATACGCCGCGCATTGAAATGTTGTGTTATCATCTTGCAGAATATTATTACCGCAAGAAGAAGTTTGCAGAGGCGGTAGACTATTACGAAAAAACAACGGCTGAAAACCTGAGCAACCGCGAAATAGCCAGTATGAAATTTCATAAGGGTTATGCATATTTTACTATGCAACGCTTTAACGATGCAAAGCCATTGTTTAATGCAATAAGGCAGATCCCGTCCGATCCTAATTATTACGATGCCAATTACTATTATGGTTTTATCTGCTTTAACGAGAAAAACTATAAAGAAGCATTAAGTGCATTCAAGCTGGTTGATGGACAGGGTTCTTACCAAAATATAGTTCCATATTACGTTGCAGAGATCCATTACTTTAATGGAGATAGAGACAAAGCCATCGAGTATGGCGAAAAAGCAATAGCCAAAGGCGGTCAGTTCTATGATCTGCGCCTAAGGCAATTGGTTGGCCACGCTTACTTCGAAAAGAAAGAATTTGCAAAAGCACTTCCTTACCTGGAGAAATATGTAAGTAGTACTGAAAAGGTAAGCCGCGAAGATTTGTATGAATTGTCTTACTGTTACTATGACGCACAGCAATGGAAAAAATCGATAGCTGGTTTTAAAGAGTTAGGTGGAAAAGAAGATTCACTTTCACAAAACAGTATGTATCTGCTGGCTGACGCCTATTTAAAAACCAACCAGAAAGCCAGCGCAAGAAATGCATTTTTGTTCTGCGAGCTGAACAGCAGTAACCTTGTACAGAAAGAAATATCCAAGTTCAATTATGGAAAACTTTCTTATGAACTGGGCTACCAGGATGTGGCGCTGAATGAGCTTAGAGAGTTTGTTACAAACTACCCTAAAGCAGATAATGCAGCTGAAGCGAAAGAACTATTGGTGAGCCTGCTGGCCAATACCAACAATTATAAAGATGCGCTGGAGTTGTTTGAAAGTTTGGCCGTTCAAAGCGAAACGGTTAAACGTTTGTATCCACGCATTTTGTGCGGAAGGGCAGTAGAGTTGATCAACGATCAGCAATTGGTACAGGCAGATGCGTTACTGGACAAAGTGCTCACACTTGCACCATATAACCAGGCCCAGCTGCCCTTCGTTAATTTCTGGAAAGGAGAAATTGCCTACAGGACAAATAAGTACGACGCAGCCATTAACTACATGGAAACATACCTGAACGCTTCTTCAAGTTTGGGTGAAGTTACGCCGGTAAATGCGCGATATGTGTTGGGGTATAGCAACCTTAAGCAGGAAAATTATTATAAAGCACTGCAATATTTTCAGCAAATAGCAACTTCTGTTTCAGCCTCATCAGATAATATTTCGCAGGATGCTTACCTGCGTAGCGCTGATTGTTATTTCATGGACAAAAAGTTTGCAAAGGCTTTGCAGATGTATGAAACTGTGCTGGACAACAAACTTCCCGCTGCGGACTATGCATTGTATCAAAAAGCCATTATTTCCGGTGCTTCAAATAAATATGCAGAGAAGATCAGCCTGATGCAATCACTTGCCCAACGTTACCCTCAATCATCTTTGATTGCAGATGCTAACATGGAGATTGCGAACGCATACATGGCAAATGAAGATTTTCAGAGTGCTATAAGCCCGCTAAACAATTTGCTGAAAAATGGCAATGATGCCTATAAGCCGCAAGCTTATCTGAAGCTCGGCGTTGTATACTACAATCTGAATAATAGTGCAGAAGCGCTGAATAGTTTTAAAAAGCTCGTTTCCACTTATCCTAACTCAGAAGAAAGCGATGAAGCGGTAGACTATATAAGAGGCATTTTTGTAGATCAGCAAAAGCCATCCGAGTATGTTGCCTTTATGCGCCAGAACGGAAAGAACGTAAGTTATAGTGAAGAAGATTCACTAAACTATGTTACGGCCAATATTGCATATGAGAACAAGAACTACGAAACAGCTTTAAGCGGACTGGAAGCTTATGTAAAACAATATCCAACCGGCCGTTATGTGATAGATGCAAGTTATCAGCTCGCTGAAATTTACAATAACAAGAAAAGTTTCGATAACGCCATAAAATATTACGATGCAGTTGCAGCAAAAGCGCCTAACAGGTATGCAGAAGCAAGTGCGTTGCAAGCGGCCCGCATTAGCTATTTTGAGTTGAAAGATTATGAGCGTGCAGAGAAATATTTTACACAATTAAAAGGCCTTGCGATAACTCCTGAAAACAAGCAGGAAAGCATGAAGGGCTTATTGCGTTGCCAGTACAAATTATCTAAATGGACAGAAGCAGTGCCCAATGCAGAAGAATTGTTGAAGGAAAAAGGAACGGCAACTGATGATAAGATGATGGCTAACATGATTCTCGCAAAAAATTACCAGAACAACAATAATCTTGAAGATGCGTCTATTGCTTACAAACAGGTAATTCAGCTTGGTAAATCTGAGTATGCTGCTGAAGCGAGATACAGAGTTGCTGAAATTTTGTTTGCGCAGAGTAAATTTCCTGAAGCTGAAAAGGCTGGTTTTGAAGTAATTAATAAAGCTGGTTCTTACGACTACTGGATCACAAAGGCCTATATCCTTTTGGGTGATGTATACTTTAAGCAGAAAGATTACTTCAACGCGGAAGCAACGCTGAAAAGCGTAGCGGAAAACGCGACAGATGCTTCTCTTAAGAAGGAAGCTACCAAATTGCTGGATGATGTAATTGCGGAAAAAAATCAAAACAGTAAGGTTGATCCATCCTGATCATTGAATTTAAAACAATACAATCATTAGGATGAATCGGGTTAAGGTTCATCTGCCAAAAAATAAAAGACAAGGCATGAAAAAGTTTATTATAATCATACTTCTTATATCAACTTCTGCGACGCTGTTTGCGCAGAAACCAAAGAAAAAATCTTCAAAAAGCAAGGCTCAGACACATACCCAGGCTAAGAAGAAAACACCTTCAAAAACCAGCCAGAAACCTGCCGCCCAGCCAGATGTAAAAGAAGATAATTCACCAAAGAATGTGGTGGTTACTTCTTCCTTTAAACCTGTATTGAAGACGGTTTCTAAGATAAATTTCACCGCGGCATCGCCAACGCCTGATACGTCAAAAAAAGTGGCGCCTTACGATATACCAGCGCAAAATTTATTCTTTGCCTATCAGCCTACGCCATTAAAGCCATTGGCTGCGCATATCGATTCAACAATTATTTGGGAGAATAAGAATTATATTAAAGCGGGTTATGGTAACTACACAACGCCATACCTCGAAGCCGGCGTTTCATTTGGAGACGGAACAAATTCAGTTGTTAATGTGCATGCAAAGCATATTTCTTCCAAAGGAAGTTTGCCCTTTCAACAGGCAAGCAAAACCTCCGCAGATGTAACCGGTATTTTTAGTTCAGCGAATAACCAGAATGAATGGACTGGCAAGCTGTTTTTTGATAACAATACACAGTATCAATACGGTTTTCAGCCAGACAGCCTGAAGTTTCAGAAGGATGATTTGCGCCAGCGTTTTACACTTTTCGGTGCTAAAATTGGCCTGCGCAATAAAGCGGAGAACGCTTATGGCGTGAGCTACAATCCTAATATTTATGCAGATTTCTTCCAGGATAACCATGGCGCCAATGAGCAGAATTTTGTGCTGAACGCGCCCATCGAAAAATCTATCGGAAAGATCGTTTCACTCAAACTTGGATTTACTGCAGATTACACCGCCTATAAAAGAGATACAGCGGCCAAAATAAACAACAACTTGTTTTTGTTAACTCCCGCAGTTCATTTTAAAACGCCTGGTGTTAACCTGGTTGCTGGTTTTAACCCAACATGGGATAATACCATTTTCCACTGGCTGCCAAATTTTACGGCTGATATCAAGATTAAAGGAGAGAAATTCATTTTACAGGGCGGTTGGATCGGTTACTTTAATAAGACCAACTACCGTACACTTGCCGAAACAAACCCATGGCTCGCGCAACCCACTTTCCTGAATAATGTCCGCATCAACGAACAATATGCCGGATTTAAGGGTTCTGCAGGAAGCCATTTTACCTATAATGCAAGAGTTTCAGCATTGAAATTCAATAACCAGCCTTTATTTGTGAATGATTCTATAACCGGTAAAGCGTTTGAAGTAGTTAATGAATCAGAAATGAAGGCTTTGCGCGTACATGGAGAAATTGGATACACCGTTGAAGAGAAATTCTCTCTGTTAGGTGGTTTAACAATGACGCAGTATAGCAACCTGAAAGACAACGAGAAAGCCTGGGGTCTTTTGCCACTTGAGCTGAACGGCGCATTGCGCTGGCATATTACTAAGGACCTTCAGCTTAAAAGCGACGTATATTTCTGGGATGGCTCACGTTACCGCAACTCGCAAATGGGCGCCGGAAAGCTTGATCCAGCCTTCGATTTAAACGCTGGTGTGGAATTTGCTGTAATACCAAAATTGAACGTATGGTTACAGTTCAATAATATTTTTAACAACAAATATGAGCGTTGGCATCAATATGAAGTACTTGGCTTTAATGTTCTTGCTGGCGTTGTATATTCGTTTGGACAAAAATAATTTCCATGCGCAACGTTTTGTATAACTATTTGATTTTGAATAACAGATTGGCGATTCCGGGTGTCGGTGTTTTCACGGTGGAACAAGTTCCAGCAAGGCTTGATTTTGTAAATAAAACATTGCTCGCGCCATTATCTGTCATTAGGTTTAGCCTGGAAACTATAAATGCTGCCGACAGGCAATTTTATCAGTTTTTGTCACGGGCGTTGATGGTGGACGAAACAACCGCTATTCGCCGCTTCAATGATTTTGCTTTTGACCTTAAAAATGACCTTGCCACAACCGGTGAAGCAGACCTTCCCGGAATAGGTAAACTGGTAAGGGCTTTTTCAAATACATATACATTCCATGCTGACAATATGGATGAAGAATTCTTTCCGGAAATCAGCGTGGAAAGAGTGATCCGTGAAAAAACTTCTCATACGATTCTTGTTGGGGAAGCGGAAAAAACTTCAGATGAAATGCTGGAAATGCTTTCTGACCGTTCCGCGAACAGTCGTTGGTGGATTTACGCCATCATTCTTGGAGTGCTTGGTATCGGGCTCATCACGTACTATTATCTCACACACAATGTGAATGGATAATTTTAAAATATCTTTTTTAAAAAGGCCGGAAACACAATTCCGGCCTTTTTATTTTCATCCATTTACAATAACAACGAATCTTAGTTTTAAAATTAGTATCGCCGGAAGAAGAGAATTTTTTTTCAAAAAAAATAGTCTATTAAATTGGTGGACTATTAATTTTATCCTAACATTGCATTGAAATTGATTTAAACATGCCGACTTCTTCTTTTGTAATAATGCGATGTTGTTGTCCCTTCCGAATGTGCACGATCTAATGTGCAGGGAATTTTTTTAGTTCCCACCTAACCTGTTTTACTTCTGTTTCATCAATTAACACCAAGAATTATGTCAACTATTATAGCCGGCAGGCAAAAACTACATCCTGTTGATTACGTATCTGCAAGAACTCGTCATTATGGATATTATCCGTTAATTAAGGGAAACACAATCCCTGCGTTTTATTTACACGCCGAAGATGGCATTGCAAGGCACCTGGCTTCCGGGTCGCTTGCAAATGAACTGGTGATTTCGGTACAGGACTTTCTGGATTGCCAGCAACCACTAGTGCTGGTGTTTTACAATACCCAGTTGGGCAAGGCTCCTGATATTAAAGCGTTGGAAAGCCTGCAGGCCGATGTTCAGGTAATGGGCGGCAAACTTGTAGTATTAACCAATACACCAGCACGGTACTTCAAGAAAGCGATCAGGCATAAAAATTCATTGACCATATTTTATGACCGCGACAATGCTATTGCCGAGCAATTCGGATTGTACGATGCATTTAATCCGCTGTGGCAATGGGTTTCAGGCATAGAACACGATGACCTGGCACTGCCTGCATACTATGTGGTTACACCTGACAGGCAGATCACTTATCATCATATTGATTATAACCTTACCTCTTTTAAAGAAGGAATTTCTGCGCAGCCTTTTGTAAGGGACTTGCTTACGGAAGTATATCGTTCAAGCCAGCAATTCAATTATCAGCCTGTGCAATACAGGTCTGTATCATAATAATGGGCTTTGCCGGATGGATATGCAAACCTGCCATCCGGCAATCTTCCACTGTCTCTTTTTTAGTATAGTATAAATTTCGCCGGTAAAAGCATGCAAAATGTATCCGGCAGCTAAATAATTCTAATGCTTATGCAATTGGACGCTATGCTATTTCCCAATCATGTAATTGTCTCGTCTTTTATCCATTTCAACAGGCTTACGCTCAACATTCTTGCATTTGCAGTTCCATTATTTGTTGGCCTGATGCTCATTGAATTTTTGATCGCCAAACGCAGGAAGTTAGTTTATTTCAATCTGCATAATACAATTGCTAATGTTAGCATTGGCATTGCAGAAAGGCTTTGTGACATACTGGTAACTGCGTCCTTCTTTTTTGTATATGATTATGTTCAAAAACATTTTGGCCTTTTTAGCATAAAGCCTGGATTGTTACTTTGGATCTTGTTGCTGTTGAGTACAGATTTTCTTTGGTATTGGTACCACCGTTTGGCTCACGAGATAAATGTTTTATGGGCCGTGCACGTAGTTCATCATCAAAGCGAAGATTTTAATTACAGCGTTTCCGCACGGATCACTGTTTTCCAGGCATTCGTCCGCACAGGCTTTTGGATCGTGCTTCCCTTGTTGGGCTTTCCTGCAACAATGATCACCACGATGCTACTCATTCACGGCATATACCCGTTTTTTATCCATACAAGGTTAATCGGCAAATTGGGCATACTTGAGTATATATTGGTAACGCCTTCACATCATCGCGTGCATCATGCAAGCAATGATAAATATCTTGATAAGAACTATGGCGATGTTTTTATTATTTGGGACAAGCTTTTTGGGACGTTTCAAAAGGAAGAAGAAGAGCCTGTTTATGGATTAACCAAACCATTAAATACCTACAGCTTTTTATGGCAGCATTTTCATTTTTATATAGAACTATGGTTGGGCATGAAAGCGCAAAAAGACTTCAGAAAAAAGATGAGCGTTTTATTCGGCCGCCCGGGGCATTTTGATGCATCATTAAGAGAGAAAGCTGAAGCCATTTTCAACATCAGGCAAAATAAGGAGCCCATCGCACAGCCGCTCAACCGTTACGTAATATGGCAGATGATTGTGTTGCTGCTCAGCCTTTTTGTTTTTATACTTTTTGAGCAATACTTCCCGGTCTCCCTTAAAGTATTCTTTACAATTTCAGTAGTACTCACCCTGATTAATTGCGGGGCGATTATGGAGCAAAAACATTGGATCTTTCATGTGGAGCTGCTTCGGTTTACATCGTTACTGTTGATCCCGCTTTTTTACAATCATTATTATGTGGATCTTATCGCCATGTTGCTTATAACAGCCGTGGTTATTATCCTTCCGCTAAAATATTACAACTCGCTGCAGAGCCGGTATTTGGCGATGGTTTATAGATGAAGAGGATAAGGGTGCTGAATAGAAGAGGGCCTGCAAATGCCAGGATGATACTATAAAAAAGAAACCGGATGGCGACAGTAAATCTGTCAACATCCGGTTTTTAAAATTTAAGGTTTCAAACCTCTTATGTCGCTAATTAAATACTTTTTTCAATAAGTCTGTTGTCCTCGCCGCAGGATCTTTTCTAATTAGTTTTTCCTGGTCTCCAATCTCGTGAAAAATGCCATCCATTGCCTTAGATGTTACATACGCCGACAGGTCAGGATTCATTTTTTCTCCGCCGAAAATGTTGATTTTATTGTACGCATTTACAGCATCGGTCCAATACTTTGTTGCATCAACCTTACTAAGTGATTTTTCTATTACAGGCTTAAACGCCGCGGTAAGCGGGTCTGTTGTTTTTGTTTTGAGATAATGCGTAGCAGAAGTATCGGTTCCTTTCAGAATGCCCCATGCATCCTGGATCGTCATCTGTTTAACTGCATTTAGAAAGATAGGAGCGGCACTTTTAGTCGCGTCTTCGGCAGCGCGGTTCATTGAAAGAATTGCGTCATCCACCAGTTTGCCCATTCCCACGCTTCTCAATGTTTTCTCCACTTTTTGCGCTTCCGGGGGTAGTAAAACCTTTATAGTTGCATTTTTAAAAAAGCCGTCCGCCGCTGAAAGTTTGTTTGTGCCGGTTTCAATGCCTTTGTTTAAAGCTTCTTTCAATCCGTTGGATACATCCAGCGTGCTTAGGGAATCATTCCCCGAGCCGGTTACTTTTCCAAGAAGTGAGCCAAGCGAGCTTGATGTGCTTTTGTTAGAATCTGAAGGGGTTTTAAAAAGATCTTTTAATTTTTGCGCCTGAACGTTCCCTGTAGCCAGCGCCAATAGTAGTACATAAAATAGTTTCCGCATAGAAATAGAATAAATGCCAAATATAATCAGACAGTTAGTAAACAACTCGTTAATACTTCTGTGAGCGGCCAGTAAAGAAAATTATTTAGGATTAACCGGCAATTTTCGTCGCCGAAAAGGGTTAAGCACAGATTTTTTCATTCGCTAATCATCCTTATCTTTCCGCATGCAAATTTCTATTTGGGAAAAGGAAAGCTTTTTTGCAAACCGCGATATAATTATTATCGGCGCAGGCCTCGTTGGCTTGTGGACGGCTTACGAGATCAAGAAAAGAAACCCTTCCATCAATATCCTCATCATTGAAAAAGGGATTGTGCCAACCGGTGCATCAACCCGCAATGCCGGATTTGCCTGCTTTGGCAGCCCGACTGAATTACTGAATGATATAGAGGCCATGGGCCAGGATGCTACGTTGAAGCTTGTTGAAATGCGATTCAAGGGAATTGAAAAAATTAAACGCCTTTTTGTTCGCGGTGTTATTGACTACGACAATTGTGGCGGTTTCGAATGCCTGGATAACCACAAAAACAGCATGGATGAAATCGGGGATCAGCTTCCAGCATTAAACTCATTATTAAAAGATATTACAGGTGCACCGGAAACTTTTGCCTGGGCAAATGAAAAGCTGGAAACATTAGGGCTCACCGGTTTTGATGCTTTGATAGAAAACCGTTTTGAAAGTAGTTTACATAGCGGCAAATTATTGATGGCTTTTGTCAAGTTTGTGCAGAGTATGGGAGTGGATATTTTGCCGGGCGTGGAAGTTGCAGGCTGGCATGAAGGCGCTAATGGAGTGGAGGTAGAGGCTTCTTACCAGATGAACGATCAACGGGAACCGCTCAAATTCTTTGGCCGTAATCTTATTGTTTGCTGCAACGCGTTTACAAACAGGCTTTTGCCTGAGCTGGAAGTTTCTCCCGAGCGTGGGCAGATTATCGTTACCAGTCCTATTCCGCATCTTCCGCTGCACGGTACATTTCATTATGATGAGGGCTATTACTATTTTAGAAATCTTGGAAACCGCATTTTGCTTGGAGGAGCAAGGAATTCGGCGTTTGAGGAGGAGCACACTGATAGCTTAACTGAAACCCCGGGTATTCAAAAGAAACTGGAAGATTTTCTGAAGGATCATATTGCTGCCAATTATACATACACGATCGATTTCAGGTGGAGCGGTATTATGGGTTTTACGAAAAATAAACAGCCGGCTATAAAACAGGTAAGTAATAAAGTGCATGCGGTTATTTCCTGCAATGGAATGGGGGTGGCCTTGTCGCCTGTAGTTGCGGAAAAGGTTGCGGAGTCACTTTTTAAATAAAACTGGCGATCAAAATAACAACACCGTTAACATTTGCGCTTTCTTTTTCCTTATACATTTGTTCGATGTGTTGGATAAAAAAAGTCCGGACTAAAAAATAATTGGATGAAAAATATAATCAGATGCATGTTAGTTTCGGGAGTCATTGGTTTTGCTGCTTGCAACAATGGCACGGAAAGTTCTGATACGCCAAAAGACAGTGGAAGCGCTGCTACAGATAATGTTTCATATGTGCCGCCCGCAATACAATATAATGTTATCAAAGTTTATCCGCACGATACATCATCTTATACGCAGGGTTTGATCTGGTATAACAATACGCTTTATGAAGGAACCGGGCTAAAAGAAAAAAGCAAATTGTTGAGAGTAGATCTTAATACTGGAAAGCAAAATCAGCAGGTAAAACTCGATGATAAATATTTTGGCGAGGGAATCACCATTTTAAACAATAAAATATACCAGCTAACCTGGCAGGAGCATAAGGTGTTTGTATATGATTTAAATACTTTTAAAAAAGAACAGGAATTTGAATGGCCGTATGACGGCTGGGGATTAACGAACAACGGTAAAGATCTGATTGTTAGCACCGGTAACAACAGTCTATATTTTGTAGATCCTACCACATTTAAAATTTTAAGAACCCTGGGCGTTTCAGATAATTACGGCCCTGTTGCTTACATCAATGAGCTGGAATATGTAAACGGTTTTATTTATGCCAACATTTATGAGACTGATACCATTATCAAGATCAATCCAGAGACGGGTGCTGTAGTGGGAAAATTAGATCTCTCTGATATTCTGAGTAAAAATGGTGTGGCATACAACCCGCAGCAAATTGGCCCAAATACCGGCAACGTATTAAACGGAATAGCATTCGACAGTGCAAAGAATAGCTTTTACGTAACCGGAAAATGCTGGCCCGCATTGTTTGAAATAAAGCTGAATTAAAGCAAAGCTTAAGGCCCAAAGCTTAAAACCGCGTAGAAAATATAAAGCTGATGATTGTAGCTTTCGCTAACAATCATCAGCCTTTTTTATTGTTAATTAGTAGTGCCAACCTTACTGATGTTCAATTCTACTATCGCTGCCGAGGTATCGAGGTCAAAATTGAACAGTAGTTCTATGCTTTAGGTTTTCCTGATGACATAAATCACGGAGCTGCATTTTTTCGCATCCACCCATGCCTTTCTATTGGAAGCAAGTGCGGTAGAAACAGCGCCAACCATGTTGCCCTTGCCATTCTTGTATTGCTCACTTAACATACTTACATAGAAGCTATCAAACCACATGGGGATGTAATTGGTAACAGTAAATCCATGTGCCTGCATCAGTTGCTGCATGGAGGCGGGTGAAAAATGGTACAAATGCCTGGGCACATCATAGGCCGCCCAATACTGTCCATATTTTTCCGCATCGTAGCTGGTATAATTAGGGACAGCAATAATGAGTGTTCCGCTGGATTGTAAGATTTTGTGAAAGGCATTAATATATCCATGAAGGTCGTGCACATGTTCCAGTACATGCCACATGGTAATTACATTAAATGAATTGTCAGGCAAGCTATATAAGGTGTCGGGCGTTTGAAGTTGAAGCCCATAATTTTTTAACGCATTTTCACGGGCGGTATCATCTGGCTCAAGCGCTGTAACCTGCCAGCCATCTTGTTTCATCGTATTCGCAAAAGCACCTGTGCCCGCGCCAATGTCCAAAAGAGCTCCCTTAGCGTTGTTATTGGCCTGGTTGAGTAACTTTCTTTTCGATTGAAGCGTATAATTTCGTACGATATGGTACAACCTGTTTACAAGCCCTTTTTTCACATCCGAATGAGAAATGTAATCATTACTTTTATAGTATGCCCCAATGTCTTCCTGGCCAGGTATGTGCTGTGTAAACCTGCCGGAACAGTTGTTGCAATGCCAGATGTCAAAGTCTTTTTGGCTAACAGTATTATCTTTAGCAGTTAAAACTTTTATTATATTGTCGCTTTTACAAAAAGGACATGCCGTATATGTGATAATTTCACTCATCGACGGCAAAGAAAGTAAAGTTTCAGTTAAAAAAGGACTGGCTTTCGGTATCAATTTTTTAAGGAACACATCTTTAGTTAATTTAACCGATTAAATAATGAGTAAGGCAAACGGAAATATTAATATGGGGCTTAAGAAGGTTGGATTTTTTCTGCCTGTTACGTGGTATGGGTTCCTGTTTATGGCGGCCGTTTACATTTGTTACCGCTGGCTTGGCACTCAGCAGCAGCAGCCCGATTCCTCTTTTGGCGACATTTTCGCCCTATTAATCCGGGTTGCTACCTGGTTTATCGTGGCTGTATTGGCACTTGCTTTATTGTCCGTTTTATTGTCATATCTCTTCTTTTTGTTCAAAAAGAAAAAGCAACAGGCTGAATTTTCTATTGAAACCGTTACAGGCAAAACTTCAGGCAGAAGACGATTACAGGTACTTCGCATGGCTCTTCAACCGGTATTAAAGCCATTGCTCGGATTTGTGAAACTGAGGATCCAGTATGATGAGGAGCATTTTTCGGATAAATTTTCACTGGTTGAAAGGGCTTTTAATAAACTCATCAACACAAGGCTCGAAGGCACTTACAACTGGCCGCTGCCGGAAATAAAGGAATACAAGCTGAAAAATGTAATTATCTATTTTGAAGATTTCTTTCAGTTCTTTTCACTGGCTATACAAATTCCCGCCAACAGCCGCTTTTATACGCAGCCGTTTGAAAAAACAAAAGACATTTTTGATGCTTCTCCCCGTAAAACAGAGGATACCAATACAAGGATCGAGGAGATTAAAAGAATAGAAGGCGAATATCTCAACTACAAGAATTTTGAAGATAATGATGACGTACGGCGCATTGTGTGGAAAATTTACGCAAAAAATAAGGAGCTTGTAGTCCGCATTCCCGAGATACTTGATCCATATGCATCTCATATGTATCTCTACGCATCGTTCTTCAGCAGTTATGATATTGAAGGCAACGAGGTAGTGAATATTCCTTTTTTGAATTATTACAAAACCGTATTGTGGAGCGTTTACCAGCAATTGGTTAAAAAAGGGTTCGACGTAAAATATATTCCAGACCAGGTTTTACCGTTGCATCATTCCACAGACGAGCAACAAAACGTACGGTATAATATAAGCACCAGCCGTTGGCAAACAGATAAAGACCTGCTTTCTTTTGTAAAGACGAACGAAGCAGCGATGGTTGTTGTATCTTCTCTTAGCAATGCTGAAGAAGTTGCGCAACTGGCAGAACGTTATGGAGATGAAATAGTGATCGTGTTTGTGAGGTTAAGCAATGGGCTGCGCAAGCAATATGTTACGGACTGGTTGCAGTGGGTATTTATTCAACAGGAAAAAAATGACCTTGCTGTTTACAGAACACGCTGGAGCGTTTCAACCCTGAAATCAAAAATGCTGCGGAACGAGAAAAAAATAAAGGCTATTCTGGAAAAATATAACAAGCCGGTAACGGTGTAGGCATATAACCTGCAACTAACAGGTTTGTTAATGATGTAACCAAGGATATTGAATATGAAGGCAATTAAGAAATATAGCTGGAAAAAAGTTTTTGCTCAATTATTGTTGCTGGGCCTGCCAACGGTAGCGCTTGCAGTGTATATGTTGTGGGATGTTAATCAGTACTACAATATTCTTCGTAATGATTACATTAAGCAAAGCATCTTTTTTGCTTCGGGGCTTGGGGCCGCCATTGTGTTTTATGGCTATCGTTTCCGCTTTTTGCCAACGGCCATAATCCTCTTTGCAGGGTTGTATTTTGCTTATCAATATGTTAACCGAACGGCTTTCGGGGAATTTGATACGTTCTTTCTTACTATTCAATTCTTTATTTTCTGCATACTCTTTTCAATAGGTTGGCTTGCCGGTTACGGGTTTTCGCGCAGCCGCTATTTTACAGTTTTCTGGGCGGTGTTTCTACTCTCTGCACAGATAATAGTTGTAAGTAAAATCACAGATATAAAAGCCAATACGCTTATAAATGCATTCATTCCCATAATGGCCTATGCTGTGTACATTATTTACACTGCGGAGCTGATCAGGAACATGAATGATGATGATAAATTTTTCGGCTGGTTCCTTGTAAAAAGAATGATTGGTTTTGCTGTGGTGCTTGCGTTGATGTTACTTGGCGTGGTAAATATATTTCAAAGCGATTTTGCCGGTATTGAAAAGGAGTGGGGCAATGCGAAAGGTAACTACGACAAGAATAAGAGCAATAGTGAAAACATGACGAAGGAGAATAAGGATGGCACTATTGGCAATAAAGACCAAACCAAATTAACCGGCAACCTTAACAAAGGCAAACGGCTTGTGTTTGTTGCGAGGCTGGATAACTTTTTCCGTGATGGAAAAACGCCGAACCCATTATATTTCACAGCTTATTACTATACAAAATTTGATACGCTGACACAGACATTTGAGATTGATCCGCAAATGCCTGATAACGACCTCTTCAGGCCCAATCCGTCAAAAATTCCTTTGTATTTCGCGAAGACCGATTCAACGGTTATCAAAAACACCCATGCAACAAAGAGCCGGAAAGTAGTTACTACAGATGTGTATAAGGTATTGTTGTCACCAGATGAATACATAGCACCTGCAACTTCATTTTTTTGCCAACCGCTACCTGTTCCCAATGAATATAAAGATCAGTTTAAGAGTGCTTATCGCGCTAAAATGTGGGTGAGTGACCTGAATAGCGCTTACTTTATTTATAATCCCGCAGGCAACCAAATGCTCGAAGAATTTCAGCAACAGCGTTTTGATGTTCTGCGCAGTATAAAAACACAGGACTACGCGCCGCTCGACAAAAAGTTCATGCAGTATTATACGTACATGCCGAACGATGACGAGTATACAAAGATCAGGGCGTTGGCCGCAGATATAACAAAAGATGCAAAAACGCCTGTTGATAAAATGATCGCTATCCGCAGTTATTTTTTAGGTAAAGATGAATTTGGCCAGCCACTCTTTAAATACTCTGATAACCCTGGAATCCCCGGGCTACCAAGTGCCAATAAGCTAACCTATTTTCTAATGGAAAACAGGAAGGGCTATTGCGCATACTTTGCCGGGGCAACCTTGTTCCTGCTGCGTTCGTTGGGCATTCCGTCACGTGTTGCGGCAGGCTTTTTAACTGTTGACAGAAGTAGTAAAAACCCCGGATGGTATTGGTTTTACGAAGACCAGGCGCATGCATGGGTGCAGGTATATTTTCCTGGTTACGGTTGGGTTGATTTCGACACTACCGTTCCTGATGCAAATACACAGCAATCCCCACAACCGGATGGTACGCCGCCGCTGAATATGCAACAGGCATATCTTGTTGCAGATGGCAATGTTGTAAGTGTAGATACTGTTACGAAGAAAGTGGTGATGGATGTAACGCAGTTATTGTACCATGACGAAAGCTATGCCGTTAAAACGGCTGAGCGTGTTGAAATTGATGCCTCCGTTGCAACAGTGTCGAGAGATACCGGAACAGTGCGCCTTTCTGCTTTAACGAAAAACATGCACATTACTGCTGCATCATTTGCTGAAGCGTTAAAAGAATTGAAACCAGGTTCAAACGATAGCATGCGATCTATCTTCAAAAAAGTACCCAACCCGGTGCCTGTGGATGAAATAAAAATTATCGATCCAGAGGCAGAAGCTAAACAGAAGAAAAAACAACAGGCTATTCAAACTCAACCGGTGGACTGGATGAATGTGTTATGGCTAACACTGATTGTCATTGGCGGCCTTGCGTTGCTGGTGATAATAACGCCATACGCAATCTGGCAATATTTATATGCAAAAGCAAAAGGCGCGAAAGATCCTTCAGCTAAAGCATTTAACAGCTACCGCGCGGCGCTTTACTATACCAATCAGCTTGGTTATAGCCGAACCAATCAGTCGCCTGAACAATTTGCAAAATATATTGATCAGTCTTTCGGTACAGGCTTTGTTCCGTTCAGCAGAATATATCAGAAATTGAAATACAGTGGCATGTCGTTAACGGCGGCGGAACAGGAAACGGTAGATGGTTTCATCGTTCCATTTGTAAAAAATGTACGCGGGAAAGTTCCATTTAAAACAAGGTTCAGCAGGTTTGTGAATATTTATAATACAATACAATTCTTTCAGCAACCCAAAATAGGTTAAGCATGGAGCAAATCATACAAATAGATGAAGCGTTGGCCAATATTGATAAATTGGTAAACAACATAGAAAGAGTTATACGTGGCAAACACAGGCAAATTCAATTTGTACTTACGGCCTTATTGGCTAAGGGGCATATATTGATGGAAGACAACCCTGGTACCGGTAAAACGGTGATGGCAAAAACACTTGCACAGAGTATTGCCAGCCGCCACAGCGAACATGGGGTAAACTTCAAACGTATTCAGTTTACACCTGACCTGTTGCCAATGGATTTACTCGGTTCTCACATTTACGATGAGGACCAGAAAGAATTCATCTTCAAAAAAGGCCCTTTGTTTTGTAATGTGTTGCTGGCGGATGAAATTAACCGTGCTTCTCCCAAGGTGCAATCCGCATTGTTGGAGTGTATGGCCGAAAACCAGATAACGATTGGTGAATCAACTTTTCCTTTGGAAAAATTATTCTTTGCCATCGCCACGCAAAACCCGGTAGAGATGGAAGGAACCTATCCGTTGCCGGCTGCACAGCTTGACCGTTTTTACATCAAGCTTACGTTCGGTTATGTGGACGAAGAGACTGAGCTGGACATCTACAAAGATTATCTGGGTATACAAAATAACCTGCAACATATTGAACAGGTATTAAGCATGGAAGAGATCCTGTTTTTGCAGGAGGAAGCTTCTAAAGTATATGTGCATGAAGAAATAATTACGGCAGCCCGTAATATAGTGTGGGATACCAGGCGTCACCCGGATATTACGCTGGGTGCTTCTACCCGTAGTGGTATTACCTTGCTTAAATGTTTAAAAGCGTATGCACTTGTTAAAGGGCGCACTTTTGTAACAGAAGATGATCTCGCGCAATTGGTTGGGCCTGTTCTTGATCACCGTTTGATCTATAGGAACAGAGATGCAAAACACAAAGCGCTTCCTTCAATCCTGGATAAAGAAATGAGCAGGCTGAGTAAGTTGAAATTGCAGGCAGCGGTTTAATTGACAATTGATAATTGAAAATGTGTGCGAACTTAAGAAGTCGAAAAGTGTGAAACTGTTCAAATCAACGCACTTCGTATTTCGTAAATTGTACTTGAGTTTAGACAGGGAATGACTAAAGTGGTTTTACCTGATACCTTACGCCTGATACCTGGCACCTAAAATAGTTGATGCGACAAAAGACAAGACATATAATGATTCGAATGAAGGCTGGAAATGTTGGCATAATTTGTTGTGCGATAGCGGCGTTATGTTTCTTAACCGGGTTTTCGTACGGACAAGGCAATGACGCGGCACGTTATGAAATTGACGCGAAGCGCATTGGTGTGAGCATGACTGATAAAGATGCATTGCCCCGCAGTCGTGAATTTATCAGGCTCGACAGCACGTATTATGTTGGCTGGATGTACGAAGGCGTTTATAAGTATGACAGAAGCGCTGACTATGCCGGTTATAAAAATGCAATCCCTGCTTTGCAGAAAGCTTTGCATTTAATGGATAAAGACTTTGGCAGCACGCTGAAGAATATGTATTCGTCAATTGTATTCTTTGCATCCAATGTTCAGCGCTACCAGGATCTTTTCGCTATCACCAATGCATTGCAGGCTTGTTACGATAACCTTGAAATGCCGGATTCTGTAATGGCCTTGTTGGATAAGATCGATTCTTATCATTTCCGCAAAGATTATTTTGGCGTGTATTATCATCGCGCCTGGACCTATCACCGCAATCGTTTCTATACAGCAAAAGATCATCCTTTTCTTGAAAACTCAATTGCAGAAAACGAGAAGAAAGCTTTCGACTGGTGTTACCGTGGTTTCGGATTTATAAGCAAGTATAAGGATGAAAATGATCAATGGTTTGGGCCAATGCAGGCGCAGAATGATAAACAGGTAATCTATCACTACCTCGCTTTATTGCATTGTTATAATAAGAATTACGACAGTAGCGAATACTATTATCGCAAGCTGGAAGAGGGTGGTGGTATTAGTTATAACAACTACGCCAATATGCAGCATGAGATAGGGAAGTTTGCAAATGCTATTCAGTATTTCAATATGGATCTGAATAAGAGCTACCTGAGAATGTTGCGCGAACCATATTACTATTTGCCGGAGCTGCATGTGTATGGCGGGCGCACGAAAGAAGCTATAGGCATGTGCCAGCAAATCATTCAGAATGTTGGGTCTACACCGGGGTTTGGTTGGTATAATATTGCTTTGGGCAGAAGCTATTTGTATGATGGCCAGCTGGACAGTTGTGAAATAGCGTTGGATAAGGCTGCCAATTTCAAGGAAATGCATATTGGTACAACACTCACGCAAAGCCAGTACGACTTCTCCATCAATTTGCTAAAGGTTGAATTGATAGACAGAAAAATTGCGCAGGTGAAATTTTTAGATAAAGGATGGTGGTATTCTCCTTCGGCGCTATATAAAATAGCATCGCTGAAAGTAGAGAAAATGATGGCTGAGTATGTTGTAGTAAATGAGCTGGCTTATAACCCTGAACGCAACAGGTTAGTATATGACTTGTTTTGCGGTGAAGCAACCACCAGTTTTGATGAAGCATGGTACCTGTTAAAAGAATTCAGCCCGAAATATTTTCAGAAAAAATACGAGACTTATCAGCGGCAGGACCCAAGAGCGAATGTGCAACGATACTTTAAATTATTTACAGCCAACTTCAAATGGCAGGGCGGCAACAAAGAAAGTGCAAAAGAAGATTATGAAACCTTGCTTAGGACCACCGTTGCCGATACCGCAAACGAAAAATTATTTGTCGGACGGCTATATGAAGGTTTGAGTAAAGCTTTTAAGAAAGATGGCCGCGCAAGTACATATGGCTTGTACCGTAGTGGAATGATGGAGAGCTATCCGCAACTGGTTCCTTTTTCCGGTGTTACAATGAACATGATATTGAACACAAATGGCGAAAATGATGGGGTAACGCAGCAAGTGATAAAAGATATTAAGGGGGCTGATATTAACTGGGTAAATCAAAGCGATGGTTACACGCCTTCTGCCACAATTAGCTTCAATAAAAAGGGCAACAAATATGAGGCGATTGTTAATGTACGCAGCTCCTCTGGTAAAGCCATTGTTACAAACCAACGATTGATTTTTGGAAAAGCTGATGGCGTTGGCAATGAGCTTGCTCTTCGCTTGTTTGGTAAAGGAGGAAGCCTGGTATTTGAACCACCTGTACTGCCGGATAAAAAATCATAAAGTGTAGAGTGGTGTTTAACCTTATAGCAAAAACCTGATGTTGTTTTTTTCAAAACTGCATCAGGTTTTTTTATTGCTCAGATCAGAGGAGGGATAATCCTCTATTTACACATCCTTATTTGTGGTCCACCAGTGCATTTGAGTCTTGCAAGGCATTGCTTACCATTTCATGTAGTGTGCTGATGTCAAAAGGCTTTTGCAAAAACTGATCGGCCGTAGCCTCTCGTGCAAGGTTTTCTATATTGTTATTGGCACTAAAAAATATGACGGGAATATGTTTCGTCTCTTCATCAGCCTTAATTAACTGCGTCGCTTTAATACCGCCAATATCCGGAATCCAGTTATCCATCAGTATAACATCCGGCTGAAATGTTTTTACTTTTTGAAGGATATCTATGCAGTTTGTCTGGGTGACTATATCAAACCCTTTGCTTCTTAATATGATGGCACAAACCTCCAGTATGTCAGGATCGTCATCAAAAATCGCCACTCGTTTACGCATAAATAATCTAGTTTGTTACAGGAATACGATATATATGTGGTTATTTTTCCACATAAGCAGTACTTTCTAGAACCACATATTATACATTAGCGCCAAACATTTGAGTCTTAGTACCGGTGAACAGCAGTCAAATACCAATAATATCTCTTTTTCGATTGTTGCCAACAAATAAAAGGGCTGTAGTAAAGTAATATTCTACAAATATTATGCAGCAATTGGGGTGATGCCAGGTGAAGGCTGTAAAATTCGGGGAATCGGGCAGGGGTAGCTGGCTATTTTTGAAAGGTTGTCGTAATACTGAGATGGGGTAGTAAATAAACGTTAATCGCTTCCATCAATAATAAAAGTAATATTATTAACGGAAGCGATTGTGGCTGAATTATAATATGTTATGCGCTCAACGGACTATTACAAGGCTTCTTTATACAACCCGATTTCACTAATTGAAGGGTTGAGCCTTGAGCCTGTTATTTTTAAGCGAAGCTTTTGTGCAGACAATGGATCAAACTTTAGAATTCTTTTATAACCTATAGTAGTTCCTTTCACAACCGTTTTCCATTCATTATTGTTCCATGCTTCCAGTTCAAAAGATTCCACTCTTTGCCCCATTGCAATATTTTCCTGTAGCTGCAGTAAATTAATTTCTTTAGCAGATGGAAGGGTGATTTCAATTGCGGCGGTTGACTGGCCCTTATCCGCCTGCCAGTACGTACTGAAATTGTTATCAGTAATGCTTTTAATCTTTTTGCCATTGATACTCACGGATGCATCTTTAAGCAGGTTGTTGTTGAATGTTTTATCGCGAAGCGCTTTCCAACCTTGCAGATTTTTTACATCGCTATCGCTTAATAATCCCCTTTTATCCGGAGGAATATTTAACAGCAGCACACTGTTACGGCCAACAGAAGCATGATAAATGTCCATCAGTTTCTCGGGTGATTTAACCTTACTGTCCTCTGCTTCATGATAAAACCATCCCGGCCTGATCGAAACATCTGTTTCTGCAGGGTACCACACCAGGCCTTTTGCTTTGCTGATCTTATCACGCCCGCCAATATCACTGCCGGTCATATCCCCGGTGGGTTTAAAGGCAATGTCTTTTTGAGATCCTGCGCCTATTGCATTTTGATCAAGATTGTTTGCGGGCACCACGCTCCATTCGGTCTCGCGGCCATAACCCGATTCAGTGCCTACCCATCTTACGTCTGGTCCCATAATAGCAATAACTGCCTGTGGCTGAAGTTTGCGGATCAATGCATACCATTTGTCGAAGTCGTAAACCTGCTTCTTGCCATTTGGCCCTTCTCCGTTTGCGCCATCAAACCAAACTTCGTCAACACGGCCATAGTTAGTTAATAACTCTGTAAGCTGATTAACAAAATAGGTATTGTATTCATCGGTTCCGTATTTGGGATTGTTTCTGTCCCAGGGTGATAAGTAAACACCGAAGCCAATGCCATACTGTTTACATGCCTCTGATACTTCTTTTACCACATCGCCCTTGCCATTTTTCCACGGGCTGTTTTTTACCGAATGCTCCGTGTATTTACTTGGCCATAAGCAAAAACCATCATGATGTTTTGCAGTAATGATCACTTGTTTAATACCGGCATCTTTACATGTGCGTACCCATTGTTTTGCATCCAGCTGAGCGGGATTAAAAATTGCGGGGTCTTCTTTTCCATCACCCCATTCTCTTCCTGTAAAAGTGTTTACTCCAAAATGGAAGAACGCTGTCAGTTCAAGTTGTTGCCAACGGAGCTGCCTTGGCGTAGGAATTACATTGGCAGCTTTTGATACAATCTGTTCTTCCGTATCAGTAGGCTGAATGATGGCATAGTTTGATGGAGATTGCGCAGCAAGATTTGCGCTAAAAAACGTTGCTAGTGCAACTGAGCTTATAAACCTCGTGTTCTGCTTCATGTTTATTGTTTATTTCAACATGTCCAAGATAAGCATATAACCCAGTGCGTTGCTTGCTGGATTTTACCAAAACCTGCAAATAAAAAAGAAGTAGCGTTCAAGGTAACTACTACTTTAAATTGCTGTCGATTATCTCTTTCAAGCCTTGTGCGGGCGGCACGGGAGCCTTGTCATTGATCAATGTTCCTTCCGCATTATAAACCAGGTACCTCGGAATGGCTGTAATGTCATACTTCTCTACTAAAGCCGATGGTTTACCGTTTATTAGTAGAAAATTGTTGGAAGCGTTTTCTTTGTCATTTGCCAATACAAATTTTTGCCAGTTTTGTGTTTCACTGTCGAAAGATATTTTAATAACAGCAATTTTGTTTGAAGGGTACTGCTTTACCAATTGATCAAGCTTTGGTGCAGCTTCGCGGCATGGGTGGCACCATGTTGCCCCAAAATCAAGGATCACTATCTTGCCTTTATTATCAGCAAGTATGCTTTCAATTCCGGTAATGTTTTTGCCATCAACTCCAACAAGCGCCATTTCACTATCCTTCACGGTATTACTGTCATATGCTTCCTCTTGTTTTTTTACATCATAAATTGCCCGTTTCATGCTGTTGTCAAACGTGAGTTTTTCATATTTAAGCATATAGGCTGAATCTGTCCTTACCCTTTTTACGATTGAATGATACATAAGCCTGCTTAAAAGATAATCCCGCGATGGGCCCCGGAATATTTGCTCAATGCTGTCAAAGCAGGCTGCATATTCACTGGTAGTTGAAATGTTGTTTATTTTATATGGAAGAATGGCGTCGGCAATTTCATTTAGAGCCGTCACACTGTAGGTTAACCTTTTTGCTTCTGGTATTTGATTGATGCTTGCAACAATCTCCCTGCATTTTGATTGATACAGCCCATACGCCTTCAGGGTATCTTTGTAGTCCAGATAAAAAAAATATAAGCTCAGGTAATGCTTGTCGCGCAATTCGTCGCCTGCAATTTTTCTAAATTTTTTGCTCACCCGGTAGGCGATACATAGTGAATCAAATTTTTTTGAATTAATACTGGCAATTAAAGATAGATCCTGCCTGGCCCTTTGCTCTAAAAGCAATATTTCGCTAAGTGGAAGGCCTTTTGGCCGATCAAAAGTAGAATAAACTTCAACTGTTGATAACGCTATCAATACCGATAATTCCCTGTTCCTTCTGCTGTTTCGTTTGGTCCTTAAAAAAGTATAATAGTTGCCGTTGCCCTTTTTAACAAGAATATGTTCTCTTGGGTAGACAAGAAAATTGTCGAACCCAATCGAAAAGAAGGTCGGCCTGTCAATAACTGCCATAGCTCTTTTGTCTTTGTTTAGCTCAAGAACGTTTACATTGGCACCTGCAAGGTTATAAAGATCGTGATAAGAAATATACTGGTTCGGGAATGCAGGGTCGTTGAAAACACTTGTATCCGCCGTGAAATAAACAGGGAAAGATTTTCCTTCGATCATGTGGTATGACTTACAGGAGACAAGGGCAATAATAACGGCGACGAAAATGAAAACTTTCATAATGGACTTGTTTTAAAAGGGCTATGAAAAGTCAACTATTTATTTGCAATTGACTTTTTTTACAACCATTTAGGACTGATCAAAGAGTGGTGTTTCTCTTTGTATTAATTGTTATCTGTGTATTACTGCAACTCGTCCCAACTTTTTCATATGGATGTACTTACAAGTTAAGAAAATATATACTGAATATTGTAGATATACTGTCTTTATTGCAGCGAATTTTGAAGGCGCTTTATGATGCGAAAGTGTGTTCTGCGTTTTATTAAACTAAAAGACCGCCTCAATTGCTGAAGCGGTCTTTTAGTTAATAAAAAGATTTTTTTATACAGTGATCGCAAAGAAGCAGTGACGCAACAAGGTTAGTTTTCTGTATAAACGCTGCGCCGTTGCCTCGCTGCTTTCGCCGCGTGAAAAAAAAATTAATGTAAGGTTGGATCAAAACTTCCACCCCAGTCAACATTCTGTTGCAGGTTCGGATTTTTCACCAATACACTTTGCGGTATCGGGAAGAAGTAATATTTATCTGGCAATGAATTAACCTTTACACCTGCCTGTGGTGCCTGCAATATTGAATATTTGAAATTCTCTTCTGTGAGTGTATTCTTATCGGCGTCAGTTTTAGCTTCGGTCAATGGCATTTCAGAACCGTTAGCATTAACTGCAATAGCTTCAACGCCATGTTTTGTGCCGTTATCCAATACATTGAACATGCGCCAGCGCCTGAGGTCCCAGAAGCGAAAGCCTTCAAAACAAAGTTCAATATTGCGTTCATCAACAATCGCCTGGCGCATTTGCTGCCTGTTTGCAGCAACAATACCATAGTTGCCGTCAGCTCCTGGTTCTATGCCTGCTCTTTTACGAATTTGTTGTAAAATATCCATTGCCTCAGCCAGGTGCCCTGTTTCATTGGCTGCTTCAGCGTAATTGAGCATCACTTCAGCGAAACGCATCAACACAAAATCAACATCATACTGTTGCACTTGTGCCTGTGTAAGTACCTGCTTGGAGCCTTTCAATATAAAGAAGCCCGTGTACCTGTCATTGTTGGTTGATTTGTCTGATGAGTTTGGATTAATACCATAATTGTCAAGTGCATTAGCAATACCAACAGATGTGTATTGCCTGTAACCAACGGGTGTTCCTGCAATCGGATATTGCTTCGCGTTCCATAGAACTGACTTTTCAAAACGCGGATCCCTGTTCTTCCAGTAAGCTTGTAATAATTGATTTTCGGATTGATAATATTTGCCAGAGGGATCGTTGAATGTTTTTCCATCCTTCATTGGAAATGCTCTTACAAGTTCCCATGTGGGGCATGTAGATGCATTGCCGCGGCTTAACGATCCGGGCCTTATTGTTTCATCCCAGGCTGTTACTTTATTTGGATATAAGTTGATTACAGAAAATACTACTTCGCTGTTGCGTTCATTTAGGAAAATTCCCGAATAATCATCCGCAAGTTTATAACCCTGTGAAGTAAGGTCGTCATATGCTTTTTTATTTGCAGTATATGCATTTGCCCAATAAGTATTATCCCAGGGGTTAGAAGGATTGAATTGCGGCGAAGCCATGTATAACATCACTTTAGCTTTGAACGCTGCTGCAAAGTTGCCGTCAATTTTGCCATAGTCTGCCGATGCAGGCAAGATATGTTGCGGAAGCAATGCAATAGCTGAATCAATATCTTTTATCATCAGATCAAAACACTCTTTAGTAGAGTTGCGCGGAACAGCTAAAGAATCTGCATACCTGTCCTGTGGCCTGGTAATATAAGGTACGCCGCCATAAGCTCTCACCATACCGAAGTATGTGTATGCACGTAAAAAATACGCCTGCCCCAATACCTGCTCTTTTACTGCGGGAACCAATGAGCCATTGGGAACATCAACAATAGCCTGATTGATCAGACGCATGGTTGTATAATTCCATCCGCTATAGGCATCGCCAATAACTGAGCTGGCGCTGTTAGTGATTGTAATGGCATCGGGCGGAAATACTATACCCGATAGCTGGTCGCTGGTCCTGTCTGCAGAAGCTCTCCAGTTTCCGAATACAGGATAAATATTAGCGAGGTATGCATTGGCAAGATTGGCATCGTTCCACACCTGGTCGGGGCTATAGTTATTAAGATCTTCTACATCCAAAACCTTGGAGCATCCCGTTGCAATTGCGATTGTATAAAGGAAGAAAATTATTTTTTTCATCGTAGAAATTTTATTGTGTTCTAGAGCTTGTTTAAATTTTATTCTTGCCTTTTATTGGGTAGTAATTTTTGAGCGAAACAAGGCAGATTTTGCAGTTGTAGTTGGTTACTACAACGAAAAATATAACGAAGTTGCAGCCAAAAATTACCCTAAGAAAAGCGATGAATGAATTTTAAACGAGCTCTTACCTTGTTTAAAACCTGACGTTTAAACCAACAGTGAAGGTTTTCATGACAGGATAAGAATCGTAGTTATCTTGTTCGGGATCCTGGAATTCTTTCATTTTAGAGAAAGTGATCAGGTTGGTTCCGTTAATGAACAATTGTGTCTGCAATAATTTTATGCGTGAGAGCCATTTTGCAGGCAGGTCATACCCAATATTCAGATTGCGAAGCCTCACATAAGCACCATTTCTTATCCAGAAAGATGATCCGTCACCACCAGCTTCAGCCCAGTTCTGGCCAACTACGCGAGGGTATTTTCCGTTAGGGTTTTCAGGAGTCCAAACATCACCGGCCCATATCGGATAATATGTTCTGAAGTTGCCTCCCCATTGGCGCATACCTGGCCCGTCAAGGTTGCTGATCATGCGGTCGTAAGCGCTCACACCCTGAAAGTGCGCATCGAATGAAAGCCCTTTCCATGACACGTTAAAGCCAAATCCAAAATTTACACGCGGAGATCCGTTCTTGCTCAAGAGCTGTACATCATTTGCATCCACTTTGCCATCGGCGCCTGGTTTGTAAGCATCGCCTCTTACGTCTTCAAAAAGCAATGCACCTAAGTATGGTGTTCTGCCAAATTGTTTAAAGTCTTTTTGAGTGAGTTCGTCCAACTGGTCCTGTGTGCGGATGATGCCTTTCGCTCTATAACCGAAGATCCTGTTGGCTGGCTGGCCAACTGCATTACGGAAAGCTTGTGCGCCGCCAGGCAAATAATCAGGGCTTTGATCCAGCACATCCCAACGGTCAATCGCATAACCCACGTTGCCATAAACTGAATAATTGATTTTGCTACCTGCAATCATATCCCTCCATTCAAGTGAAAGTTCACCACCACGGAATGATCTTGCAGCATAGTTCTCCGGAGCAAGTGTTTGGCCGTAATTGTCCGGCAATGTAACTGTACGCGCACCAAGGATGTTGGTCATTTTGTTTACAAACACGTCCAATTTACCAGAGAGCCTGTTATGCAATGTCGCAAAGTCAAGGCCTATGTTCGCATTGGTGATAGTGGCCCATGTGAGGTTTGGATTCGGTGTTGCGCCCGGTCCGATGGAAGTATACAGGTTGTTGCCGAACATATAAGAACCCATGTTCTGGTAAGTGTAGCGATACGAGAAAGGATTGATCTTATTGTTGTTGACATCCAGATCGTTACCTGTTGTACCGTATGATGCCCTAAGTTTTAATTCGTTAACCCAGTTCACATTATTCTTGAAGAATGACTCTTGAGAAATTCTCCATCCAACAGAAGCAGAAGGGAAGAAGCCCCAGCGTTTTTCAGGAGGAAAAAGGGTGTTGCCATCATACCTGAAAGAAAATTCAGCGATGTAACGTTTGTCGAACGAATAGTTGAAACGGCCTATCCATGATTGACGCGCTCCGTTTTGCTCGTAGCCTGTTCCATAACGATTGGTCGCATCGTTGGAGTACACAAACATCTGATCAATTGGCGCAATGGGAGAGGAGCCTTTTGCGGTTGAGCTGGTAAGTCCGTTTTGCGCCTGCTCGTAAACCAGTAACCCATCAACTGAATGTTTCTGAAAGTTACGGTTGTAAGTCAGGTAGCCATCTATCTGATAGTTCCAGCCATTTTGCATGTTGTACTGCAGGAACGGACTGTTCTGGCTGAATGTAAATATGTTGGTTTTGTTTGGATCCGGAGGGCCGGGGATGAAGCGGTTGCCAGTAGGATCAGCAGAAATAAATACATAGTTTGTTTGATAGGTGAGAAACCACTTGCGCATGTAGTCATTAGCTTCATAGTTAGCCATCACTTTTGCAGCAAGGCCCGGAATGAGTTTGTGCAACTTAATATCCAATGTAGCAATCGTGTTTAACTGCCTTCTTCTTGTCTTGATATAACGATCGCCTTCTACCTGGTCAATCACGTTCCATGCCTGCCAGCTACCCATTGGTGTTTGTACTGGCCAACGCGTGATTTCATTTGCAGGAGAGCCATCAGTATTTAGGTAAAAAGGATACAGTTTTGGCCAGTTAAAAGTTACGCGGTAAAAGTCGCCCACGTTATAATCATCATCACCTGTAAAGGGCCAGTAGAAACGATCAGGATTTTGTTGTGCAGCGGAAACGTTCAGGTTAAGTTTGATGTCATCAGAAATCTTAGCTGTAACATTGGTCCGCAGGTTATATTTACCATAATCCAGGTTAATGTAAGAACCTTTTTCATTGGTATAGCTCAGCATTGAATAGTACGTGATCTTATCGCTACCACCGTTTACACTTAGCATGTATTTCTGTGTTTGAGGTGAGCGCCAGATCCAGTCGTTCACATTGTAATTTCTGTTTTTGAAATAATCAAACTCAGCCTGTCCGTTCGGCAATGTGGCTCCGTTAAACTGAGCTACTCTATTTTGGTAGATTAATTCATCTGTTGCTGTAGTCTTATTCGATAACAATTCTTGTGTTGGTTTTCCGCCCGTATAAGAAGCCTGGAAATTGAATACAGGTTTTCCTACAGTTCCGCCTTTTGTGGTAACCATAATTACACCATTACCTGCGCGAGAACCATAGATAGAAGCAGTAGCCGCATCCTTAAGAATGCTCATCTGGTCAATTTCATTGGGATCAAGCGCATCGAAAGCATTTTTATCTCTTAAAATTCCGTCAATAACGTACAGCGGGTCACCAAAGCTTCCCCTGATCCTAATGGCAGATGTTGCGCCAGCAAGGCCAGATGTATTGGTAACGTTAACGCCCGGCGCGCGGCCTGCCAGAGCATTAGAAAGATTACTCACTGGAATGTCAGTCAGCTTTCCCATGCTTACTGTGGAGATAGCACCTGTTACGTTTGATTTCTTCTGCGTGCCGTAACCAACTACTACAACTTCGCCCAATTCAGCGCTGCTGCTTTTTAAGGCAATAGTTAAATTAGAGCGTTGCGCCACGATTGATTCAGAATAACTGATGAATCCAACGGAAGAAAAAAGCAATACATCACCGTTATCAGCATTTATTTCAAACTTGCCGGCTTCATCGGTAAAAATCCCGCCGGGTTTATTTTTAAGCGTTACGCTAACGCCGCTAAGTGGTTTGTTGCTTTCATCTGTAACGATGCCTTTTATTTTTCTTTCTTCTTTATAAACAGCCTGTAGTTGGAGGTTGGAAAGCCTTTCAGCAGATGTTTTTGTTTGATTTTTTGTCAACACAATGTAGCTGTCAACCACTTCAAAATCTATTTTCAGTGGTTTGAACAATGCGGCAAATACTTCCCTAAGCTCTTTGTTTTCAGCACTGTACCATACTTTTTTTTCTTTGTCCAGCACATCGCCTGAATAAGAAAAACTGATGTCGGCAGATTTCTCCAGAATCTTTAAAGCGTCAGGCAATTTTTCACCTTTAAAGTTGATGGTGATTTTTTGATCGAGGACCGATTGTCCCTTTCCTTCCCGGGCAACAGCAGTGTTTAAAATTGCCAGTAGGAAGAGGGCTTTAATCGCTGTAATTCTCATAAGCAAAACGATTGAACAGTTTCGTTTTTTGTTCATACATTTAAGTGATTTTGCAGTGAATAATGGTTTACGCAAATCGGCTTAGACGGCTCCGTACCGCTAAGTAATTAAGGTGGCGAGTGCGGCAAACACCGCCATCTTTTCTCTTGTTAATGTTTGGTTTAATGAATGGCCATGAATTGTTGTTTTTGGGAATGAGCAATTATTTGTTTTTGGTAAAAATGATCTTACTATTTTCTATCCTGTAATTTGCATCTACTGTTTTACTAATTACACGGAGCATGCTTTCAAGGCTTTGGGAAGCCAGTAGGGTAATGGTTATATCTGTTCCCTGAAAGTCTGTTGCGTTATACCTGATCTCCACATCAAATCGTTGCGCAATAGCATCGAGCAGTGTAGGGACTGTGCACCGCTCAAAATGTTGTGTTTTTTCTGCGATTGGTTTTATTACCGCATCATCCAGTCTGGAAAGTGTTGTTGTTTCGAGCGTATCACGTATTGTGGAGTAGGAGCATTGTTGCGCAGGTAACAGCACGGCTATTTCAGATAGCTTTTCTTCATTGCCTTTCTTGTACACCATCACTTTACCTGTTTTTACACTAACAGTAATGTCTTTGCCTGCTGATTTTGTAACAATGCTAAAGCTGGTACCAACAACGCGTGTTACTACCGATCCCGTGTAAACGTAAAATGGCTTTGAAGCATCTTTTGCCACCTGGAAAAAGGCATCGCCGATAAGCGTTACTTCACGCTTGTTGCCTGTAAATATTTTTTCGTAAGAGATAGAACTTGCTGGTGCGAGATTGATGGCAGTGCCGTCGCTAAGATGAATGAGTTTGAATTGCGTGCCACTATTGGTGATAGTTTGCTTCTGCTGCTGAGCTGGATTGAGTTGTGCTACAATCGGCAGTACTTCTTTGTCCCGATGGGGCCTTGAATAAAAGAAAATACCGGTTGCCAGAATGAGCACGGCAGCTGCTGCTACAAATCGGTATCTATTGAATTTGTACTTATGCTTAATGCTGCCCCCCTTTTCGGAGGCCAGCAATTCCTTTTGGATGTTCTCCCAGGTAGTTTGTAAAACATTTTCTTTTATTTGGGCATAATTTTCTTTCTCCGCCGCATGAATCTTTTTTACAAGAATAGCGGCTTCATCGGCGATAGCTTTCTCGTGTGGCGATTCCTGGAAATATTCCTTCCAGTATTCTGCATACATGCCTTCAGGATTCAATACCCACGAAACGAATTTTTCATCAAGAACAAACTTTTCCAGTTCCGGGTTCATAAGCAATTTAGAATGGTCTGGTACATCAGAGCAGAAAAATGGAAAAACATACTCACGTTTTTCAAAGTTTTTTTTAAAAAAGATCTGAGTCTTTCTATAATAGCAGGTAAATCTTGTTGAAAAAGCGATTAAACACAAGGTGCCTTGGGAAGAGAATTAAATAGATTGTTGAAAAAAACGCTATAGAAACCGCGATAAATTTTTGGTGGGTTTATGAAGGGCGGCAAGCAGGAAAAGAGGACGAGCCCCGATGGGCCTGGCAGCCGCTACTGTCCTTCAATTGCGCTCATGTTGCAATTTGCAGTGGATGGCGGCTTAAGTAGTCTGCGTTATCGGTTGCTGCAATAGTTAATGTAGAATTTTGCCTGAATCCGGATAACGCAGATCGATTGTATAATAAAATATCTTCTTTTTTTTGGAATATCACGTCAATGGCTAGCCTGATACCTGACACCCCAGGCCTATCCATACAACTCCAGGTGAATGTCATGCTTATCATATCCAAAACTTAAAATCTTTTCCTTAGCCTGGTCAATCATGTCTTTCCAGCCACAGAGATAAAAAGATGCAGGAGCCAGTTGGTTTTTAGTTACTATTTCCTCGTACACTGCATGGACGTAACCTTTGCGGATGTCCGCCGGGTTATCATGCTCACGTGAAAAAGTGGGGGTATAAGTAAAGCCTTGCAATTCTTTTTCAAGTTCACGCATTTCTACGCCATAAAGGCAATCCATCGTCTTCCTGCAACCAAATATCAGGTGAATGTCTCTGTGTGGTACGCTATGCTGATGAATATAATTTACCATAGACCTAAACGGTGCAATTCCTGTTCCGGTGCAGATGAGGAAGATATCTTTTTCAAGAGACTCAGGTAAAGTGAACACGCCTTGCGGGCCGCGCAATGTCAGCTCGCTTCCTATGCCCACTTCGCTAAACAGGTAATGTGTGCCCCTTCCTCCTTCCAATAATACTATTACTAATTCAATTACGTTTGTGCCATCGGGCCACGAAGCGATAGAATAGCTTCTCCATCTTTTATTGCGCTTCTCATCAATTGGCAGGTCAAGCGTAACAAATTGCCCGGGTTTAAAATCAAAACGCTCCAGTTCATCCACCGCAATCCAGAACCGTTTGGTAATGGGTGTAATATCTTCAATCTTAACAATCTTCCCCGTTCTCCATGGTTCAAGCATAGCTATAATTTTTCTTAAGTTACATTTTTTTCTCAGCAAAAATAAGCAGCAATTGGGTTTTGCTATCATTAACCGACGCTTTAAGCTCAATTATATGCCAATTGTGCTTTCGCTTAACCAGTAAGCCGCAAATAGCGCAATGTTCAATACGCAGTGCTTAGTATTTTTGAAGCAGATTTTAATTTTTTACAAATGACGGTAGTAAAATATTTTGGTGAGGAATTTACGATGGCAGGCCTGTTAAGGAGAAACTTCAATAAGCTATTCAACGGGCATTCAAAAGTTGTATTGATCGCAGCAGCTTTACTGGTTGCTTTTATGCAATGCAGTGCACAACATTTTAAATATGAAGCGTCAGTGCAAAAGGTGGATTCTGACGGGTTTTATGCGATCAACATTACTCCGGATGTGAGCAGGTATATCAAAACGGACTTCAGTGATATCCATGTAATGGATAATCACAATAAACAAATGCCCTTCATCATAAAATCGGCTTCTATAAAGGATGCATTCATCGCCACGCCGCCGCTATCATTTGTACAGAATGATAGTTCGGATAAATGCACGTACATCACTGTTATCAATGAACATTTTTATCATGTCGAAAAAATTGAGCTTACGGTTGATGCACATAAGTTTGCTAAACGAAAGGTTACTATATCAAATGTAAATACGTCTTTGGATTTTGAGCTTGAACCCGATACGTTGAACAGTTTTTCCCTTCCTGCTTTTAATACAAAGAAGTTTATCATCAAGATTGAAAATGGCAACAACGCTCCACTTGCCATAAAATCAATCACTATATACCAGGCGGCACACGAGCTTATTACTTATTTAGATGCCGACAAATCCTATACGCTGTACATGGGTGATGTAGGAATGCAAATACCATCTTCTGAAGGAAAAAGTTTTAAAGAGAGTATCCCGCCACAGATAAAAAGTTTAGCCATCGGCGAAATAAAGCCGGTCCAACATTCAACAACAGAAAACAAAAAGTCTTTCTTTTCCAATAACACCCGTTTCTGGGTAACATCAGTTATAGTACTTATCGTTCTACTATTTTTTACATTAAAGCTTATTAAGCAAAGGAAGAAAGCTTAAAGCCTAAAGCAAAATACGCCGTGTCTCTTTGTGCCGTATTGTCTCCGTGGTTTCCCTTTTACGCGTATTCGCGCCTTCTGCCAAAAAACATTATCTTTGCACGGTTTTTATGAATTTAAGCGAGTTACTGGAAAAGTATCAACAGAACCCCCGCCTTTTTCAATTGGCGGACAGGTTGACATTTGCCGATACACAACATATCTTTCTTAAAAACCTACAAGGGAGCAGCGCCGAGTTTATTGTTACAGGCGTGTTTACACATTCTTCCACGCAACAGCTCAACCATTTAGTCGTACTGAACGATGCCGAAGAGGCGGCGTATTTTCATAACACGCTGGAGAATTTGACGAACGCGCTCGATCTGTTTTATTTTCCTTCTTCTTTTAAAAACAGGAAAAACTTTAAGCTGCTCAATTCATCCCATGTCATGCTTCGCACAGAAGCGTTGACCAAACTATCTGCTGGCGGCAATAAGAAAATTATTGTTACTTATCCCGAAGCATTGTTTGAAAAAGTGGTGCTCCCCAAAACACTTAGTGGCAACATCATCAATATAAAAACAAATGACACCATTGATCTTAATGGCATCATGGAGTTGTTTGTTATGTATGGGTTTGTCCGCACCGATTTTGTGTATGAGCCGGGCCAGTTTGCTCTTCGTGGTGGTATTCTTGATATCTATTCTTTTGGTAATGAGAAACCATACCGCGTTGAATTGTTCGGGAACGAAGTAGACAGCATCCGCATATTCGATCCGGAAACGCAGTTAAGCGAACGCAAGCTGTTGCAGGTTTCCATTATTCCAAATATTGAAACACAGTTTGATAGCAAAGAGAAAATCTCCTTGCTTGAATATCTTCCTGAGAACACGATAGTGTGGCTGAAAGACTGGGATGTGATTAAGGAACAGTTGGAAGAAGAGGAAATGGATCTTGGCCAATTCCTTGAAAAACTGGCGCAAGATAGTACTGTGGGCAATAAGTCCAGGCCCACTTACGATGATGATGAGGATGAAACGAAGATTTTAAAAGAAGTAAAGCTGGATGACTTTGTTCCGGCAGCAACTCTTGAAAGGCAGGTTAAGCAGCGCCACATTGTTGAATTTGGTTACAAACCGCAGTTAGCTACGAGTGAGATTGAATTTAACACCAAACCCCAGCCGGCTTTTAACAGGCAATTTGATTTGCTGATTAAGGATCTTAAAGATCACGAAAGCAAACACTATAGCATCTACATATTTGCTGAGCAAGCCAAACAATTGGAAAGGCTGAACAGCATTTTCACCGACCTGAACACCGAAATACAATTTACCCCTTTAGCAACCAGCATTCATGAAGGTTTTATTGATGAAGACCTGAAGGTTGTTTGCTATACCGATCACCAGATATTTCAACGTTATCACAAATACCGTGTTAAGCAAGCCTATAACAAAAACAAGGCACTAACCATCCGTACGCTAAGAGAACTGCAACCGGGTGATTATGTAACGCATATTGATCATGGTGTAGGTACTTATAGCGGGTTGCAAAAACTTGAAGTAAATGGCAAGTTGCAGGAGGCTGTAAGAATTATTTATAAGGACGGTGATATCCTGTATGTCAACATCAACTCTCTTCATAAAATTTCTAAGTATACCGGTAAAGAGGGAACTACGCCCAAGATCAACAAACTGGGCAGTGATGTTTGGAACCGATTAAAAGAAAAAACGAAAACAAAGGTTAAGGAAATTGCCTTCGACCTGATAAAGCTTTATGCGCAACGGAAGGCGCAGACTGGTTTTGCCCACACTCCTGATAACTACATGCAAACGGAGCTGGAGGCAAGTTTTATCTATGAAGATACACCCGACCAAAGCAAGGCTACGGCTGACGTAAAGAAAGACATGGAATCGCCTTCGCCTATGGACCGCCTGGTGTGTGGCGATGTGGGTTTTGGAAAAACAGAAGTCGCTATCAGGTCTGCATTCAAAACATGTGTGGACGGTAAACAGGCTGCAGTGCTGGTTCCGACAACAATCCTTGCTTTCCAGCATTATAAAACATTTAAAGAAAGGTTGAAAGATTTTCCTGTAACGGTAGATTATATCAACCGCTTTAAATCGTCCAAAGAGAAAAAAGAAACACTAAAAAAGCTTGAGGAAGGTAAGATAGATATCATCATTGGTACACACGGACTGCTCGGCAAGGAAGTGAAGTTTAAAGACCTTGGGTTGATGGTGATAGATGAGGAACAGAAATTTGGTGTTGCTCATAAAGAAAAGTTGAAAACACTAAAAACAAACGTAGACTGCTTAACACTTACTGCTACGCCAATTCCAAGAACCTTGCAGTTTTCATTAATGGGCGCGCGCGATTTAAGCATTATCAATACACCTCCGCCAAACAGGCAACCGATTCAAACCGAAGTACACGTATTCAATGCTGAATTTATACGAGATGCCATCTATTATGAGACGGAGCGCGGCGGGCAGGTATTCTTTATTCATAATCGTGTGCAAGGGCTGAAAGAGATGGCTGCATTGATACAAGCGCAATGCCCGGACCTGAGCATCTCTTATGCACATGGCCAGATGGAAGGCCATGAGCTGGAAGAAAAGATCCTTGACTTTATCGATCGCAAATATGATGTGCTGATCTGTACAAATATTGTAGAAAGTGGTGTGGATATTCCGAATGTTAATACCATCATCGTCAACAACGCGCATCATTTTGGATTGAGTGACCTTCACCAGTTGCGTGGACGTGTGGGAAGAAGTAACAAAAAAGCGTTCTGTTATTTGTTGGGCCCTCCGATGAGCACGCTGCCTTCAGACTCACGCAAACGCCTGCAAACATTGGAACAGTTTAGCGATTTGGGAAGTGGTTTCCAGATTGCGATGCGCGACCTCGATATACGTGGTGCCGGAAACATGCTTGGCGGCGACCAGAGCGGGTTTATGGCTGAGATTGGATTTGAGATGTATCAGAAAATTCTTGACGAAGCCATCCGTGAGTTGAAACGCACATCATTTAAAGACCTCTTCAAAGACGAGATCAGCAAGCAGGATGATTATGTAAGTGACTGTACAATTGATACGGATCTCGAAATACTTATTCCGGATAGTTATGTTGAAAGTATTACCGAGCGCTTATCTCTGTACACAAGGTTGGATAGCTGCGAGAAAGACGATGAGCTGCAGGATTTTCATAATGAACTGATTGACCGCTTCGGGCCTATTCCGCAACAGGTAGAAGACCTGTTCACCACTGTACGGTGCCGTTGGCTGGCTGTAGATCTTGGCTTTGAAAAGATGGCACTCAAAGAGAATACGCTCCGTTGCTATTTTATTAATAAGAACGATTCGCCTTACTTTGAATCTGACGTGTTCAAAAATATACTGCACTACCTTCAAACAGGAACCAACAGGGCGCGCCTGAAACAAGCAGGCAAGAACTTTTTGCTGATTGCCGAAGATATGAACGGCATGAATGAAATGCACAGGTTTTTGCAGTTAATGCACAATAATGTGCTGAAGAAAACAGAAGCAACTGCGTAATGCCTGGCTTTGCGATGAGCTTATACTGCGGGTTATTTTCATCCATATTACACTTCCCTGGTGTTCATTTCACACATTAACTTACGCAAACGTTTGATATTTTATAATTTGATTTATTCAACTAATTTGTTTCATAATCTAACTGTTGAATACCAATGCCGGCGCGTTTTAGCAAAGACCAGAACGAATTTTGTTTACAATGATTTAATGCCATAGAACAGACAGATAGTTGCAAATTGCGCTGGATTTTATTTTGAAAAGAGTGAGTATTGTTAACTATATAAAAGCTGGGGATCATATTGTATTCCGGGAAACTTTTCTGCAATGGCAGCCGAAAGCGTACCAGTACTTTATGCTTAAAGTGAAGGATGAGGCTTTGAGTAAAGAACTTACACAACTTACTTTTATCAAGCTTTGGGATTACAGGCATACACTCTCTGATGAGCTTACACTGGAAACGCAGCTATTCAGAATTGCACGGACAACCTTAATTGATACGCTTCGATCTAAAGCCCAGCAACGAAAAGCGCAGATGTATGTATTGAAAGAGAGCCGCGAAGAATTTGTTCATCCGGCTACTGAGGTTGATACAGAAAAAAATATCATCAACGCGCTGAACGCGTTACCGCCCGTTCGCAAACAAATCTTTGTGCTCAGCAGGCTGCACGGTTTTTCGTACAAACAAATAGCAGGTAAACTGGATATCTCCGACCGCACGGTTGAAAAACACATTTCCCTCGCATTGAAACAATTAAGAAAAGTATTGTCGGCTTTTTTTTAAAATACAAAAGGATTTTTTGAACCATATAAGGCATATACGGACATGTAAGTTCTTAGGCTATGTGTACTTTGTCATTTGCTCATCCAGCCAGCAACAGGTCCTCACACAAGGCTGAAAGCCTTGAAGCACCAGCATAGGCCAACATCCGTGCTAATGCCTGCGCCCTTTCAGGGCTTGTCGAAAACAGTCAACGACAGGCTACGGCGACTGTTCCGGTTGATCATTTAAAAAATATTTTTTCCTCCATTACGGGTAAGGCGTTCGCCAATCGTATTATTATAAACAACGCATTCCATTGAACTTGTCTAAAGAACTGATAGAAAAATTTCTCGCAAACAAATGCAACAGGGAAGAAGCTGAGTATGTAACAAAGATGCTCAACGAAAACCCGGCATTGATGGATGTGTATTTCTCTGCCGAAGAGTGGGATAATTTAAAAACTGTACAGGATGAGTACGGTGCAAGCGAAGCAGAGGACATGTTGAAAGTTGTTGAACGGGCGACTTATAAAAAAAATAGGAATGTAGTGCGCGTATTGTCCCGGGTTGCTGCCGCAGCAGCGATTATTCTAGCTGTAGGAGCATTCTGGCTATTCACAAATAATAACACTCGTGAGGCACTAGCTAAACAAACACAACAATCAACAGCGCAGCCAACAATTGCACAGTTGAAAGTTGTTAGAAACGATGGGAAGGCGAATCTAAAAGTGGCGCTCCCTGACGGTTCTGCAGTCAACATAAATCCGGGATCGTTAATCAAATACAAAGAAAAGTTTGATGATGTAAAACGAGAGATTTACCTGGAAGGCGAAGCTTTTTTTAGCGTAGCAAAAAACAAACAACGGCCATTTATTGTGTACAGCAAAGATATATCCACCACTGCGCTGGGTACATCATTCACTATAAAAGCATACAAGGAAGATAAGAATGTAACTGTAACGCTCTACACGGGTAAGGTTGTAGTTAAGCAAACAGATGCAACAAAACAAATGCAGGATGTTTACCTGGTTCCGGGACAAGAGGTTACTGTGAATATGCAAACGCTCGAAACAGTTCTACAGCATTTCAACGAAGAGCCGGAAAAAATAGCCTCTGAAAAAGTTGCAGAAACACCATCGGTAAAGATGCCACAACCTGTTGGAAACGGAAAGGATTTTACCAACGAGCCTTTACAAAATGTGTTTAGAAAAATAGAAGAAGTTTACAAAATTTCCATTCAATATAAAGAGGCAGAGATTGATACGCTTGACTTTACAGGATCGATAGAACCAAATGAATCAGCGGAACACATTCTGCAAAACATTGCCTTGTTAAATGGTTTTACATTAACCAAAACAACAGACGGCTTCCTGTTTCAGAGAAATCAGTAATCAACATACACAATAAAACTTTTAACACGCATGGGCCCTGACGTGGAAGGATACTTATGCCCTAACCCCTTATTTAATCTCGTTAACTATTGGTATTATAAAAAATAATGCCAGCCGAACTCATTGCAAAAACAAAACAAAAATGAAAAGAGACAAACTGCGCAAGAAGATGCCATACCTTGGCCGCGCGTCTTCCATGTTATTGCTTCTGTTGCTTGGTTGTTATTTAACCTTGCCTGTTATTGGCCAAACGAAGGCTGCAACAATAAAAGGGTTAATACAAAGCGAAAAGGGCGAACCGTTGAACGGCGTTTCCGTTGAGCTGAAGGCTGAAAACGTAAACCATGCAACACAAACTAACGAAGATGGTGTTTTTATATTTGAAAATCTTGATGCTTCACTGAAGTACAACCTGCAGTTCAAACATGTTGGTTACGAACTAAAAGCGCTTAAGAACTACGCACTTAAACAAGGCATAACTAATTCCATCATTGTAAAGTTGAAAGAATCCAATAATGATCTTTCTGAAATAGTAGTGGTTGGTTATGGCAAGCAAAAAAAGGTAAACCTGAGTGGCGCTGTTCAATCTGTTTCGTCCAAAGAACTCGAGAGCAGGCCGATCAACAGTGTTGGCGCTGGATTGGAAGGATTGATTCCCAACCTGAACATTACACCAAATAGCGGAAGGCCCACCGATGCGCCTGCATTCAATGTAAGAGGATATACATCATTAACAGGTGGCGATGCATTTATTTTGGTCGATAACGTTCCGGTAAGGCCGGATGAACTCACTCGTTTAAACCCTGCTGATGTAGAGAGTGTTTCGGTATTAAAAGATGCGGCAGCATCTGCTATTTATGGAGCTCGTGCGGCATTTGGCGTAGTATTGATCACTACTAAAACTGCCAAATCTGAAAAATTACAGGTAACGGCTGATTTTAACTATGCAGTACGCAATGCAGGTAGCCTTCCTAAAATAGTAACAGATCCGTTAACAGTGATGCAGTATAAACATGATGCAGCTACGCCGTTGTATGATCTGTATCCTGATGCGGTAAGAGAGTATGCGGCTAAAAGGTCAAAGGACCCGTCTTTGCCTGCTGTGATTGTTGATCCTACCGATCCTAATAAATGGGCCTATTATGGCTCAACAAATTGGATGGATGAAGCATACCGCAAGTCGGCACCAGCTTATACAGGTAATGTAAGCCTTTCGCAAAAAACAAATAAGTTGTCTTATTACATGTCTGCAGGCTATTATCAGCAAGATGGGTTGCTTAGATATGGAACTGATATTTACAACCGTTACAACCTTCGTGGCAATGGTACTTACCAGGTTACCAAGTGGTTTAAACTGGGAACCAATACCACATTCACTGTAAGTAAGTATGACATGCCTACTTATAACTCATCTTACCTTTATTTTCACAATGTAAACAGGACGCCATCTTTATCCGTTCCAAGAAATCCGGATGGTACATGGACCGCTGATGGTGCTTCTTTACTGGGGACTTTGCAAGATGGAGGAAGGACAACTACAAATACCAATGATGTTCTCGCAAATATTAACGCAGAGATCTCTTTGATAAAAGACACCTGGACGGTTAAAGGTGAAGCCTCTTACAGAAGGACAAATGCTACAACGAACGGATTTAATGTGCCGGTGGCCTACCGGAATGGCCCTAATCAACCACTGGGTTATACTTATTCCGCAGACGGCGGAAATACTTCATGGGCAAAAAATGAAGAAGGCGCTATAAACTATAACGTATACAACGTTTACACTGATTTTCATAAAACATTTGCACAAAAACATTTTTTACAGGCACTGGCAGGATTTAACCAGGAATACTGGTACCGCAACTATTTCTGGGTGCAACGCAATAATCTTATCAGTACGTCTATTCCGAATACGCAGGTTGCAACCGGTACAATTACACAAGGAAGCACAATCACAGATTGGGCCGTTAGAGGCCTTTTCTATCGCTTAAATTACATCTTCGATAACAAGTACATTGTTGAATTGAACGGCCGTTACGATGGAACATCACGTTTTCCGTCAAATGACAGATGGGGATTCTTTCCTTCTGCATCTGGAGCATGGGTAGTTTCTAAAGAGAATTTCTTTCAGGGTATCAGCCGTTCCATCAACATGGATTTCTTCAAGCTTCGCGCCTCTTATGGATCTTTGGGTAACCAGGCTTTAAATGCCAATCAGTATAATAATCCTGCGAATGTTTATCCATACATTCCTTCTATGCCGGCAGGGCAAATTGGAAGCGTACTGGATGGACAAAGACCAATAGGTGTAAGTCAGCCAGCCGTAGTATCTCCAACCCTAACATGGGAAACCGTAAAGACAGTAAACTTCGGAACAGACATGTCTTTCTTCAACAACAGACTTGAACTGAACTATGACTGGTACACGCGCTACACCGAAGGCATGCTTACAAAAAGTAAAACACTGCCCGGCACATTCGGCGCTGCTGAACCACAAACAAATGCAGCAAACTTAAAAACAAAAGGTTGGGAATTAACAGCGAGCTGGAGAGACCAGTTCAAACTGGCATCTTCACCATTCCTTTACTCATTGCGCTTTACGCTTGGCGACAGCAAAGCCTTCATTACAAAATATGACAATCCAAATAAGATTCTTAGCGACTACTATGAAGGCATGCAGATTGGTGAAGTATGGGGCTTAACAACAGATGGATTTTTCCAGAGTGATGAAGAAATTCAGAAACATGCAGACCAGACTGCTGTAGGATCTGATGATCAGCAATACAAATTTTATGTTGGTGACCTGAAGTTCAAAGACATTAACAACGATGGCAAAGTTGATTATGGTAACAATACAGTAAGCAACCCGGGTGATAGAAAGATAATAGGCAATAATGCGCCTCACTATAACTACAGCTTCCAGTTTACAGGAGACTATAAAGGATTTGACCTTCGCGTATTTGCACAAGGCATTGGTAAGCGCGACTGGTACCCCAATGCGAGCAATCACTACTTCTGGGGGATCTATGCACAGCCATGGACCAACATACAGGAACATAACCTGGATCATTGGACGCCAGAAACACCTAACGGATATTTTCCAAGAGTTAAATCATATATAGCAGAGGACGCGAGTGAGCTTGGTGCTCCGCAAACAAGGTACTTACAGAATGCCGCCTACCTGCGATTGAAGAATTTAACGATCGGTTATTCATTGCCACTTTCGTTAACACAGAAATGGAAAATAAACAAGCTTCGCTTCTACGTAAGTGCTGAAAACCTGTTTACGATCAAACATCTGAAAGCAAATCTTGATCCCGAAGGATTGGACGGCACTGTATATCCTTTCCAAAAAACATACTCACTGGGTTTAAACCTCAATTTCTAATTGTCAACCTCGTACATCATGAAGAAAACGATTTATATAACAGCGATACTATCGGTTACTACGGGGCTTTTTTCCTGCAAAAAAGATTTCCTGCAGCTAGCCCCACAATCGAATGTGACTTCAGAAACATTTTTCAATACTCCACAGGATCTTGAAACTTATTCCAACAGTTTTTATGAGCAACTAAAGTTTGGCGACGATAGCCCGAAGTACGATAACCTTAGGTATGAAGATCTGAATTCTGATAATATCTCCAGCTACAGCGGCGGGGGCGAAACGGACCAGTTGGTTCGCGGAACTATAACGCCTGCCAACGTGCAGGGATGGAATAGTGATGATTGGAAAAAACTGCGCAACATAAATTATATGCTTGATCATGCCGGAAAAGCGCAGGGAGATAGCCTTGCCATCAATCATTATATTGGAATTGCAAAGTTTTTCCGTGCCTTCTTTTATTACAACAAAGTGAAAAGATACTCTGATGTTCCCTGGTTCTCGCATGCAATGCCAGCAGGTGACAGCAGCTTATACGTAGCAGCCACACCAAGGGCAATTGTTGTTGATTCCATGCTGAACGATCTGGCATATGCAACAACTTACATCAAGCCTGCAGAGGGAAACAGGACGAGAGTTACGCAGTGGAGCGCACTGGCATTGATGGCACGCATTTGTTTGTACGAAGGGACATACAGGAAGTATCATGCTGAAATAGGCTTGAACAACGATTATCAGCGCTTCCTCGATAAAGCAATATGGGCAAGCCAGCAACTGATGCTGAGTGGTAAATTCAGCCTTACTTCAACGGGCAACGGTGCTGTTGATTTCAGAAATACTTTCTCCAGCATTACATTATCCGGTAACAATGAAATGATCCAATGGGCAAGCTATGACAAAGCATTGGGCGGAGGTAATAACTCACATATAGTTCTTGGTTGGACATGGTCCTTAAGCCGCAGCCTGATGGAATCATTTTTGATGAAAGATGGCACTCCATTTACTTCTGTGCCTGGTTATGACAAAAAAACTTTTACTGAAGTGTTTGCTAACAGGGACCCGCGTTTGGCAGAAACCATTGCTCCTCCGGGCTTTTCAACAAACGGCGCAAATGGCGATCCGTATATTGCCAAGCCAAATCTTGGGCAATACGACCAGGTGAAATTCTATCCGCGCGATCCTGCACAAAGACAAGGTTGGGTATTAGACTATACATCTCTTCCTATCTTCCGCTATGCAGAGGCGTTGTTGGTTTACGCTGAAGCTAAAGCAGAATCAGGCTCAATTACACAGGAAGATATAGACAAAACAATCAACCTGATCAGGGACCGTGTTCAAATGCCACACTTATTGCTAACAAAAGCAAATGCTGAAATTGATCCTGTGTTAGTACAATACTATCCGAATGTTAGTGGGCTGAATAAAGGTGCTATTCTGGAAATAAGAAGGGAACGCCGTGTTGAACTGGCATGTGAAGGCCAGCGTTTAGATGATCTGCAGCGCTGGTATGCAGGCAAGCGTATTCAGGATGCGCAGCAAGGCATGTACGTTAGTGCGCTGGGTGGAATTGATGTTACGGGAGATGGCACACCTGATATCGCCATCCTTGCATCTCCAAATGATGAGAGCCCAATTAACAATCTGCCAGATGATGTGAAGAAGAAGTTGTCGAAATTTTATTTGAAAGATGCAAATGGAAAAGACAATAACTTCTATCTTACCAACGGCACATCGGGCTTTATCGCATTTACTGTTGATAGGGACCAGCCGCGTAATTTTATTGAACCGAAATATTACTATCGTCCAATACCGCAGACACAGTTGGTATTGAACCCACAGCTAAAGCAACCGTATGGATGGTAGGGGGAAAAGCTTAAAGCGTAAAGCGTAAGACTTATGGCTGAAACTTTAAACTGATCATTTAACGCGACAACTTAAGATTGACAAATATTGCAGATATCTTTTAAAACGAGCGTAGCCAACAGTGGAAATAATCTATGAAAGCTACGCTCAAGCTTTAAGCTTTAGGCTTTGAGCTTTATGCTTAAGAAACATGAAAAGAAGAAACTTTATACAGAACCTGTCGCTAACAACTGCGGCAATAACTACAGCCGGCATAAGCAAGGCTGCAGAAACAAAGGCTTTTAGAAAAACATCTCCTGTGTTAACAGTGGCGCACATCACGGATGTACATATCCGTCCGGATGAAGATGTGCCTGCACGTTACAAAAAATGTTTGGAAGAAGTAAAGAAGCACAAGCCGGATTTTATTTTGAACGGCGGAGATTCTATTCATGATGCATCCTACGACAATGTTAAGAGAGAAAGAGTAACCGAGCTATGGGATCTTTGGGATGATTGCTGCAAGCCAATTCAGCAATTTGAAATGTATAGCTGCATCGGCAATCACGATATATGGTGGGCAGCGCCATCCAAAGAAGATGAAATGTATGGTGTTAATTATGTAACCAAGCGCTTAAAAATTCCAGATCGTTATTATAGCTTCTCTAAAAAGGGGTGGCACTTTGTTGTGCTCGATGGCAATAACAAAGGAATTACATTGGATGAGGAGCAATACCAATGGCTGGAAAATGATTTGAATAATTTGGCTGTAAATACGCCCGTGTTGTTAATGTCTCATTACCCTATTCTTACCGTAACCGGTTCCTGGGAAGGCGGCCAGCATGGCGATCATAAACAACTAAAGCAATTATTTTATAAGCACAAAGACAAAGTGAAAGTCTGCCTGAGCGGCCACCAGCATTTGTTGGACAGAGCATGGTATAATGACGTGCATTATTTCTGTAACGGTGCCATGAGTGGCTTCTGGTGGGGCAAAGGCGATACTAAATCTGCAGCGCCTTATTACTACCAGGAAACTGCGCCCGGCTATGCAATACTTAAATTATATGCAGACGGTAGCGTGGAGAATGAGTATATAGAACATAAGTTGTAATTTTTTTTTGAACCATATAAGGCATATAAGGACACCGAAGAACGATCGTACCTTATATGCCTTTCTTTATTAAGCAAGAGAATGATCGGAGCTTAAATTGTGACAATCGTTGACTTCGCTAACAAACAGAAAGAGCCTATATTCTCTTATATGTCTTATATGGTTCAAAAAATCGACCCGACTTAATTTATCTTTTTTTCCTTGTAGTTAACTACGCAAACGTTTGATTAAATTATCTTTCTGTTATGTAGTTATCTTAAAGGCAAGGATAACTGCCATGAACCAGAACTTTCAGCAACCAAATGAAGCTTTATGGGAAAAACTTAAGCATGGTGACTGTGCTGCATTCGAACAGCTGTATCGATTGTATGCAACAGACTTGTTTAACTATGGCAGCAAGCTAACGAGCGATGCCAATCTTTTAAAAGACAGCATACAGGATATATTTATCGAAGTATGGAAATATCGTGAAACAATAGGCATCGCCAGGCATCCTAAATTCTATTTGTTTAAAACGCTCCGGCACAGAATTCTTCGCAATAGTAATGCAGTACCATTATTTCTGGACAATTATAGCAACTCAGCCATTTTTGAATTTCCCTGTTATGAAACGCCCGAAAATCTTGCTATACAGCTGGAGCAAAACAACTTAAATACTAAAATTATCCAGGACTTGCTTTGCAAGCTTAGTTCAAGGCAAAGGGAAGCTATTCACCTGCATTTTTATCACAACTTCTCTTATGTAGAAATGACGGCACTTATGGGTATGAATTATCAGTCTATTCTTAACCTTATGCAGCGGGCATTAAAAACATTAAGGCAGGAGGCGGTAAAATTCCCCGCTATCTCTTTTTTAGTGCTGATTGGGTTAATTGCTTTTTTTGCATAAGTGAAAAGATGCCGAAGGGAAGACTCTCGTTTATTTTACTTCATACATCATGATAAAAAAAGAGCTGCTTAATATTTAAGCAGCTCTTTTAGTGTATAACAAATTAATTCAAAAATCCTGATGCCATGTTACAGTGTAATCAGATTCAGGACTTTCGCTTTAATCTCACTGATATGGATCCTTTCCTGTTTCATGCTATCGCGGTGGCGAATAGTAACGGTTTGATCTTCTTTTGTCTGGTGGTCTACAGTAATGCAGAACGGCGTACCAATGGCATCCTGTCTGCGGTAGCGTTTACCGATAGCATCTTTCTCTTCGTAGAAGCAACGGAAATGCGGTTTGCAGGTATTCATGATCTCTCTTGCAATCTCAGGCAAGCCATCTTTCTTCGTTAATGGCATAATGCCTAATTTGATAGGAGCGACTGCAGGTGGCAAATGCAATACAACACGGCTATCGGGGCTGCCATCTTCTTTGGTCCATGTTTCTTCCTCATAAGCATGAGAAAGAATTAACAGGAACATCCTGTCAAGGCCGATAGATGTTTCAATTACATAAGGAACGTAGTGCTGGTTGATCTCGGTATCAAAATAAGTCAGTTTTTTACCGCTGTATTTTTGATGATTAGCCAGGTCAAAGTCAGTACGGGAGTGAATACCTTCTACCTCTTTAAAGCCAATCGGGAATTCATATTCAATATCAAGCGCAGCATCTGCGTAGTGTGCTAATTTAACGTGATCGTGAAAACGGTATTTATCGGCCGGCATACCCAGGCTCAAATGCCATTTTAAACGGGTTTCTTTCCAGTAGTCGTACCATTCTTTCTGCGTACCTGGCTTAATGAAGAATTGCATCTCCATCTGCTCAAACTCGCGCATACGGAAGATGAACTGGCGTGCAACAATCTCGTTACGGAAAGCTTTACCAATCTGTGCAATACCAAAAGGAATTTTCATCCTCGCAGTTTTCTGCACATTCAGAAAGTTTACGAAGATACCCTGCGCGGTTTCCGGCCTCAGATATATAGTGTCGGCTTCATCAGACACAGAACCGATTTGCGTAGAGAACATCAGGTTAAACTGGCGAATATCTGTCCAGTTGCTTGTTTCGCTAACAGCACAAACAATTTTGTTGTCTTCGATCAATTTTTTCAACTCAGCAAAATCTTCTTTTGCCAGTAGTTGATCCATTGTTGCCAACAGGTCATCCGCCTGCTTTTCGCCATCAGCGCCCTTTTCTTTCAGTTTATCAGCGTGAGCTTCAATCAGGTGGTCAACACGGTAGCGTTTTTTGCTATCCTTGTTGTCAATCATTGGGTCGCTGAAGTTATCAACGTGCCCGCTTGCCTTCCAGGTAGTTGGGTGCATGAAAATAGCGGCGTCAATGCCCACAATGTTTTCGTGCATTTGGGTCATACTTTTCCACCAATAGTCGCGGATATTCTTTTTTAATTCGCTTCCATGGGGACCGTAATCGTACACGGCACTTAGTCCATCGTAAATTTCACTACTTGGAAAAACAAAGCCATACTCTTTGGCATGGGATATAATTGATTGAAATCTATTGTTGTCTTGTACGCTCATAGGGCGCAAAGATAGGGGCTTGGCGGCATTCATGTTTCACGCCCAAAGGCGAAAGTTTCACGAAAAAACCACGAAAAAGGCGGGTTTCTCGCGGATGAAGATGATGTTTCTCGCAGCGGGTGCAAAGAAGCAGCGATGCAGCGGTGGTTTTGCCGATTACCTGAACTCGGAGAAATTCCCGGCGCACAAAAGCCGGACATAAAAAAAAGCTGAAGAGTTGTGATCTTCAGCTTGTATAAAGAAAATGTGTTAAATGTATTTGCTTCCTGCTCCTTCCAGCCTTCGGTTTTAATAATCCCGGTGCCTTTGTCCGTGCCTTCTGTCCCCTTGGTTTTCCTTTGTGCTACTTGACACCTTTGCGACTTGGTGGCAAAACTCTCCGTGTATCGCCTGTGCCTCTCTGTCTCCGTGGTTCTATAAATTCGCGTATCAGCGCTATTCTTCCATTCCGTCTCTGTCTTCCATTTTCTTGTAAGCCATGATAAACACGGCGCCCAGGTTTTTGTAAGGAGGAACGTAATCATCAAACAGCGCATTATGTGCAAACCTTTTCTCCAGGTTGCTCCACATGCCCGGCCAGTCAAGGTCTTTGCCCTGCCTGAGTGTTTCCACGATTGCACTGATCATCGGCATATTGATGAGGCCGCTACCGGTTTGTTTGCTCGAAATAATCTGCGCAGTAGGGCAGGTGTTTAGCACGGTGCTAAGGCTCTGATAGCCACCGCAACTTCCCAGCAGAACAACTTTTGCAGAAGGCGCAAGCTGTTGCAGCGTAGAAATAAGATAGTAGCTATGCCCACGGTGAATAACCATAGTGGGATCAAGGCCTTTGTCAGTAAGATATTGGCCGAGTGCAGCCTGCGCATCAGCATCAAGCCCTTTGGTTTCATCCAATGGTCTGTTAGAATAGATGGAAATAGGCGTCCCCTTGGTAGAGCGTACCTCCACCCATTTTGCAGAAGGAATTATTTTCCAATTGCCATTGCTCATATTGCTAAGGAAGCTATTAAATACGTTCGTACCGTCTTTATCGCCATAAAAGAACTGTTGAATAATAATTCTTCCGGTCCCGTCCTTCATCATCGCATTCGGCATTGAATATACCGGCGGAATACCCAATGTTGCAGTCAAATCAATCTTGTTGTTCGGATCAATTGACTGGAAGATTGTGTTTAGTATACCATAGATACGTGTTGCTTTCACGTTCCTGGTTTTTCGAGCCTGTTCCAGGTTATATTGTACCTGGCTCAAAATCAGTCTCTTAATGGCAGGATCTTTAATGCTTGAATAGGAGTTGGCCACATCCACCGCATCTTCCAGGTTCTGCGTTTTATCAAGGCCACGAACAAATGCCACCATTAGCATTTCCGCGTTTTGCTTATCCATCCTTCCCAAAAAATTATCCAGCGTGTTATAATTGGCCGCCATCTTGATCCACTTTTTAAAGTGGTCGAAATACACGCTCATTAACAGGCTGTCACCTTTCTGCATCTTGCCTTTCCAGATTCGCGGGTAAACGCCATTTACATAGCTGGATGTATAGATCTCTTCTTCACCCAAAACGGCGAGATAGTAAAGCTCTTGCGGTGTTAGCTTTTCAATGCTTTTAAAGCGAATGTTGTCAGGCTTCTCATGCAGGCCATTAATCTCATTTATATAAACTTCCTTGGCTTTGAAACGCAACCTGTTGGTAAGTGTTAGCATAGCCATCGGAGTATCCTTTTTAATTACTCGTGATGCATAATCCAGTTCTGTTTTAACAAGCAGGCTGTAATATTTTTCATCATTGTCCATCACGCCTTCAATCTCTTCAAATGTTATTTTTCCTTTGTATAAATTGTCCAGGAACGGAAAATACTGGCGCCCTGTTTTCATCTTGGCCATCTTGTAAATAATCTTTACCAACGGATCATTCACGCTGCCAATTTTACCAGCAAAAGAATTTGTTGCGGCAGCATAGGTGTACAAATTTTCCTGTTGCGTATAAGCGGCTTTAATAATAAGGCTATCTGCAAAAGGAAGATCAGGTTTTTCGCTCAGCGTAGGCAGGATGCGTTCCGGATATTTTATAAGGTATTTTGCCATCAGGTCATTTCTGCAGGCTGCCGCGTCTACGTTATCCTTAAACGCAATGCTGTTGATAAGGAGGTTGCCTGTTTCGTAACTGTTCTTTTTTATGACAGGCAGGATGCTGTGATGCTGCAATTCAAGGTCCATCGCGGATTTATAATCCCTGATCAGCTGCGGGAATGCGGTCCCTTTTATTTGTTTTTGCCTGTATTGAGAAATGTATCCTGTAAGCACTTCATTCAGGCCACGAAGAAATTTGATTTTGGTATTTGCGTCAGTGGAAGGGTTGGCTTCAATTTCATTCTGCAAATTATCTACGCCAACTGTGGCTGCATGCGTTATCTGGTTATTTATTTCATCATCGTTGGATGGGGCAAACCTGTCATCCTGTTTACCATCCAGTGAAAAAAGTGCCTTCTGTGACTGATTGATATTTTCATGAAACATCTTTCTCATCAAAGGTATATCCTGAGCCGTGTTACCGGTTGTCTGGGCGGAAGCAATAAAATGAATAAAGACTACAAAACCTGATAATAAAAGTACTCTCATCCTGTCGGTTAAATTTTTTGTACAAATGCAAAAATACTACCAATTATTTGTTTAGACGGGCATAGTGCGGCGCAGCGCTTCGGGAAAATAGTGCTATTTTAGTTAACAATAATATAATGAAGTATTAGCCATGCATCAAGCCCGTAAAATTATTTTTGTGTAAACATATTGTTAAATGGAAAACAAAGCAAAAAAGGTATTGATAGCAGATGATGAGCGTGATATTCTGGAGATTATCAGTTACAATTTGAGTAAGGAGGGATATGAGCTTTATACTGCAAAAGATGGAAATGAGGCGATTGAAAAGGCCAAGCAGATCAATCCCGATCTGATTATCCTGGATATCATGATGCCTTATAAAACAGGCGTTGAGGTTTGTGAGATCCTTCGTGCCCAACCCGCTTTTCAAAATACATTAATCATATTTCTTACTGCGCTTAGTGACGAAGCGTCTCAAATTAAAGGGCTTGAAACGGGTGCAGATGATTATGTGAGCAAACCAATTAGCCCGAAAGTACTGGTAAGCCGCGTTAATGCTATATTTCGTCGTTTAAACAAAGAAGACAACGGGAAGGCGATAACTGTTGGCGATATTACTATAGACCCGATAAGATTTGTTGTTTCTATTAATGGCAACGATGTAATACTTGCCAAGAAAGAATTTGAATTGTTACACCTGCTGGCTTCACGCCCCGGCCGTGTTTTCCTTAGAAATGAAATATTGAGCCAGGTTTGGGGTGCAGATGTAATTGTAGGCGATAGAACCATTGATGTTCACATAAGAAAGATCAGGCAAAAATTAGGTATTGACTGTATAACAACCGTAAAAGGTGTTGGCTATAAATTTGAATTATAGTCTTATATTCGATGGTTGCATGTTTTAGTTAACCACATGCAACCATCTGAAATATAAAACACATGCCCCTTTTACTATGTTTACAGCGAAAAATTTTTCTCCTAACCAGTTATCTGCGTTAACGGCCCTTCTCCTTTCAGTTCCGATTGGTATAGCCTTTTATGTAATTCACAATAAAATCTGGATAGCGGTAATTGCGCTTGCCGTAATTTTTTTAGGAAGTTATTTGTTGATACGATCTGTGCTTGAAAAATTTATTTATCGCAAAATAAAACTCATCTATAAGTTCATTTACCAAACCAAGGCGAGCAAAAAAGAAGAAATGTATTACAAATACATTCTTCCTAAAAAAAGCATTGATGAAGTAAGGGCAGACGTAGAAAAATGGGCAGAGCAGCGTAAAAATGAGATTGAAATACTGCGTAACAACGAGGCTTACCGCAAAGAGTTTTTGCAAAACCTCGCTCACGAATTTAAGACTCCCATTTTTGCCATACAAGGTTATGTAGATACGCTGTTGAACGGCGCATTGGAAAATCCGGATGTTAATGTCCGCTTTCTTGAAAATGCTTCAAGAAATATTGACAGAATGGTTAACCTTGTTAGCGACCTTGATGAAATATCCAAGCTGGAAAGTGGAGAGCAGCCTTTATACAAACAGAATTTTGTAATACAGGAGCTGATTAAAGAGGTTGTTGAATCGCTGACCATTAAGCTGGCTGAGCGCAATATTAAATTCAGTATTAAGAAAGGATGCGAATTGCCTGTTACCGTTTTCGCTGATAAAGAAAAGGTTCGCCAGGTATTGATTAATCTGATTGAAAATGCCGCAAAATATGGTAAGCAGAGCGGTAATATTGTGGCCAGCATTTATAATACCGATGAAATGCATGTGCTGGTTGAAATAAGTGATGATGGCATTGGTATTTCCGAAGAACATTTGCCCCGCATTTTTGAGCGCTTCTATAGAACGGACAGAGGGCGTAGCCGCGATGTTGGCGGAACAGGCCTTGGCCTTGCTATATGCAAGCATATTGTTGAAGCGCACGATCAAAGCATGCACGTACGCAGTAAACTAGATGTAGGCACTACCATCGGATTTACATTGGATGGCAGGCAAGGCACAAAAGTAAATGGCGAGCAGGTGGAAAAGCTGAAAGCGTAGGAGTTATACGTTGTAAGTTTTACGTTATACGTTTTACGTTGAGTGTGTCAAGGCATAAAGTTTAAAGTGGGAAGCATGAGGAGTAAACTCAAAATTTCAAGGTCAAAATTGAAATTTTCAGTAATGAGCATGAGTAAACTGGTGTGTCGGGTTCGCTGTGAAAGATGAAGGAGCGAAGATGTCTCCACTGCTACGTTGCCATACCTAACTTTTGCTGTTTGCAATTTTCACCATTCACTTTTCACCATTGACTTTAAATGCTATGATGCGTTATACGTTTTTACGGTGATTAGAGCGAAGATGCCTCCACTACTACGTTGCTATATCTTACTTTTGCTGTTTGTAATTTTCACCATTCACTTTTCACCATTCACTTTAAATGCCTAATCATTTTTTCAAATTCAAGCAATTCACCATCTTCCAGAATAAGTGTGCAATGAAAGTGTGTACCGATGCATGTCTGTTTGGTGGATGGTTGGCAAGTAAAGTTAATCTGGATGCAGCTAAACATGTTTTGGATATTGGTGCCGGCACGGGATTGCTGTCATTAATGCTTGCTCAGAAATTGGATGAAGCAAAAATTGATGCAGTGGAAATTGATCAGCATGCAGCTGAACAGGCTAATGAAAACTTTGACGCATCAGACTGGGCGGCGAGATTGAGTTTGATAAATATGCCGGTGCAGGAATTAAAACCGCAAATAAAGTATGATCTCATCATTTCCAATCCTCCCTTTTTTGAAAACGATCTCAAGAGCAATGATCATAAACGCAACCTCGCCCTGCACAGCACGGCTTTAGGGTTGGAAGAGTTATTTGATTTTGTAAATGGAAACCTCGGTGAAGATGGTTCTTTTGCGATATTGATTCCCTATCATAGAACACAACAATGCCTTCAATTGGCCAGCCAGCGGGGCCTTTATTTTGCAGAAAATGTAAAGGTGCAACAAACTCCAAAGCATGAGTTTTTTCGAAGCATGCTATTGTTTAGAAAACAACCGTTTGAAACACTGGAAAATGTAATTGTTATTAAGGATGCAAGCAATGCGTATTCCGATGAATTTGTAGCGCTGCTAAAAGATTATTATCTGCATCTTTAATTTTTTTTACCACAGTGTACACAGAGTTTTTTCACAGAGTAAAAGGAGTATTTCTTCTGTGCAACTCCGTGCCAAAACTCCGTTACCTCTGTGGTTAAAAAACAGTTTGATAAGAGATTTTACCACAGATTCCACTGAGCTTTTTTCACAGAGTAGCAGGAGTATTTCTTCTGTGCAACTCCGTGCCATAACTCCGTTGCCTCTGTGGTTAAAACAGTTTGATAAGAGATTTTACCACAGATTCCATTGAGTTTTTTTCACAGAGTAAAAGGAGTATTCTTCTGTGTAACTCCGTGCCATAGCTCCTTTACCTCTGTGGTTAAAAAAATCTTCTCCGATCATTTTCAATTTTCAATTGTCCATTAGTGCGCAGCATAATCGCTTAAGTATTCAAAGTGCTCCGTTAGTTTACCCTTTCTAAGTATCGTCGCTTTTTCAATTATTTCATTCCCATCCTTCACTAAGTCGCCCAACACATGCTTAATTAACTGTTCTCCAAAATACCTGCTGGCATCACGAGGTAACTCATTTGGCAAATTTCCCACAGCCATCACATCCACACTTTCCGGTAAATACGGCGCAGTTCTTTCAAAGGTTTCCTTATTCACGCCATATACCGGATCGCTGATTACAGCGTCGCCCAGGTTGCAGGGTATGCTTCCATTTTTATCATCAGTAATATCCGCTATCGTGCTGATCCGGAAGGATTTATCTTTCAATGCTTCCATCTCAAAAAGGCGCGGCATCTCGGGCGTCCAGTAAATGCCATTCATTAGAATGTCTGCCTGCGAATAATAGTTTTCAAACAGGCATTTGTATTCTTCCGGATGGTTGTGAAAATGCTCCCGGTTGTATTTTCCTGTTGTTTTATGCCGGTACAAACCTGCGCCCTTTAAATGCACATAAACAGGGTAAGCAAAGTCTTTAGCCAAAAAATCATCCGGTTCAACATCCTGCACGTCCATCAGGTTCATGATCTCCAGGATACCGTGCGCCACACGCCCACTGCCGGTAACCACGATTTTTATCTTAGGCAGCTTCAATCCAAAATAAGTGTGGATCAGCGCGCGGTAGTCCTTGCTTTTATACACCCTTCCCAGCGAATACTGCCCCATGCGGTTTCCGTAAGCCATAATACCATTGTGTGCGCCCACAATCCCTGCAAAAAATCCAAAGCCAATGATCCGCTGGCCGTCCTCATGCTCCAGGCATTCATAGTCAATCAGGGTGATGTCTTTATCTATCATCGCATGCATCAATGCCTGGTTATACGGCTGTTTCTTTTTGGTGTGAGAAAAGAAAACATAAGTTTTTTCCGGAATAAGCATGTTAACCGGCACTTCTTTTATGCCAAATAAAATATCAGAATGGCTCACATCATCCTGAACGGTGATACCTGCGAGCTGATATTCCTTGTCCGTAAAACACCTTGTAGGGCTGCTTTGAACGGTAATGGTGCATTCCGGTAGGTTCTTTTGCAGCCATTTGCATTGGGCGGGCGTAAGAGCCACCCGTTCGTCCGATGGAGTTTTTCCCTCTCTGATAAGCGCAATAGCCGGCATTCGTATAATTTTGTTCTAAAATAATCGATATTTTTTATCAGGCGAATACGCTCAGGGGAATATTGTAATGAATAACACTATGAATTATTTTGAATTATTTGAACTGCCGGTAAACCTCAAACCCGAAAAAGTGCAGGTAAAAAAGAAGTTTTACGAATTAAGCAGGCAGTATCATCCGGATTTTTTTACAAACGAAAATGAGGAAGCACAGGCGGAAGCGCTTGAAAAATCGTCTTTGGTGAACAAAGCCTTCAAAACTTTCCAGAATGAGGACGAAACCATAAAATATGTGCTTCAAATAAAAGGGTTGTTGGAAGAAGAAGAAAAATTTCAATTACCCAACGATTTTTTGATGGAAATGATGGACCTGAACGAAAGCGTAATGGACGCTGAAATTGAAGGAAACGCAGGCCAGATGGCGGCTGTAGAAGGCCAGATTGAACAATTTAAAAATGAAATATATGAACCTGTTCAGCAAATTGTGGAGGATTATAAGGAGGGTGTTACTACCGAAAAAGAGCTGCTGCAAGTAAAAACTTACTATTATAAGAAAAAATATCTCAACAGGATTTTGGCTGGTATAAGATGATGCACTAATATTGCAGCCCGTTTCGGAGGTCCGGTTACCGGAAAGAGCCGAAAATGGTAGTAAAAGCCCAGATGGCGGAATTGGTAGACGCGCTAGACTCAAAATCTGGTTCTCGCAAGGGAGTGCAGGTTCGATTCCTGTTCTGGGCACGGTGGAAAAAGCCTGTAATTTGATTACGGGCTTTTTTATTTATGGCAATTCCAATTTGAATCAACAAATCAACAACAACCTGGGCTGCCCAAGTGCCTCTTTTGGTGCACGGTGAACACATGGGAGAACCTGGCTTTCGGGATGGTCAACCGCCAGGCGCCACAGATGGCCAAGGCCTAAGGTTATTGGACGAGCATCGGGTTTTGCCTGGTAGTGTAAGTCAAAGAAATGGTCGCTTAAGAATAATTCAAAACCCTCGTCCGCTCCATGATATAGCTTTCTGAGTTCTTCACGTATTTCCGGAATGAGTATTTTCTGTTGAGCCTGTGCATTGGGCAATATCTCACTTGACGAGCCGTAGTAGGTGCACAAAATGGTATCGGTTGGTATGGGTGAACGATCTACATGAAAGGAATAAACATCGGTCGGGAAAAAGGGGAAGCTATCGTCCCGATCGTAATTTTTGATCACATTAAGGACGGGCGATGCACCATTCGCTTTCAGTAATTTCAGGTCGTTTAAAAGAATCTTGCGAGCTAGTTGTCCCTGTGGGCTTAACTGAAGTTCAAGAAGCTCATTTGGTTCTATTTCCGTTATGTTTCCGGTTAGCGTTACTTTTTCTACTATCTCAGAAAAGTCACCTGTTAGTTGACGACTCCAGCAAACGGCATTTATGGGTCCACTAAACGGCGTAGCAACAAAGTCTTGAAAATTTGAGACGTAGAGAACCTGTTCCTCAGCGTTAGATGAATATATCATAACAGGCAATGTAAAAATAAATGCGCAAAGCCTGGATATTTCTCCAGCTACACGCGTTTACGCTGACAACGACATCTTTCCCCCTTTTTAGATTATTTTAGTCCGATAATCGTGCAAATCCATTGAAAGGAATAGTAACAGATACAAGTGAGCTGTTGTTCGGCTTACAGGATAATTCTACCAGCAAAATGTTACAGCCTACGCAATTTCCAAATTATGTAGTGCTGTTCATAACCAAAGGTAGTGGTTGCTATTATGCAGACTTTGGTGCCTTCCCCTTCACTGCTCCGGTATTGATGTTCGCGACGCCTTTTCAGCAAATACATGTAGATAGCGACCAGCCGATAGAATTTTCAATGCTGCGTTTTCACGGCGATTTTTATTGCATTGAATATCACAAAGCCCAGGTGGCATGTAACGGACTGCTGTTTAATAATATTTATATAGAGCCATCTGTTGTACTTACACCTGAAGAAGCAGAAGGGTTCGGTAGGATGTTTTCTGATGTGGAAGCGGAATTTGACGTGCCCGATCCGGACGAGATGATCTTGCGTTCTTATTTGCAGTTGCTGCTTGCGAAAGCCGGTAATATTAAGCGCCGGACCATGAAAGACGAAAGTATGCGGTTGAAAAAAGATGAGAAGATGGAAGCATTTGAAAAATTGCTGGAAGCGCATTACCTGGAAATGCATAAGCCTGCTGACTATGCAAAGTTGCTGGCTATGTCGCCCAACAACCTCAGTAAACGATGTATGCGCTACTTCGGGAAAACACCTTCCGCACTCATCCAGGAGCGCCTTGTGACCGAAGCCAAAAAGCGATTGCACCTGACCCGCCAAAGTGTAAAAGAGATAGCCTACGCGCTCAACTTTGAAGACGAATTTTACTTCAGTCGTTTTTTTAAGAAAGTCACGAAAGTGTCACCGCAAACATTTCGCGAAAAGACAGGCATATCAATTATCGCAGACCTTCCAGCCTGATGTCATTTAGTTAAGAAGACATTCGTCAACGTTGGGAGATATCTCCTGTCGTGCCAATGACAGATTTAAGGGTGGGGTCATTGCCGTCTGCTTTAGCTGACGGAAGACGAATTAATTTGAGTATGGCTTTAGCCACACAATCTATTTTTGGGCTAAAGCCCGGATTAAAAGATCAATCATTATCCGTCAGCTGAAGCAGACGGCAATGAATTGAAGGCAACCAGCGCTTAGTATAAAAATGTGTCATTCTGTTTTTGATTTTGGCATGCAAATTCCCCGGTAGATATGGCGATGCTGGCTTATCAGAAAAAGTAATAACAACCGCATCGATAACAAGTAAATAATAATGAGCTAGTCAGCAACCGCATCATCACCCGACGAGTAAATTTGATTACCCACAATCAAAAGGAGATGATAATACATTTTTTATCAATAGTCGTAGGACTTTAAGCTCAATAGAAAACCAAACATGCAAGGCCTTTCTTGTCCGTAGGACATTAACCCTTTTTATTTGGTTAAAGCCCTAACGGGCTAATACGTTCCAGATTCGAATATTTCTATTGAGCTTAATTCCCTACGGGAAAATCTGTTGCTGTTATAAAACTCTCACTGGCACAAAAGGAGAAGTCTCCCGTAAATAAAACAGATGGTGATATTTTACGAGCTTGATATAACAACTCTTAACTAAATGACATGGCCCTTCCGGCCTGACGAAGTTGTCATATTTGTGCAGGCCTTTTCCTTTTTTGTCCATGTTCCAGCTTCGGAGCGCGGGATAGCTTTGCGTCAAATTTTAAGTAATAAAACATTAAGCGATGAAGCAGTCAATAGTTCAATTTGTTGAGGGCCTTGATGCATTCGGCAAAAAAGCAGTACGGTTTGGCATTGTAGTAGTTTTTCTTTGGATTGGCAGCCTCAAGTTCTTTACGTATGAAGCCGATGGCATTGTTCCTTTTGTGGCAAACAGTCCGTTTATGTCTTTTTTCTACAACGATGCTACAGGATATAAAACACATGTAAATAAAGAAGGAGAGATGATCGCCGCCAATCACGACTGGCATAAAGCAAACAATACCTATGGATTCTCTTATGGCCTGGGCGCATTCCTGGTGTTGGTGGCTGTGATGGTTGCCTTGCACAGCGTGGCACCATTGCTGAGTATGACTGGTAGCATTCTTGTATTTATGATGACTTTGGGAACACTTTCATTTCTTGTAACAACTCCTGAGTCCTGGGTGCCACATCTTACTGATAAGGACTGGGGCTTCCCTTTTCTTTCCGGGCGTGGGAGGCTTGTGATTAAAGATCTTGTAATACTTGGCGGCGCAATAATTACCATGAGTGACTCTGCAAAAGTTTATCTACAGCGTTTAAATAAAAGCAAAGCGTAGGAGGAAATGGCAATGCAATGTAGTTTAGTTATGCAAGCATCGTCAGCTTTGGGAGATGTCTCCTGTTGTCGACATGACGATCCTGGCTTATCAGAAAATGTGATGGTAGCATGTATCTCAAAAGATATCGGGAAGATCGCATCCGCATCGTCACCTCGACGATAGGAGAGGTCTCCCGAATATCAACCTGATCGTGACCGTTTATGCGTGTTTATTTAAACAAATCAACCTGCCCCGTAGAAGCCTGTACTGCTTTCCATTGAAAACTTTGCGGGTCCATAGATTTTTTGCGGCTGGTTAAAACTTCAATAGGCACATGTATAAATCTGTCATGCATGTATCCGATAACCAGCCCTGTTTTACCCGCCATTGCTGCGTGAACAGCGTTGCGGGCAAACATATCACAGAGTATCGCGTCTTCTGAATTGGCCGCACTGCTGCGAACAATATAACTTGGATCTATGTAGCGCATCACGATAGGGATGTTTTCGCTTTTGAAGTATTGCTCAATAGCATCCTTGAGAAATAGCCCTATATCTTTAGCCTTAACGTTTCCGGAATCATCTTTTTTCAATTCGTCTGCAGCAAACAAATCCTGTCCGGCTCCTTCGGCCACTACAACCAGTGCATGTGAACGGTCTATAATCCGTTCTTTTAAAGCCCTAAGAAATCCATCCAGTTTAAAGGGTGCTTCAGGAAGAAGAGCAAAGTTTACATCCTGGCAGGAAACAGTTGCACCGGCGGCCACAAAGCCTGCATGTCTTCCCATCAATTTTACCAACGCAATACCATTCTCTACACTGATTGCTTCATTATGTGCATTACTCAAAACTTTACTTGCTTCAGACACTGCCGTCATATAGCCGAAAGTTCTGGAGACAAAAGCCACATCATTATCAATTGTCTTGGGAACGCCCACTACAGCCAGCGGATAGCCTCGTTTCTTCGCTTCCTGGAACAGTGCATTACCGCCCTTCTGGGTTCCATCGCCGCCTACGGTAAAAATTATATTTACTCCTCGTTGAATAAGGTTATCTACTGCAATGGAAATATCCACCGGCCCTCTGGAAGTGCCTAAAACAGTCCCGCCTTCTTTGTGAATGTTGTGAACAAATTCCGGAGTAAGCACAACAGGTTCCTTTCCTTTTGCCGGATCCAGGCCCTGGTATCCGCCGCGAAAACCAAGTACCTCTTTTACGCCATAGGCGTGATGAAGCTCCAGGAATAATGATCTGATAACATTGTTTAAGCCGGGGCAAAGGCCGCCACAGGTAACAATGCCTGCACGCGTGTGCTTTGGATCAAAAAATAATTTGGAACGAGGCCCTGCCAGTTCGAATGTCAATGCATCTTTTGCAGTTGAGGTTGGATCTATTATTATATTCTCGGGGATAAGAATGTTATCACTTATGCTATGGCCTATCGGAGATTCAAATGTTGCTTCTCCCAAAACAGTTATATTCATTGCTTTAATAGATTTAAATCTTATAAAAGAAGATGACTTTTATGGCTAATCAAAAAAGCGAATGCCCATAAAATTTTACTCAAAACTTCGGCGTTGAAATTTCTTCCACCCGGTCCACTAATAACATTGCATTATAAACTTTGTTCGCATTTGCGAATAAGATCGATTTGAAATTCTGTCCTTCACTAAGCCTGGAAAATTGCACAATATGTAGCCGAACCTCACGAACAGGCTTTAACCTATGGCTTTATCTAATTTGAAGGAACCTGATTTAAAACTAATAAACTTATGTTGAAAGGGCTAATTCAGTTTAAAAAATCGTGTACACATTAAATGTGAAAATGGATAAATTAGAAAATTACGATTTGCGTTAAGTCAGCAATAACTAAGGCGTGACGCATCCAGGCAGAAAACCAACTCTCCTGAAATCTGGTGATACATATAAGGAACTGTGTAAGAATTTCCTTTTACAGCAGTACGATCAGGAAACATTAACTTTAATCTTTCTTCCTTTTAAAACTATCCAATATGCTGAATCAAATTAAAACCTTCCCCGGGAATGCCCTTGCCCTGGAGTTAACAGAAACCTTTACAGAAGCAGATGCTCAATTAATCAAGCAACTTTTTGAGGAAAAATTAAACGCAGGCCACGGGCACGTTAATTTGTTAATTAAAGTCAAAGATATGTCTGTGTTAAAGCATATGGATTTGAAAGGTTTTTTAGAAGGTGAGATATGGGGAATCAAACGCTTTGGCAAAATAGGGCGTTGTGCGGTAGTGGCACATTCTGATTTAATCAAGTCCGTTGTAAAAGTTGAAAACAAAGTGCTTCATTTGGTTAATGCCGCCTTTGAAGAAAAATATTTTGATACGGAGGAGTTGGAAGAGGCGCTAAAATTTATTAGCCCCGAGGAATAATAATAATTTGTAATGATTTGAGTAGAAAAAATTGAAAAGAAGCTTCTTTGGAAAGGGAAGCTTCTTTATTTGCGGCATATGGCTTATAATTCTATTCTTGCCAGGGCGAATGCAAGATAGCATCGCAAAAGTCAGGTCTTTTAAACTCAGGCATCATGCATGCACAAATGTCTGCATTGATGCTGCCATACGTTGTATGTGGCTTGTGTTTAAACCCATCAAAAAAGGTAGCTATCATATTTTTCTTTAACCCATTGCGGGGAAAGTATTTGATAATCTCTTCACGCTCGTTATCAGCTAATTGATTATAGCCCTTGCCCACAACATCCAGTGCAACGCCGAAGTTGAGTAATGCTACTTCGGGTTCTTTGTATTCTGCAATACCCGGTGACGTATGAAGTGCAATAGCATCCCAGACCAATTGCAGTGATTGTGGCGAAACGCCATGGCTGCGTAGAAAATCGCGGGCCGCATTTGCGCCGTCAACTTCGAATCGCTTATCATCGCTGCGATAGTGTGATGTTAGTCCCAAGTCATGAAATACCGCGCTAACATACAAGAGTTCAATATCGTATCGAACATTATGTTGGTGGGCATTTAGCGATGCGAAAAGAAATGCCCGTAATGAATGGTTGTATAAAAGTTCGCTACCATGTTCACGCAATAAATCTGTTGCTTGGCTCGCAATTGCGCTATCTGGTATTTTTATGCCGGCTATCACTTTGCCTGTAGTTGTCATTGTATTGGCTTTTAATGTTAAGCAAGGATTTTAAAGGGCTTCAGTTTTAGTTGAAATGCCTATACGGTTTAAAAAGTTCATGTGACAGATACAAATAATGATATCTGCTATTTCCTTTTCCGTGAAATAAGACTTGAGCCCATCATATGCGTCGTTTGAAACTCCATGATTGAAAATAAATGTGATTTCCTCAATTACCCTTAATGTTGCCCGCTCAATATCTGTGAACAAAGGGCTTTCCTGCCATGCAGATAAAGCAAAAATGCGACGGGTTGTTTCTCCATTCTTTAGCGCATCCTTCGTGTGGTAATCTATACAGAAAGCACATTTATTGATTTGCGAAACCCTGATTTTAATAATGTCGATCAGATTTTTAGATATGGTTGATTCATACAGGCGGTTGTCCATTTTTGACATCAGCTCCCAGTATAACGGTTCCTCTTTCCATACATCAAGGCGGTGTTTAATTACTTTATTCATAGCTGTTCATTTGTGTTGGCAAAGTTGAAAAACACAAATGCCATCTTTCTTAAACAGGTTTAAGAAATGTGCTTTTTCCTGAGTTCACTGAGATATTCCGGTGTGAAGCCAAGAAAAGAAGCAAGCAAATATTGCGGAACACGTTGTGTGAAAGCCGGAAAATGCTCAAGAAAATGTAGGTACAATTCATCTTTTGAAAACTCAAAGAGAAACCTGAATCTCATTTGCGATGCTGCATAAGCCCGCTGAAATACCAGGTGGAAGTATTCATTAAGTTCTGGAACCAGTTTTAATAGCGCCCGTTGACGCTCGGCAGTGATTGATAATACTTCTGTATTTTCTACTGCTCGAATGGAAAATTGTGCAGCCACTCCCTTTTCAAAAGCGGTAAAATCTGAAGTCCACCAATTTTCTAAAGCAAAGTCAATGGTCTGTTCTGTACCGTTTTGCCTAAGATAATATAAGTGCACACAACCTTTTACGATAAAGAACTTTTCATAGCAACGTTGCCCCTCAGTCAGCAGCAACTCTTTCTTTTTATATGCTTTATGCTCAAAGAATGTCTCCAGCAGATTGGCTTTGCTGGCAGGGATAGCACTAAATTTTTCTATGTGATGGATAAGATTTTGTATCACTATTGATATACTTGGAACCTAGTAAAATTATTGCAATTTGGAATGCCTATCAATGAATGGATAAAATCTGATAGGCTGTTTGATTTTGATATTAAACAATAAAAGCCCGCAATCGTTTGATCACGGGCTTCCTGATTATTTCTGAATATTGTTTTATGCTACTGGCCGAATGTATTCTAAGATTGCGAGTGGTAAGTATGTGCTATTACTCCCTTCGGAAAAGCCTTTACCTCTGCCAACTTAAGGTAAAGCGGTATTTGCAAACCGGAAAAGATTGGCAATCCCGAACCTAATGCGACAGGATGGATGGCCATGTGGTATTCGTCGATAAGGCCGGTGGCTATCAGGCTCTGCATAAATCCTGCACCACCAATTGCTACGATCGGTTTCCCTGGCTCGGCTTTAAGCTTCGTGATTACTTCAGCAAGATCACCATCGTAAACCTGTGCTTCAGTCCAGGAAGATAAAGCTGGCGATTGCTCTCCTGTAGCGGTTTTCACCGCATCGGAGGGTTTAAATCCATTCTTCGTAAAAACGGCCTTGGGTATTTCGTTCATTGGCGCCGCAAAAGGCCCGGTCGCTGTCGGCCAGTAAGGCGCCATGTTCTCAAAGGATTTTCTCCCCATAATAATCAGCCCTGCCTGCCGGATTTGGTCTACACTCCATGCCGCCGACTCTTCATCTCCGGTCTTAAAAATCCAATCGTTTTTACCATCAGGAACAGCCACGAAACCGTCGAGCGAGACGGACATTTTCATGATCAACTTTCGCATAATTAACTGATTTGTGTTTCACAAATGTACCGGGCTTCATACCAAAATAAAATGGGCTACAACGACAATCTGGAGGGGCGATTGCGACCGACTTCCCCATCTGTCGAAATTAGGCCGGCAAAATCATATGCCGTCGGCGTTATTTGTTTGAAAGCGTAAGAGCTATCTTAAAAGAAAGGCTTCTAGCTTAGGAGGGGCATAATAACAAAAGCTTTCTAAAACAATTTGTAGAACTGGTTTGCTTGTATAATCGTGGGAACACTTTGGAGAGGCGATGGCATGGCAAAACGGCCGGAGGCTTCGGGTTTGCCTTGAATTTTCTTTGGTTACTTTCTTTTTTTCAAGAAAAAGGAAGTTAAAGGACAATCCTTAAGGCTCTCTGCAAAAAGAAAGAGTGCTATGGTCAAAATTGTCTTCGGGCTTGTCCAAATTATGTCACCAAATCCTGATGAAGTTGCCCAATGCCAGGCGCATAAAAAAGCCTGCAATTATTGATTGCAGGCTTTATATATACCAATATTGGTAAGCGAAATTACATGCAGTTCTCTACCAGATCCTCAACCTCGCCGAGTCTGCCAAATACATTTTATCTCCGGGTTGCACATGGAATGCATCATAGAAATGTGTTGAATTCATCAGTGGCCCGTTTACGCGCCACATGGGTGGTGAGTGTGGATTGTTGTTGATCCACAAACGAAGGAATTCATCTTTCATCTTCACACGCCAGATGCGCGCAACAGATATAAAGAAGCGCTGGTCGGGTGTAAACCCGCCGATGGTTGCAGTATCCTGTCCTTGTTTGGTTAATTTAAAAGCATCATATGCGATGGCAACACCACCTACATCTGCCGTGTTTTCGCCAACGGTCAATGCGCCTTTAATATGCACTGTATCCAACACCGTGAATGAACTATATAGATTAATTACCTGTTGTGTTTTGGCTTTGAACTTTGCGTAATCATCTTTCGTCCACCAGTTTGTTACGTTACCGTTCTTATCAAACTGTGCACCCTGGTCGTCAAATGCATGCGTCATTTCGTGCCCTATCACCATGCCAATGCCACCATAGTTAAGTGCATCATCTGCGGCATCGTCAAAATAAGGTGTTTGTAAAATTCCGGCAGGAAAAACTATCTCGTTAGCAAAAGGATTGTAATAAGCCGTAACTGTTGGTGGTGTGGTAAACCATTCAGTTTTGTCTACAGGCTTGTTCAGTTTCGCCAGTTGATATTGATAACTGTTGGCCGCCGCTGAAACAATATTCTCAAAATACTTATCCCGGGCAATAGCCACCTTGCTGTAGTCTTTCCATTTATCGGGATAACCAATTTTCTTGGTGATAGCATACAGCTTTTCTTTTGCTTTTGTTTTGGTGCTGTCGCTCATCCAGTCGAGCTTGCTTATTCTAACTTCGAATGCTTTCTGCAGATTGTTCACCAATTCAAGCATGCGCTTCTTTGCATCTTCTGTAAAATATTTTTTAACATACAACTGCGCGAGTGCTTCACCAAGCGATTGATCCACTGCATCTGCTATTATTTCACCTCGTGATTTTTGTACGGCTTGTCCGGAAATCACTTTAGTAAATTCAAATGTTGCATCAACGAATGGTTTGCTTAACACATTTGCATAAGTGTTGATAGAATATGCTTTCAGGTAAGTTTTCCAATCATTTATAGGGATAGATTTCAGCAATGCATTGAGCTTATCGTAGTAAGCAGGTTGCGATACATCTATAGAATCTGTTTTGGCGCCGAGATTATCCAGTAAGCTTGTCCAGCCAATATTAGAATGTTTTTTCGCCAAATCAGCAACAGGCATTTTATTGTAGTTCGCATTTACATCGCGGAGTTCAATATTTGTTCTGTGAGAAGATGCCAGTTGTTTATCGATGCCGTAAACTACATCAGCATTTTTCTTTGCGGTCGCAGCATCAGTTCCGGTTAGTTCAAACAATGTGGCAAGATATTGTTTGTATGCAGCCTGTATGCCAAGGCTTGATGGATCTGTTTTGAAATAATAATCACGTTCAGGCAAGCCAATGCCGGCCTGCGAAACATGCCCGATGTTCATACTGCTGTTTTTATTATCGGGGCCTACACCAAAAGAGATAATAGAAACATTGTTCACTTTTGCTTCGTCTGCAACAAACTTCATCAAAGAAGGAACATCGGTAATCGCGTCGATACGTGCGAGCACTGGTTTTATAGGTTCATTGCCACGCTGATTGATGGTTGTGGTATCCATGCCTGATGCATAAAAGTCACCCACTTTTTGCTCGATACTTCCATCTGTGTTTTTGGCTTTTGAAACACTGTCCAGGATGCCTTGCAGGCGTAAGCGTTGAGGATAGTTCATAAACATATACGCGCCCACGCCGGCCTGCGAACCGGGGATCTGCGCTGTGTCATACCACTTGCCATTTACGTACCTGAAAAAATCACTTCCAGGCTTTACCGTTGAATCTATTCCTTGTATGTCGACAAATGCTTTGTTGGCACTCTTTTCAGAAGCCGTGTTGCATGCTCCCAGTAACAAGACTGCCGCAAGGGGAAGCGACCATTTTTTCATAAACAAAAATTAGTTATGTATAAAGATAATCATCTTCATTGTGACAAGAATAATGAATATACTACGGCCAATCCCGAAGGGATGAAATTGTTATAGTTGAAACGGGCAATGCGTTTAGGAAATCCGGGACGGGAGACATTAGGCTGAAAAATGTAATCCGTCCCGGGTCAGACGAATTATTGGCTTGGATTCTATAATAATTTCATCCCTTCGGGATTTGTTTGATGTTATTCTAAGCGTATTCGGCGCAAAATGTTCCGCCAATCCATTTATCTTTAGTGGCCTTGCATTTTATGCAGCGAAGCTTAATCATGGAATTAATTGTTATTACTCCTCCAATAGATATCAAAGATGAAATTGCATTTGTAGTAGAAATGCTAGAAGCGGGGTTGGACAGGCTTCATCTTCGAAAAGAAAATTTAGATATTGATGCATATAGAAATTATCTCAACCAAATACCTGCTGCTTTTCATACGCGAGTTTCAGTTCACGAATATCCGGAACTATTAAAAGAATTTCCTGCAATTGGGTTTCATTGTAAAGCAAGTGTTTGGAAAGATGAGAAGAGATTAAAAGAAGTGCTTTCTGTGTATTCGTCCTCAATAATATCAGCTTCTTTTCATTCATGGGATGAAGTGCTACACGCGCCTCATGATTTCAATTACGTGTTCATAAGCCCGGTATTTGATAGTATCTCTAAACCAGGTTATCCTTCAAATATTGATATAACAAAGCTGAGTGCGGTAAAGCGGTCTCTAGCAAGTAACGAAAAAAACATTCCGAAAATAGTTGCATTAGGAGGAATAGATGCCGCCAAAATACCTAAGTTAAGCGATGCTGGATTTGATGGCGTAGCTGTCTTAGGAACTATATGGCAATCTGAAGATTGTTTAGCTGCTTTTGACGTTATCCGCCGTCAAATAAAGGGTTTGCAGTAGTGCTTATTTCTGAAAGCCCATTTTTCAAGCTGTACACTTCTCTAAAACCATTGTTAAGCAATAACTCCATTGCTGTACGGCTTCTTACTCCAGCAGCACAATACAGAATGGTTATTGCATTTGGATCTAATTGTTGATAGTTGTCTTTTAAATTGGACAACGGAATATTTAACCCACCAATGTTTTGAATTTGATGTTCTTCTATTTCCCTGACATCGACCAATTGTACGGAAGAATTTTCTAGCAACGCTTTCATTCTTTCATAGCTGATTGCTTCGCCTTTTGATGAACAAACTATAGATTGTTGTTGTAGATGAGTAATGGTTTTATTTGCAGGATTTTTACAGAATTGAAGCATTTGCGTTTGCATACTAGCTACATCTATTACCCATAACTTGCCTGATAACACTTCTCCATATTGAGTAATGATTTTGATTACTTCATTTGCCTGAACAGTGCCAATGATGCCGGGTAAGGATGCGACCACGCCAATTGCCGCACAGTTAGGAGCTTCATCAGCGCCGGGTGGTTCCGGAAACAAGCAACGATAAGTAGGGCCATCATTGTAATTAAAAACAGAAACCTGTCCTTCAAACTTATAAATGGAGCCGAAAATCAAAGGCTTGCTCAACATCACGCAGGCGTCATTTACCAGGTAGCGTGTGGCAAAGTTATCGGTGCCATCAACCACCACATCATAAGGCTTTATGATCTCTTGCGCATTTTCTGCATTAATAAGAACCGTGTGCGCTTCAATTGTTACAAAAGGATTCAATTGTTCTATGCGTTCTTTTGCGACGATAGCTTTAGGCTTACCGATATCAGCGGATGTATAAAGAATTTGCCTTTGTAAATTACTTTCTTCCACCACATCGCCATCAACAATACCGATTGTACCCACACCTGCAGCTGCAATATATTTTAACACGGGACATCCCAATCCACCGGCGCCAATCACTAATACTTTTGCTGCCTGCAATTTCAATTGCCCGGCTGTTCCAATTTCAGGCAATATTAGTTGCCGTTGATACCTTAATTGTTCTTTTTCTGAAAGCATGATAACCCATTTTTACTTACACAAATGCCTCCCAATCTTTCCATACAGCTTTGTAGCCTTTGCCATGCACTATTTGCACAATTTCTGCCGGGCTTCTGCTGTCGTCAATTTCAAATTGTTCCAGTGATTCAACTTCAGTAACATATCCTCCGGGGTTTGTTTTAGAGCCCGCACTCATACTGGTAATTCCTAATTGGATGATATTGTCTCTGAAGGTTTCATTTTCACGCGTGGAGATAGATAGTTCTGCTTCTTCATTAAATATTCGCCATGCGCAGATCAGTTGCACCAATTCTTTATCAGCCATTGCCACTTTGGGTTCTATCAAACCTTCAGCAGGCCGCAACCGGGGAAAGGAAATGCTATACTTCGTTTGCCAATAAGTTTTTTCCAGGTAACTTAAGTGCATAGCTGTAAAAAAGCTATCGGTGCGCCAATCCTCCAAACCGATCAACACACCCAATCCTATTTTATGAATCCCGGCTTTACCCAAACGGTCAGGCGTTGCGAGACGGTAATTGAAATTTGATTTTTTGCCTTTTGTATGATGGATCTTATAATCTGCTTTATGATAAGTTTCCTGGTATACCAATACGGCGTGCAACCCCGCTTCAATCAATAGCTCATACTCTTCCGTTTCCATTGGCTGCACTTCTATACTTACCTGCGCGAAATGTGGTTTAAGCAAAGCAATCGCATTTTTGATGTAATCAACACCCACTGTTTTGTTGGCTTCTCCTGTCACCAATAAAACATGCTTAAAGCCCTGCTCTTTCAGATACATGGCTTCCTGCATAATTTCGAGTGAGGTTAATGTTTTTCGCTTTAGTTTATTGTCATAGCTAAAACCACAATAGGTGCAAATATTCTGGCATTCGTTGGATAAATATAAAGGAGCATATAACTGGATTGTTTTGCCAAAACGTTTCTGCGTTAATTTATAACTCAGCTGCGCCATTGTCTCTAAGAAAGGGAGAGCAGCGGGAGAGATAAGCGCTTTAAAATCTTCAAGTGAACGTTTGCTTTTTTGTAAGGCGACTCTCACATCATCCGCATTTTTTGCGTAGATGCTTTCTTTAATGCTATCCCAACATTGCGCATCGAATTGTTCAAGAAACATGCTTAAGATTTATAGTTCTGATAAAAATGCGGTGAGCGGACTGCTTGCATTAGCCGCATTGCTTTCAGCCCCCAAGCCAGCAAGAAAAGCCGTTCTGCCTGCTTCGACTGCCTGTTTAAATGCTTGTGCCATTGCGACTGGGTTAGCGGCTACGGCAATGGCTGTATTAACCAATACCGCATCTGCACCCAATTCCATTGCGGCAGCCGCATGGCTTGGTGCGCCGATGCCTGCATCAACAATTACAGGTACATTGCTTTGTTCAATAATGATCTCCAGAAAGTCTTTTGTCCTTAATCCTTTGTTAGTACCAATAGGCGCACCCAAGGGCATTACAGCCGCCACGCCAACTTCTTCAAGCCGCTTGCATAACACGGGATCGGCATGTATATATGGCAATACAATGAAGCCCATTTTTATCAGTTCTTCTGCGGCCTTCAAAGTCTCCACCGGATCTGGCAATAAATATTTTGGATCGGGATGGATTTCAAGTTTCAGCCAGTTTGTCTGCAAAGCTTCTCTTGCCAGTTGCGCTGCAAATATTGCTTCTTTAGCATTTCTAACGCCGGAGGTATTGGGCAACAATGCAATCGCCCCAGGTTGTAAATAAGAGAGAATATCTTCTTCCTTGTCCTCGCTATCTATTCTTTTTAACGCAACGGTAACCAGCTCTGTTCCACTAGCCGCCAATGCTTGTTGCATTAATTGATGGTTGCCAAATTTTCCAGTGCCTGTAAAGAGGCGGCTATTGAATTTTTTATCTGCTATAATAAGCGTATCGTTCATCTGTTTTTCTTTAAATAATAAATGTTAAGCAGCGCACATTCCGACAAACTTTTGCGCGGTACCCTGGATATCTTTTTCATTTGCAATGGCGCCCGATATCGCAACACCATGCAATCCTGTTTGCAATAAAGCTGGTATGTCTCCTGCTTCAATTCCGCCGATGCCTATTACAGGTGGGAGCACAATGTTTCTTTGCTTTAATGAATTGAAAATGTCATGATAACCTTCGAGTCCAAGAATAGGGCTTAACTTTTTTTTTGTGGCAGTAAAGCGATATGGCCCCAAGCCTATGTAGTCTGCCTGAGATTGCACAGCAATATCAATGATGTCTTCAATTGTATTGGCCGTGCAACCAATGATGAAATCATTTTCCAATAATGCTCTTGCTTCTTTTAAAGGCATATCTTCTTTTCCTATATGAACGCCATCGGCTTTAATTTCTAAAGCCAATTCTACATCGTCATCAATAATCAATTTGGCGCCATAACGTTTGCAAACCTTCTGAACTTTTAGTGCTTCGGTTTTATATACTTCGTGACAAACATTTTTTAGTCTCAGTTGTACCCATCGTACGCCGCCGCGGCAAGCCTGCTCTGCTAATTCCGCTGTTGTTGTAATAAATTGAAGTTTTTCTATCATAAGAATGAATGAGGATTTTGAGCCAATAATTTGTTGCGGCTTTCGCAACAAGCAAAAAAAACAGCCAAAAAGCATGGTACTTCGTGCCTCGTAATTCGTACTTTCAAAATCGTACTTATGCTGCCTTAATTGTAAATCTCCGCGCCCTGTTCTCTAAACTCTTTTGCTTTTCCCTGCATGCCTTCAGCCAGCTCCTTTGTTTGCTGCTCGCTATATTCCCTGATATCCTGTGTAATTTTCATGGAGCAAAAGTGCGGCCCGCACATGGAACAGAAATGTGCAATTTTCGCACCTTCAGCAGGTAGTGTTTCGTCGTGGAATGAACGCGCTGTATCCGGGTCGAGCGATAAATTGAATTGGTCTTCCCATCTGAACTCAAACCTCGCTTTACTTAACGCGTTGTCGCGATATTGCGCGCCTGGATGCCCTTTGGCAAGGTCTGCTGCATGTGCAGCAATTTTATAAGCAATAACACCATCCTTCACATCTTTTTTATTGGGTAAACCCAAATGTTCTTTTGGTGTGACATAACAAAGCATAGCTGTACCATACCAGCCAATCATAGCCGCGCCAATGGCTGAGGTAATATGATCGTAACCTGGAGCTATATCAGTGGTCAACGGGCCGAGTGTATAGAAAGGTGCTTCATGACATTCCTTCAATTGTTTATCCATATTCTCTTTTATCAGGTGCATAGGAACGTGGCCGGGGCCTTCAATCATCACCTGTATATCATGTTTCCATGCAATTTTGGTAAGCTCACCCAGTGTTTCCAGCTCGGCGAATTGAGCGGCATCATTGGCATCGGCAATACAACCGGGGCGCAGGCCATCACCTAAAGAAAAGCTTACATCATAGGCTTTCATGATCTCACATATTTCTTCAAAATGCGTATACAAAAAATTCTCTTTGTGATGAGCCAAACACCATTTAGCCATAATACTTCCGCCTCTTGATACAATGCCTGTTGTACGCCTTGCGGTAAGTGGAATGTAGCGAAGTAACACGCCTGCATGAATAGTAAAATAATCAACACCTTGTTCAGCCTGTTCAATCAAGGTATCTTTAAAAACTTCCCAGGTGAGGTCTTCTGCTTTGCCATTTACTTTTTCTAATGCCTGGTAAATCGGGACAGTTCCAACAGGAACCGGGCAATTGCGGATGATCCACTCACGGGTTTCATGAATATTTTTTCCGGTGGATAAATCCATTAACGTATCGCCACCCCAACGGCAGCTCCACACTGCTTTATCCACTTCTTCTTCAATGGAAGAGGTGACAACAGAGTTGCCGATATTTGTATTGATCTTCACCAAAAAATTACGGCCAATGATCATTGGTTCGCTTTCCGGATGATTGATGTTGGATGGGATAATAGCTCTTCCTGCTGCCACTTCATCACGCACAAATTCGGGTGTAATTTTTTTAAAAGGCGTGTTGGCGCCGAAGCTGTTGCCTGTGTGCTGTTGGCTTAGTGGTTCATCGGTTAACGCTTCTATTTGTTGATTCTCGCGAATAGCAATGTATTCCATTTCAGGAGTGATGATGCCTTTGCGCGCATAATGTAATTGAGTTACATTTTTTCCGGGCTTTGCTTTATATGGTTTTTGAATGTGCTCAAATTGCAACGGTTTAAGTTTGTCATCATTCAAACGTTTATTGCTGAATTCGGAAGAAAATTCAGATAGTTTTTCTACATCGTTTCTCTGCACAATCCATTCTTCGCGAAGCCTTGCCAATCCTTTCTTTAAATCTATAGCAACATTTGCATCTGTGTATGGGCCGCTTGTATCATAAACAATAACGGGGTTGTTAGAGGCTACTTCTTCTTTTATGGAAGAAATGCGAACGGTATCGCCCAATATAATTTCACGCATGGCCACTTTAATGTTATGCAGTTTGCCCATGACATATATTTTTCTGGAGCCAGTAAGCGGTGCACGCATTTCCATGTTCTCGTATGAAGATGGTATTTTGTCTTTTTGCATATTGTATAAGTATTGAGTAGAAGAGAAGGTTAATTGATGGGAAGATGCTATCCTCCTTGTGATGCTTTGATGATGATCAATGCATCGTTAGGTTTTAGCGTGTAAGAATCCCAGTCATTTTTTGAAATGACGGTATTGTTTACGGCAATGGCAATACCATTGACGGCCTTAATTTGCAAGGCTTGCAGCGCGAGAGAAAGTGTTAGATGATCGGCAATTTCCTGCGGTTTGCTGTTCAGCAAAATATTCATAGCATCTTGTTTTAAGATGAAAGAAAAATGAACAATAAACTTTAGGAAATACAATAACAGAGAACTCAGATGAGCACTTTTCCCTTCGCAGGCATTATCCTGAACAGGTTAAAAAGGGTATAATCTCAGCCGTGTTTACGGCACCCCTAAAGCACTGCGAAAATAGAAGTTTTCTTTAATAAAAAAAGAGATGCGTAAAAATGGATGCTGATAATGTTGAAATTATGTTTAAATTGTTTTTCTGCTGATTAAACCTTGCTTGTCTCATTCTTGTGTAGCCCGAACCTAATCAGCCAATCAATTTTACTCAAATACTTTTATAAGTTTCATCTATGATCAACATCGCACGGCCGTGCAGATTGTTTGTTGCAGTGGTGTTCCTATTCTTGGCCTCATCATGTAAACAACAGCACTCGCCTTACCAGAAGGTTGTATTAAAAGATTATATAACAGATTCTGTCCCTTTTAGCGCCAATGGTTTTTTTCTACGATTTAAAGAAAAAAGAAATGATTTAAAATTTCTTGGCGTCGGCATAATTGATTCTGTGAAGGTGACGACAGTTCGGTTGCAGGATTCTTCCGTTATTGCTTCTCTTACAAATAAAGAGGCGGCATTAAAAAACGCATTTAAGGTCGCGATAATTTATGGCCCGTCAAATAAATGGATTTGTTTTGATACTGATAATGACGGCAACCTTGAAGAAGAGCAATTGCACCGGCTGGACACTTTTAAAAACGCAGTAGTAGTAAGGAATGTGGGTTTATATGATGGACGGATTTACAGGACACTTGACGTTGTTGCCAAATACGATGCGATTACGCCTTTTGGCGTTGAAGGAGTATCAATACATCCATACTATAGGATTGGAAACTTTTCAGTAGACAGCATTGAATTCAGGTTTGCATTAGAAGCTTCTTCTTTTGCGCCTGAGTACAATAAAAAATCTGCAAGTTTAGTTATAAGCGAAGCGAGCCAGCCATTTAAAAGCCCGAAAGAGCGACCGATAAAATACAATGTAGGAGATACTATTTATTTTAAATCCAAATCGTTTCGGTTTGCTGAGGTTTCAAAAGGCGGCGATACTCTAAGCCTGGAAGAACTTGCAGATAACATCCAGCATTATGGTATTGAGCCCGGGCAATATGCATTTCCCATGCAGGCGGCAGAAATTTCTAATGGCAATACCTTCACCATAGGAAAGAATCGCAAATATACTTTAATTGATTTCTGGGGTACCTGGTGCGGACCGTGTAAAAAAATAATGCCTGACTTAAAGGCGCTATACAGGCAGGCTGCCGAAAAGAACTTCGATATAGTTAGCGTTGCATTTGATGGTTCTCTAAGTGATGTAGCGGATTATGTTCGGGACGAAAATATACAATGGATAAACCTGTTTGACGACAGGAATAATAGTGTAATCTGCAAGAAATTTAAAGTTGAAGCATTTCCTACTTTGATGTTATTGGATGAAAATGGAAAAATTGTCTTTCGCGAAATTGGCGATGAAAAGGGAATTGAAATGGCCCGTAGCGCTTTACTGAAATAAATTAAAATTTGCTACTATCTATTTCTTGTAATCCGAATATTCATTGATCGTAATTATTTCAGCCGATCGCCCTAATATTCTTATGCTCATCGTTATTTCTTCCTTTAAGGGGAGGTACTGATTTGTTTTTTCTATATAAACAAACGTAGTATTGGCGTTCATATAATCCGCTTTGAATATTTTCACCTTAAATGGTTCCGGGCTTACGACTTCAGACCTTTCTAATCTTCCGGTTTTCTTATTGATATAAAGCACAACAGGAAAGTCTTTCATAAACATATTGTCCGGAACCAGGGTTGCTGTGTCGTAATAGTAAGATACCACAAGGTAGTCCGAATCATCTTTTAAAACTTTGTAAGAATCCTGATTCGCCATGGCAATGGGTATTTGCTGGTTGTGTTCTTTATTAAATGCGTTTCGGTCCTTTTTCGATGGGCTGCCGCCGTTTACACTTGTCAATTCCCAGCGGTCAGTTCCGTTCTTCGCGGGATCATACTTTCCGTCGCTGACTTTTTTTTGTCCTTCCGTAACCAGTGTTGACTTTATGGTGAAGGCATAACTCTCTGCATTTTTCTTGGCGTTGGAGTCAAGTATGATTGTTGAGATGTTGTATTTATTAAATGCCTCGATCACCGCTGACTTTTGCGCAAAGACAAAAGAATTTGCTATTAACAAGGATGAGATCAGGAGTATTTTTTTCATAAAAGTCTGTCTGTTTTTCTTGTTGATCCTTTTTTCAAACATCGGGCATCGCAAACATCAAAAATTAATTGTTGCCCCAGGTGTTTTTAAGATTGTTACCTGATTATTGCTCCAGGCAATTGGTTTCCTCTTTGGTGCTTTTTAGCGTTGGGCTGGCAGTGCTTTCAGATATTTCCAGCAAATTGATGCTGCCCGGAAAAGTATATGCCTTAACCGGTAGTAGCTTGATGTAATAGGTTTTACCTGCCTGCGCCGTTATAGAAATAGAATTGTCTTTTGTACCTAATGTTTTACTGTATGCGCGTACAGTGAAGCTATGAGTGCCTTCATTTATATTATGCACGGAGAATTTTTTGTTTTTAAGATTGCAAACTAATTGAGTATCTACAAAACAATGAAAGATTAACGCCGATCCGTTATAACCTGTATTCCGTATAAAATAAATTTTGGCAGATTTTGCCGTTCCGGTAGTATCCTGTGAAAAAGCAGGGGAGCAGAATAAAATCATTAACAAACCTAAAATAGTTTTAATATAACGCATAGGTGTAGTATTAACAGCTTTATGAAATGGCGTAGAAAATAATTGCCATTGGTTACAAGTATGCTAATATACAGCGCCCTGGCTTTTAAGCGGCCTCATGAGTGTTATATTTAAGAAAAAGATACTTTGATCGCGTTTAGTACAGTCTGACTTTGCTGTTGTGTAGCCATTTTCTGCAATTCGTAAATCAATTTCCCAATTTTGAAAATGCAATTATAAGTGAATCCTAATTTGCGGGCTCAAAAATACAGCGGTCACATTACAGAGCATTGCTCAAATAAAATCAGCTAATCAAGAGATGAAACAACTACTCCTTGGAATCTTTACACTTGCGTCTTTTTCACTGCACGCGCAGAAAAATATTTTGCTCGATCAGTCGTATTGGAAAACCAATCCTGATCTGGCTTCCGTTCGGGCGGAAGTAGCGAAAGGCAGTAATCCTTCAGAAGCAAACAGAATGGGAATGGATGCAGTTGTAAATGCCATCAATGGCAAAGCGTCAACGGATGTAATTAAATTCTTGCTTGATCAAAAAGGCAACGAAGTTGATAAATTAACGCACGATAGCCGTACTTATTTGTTTTGGGCTGCAAGCAAAGGGAACATTGAAGTGATTGAATACCTTATTTCCAAAGGAGCGAAGCTGAATGCGGAAGACAGCCATGGCATGACACCAATTAGTTTTGCAGCAGGATCCGGGCAAGCTGATACAAAAGTTTATGATGTGCTTATTAAGGCAGGTGCAAACGTAAAAGAACGCAATAGTGAAGGTGCCAGCTTGTTGTTGTTGGCAATACCAAATGACAATGACCTCTCGCTTACGAACTATTTTATATCCAAAGGCCTTTCATTGAACGATGTTGACGCGGCTGGAAACACTGCATTTAACTATGCGGCAAAAGCTGGTAACATCAACCTGATGAAATCGCTTATTCAAAAAGGTGTAAAGTACAATGATAATGCAATGATCATGGCTGCGCAAGGAACCCGTGCAAGCGCAAACGGAATAGAAGTATACCAGTTTCTTGAAAGCCTGAAAATTAAAGCTGTTGCGGTTAACCGTAATAGTGAGAATGCATTGCACTACATTGCCCGCAAACCGAAGCAGGAAGAGATTATTAAATATTTTATCTCAAAAGGAGTAGATGCAAATCAGGCAGACAAAGATGGTAACACTGCATTTATGAATGCTGCCGCGGTTAACAGGGATACGGCAACTATCGAGTTGCTTGCTTCACGCGTAAAAAATATCAACCAGGTAAATAAAAAAGGTGTTTCTGCGTTGGCAATGGCTGTGCGTGGTAATTCCGCAGATGTAGTTGCCTTGCTGATTGGCAAAGGTGCAGAGATGAATGTTGTTGATGCAGATGGCAATAACCTTGCTTATTATCTTATCCAATCATACAATCCGCAGGCATTTGAAAGGCAGGCTGCTAATAATGGGGGCGTAAGGGTAGATGATTTTGGTTCGAAGATAAAATTGTTACAGGATAAGGGCTTTAACTTTACGGCTCCGCAAAAAGATGGAAATACATTGTATCATCTTGCAATAGCGAAAAATGACCTTTCACTTCTTAAGCGTATTGAAAAGCTGAATGTAGATGTCAACGCAAAAAATAAAGAAGGTTTAACACCACTGCATAAAGCTGCAATGGTTTCTAAAGATGATGCAATGCTGAAATACCTGCTATCAATAGGCGCACAAAAAGAAGCAACAACTGAGTTTAAAGAAACAGCTTACGAGTTGGCTAAGGAAAACGAGTCTTTTTCTAAAAATAATGTTTCGGTTGATTTTTTAAAATAGTATAGATGAAGAATTTTTATAAGCTGATTGTGATCGTTGCGGTGCTATTCTTGCAGGTTGTAACAGGATACGGACAAAAGAGTGGAAGTTCAAAATATAAATGCATGGTGCAGATGACCAATTATATGGGCGAAGGGGCTTATATAGTGGTGTCGCTTATTGATGGCAAAGGTGCGTATGAAAAAACGCTTTATGTAATGGGTTCGGATAAAAAATGGTACAAGAACCTAAAATCATGGCACAAGGCATTTTCACAGAAACCAGCCAACATCAGTGCCGTTACCGGAGCTTCCGTGGCTAGTGGCGATCGCAGTGTAACGGTATTGGATATTGATAATGCTAAAATAAATGCAGGCTATAAACTTAGGTTTGAAACAGCCGTTGAAGATAAGGCATACAACGAAAAAGATATTGAAGTGCCTTTAACTACTGAAGGATTATCGGCAAAAACAGAAGGGGCAGGTTATATACGTTACGTTCGGTTTAGCCCTAACAATTAATTTACAACATGACGATTTCACTATGGAGATACAGCCATTTTGCATTGGCTGTATCTTCTTTTATTTTTATCACACTCGCGGCCGTAACCGGTATTATACTGGCTTTTGAGCCGGTGGCCGAGAAACTGCCGTCGTATAAGGCAGATAATTTTAGCAAGGCCACCATCGCAGATGCTGTCCCTGTAATAAAAAAATCATTCAAAGAGGTAACGGAATTAACTGTTGACGCGAACCAATTTGTGATTGTTAAGGGTATTGATGGCGGAGGCAAAAATATATCCGCATATGTAGACCCCCGAAGCGGGAACGTGATGGCTCCGTTGGAAAAGAAAAGTGAGTTCTTTCAATGGGTTACAGATCTGCACAGGTCGCTTTTTTTGCATGAAACAGGACGGTTCTTTGTTGGATTAACAGCCTTCATCCTCTTGTTAATAGCCATATCAGGTACTATTCTTGTAATACAACGCCAGCGCGGTGTGAAGCGTTTCTTTAAGAGAATAGTTAAAGAAAATGTTGCACAATACTACCACGTTGTGTTGGGGCGGTTATCACTTGTTGTTATCCTCATTATTGCATTAACAGGTACTTATTTATCGCTTGCGCGCTTTCATGTGTTTCCTGAAAAAAAGATTACGCACCACATCAATTTTGATGAGATTAAATCCGAGCCTGCTCTTGAGCCCGCTGCATTTTCAATTTTTAGAAATACACCGCTTTCAGAAGTTCAATCTATTGAGTATCCTTTCTCGGAAGACCCCGAAGATTATTATACGTTAAAATTGAAGGATCGTGAAATTGTAGTGAATCAATTTACCGGCGAGATACTGAGTGAAATAAAATGTTCATCTACAGAATCATTTTCGCAACTGAGCCTTGACCTGCACACCGGCCGCACAAGCGCAGTCTGGGCAATTATATTAGGGATCGCTGCCGGAAACATTCTCTTCTTTATCTATTCGGGATTTGTTATAACATTCAAGCGAACCGCGGGTAAAGTAAAGAATAGGTTCACTGCCGATGAAAGCCGTTTTATTATTCTCGTTGGTTCTGAAAATGGCTCTACTATGCGTTTTGCAAAGGCAGTGCATGAACAGCTGGCGAATAACGGCCAGGCGTCATTTATTGCGGAACTTAACCGCTATCGTGTTTTTCCAAAGGCAGAACATATTATCATTCTTACGTCAACCTATGGGCTCGGCGATGCTCCGTCTAATGCGAATAGATTCGCTGCACTATTGTCAAGCCATTCCCAGGAAAAGCGCGTACGTTTTTCTGTGGTGGGATTCGGATCGCATGCCTATCCTGACTTTTGCCGTTTCGCGTTTGAAATAAACAATATGCTTACAGCACAGGAATGGGCTGTTCCGCTGTTGGAGATACATACGGTTAACGATAAATCACCCGAACAATTTGCACAGTGGTTTGAAACATGGTCGCAACAGGCTGGGTTACCAGAGCTGGCATTGCCAGGGAACTTTGATCAGAAGCCTGCCGGATTGCAAAGCATGACGGTGATCGAAAAAACTTGCCTCTCGCACGAAGATGGTGCATTTCTCATCAGGCTGAAACCCTCCTGGCTCGCGAGATTCAACTCCGGTGACTTATTGGCTATTTATCCTGCAAATGATCACCGTGAACGTTTTTATTCTATCGGGAAAGTTGACAACACCATTCAACTAAGTGTTAAGCTGCATAAAAAAGGATTAGGCTCTAATTATTTATACAACCTTAAACCGGGTGATGAAATGTTCGGTAAGATTGCTTCCAACGTTCATTTCCAATTCCCTCAAAAAGTAAAAACTGTAGTGATGATTTCCAATGGCACCGGCATTGCGCCGTTCCTTGGCATGATCAATCAGAATAACAAGAAGACTGCATGCCACTTATACTGTGGTTTCCGTGACCGGTCATCGTTTGCTTTGTATAAAGAAAGCCTGTTAAAAGATCAGGAGCAACAAAAGCTGGTTGGTTTGTATGTGGCATATTCAAGAGAGGGTGAAAAACAGTATGTAAAGGATTTGCTATTGCGCGATGCGGATTTTATAACACAGGTTTTGGCTGATAATGGTGTGCTGATGTTATGCGGCTCTTTGTCAATGCAACATGATGTAATAGCCTTGCTGGATGAATTGTGTACAGCAAAAAATAACAGGGGCATCAGCTTTTATCAATCGCATGAGCAGGTGTTGATGGATTGTTATTGATGATTAAATCCGCTTGCTTATAAATGCAGGTGCTTTTTTAGCTTAAGTTTTTTTGAGGTAATTACTTTACCGTCATCTGTAATCATGATGCAGCTGTACTCAGGATATTTGTTGAGCAACTCAAGCCCCTTTTCCTGGCCCAGGACCATCAATGAAGTACTAAAGCCATTGGCTGTTTCAGTGCTTGGCCCAAAAACAGTGACGCTCGTTAGCCCTGTTGCCGGATAACCGGTGGCGGGATTAATAATATGCGCATACCGCTTGCCGTTAAACACTACAAATTTTTCATAGCTGCCAGATGTTGTTACCGAGCCTTCATGCAATGGAACCACTGCCAGTAGCTTGTCGTTCTGAAACGGATTGGTAATGCCAATATTCCAGTCCTTTCCATTCGGTTGTTTGCCCCATGTGCTCATGTCGCCTGATCCGTTCACAATGCCTGCTTTAATACCTTTTGCAATCATCATGCTCCTGCATTTATCTGCGGCATAACCTTCGCCCAATGCACCAAATCCAATCTTCATGCCCGGCAGCCGAAGAAAGATGGTAGAATTAACGCTGTCAAGGATGATGTTTTTATATCCAACTTTTTCTACAGATTTTTTGATGGCTTCTGGTGTGGGCATTTCAGTCATGGAGCCATCAAACTTCCAGATTCTATCCATTGCAGCAAAACTGATGTCAAAAGCACCATTTGTTATTTCAGAAAAATAGAGGGCTCTTTTTGCAAGTTCAAAAACTTCTTTGTCAACCTTAACAGGGCGAACACCTGCGTTGTTGTTAACCTCTGAGATTTGCGTTTCCGGTTTCCAGTCTGAAATAAGGTATTCAATTCTCGTTACTTCGGCGATAATGGTATCAATATTGCGTTCTGCAGATAATGAGTCGCTTGCTACTATGGAAATGTCAAAGCGGCTACCCATTAACATCACGGTTCTTTTTCGCAGCACCTGGGCGCCAGCACTATATTCAATACAAAAAAGCAAACCTAAAAGAAGATATTTCATAACCGGCGATTGTTTTAATCAATTTGCGCAAGTTATTGTAAGTGACTGACTGCAGAGCTTTGCAATAGTAACTTTTGCGTGATTTTATCAAAACAAGCAAAGATGAATATGGCGTAACCAAAGCCTGGAATTGCAACAGATACCAAAGCTGCTGAAAGATTAATATTGACTATTGCGTTGCTGATACTGCTGATCGTTGTAAAACCCATGGTTGTGCTTTTTTTGAAATGAAATACGCAACTATAATATTGGGCACCCAGCATAGCCACGCTACCAATAAATATGCTTTGATAGCATCATGAAACAATATGGTCAGCAGAGGGAGATACACGCGTAATGTAACTGCTGCAAAACAAGCTGCATAACTGTAGATCATCATCTTTTGATGCAGGTTGATGTTGCCGGATCTGATGGATGTATACGCTATAAGTGTAGTTGAAAACCAAACTGCACCCAGGCACATAAATCCGGACGATGCTATGATGCCGCCGCCCGCATATACGGCGATATAGATGCCTGCCAACGCGCTAAGCAGCACACTTGTTACATAGATTTTGCCAAGTGTGCGATGTAGATGCATTTTTGTCAATCGAAGGCGCCTGTTGAACTGTGGCCAGCCTGTGAACAACGCAATGCCGCCACCAACGATATGGATGTAAAAGCCTGTCTTGTACAAAGTACTCGCTAAAAGTGCATCGCTCTTGGACAGTAGCAGGCCAAACTTCATTCCGAAAATAAAATATGCAACCGGATAAATGCTAACAATTGTGGCCAGGATGGCCATTGCAGTTTTTGAAATTCTGAGTGTCATAGATTGCAGCTTAATGGTTGAGGTAGGACATAAAGTTACAGAATAATGGAATTTTTTTCGGTAATGGCAATCTATATCAGTAGAAGTGGTATTAATCGCGATGAAGAGCTATGTCCACAGAAGAATTTTTACATCCTGATGTCTCTGTACTGCGTCTTCCCGTGAAAAATAACTCCGAGTCCTCTGTGGTAATAAAATGACATCCAAGTCTCTCAGCCCAAATAACCCCGAACGTATTTTTAATCATAGCAAAAGTCAAAACGACGTATATTCATACAAACTGATTGTCTTTTCTATAAGGGATCTTTTGCAACCATTATCTTAACCAAACAACCAGCGATATCATGCAATACAAAACCATTGCGAGCCTTATTTGTTTATTTTGCATTGTGGCGTCTTTGCAAAAACTTTCTGCCCAATATCCCGCAGGAACGAACCTTGATGAATCTAAAGTGCAGCCTTATACTTTGCCGGATCCTTTGTTAATGCAAAATGGAAAGAAAGTATCTTCTAAGAAAGAGTGGAATGAAATTCAACGCCCATATATCTACCATTTGTTTGAAGAAAATGTTTATGGGCGAGTGCCTCAGACTAAAATATCAGTTACCTCCCGTCTGCGTGAAAGCAGCGAGGATGCGCTGAATGGACAGGCAATCCGCAGGCAGGTGAGATTGTATTTAAATGCATCCGACACAACTGTATACATTGATCTGTTAATCTATCTGCCAAAAGGCAAAGCTAAGCCGCCTGTATTTGTAGGATATAATTTTACAGGCAATCAAACCGTACAACCTGATCCGGCCATTTTTATTTCAGAGAAACCATTGTTGTATAGCCGATTCAAAAAGGCAGATGGCACAGCGAGTGATTCAACACGAGGCATTGACAGTAAAAGCTGGGATGTGAAGAGCATGATTCAAAACGGTATCGGTTTGGTTACTGCTTACTATGGTGATATAGAAATGGACACAAAAGATGGCTGGCAAACAGGTGTACGGAGTAAAATGAAAGATGCGTTGCAAATACAACCCGCAGAGTGGAGCGCCATTAGTGCATGGGCATGGGGATTGATGCGTATTATGGATTATTTGGAACAAGCTAATGAAATAGATACGAAACGCATAGCATTATTCGGCCATTCCCGGCTTGGTAAAACTGCGTTATGGGCCGGGGCAAATGATCAACGTTTTGCAATGGTGATCTCCAATGAATCCGGTGAAGGTGGCGCTGCATTAGCAAGACGGAATTACGGAGAAACAATAAAAGATCTGAATGAAAGATTCCCGCATTGGTTTGTGGAAAAATACAGAACCTATAATAACAATGCTGCGGCTATGCCAGTTGATCAGCATATGCTGTTGTCGTTAATAGCACCTCGCCCGTTATATGTAGCAAGCGCAGAAGATGATCAATGGTCCGATCCAAAAGGCGAGTTCCTTAGCGCTGTAAACGTCGGTGGGGCATATGCCTTGTTTGGAAAAAAGGGATTAGGAACTGACAAAATGCCTTCGCTAAATACCTCGGTTGGTAATACAATCCGTTATCATGAAAGAACAGGTAAACACGCCGTGACAGAATTTGACTGGCAGAACTATATTAAATTCGTAAAGGAAGAGTTGCAATAATTGATAATTGACAGTTGACAATTGAAAATGGAGAACCACAAAGCGTTCTCCATTTTCAATTGTGTTCCTCTGTGTAATAATGATACTCCTTTTAAGCGTTTCCTCTAAAACGAACCGGGAGCGCTTAATTTATTCGCACATTTCCACATCTGCACATTCGCGCATTTGTTTTCAGTTGAATGAAATTTTGTTAACCCTAACATAACACAACCCTTTTATATAAATACTGGATTTTTGCGCGGAATTTTACCCGAGAGCAACCATGAGTGACATTGAAGCACTTATACAAAGTGACCAGTCTGCGTTCAACCGGCTGTTTGATGAGTATCACAAACCGTTGTATTATTTCTTTATAAAATATACAGGTTGTGCGGAAGATGCTGAAGATCTTGTTCAGCAATCATTCATCAAAATATGGCAGGGGAGAACTGGCTTATCCGTACATTATTCTTTTTCGCGGCAATTATTCAGTGTGGCCAAAAGCTGCATGATTGATCATTTCCGCAAACAACAAAGGCAATCAGCATTGCGCGTTGAATACCTGGCAAACACGAACACAAAGGAGCCCTCTGTTCATATTACCGACTTTGATCTTGAACAGCGCATAGACAGAGCCATCGAGCATTTGCCGCCCAGCCGCCGCAAAGTTTTCCGCATGAGCCGCATTGATGGCTTTACTTACCAGGAAATAGCAGAACAGCTCTCCGTTTCAGTAAAAACTGTAGAATCACAAATTCATAAAGCAATAAAACAGTTGAGGAAAGCACTGAATATTTTTTAGTGAATAGTGGATGGTCAATAGTGAATGGTGAACAGTGAATAGTCAAATGTGCGTCATTATTCATTACCTCGATTTCTTAATTGTGCGAGACCAAAGCAATAAGTACTATCCTCAATAGTTAACAGCTTAATGAAGTATTTAGATGCCAGCATCTTTCACTATTCACCATTCACTATTGACCACTATTAATATTACCAAATTGTTACCCGTAAGGGTTCCCTATTTTTTCATCGTAGTATATACAGAAGAGTAACATGATACTTACCAGACAAGCATTAGACCGCTTTTTAAAAAATACCTGCGGTGAGCAGGAAGCTGAATATATTCGGCAATACCTGTCACGCAATCCCGAGGCGGCAAAAGCATTGCTGGAAAACGAAGAGCTGGAAGTATATAATGAAAAAAATCTTGAGAAGGCTATAAGCAATAAGATGAAATTGGCCATTCAGCAAGAGACAGTTCATCGCTTTAACGTACTAAAACTTGTAAAGAAAGTGGGTGCGATTGCAGCTTCTTTGCTGATCATTATAAGTGGAATATTCTGGTATCGCTCGGGCAGTGGCGTTGTTTCGCAACAACAAGCTGCAAGTATTAAAGTGAAGCAACCAAAAGTCTATCAGAATGATGCTAGCACAGCTAATACAATTTGGCTTGAAGATAGCACAAGGATTGTCTTGTATGCTAACACGGCAATACTTGTTGACACCGCGTATAACGTAAAAAGCAGACATGTTGAAGTTAAAGGAGAAGCGGATTTTTTTGTAGCGCATAACAAACAAAAACCTTTTGTGGTGCATGCCGGAAAATATACAACAACCGCTTTGGGAACAGCTTTTAAGGTTGTTTCTGGCACCGCAGATAAGTCAATGACCGTTAAGTTGTTTAACGGCAAAGTAAAAGTAGAACATGTTAATGGAGCCGTTACAAAACTTCTTGCAGTATTGAAGCCAGGGGATGAAGTGGCCGTTGCTAATGGCGCAGCAATTGTATTAAATAAGATAGTTGCTGCTGAAATAAAGAAAAGCATCCGGAGTGAAAAGCGGCAACCTGCAACAATCGCAGAAACGAAAGCCGGTATTAGTGTGGTTAAGATGGCACTGCCGTTGGTGCTGGTAAAACTAGAGAATGAATACCAGGCAGCCATCCGGTTTAATGAACAGGAATTGATAGACATAAGTGTTACGGCAACATTCAGTTCAAAAGAAACATTATCATCTATATTAGAACAAATCGCGTTATTAAATGACCTCAATCTCTCAAAAGACGGATCAACATACGTTATAACAAAAGAGTAATCATGTATTTATCATTATAGCAAAAAAAACTCCACGAAAAGGAGAAGGGCATTGTATTGCCCAAACTAACTCAAACAGAACAAATATGAAAAATTGGCTTACCGTCGTGCTCTTATGCATGAGCATGTGGTCTTTTGCCCAAACGCAGCCCCTGTCTGTAACGGGTATCGTAAAAAGTGAACAGGGTGAATTGCTGGAAGGGGTTACTGTTGTTGCGCGGCAAAACAATGCTTCAGGCAACAAAAACATTACCACTACCAATGCAAAAGGCTACTTCAAATTTGCAGGGCTTCCTGAATCAGCGCATTATTCATTTTCCTTTTCTTATGTGGGATACCAGGCACATGAGTTGAACGATTATGAAGTTAAGCAAGGCTCAACGCTCAACCTTATTGTGCAACTAAAAAAAGGAAACGATTCTTTAACGCAGGTTGTTGTTACTGGTTATGGCACTCAAAAGAAAGTAAACACAACCGGCGCTGTTGACCAGATCGGCGCGGAATATTTTGAAGACAGGCCAATGCCAAATATTACACGTGGCCTGCAAGGAGCTGTTGCCAACCTAAATATTAAAATGACAGATGGTAAGCCAACACGCACGGCAACATACAATGTACGCGGAGCTACGTCTATCGGCTCAGGCGGTAGTGCACTCGTGTTGATTGATGGTGTTCCAGGCGATCCTGCTTCTTTAAATCCTAATGATGTGGAAAGTGTATCAGTTTTAAAAGATGCATCTTCTGCAGCCATCTATGGTGCAAGAGGTGCATATGGCGTGGTGTTGATCACTACCCGTTCCCCAAAAAAAGATAAAATGCAGGTTACTTATAGCGGCAACTATTCTATCAACCAGCGCACAACTACTCCTGACCTCGTATCCAACGGTTACGAATGGGCAAAGAATTTTGATGAAGCGTTTTATTCATGGAACGACTATTTGTCTCATCCGCAAACCATCAACTCTCAGCTGGGCTTTTCATTGGCTTATCTTGATTCGTTGAAAGCACATAATGATAATCCTTCTTTGCCACAAACAACAATAGATCCTCAAACAGGCAAATACCAATATTTTGCCAATACTGATTGGTTCAAAGAATTGTATAAGGACAACAATCCTTCTACAGAGCACGCCATCAGTGTAGGTGGCGGAAGCGACAAGGTTAGTTATCTTGTCAGCGGGCGTTACTATCACCAGGATGGTATTTTCCGTTACAATAGCGATGATTTCAATCGGTACAATCTTCGTGTAAAAGGAAGCGCTAAAGTGAACGACTGGCTTACATTAAACAGTAACACAGACTTTAGTAGTTATAACTACCGTTACCCGCTAACGTCGGTTGGTGGTGTTAACGCAGTGTGGAGATTGATGGCGGTTACTGCATTTCCGGTATCGCCCATGTTGAATCCAGATGGAACTATGAGCATTGTTGGCGCTTACTCTATCGGCGATTTTTATTACGGTAAAAGTTATTCGGAAGCCAGGCAGAATTTTATTCGCAACACATTGGGCTTTACTGCTAACGTTATTAAAAACAAGCTTACCCTTAAAGGTGATTTCTCTTATCTGTTCACCAACACAACAGAACAACGGAAGTTCTTTACGGTGCCATATAGCATTAAGCCAAATGAGACCATTACTTCCGGTTTGAATTACCTCTCTAATGGCACCAATAATGAAAACTATTATGTAGCCAACCTGTATGGTGATTATGTACAATCATTCGGTAACCATACCATTAAAGTTATTGGTGGATGGAACCTGGAATATGATCAGATTAAAAACAACTTTGCTCAACGCGATGGTTTATTGGTTGATAATTTGCCAGACTTTAACCTTGCAAGTGGTTTAAACTATAAACTTACTGGTGGTGGTACAGAATGGTCCACTGTTGGTTTATTTTACAGGGCGAACTATTCTTTCAAAAACCGCTATTTATTTGAGTTAAACGGGCGTTATGATGGCTCTTCCAAATTTCCCGAGAGCCAACGCTTTGGCTTCTTTCCTTCGGCTTCTGCGGGATGGAAAATTTCAGAAGAATCATTCATGCAGTCTACACGCGGCTGGCTGGATAACCTGAAACTGCGTGGCTCTTACGGCTCACTTGGTAATGGAAACATCGCTCCTTATTCTTTTATCGAAACCATTGGTGCTTCAACAAGTGGCACTATTATTAACGGCGTATTTCCTGCATACATTCAGAAGCCGGGCGTTTTGCCGAATGGCCTTACATGGGAAAAATCTACAACACTTAACGGTGGGTTAGATGTCGAAGTATTGCAACGCAGATTGTCACTCAGCGCGGATATTTACCAGCGCAAAACAACCGGCATGATCACAGCCGGGCAGCCTTTGCCTTCTGTATTTGGTGCTGCAGTTCCTAAAGGCAACTATGCAGATATGGTAACAAAAGGTTGGGAGCTGACGTTGAACTGGACTGACAGGATACAAATGCGCAAGCCTTTAACGTATAGCTTGCGTGTTACATTGGCTGATAACGTTGCAACTATCACTAAGTTTTACAATCCTAATAAATTATTGTCTACTTATTACGAAGGGCAACGTGTTGGGGACATTTGGGGCTTTGAAACAGATGGTTTCTTTACGTCTCCTGAAGAGATTGCAAAGCATGCAGATCAAAGTTATTTCGTTGTATCAAACAACAACAAGCTATTGCCTGGTGATATTAAGTTCCGTGATAAAAATGCTGATGGAAAAGTAAACAATGGAAAGAATACAGTAACTGATCCGGGAGATATGCGCGTGATCGGTAATTCATCCATCCGTTTTCCGTATGGCGTTACCGGTGGTGTTGACTGGAATAATTTTTCATTGTCATTCTTCTTCCAGGGCGTTGGTAAGAGAGACTGGTATCCTTCAACTGAAGCAGCATATTTTTGGGGACAGTCAAACAGGCCGTATTCTTTTCTGCCAACATTTAACCTGAACCGCTGGTCAGAAGAAAATCCTAACCAGAACGCTTATTTCCCGCGTTATCGTGGTTACACTGCTTTGTCCGGAACACGTGAGCTCGCTGTGGCGCAAACACGCTACCTGCAAAATGCAAGTTATATCAGGCTGAAGACATTGACGTTGGGTTATTCACTTCCTCAATCCGTATTGAAACGCATGCACATGAGTATGTTCAGGATTTATGTAACTGGACAAAACCTTTGGACGTATTCACCGATGTATAAGGTTACAAAGAATTTTGATCCTGAAGTGATTGAAGGTTCTGATCCTGAGATCAACTCTGGTGGCGGTGATGGTTTTTCTTATCCAATGCAGAAGAGCTATACAATTGGTGTGAATCTAAGTTTCTAAAGAAAAGAGCACGGAATAAATTGAAAACCAAGTCTCTGATTACAGATAAAAATTATTAAATGAAACAACGAATAATAACTGCGCTGGTTGTTCTGATGGCCGGCACATCGTGTACAAAATTCCTGGATAAAACTCCGCTGGATAAATTAACCCCGGAGCAGGCATTTTCTACAGAGAATAATTTGCAACTCTACGTTAATTCTTTTTATACACAAATGCTGCCAGATGGCCCTGCTATTTATAAAGGAGATGTGATGGCGGACATCACTGTGCCGAACACCGTCCCTGCGTATGTTGCAGGACGTGTAACGCCGATAGAAGCTACAGGATGGAGTTGGGATAATTTACGTAATATCAATTATTTCCTGGATCATTATGATAACCCGGCTATATCTACAAAAGCAAGAAACAATTATGGCGGAATTGCACACTTCTTCCGTGCTTATTTTTATTACAATATGGTAAAGCAATTTGGTGATGTACCCTGGTACAGCCATGCATTGTCTGTAGGCGATTCAGCTTTGTACAAATCACGTGATCCTCGTGCGCTCGTAATGGATTCGGTTTTAGCTGATCTGAATTTTGCTGTTGCGAATATTAATGATGTAAAAGACAATTCAGCTACGCAGGTAACTAAGTGGACCGCGCTGGCGTTTAAAAGCAGGATCTGTTTGTTTGAAGGTACTTTTCGTAAATATCATCCTGAAGCTAAATTAAATTCTTCCGCAGATAAATTTTTGCAGGAAGCAGCCGATGCGGCATCGCAGCTAATGAAGAGCGGCCAGTATAAATTGCAAAACTCAGGAGCAACGGAGAAGGATTACCGCAGCCTGTTTATTAGTGAAAATCCCGTTTCCACAGAAGTGATTCTTGCAGCTGTTTACAACAATTCGTTGAAGAAATGGCACGATGCTGCATGGTGGTATAACAGTGCAACATTGGGGAACAGGCTTGGCTTATCCAAGAGTTTTGTAAACACCTATCTTTCTGCAGATGGAACTGCATTTACCAATATCAGTGGTTATGATACGCTACAGTTTCAGGATGAAGTAAAAAACAGGGATAAACGTTTGCAGCAAACAATCCGTATGGGTGACTATAAAAGAACTGATGGGTCGCCTGCGCCTCCGGATTTTACGGTAACGTACTCCGGTTACCAGATTCAAAAGTTTTCACTGGATGATAAGTATTTTGATACCAGGACCGAAAGCTATAATTCCATTCCAATTATGCGTTATGCGGAAGTGTTGCTGAACTATGCGGAAGCAAAAGCTGAGTTGGGTACACTTACAGTAGATGACTGGAATAGTACCGTTGGAGCGCTACGTACGCGTGCGGGTGTAAAGAATAACGGCCTGCCTGTTGACGTTGATGCATATTTAAAAACTAATTTCTTTACGGATATTACAAACCCGGTGATAATGGAGATAAGAAGAGAAAGAGGAGTGGAGCTTGCTTGCGAGGGAAACCGTTATGATGACCTCAGAAGATGGAAAGCTGGTAAGCTGTTGGAGCGGGTGTACGATGGTATTTATGTTCCTGCAAAAGGCCAGCTATTGGATTTGAATGGCGACGGCAAGTATGATGTTTGCTTTGTAGATAAAGTGCCTGCGGAGAAAGTTAGTGGCGTTGTGTACTTTCAGTTGGATAATAATACCTCAAAGCTGTCACAGGGCGATAAAGGCAACCTGATTTGGTTAAGTAATATCACCAAGAAATATGAGGATAAGAAATATCTCTATCCTATTCCATACAATGAAATTATTCTCAATCCTAACCTGGTTCAAAATCCGGGATGGGAATAGCTGATAATAAAAAGGCATGGTGAAAGCTATGCCTTTTTAAGTATGAATGATGTTGTACAATGTGTGCTGATATAAGCCTAGTAATTGTTTCTATAATCGAAAAACAGTCAGGCCCGAATGGCCTGTCTTCAAAAAATATTTTATGACAAAATCTATTATCGCGGGCCTTGGAGTGTTGGTTGTAAGCCTGCAGTTGAATGCGCAGGAAGAAACGCATTCCCGTAAAATGGACCTGCCTGATGTTCCGGGTTATTTTACATTGAAATGCGATTTTCATATGCACACCGTATTTTCTGATGGACATGTTTGGCCAAGTTTTCGTGTGAATGAAGCACAACAGGACGGGCTTGATGCAATTTCTTTGACTGAGCATATTGACTATGAAGGCCACCCTGATGAAGTAGCCAGAAATTATAACCGCTCTTACGAAATTGCTAAGGAAAGCGCGGCCAAAAGCGGCCTTTTGATTATTCGTGGTGCAGAAATTTCTCCACGCGTACCACCTTATCATAACAATGCATTGTTTCTTTCAAATGCGAATGTTATACCATCTCCATATATGAAAGATTGGAAGAAGAAATTTGTTATGAAGGACAGCATTGCGCATGATGAATTAATGGCGCCGTTTCTTGCTGTTCAACAGCAAGATGCATTTGTAAGTTATAATCATCCGGGCTATTCCTGGTGGGATAAAAAAGATACCAGCATCTTTACGTCCTTTCATAAAGAGTTGCTTGAAAAGAAAATTTTGAAGGGCGTTGAAGTTGTTAACTCTGGAGTCTACAATATTATTGCGCATCGTATCGCCATGCAATACAACCTAACCATACTCTGCAACACGGATGAACATTATGATATGTATGCACGTTACTACAAATCTCACAGGCCCGTTACGCTTGTTTTTGCAAAAGAAAAAACAGAAGCCGCAATTAAAGAGGCTTTGTTGCAAAAGAGAACGGCATTGTATTTTGGTGAATATATTGTTGCGAGGGAGAGTGATGCTGAAGCATTCTTCAAAGCGTGTTTGGATGTGAAAACGGAAACGAAAGTCCGCAACGGTGAGCCCATCGCCATGGTGCATATCTTCAATAAATCAGACGTGCCTTACCGGGTTAAGGCTACAGCTGATTTTAATATTGAGGGTTTTCCATTGGGACAGGCCGTATTAACGCCGCATGATACAACTACATTTATCCTGAAAGCAATGTTCTCTTCGCCGGCTTCGACAACGCTTAAAATGGATGTAAATAATATACTGGTATCACCAGATGAGCCGTTGCACACAAGCTTTGCAATAATATTGGACGAAAGAAAGAAATAGCAGGTAATGGCTTTTGATTGTCTTGCAATATTTGTATGCGATGACACATCTCAAATATCCTCGGCGTATATTTACCGAATTGCATGTTTATTGGAATAGCACATGTTATTTTTAGAATCACCGGTTTTGTTATTAAACTGTAAATAGAATGACTGAAAAATTCATAAAACTGACTAAGAAAACTTTTGGCGTTTTGGCTATTTTTTTATTTGTAACAGCCTGCAATAAGAAGCAGCAGATGTCGTCATCATCATCGTCGACTTCCGGGCGAGAGTTGCGTGTGATGACTTATAATATTCATCACGCCAATCCTCCATCCAAAAATGGATATATAGATGTGGATGCTATAGCCAAAGTGATTAAGGCGCAGCATCCTGATTTTGTAGCACTACAAGAGGTTGATGTAAACACGAAAAGAAGTGGTTTAAATGAAGCTTCCCTGTTGGCGTCGCAAACGGGAATGAATTTTTATTTTGCGAAAGCGATTGATTTTGACGGAGGGTTCTATGGCGTGGCAATTCTGTCAAAGTTTCCTTTGGCTAACGTGCGTACCATTGCGCTGCCTACATTGCCCGGTACAAAAGGCGAGCCACGTGTGCTGGCTATTGCTGAGGCAAAGATTGGCAACGATAAAACTATTCTTTTTGCATGCACTCACCTGGACGCGCAAAGGGAAAACCAAAACAGGCAGGCACAAATCAAAGTGATTGTTGACAGCCTTTCTGCATTAAACCGCCCAATCATCATCGGCGGCGATTTCAACGCGACACCAGAAAGTGAAGTGATAAAAACGCTGGATCAGCATTTTACACGCACCTGTGTAACAGGTTGCGGCAACACCATTCCGCAGATCAATCCAAACAAAACAATTGATTTTATTGCATTCCGGGGTAGTGATAAATTAAAGGTAACATCGCACAAGGTGGTTGATGAACAATATGCGTCAGACCATTTACCGGTTGTGGCAACAATCCAATTTTAACCTGTAGAGACGTTGCATTGCAACGTCTCTATCTGTATTTTAATTTCAATTGTTCCTCCTCCATATCCAGCAACAACAAATATTTCCTGATCACGGCGTCATCAATCACAATATCCTCGTTCCATTTGTGCAGCCAGTCACGTTGTTTTTCGATCAATTTTAAAGACGCATTTTTAAAATCATCCTGTAATTGATGATCTTTATTCATATCCTCACCCTGTTTCCATTTGGCTTCCAGGAAATGTAAAACGGGATTTGCATTGATCTCTTCTGAATACTCATGCTGCAGGAAGCGCCTGCTCTTTTCAGCCAGCCTGCGTGCAACTTCCGCTTCCTGCTCTTCCTCAGACAAAAAATGATCAGGGTCTTCCATTTTTAAAAAGCGGATAAGTTTGGGTAGTGTTAGCCCTTGTATTACCAGTGTAAGCAGTATCACGATGAATGTAATAAACAGGATAACGTTCCTTTGGGGAAAGGGGGTGACTTTATTAATGGTAAGAGGAATAGATAGCGCAGCAGCGAGAGATACTACGCCGCGCATGCCCGCCCATCCAAAAATAAGTGGAGCTTTCAGGCCCGGCCGTGGATCTGCTGTTGTGATATAACGGCTGATAAAAACTGTGAAGAATGATGCCCCTAGTGTGCATAATATCCTCGCGACTATTAAAAGCGCTGAAATTACAACGCCGTAACCAATCGCGGCCCGAAGGCTGATCCCATCGAGCCCTTTAATAATAACAGGTAGCTCTAAGCCGATCAATATAAAAACCAATCCATTTAGTATAAATCCTAGCGCGGACCAGACACTTGCTCCTTTTAGCCTGCTGCTATGACTCAGAAAAAGATGTGACTTAGCTGATAAAAGCAACCCTCCACTTACAACCGCGAGAACACCTGATACGTGAATCATCTCAGCCGTTATATACATAACATAGGGAGTGATGATAGTTAAAGAAATGTCTGTATTATCATCTGTTGGTAGTAGTTTGTGTATGTAGAAGAATAGGAAACCTATGGCAATTCCTATTCCTATGCCGGCGATAATTACCCAGAAAAAACTTGCCACCGCCTCATGAAATACAAAGCGTCCGGTGCTCACGGCGATCAGTGCGAAACGAAAAACAATAAGGCTCGACGCATCGTTTAACAGGCTTTCTCCTTCTATTATAGATGCCATCCGTCGCGGCACTTTTACATTTTTTAAAATGGCTGAAGCACTTACAGCATCGGGCGGTGATACAATGCCTCCCAATAAAAATCCCAGCGCCAGTGTAAATCCAGGTATGATGCTGCTTGCAACGAGGGCGACAACTAATGAGGTCACAAGCACAATTAGAAACGCAAAGCTGCTTATTATTCTTCTCCATCTCCACAGTTCCTTCCATGAGGTGTACCACGCAGCTTCATACAGTAACGGAGGCAAAAAGATAACGAAAATTAAGTCAGGATTAATGCTGATGCTTGGAAAGAAAGGTACAAAGCTCGCAAACAATCCACAAACAATAAGAATGATCGGGTAAGCGATTTTTATCTTGTTCGCAAGCATAATCAATAATAATGTAAGCCCGATGATGCAGATGTATTGTAGTGCTGAAATTAGCATGAAGAATTATTTAGAACGGTAATTAATAGGTCTACTCTGGTGTTCGTTGGTTCTTGAACAATTAATTTACTACAATCATTTTAAATTGGGAAAAATGTGGAATTGAATTAGGTGCTATTTTTGTGCATGTTTTTGAAGGCGATTGCAATTCGTAGATGCGTTGCATTGCAACGTATCTACCGGCCGTGGCGTCCATACAATCGCACAATTATTAACCACCCAAACCCCAAACATGAACCCTAAATTCCGCGGCAAATACCGCATTGAATCCACACGATTAAAAGGCTGGGATTACCGCAATGCAGGTGCCTATTTCATTACAATCTGCACAAACAAACGCATGCATTATTTTGGATCCGTTGTTGACGGAATTATGCAATTAAGCGATATTGGAAAGTTGGCCGAAAAATATTGGGCAGAAATTCCGGAACATTTTCCGTTTGTTGCGTTGGGCAATTTTGTGGTGATGCCCAATCATGTGCACGGCATATTGATCATTAGGATGCCTGGGAATCCATTGCATTCCGTGGTAGAGACGTTGCATTGCGTGGAGACGTTGCATTGCAACGTCTCCACGGGTAATAACCACCCCATGGCCAACATATCACCGCAATCAGGATCCATTTCCACCATTATCCGTTCCTATAAATCCATTGTTTCAAAAATGGTGCATCAACAAATAGATCCATTATTTGAATGGCAGACGAGATTTCACGATCACATCATTCGGGATGAACGCTCATATAATGCGATTGAATATTATATCGAAACCAATCCTGCCAACTGGCAGAATGATACGATGTTTGATGAGTTGCGTAAAAAATAAAAACACTTGTATTTAGTCTATAACAACAAATACAAGTGTTTAATATTTTATGTCAGGTTCTTATTCCGCTTTCAAACTTCTTGCGGGATTTGCTGTTGCAGCGCGCAAAGCCTGCGCTGCGATTGTAAGGAAGGCAAGCAATAAAACCGCTACGGCCGCAAACAGGAAGATGCCCCATGATATGGTTGTTCTGTAAGCAAAATCCTGCAACCATTTGTGTGTAGCCCACCAACCAAGCGGCGAACCAATAATAACGGCGAGTAATACCAGTTTAATAAAGTTGCCGGAAAGAAGCATAACTATATTCGCAGAGCTTGCGCCTAGTACTTTTCTTATCCCGATTTCTTTAATGCGTTGTTCCGCGCTGAAAGTAGCGAGGCCAAGAAGCCCCAGGCACGAAATAAAAATCGCAAGGCCAGTTGCATATTTAACCATATTGGCGAGACGGTTATCGGCTTCATAATGTTTTTGAAATTGCTCATCCATAAAACTATATTCAAATGGCTCATTGGGAATAATCTGTTTCCAGGCCGTTTGAAAAGAGCTGAGCGTTGCATCGAGGTTGGATGGCGTAATATGGGCAATGATATAATTATAAACAGGGTTGCTGTTAACCATAAAACCAATACTTGCAATTGGTACATGGAGATCTTCAAAGTGAAAATCTTTTACAACGCCAACAATGCGATAGATGCCATGATCGCCAGTTGCAGAAAATACCTTTCGGCCAACAGCGTTTTCTTTTGTGTAGCCTAATCTGCGAATCGCTTCTTCGTTCAACACAATTCCATCTACACTATCCCGCGGAAACTGATCAGAAAACAAATGTCCTGCTACAGCCTGTAATTGAAGCGTTTTCTGAAAGTCAAAATCAACCATGTTAATATGGAACATGGTATTGTCTGTGCTTTCTTTTCCTTCGGAGTAATACAGGCCGCTCCAGCCAACTATACCCGGGTAAAAGAATGAAGCTCCGATGGATGCAACGTTTTTGTCTTTTGACAATGCATCCTTTAAAGCGGCATATTGTTGACGCGCATTTTGGCTTCTCAAAGGAATAATGATCTGATGATCTTTTTGAAAGCCCAAGTCCGCATCGCGCAGGTAGCTCATTTGCTTGGAAATAATAGCCGCGGCAACGATCAGTACAATTGAAATAGAGAACTGGAAAACAACAAGCGCTTTTCTCAATGAAACAACAGACAAAGAGTTGGATATTTTTCCTTTTAATACCTGTACCGGCCGGAAAGAAGACAAATAAAATGCGGGATAGCTTCCTGCAATTAATCCCGTAACAATCGCCAGTGCAAAGAAGCTACTTCCAATTACCGCCCATTGCAACGTTGATGGGGCGATGTTTTTGCCTGTAAATTGTTCAAATGCAGGCAGTGCTAAAATGCAAAGCATGATTGCGATGCTGAACGCGATGAAGGACATGAGTATTGATTCACCAATAAACTGTTTGATGAGTGTGCTTTTACCAGCGCCCAGTGTTTTTCTAATGCCAACTTCCGAAGCGCGCTTAGATGAGCGGGCTGTTGACAGGTTCATAAAATTGATGCACGCAATTAGCAGGGTGAATGCTGCGATTGATGCGAGAATATACAAATAGGTTACACTGCCGGATGGCGTTACATCGCCATAATCCATATTGGCATGCAGGTGAATATCTTTTACATTGATCAGGAACCGTTTTCTGCTGTAGCCAGCCTGAAGCAAATCTTTGCCTTCAAAAGTGTTTACAAATTCAGGCAAGCGGCTTTCAATCTGGCTGGCGGACGCACCCTGGCGAAGACGCACATAAGTTACAAAAAAGTAGTTTGACGTAGTGCCGGTGAAGGTCCGGATCAGGTCGCCAACTTCACCGCCATACATGGAAACAAAAAATCTTCCGTCTATATGCGAAGGAAGGTTCATGGGCTTGAAAACACCTGTGACCGTATAATCATGATCTCCATTAAACTTGCTGCTTACACGGATCGTTTTGTTTAAAGCAGGCTGGCCTTTGAACAGCTTGTCTGCAATCTCTTTTGAAAGAACGATAGAATAAGGTCCGCTTATAGCAGTTGCCGCATTGCCTTCAACAAAATCGTATTTAAATAATTTGAAAAAACCTGAGTCTGCAACAAAACCTTTGTCTTCATTAAAAGAACGGGTTTCGGTAGCCGAGGCGTTGTATTGAATGAGCGTTTTATCATCAATCAGCAAAGGGCAAATCCGGGCAGTGGCTTCAACTTGTGGAAAGTAGTTTTGAAAGAGGCCTGCCAGCGTATTCGGGCATCCCTGGAAGCGGATTTCCTTAGTCTTTGTAACCTCAACCGTACCAACCTGGTAAAGGCGTTCAATATTCGGATGGTAGCTATCATTACTGCACTCATGCCATATGTACAGGGTAATCAACATGCAACAACTTAAACCGACTGAAAGGCCTAAAATGTTGATGGCGGAAAATGCCTTATTGCGCATCAGGCTGCGCCATGCGATCTTGAAATAGTTACGAAGCATACAACGTTGTTTGTTCTATGGGCTAACCAACAATACTGATACCATCGCAATTAGCTACTAATAATCAATCGCTTATATTTTGTGGGAAAGTAATTTTTGTCCGATTTCGATACAGTTTGTGTACGAATCTGCTTTGCGTTAAAGTCCATCGCATCATCATGAATGATCGTGCCAGGTGCAGCGCGCAACCAGTTATTAAATCCGTATGCCTAACAAGCTATACATTTCTTTTTGGCCTTTGGATGTTACAATCAGTTCGCGGGAAAACTGCACTCTTTTAAACCAGTTTTTTTCAATCATTTTTGTAAGAAGTAATGCGCCAATTTGTCCTGCAACATGTGGGCGCCTTTCGCTCCAGTCAAGGCATTGCCGGGCGATGGGGCGGCGATTAGCAGCAATTGTTTCTTTTACGATGTCGAAGTCTGCAAGCCACTTCCATCCTTTTGCAGTGATAATAAAAGAACCATCTGAAGCGGTGATTATTTTTCGGGCCGTAAGTTCTTCGGCCAACTTAACGCCTACATATCCCGCAAGGTGGTCATAGCAGGACCTGCAATAACGAATGCCTCCGGATATTTCAGTTTGTTTGGTGTTGGCAGGTAATTGATGGCTGGCAAGATTGGCAAGTGATTCAATAGCGTAAGCAACCTCAGGCGTTGCAAATGAAAAATACCTGTGCCGCCCTTGCGAATCCACTTTAAGAAGATTTGCTTCTAGCAATTTAGTGAGATGATTGCTGGCCGATGTGGCAGAAATTTCTGCGGCAACAGCTAACTCACTTGCTGTGTACGCTCTGCCGTCCAATAAGTTCCATAGCATTTTTGCCCGGGCAGGCTCGCAAACGAGCGATGACAGTTCAATAAATTTTTCCTCTACCATCACTATTCATTTTAAAATGAAATATGAAGGTATAAAATGTTTTTGTTTTGCACTATTAAAGAATGAATTCATGATTGCAGTCATTTTTGAAGTTGAGCCTGCAGCCGAACAGCTGAATGAATATATGGCTATTGCGGCACAGCTCTATGATGAACTTAAAACAATGGAAGGTTTTATTTCGATTGAACGATTCAAAAGCCTCAGTGACGATCAAAAGTTGCTTTCCCTTTCATTCTGGAAAGATGAGGAAAGCGTTGCGAATTGGCGAAATGCTACAGGGCATCGCACCGCACAGATAAAAGGGAGAGCGTCTGTATTTCGAAACTACAGGTTACGGGTAGCAAACGTTATACGCGATTATGGCATGGGTGAAAGAGATGAAGCGCCAGTGGACAGTAAACAATTTCATCACAGCTAAAATTAATTCAATGAAGGACCTTGAAATTCTGCTGAGTAACCAGCCAGGGCAGCTTGCGTTGTTGGGTGAAACTTTAGGTAAGAACGGCATAAGCCTTGAAGGAGGTGGTGTATTTCAAAATGAGGGCCATGCCATAGCGCATTTTCTTGTAGAGGATGCGGTCAAAGCAACAGAAGTGTTAACTGCGCAAGGAATTGCGGTGAATAAAGTAAACGAAGTTATTGTCCAAAAATTGAGACAGGACGTGCCGGGGCAACTGGGCATGTTTTGCAGAAGGCTGGCAAATGCGGGTGTGAATATTCTTGTGCAATACAGCGATCATTCTAATCAGCTGATTATTGTTGTAGACGACATTGCCAAAGGAAAAATAATTTCTGAAGAATGGATGAGCGCAAATTCCTGATGGCTGAATTAGTAATCATTCACTTTAATAAAAGTACAAACTGGAACTACCACGTCAATCAGTTCTAAGGTTTAGGCTTTATGCCGAATGCCCACTTTGAGCTTTTATCTTTAAGCTTTATATTAGCTGCCAACTAATCAGGCACTATGGAGTTCGGTATAAGTACCTTCGGAGAAATAGAAGCAGATCATCTTTCAGGAAATGCTGCCAATGCAAGCCGTCGCGTTCAGCAATTGATTGAGGAGGCAAAACTTGCTGATCGCCTTGGCCTGGATATTTTCGCATTGGGTGAGCATCATCGTCCTGATTACGTGGTGTCGGCTCCGGAAATTATTTTGTCTGGTATAGCCACGGTTACACAAAAAATCAAACTGACAAGTGCTGTAACAGTTTTGAGCTCTGCTGACCCGGTGCGTGTATTTCAAAATTTTGCAACACTCGACCTCGTGTCAAATGGGCGTGCAGAAATTATGGCTGGCCGCGGGTCGTTTATTGAATCTTTTCCTTTGTTTGGATTTGATCTGGAAGATTACAATTCCCTGTTTTCAGAAAAGCTTGAATTGTTGTTGCAGATAAACAACAATGAACATGTAACGTGGCAGGGAAAGCATCGCGCGGCTTTGCAAAATGCAGGCGTTTATCCGCGGCCGCATCAAGGTCGTTTGCCCATCTGGATCGCGGTAGGTGGAACGCCGGCTTCTGTTATTCGCGCGGGGTCGTTTAATTTGCCCGTGACCATCGCAATTCTTGGAGGTGAGCCAGAACGCTTTGCGCCATTGGTTGATTTATACAGGACCTCTGCTAAAAGAGCCGGTTTTGATCCCACTCAATTGCAACTTTGCATCAACGAACATACTTACATTGCCGATACAAGCCAGCAGGCTTCAGACGAATTCTGGCCGGTGTATGAACATGTGATGAACCGCGTGGGAAAGGAGAGAGGATGGTCGCCCATAACAAGAGATTATTTTGAAGACTTGCGCTCTCCAGCTGGCTCTTTGTTGGTTGGCAGCGCAGAAGAGGTTGCGGAAAAACTTATAAGGCAGTATGCAATCTTTAAAAATACCCGTTTTCTTGCTCAGACAATAATGGGAAATATTGCCCATAAAAAAATGCTTCATTCAATTGAACTGTTTGCAACGAAAGTGGTTCCGGCTGTGCGGGCTGCGATTGAATAAGCGGCCAGCATTTTTGAAAGGCGCTTAGATCGTGTTATAGCTTAATAATCGTTACTGAATTTAGTTCGTGTATTTGCACATTGCTCAATAAAGTGCAAACAGTACAAGCGAGCGTGGCAACGATGCTTAATAGTAGTGCAAAAGCTAAGTTCATCATTTTCTAATAAGAACTAATTATGGTAACGATGAATAATTGTTATTCTAGAACGCTTCGTTGATCCTGAAATAAATTCCTTTATCGCCCTTGCCAACTGCGCCATCAATACCGATGTTGATATTTCTTGATGGAATTGCTTTAAAGCGGATACCAATTCCGCCGCCAGGCAATAGCCCACTGTAAGGAACTTCTGTAAACGCCAATCCGGCAAAGCCCACAGCGCCCCATCTCTTATAAAAATTCCATCGATATTCGGCCTGCGCACTATATACCTGGTCTCCGCGATACTTGCCGTTTGTATAGCCTCGTATATCTTTGCCACCAACTGCATGTTGACCTGAAAAAGGAACGTTGCCCAATCCACTAAAAACAGCAGCACGTGCTGCAAGTATGGAGTGCGCATTTAACCGTTTATACCAGTTGACATAAGCCCTGATGGAATTAAAAATGCTGTCGGATCCAAACCATGATGGGTTCGCTAAAAAACTTACGCTGGCCTGTATTCCTTTATCGGGGTAATAAATGTTCTTGCGCGTATCATACAGCAACGTCAATCCAATACCGTTAGCGTGTACATCTTGTGAGCTGTCCGTGGCAACTTTAAAATCCGTGGTTGAATGTTGCAGCTTAACAAATGCGCCTCCATAAAAATGACCCACGATTTTTCTAAGTACTTTTAAAAACAAAAATCTGTTTACAGTATTGTAGTCCACAAAATCGCCACCGTCCGCTTCATTGGCCGCTTCAAAGTATTGGAAATTGATATTGCCGGTTCCAAAAGCTGCAGTGGTGCGCCATGTATTTTCTTTAAAATATAATTGCGCAAAGGCTGAACCAAAAAATGATTTGTTTTGCGTGTAACCTAAACCGATACCAGCCTGGCTTGCAGGAGAGATGGTGTCGTTTTTATTAAGATTAAAGAATGCCATTCCATTTGCTCCGAAAATTACGCCGTATGATGAGTTGTAACTGATAATAGGGATGCCTGTAAATCGAACCTTGTTTTTTGTTTTCGCCGAATCCCGCTGTCCTTTTGCTGGTAGCACATTTATAAGTACAATAGACAATAAGATGAGGGAGTACCTGAGTTTTTTTGCTGGCATAGGCATCTGTTTTTAAAATCACCGCAGGTTGTTGATTGTCTCTATAAACAGTTGCTTCGCATAAAAGTTTATACAGATTTCAAACCTTATTTATTCAGATTGTATGTGCCACTATTAACATCTGTGAATGTTAAGCTAGCCTGCTGAAACGCCACCCCAGTCTTCAGGTGCAACATCGGCAATTGTTTGCGAGAACGTCCATATATGCCCGCCAAGATCAACAGTCGTATATTGGCGTTCGCCATAAGGATAATCGTGTGGCGGTAAAATAATCCTTGCGCCAAGGCTTGCTACGTGATCATGATGTTTATGCACATCGTCAATACGCACCATTAGTGATTGTGTCTGTGGTTTGGGTAAGTGGTCTTCAGACTCTTCGGGAAGTTCACTAATAGCAATGGCGCCTTCATCAAGCATCAGTTGCGCGCGATGGTTACCTACCCGCCAACGCTCTTTAAAGCCAAATGTGTTGGTGAGCCACTCAATTGCAGCCTGGATATCTGTGTAGCCAAGAACCGGAATAATTGTGCAGGCAGGCATAGAACGGTTTGGTGTGTGGCGCTGTATGTTTTTCATGTATGCAGATTGTGTTTGCTGAAAAAAATCACATCATAAGGCAGGAGAGCAGCATCAGATTGCTACCTGAAAGATAATATCTTCGGCTGTCTTTCAACCCGGTCATTGCTTCACATTCGGACATAAGTATATCAAAAGCGGACACCAGTGAATTGATATTGCGATTAAATGCATTGATTATCAATTAAATAAATGCTGGCATTTTATTGGGAAAACAGTAACTTAATATTCGCTTTCTCTTCCAACTTTTAATTGGGCAACATATGCTTAAAAGCTATTTTAAAACGGCCGTAAGAAACCTGTCACGACATAAAGTCTACACCGTTATTAATATTTCCGGGCTTGCCATTGGTCTTGCTGCGTTTTGGTTAATTGTGTTGTATGTTGGCGACGAAATCAGTTATGACCGGTTTAATGAAAATGCTGATCGCATAGTGCGGGTTGTTCAGCATGCAAGATGGGCGGGCAATGAAATGCATGAAGCGCCCACATCTGCACCTTTTGCACCCGCGCTTAAAGAACACTTCCCAGAAATTGAAGAGGCTACACGCATCATAACTGAAGGCAACGGCATCATCAAATATGGCGATAAAACAATCAAGGTAGATGATATGTTTTTCGCTGATAAAAACATTTTCCGTGTATTCACTTTTCCATTCCTTTATGGCAATGCAGAAACGGCACTTGCTTCACCAGGCTCCATTGTGATTACGGAAGACCTTGCCAAAACCATTTTCGGGAAAGCTGAAAACGCCTTAAATCAAACCATCTATTTTGATAATAATGACCCAAACAAAGTAACAGGTGTCATTAAGGATGTGCCTCAGAATTCTCATCTTCATTTCCGCGGTATTCGGGCGCTTGCGCCGGATTATACTGCTGGCTGGCAAAATTTTAATTTGTACACTTACCTGTTGCTAAAAAAAGGGACTGATTATAAAACTTTAGAAAGCAAGATGCCTGCGTTTGCCGCCGAAACAATTCAGAAGCTGATGCGGATTGATGATTATAAAATAGAGCTGCAGCCGCTTACCTCAATACATCTGCATTCAAACCTGGCTTATGAAGTAAGCGCGAACGGAAGCATAAGACGCGTTTACATGTTTATAGCAATTGCTGCGCTTATCCTGATCATTGCCATTATCAATTACATGAACCTTGCTACAGCGCGTTCATCCTCACGTATTCGCGAAGTAGGAACACGCAAGGCAATAGGTTCAGGAAGGTCGAGCCTTGCAGCAATGTTTATGGTAGAATCAGTACTGGTAACAATTTTAGCAGCATGTACAGCCGTATTAGTGGTTACTGTTACATTGCCTTTCTTTAATACACTTACTGGAAAGAGTTTATCAATATGGCGATTTGGAATGATCAATACATTGGCTATCCTAACAGTATTCTCTTTGATTATTGGCGTTATAAGCGGATTGTATCCATCGTTGTTTTTATCGCGCTTTAAAACTATTCCAGCACTTAAGGGGCAGATGGGAAATATGTTTGCCAGCGTATTATTCAGAAAGTCGCTGGTTGTATTTCAATTTGTTGTTACCGTTGTTATGATCTGTGGCTCTGTAATCATTTACAGGCAATTAAATTATACATCGAAAGCCGATCTTGGATTTAACAAGCAGCAGGTACTTACATTTCATATCGATAACCGTAATGTGAGAAATCAAACTGCCGCTTTAAAAGCGCAGTTGATGGAGAATCCCGTAATAGAAGGTGCTGCCATAGCAGGCAATCCAATCGGGAACAACGATATCGGTGGGCTGGGCTATAATTTTGAAACAGAGAAAGGGGATTTTGCAACTAATTCAACAATGGCGGAAGAGTTGATGATTGATGCTGATTACCTGCCAACAATGGATATAAAACTTTTGCAAGGCAGGAATTTTTCAGCAGGCATTCCAACTGATAAATATGGAGCTGCATTGATCAATGAAACTTTGATGCGGCAATTAGGTTGGAAGAATGCGGTAGGCAAAAAGATGAAGTTCAGGATTGATGATAAAGGCACCACTGCCGAAAGAATGGTGGTTGGTGTTATCAGGGATTTTCACACATACTCTTTGCAGCATAAGGTTGAGCCGATGGTTTTGGTGATGCCTCCAGTGGCTTCTGAGGAAGACAACGTATATGTAAAGATTGCCAAAGGAAAGGCTGCTACTGCGCTGGATTACATAACAAAAGTGTTTCAGCAGTTTGATAAAGAAAACGCCACTCAATTCCATTTCCTGGATGCCAACTTTGCTCAGCAATACAATGCAGAGAAAAAACAGGGAGAAATTGCGCTGATATTTACCGTGCTTGCGGTTGTGATTGCGTGCCTTGGATTGTTTGGGCTTGCCACATTCACCGCGGCTCAGCGAGTGAAAGAAATTGGCATAAGAAAGGTGCTTGGCGCAAGTGTTGTAAGCATTGTTGAAATGCTGTCGAAAGACTTTTTAAAACTGGTTGCCATTGCGTCTGTTATTGCGTTCCCCATTGCATGGGTAGCGATGAACCAATGGTTGCAAGGCTTTGCTTATCGCATAAATATCGAATGGTGGATTTTTGTTTCTGCCGGTTTACTCGTGCTGTTAATTGCGTTGGCAACAATTGGCTTTCAATCATTACGGGCTGCATCTGCAAATCCGGTGAAAAGTTTGCGGAATGAGTAATGAAATAGATTGCAAATTTTCAAGAAGTCCATGGTTCGTATTTCACGAACCTTTTTTATTTACGACAACATCAATGTATTCACGTCATTATCATGTAAATCTAAATTTCCCGTTAGCGTAAATGGTTTTTCCTGATTGCGTCAACAATACAGAATGAAGGCTCACACTTTTGCAGCCTAATTGAAACGTATGATGAATTTTTGGAGTAGAAGAATCCTGAATTTTTTGTTTTTAAGTATTGGTTTAGTCTTGTCCTCAACAGCAATTGCCCACCCGGCCGATGGCGACGGTGATGGAGCCGATGAAAACACTGGCGCAATAAGAGGTGTGGTAACAACCACAGATGCCAAGCCCGCCACTGATGTTAGCGTTATTATTAAAACACTTCGCAAGTCAGCGGAAACAAACGAAAATGGCCAGTTTATCTTTCGCAACCTTCAACCGGGTACATACAACGTAGAAGTTTCACTTATAGGTTATGAAACGCAGAACCAGGAAGTAGTGGTTGCAGCAAATAAAACAGTGCATATAAATATTCAACTGAAAATATCAGAGAAACAATTGCAAGATGTTTCCGTTACCGGCGTTCGCAATAAGTTCACCAACGGCAGCAGCGACTATGTATCAAAAATGCCTTTAAAGAACCTGGAGAATCCACAAGTGTACACTACGGTAACTAAAGACCTGATGAAGCAACAAATGGTATTTTCGGTTGATGATGCCATGAAAAATGCGCCCGGCCTGCAAAAGATGTGGGAGGCTACTGGCCGTGGCGGAGATGGCGGAAGCTATTATAATTCACGTGGTTTTACGTTGCAGAGCCAGTTGCGAAATGGTATTGCCGGAAATGTAAGCAGCAGGATTGATGCAGCAAATCTTGAAAGGATTGAAGTTATAAAGGGGCCGTCTGCTACTTTGTTTGGAAGCACGTTAACTTCTTATGGAGGTTTAATCAATCGCGTTACAAAGAAACCTTACGAGCGCTTCGGCGGAGAAATTTCTTACTCATCAGGAACCTACGGCTTTAACCGGTTAAGCGCTGATATTAACACGCCACTTGATTCTGCGAAGAAAATATTGCTGCGGGTAAATGCAGCTTACAACTACGAAGGTTCATTTCAGGATGCGGGCTTTAATAAATCAGTTGTTGTAGCGCCAAGCCTCTCTTACAAAGTGAGTGACAAATTATCATTTCAGCTTGATGCAGAGTTGTTCAGCGGAACAAACACAGGTAACCAAATATTTTTCTTTTATTATCCCGTATCGCAGCTAACTGCTAACCGTGCTGATAAAATGGGCTTGGATTATAAGCGTTCTTATTTCGGTAACGACCTTACGCAGGCTTCAAGAAACAACAATTTCTTTGGCCAGATGAATTATAAGTTGTCTGACAAGTGGACGTCTCAAACAGTATTCACCAGCACCTATAGTTTTTCTAATGGCCGTTCTCCTTATTTCTTCCTGATGCCTAATTCGGTAGTTACCGGAGATGCGTCTGCAAAAGGAAGTGATTATTTGTCACGCGGCGACCAGTCTACGGCCAACAGCATGATCCAGGTAACAGAAATACAGCAAAACTTTAATGGTGAATTTAATATCGGAAGTGTAAAGAACCGTGTTCTTGCAGGTTTAGATTACTTCAGGCAAAATTCCAACCAGTTATTTTACTCCATCAATACTTTTGATATCATTAAAAAGAATGGAACTATTCCTAATTATTATGATTTCAATAAAACCAATTTAGATTCTGCTTATGCCAATCGTTCTCCTGATGGAACGTATCCTGTAAGGTTTATCTCAAATACATACAGCGCTTACGTTTCTGATGTGATCAATGTAACAGACAGGTTAATAGCAATGGCTGCTGTGCGTGTAGATTATTTTGATAATAAAGGGAATTATGATGGAACAACAGGCGAGTATTCTGGCGGTTATAATCAGACGGCATTCTCTCCAAAATTCGGATTGATTTATCAGCCGGTTAAAAATGTGCTGTCATTGTTTGCTAATTACCAAAATGGCTTTACCAATAAAACAGGTGTAGACTATCAGCAAAAAACTTTCAAGCCAGAACAGGCGAATCAAATTGAAGCTGGTGTTAAGCTAAATGCATATGGTGGAAGGCTGGTAAGTACATTGTCTTATTACGACATCAAAGTAAAAGATGTTGTGAGAACATACACTGGCCCCGGAACTTTCCCGAATGCGTTAATACAGGATGGTGTACAATTGAGCAAAGGTTTTGAGGCAGAGGTTATTGCCAATCCTTTCCAGGGCTTTAATGTAGTAGCAGGATTCTCTTATAATGATTCTAAAATGGATAAAGCTGATGAAGATGTACAAGGCTTAAGACCGGTATATTCAATGTCTCCGTATGCCGCGAATCTTTGGGCGAGCTATCGTTTTTCTATCGGTAAATTACAAGGCTTAGGTTTCGGCTTCGGCGGTAACTATGCCAGCGATAACCTGGTTGTAAACAGCAAAAGCATGGGGCAATTTACATTGCCTGCATATACAGTGTTAAATGCAACCGTGTTTTATGAACATCCTAAATTCCGCGTTGGCCTCAAAATGGATAACATTACCAACCAAGAATACTGGATCGGTTACGGCACAATGAACCCGCAGAAGTTAAGAAGCGTGGTTGGTAGCGTGGCGTTCAAGTTTTAGTACAACTACATTTAAAATAAAAAGGCCGTGTAAAAAGCAGTTATTTAAGCAGCATTCTTTACACGGCTTTTTCTTTATCTGTACTTAGCGTTTGAAAAGCTTATTCGGTTATAAATAACTTAACCACCATTGAGTATGCGTTGCCCTGTATTTGCTAAACCATTTACATGGTTTGTATAAAAGTACAACCAGTCCAATCCAGATAAGATATACCACAGGTAACCCGTAGCCAAAATGAAATGGCCTGAATACGGCAAAAGACTTGGGGTCTACTGCCTCGCTGAATGAGTGTCCGTTTATAAAGAAAAAAATCATACAGAGCACATGTATGCTGTAAAAATGTATGATATAATAAAAGAAAGGCACTTTTCCATACACCGTAAAAATAGCGGTAAGCTTGTTACGGCGTTGTTCAAAGAACGCAAGCAATAAAATGGAAGGGCCAATCGTCATGAATGAAAACATGATGGACGGCGGATATTTGGTAGTGTTCAAAAAAGAAAGAAAAGTCATAATGCTGCTTTTTTGTGTTGACCATGGCGCAGGATCTCCATATCCATTGATAAACCTAAGAATGATAAAAGCGGCAACGCAGGCCAGTCCGATAGTTGTTAATAAGCGCTGGCGTTTGGCTGCATCAACTGCCTTGTTAAAGATTCTTCCGGCGGAATAGCCAAGAAGCATAACACCGGTCCATGGAATTGCCGTGTATAGAACCAAAAATATTCTGCCACCGCTGATAGGAAAAACACCCCGTGGCCCTACTACTAAAAGATGAAACAATTTACCAGCAGTAGTTGTGTCGGGAACCTGTATATAGTCGAAAGCGTTATGGCCAAGGAAAATTACAGCGCCCGTTATCAGAATTACGGCCGGTGATGCGCCAACAAAAAGGCCAAGGATAACCATGCTTAGCCCGATGGCCCAAATAACCTGTAGAATGATGATGTTATAGGACGGATCAAACGTAATTCCAAATGTTACTATCGCAAATTCAACAACTATAAGCCACAAACCCCGTTTTATCAGGAATGACCGCAATTCAGCTTTAGTCTTTCTTATACCCGACAGATACGCCGATACGCCAGAAAGAAATACAAATGTGGGTGCACAAAAATGCGTGATCCATCTCGTTAAAAATAATAGGGGCGTGGTGGTTGTAAGGTCGGCTGGATCTCCATCCATTCCATGAATATGAAAGAAATCCCTTACATGGTCCAGCGCCATAATGATCATGATAATTCCTCTAAGAATATCTATGGATTGTATCCGGTATTTCAGCGCGGTAGCGGAAGGTTCCTGTGTAAGCTTGTCTGGTTGCAACGCAGTATAATTTAAATACAAAGTAATGAAAAAATACCTCAATGCTAAACCCATATGATAAATGCATTTACTGCCGGTAGGCTTAATTATAGTAATGAACATTCAGTTTATACAGGTGGTAACACATGGCCTTAAACAAATTCCTTAATGCAGTTTCATGAAGTGGGAAGCTTCGCGGAAGAGTAGGATCTATCGATGTAAAACTGCACAATAAAAAAGGCACAGGTACATCGCCATACCTATGCCTTTTATTTATCTATCGGTTATCTGAAAGAAGGTTAATCGTTTTAATTGTATGATCTGTTTTTAACTGAAGAATATACACACCCGAAGCGAGATAAGGTGTTTGCCAACGAACGCTGTGATCGCCTGCTGGCATAACCTGGTTTGAAATAATAGTAGCTACTATTTTGCCGGTTGCAGCATTCACAACAGCCATATGCACATGGCTTTGGCCGGGTAAATAAAAATGAACAGTTGTTGAGGCATTAACCGGATTGGGATAAGCCGCTAATGTTACCTGGCTATTCTTCCTATTGCTGTAAACAGAATTATCCGACTGGGAACGCAGTTCATTGCCGAATGCTTTCCTTGCAATAGCCGCACTGCTCTGAATGGTTATAGAAGCCTGATCATCTTCTGATGGATTATGATTGTTTGGATAGGAATCAGGATCAGACTGGTCTGTAAGTATTATCTCAGCTGTATTGGTAATATTGCCGGTTTGGGTAACTGTTGCGGTTATGGTAATATATGCGTGTGCGCCTTTAAACAAACGAGTCACTTTCCATGTACCATTGCTAGCATTATATGTTCCTGCAGAAATTTTAACCGTATTGAAAGTTAAGCCAGCGGGAGCCACATCTTGCAATATGATATTGGTAGCTTCAGCAGGTCCGCGGTTAAACAATACGCCTTTAATAACCACCTGGTCGCCAGGTGCTGCTTGTAAAGTACTAGCGCTAAGACTGAGTTCGAGATCAGCCAGCGCTGTTTGCAGTGATTTTACATTTACTGAAGCCTGATCGTCTTCTGTAGCAATGCCATTGTCCGGAGAGGAATCAGGATCGGGCTGATCGCTTGCAGTTACTTCGGCAGTATTTGTTAGTGTGCCTGCTATCATTGTAGTGGCATTGATCATAAGTGTTTCACTGGAGCCGGTTGCAAGTTGACTGACTGTCCATGCGCCTGTTGTGATATCGAAACTGCCCGCAGATGGCGTTACTTTATTAAACACCAATCCTTTTGATGCAAGGTCTCTTACGGTTATACCCGTTGCCATCTCTGGCCCTTTGTTGGATAAGGTAACGATAAAGTTTACATCATCGCCAGTTACTACAATAGCCTTATCTACCTGTTTGGTAAGTTCAAGGTCCGCAGGCTTGGTAAGCAACGACCTGATTACAACTGTTGCCTGATCGTCCTCTTTAGGATTATTATTTCCTGGCGAAGAGTCAGTGTCCTGCTGATCGCTCGCAACAACTTCAGCTGTGTTTTCAAAAATGCCTGCGGTATTTGTATTGCCGGTAAAGGTTGCAACAGCATGCGCTCCTCTGAAAAGCTGATTCAGCTTCCATATCCCGGTAGTTGCATTATATGTGCCGGCTGATACTTTTACGTTCGTTAAGGTTATTGCAGAAGGAAGTAAGTCACGTACCTGGATGTTGAAGGCGTTAGATGGGCCTCTGTTGAATAGTGAAATGGTAAAAATAACCTGGTCACCCACACCCACCTGTGTTCGGTTGGCGGTCTTGGTGATTTCCAGATCAGCCTCTGCACCTTGTTGTGGTGTTACCTGTATGGTTACAGATGCCTGGTCATCTTCATTCGGATTGTGATTGTTTGGCGATGAGTCAGGATCTGGCTGGCCGGCAACAGTCACTTCTGCTGTATTAGTAATGTTGCCCGTTTGTGTTGTTGTTCCTGTAATGGTCATTGTTGCCTGGCCTCCGCTCACAACTGAGCCAACTGTCCATATTCCCGTATTTTTATCGTAGCTGCCGGTTGAGGTAGTTACATCGGTAACGGTAATGCCAGCCGGAATTTTATCCGTTACAACAATTCCTGTTCCGTTAGCAGGCCCCTTGTTACTTAAGGTAACGGTAAAAGTAACGGTTCCACCAATGGTAATTTGAGATTTGTCTGCCTTTTTGGTCAACTCAAGATCCGCACTTTCAGCAGTTCCTTCTGCCTGGATGCATTTGCTAAATTCGCTCGTATTATTGTTGACATCTGTTGCGGTAGCCGTTACTGAAGCGCCGTTTGCAAGGGTCACTCCGTCAATCATTGCTACGAATGTTGCATTGCCATTTCCGTCGGTTGTTACCTGTTTTGAACCTATCAAGGTTTGCCCCTCACCAAAACTTGACGGGCTGCAATGATCGTTGGTGAAAAACTGAATGCTAAAGGTTGCGTTCGCGGTGCTGTTTAACGTGCCTGCAATTGAAGTGCTTCCGCCGCTGGAATTAACAGTCGAGAGCACCGGGAAATTTTGCAGGTTATTGGGCCCGGTATCTGCATCTCCATTATCGTTGACGGTAACGCCATCATTGCCAAGGTCAATGCCCAGTGCCGTATTATTAAAAATAGCGTTAGAGGTGAGTGCAGTCCCTGTGCCCGTGCCGGCAAGCACCACACCATTTTTGTTTCCGCTAATGATATTATTGGTGATGGTTCCGGTGGAAGCATCCATAAGAACGATGCCGTTGCCATTATTTTTAATGGTATCGCTATCAATAGTCGCATCTGTAACTCCGTCAAGGACGATTGCTGCGCCCGCATTGTCAGTTATTGTACTATTCAGGACACTATGCTTAATATTAATGTTTAAAAAATAAAAGGTAAAATCAAGGCCTTTATTTCTACTGGCGTTAATGCGGTCAATTTCAACGCGCACCACGTCAAAGTTGCTTTTTTCGCCAACCATGCGCAATGCTGCAGCTGCATTCAAAGAAAGGTCACTTCCTCCGCCAATTTTAATGTCGCCCTTTGCGCCCGCGGAAGCCGCAATTGCCATTGAAAGGCCGTCCTTGCCGTTACTGCTTCCAATAATTTTGCCCAACGTAAACTCCACCTCAGCCTGGGCATCCAAACGGATGTCACCTTTCATGCCTTCGGCTCCATTTTGAAGATAAAGATCGCCGTTCACAAGAATGCTTGCCTTTACGCCTGGTGCAAAATCGACCGCGTAGTTACAGCCAACGCCTGCATTTAGTTTCCATTCGTTGTTGCTCAACTGCTTTGTACCGGCCGAACGAAACTTAATGTTGCCGCCGTTTTGCCCGTTTAGAGCCGTGTCGCCAGTGATCAACCAGTTGATGGTGCTGTTAATTGACTCGTCAATCATCAGCCCCGTCGAGTTTTTAAAGTGCATATTGTCCTGGTAGTTGACCGTTATGGTGCGGCCCGTTCCGAAAGTAAACTTCGTTCCCACTTTTACATCACCCGTTATCTCGTTTTTTTTGACGTTGTATGTACTGTTGGCATCAAGAAAAATATCCATTCCAACGTCCCCTATATTTGTGATAACATTTCCCGTCACGGTTAGAAGTTCTCCACTTCGTGCAAAAATACCCGCGAGGAATTTAGCCGTCGTTCCATCACGGCCAACATAGTTCCCTTGCACGCTTACACCTTTTGAAAGGCTGCCTTGCACGGTAATGCCATTGTTTTGGCCCACAATTTTATTTCCCTGGTTGTTACCCGTCCCTCCAATGTTATTCTGCGGAGCATTGTTGTTTTGTATACCACCCTGCGCGTTTGGCAGGAAGTTGTTTTCTGAATAATTCTGTCCTATTTTATTGCCGTAAAGAATGTTGCCGGTAGCTCGGTTCGGCAGTCCTATTGCCGTAGAATCCGTCCCGGAAATGCGAATGCCATAACCTCCATTGCTACAGATAACGTTGCCATCCAGCACTCCTGAACCTCCAATAATATTATTGGGCGTGTTGTCTATGAATATACCATCACCACCATTTCCTGCCGCTACTGTGCCGGTGCTGTCCGTTCCAATAAAATTGTGATGAATATTGTGGCCGCCATCGCCAATTGGTGTGCCGGATATATAAATGCCGTTGCTGGCAAAGTTGTTAATGATGAAAAACGAAATATCTGTGTTGCCGCCAAGCAATTGTAGTCCCATAGCGCCCGCACCTGCCTGGCTGCCGTTTATTTCAATTCGGCGGGATGGGCCAACAGTGTTAAGTCCTACGATGGTAACTGAACCTAACACGTTAGGCAGAGCGCCATTTCCTGACGCGCCAACCATGATAACGATACTGCCGGTGCCCGGAGCATCAGGTATGGCGAAAACGATGGTATTATGATCCAGGTTGCGGTTAGCATTGTGATTTTGTATGGCTGCACGAAATGTGCATTGATCTCCAGGCGTTTTGGGGTCAGCATCACAGTGTCCGTCACTAAAGTCGTTGCCATCCGGGTCTCCGGCATCTCCCAGTGTGTTTACAGTAAACGTTTGGCCGGTTTGTGCATGTACCTTTTCCGTTATGACGAATGAAATAATAAGAAAAATAAAACCCATTGAACATACCCGCAGGAAGTCTCTTTGTCTTACTGTTGTACAGTTGGTTGCGATTTTATAATGCCCTGGCAACTGTGTAACAGAAGGGATCGGATAGCCGGGCTGAGCTTTTTCTTGCGGAAACAGCCCTGTAAGCAATTTCATTTTGTTGTTTTTGAATTGATAAATTTTAAGTGATCATTGATTGGTGGATATAGCAATTACAGGCTGCTGAAGTGTTTTCGTAGCTTCCGATGGGGATTGTTTAATGAAAGGTATTCAATGCAATAAGGAGGCATTGCGTACTTCAGTCGCTTTAACCTTAACCTTCTGGTTATGAATATTTACTAGCAAACTAACTTAATAAAACGGCGCACGGCCAGGCTATTGTTTAACATTAGGAAGGAATACTGTGAGGCTATGGCTAAGTCAATCGAACGCTCTACTAAATTAATAAAAAAGAAGGGTTATTGCAAATGTTTAGATGGCTGGCGGCCTGTAAAATATTGTTGAAGCATGTGCAATATTGATCTTTCCTAATGCATTGGTAGAGAGGCATAACGCGGGATAGCTGATCTCAAACCTTAAAAAAATGTTTCAAAGCATACATAAATGCGGGTGATTTTGCGTTGATGTTTTGCATCGCGGGAGACTATTGCAGAAGCTGCAAATTGTTGCCTGTTATAATTGCCTTTAAATTCCGTAATATTACATATAGAGGATGCCGTACCCAATGTAAAAAGCACGTAAACAATCGTAAAAAAGTAGGCCGCCCCTAATGAAATTTTTAGTACAATCCCATAAGTTTGAATAAATCTTGAATCTTGTCATATAAAGTAACCATTGCTGACATAGCTAAAGAGCTAAACACAACAGCAGCCACCGTATCCAGGGCTCTAAACAATCACCCCGCAATTAGCGACGAAACAAAGCATCGCGTGGCTGAAGCTGCCGAACGCTTGCATTATAAGCCCAATAAGATCGCATCATCCCTTCGATCGGGCAAGTCGTTCTCCATTGGTGTTATCATACCAAGTGCCGAAATCAACTTCTTCGGTTCGGTTGTGCACGGCATTGAAAACCTTGCAAACATTAGCGGATATAATGTATTGATCTATCAGACAAATGAGTCCAGGGACTTTGAAGTAAAAGGCCTGGAAACATTTTTATCCGCTCGTGTAGACGGCATTCTCGCTTCAATAGCCAAAGAAACTTCGGATTATTCCCATTTTATCGATATAAAACAAAGAGGAGTCCCGATCGTTTTTTTCGACCGCGCAAATGACGACCTGGGAATTTCTTCAGTTGTGGTTGACGACTATCGCGGCGGCTACCTTGCCACTGAGCATTTAATAGAACAAGGTTACCGCCGTATTGCGCATATTTCGGGCCCGCAGCACATTAAGATCTTTAATGACCGTTTAAAAGGCTATATGGGTGCTTTGCAGGCACATAACATTAAAGTTGATTTTGACCTTGTTTATGCGGGCGACGTTTCTATTGAGGCTGGAAAGGCCGCTATTAAACACATGATGGGGCTTCCGCATCCACCTGATGCCGTTTTTGCCGTAGAAGATTTTACCGCACTTGGAGCAATAAAGGAATTAAAAGACCGGAACATAAAGATCCCCGAGCAATTTGGAGTTATAGGATTTGCGAATGAATTATTCGGAGAACATATCACGCCCAGCCTTTCCACAATTGACCAGCAGACCGTAAATATGGGTAAAGAGTCTTTTCGATTGCTGCTTGAGTTGATCAATACAAACAAAAATAAAACAGGTAAGGAAGCCAAATTGCAAAAAGTGATACTTAAACCAGTTCCTATTTTCAGGCAGTCATCTGTAAAGCGGTAGGAATGATGTTTGATTTCTGATTTTAAGATTTCTGATTTTAAGATGTCTGATTTGCTTTTTGTGTAGCAGGTTTAATCTATTAATCAGCCAGATTTAAAAGTTTGAATTTTAATTCAGTCCTGGTGAATATTGAAAAATATTTTGAATGATCGCAAAGTAGCTGAAAGCTAATAGCTAAAAGCTGATCGCTCTTGTCAATTCCTCCACAAATCTTTATTTTACACTAGCTAAACTTCTACTTATGCCAATAAGAATGGTTGACGATCCGGATGATCAGTATGACAATAGTGGTGAGAATACTGGTGGAGGCGGCGGCCGCGGTGGCGGAGGCGGTGGTGGGCTATTTCAATTACTGCCACTTGTTCTTGGCTTGTTGATACGTAAACCTATACTGCTTGTGCTGGTGTTGGTTGTGGGTGGCTTCTTTTATTTTAAAGGAGGCTGCAACATGGCCGGCCTTCAGCAGCAGGCCGCTGCGGCATTTAGTACCGGTGGCAATTTAGACCCCAAACAATTTGAGAAGGCACCCATTTATGAGGCGCTGGACGATAGTAAAAATAATTTGCCGGAAGCTGTGTCGCTCGCAAAGTTTGCACCTAACAGATTGGATCAGGGCCATCAGGGTAGTTGCGTGGCCTGGAGCAGTGCGTATGGTGCAAGATCGATTCTTGAGGCTGAACGCACGGGGCAGGATCCGAATTCAGTGGCTTTTAGCCCATCCTTTCTGTACAATCAAATTGGCCTTGATGGCTGTCAGGGGAGCTATATTATCCGCGCAATGGAAAACATGACGAAGATCGGCGCCGTTCCTTTTAATGCTTTCCCTTATGATGAAAATGATTGTGAGCGCCAGCCCAGCCAACAATTGAAACAAGAGGCATCTTCTTTTAAAATGCTTGGGTTTACAAGGCTAACCGATGGCGATAAGATCAATGCCCTTGACCTTCGTGCCATTAAAGAACACCTGGCCCACGATGTGCCCGTAGTAATTGGAATGATGGTAGGTGGCAGCTTTATGCAAGGCATGATGGGGCAGGATGTGTGGCATCCCAATGATGATGACTATAATCAAATCGGGTTTGGCGGCCATGCTATATGCGTTATAGGTTATGATGACCGTAAAGAAGGAGGCGCTTTCCAGATCATGAACAGTTGGGGGCCCAATTGGGGCAACAATGGCCTTGCCTGGGTGCGCTATAAAGATTTTAAGCATTTTGTGAGAGAGGCTTACGGGGTAAATCCCATGCCCAAGGAAGGGCTTGCTGCATCGCGTGACCTGGATATAAGTATCGGGCTTGTTGAAGGAAAAACAAAAGCATATATTCCTTTGCAACTTAAAAGTGGCAATGTGTTTCAGACGAAACAAGCTATTACCAAAGGCACACAGTTTAAAATGGAAGTAAAAAATTCGGCTGAGTGTTATGTGTATGTGCTGGGTAAAGAAACTGACGGAAGCAGTTATGTGTTGTTTCCTTATCCGAGCAGGCAGGATCCTACAAAAACAAAGTTTTCGCCATATTGTGGTATAACAGGCTATCGGCTTTTTCCAAGAGGAATGAGCATGATGGCGGATAGCATCGGCACCAAAGACTATATCGCGGTAGTAGTAAGCAAAGATTCATTAAACGTCTTTCAACTGAATAGTGCCGTAAACAGCAATAAAAGTTCCGGCTTTGAGCAAGCTGTGAGCAATGCCATCAAACGGCAGTCGGTAAGTGGCATTACTTTTTCCAACACTTCACAAGGTACCATGTCATTTAAAACCAATGCAGGTGATAAGAGTGCTGTTTCCTGTATAGTGGAAATAGATAAGCAATAGGCTTGAGAGCTATTGAATGAGCTTTAAACAGTCTACCGTTTCACCGCTGGGCTGCATTTAAATGTTTTAGCTATAGCTATCTTACTTGTCTTACATTTGCCTCATAGCCAAAAGGTTTCCACACAAATTATACAATTACTTATGTCTAACAAGTCAATGCGGGTTTCAATTTTTCGTTCCTTCTGTCTGGTTATTTTCCTGTTATGTGGTTCCTTTTTCAGATCGTTTGGTAACGATTCATTGATCTATCATCCGGAAGCAAACGCCGCAAAAGATATTGCAGAAGCAGTTGCCAAAGCAAAGGCGGAAAAGAAGCATGTGCTGGTTATGGCTGGTGGCAACTGGTGCACATGGTGTTACAGGTTTAACAGGATAGCGACAGCCGACCGGCAAGTGGATTCGCTTGTACAGGCCAACTACATCGTTTATCATCTTAACTATAGCAAGGAAAATAAAAATGACGCAGTTTTTGCGCAATATGGCTTTCCGCAAAGATTCGGCTTCCCGGTATTTATTATTCTTGATGCGGAAGGTAAACGCCTACACACACAAAATTCATCTTATCTTGAACAAAATAATTATTACAGCAAAGACAAAGTGATGGACTTTTTAAAAGACTGGTCACCTACTGCTTTAGATCCTAAAAATTACCCCTAATATCCCGTGTTCAAATGAAACGGCTCTATTTCATGCTGTAATGATTAACGTCCGCTGGATGTGCCTTGCGCTTAGCTGCGAAAAAGCATTGCCAGTAGCCTTAAGGCCTTCTCAAAACCTTTAGGCTATGTTTGTCATTCAACAAAATGTTTCTTCCTGAATGTGGCTTATCAGCGCCTGGTACGAATGGTTGTTTATTGTTGAACTAATCTCTTGCAATTGTTTGCGAATTCTCGTAAGTGCTGCCAATAACCAAAGCCGCGCAGGCCAATGCCAGGTCCTTAAGCATATTTACAAATGAAATCGCTTGCAATTCTTTATCGCCCGCATCCATGTATCCTCGCAGGTGAATGGTGATAACAAAGATGATCAGCATGAGTGCGAGTAAATAACCTGCAAGCCTTACCTTTCTGTTAATGATAAAAGCTATGGCTGCAAGTATAAAAGCTGAGCCCACTATATACACCCAGATTTTTCCCCCGGGAATAAAACTGGGAACCATGATAGCTAAATTTTCCGGATCCAGGAAATGCTTAATGCCGAAGGTGGCGAGGACTATACCGAAGCCAATGATGGCAATCCTCGAAATGATTGCGTTATTCATACGACAAGGTTTTAGTTATGAGAAGTTACAAAAAAAGCGCGTAATTACAACGAGATATTTTTAGCCGGTAATCTATTAGCCCTTATATTTTAATGTTAAACTAGGGTTCGCGAATGCCAATTACATCAATGGTTTGCACTTTGCGTCTCAAGCCTGTTTAGTTAGCTTGAACAGCTGAAAATATTTTTTGTTTCTATGGTGACGCAGCGCTACCGATGCAGTACAAAACCACCTTGCCACCAAGAAAAATGTTTTAACTGTTTATATTGTGGTGTTGTACTAACTTGTCTCACTGCAAAAAGTTGTAGTAATAAATAAAATTTGTTTTTATGAAGATTGCTTTTCACGGAGCTACACGCATGGTTACAGGATCCAAGCATTTACTTACATTGAAAAAGGGAACGCAAATACTGCTGGATTGTGGTATGTTTCAGGGGATGGGGCAGGAGACAGATATTCTAAATGCAACTTTTGGTTTTGAAGCACAGGAAGTGGATTATCTTTTGCTCTCGCATGCACACATCGATCATTCAGGTTTAATTCCCAAGCTTGTAAAGGAAGGTTTTAAAGGAAGGATATTTTGCACGCCTGCAACAATGGATCTTGCTGAAATATTGTTGGAAGATTCAGCCGAAATACAACGCGATGATATCAAATTCATCAACAAGAAAAGGGCGAAGCAGGGTAAGCCGCCAATTGAACCATTATATACGTTAGAAAACGCACAGGATGCGTTGCCGTTATTTGAAACGGTGCCATATGGAAAGTGGGTTACGATAGAGCCGGGGCTGGAAGTATTGTTTACTGATGCAGGGCATATCATTGGCAGCGCTGCCGTGCACTTGAAAATAACGGAGGATGGCGCTACAACACATTTGACGTTTAGCGGGGATGTAGGGCGCTATCGCGACATTATCCTTCGTTCGCCTGATGTGTTTCCACAAGCTGATTATATTATACTGGAAAGCACATACGGCAGCAGTCTGCATGAAGATGTTTTCAATACGCCTGATATGCTTTTTGACTGGATTCAAAAAACCTGTGTGGAGAGAAAAGGTAAGTTGATCATACCTGCGTTTAGCGTAGGTCGCACGCAGGAACTGTTGTATTTTCTTAACCAGCTAAGCATAGAAAACAGGCTGCCTAAAATTCCTGTTTATGTGGATAGCCCGCTAAGCCGGGAAGCTACTGCTGTAGTAAAAAGCCATCCGGAAAACTTTAATAACCGCATTAAGAAGTTATTACAAATAGACGATGACCCATTTGATTTTGAAGGGCTCCGTTTTACAAAAAGTGTAGATGAGAGTAAATTGATCAATGAATATCATGGCCCCTGCATTATCATTTCGGCCAGCGGTATGGCTGATGCGGGAAGAATCAAACACCATATTCTGAATAACATAGGAGATAAACGCAATACCATTTTAATAGTGGGCTACTGCGAGCCCGGTTCATTGGGAGGCAGGCTTATGAATGGTGCTAAACAGGTTCGCATTTTTGGCGACTACTACGACGTTGTGGCCGAAGTAGGTGTTATGCGCAGCATGAGTGCGCATGGAGATTATGATGATCTTTCACAGTTCCTGGCTTGTCAGAATCTTGCGGCTATAAAGACTTTGTTCCTTGTGCATGGTGAGTATGATGTGCAGCAGGAGTTTCAGCGCAGGCTTTACAAGAAGGGGTTAAAACATATTGAAATACCTGAATTACATGAAGTATTTGGGTTATAATTACTTGTATATATGAGCATTAAAAAGCCCTGATTTCATCAGGGCTTTTTAATTATTAATTAATGGTTTGAATGACAATTCTCTTTAAGTATTAACATATTTTTAGAAAACGAACTGCCAATAAACATGCATATGACTAAAGACTAAAAATTCAGGTAAACGATTGCTTATTCGCTGCACAAGAAAGATCAAATAAATACAGAATTACCTAAAAAACTAAAGTTGTTATATCTCATAGAATAGCAATGGATATTGTATTGCCCTTTCCTATACAATCATACTAAAACTAACAAAATGAAAAAAACCATCTACAACGATTCCTAACGCATTCTTCTGTAAACGATTACTTAACCTCATTATTTAAATTATCTGCACATATGAAGAAAATGCACTTTCGATTTTATCGCATGGGAGTCATTTGTTCTTTTACCCTTCTAGCGATAGCGTCACTACCGGCAACTTCATCCGGACGTGACCCCAAGAAAATTTACAAGCGTGATGAGAAAAAAATCACAGGCAAAATCACTGATGAAAAAGGCGCCGCTCTAGCGGGCGTAACCGTTATGGTAAAGGGAGGCAAGGGAGTTACCACAGACGAGAACGGTGCTTTTACCATTACTGTTCCAAGTGAAAAAAGTGTATTAATCATTAACTACATTGGCTTTGCTTCACAAGAAATAAGTGCTTCAGGAACAGACTTCAATATTAAAATGCAACCAGACACCAGGAAGCTGGAAGATGTGGTTGTAGTGGGATATGGCACCCAAAAGAAAATTACAGTAACGGGATCAGTTGCTTCTGTTAAAGGCACGGAACTGCAAAAATCTCCAGCTGTAAACCTGTCAAATGGGCTTGCCGGACGCATGCCCGGCGTTGTAGCTATGAACTCCAGCGGCGAACCTGGCTATGATGGCTCTACCATCCGTATTCGCGGATCGAATACGCTGGGTAACAACGATGCCTTGATAGTTATTGATGGTGTGCCTGCACGTGCTGGTGGCCTTGATCGTTTGAATCCTGCTGACATCGAAAGTTTGTCAGTGTTAAAAGATGCATCAGCAGCCATCTATGGTGCGCGTGCGGCCAACGGGGTAATCCTTGTTACTACAAAGCACGGTAAAACAGGAAAGCCTGAATTGTCTTACAGCTTTAACCAGGGCTGGGCTCAGCCAACAGTTGTTCCCAAACTTGCAAACTCTACGGAATATGCAACGATGGTAAATGAAATTGATTTGTACAATTTACCATCACAATATTGGGATGCTGCTGCAAAATCTTTTAAAGAAACCGGAACGTTTGTAAACCCATCTAATGGAGCCATTACAAAATCAACATTTACACCGGACGACTTTAAAAAATTTGCAGATGGTTCAGACCCATGGGGCCATCCAAATACCGATTGGTTTCATGATGCCCTGCAAAACTGGGCGCCTCAGAACAGGCAAAACCTGCAAATATCCGGAGGTACAGAGAACGTGAAGTACCTGGCTTCTTTAGGGTATCAAAATCAGGATGCTTACTATAAAAATTCGGCAACCGGTTACAAGCAATATGACATGCGCCTTAACCTGGATGCCAAGGTTAATAAATATATCAACGCATCACTTGGCATAGTAGCAAGGCAGGAAAACAGGTTCTTTCCTACCAAGTCTGCTGGTTCTATCTTTAGAATGTTAATGCGCGGTTACCCTTACAAGCCGGCTTATTGGCCTAATGGATTGCCAGGCCCGGATATTGAAAATGGTGAACAACCTGTTGTTATTACCACCAACCAGACTGGTTATGACAAAGACACCAGGTACTATTATCAAAGTAACGGACGCGTAGTGGTTAACATTCCATGGGTTGAGGGTTTGAAATTCACGGGTAACGTTTCATTGGATAAATACATCCAGGAAGGTAAAACATGGCAAACACCATGGTATGTTTACAGCTGGGATTATACAACGTACGAAGCTGATGGAAAAACGCCTCAGCTGCAAAAAGTTAAACGTGGCCCGGATAAGCCTACCTTAAATCAGTATACACAAGATCAGCTGAACTCAATGCTGGAAGGTATTTTATCTTACGATCACACATTTGGCAATCATACTTTCAACATTCTGGCCGGTGTTACAAAAGAACAATCAAACAACAATAGTTTTAACGGCTCAAGAAAGTATTTTATCTCTACGCTGAATGATCAGTTGTTTGCTGGTAGCAGTGCGGAAAAAGATGCGAATGGTAGCGCATGGGAACGTGCACGCTTAAACTACTTTGGCCGTGTTGGATATAACTACAAAGAAAAGTATATCGCCGAGTTCTTATGGCGTTATGATGGTTCATACATGTTCCCGCAAGACAAACGCTTTGGTTTCTTCCCCGGTTTGATGGCCGGTTGGAGAATTTCTGAAGAAAACTTTTTCAAACGCGGCGTTCCTTTCATAAACTCTTTAAAACTGAGAGGTTCATGGGGACAGCTGGGTAACGACCAGGTTTACTTCAATAATGTTTTGAGAGAGTATGACTACATTGCTACAGACGTCTACGATTCTTATCCTATCGGTGGGCAGATTGCTCAAACATTAAAGGAAAACGGTGTGCCTAACACAAACATTACATGGGAGGTGGCCAACAACTACGACCTGGGTTTGGAAGGTTCTGCAATCAATGGCAGGCTTAGTTTTGAATTTGATGTTTTCCAGAACCACCGCTCTAACATCCTTTGGCAAAGAAACGCATCCATACCAAGGTCTACGGGGATGACATTGCCTGCGGAAAATATTGGTAAGGTAGACAACAAGGGTTGGGAGTTTAAAGTTGGCTGGGTTGGAAACGTTGGAAAAGACTGGAGATACAATGTGAGCGTTAATGGCGGCTATGCCCAAAACAAGATCGTTTTCTGGGATGAAACTCCTGGCGCTCCTGACTGGCAGAAATCTACAGGCCACCCAATGAACACTAGCCTTTACTACAAATACGATGGTATCTTCTCTACACAAAAAGATGTAGATGCCAATACAGTTGATTACAGCGGTGTTGGTGCAAGCACTTTGCGTCCAGGCGATATGCGTTATGTAGATTACAACCATGATGGTAAGTTGAATGGTGATGACAGGGTACGTGATAACAGAACTACTCAGCCTACATTTCAGGGTGGTTTGAACTTTGGTGTACAGTATAAGAATTTTGACCTGGCTGTTTTATTCGTTGGTGCAGCCGGTGGTGCTGTGTTCCTTCAGACAGAATCTGGTACTATTGGTAACTTCCTGCAATGGAGTTATGATAACAGATGGACAGTTGATAACCTCAGCACAAAAGCCCCTCGTACTGTAGACAGGAACAATCAGTATTTTTCAAGTGGTAACGACTACTGGTTGTTTAGCACTAACTATATCCGCCTAAGGAACGTAGAGATAGGTTATAATCTTCCACAAAGACTCGGCAAGAAGGTCGGTATCAACAATCTTCGCTTATATGCAAATGGCTTTAATCTGGCCACCTTTACCAAGCAGAAGATCTTTGATCCGGAATCTGTAAATAGTAGCCTTCAGTACTATCCGCAATCAAGAATTATTAATGTGGGCGCAACAGTAACCTTCTAAAATTGAAAGATCATGAAAAAAGTAATTAAGAATATATCGATGCTACTATCCATGGGGGTGCTGATTGCTTCTTGTAAACAAGATTTCTTAAACACTCAACCATTGGATAAAGTAGATGCCAGTGCAGTGTGGACAGATGCGGGCCTTGCCGAAGCATTTGTTACAGACCTGTATAATGGGTTGCATGATGGCCTGTTGAACCAGGAAAGTATGGATTGCATTTCTGATAATGCGCTATACAATTTCGGTAAGATGGATATTATGGAAGCCAACGTAAGCCCCTCAAACCTTGGATGGGTTAACAACACATACGAGTGGGGCGAAATGTACTTAAGAATCAGGGCCGCCAATATTGCTTTGCAGAATTTAGCAGGTGCAACGTTTGATAAGCCTACTATAGAACGTTTACAGGGTGAAACCCATTTTATGCGTGGCTATTTTTATAACCAGATGTTGCGTTATTATGGTGGTATTCCGCTGATCAAAGATCCTTACACATTAACCAGCGCAGATTTCACCATTCCCAGAAGTTCTTACAAAGATTGCGTAGACTTTGTTGTGAGCGAACTGGACAGCGCTTCATTGTTACTTAACGGTAAATCTCTGGCAGCGGGCCGGGCTACAAAAGAAGCAGCAATGGCTTTAAAAGCCCGCGTGTTATTGTATGCAGCAAGTGATTTACACGATATCCCAACAGTAAATATAAAAGCGCCAGACTACCTTAAGTCATTCAAAAATCCGGAACTGCTGGGTTATGTAGCAGGTACCGGAGGCTCACGCACTGAGCGCTGGCAAAAAGCGCAGGCTGCTGCGTTAGCCGTTATTCAATTGAATGAGTTTGGGTATATGCTGGATCTTACAGCTCCTGTTTCAAAAGAGCAGGCCATTACTTATTACACCAATGCTTACCTGTCTCGCAATGGAGGTGAAAGAGAAGGCATTTTTATGCGCGCCTATTTAAACGCCAAAGACGAATGGGGCGCATGGTACCCACGCAATAACTGTACAAACGGTTACCACGGATGGACATCCAGCGAGCCTACACAAAACCTGGTGGATGACTACGAAATGATGGATGGCACAAAGTTCGATTGGGACAAGCCTGAAAACAAAGCTGCTCCTTACGATAACAGGGATCCGCGTTTGTATGCATCAATTATGTACGATGGTTCTCCTTGGAAGCCACGTACGCCAGACGGCTCTGGTATCGATCCTTACAATGAGATTCAGTTTGGAACATACCAGGTTGGTACCGCTGGTAATACCACCACTTATTTTGGTCTGGACACGAGAAATAGTTCCATCGAAAACTGGAACGGTACACGTACGGGTTATGCTATCAAAAAATTCATGGATCCCGATCCTTCAATTATGGATCAGGTTACTCGTCAGCAAATTCCATCTCCACAAATTAGATTTACTGAAGTTGTATTCAACTACATTGAAGCTTCTATTGCCCTTAACCAGGAAGATGAAGCGCGTGGCTGGCTGAATAAAATTCGCTTCCGTGCAGGTATGCCCGCAATAACAGAAACCGGCGATGCTTTGGTAGCAAGGTACCGTAATGAAAGAAACGTTGAAATGCTTTTTGAAGAACAGCGTTTTTATGATGCCAGAAGATGGATGATTGCTCCTACTACACTGGGGCAGAAAGTCCGTATCATCAAGATCAATGGTATCCTGAAGCCGGGCCGGACCGTCAAAACGTACAAGTATAGTAAGGATGATTACACTTACGAATACAATGTACAGGAAATTGACCCTGGCGTAGAAAACCGCAAATGGCTTGATAAGTTGTACTTCCTGCCTATAAGCAGGGATGAGGTAAATAAAAACAGCCAGTTGGTTCAAAACCCGGGCTACGAATAGATAAAAAGTAAAAGTGTTTTGAAGATAAAAACCTATGCTGGTTACGGCATAGGTTTTTTTGATTTATATCAACTGCTAGAAACGCTGAAACCCTTGCCAGGCTTGAAAAAAGTCATTAATCTATTTTTAATTGTTGAGAAAACAATTATTTATGCTTCTTTAAGGTATATTTGGTTTTCGTACTAACCGTACTGTATTCGGAAACGCTGAAGGAAAGACAGCTTTCAGGGAACAGATATTATAAACGATTGTTATGCAAAATATTGCAAAGTTGCTTGTAATACCTTTTACGAAACATACGAACCGGAAAGCAGTTGACATGTGTAAAAAATGAGTCAAAATTTTTAATCCGGAATATTAAAGAAGCGTTTATATTTGTTGACTACTTAAGGTTTACTTAAGAGTAAAACGATGTGCTAATTATCCCTTTTTAACAACAACAATTTTTGCCACTTTATGAGAAGACTTCAGCAAACAAAAGCAAACGATTACATAATCTTCAGTTTGATTTTTTCCTAGGAAAATTTCTGGTTAAGAATTTCTGGTATTTCCCATTGGCCAACGTGTGTCAGGCATAATGGAAGGGAAGTGCTATGCAGTAAAAGTCCAAACTAACTGCCATGTGCAGGTTTTTTCAATAACGTATCCTGAGTGCATTCAGGATGCAAAAACTTTTATTAATTGCTATGAAAAGAAGCTACTTCCGATTTTTCCGGATAGGCGCAGCTTGTTCCTTATCAGTCTTACTGGTAACGGGAACAGTGCAAACGTCTTTTGCGAAAGCGCCCCGGAAAATGTATGCGCCGGTAGATAAGAAGATCTCCGGAAAGATTACCGACGACAAAGGTGGTCCGTTAGCTAACGTTAGCGTTACAGTTAAAGGAACTACCAAAGGTGTAACCTCTGATGAAAAAGGGGAATTTGCTATTACAGCAGATGAGAATGCAGTGCTTGTAGTAACCTATGTTGGCTACAAAACACAGGAAGTATCTGTAAAAGGAAAAACTTCCGTTGACCTGCAACTTTCTGCAGATGCAGCCAAACTGGAAGATGTTGTGGTTGTAGGTTACGGTACCCAGAAAAAAATTACAGTATCTGGTGCGGTAGCTGCGGTAAAAGGTACCGAGCTGGAGAAAAACCCAACGGTTAACCTGTCAAACTCATTGGCTGGTAGATTGCCTGGCGTTACAGCTGTTCAGTCTGGTGGTGAGCCTGGTTATGATGGTTCTTCTATCAAAATCCGTGGTATCAACTCTTTTGGTAACAGCGATGCCCTGATTGTAATTGATGGAGTACCTAACAGGGCTGGTGGCCTTGATCGTTTAAATCCTGCAGATATCGAAAGCGTTTCAGTGCTGAAAGATGCTGCCGCTGCGATCTACGGTTCACGAGCTGGTAACGGTGTTATCCTGATAACTACTAAACATGGTAAATCAGGTAAACCGCAGATTTCATACGATTTCAACTACGGCCTTGCTCAGCCAACAAGAACGCCAAAGATGGCGAATGCTGAAGAATATGCAATTATTCGTAATGAATTGATGATTTACGATAAAGCGCCTGCCGCTGAGTGGGATGCTGCTTTTGAGGCTTTCAAAACCAAAGATACTTACACAACAATCGACGGAAAGACTAAAATTGACGCGCCGTTTACCCAGGATGCGATCAAAAAGTTTGCTGATGGCTCTGATCCGTTGAAATACCCAAATACAGACTGGTACAAGGAAGTACTTAGAACATGGGCACCACAAATCAGGCAAAACCTGCAGGTGAACGGTGGTAGCGACAGGGTAAAATACCTTGCTTCTATCGGTTACCAGGATCAGGATGGTTACTACAAAAATTCGGCAACAGGTTATAAACAATATGACCTGCGCATGAATGTAGACGCAAAAATTAACGATTATATCAGCACCAGCATTGGTATAACTGGTCGTGAAGAATACCGTCATTTCCCGAATGGTGGTGGCGCTAACGACATCTTCAGGATGATCATGCGTGGTAAACCTACCGATGTGGCCATCTGGCCTAACGGCTTACCAGGCCCGGACATTGAAAATGGCCAAAACCCTGCTGTAATTACCACAAACCAGACTGGTTATATCAATGATAAACGTGATTACTTCCAGTCAAATGCTAAAGTTGAAGCGACTATTCCAGGTGTTCCTGGCCTGAAAATTACAGGTGTGGCTTCAGTAGATAAGACGTGGCAAAACAATAAGAACTGGCAGAAACCATGGACTTTGTATTACTGGGATGGTAGTTCATTCGAATCTGACGGAACAACCCCGGTACTTAAAGGCCAGCAAAAAGGTAATGCTGATCCAAGTCTTAGTCAGTCAACAAGACAAGAGCTTGCTGTTAACCTGAGTGGAATGATTAACTATGATAAGAAAATCGGTGATCATGCTATTACATTATTGGCTGGTATAACCAAAGAAACAGTGAACGCTGATGGATTCAATGCTTACCGCAGATATTTTATTTCTCCGGCAATTGATCAGCTGGCAGTTGGTGGAACCAGGTCACAAACCATTGGCAACAACAACCTGTATCAGCGTGGAAGGTTAAGTTATTTGGGCCGTGTGGGATATAACTTCAGAGAGAAATACATCGCTGAGTTCCTGTGGCGTTATGATGGTTCTTACCTGTTCCCTGAAGATCATAGATTTGGTTTCTTCCCTGGCGTATCTGCTGCGTGGAGAATTTCTGAGGAAAACTTTTTCAGGGATAACATCACTTTCATCAACAACCTGAAATTAAGAGGTTCATGGGGCCAGATGGGTGCTGAGCCTTATATCGGCGGCAACCTGGCTGAATACCAGTATTTAAGCACTATGGCATTTGGAACTTATATTGTTGACAACACAATTGCAAAAACATTGTATGAGTCAAGAGTTCCTAACACCAACTACACATGGGAAGTTGCAAATAACTCTAACCTTGGTTTAGAAGGAACAATGTTAAACGGAAAAGTAAACTTTGAGTTTGACTACTTCTACAACAAGCGTTCAAACATGTTGATGCAGCTGAGCGGCTCTATTCCTCAAAGCTCTGGTATTACAGGTATCCTGCCTCCGGTTAACTTCGGTAAAATGGAAAACAGAGGTTGGGAATTTAAAGTTGGTTACAACGGCAGAGTGGGCGACCTCGTTTACAACGTTAGTGTGAATGGTGGATATGCTAAGAACAAGCTGATCGAATACAACGAAACACCAGGTATCCCTGATTACCAGAAAGCAACAGGAAAACCTTATGGTGCATTCAATATGTATCAATATGATGGCGTGTTCGTTAGCCAGAAAGATATCGACAACAACAAGATCGATTACAGCCCGATCACTGGTAGCCTGCTGCCTGGTGACATGAAAATCAAAGACGTAAACGGCGATGGTAAAATCAATGCTGACGACCAGGTAAGAAATGATAAAACAAATACACCAAGATTCACTGGTGGTATCAACATCAACCTTTCTTACAAAAACTTTGATTTGTCTATCCTGTTCCAGGGCGCAACTGGCGGTCTGCAATACATCGGACGTACAGAGTCTGGTGATATCGGAAACTTCCTTCAGTTCGCATACAATAACCGCTGGACAATTGATCACCCAAGCTCAGTTGACCCACGCCTTACCAACAGACAGGATAAATTCTACACTGGCGGATCTGCATGGAACAACACTTATTTCGTAAGAAAGAATGATTACATGCGCTTGAAAACAGTTGAATTGGGGTACACCATTCCTGAAGCCCTTGGTAAAAAAGTTGGCATCGGCAATTTAAGAATCTATGCTAGCGGACTTAACCTGGCAACCTTCTTTGATAAGATCAAAGTATGGGATCCTGAAGCAACTACACAGGATGGTAAATACTATCCTCAATCAAGGATCATAAACTTCGGAGCCAGAGTAACTTTCTAAAACAGAGAACAATGAAAAAAATCATTAATAAATTTATCATTCCTTTATGCGCCGGCGCCGTTTTTCTGACGTCGTGTAAGAAGGATTTTATGAATCTTCAGCCGCTCGATCAGATCTCCTCGGACCAGACATGGGGTGATGCGGCTCTTGCAGAAACTTTTGTAACAGGTGTTTACAGTGGTTTAAACGTGGGTGGCTTTAGGGAGCAAATGCTGGCATCTTTATCTGATGAATCAGTATTTACGCACGTGGGCCGTGGTATCAATACCATTAACGAAGCCAGTTTGAGCCCTTCTAACCTTGGTTGGGTAGATGAAAGCTACGCATGGTTGAACATGTACAACAACATCAGGGGAGCAAACCAGGCAATCGTTAACCTAACATCTCCTAATTCTTTTTCAAACAATCCAACTACGAAAGAACGCATCCTGGGTGAAAGCTATTTTCTCCGTGCGTACTATTACCAGCAGCTGGTTCGCTACTATGGTGGCGTTCCTTTAATTAAAAAGCTGTATGGTTTGAATGAAGACTACACAGTCGCCAGGAATACTTATGCAGAGTGTGTAGCTTCTATCGTAAGTGACTGCGACAGCGCAGCCTTATTGTTGGATGGAAAATCAATGACAAAAGGCCGTGCAACCAAACTGGCAGCGCAGGCGTTGAAATCACGTGTGCTGTTGTATGCTGCAAGCCCGCTGCATGATATGACTTATGCTAAGGGTAAATCAAATACAATTAACGCGTATGCAAAACCTGAGCTCCTTGGATATGTAAACGCTTCAGACGCAGACCGTACAGCTCGTTGGACTGCTGCAAAAAATGCTGCGTTGGACATTATCAATGGGTCAAGTGGATACAAACTTAACCTAAGCTCACCTGTATCGGCATCTGAAGGTAGGCAGAACTATATGTCTATTTCAATGGGTGGTGGAAGCACCGCTGCTGGTATGGACGCTTCAGCATCTCAGGAACTGATCTTTGCTCGTTACTTCATTCCTGATGAAGGAGATAACGATGGTAACAGATTAGGTAGAGCCAATGGCCCTAACGGATACCACAACTGGGCTGGTAACACACCGATCGGTTTGTTGGTTGACGATTATGAAATGATGGATGGAAAAGCTTTTGATTGGGATAATCCTGCTAATAAAGCAAATCCTTACGCAAACAGGGATCCAAGGTTCTATGCTTCTATTTTATATGATGGAGCAGACTGGAAACCACGTAACCTTGCTTCAGGTGATGTAGATCCTGCAAGCCAGATTCAGACAGGTGTTTATGACCTGATTGATAATGGCAAACAGATCGTATCAAAAGGATTGGATACAAGAGCTAGTGCCATTGAAGACTGGAACGGAAGCCGTAGCGGTTATTATATGCGCAAGTTCCTCGATCCAAATCCTGCTCTTGTAGATAAAGATGCTAAGCAATTTATCCCCTGGCCATTCTTCCGTTATACCGAAGCTGTTTTCAACTATGTTGAAGCTTCTATAGAACTGGGTGATTTAGGTGAGGCTACAAAATGGTTGAACCGCATCCGTTTCCGTGCTGGTATGCCTGCACTAACTGTTGCAAGCCAGAATGAATTGCGTGATGCTTACCGCCACGAGCGCCGTATTGAAATGGTATACGAAGAGCAACGTTACCACGATGCAAGACGTTGGATGATTGCACCAAGCACTTTGGGCAGAAAGTTAACCTTCATCGATGTTGTAGGTACTTTCAAAAGCGGAAAAACAATGGCCAAGCCATACCGCCACGACGAAACAATTTTCAACTATACTTATAACCCGGTAATTAATACCGCTCACGAAGACCGCAAATGGGATGATAAAATGTATTTCAGGCCATTTGACAGAAACGAAGTGAACAAGAATAGTTTGTTAGACCAAAACCCAGGCTACGATAAGTAGAATACGTTTTGTTTTCTAAAAGAGGCCCGTATCCGCAAGGTATACGGGCCTTTGTATTAGAATAAATTTGTTGTTTAATAACATGCAGTAAAGTACTTTATCCCACGCCTCAAAAAAATCTATCCGGCCGTTTGTATTTCTCTCTTTTAGACCCTTTTATTTCCTATTTTTAATTTTTGTAACCAACTGAATAAACTAATTCGCTTGAAAACCAGACTGATTACAGGATTGCTGGCCATCTTGACTATTGCAAACAGTTGCAAATCGGATGCCTCTCGTGATTCGGAAAATGGAAACCCCCTGTTTACTTCTCTCTCAAAAGAAGATACACACATAGATTTTGAAAATAAACTTGATGAAGGATTGAATACCAACGTTATGATGTACGAGTACTTCTATAACGGAGGCGGTGTTGCTGTTGGCGACGTGAACAATGACGGGTTGCAGGATCTTTATTTCACCTCTAACATGGGTGAAAACAAATTGTACCTGAACAAAGGAAAAATGCAGTTTGAAGATGTAACTGATGATGCCAATGTAACCGGCCGTTATGGCCCCTGGAAAACAGGCGTTACAATGGCTGATGTGAATGGCGATGGTAAGCTGGATATTTTTCTTTGTTATTCAGGAAAAGTGAAAGGAAAGGACCGCGTTAACCAGTTATTTATTAATGAAGGGAACAACGATAAAGGCGTGCCACATTTTTCTGAAAGAGCAAGTGAGTATGGCCTTGCGGATTCATCTTATTCAACACAGGCTTTCTTTTTTGATTATGATCGTGACGGCGATCTGGATATGTTTTTGCTCAATCATAATCCCAACAGGCTTCCAGTATTAGATGAAGCAGGAACTGATGCGCTGCGCAAAGTGAATAGCCCTGAGAGTGGTATGCGGTTGTACAGAAACGATAACAATCACTTTACAGATATTACTGCTGCGGCTGGGATTAGTAACTCAGAATTATCATATGGACTTGGAGCAGGTATTGCCGACATAAACGGAGATGGCTGGCAGGATTTGTATGTGTCCAATGATTATGCCGTTCCTGATTTTCTCTATATCAACAATGGTAACGGAACCTTTACTGAAAAAGTGCAATCAACATTCGGCCATATCTCTAATTTCTCGATGGGTAATGATGTGGCAGATATGAACAATGATGGCCTTCCCGATATATTTACATTGGATATGCTGCCAGAAGATAATAAAAGGCAAAAACTTTTACTGGCGCCGGATAATTACGAGAAATTTGATCTTAATCTGCGCACTGGTTTTTACTACCAGTACATGCGTAACATGCTCCAGGTAAATAATGGCAACGGTACGTTTAGTGAAATAGGGCAGCTGGCAGGTATTTCAAATACAGACTGGAGCTGGGCGCCTTTGATGGCCGATTATAACAATGATGGTTGGAAAGATCTTTTTGTAACAAACGGTTATTACCGTGATTACACGAACATGGATTTTGTGAAATACATGAATGATTACATTAAGAGCCAGGGTAGATTGAAAAGAGAAGAAGTGTTGGAGCTGGTTCACCAAATTCCATCATCTAACGTAGATAACTATCTGTTTAAAAATAATGGAGACCTTACGTTTAAAGATGTAAGTAAACAGTGGGGTATAAAAACACCATCAAACAGCAATGGCGCGGTATATGCGGATTTGGACAATGATGGGGATCTTGATCTTATAATCAACAATATTAACAAGCCTGCATTCATTTACCAGAATGAATCGAATCAACAAAAAGATAATCATTACCTGCAGGTGAAACTTGTTGGCGCTGCCGGTAATACACAAGGAATAGGAGCGAAGGTGCGTGTGTTTAGCAAAGGCCAGCAACAATATGTGGAGCAGATGCCGGCGAGAGGCTTTCAGTCAAGCGTGTCTCCAGTTGTACATTTTGGATTAGGGAAAGATTCGCTGGTTGATTCTATTAGCGTTACCTGGTTGAATGGTAAACAACAAACCCTTGCGAACGTTAAGGCTAACCAGGTGCTCACATTCGAAGAGAAAAATGCCAACCAGGAAGCAACGCCTGCATTGCCGGTGAAGCCAGTATTCACTGAAACAGCATCTCCAATTAACTACGTTAATCAATCAAACAATATCAACGATTTCAAACGCCAGCCTTTAATGGTAAATCCCATATCCTTTAACGGGCCTTGCTTTGTAAAAGGTGATGTTAATGGCGATGGCCTTGAAGATATTTATGCCGGCGGCGGCGGCGGCCAGTCTGCTGCTTTATACCTTCAGCAAAAAAATGGCGCGTTTGTAAAAACCGCGCAGCCTGCATTTGAAGCAGATAAACTATCGGAAGATGCTGACGCTGCAATTTTTGATGCAAATGGTGATGGCTTTGCGGACATCTACGTTAGTAGCGGCGGTTACCACAATTATTTGCCGGAAGATACTTTGTTGCAGGACAGGTTATACCTCAACAATGGAAAAGGTGTTTTTCAAAAAGCAGCCGGCGCATTGCCACAGATGAAAGTGAGTAAGAGTTGTGTTAAGGTTGCAGATGTGAATGGCGATGGCCATCCGGACCTTTTTGTTGGAGGCCGTGTTATACCCGGAAGGTATCCGGAGACGCCGCAAAGCTTTTTGCTGATTAATGATGGAAAAGGGCATTTCACCGACCAGATAAATATATTGGCGCCAACGCTTCAGAAAATGGGTATGGTAACGGATGCCGCCTGGGCAGATATGAACAATGACCATATCGCTGACCTAATAGTAACAGGCGAGTGGATGCCGATGACAGTATTTATTAATAACAAGGGTAAGCTTGAAAATAAAACCTCAGAGTACTTTGATAAAAATTATTCCGGATGGTGGAATAAGCTGTTGGTAGGTGACTTTAATGGCGATGGTAAAACCGATATTATTGCGGGCAACACGGGCTTAAATACCCAATGCAAGGCAAGTGACAACGAGCCTGCGGAAATGTATTACAAAGACTTTGATGATAATGGGGCAGTAGATCCGATACTGTGTTTTTATATACAAGGCAAAAGTTACCCCTATCTCACGCGTGATGAATTGCTGGATCAGATAAGTTCTATGCGCACCAAATTCACCGATTATAAAGGGTATGCAGACGCAGGAATAAAAGACATATTTTCTTCTGAGGATTTAAAATCTGCCGGCCATCTTCAGGCAAACTTTCTTAAGACTGCCTATTTTGAAAGTGGTACAAACGGCAGGCTCCATGAAAAAGAACTTCCTCTCCAGGTTCAGTTCTCTCCGGTGTTTACAATAACGCCGCTGGATTATGATGGCGATGGTAAGCAGGACCTGTTGTTCTGTGGCAATATTAACCGTGCCCGTTTACGGTTTGGTAAATATGATGCTAACTATGGCGTTTTGCTTAAGGGTGATGGTAAAGGCAATTTTAAATATATCAATCAGCAACAATCCGGCTTTCAATTAAAGGGCGACGTTCGTTGTGTTCTTAACCTGAATAACACGTTGTTATTTGGAATAAACCAACAGCCTGTAAAAGCCTATAAAACAGCAATGAAGTAATGATTATGAAAAAGTGCGTAGAACTCGTTAAAAAGATTTTTTGTATAACAGGATTGATTGCAGTTATGATTTCCTGTAAAACTGCAAGTAAGCCTCATCCCAAATTTGCGCCACAGGATGTAAGTAATGTGTTGGATCAAATGACGGTGCTCATGGTGCATGACATTACCAATCCGCCGCTGGCTGCCCGTTTCTTTTCCTACGCGTGCCTTGCCGGTTATGAAGTGGTATCACAGAATGACAGCGCATTTAGCAGCATGCATGGACGGATCAATGGCTATCCGGATTTAACGAAACCTGACTCCATTAAAGGGTACTCGTATCAGCTCAGTGCCTTATTGGCGATGATGGAGACGGCAAAAAAAATGCAGCCCTCCGGCAAGTCATTTGAGACGTATGAAAAAAGGTTTATTGATTCCTGCAGTAATGCTGGTTATACGGATGATGAGATTGAAGCTTCAAAAAAATATGCCTTAGCTATTTCCAAAGCAATGCTGGTTTATGCAAAAGCAGATGGCTATTCCAAAATAAGCAACTATCCCCGTTACACGCCCTTACAAAAGGAAGGATGTTGGTATCCTACTCCGCCTGCATTTATGGCTGCTGTTGAGCCTTATTTTAATACAGTGAGGCCTTTTGCACTTGATTCCGCAGCGCAGTTTAAGCCTGTTGCTCCAATAGCTTATTCAACCGATAAAAAGTCAGCATTTTATCAGCTGTTGATCCAAAATCATGCGGAGCCGTCATCAGATGACCACAGGCAGATTGCAGCCTTTTGGGATTGCAATCCTTTTGCAGTTCAGGATGATGGGCATTTAATGATGGGCGTAAAGAAAATTTCACCGGGTGCTCACTGGCTTGGTATCGCAGGGATAGCCTGCGCCAAAGCCGGCAAATCATTTGAAGAAACAATGCAGATTAATACTGTTGTTGCGATGGGATTGATGGACGCCTTTATGTGTTGTTGGGATGAAAAATTCAGAAGCAACCGTATTCGACCCGAAACGGCTATTCGCAAACAAATAGATCCGCAATGGAAGCCTTTGCTGCAAACACCACCGTTCCCTGAATACCTGAGCGGACATTCAGTAGCATCCTCAGCGTCAGCAACAATACTAACGCATTACTTCGGAGACAACTTTGCTTACGTAGATACAATTGAGGTGAAGTACGGCCTGCCGTCGCGTCCGTTTACTTCATTCAAAGCTGCTGCGCAGGAAGCAGGTGTATCAAGATTGTATGGAGGCATTCACTTTGAAGACGCAATAAATAATGGTGCCGAACAAGGCGCAAAGGTGGGAAACTGGTTGTTGGGGAAAGTAAAATAAAAAGATTAAAAGGCCTCGTTGATGAGGCCTTTTCTTTTTAAATGAAAAACAGTTTTTCTTTCCTGATATATTTTGCACTACGCTCTACGCAGTTTAATGCATCTGGAACATAATTATTTCCTTGTTCTACAAACATATGCTTCACGCCTGCTTTATCAGCGTATGGCATAATACTGCGAAAGTTAATCGTGCCATCTCCAACTACTGTATGCAGATCAGGATTAGTTTTATCCATATCCTTGATGTGCCATATCACAAAACGCCCGGGCTGCAGTGCAAACCATTCGTGTGGTTTTTTGGCGGGAGCCCGCGACATCCAGTAAAGATCAGCTTCTAATTTAACCAGTGAGGCATCCGTTTCATTGAGAAGAATATCATAACCAATTTGTCCATTGTGGTCAACAAATTCAAAATCGTGGTTATGATAAGCCAGTTGTAACCCACCCTTTTTAATTTGCTCGCCAATAGTGTTCAATGTGTGTGCGAGCTGCTTGAATTTCTCCAGGCTTCGCCAGCTGGGATCGAGCCAGGGCCAAACGATATAATCCTGCTTAAGAATGTTTGCGCCTTCAATGCACTGGTCAACATAGCGCTTCATGTCGTCTGGTGTGGAGTTGCGTAAAATGTACTTGTCTACATCGTAATGCCCGCTGGATGTTGTGAGGTTATTGTCTTCCATCAGGGTTTTGAATGCTTTCGGATCCAGCCCATAATAAGTTTTTCCATTGAAGCCGTAGGTTTCAGCTTCCTGGTAGCCAAATCCGGAAATCTTTTGAAGCGTGCCCCTGAGGTCACCGGCAAGAGCGTCACGTATCGTGTAAAATTGCAACCCCAGTTTATAATCTTTTTTGAACATGTCTTTGGGGCGTACAATGGAAGTGGCAGCGAGCAGGCCTGCCTGCTTCATAAAGGTTCTTCGTGTTTGCATTAGGTTAATGTTTTGGTATAACGGGAAAGTGTTGATGACAAATAAGATCGTCATAAAAACTTGTTCCCACAAGCTATTCATAACATTTAGAAGTGAGGGGATCCGTTTGATTAAAATTGGGTATTCAAATGTTAACCCAGGAAATAGCGCATGTCATTAATCGTTTTGTTAATGGCTGTATTAATACTAAAAATTAAAATTAACATCGGTAATCGATTGCATTACAATCAGTTAAATGTGTATTTCTGCAGAAAGTGCTGTGTGTTATCCACAAAAAGGCAGCTCGTCGGCGTATTTGTCCGCTTAACGATGATTTTGTTCATCTCATCGACTACAAAAAGGGAAGGCAGCTATCTTGATGTACTTTTGTTTTACAAACGACGAAAGAAATATCTGAGAGAAAAGTTGAAGAGGAGAAAATAAAATAAGTTGTTCGTCGTTTATCAAAACCGTCCTATTACTTACAAAATAAACAAAGAGTGTGTTGCAATTGCAGCACATTTTTTTTGTCCCTACGGGAAGGTTGAACCACAGAGGCACAGCGACAACACGATGCACGGAGAGAGGGAACTAATTTTCACCCGACATTCGCAACAAAGCGGCGGCGCAGCGTGCAGTTTCCTTTGTGCGTCTTTATTTGGAGTCTTCCTGGTTCAAAGAATCGTAGTGCCTCCTCGTGCTTCTTTGTGTTATTGGTATCTTCGTGGTTCAAAAAAATCGCAGTGTATCTCCGTGCCGCCCGTGCCTCTGTGGTTCAAAAACTTTGTGCTTCTTCCTGTCTTCGCGGCTTCGTGGCAATTCCGTGGTTCAAAAAAATCGCAGTGTATCTCCGTGCCGCCCGTGTCTCTGTGGTTCAAAAACTTTGTGCTTCTTTCTGTCTTTGCGGCTTCGTGGCAATTCCGTGGATTAAAAACAAAAATCCCGAACACTTCTCAGTATCCGGGACTTAACTTTTACCTTTCCTTGTAGAGCGTACGGGAATCGAACCCGTGATTCCTCCGTGAAAGGGAGGCGTCTTAACCCCTTGACCAACGCTCCTTGTTTGTTTTGGGAGTGCAAAAATAGGCGTGATTTTAATTCCAGCAAATTTTTTTCACTTTTTTTGAAAATATTTTTTCTGCAGTAACTGTTGTTTTCTGTTGAAACCCTTTGCTGCAAAGATTTACAGCCAATAAAAATAATTTCAAAATTAGTGGGTAGGTATTACTGCTGAACAAAATGAATGCAAGATTGTTGTTGCTAGAAGCAAAAAATTATCACACTATTTCAATGTAATACTTGTAAATTCGCGGTGCTTTTAAAAAAACTTAAACACATTAACAAATGAGTACAGTAAAAGTAGCAATCAATGGATTTGGACGTATAGGCCGTTTGGTATACCGTCAGATCTATAACATGGAAGGAATTGACGTAGTAGCGATCAATGACTTAACCAGTCCAAAAGTTCTAGCTCACCTCTTAAAATATGATAGCGCGCAGGGTCGTTTCGATGCTGACGTAAAAGCAACTGAAAACTCTATCGTTGTAAACGGCGAAGAAGTTAAGATCTACGCTCAGAAAAACCCGGCTGAAATTGCATGGGGATCACACGATGTTGACGTTGTGTTGGAATGTACAGGTTTCTTTGCCGATAAAGCAAAAGCTGAAGCACACTTAACTGCTGGTGCTAAACGCGTAGTTATTTCTGCTCCTGCAACAGGTGATTTGAAAACGATCGTTTACAATGTAAACCATAGCATCCTGGATGGTAGCGAAACAATCATTAGCTGTGCATCTTGTACAACTAACTGTCTTGCTCCAATGGCTCAGGTGCTGGAAGAAAAATATGGTATCGTTAACGGTTTAATGACAACCATCCACGCTTATACCAACGACCAGAATACACAGGATGCTCCTCACGCTAAAGGTGATCTTCGCCGTGCACGTGCAGCAGCTCAGAACATTGTGCCTAACAGCACCGGTGCTGCTAAAGCAATTGGCCTGGTACTGCCTAGCCTGAAAGGTAAACTGGATGGTTCTGCTCAGCGTGTTCCAACAATCACTGGTTCTTTAACTGAGTTAACTGCAGTGTTAGGTAAAAAAGTAACTGTAGAAGAAATCAACGCAGCGATGAAAGCCGCTTCAAATGAAAGCTACGGATACACTGAAGATGAAATCGTAAGCACAGATATCATCGGAAGCAGTTTCGGTTCTTTGTTTGATGCAACACAAACACGCGTACAGACTGTAGGCGATGTTCAGCTGGTTCGTACAGTAAGCTGGTACGATAACGAAATGAGCTATGTTAGCCAGCTTGTTCGTACAGTTAAATATTTCGCTGGTTTAATCAGCAAATAAGCATATAACTCAATCAGAAACGGAATGGACAGTCGTCAAGATGCAAACAATACAAGTTGTTCAATCCTTTCCCATTTTTGATTTGAACATATTGGCCGCAGTATAACACTGCGGCTTTTTATTTATATTTGAGCATTGTGTCAGCGCCATTCGGTCAGGCTGTTACCAATAATTCCCGCGGCATATTTTGATGCGCTCTCAAACGGGAAATTTACGGTGCAAACAAAATGGCTGCATCATTTATTCCAGAAACTTGAAATCATAATATTATGAGCAAATTCGCCAACCACAACTTCGCTGGTCAAAAAGCTTTGATACGCGTAGACTTTAACGTGCCACTTGATAAACAAACTTTGGCTATAACCGATGATACAAGAATCCGCGCCGCATTACCTACTATTAAAAAGATTTTGGGTGATGGAGGAAGCGTAATACTGATGAGCCATCTTGGCCGTCCGAAAGAAGGGCCTGAAGATAAATATTCATTAAAACACCTGCTCAGCCACCTGAGCGAATTGCTGGGAGTAAATGTTGAGTTTGCTGATGATTGCATTGGTGAGCAGGCGGTACAAAAAGCTGCAGCTTTACAGCCGGGGCAAGTGTTGTTGTTGGAAAACCTTCGCTTCTATAAACAAGAAGAAAAAGGTGATGAAGCTTTCGCTGAAAAATTATCTAAACTGGGAGATGTGTATGTAAACGATGCATTTGGTACTGCACACCGCGCACACGCATCAACTGCGGTTATCGCGAAATTTTTCCCTGGCGATAAAAAAATGTTTGGCTTGTTGATGGAAGGGGAAGTGAGCAGCGCAGAAAAGGTTTTACATAATTCAGAAAAACCTTTTGTGGCCATTATCGGCGGCGCAAAAGTGAGCGACAAAATAATGATACTTGAAAACCTGCTGGAAAGAGCAACTGATATCATTATCGGTGGTGGTATGGCTTATACATTCTTTAAAGCACAGGGTGGTAACATTGGTAATTCGCTTTGCGAAGAAGACAGGCTGGAGACCGCAAAAGAAATTTTGAAAAAAGCTGAAGAAAAAGGCGTTTGCATTCACCTGCCAAGTGATTCAGTTATTGCTGATAAATTTGATGCAGAAGCAAATACCTCTGCTGCTCCAAGTAACAACATTCCTGATGGTTGGTTGGGCCTGGATATCGGGCAAAATGCATGCGAGCAATTCTGCAACGTGATTAAAGAATCAAAAACAATTTTGTGGAACGGCCCGATGGGTGTGTTTGAAATGCACAAATTCCAACACGGAACCAAAGCCGTTGCTACTGCTGTTGCCGAGGCTACTCAAGACGGCGCATTCTCTCTTGTAGGCGGAGGAGACAGCGTTGCTGCTGTTAACCAGTTTGGTTATGCAGACAAGGTAAGTTATGTTAGTACCGGTGGCGGTGCAATGCTTGAATACTTTGAAGGTAAAGTATTGCCAGGGATCGCGGCTATCAACGAATAATAACGTCAGTTTAAATAGTAATAATATAAAAAGTAAAGCCACGCAACTATGTCGTGGCTTTACTTTTTATATAAGCAATGCCTTGTGATTTAATATGTTAGAATTGTATGCACATGTTTAAATTTAAGTACTTCGTAAATCGTACTTCGTAAATCGTACTTCGTAAATCGTACTTCGTAAATCGTACTTCGTACTTAATATTACTTGCCTTCCAGCGTAATGCCATTCTCTCCGAATTCCTTTATTGCATACCGGCTTCCCAATTTCGAATCTATCAGGTCTACGATCTGGTCAACAGAACTGCCGGCATGATCAAGCTTCATATAGCCATTACCGTTAGAAATTGATTTCTCAATAATTTTTCCTTTGGTACTTAGCAAATCAACCAGGGCTTTGAACTTAGAATAATCAGTTTTCAAAACATTTATTTCGCTTTGATTTTTAGGCGCAGACATTACAGATGCATCGGGCATCGGCATCTTATCCCGGTTGGCTGCAATAAACTCAACTGCTTGTCTTATCCCTTCTGCACAGGCTTCCTGAGCCGCTTTGGTTTGTGTGCTGCCGGCCATATCCAGCCCTAGCAGCTTTACACCACTCAGGCCGCCAGTCTTACCTTCCGCAGTTACAGGCTGTGAAGCAATTAATTCCCGGGTTTCGGTATTGATCAGTTGAATAACAAAGCTTATGCGGGCTTTAGTTCCTCCCGATACCGTAATTCCAAGAGCGCCAGCTTTTTTCTCGCCTGCGGCATACGAAGTCACTTTCCCCATTACAATAACCTGGGCAGCTTTCATTTTATCTTTAGCTCCGCCAACCGCATTATTGCCGCGTTGAGAAAAGCCTTGCTCATTTGTAATGGCTGTAATGTCTTTTGTGCTAAGTAAGACATTAAAACAGTTTACATTTTGCAAGGCATCGGTTAATAGTTGTGCTAATTCGTCGCCGAGCAATCCGGGATTTGTAATGGTAGAAACTTCAAATGAAGATACAGCAAGCCTTACTCGTTGTTCTTTGGTTAAGTTGCTACATTGTTGCCTCGTGCTGTCAAGCGAGATTTTTTGCGCGAGGACAGAGCTGCTGAAAAATAAGATGTTTAAGGCGATAAAGGCATAGGTCTTTTTCATACTAAGTATTTAAAGGTGATTGGTTTGCATTGCTATAAAAGTGTTTTGAGGCTTTGATATTCATCATTCGTAATTACTCCGTAGTCTTTAAGCGTGGCGAGCCTGTTGAGTTTGGTTAAGCGGGCAGACCTGGAGGAATGATGATGAGTTTTTTGTTCAGCATAAGTTATCGGTATAGAGATTTGTTTGCTTATGTGGCTGATTTTTTTCCGCAGTTTTTTGACAGGTGTGTGCACCTTTCGAATCAAAAGAATAAGTATTGCCGATATTAAAAGAGAGCAACATACTCCTGCTGTTGCGTAATTATCCAGTGGGTAAACGTCGTGCGTCATCAATTTAAATAACATACATAACACAGACATGCTCGTCGCGCCTGAAATAAAAATGCAACGTTTCGAAGAAAGCGATTTCGATGGGCTTCCTGCTAATGCTATCAATTCAACTATCAGAAACGAACTTGCAGCGCCAATGGTGTACATGTCGGTAACGGCTGGCAGCGTATTGCAGATAATCCCTGACACAGCGGTAATCAGCGCCCTTCCGCGTTGTTGGTCGAAAGATGAAAAAAGCATTCCGGTTTATTTACCGCTAACTTACAGGCTGCTGGTAAGCAGGGCAATCGGTATTTATTATTTGCGTGATAAGGTTTATTTTCTGCAGAGGATTGCAAATCCGCAATGTAAAGAGTATCTTTTGAGAACCGTACTGTAATCAATTCCTAACCAATGAGACAGATTTTCGTCATAACATTTTTACTTATAATAAGTGTTGAATGTTATAGCCAGCAAAAACAACTGGACTCGCTTCTGCAGCTTCTTAGCAATCACACAAAGGAAGACACAGTAAAGCTAAATCTGCTTGATAAGATCGGCTATATATATAGTTCACTTGATCCTGTAAAAGGAGAAACTATTGGAAATCAAGAAATAGCGCTGGCACAAGCAATAAATCAACCGATAATGGTTGGGGAAGGTTTTCTGAACAAAGGTATCAATCTAGCTGCCCAGGCTAAAAATGAAGAGGCGCTCATAGCTTACGATAAAGCGGTGGAAATATTTTTAGCAAACAAACAGGATGGCAAGGTTGCGAATGTGTATAGTAATATTGGGATTGCATATTCTAATATATCGAATTATCCCAAAGCTATAGAATACCAGCAGAAATCATTGGAGATACACATGGCACGACATAATAATATCGCTGTTGGCCACGTATATAATAGCCTTGGCGTTAATTATATGTTTCTTTCCAATTATCCCAAATCGCTCGAGTATTACAATAAGGCACTAAAAATTTATGAACAGGAAGGACAGAAAAAAAGTGTAGCCATGACGCTTTCCAACATTGGCCTTATTTACAACCGGCTCTCCAATTATCATAAAGCATTAGAATATCAAAAGCGAGCTTATGCAATCAATGAAGAAATGGACAACAAGCTTTTGATGGCAAACACCATTGGCAATATGGGATCTATTTATGATGCTTTGGATAGCCTTACCACAGCGCAGGAATATTATGTTAGAAGTTATGAGTTATACAAATCGTTGGGCAACACTGCTGGCCAGGCCCGCGGGCTTTTGAATATGGGCACGATCAATCAGGAAATGAAAAATTATGTTGCCAGTAACGATTATCTTAACAGAGCATTGACCATGTTTCGTACAATAAATGATAAGACGAACAAAATAAATACGCTGAACAGCCTGAGTGAAAATTATATGAATGCGCCTTCTGCCGTTTGGTTGCCAGGAGAAAACAATCGTGCTTACAGGTTAAAAACAGCCGATGCTTATCTGCAGGAAAGCCTGGCCACAGCAAAGGAAATTGAAGATGTGGAATTGCAGAGTTTCGCGTGGATGGGGATAAGCAAGTTGTATGAGTACCAGGGTAAATTTAATAAGGCGCTGGATGCCTACAAGCAGTATACAGTTTTGCGTGATAGTATTGTGAATGACAGCATTAAACAGGAAGTAACACAGAAAGAAATGCTCTTTGGCTTTGAAAAAAAAGAGGCATTGATAAAAGCGGATAATGAAAAAAAACAGGTAGTTGCTGCGGCGCAGGTTAAGCGCCAAAAACTGGTTCGTAACATAACCTTTCTAAGCGCCATTGGCCTGCTGCTTATAGCAGTTATTGTCTTCATGTTTTATAAACGAAGAAAAGATGCTGAAGAACAAAGGATAGAAGCCGATATGAAAGCCCAGGTTGCAGAGACGGAAATGAAAGCGCTGCGGTCTCAAATGAATCCGCATTTTATTTTTAATTCACTTAATTCAATCGGGGATTATATTACGCGCAATGATGTTACCGCTGCTAATTTTTATCTTGGAAAATTTGCAAGGGTAATGCGGATGATCCTTGAAAATTCAGAGCAAAAGGAAGTAAGCCTTGCGGATGATCTAAAAGTGCTGGAATTATACATGCAGCTGGAAGCAATTCGTATGAAAGAAAAGTTTTCCTACGAAATAATTATTGAAGATGATATTGATGTTGAGAATACGCTTATTCCGCCAATGATCCTTCAGCCGTTTGTTGAAAATAGTATATGGCATGGCATCTCACATAAGAATGGTAATGGTAAAATCATTATCCGCATTCAAAAAAGAGACGATATGCTTAACTGTATTGTGGAAGATAACGGAGTGGGTTTTGACAATGTTGTTGCTGAAGAAAAAACAGAAACAAAAAGGTCCCTGGGTATGAAAATAACAACGGCAAGGCTTGAATTGCTGAACAAGTTTAAAAAATCAAAAGCGTCTATCCAGCTAATTAACCAGGTAGAAGGTGTAAGGGTTGAAGTTAAATTACCATTAGAGTTAAGTTTCTGATGTATGATAAGAGCTATAATAATAGATGACGAAGAGCATTGCGTAAGCAGGTTGCACGATCTGCTTAATCGTTATTGTACTTCCGTCATTTCAGTTGAAGGGACATATGATTCTGTGGACGACGGAATTGTTGCAATTAACGCATTGCAGCCAGACCTGATATTTCTTGATGTACAAATCCACGATAAAACAGGCTTCGACCTGCTTAAGCATTTCAAGAACATGCCTTGCGAAGTAATATTCACAACGGCCTTCGAAAAATATGCAATACAAGCTTTTAAGTTTAGCGCTATTGATTATTTGCTTAAACCCATAGATAAAGATGAGCTTTTACAGGCTGTAGAGAAGCTAAGCGGTAAATTACAATTGCAGCAAACACAACAAAAATTCAACATACTGCTAAGTAATCTTCAAAACCTGAGCGGGCAATCAAAAAAGATCGCCATTCCAACAATTAGCGGACTGGTATTTGTGCCTGTGTCAGATATTATCCGTTGTGAAAGTTCCGTAAATTATACAACCATCTTTTTAAAAGACAAACAAAAAATTACAGTAGCCAAAACGTTGAAAGAATTTGAAGAAATGCTTACACCTTACAGATTTTTTCGGGTACACAATTCACATCTGATCAATCTTGTACATGTAAAGGAATATCATAAAGGGAAGGGAGGATTTATTTACATGGCAGACAGTACAGAGATTGAAGTTTCTACACGCCGCAAAGATGATTTTTTAAAAGTATTAGGCGATTTGTAAGCAATCAATCTACCTCGCCGTTTATTCTCGGATTATTTTGCTATCTTAATTCCTTATAACCACTTATCAACGATGGTAGTGAACGATTTGCTTATCTGCCATCAGCTTTAAAAAAACAACCAGAATGAAACTGACAATCAAAAAGGCCATCTTTATAAGCGCCTTTGCACTTTGCTTTAAAACCTTTGCATTTCCGGGTAAGGAAAAAGAGATCATTACAATTAAAAAAGATCCGAATCAAAATAAGGTTGAAATACTGGCGAATGGTAAAAAGTTTACGGAATTCCTTTATCTCGATTCAATGGAAAAACCCGTGCTCTACCCGATTTACGCTGCTGATGGAGAACTGATAACACGTGGTTTTCCAATTGCACCGCGTGAACATGATCCTGTGGACCATCCTCATCATCTTGGATTGTGGTTGAATTATGAGAACGTGAACGGATTGGATTTCTGGAATAATTCTTACGCGATCCCAGCAGACAAAAAGAATAAATACGGCTGGATCAAAACCAATAAAGCAATAGAAACAAAAGACGGTAAAACGGGCGTGCTTGCTTATACCGCGTCCTGGCAGAACCAACAAAAAGAAGAGCTTCTGCAGGAAAAGACAAGTTTCTTTTTTTCCGCGGAAGGAAACATTAGGATCATAGACAGGATTACTACACTTACTGCAACGCGCGATGTATCTTTTCCAGATGTAAAAGATGGTATGCTAGGGTTAAGGGTAGCTCATGAATTGGAACTGCCTTCGAAGGATAACAAGGAATTTATTGACAATAAAGGCAACATCACCAAGGTAAAACCATCAGATGACCTTGTTACAGGAAACTATATTACAGGCAATAACAAGCAGGGAGATAGTGCATGGGGCACACGCTCGCCATGGTGCATGCTGTACGGCAAAAAAGGTGCAGACACAATTAGCATCGCAATCATTGATCACCCGGGAAATGTTGGTTACCCTACATATTGGCATGCCCGCGGATATGGCCTTTTCGCGGCGAATCCATTAGGGCAGAAAGTATTTAGCAATGGAAAAGAGCAGCTGAATTATTCGTTAAGCAAAGGGAATTCCGTTACGTTTCGCTATAGGGTTGTGATAGATGCTGCCAAAGAAAGGCTAAGTGTTACTGATATCAAAAAATTATCTGAACAGTTTCAGTCGTCCTATAAATAATCAGGGCAAATTCTTTTTTGTTTTGCAAAATGAGTAATTTCGAATGTAAATCAATTTATTAGGCATGCATGCAATTTTTATAAGTGCATTTTTCGCAGCGTGCTTAAACAAATAAGAGGTGGTTATTGTAATATCAGTGTTGTGTAATCCGGGCTGGAATGATTGGTATATTTTCTCTGGTTTGCGCAATAACATTGATAAAACGATCATCTGCCCATCACGCTAAAAATTATCTACATGAAAACAAAAAATCTTGCGTTAATCGTAATTATAGCTTTGGTTGTGGTATTGGGTGGCTGCGGTTGTAGCAGCTACAACGGGTTGGTTAAAGGAGATCAGGATGTGAAAGCCTCATGGAGTAATGTTGAAACAAATTATCAAAGAAGGACAGATCTGTATAATAGTGTGATAAAAACAATAGAAGGTTCAGCCAACTTTGAAAAATCTACATTAAAAGAGGTAATAGAAGCGCGCGCGAAAGCAACAAGCGTAACTGTTAACATAGATGATCCTCAATCTCTTGAAAAATATCAACAGGCACAAGGCCAGTTACAAGGCGCGTTTGCCAGGTTGATGGCTGTTGCAGAAGCTTATCCTGATTTAAAAACAACGCAATCTTTCAGGGATTTCCAAACCCAGATTGAAGGAACTGAAAACAGGATCAACATCGCGCGCAGAGATTATAACTCAACTGTAAACACGTATAATCTTAAAGTAAAAACTTTCCCTAATAATATTTTTGCGGGGTTCTTCCGCTTTAGTGAAAAGCCGTACTATAAAGCTGATCCCGGTTCAGAAAAAGCTCCGGATATTCAATTTAATATTAAGTAGTCTGCATGTCTCTATTCAAAAGAAAACCGGAAAAATTCTTCTCGCCGGAAGAAAATGAAAGAATAGTTGAAGCTATTAAGCAGGCAGAACGCATCACCAGCGGAGAAGTCCGTGTGTTTATAGAAAACCGCTGTCGTTTTGTAAATCCATTAGACAGGGCTTCAGAGATTTTCTATGGCCTCAAAATGGAGCAAACGGAACTTCGTAACGGTGTGCTGATTTATGTTGCGCTGAAAGATAAACAGCTTGCGATGTTTGCTGATGAAGGCATTTATCAGAAATCAGGAAAGGAATTCTGGAATGAAGAGGTGAGAATCATCCTTTCCCATTTCAATAAAGAAAATTATGCGGATGGATTGGTTAGAGTGATAGGAGATGCCGGAGCAATTCTTGCAATTCATTTTCCTGTTGATTTAGATAAGGATAAGAATGAATTACCAGACGACATTGTTTTTGGCAGATGATCTTCTTTTTCAATTATGTTCATTTGAATAATGTAGCCCTGCAACGGTTTACCGAATCAATGATATTATAAACAGGCTTTAGTGGAATGAAAAAAATATTGCTCATACTTATATTGTTGGTCACTGCCGGAATGGTTTTTTCGCAACAGGTATTACGAAAACCTGTTCCTCCAAGGTTGGTGAATGATGAGGCAAAGCTATTGTCGCCTGAACAGAAAGATATTTTGGAGCAACAACTGGTCGCATTGGATGATAGTACTTCTAATCAGATTGTCATTGTTACCATACCAACATTGAATGATGTGCCCATTGACGATTATGCAGTAACACTTTTCAGAGATTGGGGCATTGGTAACAAAAAATCGAACAATGGCATATTAATACTGGTCGCGTCCGAAGACCGAAAGATGAAAATTGAAGTGGGTTATGGTTTGGAAGGCGCAATCCCGGATCTGGTTACCAAGAGCATTATTGAAAATGATCTTGCTCCGAATTTTCGTCAACAAAATTATTACCGCGGTTTTGCCGAAGCTATTGCTTCTCTAAGCAAAGCTGCAGTTGGCGAATACAAAGTGCAGCGTCAAAAGAAGTCGCAAGGAGGCGGATCTGCGATTGGCATTATTGTGATTGTTATTATCATACTGTTCATTGTTGGTGGCAGTCGCGGTGGCGGGCGTGGCGGCGGAATGATGAGCAGGCGCGGTTACAGAGGTGGCTTTATTCCTCCAATCTGGTTTGGTGGTGGTGGATTCGGCGGTGGAGGAGGTGGCGGCTGGAGCGGCGGCGGTGGAGGCGGAGGCTTTGGTGGCTTTGGCGGTGGAAGCAGCGGCGGCGGCGGCGCAAGCGGCGGATGGTAAAAAATCAAAGTCCAAAGTAAAAAGACAAAACGCACAACAGATCAATAAAAAAGCATCCCGATAATATTATCGGGATGCTTTTTTATACTTGAAAAATTAGTTTCGACCGAAAGTCTGATTAATATTCTTTCGTTGTCATTTTATCACAAGTCAATTCGCAAATTGTACTTCCGCTCATTTCAATTGTCAGTTTTCAACTTTCAATTAAATCTAAGCTTATCCTTCATGTACTTCAATTGCTTTTTAATATCTGATGCATTTGATGCAGAAACCAGCTCTTGCTCTTTTTTTGTTTGAACGTATGAAACGGCATTTTTCAAATCCTCTTCAAAGTTGCTTGCATACGGTGCAGCTACTTTTTTAAAGCTGGCAACTTCATCTATACCTTTTTTAAACAGTCCGGTATCTTCAACGTTGGCCAGGTATGTAACAAACAACACACAGTTGCTCATTTTGTCAATAAAGTTTGATGTACTAAATCTTGCAAGTTGTTCATCAAAGTCCTTATCTGTTTTTGTAAGTACACTAACATTCTCAACAGCTTCGGCCAGGTTATCTTTCATGTCTTTCATCAACTCAGGTAATAGTGAAACAGCCTTTTGAATATTTAGCATTGATAGCGCTTTAAGGGATGCGCCGGCTACGGAATAAGAAGAGTCGTGCACATTTTTTAAAAAGAAGGCTTCGTATTGCTTGTTTCTTAATGCACCCAATACGTCAATTGCTGCTGCCCGGTTCGGGCGGTAATCATCTCCCGAAGCCAGCGAATCTACTTTTCGAAGAAATACTTCGTTAAGCTTGGATGCAGAAAGCCCTTTTAATGCAATGTTCCTTATATCTGAGTATTTATCGTCCAATGCAGTGAAAATCAATTCACTTGCTTTGCTGTTATCAAAATGGTCCAGGCAATATTCTACAGCTTCCCTTCGGTCTACATAGCTGCCTGCATGTTTGTAGCCGTAAATAAATTCGTCGAGTGTTTTGTGATCGTCTTTAAAAGCAACCAGTATTTTGTCCGCGTCAACATTAATGAGGTCAGGTTTGATTGCAGAACTGAAGCTAAAAGTATCTGCTTTGCTCTTTATCCATACGGTATGCCTGCTTTTTGTTCCGCCTGAATAAATATCAATAGCCAATGGAAATGAAAAGAGTTTGCCATTATTCTGCGTTTGCCTGATAATAGCTTGTGCAGTTTGTTTTTCTGCATCATATCTGTAACTGATGTCCAGGTAAGGATTGCCGCTACCATAATACCATTGGTTGAAGAACCAGTTAAGGTCCCTGCCGCTCACTTGTTCCAGCGCAAGGCGTAGATCCTGTGCTTCAGCATTTCCAAACTGATGCGATTTCAGGTATACATTTAGGCCGGTGAAAAATGCTTCATCTCCAAGATAGTTGCGCAACATATGCAAAATTCGCCCCCCTTTCTGGTAGCTAACATTGTCGAACATATCTTCTTTGTCACGGTAGTGAAACCTTACGAGGTCCTTTTCCTGGCTATCAGAGAAAAGGTAGCTCTGTAGTGCCTGGTAGTTGGCCTTATCTGCGTCGTCTTTGCCGTATTTGTATTCTCTCCATAGATACTCGCTGTAATCTGCAAAACTTTCATTCACGGTAAGATTGCTCCAGCTTTCTGCGGTTACAAGGTCTCCAAACCATTGATGAAACAATTCGTGAGAAACATAGTCTTCATACCTGTTGCCATCTGTAAGCTGCCTTGCATTTTGCTGCAGCGCGTCAGTATGCAACGTTGCTGTGGTATTTTCCATGGCGCCGCTCACATAGTTACGGCCGGTTATCTGCGCGTATTTTTGCCACGGATATTCATAGTTAAGTAGCTTTGAATAGAATGCCATCATTTCCGGCGTATTGCCAAAGATCTTGCGGGCAACGGTCTCATAATCCTTCTCCACATAATAACTTACTTCTTTGCCTTTATATTGATCTTTTACTATGGCATAATCGCCAACACCCATAAAAAATAAGTAAGGCGAGTGTGGAAGATCCATTTTCCAGTGATCAGTTCTTGTTCCATCAGCATTTTTTTTCTGGCTGATCAGTAAGCCGTTGGACAACGTGACATACTTATCCGGAACGGTCATATATATTTCTTCCGTTGTTTTTTGATTAGGCTTGTCAATTGTCGGGCACCACACACTGGTTGCTTCTGTTTCTCCCTGGGTCCATATTTGTACGGGTTTTTCTTTGTCCGTTCCTTTGGGATTAATAAAGTAAAGCCCTTTGTCGTCAGTTATCGCCATGCTGCCATGGCCTTTCATTTCGTTGGGTTTAGACGTATAGCTGACGTAAACCGTATAGTTTTCATCCTTTCGATAAGTCCTGTCAAGTGCTATTCTAAGTTTAAGGCTATCATAATTATAATGGAGCGATTGTTTTTTTTCACCAGCAAGTAGTGCTACTTCATGAATTTCCATTCCCTTTGCATCAAGTGTTAAAGAGTCTGTATCATAAAAGTGCGGATGTAATGTAATCGATGCCTTACCATACAAATAGCTTTTATCGTAATCAAAACGCACATCGAGCTTTGTATGCACCAGGTCATTTATTTTGGTAGGAGTTGCTCTGTAAGTATTTTTCCATGAGTTATCGCCAACATTGCTTTGGGCAGATGCGTTTAAGACGATTAATAAAAAGGCCAGTGAAAAGAAATAAATCTTCTGCATTCGCGGATTCAATTTGATGTAAAGTAAAAGACCTCAATCGAATAATTACAAATTATTATGTGAAAGGTTAAAATGGCGCGGTTATAGCTTCTAAATAGAAACAGTGTATTTAAATTTTCATTTAGCTTTGTCAAAAACGGAATTGAATAATGAAGTTGAAAGTCTTATTAAAAGGTTTGGCATTGTCCGTATTCTTTCTGGTTCTTACTTTAAAAGGTTTTACACAGAAGAGTTATTTTATATATATACAGGCAGATAATAAGCAGCCCTTCTACCTTGTTATGAATCAAAAGAAATTGAATTCATCGCCAATAGGTTATCTGATTGTGCCTAAGCTTGCGCCGGACGAATATAAGGTGCAGCTGGGATTTCCTGATAACCAGGCGCCTGAACAGGATTTTGTAATAAAAATAGATAAGAAAGATGCTGGTTATGCGTTGAAAAAATTTGATAACGGCTGGGGGTTATTCAACTTTCAGACGATGGATGTAATTATGGGTGTTCCCAAAGAGCCAGCAGTGGCATCACCAGCGGCTACAGGTGTAGAACAGCCCTTACAAAATGCGCCCGCTGAAGTTTCTGCTACTTCAACAGGCAAAAAAGTCGAAACTGCCGCACCCAGGAAAAGCGCATTCGGAGATATGTTGTCAGACGCCATGAATGACCCTGATCTCGCAAGTTCAATTGTTGCTACCGAAGCGGTAGTTGCTGAGGCTGCTCCGAAACCTAAAGCGCCTGCAAAAGGAACAAAACAGAAAACGCCTGCTACTAAACATACAGAAACAGCTGGCAATAAAGCAAAAGCCGACAAGCAGGCGCATCAGCCTGAAGCCGTTGCTGCCGCCGCTATACCGCCTCCTGTTGATTCTACAGTTACAGCGCCAGACGTTCCGGTAAATACAACCGCAGCCGTTAACGAAACTTATGACGCCGCAGGAACGAAGGGTGTAATTAAATTGTCTGAGCAAAGCGACGAAAAGGGTGTAGACCTGGTTTTTCTTGATTTCAACAGCAAATCCAGCGATACAATTAGGTTGTTTATCCCTACGGAAATATCTCCTGACTCAACGGATACTACTGCTTTGGCCATCGCAAAACCTGTAGAGGAAAAGAAAATTGTTGAAGAAACGAAGGTCTATGATCCAAATGAAAAGCCACTTGCAGCTGTGAGTAATGATAGCGCCAATGCCGGAAATAAAGCAGACAGCGGCGCAAAGGGCTTAAATAATCCTTTCTTTGATAAATCGGCCCAGCCATCCGGCGCAGCGGCGGTTGCTGTAGCCGGCGAAAAAGCTACCGATAAAAAAGTTGATTCTGTTCCAGATACATCAACATCTCCATCTGTTGAAGAAACCAGGGCGCCATCTGCCATGGTGAACAACCAGTGTACTAAAATGGCTACAGATGAAGATATGGCAAAATGGAAGAAGAAAATGATCTCAGCTAATGGGGATAAAGGCATGCTCCAGGCAATCAAGAAACTAATGTCGGGCAAATGTGTTACAACAGACCAGGTAAAAGAATTGGGAGGGCTGTTCCTCAGCGATGAAGGCCGTTACAATTTCTTCGACGAAGCCTACCTGTACACCTACGATTTTGGTAAATACCCCGTATTAGAAAATCAACTTTTTGATAGTTACTACAAAAAACGTTTTAAAGCGATCTTACGATTTTAATAAACCGGGCGCTTACATTGTGAGCGCCCATTTTTACTTTTGACCATTTACTTTTCAATTCAGTATGCGTTATTTTCTTGAAGTTGCCTATAAAGGCTCCAGGTACAACGGTTTTCAGGTGCAGGATAATGCGCATACTGTTCAGTCTGAAGTAACTAAAGCGCTTGAAACGGTCAATCGTTCCAGGTTCGAACTTACCGGGTCTTCCCGTACGGATGCGGGTGTACATGCGCTGCAGAACTTTTTTCATTTCGATACCGATCTCGCCCTGCCCGATAAAATGCTTTACAATTTAAACGCCGTGCTTCCCCCGGACATAGTCGCGAAGAGTCTAAAATTGGTTGACCCACAGGCGCATTGTCGTTTTAACGCGGTGGCTCGCGAGTATAAATATTTTGTTTACCAGGCCAAATCGCCGTTTCTGGATGATCGCGCTTATTACTTTCCGTTTAAGCTCGATGTAGAAAAACTGCACGAAGCGGCTGCTATTATTCAGCGGCACACTGATTTTACATCTTTTTCTAAGCGCAATACGCAGGTTAAAACTTTCCAGTGTGCCATCATGCGGTCGCAATGGTTCTATGAAAATGGCTGTCTCGTATATAATGTAAAAGCCAATCGCTTTCTGCGCGGAATGGTGCGCGGCCTGGTAGGTACAATGCTGAAAGTAGGAAGAGGGGCGTGGTCCCTTGCCGATCTGGAAGCCATTATTGAGGCAAAAGACTGTACAAAGGCCGATTTTTCTACTCCTCCTCACGGGCTGTTTCTTGTTGAAGTGTCTTATCCTGGCCAGTCATAATATTTGTTTACCAGCGCTATTACTACTATGTAGCTTCTGTTGTGTCACTCACTTGTACATTCGGTAATACTATTCAGCAATAGGAAAACATTCGCTCTATGTCATATTGCCTCTGCCAGAACAAGCCAGTGCGGCTAGTGAGCAATGAGGGAGCGTCCGGGAGCAGGTACAGAATAAAAATGAAACATTCCTTTTTAAGTTTTGAGTACAAGACGGTCTGTTGTTGAAATAAAATAATGCGGTTTTAATGTACGGCAGGCGGCCAAAACCGCTCAAATTCAATTTAAAACAACAATTTTGCCCTGCCGCTTAATTTTTTTTTAATCTCAAAACCCTTAGCCGCAAAGCGTTTCACAGCATTAAGAAATTATTATTTCAAAAAAGATTTGGAAACAATGATTCTGCCCTTATCTTTGCACCCCGCAAATGAAAAAGAGGTATAGCGAAGAGAGTATAAAGCGGTAAAAAAAGTTCTTTAAAAGCAAGGCAGGCAGCGAAAAAAAAGGAAAAAACGAGCAAAAAGATTTGGTGAGAATATAAAAACTGTTACCTTTGCAACCCCAATCAAAACTGAGGTAATCGAAAGAGGGCCAGTGAGATAGGGGGAAGAAAAAAAAGAAGTTCTACGACATTAAGATGAGACAATAAAAAGGGTCTACAGGGGTTCAAATCCCCGGTCATCTACAACGTTCCGGCGAGAGTCATAAAGAGTCAAAGCTGAGAATATAAGTTCTTTGAAAGAATGGAAGCAACAGTACGTAAATAGTAATATTTATGGTAAGGTAAGCGATTAAACGATTAAATTATATCCGACGTTAATTTTCGAGAGAAAAATATAGTCAAGGATATCAAACTTTTTTACAATGGAGAGTTTGATCCTGGCTCAGGATGAACGCTAGCGGCAGGCTTAATACATGCAAGTCGAGGGGCAGCACAGTATAGCAATATATGGGTGGCGACCGGCAAACGGGTGCGGAACACGTACGCAACCTTCCTTTAAGCGGGGGATAGCCCAGAGAAATTTGGATTAATACCCCATAGAATAATTAAATGGCATCATTTGGTTATTAAAGATACGTCACTTAAAGATGGGCGTGCGGCTGATTAGGTAGTTGGCGGGGTAACGGCCCACCAAGCCTTCGATCAGTAACTGGTGTGAGAGCATGACCAGTCACACGGGCACTGAGACACGGGCCCGACTCCTACGGGAGGCAGCAGTAAGGAATATTGGTCAATGGACGCAAGTCTGAACCAGCCATGCCGC
>JBEHXT010000009.1:0-232426 GCA_048498555.1 Bacteroidota bacterium
CTCAAACTGCTTACCGGGTTAGCAATGGCCGCTTTAATTGACTGAAAGCTGATAGTAATCAAAGCAATTAATATGGCTGAAATACCTGCAACTAAAAATCTCCCGGCATAGTTGATGTAGTGTTGAAATTACTTGACGAAGACACTTCGCGAAGAAAGCTACTATTCTGTTCTCAAACTGCTTACCGGGTTAGCAATGGCCGCTTTAATTGACTGAAAGCTGATAGTAATCAAAGCAATTAATATGGCTGAAATACCTGCAACTAAAAATATCCACCAACTAATGTCAATTCTATATTCATAATTTTGCAGCCACGTATGCATTATCGATGATGCAACAGGAAAAGCAATCAAACATGCAATTACCACCAACTGCAAAAAATCTCTTGAAAGTAAAGTTGTAATGCCGGCAACACTTGCGCCTAACACTTTGCGAATGCCAATTTCTTTTATTCTGCGTTCTGCAGTATAGGTTGCCAAACCAAATAAACCAAGACATGAAATAATAATTGCGAGCACTGCAAATATTGTAGAAAGCTTGCTGATTAATACACTGTTTAAAAACATCTCGTTAAATTGTTCATCTACAAACTTGTATTGTAAAGGATAAGCAGGGTTGTTTTTCTTCATAACTTCTTGCATCCTTGATAATGCAGTTTGAATATTCATTTGGGGCTTTAATCGCAGATATATAAGATTTGCATTCTGCGATGGCTTGCAGAAAAACAATAAAGGCTCCGAGCTTTTACCATACATATTACCAAACACATAGTCTTCCACAACGCCGGTAACAGTTACGTTTTCAAACTCTCCATCTTGCTGGCCGCGTGGCGACTGTATAATTTTTCCTACCGGACTTTCTTTACCTAAAATTTTCGCCAAAGATTCGCTTATAATAACATTCGAATTATTTGATGTTCCATCCGCATTAAAATCCTTACCATCAATTATCTGCATCCCGGAGGTAGAAACAAATTCAGGGCTCACATTTCTGAAAGCAATGGAAACATCCTCATTCGCAGATTTGCCTTGCCATGTAAAGCGGTTATCATTATCGCCTCCATATAAAACAGTGTGATTGGTAAGCGCAACATTTTCTGCAATACCCGTATGTAATAAATCATTTTTTATTAAAGAGAAATTGTCTGCAACACTATATTGCATATCTATTTCAATAAGGTTATTTTTATTGAACCCAAGCTGCCTGTTTTTTACATACTGAATTTGTGAATACACAACAATGGTGCTGATGATGAACACAACAGAGATAGCAAACTGCAAAACAACCAATCCTTTCCTGATTATTGCTGCGCTTCCTGTTTTTATTTTAAAGCCTTTTATAACGCTGATTGGATTAAATGATGAAAGATAAAATGAAGGATAACTGCCGGCAATCAATCCGCAAATAAACACAATCATTAACAACGAAACAATGTGAACAGGATTATATAACTGTAATGAAAGTTGTTTTTGTACGAGTTGACAGAACGCAGGCAACGTAGTTGTAATAATTATCAATGAAAGGATAGCAGCAATCGCAGACATCAATAAAGCTTCCCCAAGAAATTGTGCAATCAATCTGTTTTTACCGGAGCCCAATACTTTTCTTACGCCAACTTCTTTTGCGCGTTTTTCACTGCGTGCAGTAGCCAGGTTCATGAAGTTAATGCACGCAACCAGTAAAATAATCCATGCAATTATAGATAACATGCGCACCTGTTCTATTTGTCCGCCGCCGGTTCGTTTGCCGTTTACAAATTCATCATACAAATGCCAGTCGTTCATGGGAAATAAAAACGCACGTGTTGTTTGCGTTGCATTTTTTGAATGGATATAGTTGTAGAGCTGTTTGTTTATCGCAGTTACATTTGCATTATCATTCAATAGTACATAAGTAAACGGGCCATAACTATCCCAATTTGCAACGTCACCGGTTTGATAGGAATTATTCTCGACCAGATTGACTTCATAGGGCATCAGCCATTCAAATTGAAGGGAAGCATTTTGTGGTGCATCTTTTACTACTCCCGTAACAACGTAATCCTGTTTATTATTGACATGTACAATTTTACCGGTTACATTTACTTCATCACCAAAAAATTTCTTTGCGGTGGATTGTGTAATTACAACTGAATGCAATTGATTGAATGCAGTTGCTGCATTGCCTTGTACAAAAGGTAATGTAAGCATGCTAAATAAAGAAGCATCTGCATACTTCCCTGACGCATACATTGTTTTGTCGCCGATAGCGAATAGAGATTTTATTTCCTGATCAGAAACACGGCAGGTAGCTACGATGCCAGGTATTTCTGTTTTTAATGCCGCAGCCATTGGCCTTGGGGTGGACCAGTTAGTAAAAGTGTTACCTGCATACGTCATGTTCTCGCGTATGGCATACAGTTTTTTTTTGTTCAGGTTGTTATTGTCCCAGTTCAACTCATTTTCAGCCCACAAAAAAATTAGACCCGCGCAGGCAATGCCAGTCGCTAGTCCAAAGATGTTGAGAAAGCTATAACCTTTATTTATCCAAAGACCCCGAAAGGTAGTTTTCAAATAATTTTCAAACATGTTTGAATGCTTTGGTTAACATGCACCAAGGAAAATGCCAGGTTACATTTGTTTGATTTTCAAATAATTGAGTTTAGAGCTTCATATTGGCTGAGTTCACTTTTGATACAGCGGCGTGCGTTTTTGTTACAAGAGCCAATTCTATATTGTTAAAAGCGATATGAGAAGCTTGCGAAAGCCGCAACCTTCGCCAGGTGTAAAACTTCGCAGAGCTCTGTTGCTGGTGGAAGATTTGTTTAAACACTTCGCGCATAAAAAATGCTTGTCTGCCTTTTTATATTGCCTCAGCATCATGCAATGTCAAACGAAGGGTATTTTCTTTTATCTTCATCAAAACAATTGCTTGTGTTCTCGACAACCAGGACAATGCATCAGTTCCTTTCTTTGGAATCCTGATCTACCAAGCTAACGTGAAGAAAACAACAAAACACAATTCTATAAAACGGAAGCTCTGCCTTCCCCCAAAAAAAGGAAAAATGATAGGCCACGAATTTAGAAACGCCCTTCGCTCAGGACAAACAGTTTATGGAACCCTGATTTCATCGACTTCACCAAAACTGTTTGATACAACAGTTAGCATGGGGCTCGATTTTATTTTTCTATGCAATGAACACGTGCTGTACAACCAGGATTCATTAGGCTGGATGTGCCGTGCTTACAAGGCCGCGGGACTTAACCCGGTAGTTCGCATCCTGAGCCCGGATCCTTACCTGGCCACACAGGCACTTGATGCAGGCGCCGGCGCAATTTTGGTTCCCTACGTTGAAAACATAGAGGATGTTTACGAACTGATTGGCGCTGTAAAATATCGCCCGCTAAAAGGGAAAAAGCTAAAAAAATTGCTTTATGGTGAGGAACAGCCAACAGAAGAGATGAAAGAATATCTGAAAAACCACAACCGGAACAACACACTCCTGATCAATATTGAAAGCCAGGCAGGCGTGGCCAACCTGGATGAATTTCTTGCTATACAGACCTTTGACGGACCGGGCATTGATGGCATTGTGCTGGGCCCTCACGATTTATCCGTGTCCTACGAAATGCCCGAACAATACCGTTCTGAGGAGTTTCTTAAGCTAAGTTGCGGAATCATTGAAAAAGCCAGGGCTCGTGGTGTCGCAGCAGGCGGACACAACGGTGCACGCGGAAACCTTGACCTTCTGGCTACATGGGCAAAGGCCGGTGCCAATATCATCCTGAATAGCTCTGACATGTTTCTTTTTGCCGATAGGCTTCAGGATGAAATGAACACCATCCGGCAAATAAAAGGCGAAAAGGTAAGCTCTGCGCAAGCGGGTGAGAGTATTTAACAGATCCCCTCTACCTTCAAGGTGAATTTTTTCGTTGTGCAATTTTATATCCCAACTAACATGAAAAAGATCATAACATTAGCGCTCCTTCTGTTTCTATATTCGTCGTTGCATGTAGCTTATGGCCAAAAATCCGATTTATCAAAAGCACAAATTATCTGCCCTGAAAAAAACGACCCGGTGGTTTTAAAAGCCGTAACGGTTCTTCAGGAAGAAATCAAAAAAAGAACCCAGGTTCAACTTCCTGTTTTGCAGGCATGGCCAAAAAAGCCAGCAGCAACCAATATTATTATTGGCCTTGAAAGCGACCTGAAATCTATACCAGCCAAATACCTGTCGGAGTTAGCCACGCTGGACGCTTCCGGAAAAGATGGATTCAAGCTGCTGGCGTTGGATGGGGGTAATACCATTTTAGTAGCCGGACATGATTCGCGTGGTGTTTTATTTGGCATTGGAAAGTTATTGAGAAGCATGGAAATGGAGCATAACCAGGCGTTGGCTTCTGCCAGCCTGCGAATGTCATCTACGCCCAAATACCCAATTCGCGGGCATCAGCTGGGATACCGCCCCAAAACGAACGCCTACGATGCATGGACCGTGGCGCAGTACGATAGCTACATACGCGACCTGGCTATTTTCGGCGCCAACAGCATCGAGATTTTGCCTCCCCGCACAGACGATGATTCTACCAGTGTCCACATGAAATTGCCTGCCATTAAAATGATTGCTGAGCAGTCGCGCATTTGTAAAGAATACGGGTTGGATGTTTGGATGTGGTACCCCAACCTGGGAAACAACTATTCAGCGCCCGACGCCATCAAAAAAGAGCTCGATGAACGCGAACAGGTTTTTAAAGTATTGCCAAAACTGGATGCCTTATTTGTTCCAGGTGGTGACCCCGGTGACCTCGACCCCGATGTTCTTTTCAGCTGGCTTGAGAAAGAAGCGGTCGTTCTGAAAAAATATCATCCCAATGCGAAAATTTGGGTATCGCCCCAGGTTTTCAAGCCGTCGGCTGAGTGGTACGGTAAGTTTTACAAACACGTGAACGAAGGGTACGACTGGTTAGGCGGAATTGTATATGGGCCCTGGATCAGGACTCCGTTGCCGGAAGTTAAAAAGCTGATCAAACCGAATATTCCCATCCGCTTGTACCCCGACATTACACATAGCCTTAGTTGTCAATATCCTGTTCCCGAATGGGATATCGCTTATGCTATGACGCTTGGCCGCGAATGTATCAACCCTCGTCCCGAAGATGAAAAATACATTCATAATTTCTACGCAAACCTTGCGCAGGGAAGCATCAGTTATTCAGAAGGGACCAATGATGATGTCAACAAATTTGTATGGACCTCGCAAGATTGGGATCCTTCGTCGCCGGTTATCGACAACCTGAGAGATTATGCACGTTATTTTGTCGGCCCTCAATATACCGAGGGCGTTGCGCAGGGGTTGCTGGCATTAGAGCGAAACTTACGGGGGCCGCTTTTAGCGAATGACCAGGTGCAGCGGACTTTACAGCAATGGCAGAAAATGGAGAAAAACGCTTCAGAATGGGTATTGAGCAGTCCTCGCTTCCAAAGCGGGCTTATTCGTGCTTATTTTGATGCCTATACTCAACGCCGGTTGATTTATGAAACCAGCCTTGAACGTGAGGCGCGCAACATCCTGGAAAATGCCAAAACACTCGGCGTTAAACAGGCCATCAGCGAGGCGCGAAAAACCCTCAGCCTGGCGCACGAAAAACCGGTATCGCAGGAATTGAAGGCCCGTTGCTATGCGCTGGCCGACTCGCTGTTCCACAGCTTCGGATCTCAGCTGACAGTGAAAAAACATCACGCCATGCCGGGCCGTGGTAACTTTATCGATAACATAGACATACCCGTCAACGATGCCCTGTGGATTTTTAGCCAACTTTCTAAAATTGAAAAACTTTCTACTGACGATGAGCAGCTGAAGGCAATTCATGATATGCTACACCGCACCGATCCGGGTCCCGGCGGTTTCTATGATAACTTCGGCAGCCCTTCAGCATGGAAGCACGTCAAGCCTCAGAAAACCTGGGCAGAAGACCCCGGAGGACTGGAATCACCGAGCGTAGGCTTTGGCGTAGGACTGGTTGGCGAAGATTGGGTACACGAAATTGTAGCAAAGGGTTTTGAAGGTGAAACAACACCACTTGCCTGGATGAACCAGATTAATACCCTTTATGATACCCCGCTGGTAATTGGCTACGACAACCTTGATAAAGATGCTGAATACACGCTGCGTATAGCCTACACAGGCCGGTTCCGCTCAAGTGTGAAACTGGAGGCCGACGGCCTGATGATTCATAATTATACACGAATGGGAACTAAGCCTATGTTTGAATTCCAACTGTCCAAAGAACTCACCAAAGATGGTAAAGTTACCTTCACATGGGTTAGTGGGAACAAAGACAGCGGCGAAGGCGAACGCGGTTCACAGGTGGCTGAAATATGGCTGATTAAAAAGTAAATCGCGTTGCAAAAACTAGTTTGAAACACGAAGACGCGAAGGACACAAAGGAGCACAAAGGATTTTGGGAAATTAAAGAAGGCGCTAATGCGCAAAAGATCGCAAAGCCTTAGTTTTTCTGCAGCCTTTTAAATTTACAGCTTTGAAACCTCATGCTTGAAACCTGAACCGGTTTCTTCGTTGAAATTTTCGTCTAATACCCAATGCCGTTTATTTTCAATTCTTGATAAAGCAAAAACCGTTTGAAATGTATTTCAAACGGTTTTTGCTTTTGTTGATTAGCTATAATTAGTGTCGGGCGTACAAGATTCCAAACAACGTTATAAAATTTTTATTTTTGGTAAGTCATGTCTTTTACAAATTAAACGTTTAAGGATTTACATACGAATATTCTATGAACTGTTCTCTACAAAAAAATAGTGTCCGCATTTATATGCAATACGTATTACAAGAATTTTACAACCCCCGAAGTTCATAAATTTCAAATACACGGCGTCCTACGTTTAGTCGCTCTTTCCATATGAATAAATTTACAGGATCGTTTGAAATTCTTTTAGGCAAAAAATCTAAGGATCTGGATTTTATAATTGCCATTGCGTTCCATGGCTTTCCATCGGCGGGCGCAACGATAACCTTACTGCCACATTCAATTCGTAAAACTGATCCATCGAAAGAAAATAGTGTAAGATCGTTTTCGGATTCCTCCTTTATATACTCGCGAAGTTTTTTTACTATCAGTCGAAACCATTCATGTTCAACGGTTGCAACAGGGTTTTCCCTATATGCTTTCAAGTCTTTTCTACCCGGCAACGTATCCTCCCATTCTACTCCTTGCTTGAACCATTCGGGAGTATTCGCTAACTGATTTTTTTTAAAGTTAAACGCCAGGAACGCTACTCCTTGTTCGAATGATTCAACCATCAGCGGAAGATCAAATTGAATTTCGCAAGCACTTCTGTTGCTTATTATTATACTAGAAAACTGATATACTTCAGAAAACCATTTATACACTTTGGTAGCTTTGAGTTGGCAGTTTCCAAAATCATACACAAAACCCATTGAATTTTCAGTAAACCCTACCTGCAGTAGAATGGACTCTAAATCTACATTCTCTATTATTTCCATGCTTTATCAATTTATATATTAAACAGTAAGAATTTGTTTCTCTTTGCGCAAAGTCTCGAAAATAAATCTAATTTATAGAACTATAGAACCCTGTTCGCAAAGTCTGCAACAAAGCCATGGTATGAATGCCTGGACTCTGCGTTTGAGAGAAAAGATACACACGTTAGGCGTCAGACGATAACATACAGTTAGATTAACATTCTTCAACTCGATATCATTGGTTACTGCGTATTTGATGCACCTTACGAAACTGAGTCTCTTCCTATCTCGCAAGGTCCCGGAGGATACATTGCGGAAAAGTTCTTGCCGCGGAGCATGTGCATCAAAATTCAAATTCAATTTTGTATTTCGCAAGATAGGCATCTACAGCGGCTCCTATTGTGGGATGAAAAATGTCGGTTCCCAAAATTGGCAACAATTCAAAACGTTTGAGTTTGTCTTTGACGGGATCTTTCATTTCGGCAAAATGCAATTCAATTCCGGATTCATCCAATGTCTTTTTCAATTCAACAAGCGTATCAGCAGAAGTTACATCTACGCTGGTAACAGGCTCTGCTGCAACAATGATCTGCTTAACCTTGGTCGGAGAATCTGAAATAGCTTTTTTCACCTGTTTATTAAAAAGTGCTGCATTGGCAAAAAACAAAGGTGCGTCCCACCGGAACAGCACCAATCCCGGTATCAAACGGGCTTTGGGATATCGTTTTAAATCGTGGTAACCCCTTATGCCATCTACCCTACCTAACACGGCATGGTGTGGGCGCCATCCATCCCACAGAAATTCTATCACAGCAATTACAATTGCCAGGCCTATACCCGTAATGGCACCAAAAATGGCCACGCCCAAAAAACAGATGACCGATAACCAGAACTCCCATTGCTGGATACGAAAAATCCGGCGCAGGTCAGCAATTTCAAAAAGGCCAATTGCTGAAGAAATTACCACAGCTGCAAGAGCGCTATTAGGCAGGTGCTTTAACAACCCTGCACCGAATAATAACAACAACGCAACTGTAACAGCACCTACAACACCGGTAAGCTGCGTCTTTGCTCCGGACGCTTCAGCTACAGGAGTACGTGAAGAACTGCTGCTGATGGGAAACCCCTGAAAAAAACCCGCGGCAAAATTTGCGGCACCTAAAGCAATCATTTCCTGGTTTGGGTCAACATGCGTTTTGGTTTTACTCGCATAAATGCGTGATAATACACTGGTGTCGGCAAAAGCCACCAACGCAACCGCACAACCGCCTATGGCAAGGTCCTTCATATCTGCCCAGGAGATGCGGGGTATGGTAAATGATGGCAACCCCTGCGGAAGTGTTCCCAAAACCTTCACTCCCCAGTTTTCGTTAAGATGAAAGATACCGGTTACCACGATAGCGCCTATAACAGCCAGCAGAATTCCAGGCACGCGCTTATATGGTTTAAGAATCACTATAATTGCCAATGTGCTGATGCCTGTTATGGAAGCGGCCAGATTGGCTTTTCCGTCAATGATTGACCTCGTGATGGATATAACGTTAGCGAGAGGCCCACTGCTATCTATGGTAATTCCCAGCATTTTGGGAAGCTGGCTTATCAGCACGGTAAGCGCAATGCCGTTCATATAGCCATAGCGGATGGGCTTAGAAAGCAGATCGGTAATAAATCCCAACCGTAACAAACCTGCCGCAATACATACAGCGCCCGCTACCAACGCCATCATACCTGCCAGTGCTACTACTTTTGCCGGATCACCGGCTGACAAGGGCAACAGCGTTGCAAGAATAATTGCAGCCAGAGATGAATCAGGGCCCAATACCATGATGCGGCTCGGGCCAAACAGTGCATATACTATAAGAGGTATAATGGTAGCATACAGGCCACAAATGCCCGGCACTCCTGAAGCTTCGGCATATGCAATACCAACAGGTACCAACATGGCCGCAAGCACTAAACCGGCTGTTAAATCACTTGTAAACCACGACAATTTATAATTGGCGAAAGTTTGAAGGCCGGGAAGCCATTCTTTCCAACTATTTGCAGATGGGGGTATTGGTTTCATTAACTGTTCCGGGTTTGTTAGCAATACTTGAAAGTTCAGTAGTTTCGACTAAGACTTGATCGACACCGAACTACACCTAAACTAACAAAAAGTTGTGAGATATTCTTTAATAGTTGCCGGCTACAGCATTGCCATTAAATCTATTCCTTGCCCGAAATGTTCAGAGAAATCATTTGTGCCTGTTAACTCCACTTTGATTGTATCGGGATGCAATTATTGAATTCACTCTGTTTTATATCAGCTAATTCTATATCGTTACAAAAGATATAATAACCCTTGGAAGTCTGGAAACTTCACAGAGCGTAATGAGCATAACATCTTTTGAAGAGCCAAGATCCAACCAATTCTGGTGTATTTCATTTACCCGCGCCAATAAACCATAGCATGTTCGTGCCTTTTGCGAGCAAATCGGTTATGCACTTTTTTGTAAATTTTTTGCGCCCAGCTTAAAAGTTCTGTGGGAATATTCGCTCTAAATACCGGCAACAAGTGTCCGTTGTTAACATTGGCAAGTAAAGCGACTGTGGCTGTGAAAAGATTGCGAGAGTAATACTCTTCTAAAACGTCCATGGGAAGTGTAGTCTTAGCGACTTCAAAAGCTCTTTCTAATTTTTTAATGAGCTCAGCCTTGTACCCGTAGTTTAAAGGTATAAGTTCCATAACTGTGTTTTTAAAATCGGATGCAAAAGTACAATGCAAGAAAGCATTTCAGTAGTAATCAAATGTTAAGCTAGTGATTTATAAATGTTAAATGTACAATTATTATATCATGGAATATGCGATTGCAGAAGGGATTGAAAATTAATTACAGGCACGACAACTGCTATAATCGCATACAGAAATTATATTGACAAGTCATGCGGCAGTGATACTGTGGTAAATGATACAGTAGAATTATTTCAAACTCTCTGGCAATCCATCAACTGACGTGAAAGCTCGGATGCAAACCCCGGCTTTGGTGCATTTCATTTGAACGCATCATTATTTAAAGAGAGATCGGGTAGTACGGGCGAAGTGGTTGTGAACTTTAGTATAAACTCTTTCAGACCAACTTAATAACGGCAATGGCAGATTAGCCCTGAACACTGGCATAAGATATCCATTATCAATATTCGCGAGCAAGGCAACAGTAAAAATAAAAAGGTTTCTGGAATGATATTCTTCTTGGATGTCTGTAGGAAGGGTATCCTTAGCAACTTCAAAAGCGCTATCTAATACTGCAGCGAACACTGTTTTGTGTACATAGCTTAATGGTAGCAGATCCATAATCACTGTTTTTAAAATCGAGCACAAAAGTACAATGCAACCGATTCAGAAGGTGAAAAGCAAATGTTAAGCTAGTTGCTAATAAATGTTAATTATACAATTATTACACATAGATGAAAGAAATAGGATAAAATGACCCTTTAAAAAATGGCGGGTGACCAAATACGAGCCCGCTGAATTCTTAGCCTTTGCATAGGAACTAGTCGTGTGCAATGTAACAGTAGATCTTCATTCCTGGTAAGGGCTGTGGAAGCAAACAAAAAATGTAAAATAGAGCCGCAGTCCTACAGAGCACGACTTTGAAATCACAATGATCAATGCGGAGAGCAAATGACTTTGAACAATGAGATTAACGAATATAAGAATGTAAAAGCCGGGCTTGAAAACCCGGCTATAGATAACCTCTGAAAATTTAAACTAAGAGCAGTCTTTCGATGGATATTGCAACAAAGTAAATACTTCAAAAAACAAGCCCGAATAAAAAGCAACGTCAATCATTCTCTAAAAAAAGAGTGACTTCCATATACTTGTATAAATATTAACAATTTTGCGCCCATAAAAAGGCCGGACAAAACATCCGGCCAGTTGGCTGGCAAATTCATTGTTCAGCATTAAAAATGAACATCCTAGCACTGATGATGTTAACACAATATAGATGCCGTTGGTTACCTAAATCATAACTGATTGGTAATTGCATTTTGCTCTTGAGTGGTACTGTGTACATGCTATGGAGAAGTGATGCATCATTCCACAAAATGGGTAACAATCGGATAAAAAAGGGCAGACCGAAAGCACGGACATGCTATAATATATACGCCAATATCCCAAGGGGAATCCCATCGATATTACAAAGCAGCAGTACCCAAAAGGGTCATCAGCCCAAGGCGCTCGGATTTAAAATAGTGAATACAATAGCTTTACGGAAAAAACATTAATAACTGAAAAACTCTAAAAAAGCAACATAGAGCAAATTGCTCAATTTTAAATAAGAGATCACCTAAACATCTGCGTTACGACAATTCGAAAGCCCACTGCTTATTTCTTTAATTTATTCTTAATCAAAGAACGCAGCTATTCAATTTACATTTGGAATAGCCAAACTGCATCCCCATTAATTTTAAGAGCTAAACCTTTATGAAAAAAACGATTGCTATCGCAATTATAATTTTATTGTCAACTAAATCCTATTCGCAAATAAGCAAAGGAAATTGGTTAATTGGCGGTGATGTCAAATTTAACTATACCGCCAACACAGTAATGGATTCGAAATATTCTTCCACAACACTTAATATAAATCCTCAACTTGGCTATTTCATTCTCGATAAATTTGCAGTTGGTCTTAGACCTTCATTGGGCTTCGTGTTTGCATCCGGTGCGTCCAATCATGTCACCAGCTACAGCGTAGGTCCCTATGCCCGTTATTATTTTTTAGACGAGACCAGAATGCTTAATCTATTTCTCCAAGGCGACTATGCCTAAGGCGGAGAAAAGACAAATGATCAAACTGCAAAAAATAATGTAAATAAATATAGTATATCTGGCGGTCCAGTAGTTTATTTTAATTCAAGTGTGGGTCTGGAATTTGTAATTGCATATAGTCATTACAAAATGGTCGCACAGCCCGTTAGTGTTAGCACTGTGGAGATAGGATTGGGGCTGCAGGTATCATTATCTAAGTAATGACTGTTATTTTGCTATCATCTGTTTATCTCACAAACTCCCTCCACTGTACCCTTGGCGCGGCACTGGACTTTGCGACAAAGCGTGCGTCATGGAGACTCTGTAGCGAAAAGATATTCTTCGATGAACTATTTACTTTTATTTTCTCCAATATGAAAGTGGGCGATAATCGAGTGAATCCGAGTTATTTTTTACTAAGTCATACCCGGATATTTTATCCAATGAAACAAAATTAGGCGGACCAAATTTCAAACTTAAATGCATTTCCTTTTCAGGAATTGCGTTGCGGTCTGTTGGATAAAGTGGTATTTTTACAAGCCTCTGGCCAAGATGATTATATAAATCCGTTATCTGTATAACAGGTTTCTCTTTTCCCAGATATTGGGCTATTAAGTCCTTGCATTTCTTAATATCATTATTTACCATTTCTTCATCTTTGCCTATATCCAACAGCTCATCGACACCTATTAATGAAATAATTTTTTTCGTTTCGCCCTCCTTTACAAGATTTACTACTTCTGCAGCAGTCTTGTATATTTTTTGCTCTGTTGTTTGAGATTTGCAACTTGTGGTCATACCCATTAATAGCAAATAAGTGCAGAACGACCGTACCATATTTGAAAGCTTTTTTGTTAAAGAGTAAAGACATTTTACTCTGGGGCCCAATGTTCCAAAAGATGCTTCGTAAACTCGCCCCACTTGATTATATCGGGATACAACGATAGAACCCTTTCAGGTCTTCCATTTTGAAGAACAAATAAATTTCCGGTCCGTTAACCTTTCCACAATCTTTCATCCTCCCAATTCATTTTACCCCCAAAAGCAAAAAAGGCACTGAAATTCAGTGCCTTTAATTTTCTGCGGAGAGAGAGGGATTCGAACCCCCGGACCTGTTACAGTCAACGGTTTTCAAGACCGCCGCATTCGACCGCTCTGCCATCTCTCCGGGTGCAAAATAAGGGCGCCGGGTTTGATCTTCCAAAAAAATCTGAAAAATTAGTTTTTCCAAACGCTACAACCCTTTACCACAAAGGATTACAGCGGAAAAATATTTTAGCAATCGCACTCAATAATCGTATATTTTCTAAAATCGTTATACTGAACACATGCTTATGGCCACCAGGACTGAATGGCTCGCGGCTGCCTGCTATTTACTATTTTTGCTAAAATTTTTGTGGCTTGAAACATCTTGCGGCGCTTAATAAATATTTCTGGAAATACCGTTACAGGTTCTTTATCGGCATATTCTTCGTTATCTCATCCAACTATTTTGCAGTACTCGCTCCTGAAGTTACCGGCTTTATAGTGGGCAAAGTGCAGCAACACCTGCCGGGAGCGAAGGCCGTTACTCACCAGAAACAGTACGATGCATTCCTTACTATTTTCATTAACTGGGTAAATACGCTGAGTTTTGCACAGATAGTAACCGTCTGCAGTATTACCATTCTCATCCTTGCACTCATTAGAGGCATCCTGATGTTTTTTATGCGTCAGACCATTATCGTAATGAGCCGTCATATTGAGTTTGACCAAAAAAATGAGGTGTATCAGCATTATCAAAAGCTTGACGCATCCTTCTTTAAAACACATAACACGGGCGACCTAATGAACAGGATAACAGAAGATGTTAGCCGCGTAAGAATGTATACCGGCCCTGCAGTTATGTATCTTGTAAACCTCGTTGCACTCATCATATTTTGCCTGGTAAACATGTTGCGTACGGATAAACAGCTAACCATGCTCGTTCTTGCTCCGCTCCCGCTTCTGGCACTTACCATCTATATTGCAAACACCATCATCAATCGCAAAAGCGAAAAAGTACAGGCGCTTTTATCGGATCTTACTACCAATGCGCAGGAATCTTATTCAGGCATCAGGGTTATCAAATCTTTCGTGCAGGAAAAAGCCATGCTCGGCTTCTTTTCACGAAATAGTGAAGACTACCGGAAGAACGCTGTAGGTCTCGCTAAAGTTGAAGCCGTGTACTTTCCCAGCATGACGTTAATGATAGGTTTAAGTACATTGCTTACCGTTTTAGTTGGCGGCAAAATGGCTATTGCGGACCCTTCCAAAATTGCGACGATCGTTGAGTTTGTTATATACATTAACATGCTTACGTTTCCTGTTAGTGCTATTGGCTGGACGGCCAGTATGATACAACGTGCAGCCGCTTCACAAAAAAGATTGAATGAATTTTTACAAATAGAACCAGGTATACAGGATGGCCCACACGCCATCGATGCACCTGTTAAAGGCGATATTGTTTTTGACAAAGTGTCGTTTACCTATACTAACACAGGAATTAAGGCATTAAAAGATTTCTCTTTAACCATTAAACAAGGCCAGCGTATTTTAATTATGGGCAGAACCGGCAGTGGTAAATCAACACTCGCTCAACTACTGTTGCGCTTTTACGATGTTGATAATGGAAGTATTTCTGTTGGTGGTAGAAATGTTGAAGCTTATACGTTGCAAAGCCTACGAACACAAATAAGCTATGTACCACAAGACGTGTTTTTGTTTAGTGACACCGTTAGCAACAATATCAGGTTTGGATTAAATGAACATGCGGATATGCAAACAGTGCAACAAGCTGCTGCCAACGCCAGCGTTGACAAAGAGATCCAGGGATTGCAGCTCGGCTATGATACTATATTGGGCGAACGCGGAGTAACATTAAGTGGGGGTCAAAAACAAAGAGTATCTATTGCCCGTGCATTGATCAAAGATCCGCAGGTAATGGTGTTTGACGACTGCCTTAGTGCTGTGGATGCAAAAACAGAAAACGAGATTGTAGGCAACTTGTACAGGGTATTACAAAACAAAACCGCAATCATTATTACACACAGAATATTTACGGGTTTTAAGTTTGATAATATCATTATTCTTGAAGAAGGAAAAATTCTTGAGCAGGGAACACATGAGCAATTGTTGTTATTAGACGGATATTATGCAGAACTATACAGAATACAAACCAGCACGGGCCAAACTGCCGCATAAAAATAATTTGCATAAATTTTTATGAAAATTTTGGTAAATTCAAAACAATGCTATATTTGTACATCTCAACGAAATCATTAAACTAAAACCAATCACAAGTGGCGTACGAAAACAACGACAAGAAACTGGAAAGTGTCTACAGCAAGAGAATCAGGGCTGGGAAAAGAAGGACTTATTTCTTTGATGTTAGAGCAACTCGTGGAAACGATTACTATTTAACTATTACAGAGAGCAGAAAACGCTTTAACGATGATGGTTACGACAGGCATAAAATTTTCTTATACAAAGAAGATTTTAATAAGTTTATTAAAGCATTGAACGAGGCGGTTGATTATGTGAAAACTGAATTAATGCCTGATTTTGATTTTGATGCATTTAACCATGAATATAACGAAGCAACCGAAGGAGAAGAAGTTGTAGGTGCAGAGGTTGAAGCTTCTGTAGCTGTAGCTCCGGCTCCCGTTGTTGAAGTAGCAAGCGTGGTTTCAACTAATAATCACTCCTCAGAAGAAGTTGACAAATGGTAGTACTACCATTTTAAAATAAAAAAAACCGTCTTTCTAAAGACGGTTTTTTTTATTTTAAAATGGTGCTTAAAGCCCAAAGCTTAGAACTATCCTCGTGCAGGAAGGTTATCAATACTATCGATATTTACTGTGACTACATCAGGAATTAGTCTGGAACTTTTTCATCCCGACGGGTATCAATTCAATTTGCATTGACATTAATCACTGAGGCAAACAAGTTTTATGCTTTAAGCTTAGGCTTTAAGCTCTTTAGCTTTCTACTCCCCTCTTTTCCTTAAATTTGTACCTTAACTATTAATCTATGGAAATGATCGTTTCAACACCGGTAACATTTACAGAGTCAGCGGTGAATGAATTAAAGCGACTGATGGGCGAAGATGGTTTCAATACTGAACATAAATTGCGCGTAGGTGTAAAAGGTGGCGGCTGCAGCGGCTTGAGCTATGTACTAGGTTTTGATGAACAGTTGGAGAATGATGAAGAGTTCAGTTTCGAAGGCGTTCCCTGCATTATGAACAAGTCACACGAATTATATTTATATGGCATGCAAATAGACTGGCAGGATGGCCTTAACAGCCGTGGATTCACTTTCAGCAATCCGAATGCTTCGGGTACATGTGGATGCGGTTCTTCTTTCTCTGTATAAGCCTTTACAATTTGAATAAAAAAAGTCCTGAACTTAAGGTTCAGGACTTTTTAATTTATCTGGGACGATGATTTCCGTTGTTACCGCCGCCACTTGAAGTAGCTGGCCTGCTATGTGATTGTTGCGGTGCTGCAGATTGTTGTTGTTGCGGCTGCACCCGCTGCTGATTATTGCTGTTATTCATGCGTTGTTGATTCTGCTGCATGATGTAATCATTCCTTCTTCTTTGGTAATAGTCGTTCATTCTTTGATCATTCAATCGCTGTTGTTCAGCCTGGTAGTTATTGCTTTGTTGTTGCCTTGGCTGTGTTACCGGGCTTTCCGAATAACTCGGCCTTCTGTTGTTGTTGTCAGCACTGCCCGGCTGGTTTACACGCGGAAGGTTGTTCCTGTTTTCATCTGTAGCCGGCTGAAAAGACCTTGAAGGATAATTTGAACCTGGCCTTGTTGTTCCAGACGGCCTGCTATTATTGTTATTTGCTGGCGGATTATTGTTTCCTGGATTTACTCTGTTGCCAGGATTCGCTGGATTAACCCGATTATTATTTTCAGGTGCAACACGATTGTTATTATTCTCATCAGGCCTGTTCGCATTGTTGTAACGAGAGCCTGAATTGTAATTCCTGTTACCTGAAGACGGCCTGTAGATCTGTACATTATTTCCATTTACAACTGACCTACCCGGCCTGTTTGAATTTGTTACACGCATTTCTGTAACCCTGTTCCCTGTATATCTTTCTACATCACCTCTTGACGGGCCGCTAACATAACGGGTGTTTCTATAAACATTGGTGTTATTAATAATGGTTGTGTTGTTAATGATAGTCACGTTTCTGCCTCTATCGTATGCATAATTTCTGAAGTTTGAATAGTTCATATACCTGTGAGGCAAAAACACCCATCTATCGTACGGAATACCACTACCAAAAGAAACGCCAACACCAATACCTATGCCTGGAGAAAGTGGTGCCCATCCGTAAACGTCAGCACCTGTGCGCCATGAAACCCAGGCTGGCCCCCATTCGTAGCCAGGTACCCAAAGCCAACCGTGACTTGGCTCGAATGCCCAACGGCCATAGTGGAACGGTGCCCAACCCCAGTTGTAATCGCTCACCCATGTCCAGCCGAAATTGGTAAATGCCCAATGCCCGCCGGTATAATATGGCCTGAATGATGGATCGTTACAGATCCAAACCCTGCCATAGGAAGGATCATCCATCCATCTTCCATAAGGAGATAACTGAGAGTAAAACATATCAAAATTTACCTGCTGTTGTGGCTGTTGATAAGAATTATCATAGTTACCATTATCATACACGTCATCATAACCGCTTTGTGCCATTGCAGGCCTCGAAGTTGTACATGAGACTGTCGTCAATATTACCATTGCTATTACGGTCCAATATGAGTATAACTTTTTCATTATTATGTTGTTTTAAATATTAAACTAATGTTAGTTAACCTATGCAACTTTACTACCAAACTTTTATTATAGAACGTTTTTTAGCGAAAAAGTTTGTTAATCAGAAGTGAAGATTGGGAGGTTAAATTTTGCGATTGAGATTTGTTTGGATTGGGATTGAGGGGTTAAATGACGAGTTGGATTTTGATTTAGATGAATACGATTTGTACATGATGTTAGTTAGAATGGTATTGGGATTTGTCTTGATTTGGATTGAGGGATTAAGTGATGAGTTGGATTCTGATTTAGAGAAGCACATTGCAGATGCGAGATTTTGGGTAGAATAGTTTTGGGATTTTGTCTTGATTTGGATTGAGGGATTAAATGATGTGTTGGATTTTAGTTTGGTTAATTAGAATGGCATTGAATCAAAAGAAGATTTTATGTGACATGGCCAGGCACGGTTTTACACTTCGCACATGATAAAGGTGAAGATGGACAAATAACATCACAACCCACTGTTCCAGCCAGAAAAACGGAAACTATTATCGGGTGTGATTTCTATTTCGAAATTGCCACTTTGGCGATTCATATCGGTTAGCCTGCCATCAGCCAGGCCACGCAATAATGGAATAGGATCGAGATCAAAATGAACAACTCTTCTTTGATTATCCATCAGTGTTAATAGCACTGCTTCTTCATAATTGGCAACACTATACAGATTGGGAAAGTTGAATGCGGCTTGCTTAAGATATGCCGAAAAATTCGCAGCTTCTTCAGAAGCGAAAAGCCTCGGGGGATATTTCTTCCAGAAATCTTCCAAAATTACCTGGAATGCATCTGTGCCCAACGATAGCATCAGGTATCTGCAGGTAAGCCTGTATACACTGATTAGCATAGAGCCGCGAAACTCGTTGATCAATTTATTCAATATGCGCACACCCGGATCTGCAGCAACTTCCAGCGCGGCGCTATTATCATCAAAAGACCGTCCGGTGGCACTGCAACTCAGGATTTGTTCCCATTCTTTTGTGGAGATTGATTTGTCGCCTAACGAAATCTTTGGCGCAACTTGCTTCACTTTTTGAATTACGTTATTTTGACCTTTCAGCTTTCTGCCATTCCACAACTCGCGGATTTTTAAAAGCTGTTCATGCACTACATCTTCACCAACGACTGACAAGTAAACAGGAAGCAATTCAAAAATAATTGCCTTCACATTGGGCAAGTGCGGAATAATGTCCTGGGCGATTTGATACAACGCTTCAGGCATTGCACCGGAATGTGCATCCAGCCAGTAGCCGTCCATTTCAACACCGCCGGCAAGATGAACTTCCCATACCCTGTCAAGCGGGATCTGGCTAAGAAACTCATCAATCTTTTGCCTGCCGTTCCATTCATTGGTAAAAACATTGTGCAGATCGAGAAGCAGCCCGCAATCGGCTTCTTCAATAATGTTCCGCACAAACTCACCATCGGGCATTTCATCTTTACGCATCTTCAGGTAATTAACACCTGTTTCAATAGCAACAGGAACTTTGAGCTGTTGCTGTAATGTGCGAATGTTTTTTACTGAAACCCGGATACCTTCTTCAGTTTGATGCTGAGGAAGAAAAAAACCTGTTTGAAATTCATGCGTAGCATTAAAACCCATGTGGTCACTTGCCCATGGCGACTGAAAATAATCGATGGTTTGTTTTAATAGTTTCAGTTGCGCTTTATCAGGAGGCAGGTTACCTCCTACCGGTAAGCCCACACTGTGAATAAGCTTCTTTCCGGGCAACTGTTCTATAAAACGAATTACATCATCAGGCACATAAAAACTATCCTGCTTTTTTATCCAGAATGTTTGTGGTTCCAGCTCAAGCACATCAATTAGTCCTGGATTTTTTTCCAGCAAATTTTCTATGCCGGAAAAATAGGTGATGCCAACACCCAGTTCAGGTAAGGCATCACCCGCTGTTGTGATCTTTGAAGACATGGTTTTCTTTTAAAACAGCATGATTAAAAACGAAACTGTTCAAGCTCGCGTTGGAAAGATATGTCCAGGCCTGAGTGACAAGGGCAACCTGTAAGATCAGAGATCCTGTCGATTGCCTTATAAATCGCATCAATACTAAATGCGGTCTTGGTACCAAGAGAAACAGAAACATTCCCCTGGGTTGCAGCACGTGAAACAAAGTTTGCTTTTGTGCTGGCAGCAACAACTTTAGCTGCCGGATCAACAACAAAATCGCGTTCCATACTAATACGGCAATCGAATCCGGAAAAGCATTTGGTGCAACCCAGCTGCTCTACCAAACCTGCAATGCTTCTCTTAAGCAAATCAGGGTTGTAAGCCACATTAACAGGAATGGTGATGTGGATAGGGTTGGCTGTAGTTTTACTTGCCATTTCAATTTTCATAATTTTAAAATTTAGGTTTAGAAAATATTTATAAGAAAAAAATGAGAACTCGTATTACAAACTATCTTTAGTGCTCCCGGACAAATAGGTATTGTTGCCGGTGGCACTGACATAGAGTTATAACCGGCAATAAGAATATTGTTACCTTTTGCAGAGTGAGTGACCAGGGAATAAAAAAGGCATTCAAAAAAGATCAAAGCTTAAACACTTTACCCGGCGCTGCTAACATCGATGCTTGTCATATGAAGTTTAATGCGATGATCAAACTTTTTGATTTACTTTGCGCCATACCTATTCAAACACTAAAAATATTCTTCCGGCGCCCTGCATATATGCTAAATACCATTCGCAAATACATAAGTTATGTGTCAGCCATTGTTTTCGTGGGCATATTTGTGCGCTGCGGATTTTCGTCTGTATCTGAGGAACCATCAGAAGTAGCATTGGGAATAACGCTGGATAGCGTTCTATCTCAGCCTGGTTTTACTGAAAAATCCCGGCTACTGGTTGAGCCGCTTTATAAAAAAAACCAGCCACATAGTTTAAAAAACAGGAACAAATATTATGGGTTTATGTGCGGCTATTACCACCTCACCGCGAATGACCAAGATAGTGCTTTGATGTATGCTGACAGCCTTATCTATCTCGCAAATCAGCAGGACGGCGACACAGCCACCTTACATGAACAGATAATGGCACATATTTCAGCCGGAGATATTTATCTCTCACAGAACAAATACATGCTGGCTTTTTATCAGTTTTACCTTGCAAAAATGGTGGATGAAAAGAATACTGACCGCTGTTCTTATAGTGAATACAGCTACAGGCTTGGCATGGTGCTCTATAAAAAAAATCAGTTCGAGGAGGCGGCCGGTTATTTCAAAAGCGCATTTGAAAATTCTGATGCCTGCAACAATGGCTTTGCAACATTTTATAGAAGACAGGAAGTTTTAAGCAACACAGGGCTGTGTTATACCAAGTTAAATAAGGTAGATAGCGCGCTATATTATTACAATAAGGCCAGCAACTTTCTGGATTCAAATGAGCAATCTTTTGCTGGCCAGGCTAATTATTTTAACCTTGCCCACGCCGTGTTGAATGGTAATATGGCGCAGGTATACGCAAAGTTTGATTTTGAACAGGCGAAATCGTTGTACAACAAAAGTATTGCCGGAACGCGCCAGCCCGGACAGGATATAGGGTTTGCGCTGGATATGCAAACAAGCCTTGCTGAATTGTATGTTGCCCATAACCTGTATGATTCTGCCCTTATTCTACAATACGAAGTAGCAAAGGGCCTGGATACAATTCAGGACAACAATACACGTCTTCGCTTTAATAAGCTAATGTGGCAAATACAGGATCATAAAAAAAATACTGCAGAGGCATATCATTGGCTGGTGTTATACAACAAACTTTCCGACAGCCTTTCCGTTGCAAACCATTCGTTGAATGAAACTGACATTATCAGTGAAATAAAAAGGCGTGAATCTGATTATAAAATTGGCGTACTTACCAAGCAAAGCACTATTAATAACCTGTACATTGCCATCGCTTGCATATTGCTTGCTGCTGTTACCCTTCTTCTTTTTACGCTGCTATCCAATTGGAAACGTTCTAAGCGTTATGCCGCAAGCCTCGAAGCATTGAATCAAAAAATAAACAAACAAAATGCAGATCTGCAGGCAGCATACAAGAATCTTGAACAACGGGGAGAGGACAAAGACCGCCTTTTACAAATAATTACGCACGATTTGCGAAACCCGGTTGCGGGACTAACATCCATGACCCATTTATTAAAAGAAGAATACCGTGAAGACAACAACCTGCAAACAATGCTGGATGTTATGCAAACAGGATGCTATGATGCACTTGAACTCATTAACAATATACTTATAACGAATACTCATGCCGATGGAGAAAATGACTACAACGAAAAGGCGGTGAATGTAACGCAGGTATTGACCAATTTGAACATGATGATGCAGGGACAGGCGCATCAGAAAAAAATACATCTGCAAGCGGTTACGGTTGGAGCCGACCTGATCGCAGTTGGAGATACAGCAGGGCTAAGCAGGGTGATGAATAACCTTGTATCCAATGCAATCAAATTTACTCCGCCCGGTAAAAATATTTCTGTTATGGCGAGAGATGCTGAAGAGAATATTCGTATTGAAGTGCGCGATGAAGGCATTGGCATACCAGACAATTTAAAAGAGAAAATATTTACATCGGCATACGATGCAAGAAGACAGGGCACCAATGGCGAAATTTCTTATGGCTATGGGTTATCTATATGCAAAGAAATTATTGCGGGTTTTGGCGGAAATATCTGGTTTGATTCTGTTGTTGATGAAGGTTCTTCCTTCTTCATTACACTAAAAAAACCGGGCTACAGCAATAAGGCCGCAGCAGCAGATGGTAACGCCATTTCTTCCTAACGAGCAGGCGGCATCCTCTTATTTATTGCCGCCAACAACGATAAAACTTCTTCATCATCTACCTGCCTGAAATCATCATAAAACCTACCTACACCCTGGAATGAAAAAGGCGCATGCAAGTATACAACTTCATCAACCTGCTCCTGCAGCAGCTTTAATGCCCGCGGAGCAATAACCGGTACGGCAATGACCAACCGTTGCAGATGTTTACGTTTAAGCATGGGCAGTGTTCCTAAAATTGTTCTTCCGGTAGCTATGCCGTCATCGGCTATAATTACAGTCTTGCCCTCTAATGGCACAGGATCATTATCTCCCATAAATTTCAGGTATTGTTGGCGCAGCTCCAGTCTCAAATGAACTACTATCTCTTCAAGATCGACAGCTGAAAGCCCGGCATCTTCATGAATGATACTGTCTTCAAGCCCCACTGCACCGATAGCGTATTCAGGATAACGAGGATGGCCTATCTTTTTTGTCATTAAGAGATCCATCGCAAAATGTAGCTGTTTTGCTATTTCAAAAGCGACAGGCACTCCGCCGCGGGGTATTGCAAGCACTACCCCGTCCCGATCAGCGTACCGCATCAATTTTGCAGCGAGGCGTAGCGCCGCATCATTTCTATCTCTAAAACGCATGACATTCTTTTATATGCCACTATAGTGGCTTTTCATAACAAGATATTTCCTAAACCAGTCAACGGCCAGGTGAGCCACCTGATGCAATGCGCCCGGTTCTTCGAATAAGTGGGAAGCACCTTTCACAATTTCAAGCTTCTTATCACACACCAGTTCCCGAAAAACATGTTGGTTGAGACCGAGCACCTGTAGATCCAGCGAGCCAACAATTAACAATGTAGGCGATTTAACGCCAGGAATAGTTCTTGCCATATCGGGCCTCCCTCCTCTGCTGACAATAGCGCCGATACGCTCTGGAAGCACGGTGGCGGCCTGCAAAGCAGAAGCGGCACCGGTACTTGCTCCGAAATAACCAACAGGCAATGCCTTAAAGGCTACCTGTTGCAAGGCCCATTCTGTTATTCTTACAAGCCGCCGGCTGAGCAGTGCAATATTGAATCTGTTCTTATACAACAAATCTTCTGTGGGAGTCAACAGATCTGTGAGTAGCGTGGAAAACCCATTATCTTCCAGGATGCTGGCGACAAAACGATTGCGGGAACTTTTACAGCTGCTGCCGCTGCCATGAGCAAAAATTATTAACCCTTCGGAATTTTCGGGAATTGAAAGACTAGCCATAAGGAACTCCCCTTCCAATAAATTAATCTTTACTTCACTGGTTTGCATAGCAACAGTTTTTATAACCCAAATGGATATGTTTCCGGAATTTTTTCTTCAACAAGCTCCATGGATACCGGGTGCAGCGCCCTTGTCTCATCCAGATATATAAGTGTATCGTAGCGCATGGCTAGCAATGAAGGCACATAATTACCATACCGCTCATTTTCCGGATTATATACCACGCCAATCGCCCGATGGTTTATGCGCTGTAAGTAGATGTCGTCTTTTTCTTCATCAAACACAAGGAATACATTTGAGCCGCGCGCTCTATGCAGCCGATCCTCTATGCTGTCATTTTTTGCTTCCGGAACATCCATTTCCTGCATTGGTGCGCCCCACTGGCTTCCCGCAATAACTGTTCCCGCATAGCTGGCAAAACCAACAAGGTAAACATCATCTTCGCCATAATGCTCTCTACCCAATTGCCCAATATTTACCATGCCGGCGCGGCTCATACTTGTCGCACGGGCATCGCCTATATGTGTATTGTGCGCCCATATAATTCCTTTGGTGCCTTCACCATGAAATTGCATCAGCCTGTTCAACGTGTCCATCATGTGTGTATCGCGAATATTCCAGCTTTCGTGATCAAACCCAATCATGCTGCTGTAATACTTTTCAGCATTTACTGCTATCCATGCATTTTGTTCGGTGTTAAATGCGGCCTCCCTATCTCCATCGAGGAAAAGTGCTTTCTTTCTTATCTCTTTCAGCATGGCAACAACTTCATCGCGGCAGCCTGCATTGCGGAGGGAGTAGCGGGCATACATCTGCTCGTTCTCATTAAAAGGTTCAAAGCATGTCAGCGCTTTTTTCACCGATTCTGCAGTCGCCGGGTCTTCATTCTGCAAATACTCTATCATTGCCTTCATTGAGTCCCACAAACTGTATACATCCAGCCCATAAAAACCAACGCGTTTTTCTACAGGCAGTGCCAGGTTATATTGCCGCAACCATTCGGCGAAAGCCGCCACTTCCCAGTTGGACCACATCCAGGTTGGCCACCTGTCAAATTTCTTTAACACGTCTGAAATACTTTCACCAGCATCCTTATAACCTTTTACATAACGGTTAATCAGGTAACAGTCTGGCCAGTCGCCTTCCACTGCAATAAAACGGAAGCCTTCGTCTTCTATCAGCTTTTTTGAAATGGACGAGCGCCATGTATAATATTCGTGCGTGCCATGAGATGCTTCACCGAGCATCACAAGGTGCCTTCCTTCTATCTCCCGGAACATGGCATCCAGGCTTTTTATATCGAGTAATGAATGCATAGCCTTATTTTTTGATTAACATGTAGCTTACATGCGTCACAATTAACATACCTAAACGGGCTATTAAAGATTGAAAAACACGTCAAACCATTCTATCTGGCTGATACCTAATTCGTTTTGAAGAATTGTTGTTAGATGAGCCAATCATCTAATAAAACATAAAATCAGCCAGTTGCTTTTTTATGCACGATAATTGCAACTGGTTTATCCGACATTTTTGCCCCTAACAATGTCGCATTTGCACCTTTCTTAACTCAGTTTCTAAGCGTAGGTTTACATTGTTATCCGAATAAATGATTGCTTTATTTAAAATGAATCTATATGCGAAAAATAACTCCATTCTTTTGGTACGACGGTAAGGCGGAAGAAGCTGCCGATCTTTATTTGTCTCTTTTTAAAAATTCAAAGTTACTAACTAAAGAGCATGCACCGGAAGGCGGCCCATGGCCAAAGGGAGCGATAATGTCCGCAACCATTCAAATTGAGGAGCAGGTACTGATCCTTTTCAATGGCGGGCCACATTTTAAATTTACTCCTGCCGTTTCTCTAATGATCAATTGCCAGACACAGGAAGAGGTTGACCTGTTGTGGGAAAAACTATCCGAAGGTGGCCATAAGGACCGTTGCGGCTGGGTGAATGACAAATTCGGGTTATCATGGCAGATAGTGCCGGATATTTTGCTAAAATATATGCAGGATAAAGATCCGGTAAAGGCACAAAGAGTGATGGCAGCAATGATGAAAATGGATAAACTCATCATTGCTGATATTGAAGCCGCATACGCTGGCGAACCCGTTAGCGCCTGACGCAACGAGGTTTGAGACAGATTCACGCCCAAACAACAACCTGCATTTTGTTATTACGATAAACAAAGCTTAAAAAATTCCACGCGAAGTAAAGACTAACATGTTCTACTTCGGAAACTTTAAGCTTTGTTTTTATTTAATACGCCCGTCCTATTTTTTCAACGATTGTGTCACTTCTATATAGTCCGGCCCTTCCTGTGTTTTTTGATACAGCACGAGTGAGTTTTTGGTAAGCGTTTTAATGTCAATTGTATCTGGAAAATCCGGCTCATCCCGATAAATGAAAACGATCTTTGAATTATTGTCCAGTACCTTATACCCCGTGGTATCATATGAGTTTTCAAAATACGAATAGGCGTATCCATCATTTCTCACATCGAAATAGTCGCCGGGATTACCGGGGATCGTGCTGTCAACCAAATGGCCTTCAACAGACCCCTGAAATCGAGTATACTCAATACTCCATTTTCCTATAATGTCGCTTTGTGCGGGTGCAGGTGCAGGGCTTTCATCTTTACTGCATGATGCATAAAGAGCCAGGCTTGCAGACAGAATTAAAATTGTTCTTTTCATTTGAATTTAGGTTTTTGATTTCAAAAAGGTATCGATTGACTGTTATAAACGATCAATTACGGTTCTAAACAAGTGGAAAGTGCTTCTGATAAATTATAAAGGCTGGTATTCGATCCCTGCCACGCTAAGTCGTAGCGTGAGCAGATACATTGCGGGGTATTTATATAACGAACTGAACAGGTAAATTGTTTAAACAAAAAAATGAAAAATACCTGTATTGAAGAAGGCGTTTTGGCCAGGCGGCCAGCCAGCTAATTAAGTTTTTAGAAGAGCGCCGCTTTAGGGCTTAGCATTGGCTTTAAGTAATGTGAAACAACAGTTTATATCGTAAAAAAGGACGAATGACAAATGTTGAATTAGTAGGGCAGGTTGCGCGATATTTTGTTGAAGAATTTCGGAGGATAATCCTACAAAGCCAAAAAAATGATGGCAGTTATGAAGAACCTGGACAAGCATGCTTTTGCCGGCATTAAAAACGCATCCGCAGAATAAAGTAGTTCAACCTGGTTCAATTAAGTAAGGCTTAAAGGTTGCAGAAAAGTAAAGATTGACGGTTATTTTCTGCTCCTTTAAGCCTTTGTTTATTGTTGTTGCCTGGTTCTATTTCTTGAGCGTCTGAGTTACTTCCATATAATCAGCACCATCGCTATATTTTTGAAAAAGGACCAATGAATTCTTCGTAAGCGTCTTGATCTGCGCCGTATCTGAATAACTTTGTTGATCATCGTCAAAGAATACAATTTTTGAATTGTCCAAAACTTTATAGCCGGTTGTATCATGTTCGCCGTCAATATAACCGTAGGCATATCCGTCGCTTCTTACATCAACATAATCGCCTGGTGTCGCATTGATGGTTTCATCCTTCTCAACTCCACCAATCGATGTCTTTTTGTGCGTTGATACAATGGTCCATTTACCTGTGATACTGTTTTGAGAAGGTGTAGGGTTGTCATCCTTTTTGCACGATGCATAAAGTGCCATGCTTGCAGAAAGAATAAAGATTGCTTTTTTCATTTTGATTTTACATTTTGATTTTGAAAAAGTATTAGTAAATATTTATGAACAACTATATAGCATGTCGCAACGCCTGTATTAAGCACCCCATTATCCCAGTGGCACACATATATTGCCATGATGAATTACGCAGGGCAAAACATCATTCTGGTTAAGTTAGATAACCAATGCATGTGACAAAAACGTATTGACTGATTGCTGAAAATTATTCCAGATTAAACAAGGGTTTACTTTTTAGCCGGTTAGTTAGTTAAGCACTTATACAAAGGGTTTCAGGACTTAACATTTGCTTTGAAGTAACGCAGGACAAAAGTAATTTATGCGATAAAACAAACAACGCAGAATTGATAAAAGGCATGTATAACAAGATGTGCAAGCTTTTACAAATGATGAACGGCGCCGGCAATCCTGCAACAAATGTTACCAAATAAACATTGCAACTATTCGGAAAGTAACGTCAGCAATAAGGCATTGTATCGTAAATAACATCAGCAAACCTGCTCATGCAACGACTTTATATTTGCACATTCGCACATTTACACATTTACACATTCGCTAACTCGTTTTCTTGTAATTCCATATTGCCCAACCATTGAGCACTGCGCCAAAACCAAGTAAATAAAAGAATTCATCTCTCACATCGCTCCATCCGCTGCCTTTAAGAATAATCATTCTATCCACTTTCACGAAATGCGTTACGGGTGTAAACTCAGAAAGTATTCTTGCCCAATGCGGCATACTATCTGTTGAAGTAAAGAAACCACTCATGAGCATAAAGATGACCATAAAGAAAAACGCAATAAACATCGCCTGCACCTGGTTATTGCTATATGTAGAAATAAGCAGGCCAAAGCCCAGTAACGCGATAAGATACACGATCGCGAACAAATACAACAGCAGTATATTTCCTTTTGGAAAAATACCGTAGACTAAATAACAAACACAAAGCCCGACAGTAAAGACAATCAAACCTATTATCCAGAAAGGAATGAGCTTGCCCAGGATAAACTCCCATTTCTTAATGGGCGTTACATTAATTTGTTCTATTGTGCCTATCTCTTTTTCCCTTACTATATTTAGTGCCGTCATAAAACCTCCAATCAAAGTAAGCAACAATACCAGCACCGCCGGCACAACGTTATACTTATACATGGCAAGAGGATTGAACCAGTTGCTAAACGTAATTTCAATTTGCTGGCTAACGGCATTGCTGTTTTTTTGATTCATTTCAATGCCTTCATTAAAATCTTTAATCACAGCGTTCAGGTAATAACCTCCGATACTTGCTTTTGAGCCATTAATCGCATCAACCGAAAGCCCTAACTTCTGGCTTCCTTCCCGCACAAGGTTACGCTCAAAACCTGCAGGGATCTCCAACACAACATCCGAATTGCCACTTTCAATAGATTTCAATGCTTCTTTATAAGATGGCACACTGCTGATCATTTTAAAAAAGCCTGACGAACCAACTTTGGCTATCAAGCCCCTTGAATAAGTGCTATGATCATTGTCCACCACAGAAACATTCACACTCTTCACATCAAAATCCATTGCAAGCGGAAAAATAATCAGCTGCACAGTTGGCATCACAAACATCATTGCGAGAATGGTCTTATCCCGCAATATCTGGCGAAACTCTTTGCGTAATATAAAGCCAAGTACTCTCATTGCAGCCTGATTTTAAATTTCTTTAAAGCAATTGACAACAGCACAATCGTCATTCCTACCAGTACAAGGGTTTCTTTCCAGACATATTGAAAACCAAGGCCTTTCAGCATAACCGATTTTATAATCAGGTAATACCATCTTGCAGGAACAATGTTGGAGATAACCTGGAAAGGAACCGGCATATTCTCAAGCGGCATCAGGAATCCTGTAAAGATGAGCGTAGGGAGCATCATGCCCATCAATGATAGCAGCAACGCAGCCTGCTGTGATTTGGTAGCGTTAGAAATCAACAATCCCAATGACAAACAGGTAATGATAAACAAAGTGCTTTCCGCAAGCAGCAGCAGCACGCTTCCCTTTACTTCAACATTCAGTACATACACTGACAATACAAGAATCAAAATAAAGTTGGCCAACGACAACAACAAATACGGCACTGCTTTTGAAGTCAGCACCAGTGCGGGCTTAAATGGCGACACCAACAAAACTTCCATCGTGCCCAGCTCCTTTTCTTTTACGATCGAAACAGAAGTGAGCGCGGTACATACAATCATCAATATGAGTGCCATTACACCGGGTATAAAATTGAGGGAACCGTTTTGCTCTTCATTGTACAGCATACGCATTTCAGGAACGATCCTGTAAGGCAATTGGCCCGAAGGATTGATTTCCTGCTGATAACCAGATATGATGGCTGTGATATAATTGATCACACTCTTCGCTATGTTTGGATCTGACCCATCTGCAATAATCTGCACCTGCGCCTTGCCCGTAGCCACAAGATCACCACTAAAATTTGCCGGAAATACCAACGCGCATTTAACATCGCCTTTTTTAAATTCCTTCTCTATATCGCTATAAGTTGTCACCTCTTTGTTCATAATAAAATAAGAAGAGGCTTTAATTTTATTGACGATCTGCATCGAGTTTACGTCCTTTGCGTTGTCGAATATGATGATATCAATATTCTTCACTTCGCTGGACAGTGCAAATCCAAACAACACGATTTGAACAACAGGCAGCCCGAACATAATCAGCAACGTTCTCTTGTCGCGGAACACATGATAAAACTCCTTCCTTATAAACACCAGCAACTGCTTCATAAAAAGCTTTTAAATTAATTTTAAAAGTCCCCTCCTTTTCCCCGTTACAATAAACGTAAAACGTCTAACTACTCACTTCTCTTAGCGCCTCTCGCCAACTTGTAAAACACTTCATCCATTGAATCTGCTGAAAACCTTTCCTTTAAGTTCGTTGGAGAATCCAGGGCTTCCACTTTACCATCTACCATTATAGAAATGCGGTTACAATATTCGGCCTCATCCATATAGTGTGTTGTAACGAATACAGTTATCCCTTCATCCGATGCTTTGTAGATCATATCCCAAAATTGCCTGCGCGTTAACGGATCAACACCACCAGTAGGCTCATCAAGAAATACGATCTTGGGTTTATGAAATATGGCTACTGAGAAAGCCAGCTTTTGTTTCCATCCAAGAGGCAGCTCTCCCACCAGTTTTTTCTCTTCATTCTGCAGGCCAAGTGTTTGAATGAGTTCACTGCTCCGTTCTTTAATTTCTTTTTTCCGGACACCATATACGCCACCAAAAAAAGATATATTCTCCAGCACCGTCAGATTTTCATAAAGAGAGAATTTCTGACTCATATACCCAATATTCTTCTTAATCGCATCTTGCTGATTATATACATTAAAACCAGCTACCGTTGCCTCTCCAGATGTTGGGAACGAAAGGCCACACAACATACGCATAGCAGTTGTTTTACCGGCACCATTGGCGCCGAGAAAACCAAAAATTTCGCCTTTGTTTACATCAAACGAAATTTTGTTGACCGCACAAAAATCCCCGAATGATTTTGTAAGCTCTTTGCATATAATTACTTTCTCTTCCATCTGCTAATTAATTAGAATACAATGCGATGATGATCAACTAGCTAACTCGTAGTTGCTCCGCTAACATTCATCAAGCGAATGAAACTATCTTCTATACCTGGCTGTATTTTGTTAACAACAATATTTGCATGCCCTTTCGCTGCCGCATATTTTTCTATTTCAGCAGCATTCGCACCTTCTTTCAAAGTGACATGCAAAAACTCGCCAAACGGATAACAACTTGACACATCTTTATAGGCGCGCAAATCAACCAGCAGCTTATAAATATTATCCGCTTTTATTGCATAAAGATCTTCAGGGTATGACCCGATAATATTACCAGGCGTATCGACAGACATTATTTTTCCGTTCTGAATCAATGCTATCCGCTCGCACAAACCTGCTTCATCCATGTAAGGCGTTGAGACAAGTATCGTAATTCCCTGCATTTTTAACTTCTTCAGCATATCCCAGAACTCTCTGCGCGACACAACATCTACGCCCGTAGTTGGTTCATCCAGCAATAACACTTCCGGTTTGTGTATCAATGCGCAACATAAAGCGAGCTTTTGCTTCATACCCCCGGATAATTTTCCAGCGCGGCGGTCGTTGAATGGCTTTATCTGATCATAGATATCTTTGATAAGATCATAATTGGCGTCTACTGTGGTTCCAAAGACTGTCGCAAAAAAATCAAGATTTTCTTTAACAGTAAGGTCCTGGTAAAGCGAAAATTTACCGGGCATATATCCCACGCTATTTCTTATAGCACGATAGTCTTTTACCACATCAAAACCCGCAACGCTTGCAGTTCCACTGTCTGCCAACAACAAGGTAGTCAGGATGCGAAATATGGAAGTCTTGCCAGCGCCATCAGGGCCGATCAATCCAAACAATTCACCTTCCTTCACTTCAAAAGACACATCATCCACGGCAACAACATTGCCTTTATCGTAAGTCTTTCGGATATTTTTAAGAATTACTGCGTTCATGGTGAATGGTCAATAGTGAATGGTGAAATGTGCAACCCTTTATTTTTTTTCGATCATCGTGAATGTTGAAAAAGTCAATGGTGAATAGTCAATAGTGAAATTTGCAACCGTTTAATTATTTGTATTCATTTGAATGAGCAATAGCAAATATGTGCTTTCCAATTCTGAGTCTGGCAATCTTGTATTCTATTAAAAGCAAACTGATAAAAACTACTTAGCAACTTACACCTTTCACTATTGACTATTCACCATTGACTATTCCACCTTTCACTGCTGACTTCCTAAAATCATCTCCCCATACATGCCAATCTTCAATCGCCCGTCATTCTTCACTTTGACCTTAACGGCATATACAAGGTTGGCTCTTTCATTTTTTGTTTGTATGGTCTTAGGCGTAAACTCAGATTTGTCGGCAATCCATGAAACAGTTCCCGGATAAGTTTTATAGTTCTTTTTACCTTCATCAATCCTTATTGTCACCGCCTGCCCGATTTTAATATTGGGTAATTTATCACCTGTTATATATGCCTTTAATGTAAGCGTATCTATGTTGGCAATTTTGTACAAAGGCTTACCGATGGCTGTCATCTCTCCCGCTAACGCATACTTGGTCAATACCACCCCTGTTAAAGGATTTACGATCTGCCCGCGGTTGATTTGTTCCTGGTATTGTTGCGCAACCACTTCCAACGGGCCCCGTTCACTCAACACATTCCTGTTTTGCGTAGAAGTATTGGATTCGTATACTGCAATCTGTTGCCTGGTTGCTGAGATTTGTTTTTGTAGTTGGTCAATTACTGCATTAATATCATCCAGTTGTTTACGCGTAGCTGCGTCTGCTTTTACAAGATTTTCGGTCCGTTGCCGTTCTCGTAATTGCTGTTCAAGCTGCGACTGTTGTACAGCCAATTGCTTTCTAACGCCTTCAATCTGTTCATTGGATGTTGTTGTCTTTTGTTTCAACGCGGCTATTGACGCTTCCGCCTGTTGTTTTTGTAATTGAGGAATAACTACATCAACCTGCCCTACAACATCTCCCGCTTTCAGTGTATTTCCTTCCTCCACCGAAAAGGATAAAAGCTGGCCATTCTGCCTTGAAGAAACAATCACTTCATCTGCTTCAAAGCTTCCGGCGCCGTCATAATCAATCTTGTCCTTACAGGCTGCCATCAAAACAAACCCTGACAACATGATGATTGCATTCAATTTGATCCTTCTCATAATGAATTATATTTTAATTGCCTGAAGTATAATTGATTTTGTATTGCGCCTGTAGCAATTGAACCTGGTGCAATATTAACAGCTGGCGTGCCTGGTCTTCTGCGTTCACCTGTGCAATGTAATCGTGCGTTGTAATAACACCGTTTGACAGCTGCGCCTCAGCAGACTTTCTCACCGATGTTCTTAGTTCAACTGCGCTGATATCTTTTTTCAATAGCTGTTGATATTTATTCAAGTCGCCGTCTTGTTGCTGCAGCGATATTTTTGTGTTATACAGAAATGTTTCCCGTTCAGTTTCTATGCTTTGACGATTAATATCAAGGTTAAGTCTATTGTTTTTTAACGTATACAAGCTGCCCAGGTTCCAACTAAGCTTTGCACCTACCATGTACCAGGGTCCAAAGCTGTTGTCTACAAAGTTGAGTGTGGGCCTTCCATAACCACCTTGTGCAAATGCGCTAAACCTGGGCATGTGATCGGTTTTTAATCTTCGTTCCTCCACATCCAGCGCATTTCGTTGCAAGTCATATAATTTCAGCTCAGGCCTGTTGATACCGGGCCGTTCTAATTTCAATTCAGGCATTACCAATTTTGAACTATCTCCCAAATCTTTGCCTATTAATATGCTGAGCATTTTTATGTAAGCTGCACGGGTTGAAACAAAATCAATGCTGGCCATATCCGCGTTAATCACTTCAGCCTTTAACTCATCAACGTTGCTACGAAAAGCCGTTCCGTACTCATATGCAGCCGCAGCTTTATCGGCAGAATTCTGCAGGTTAGATTTTTTTATCTCATTCTGGTGTAATTGCTGATCCATTAACAGAACGGCGAAATAGATTTGATCAACCCGTTCTTTTATGGAGTACAAAGCTACTTCTACGTTCTGTTGTTGGGAAGCAGTGTTCGCCCTGATAAGGTCCTTTTGATTGCTGACGTTCCCACCGTCGTATATTAACTGGCTTACATCTGCAGTAATCTTATACTGATCTTTACTTAGCTGCGGTAGAACATGGCCGGGAACATTTGGTAAAATATCGGGAAACGTAACCGTAGGCGATTGATAACTTACCTGTCCATTAACACTCACCTGCGGCAAATAAAGTTTCGAGGCATTCTCCAACGAATAGTTGCTGCTTTTTGCAATCAAGTCAAACTTCTTTATCTGCGGAAAATTGTTTCTTGCCAGCGTATAACACTCTTCAATAGTAATTGAAGTTTGCTGTGCCACGGCCCGCATGCCCGGCAACCAACAAGCGAGCATCAGCACATATCTGTGTAACTTACTCATTCCTGCAATATTTAAATACTGATTAAACACAAGCCCTTTATTTTGCTTTAAGCATAGCTTTTACCCAAATAGGTATCAATCGTTTCCTGTCTTCCATCGCCATTGAAAATTCTTTTTCATCAAAAACCTTTGCAGCCAGCCACAACGGCCTCGACACAAAAGGAAAAACACATAATGCAAGCACGTTGAGTAAAAATTGAACGGGATGAATGTCGGGGCGCTTCTCTTTAAGTTGTAGTACCAACGAAGAATTTTCTAATATCTTATCCAGTGGAATTCGATTCTTAAACTGAACAGGATTATTCCTGATCTCGCTAAGTACAAACAGTGGCAGGTCGGGGTTTTGAGGAATCAGGTCGATGTAAGCTTTTGTTATTAACACTATCTTGGTTTCCAGCTTTGTTGAAGTGTCAGTCACCAACGGTAAAATAGTGCCAAAGAGTTGTTGAATATTTTCACTCATCACTTGTTGAAACAATTTCTCCTTGCTTCTGAAATAATAATTTAATAAAGCCAGGTTTATACCTGCCTCTTCGGCAATATCCCTTGTACGTGTTGCTGCATATCCTTTTTTGGTAAAAACTATTCTTGCAGCCTCCTTTATCTTCTCTTCTGTAGACAAATCTTCAACGGCATCCTCTCGCTGTTTTTTTGTTTTAGCCATAACAGAAATAATTCTGACTACAAAGGAAAAATGTTTTTTTGATTTAAACAACTATTTTAATCATTTGATTAATTTTTTTCAACCATGAAGGCGCGGAGGGAACGAAGGAGTGAATAGTGAATGGTGAATAGTGAAAGGCACAGGCAGCACTTGGTCCGGCTATCTGAAGAGATTTAGCCAAGTGCATCTTTGAGAATTAGATAAATATCTTTGTGCTGCTTTGTGTCCCTCGTGCCTTCGTGGTTCAAGGGTATGACTGCACTATTCACCATTCACCATTCACCATTGACTATTGACTATCATCATGGTATATAATTTGAGGTATAGATACAGCCTGCCAAAAACATTGGCAAAGGAAAGTGTGATAATAGCTTAATGCAGGGGGCTTGACGGGCTTTAATAAAACTGTTATTTTACATAGCCTTACCGAAGGGGAACAAAATATGCTGCAATTATTCCCCAAGTTGAACTGATTGTTTTTAAACGTATTAATAATTTTTCCATGAGCGACAATTTAACCGATTTATGCATCAACACGGTGCGGGTACTTTCTGCCGATGCTGTTCAAAAAGCGAATTCCGGCCACCCCGGCACCCCCATGGCCATTGCTCCTATGGGCCATGTTTTATGGTCAGGAATGATGCGGTACAATCCGGCAAATCCAGATTGGGCAAATCGCGACCGTTTTGTTTTGTCAGCAGGCCATGCATGCATGTTTCAGTATAGTTACCTATACCTCACCGGCTACGACATTACGATGGATGATATAAAAAATTTCAGGCAGGTTGGCAGCAAAACTGCGGGACATCCCGAGTACGGCCTATTGAGCGGCATAGAAGTTACAACGGGGCCGCTTGGCCAGGGCTTTGCAAATGGCGTAGGTATGGCCATTGCACAAAAGCATCTCGCAGCACGATTTAACAAAGAGGGCTTTCCCGTTTTTGATTACAGGATCTTTGCTGTTTGCAGCGATGGCGATATGATGGAAGGCATTAGCAGCGAAGCTGCTTCAGTTGCAGGCCATTTGAAACTGGGCAATATTGTTTATCTCTATGATGATAATCATATTTCCATAGAGGGCGATACTGCGCTGGCTTTTGATGAAGACGTTAGCAAGCGTTTTGAAGCTTACGGATGGCATGTACAGGAAGTTGCAGATGGCAATGATATCGAAGCGATAAAAAAAGCCATTGAGGCGGCAAAAGCTGAAACCGGACGGCCATCGCTCATCAAAGTGCGTACGCATATTGCTTATGGCAGCCCCAACAAGGTAGATACCGCCGAAGCACATGGCTCGCCACTGGGCGAAGAGGAAGTAAAACTCGTAAAGAAAAATTTTGGATTCGATCCTGACAAAAGTTTTGTAGTGCCAGATGAAGTATTAAAATACTACAGACAGGAAGGAGAAAAAGGCGCACAACTTGAAAAGGAATGGAACAACTTATACGCTTCTTATAAAGAACAACATCCGGGGCTTGCCGCAGAATATGAATTATTCAGCAGCGGAAAATTACCGGAAGGATGGCAATCAAAGTTGCCTGTGTTTGAAGAAAGTGAAAAGATGGCCACGCGGTCTGCTTCCGGCAAGGCATTGAATGCAATTGCAGGCATGTTGCCTGCGCTGATTGGTGGCTCTGCGGACCTTGCCCCTTCAACCGATACAACGCTGAAAGATTATGAATCTTTTTCCGCCGGGCATTACAAAGGCAGAAATTTTCACTTTGGCGTACGGGAACATTCTATGGGCGCAATCCTGAATGGAATGGCGCTCACCAAAGGCATTATTCCTTACGGCGCAACATTTCTTATATTCTCCGACTATATGCGGCCACCTATCCGCCTGGCTGCCATTATGAAGATCAGGCCGATATTCGTATACACGCACGATAGCATTGGACTTGGAGAAGACGGTACCACGCACCAACCCGTAGAACAACTAATCTCGTTGAGGTCCATCCCAAATATTACTGTTATAAGGCCAGCCGATGCAAACGAAACGTCACAGGCATGGGGAGTAGCATTAGAACACAAAGATGGGCCTGTTGCATTGGTACTTACCCGGCAAAAGCTGCCGATTATAGACCAGCAAAAACATACTAAAGCAACTGAACTGGAAAAGGGCGCATACATTTTGTCCGAACCGGAAACGCCGCCGCAGGTGATTCTTATAGCCACCGGATCTGAAGTGCAGCTTGCATTGAAAGCTGCGTTGGCACTGTCGCAGGAGTCCATCGCAGCGAGGGTGGTAAGTATGCCATCATGGGAATTATTTAATAAGCAGGATATTGCATATAAGGAAAAAATATTTCCGCCAACACTCAAAAAAAGGCTTGCGATTGAAGCCGCTTCTCCCCTCGGCTGGCACAAATATGTAACCGATGAAGGCGATGTATTGGGCATCACCAAATTTGGTGAATCCGGCCCTGGCGACGAAGTGATGAAAGCCTATGGATTCACTATTGAAAATGTATTGATAAAGGTGCATGCGCTTTTAAAGGCAAAAAAGTAAATCAATTTAGCGTAACAAGGCTATCAGGTTAAAACATAATATCAGGTTTAATAAGCGAACAAATCACTTATTAAACCTGTTGTTTATTGGTGTGGATATGAATTGCAAAAAGTACTGTGCGGGCCGGCTATGGTAAATGAATCGGCTTTTGTTGTGTCACTCTCTTGTACTTATTGATCTCTATTCAACAGGAGGTTGGCGCTCGTTATGAATTTGCAGTTATTGAATTTCTTCCAACTAATCATTTATGCTAAAATTTACACCTATGTTATCCATCGTCTCACTACGCAAATTCGTTTGGGTTTTCGCCTTGCTGCTGATCTTCTCTAGCCGTTCGCAGGCGCAACAAGCCGCTGTCGACAAACTTTCGCAAGCATTGACGGATAGCCTCGCTTACCTTCAACTAACGGATCAGCAAAAATCAGAAGCGCACGGCCTTAATCAAACCGCAGCCACATCTTTACTTCAACTGGCGCAAAAAGCTAAAGCCGATACAACCCTTAAGGGCAAAGCGCTTGCTCAACAGGTAATGGGCATTATGAAACAAAGAAATGCGTCCCTGCAAAAATTGCTCACGCCCGACCAGATGAAATTATTCAACCAGCATAAAATGCAACAAGCGGCAGAAATAAAAACGAAAATGATGACAACACAGCTGGATCTTACCGATCAGCAAGTGCCACAGGTTTACCAACTCAACCTTAAATTGCTATCCGAAATGGCTCAGGGCAAAGAAAAACTCGATGACTCCAAAAGGAAACTCCAAAAAGCAAGAGCAGCAAAATCTATGAAGTCAGACATGGGCGACGTAGACAAAGAATTTAAAAAAATACTCAGCCCGGAACAATATGAAAAATATGAAAAGAACAAAGAAGCTATGCAGGCCGCTATAAAAGAGAAGAAGTAATTCAGTTGAAAATTGATAAGGGACAATTGACAATGTAGAAAAAGCACCGTGCAACTCCGTGCAATTTAATCACACAAACAAAGAGTTTGAGATTATATTAAGTTGCACATGCAATGCAATCATTGTCAATTTTCACTTGTCAATTGTCAATTATCATTAGTTTTACCGCCTTATCAGCAACACATGTACGATTTACTCCTGGCTAACCTAGCAAAACACATTACACTTACACAAGACGAAACAAATTATTTCACATCCCTTCTACGCACAAAGAAGGTCAAACGCAAACATTATCTTTTACAGGAGGGTGACATAAATAAGTGCACATCATTCGTTATCAGTGGAATTTTAAAAATGTATTCAGTGGATAAAAACGGGTTTGAACACATCATCCAGTTTGCGCCGCCCGGCTGGTGGATCGGCGACTTCCAGAGTTTTCTTCAACAGAAGCCAGGCAACCTGTTTATCGATGCTATTGAAGACAGTGAGGTTCTCCAGCTTACAAAAACAGATCTCGAAAACTTATTTATACAGGTGCCTAAATTTGAACGATTCTTTAGAATACTTGCAGAAAATGCCGTTGCTGCTTATCAACAGCGTTTTGTGAACAGCCTGAGCTTATCTGCAAGGGAGCGATATCAAAATTTTGCGGAATTATATCCATCACTTGTTCAGTGTCTATCACAGAAATTTATTGCTTCATACATTGGTGTAACGCCCGAATTCCTGAGCAAAATGCTGAATCAGCCAATGCACTAAAAAATAATCTACATTAATTTTTTCGCTTAACCTATGTTATTGGCTTGCGCTTGTTGCCTGTTGTACTTTTGACAAACAAATTAAATAGTACAAAGGATAATACATATGAAAAAGCAAATAGATAGAATCGTTCCCAAACCCACACGCCCGGGTATGGTTGGGGATGGCTTCCGGGTATATAATTATATTCCCGGAGGTATTTTGCAGGCAAGGATCAGCCCCTTTCTAATGCTGGACTTTAATGCCGAATTTGATTTCGGCCCTTCAGAAAAATTAAGGGGTGTGGATGTGCATCCACACAAAGGTTTCGAGACAGTAACCATTGCCTACAAAGGAAGTGTGGCACACCACGACAGCACAGGGAACAGTGGCGTAATTAACCCCGGCGATGTACAGTGGATGACAGCAGGCTCCGGCATCCTGCACAAAGAGTACCACGAAGAATCCTTCTCCAAAAGAGGTGGCCCTTTTGAAATGGTGCAGCTGTGGGTGAATCTTCCTAAAAAGTATAAATCTGTGGATGCGCATTATCAGCCGATTACATCCGGCCAGATGGGCAAGGTTATATTACCAAATGATGGAGTTGTAAACGTTATTGCTGGTGAATTTAATGGCATTAAAGGGCCTGCAACAACCTATTCTCCAGTAAACCTGTTTGACATTAAATTGAAAAAAGACGGAGAGGTTTCCACAACATTACCGTCCAGTTATAATACAGCTTTACTTGTTATTAATGGTAAAGTAACGGTGAATGATAAAGAGGCCAGCGAACACAGTTTCGTGCTTTTCAAAAGCGATGGAGAAGACATTGAGATTAAAGCTATAGAAGATAGCGTTGTGCTAATACTAAGCGGAGAACCGATTAATGAACCAATCGTTAGCTACGGGCCGTTTGTGATGAATACACAAGACGAGATCTATGAGGCAATCAAAGAATTTCAGTCAGGCAAATTTGGAACACTCGAATAATAATCACTAGTCAATATTTAAAAGTCGCTGATGTATGGTCAAACTATTATTGGACTCATGTTATAGTTTCAATTGCATCTCCGGCTTTTGAATGTTGGCTTTTTACTTTAAATATTCCTTGTAATGAAAAAAGCTATAACACATATTCTCGCCGGAAGGGAAAAACAGATCACTAGAGAAGAAACTGTATTGCAACCCTTACCCCACAAAGATTTCAGGTTTGCCAATCCTTTTATTGTAATACATCACCTCAAGCCTGAGACGATACAGGCTGGTGCAGAATTCCGCATCCATCCCCATCCGCACAGAGGGTTTGCTCCTGTTACATTTATGTTACAAGGCGAAGGCTATCATAAGGACAACGCGGGACATGATGAAACGATTGGCGCCGGTGATGTGCAATGGATGTTTGCTGGAAAAGGACTATTGCATAGTGAAGGCCCTTCGAAAAAATTATTAAAAGAAGGCGGCGTTCAGGAATTTATACAAATCTGGGTAAACGTACCCGGTGCAAACAAATGGGATGAACCATCCTATCAATTTGCGGCTAAAAGCCTTCAACCTGAAGTCTGCGCCCAGGAAGGTGTACACCTAAGGCTTGCAAGTGGCACTTACGACGGTCAAACAGGCCCAATAAAAACCTATACTCCTATTATCTCTGTTGTTGGAGAAATAAATAAAGGGCGCCGCGTACAGCTCGATGCAACACCCGGTTATTGGACGTTACTGTATATCGCCAAAGGCACACTAAACATAAACCAGGAAACCGTACAGGAACACAACCTGGTTATTTTTGAAAAAGAAAATGATGAGATTATTGCCTGTGCAGAAGAAGATGCTGTTATTCTTTTTCTATCGGCCTTACCTATTGATGAACCTGTTGCGGCAAAAGACAATTTTGTAATGAATACTGCTGAAGAAATTCAACAGGCAATTGATGACTATAACAATGGCGCGTTCGGTAAATTAAGCTACTAAGGTGCGGCTTAAATGCAGCTCAAGTTTCCTTAATGCAATACGTGGCACAAAATTTATGGCTATCAAAGTAACTTCATAAGCCATACTTTATGCGTGTTTTTATTACGTTTATAATGGCCGTTGCTTTTCATGCAAGTTATGCACAACACAACATGCATGACATGAAAGATTCAGCACATTCAATGCATAGCATGCACTCCGCTGAAGCAACATCAGCAGATACGATGGGCCACCAGATGAATATGCAGGCACCTATGAGCCACGCATATTCACTCAATCTTCCTATGAACAGAAACGGGTCGGGCACTTCCTGGCTACCAGATGCTTCGCCTATGTATGGCATTATGATCCATTCTAAAAAATGGATGTACATGATACATGGTAACATTTTTCTACGCTATACCAGTCAGGACATTGGAAACAAGGGCTCTCGCGGCGATGATAAATTAGATGCACCCAATTGGTTTATGGTGATGGCTCAAAGAAAGGTTGGAAAAAACGGATTGTTCAACTATTCCGTTATGTTGTCTTTAGACCCACTCACTGAAGGCGGAGCCGGATATCCTTTATTGTTTCAAACAGGCGAAAGCTGGAAAGGCAAACCGTTGGTGGACCGGCAACATCCGCACGATCTTTTTTCAGGTATCTCTGTGGGATATACGCAAGCTTTGTCCCGAAAGTCGGATATTTTTCTTTACGTCGGATACCCTGGCGAACCAGCACTTGGGTCTGTAGCTTTTATGCACAGGCCTTCATCTTTATATGGGCCTGACGCCCCTATTACGCATCACTGGAATGATGGTACACATATCACTTTTGGCGTAGCTACAATAGGATACCGCTATAACAAATTCAAACTTGAAGCTTCATCTTTTACAGGAAGAGAACCAGATGAAAACCGATACAATTTTGACAAACCGTTGTTTGACTCCTGGAGCGCGAGGCTCTCATTCAATCCTTCAGCTAACTGGGCTTTACAGGTATCACATGGCTTCATCAAAAGCCCGGAAGCATTGCATAGCAATGAAGATGTTAACCGCACTACGGCATCAGTTATAACAAGCTACCCGTTCGGAAAAAGTAATTCATTTAACGCCACGGCCCTATGGGGTTTAAATAAAACCAAGGGGCATGACGGCGAAAACGCGGCGCTGCTCGAAGCCTTTGCAGCCATTAATCGCTTTGCTGTATATATGCGCTATGAATGGGTGCAAAAATCTGTTGAGGAACTGGATCTCGATCCCACCATTTATGGCCATGATGCACTGTTTCCCGTAAATATGGTAGCGATAGGAACGAGTTATAATCTATTTGAAACGAAATTCGTTAATATTGCAGCGGGCGGCCAACTGTCGTTTTATCATGCAGACAACAAGCTAAACAGCCTTTATGGAACAAATCCAATCAGTGGCCAGCTCTTCCTTCGTTTTTATCCGTCAATCATGCGGGTAAACCATCAACATACAACTAAATAATTTTACAATACAAATATTATATAGCATTACTGTTAACTGCTTTATTTTCCATATTCAATATTTTATAATTAAGCCTCAAACCTAAGTTACAACAGTATCTAAGCTTTGGCTTATTTTAATGTATGAACATGTTTACATAATAAGTCGATACCATTTGAATAATTCAATTGAGAAAAATATAACAATCCCGGTGCATGGTAACCAGTGCGGAAAAACAACCATTAACTTTCTTGCTTCAGAAAATTGCTACCATTACAGGAATAGCAAAACTTGAATTCTATGTTTATCAATAAAATAAGAATAGTGATGGACTTGTTTATTTACTTTCTCAAAGTAAACTTTATTATAGGGCGGCAGAAAAAGGCAGCATGCGTTACTCATAACGCTATTTATCTATCTAATTTTTTGCAATATTAGAAAAACCTGTGTTACAGGAGCTTATAAAAAAAATTAAATATTCATCAATTAATTATTCATTATTTAAGGTCATTTTTTTTGGCTAAATGAGAATTTATTCCATCTTTGGGACTGATAAAATTCAATACCACCTATGAGAGTCCTTACCTTTTTAATTCAAAAACACCGTACCCAAACGCATCCGTTACCATCTGCAGCATCCTATTCTGCAGCACTACTTCCTGATGTAAAAGTTCCGGTTTCATAGTTAGCATTTAAACAGGTATGTTTTTGTTTTTTTACTGATGACAGCATTTTGTGCTTAGGCAGGGCTATGTCATCTATTTATACCATCCATTAATAAAATTTGTTTATACTAAACAATTAACTACCAATGAAAAAAATTTTACTCGCTACCACTTTAGCGCTATTAACCGGCGTGACATTTGGGCAGATGAAAATCGGTTCAAACCCAAGCACCATCAACAAATCATCCATTTTGGAGCTTGAAAGCACCAGGCAAGGTCTGTTATTACCGCGTGTACCAGGAGCTAACCTTGACGCGCCACCGTTGCTAACTGCGCCCGACGGGATGATCGTATATGTTCCAGACTCCTTGAGCCTTTGTGTTCGTCGTGACGGCAAATGGCAAAAAATGTCCGTTGAAAATCTAGCCTGGAACCTATACGGCAACAAAGGGTCTGATGAAACCAAAAATTTCATTGGAACAACTGATGCGCAAGGGCTTGTGTTTAAAACCAACAACACTCCCCTTTTGAAACTGACAGCAGGCGGCAATATCGAGGTTCAAAACAATGCTACTACTTTGCCAACAGGTGCAGCTACAGATGTACAGGTATTGCTTGTTAATCCTACAACCGGAACCATTGTGCAGCGTCAAATTGCTACAACTGCATTCAGCAATGCGATTTTATCTCTCAACGGCATTACCGATAATGCTGCTCATAAATTTGCAATAAGCAATCTTACAACAGCTCCTACTGGCTTCACTTCTACTTCTGATGGAGCCGGCACAGCTACACATACGCTTAACATTCCTGTTCAGGATGGTAGCTCTTCTACTAATACATTAGGCCTGCTTACATACAATGACTGGGTAAGGTTTGATGCCAATGCTAAGGCTCAAATTGTGTCTACACTTTTTGATGCAGCAAATCCTGATGCAAATGGTTTGTCAATTGTAGCAAATCCAGACCTGACTAAACCCAACACAAACATCATCAAGTTGCACGCAGCAACTGAAACTACTCCGGGTGGTGTATCAGCAGCTGCTCAGACTTTTGGCGGTACCAAAAATTTTAAAGATCCATTGTCTGTTGGCGTTGCTTCAGGAAGCTATGCTACATCTACATTCGAAGTGAATGGCTCTATTGCCAGCAACATCACCACAATGACTACGAGCGGTACTCTTGACGATAAGAGCAACACAATCCTTGCAAACGCAGGCGGTGGTAGCATAAGCATCACATTGCCCGCAACCGCAGGCATCAAAGGAAGGATGTACACTATCAAAAAAGTAGGTAATGGTGCTGCTGACGGTGGCATTGACAATACAGTTACCATTGTGCCTACAGGCGCTACAATTGATGGCGGTGCTAACTACATTATCTACAACGACTGGACATTCGTGACACTACAAACAGACGGTACCAACTGGTATATCATTAAAAAATAGTGATAAAAAACAATTTAAGGGCAGATAGTGACTGCAGGCTATGCACTCACTATCTGATTCCATTTTAAAATGATACCGGTTAATTTTTCTTTTTTGCATAATGCATGAAACCTAAATCATCCGAGTCATTTTTACTTATTGTCTGTTTACTGTACACTATGCAATTCACAGTTTTCAACTGAGCTCATGAAAAGAAGATCGTATAACCTGTTGCTGCTTCTTGCCGGGATATTACTGTTTCAAACAAATGGTTCGGCCCAATTAAAATTGGGAGTAACGCCTACTGCTATAAATAAGTCATCTATTCTGGAATTAGAGAGCAAGGTGCAGGGGTTGTTGTTAACGCGAGTGCCTGACACACTCGTGTCCCCTCTTATGGCCGCGCCGGATGGAACACTTATTTTCTTTACAAAGGATAATACTTTGCGCATCCGCAAAAATGGCTTGTGGCAACAACTGGCAGACCCAACTATTTTCTGGAAATATAACGATGCTGCGGGCGGAGATCTGGCGGGCACTTATCCCAATCCAACAGTGGCTTTAAGTGCTATCACCACTACTAAATTAGCAGACCTGAGTGTAACTACTCTTAAGCTAGCTGACCTCAATGTGACTACTAACAAACTGGCCGACCTGAGTGTAACTACCCTTAAGCTAGCTGACCTCAGCGTGACTACCAATAAACTGGTAGACAACAGTGTAACTAATCTTAAACTAGCTGACAATAGCGTTAGTACAACCAAAATATTAAATGGGAATGTGACATACGCCAAAATCCAGGACGTAACAACCAACAAGCTTCTGGGCCGTTATTCAACAACGAACGGTTCAATGCAGGAGATCACACTGGGTACAGGATTAGCGCTGGACAATACAACGGGGATATTAAAAGTGCAGAATAACTTATCCAACCTGCAGGATGTTACGGTTACAACCCCTGCAAGTGGAAACATACTGCTGTATGATGGTACCAAATGGGTCAATACCAGCTTGAATAGTGTAGCTTCCACTGTATGGGCATTGGGCGGTAACGCGGTGGCCAGTGAGCAAAAGTTCGGAACAACATCCAATTTCGATTTGCCAATTATTACCAATAACACGGAAAAAATGAGGGTTACCAAAACGGGCAGTGTAGGTATTGGTACTACTGCACCAGCTGCAACCCTGGATGTTTCGGGCACCGTTAAGCTTGGTACAAGCGGCACCCCATTAAAAAATGTTATTAAACTAAGAACAGGGGCTGACGCCAGTAACACAATTAATCAACTCAAAACCGGCGATCCTCCTGCTACGCTTACTTACAGTGTGCCAGGAGCAACCCTTGGTGCATCGGTAATTGTAAACCCTAGCACTAACAACTTTCCTCCCGGCTTAATCATTGCTTGGTCAATGGTTACTTCTGCGGATGTAGTCAGCGTAACTTTTTATCCGTATAGTGTTTCGGGCGCTATTCCCATGAAGAATTATCTTTTTGACTTTACTGTGATTAATCAATAGAATGAAATATAAGTTCTTATTTGTAGTATACATACTCATGGCCTGTATCAATGCCGCATCTGCTCAAACAGGTGTGTACATTGCTGCGGGTGCAGATGTTGCTGCACATAAGAAGGATACTGTTGCTATCTTCTCTGACATGGAGAACAATGGAAACATGGGTTCATTCAAAGGAACTGTTATTAATTTTTATGGAAAGAACTGGAAAAACAGTTCTTCAGCTACATTTCCTGATCAGCATGACTATATAGATACACTTTCACCCAATGGAGGTTTTTTTCGTTTTATAAAATCGGGCAACAACGTTCAATCGCTGGAAGGCGGCTACAGTATTGGCTGGAACAAAGGAGCATCATTTCCCAACCTTTCTATTGAAAACAGCAACGACATAATATTAAAAAATGGCGATCTTAAAGTGCGCGATACACTTAGGTTCTACTCAGGAAATGTTTTTCTTAATAGCCAAAACCTTGTTGTAGGCAACGGATATCCCGGAGTAATTACCGGTTATAACAACCAGCGCTTTGTAGTAACAGGCCAGAGCAAGATTGTTGGTATGTTATTAAGAGAACATATCTCTGCCAATGACAGTCTTGTCGTGTTTCCGGTGGGAACATCTGCTGCAAGCTATACGCCCCTCGCCATGCAGAATTACGATAATGTTGCTGACGATTTTTACGCAGGCGTTTTTGATAACATTTACGACAAAGCCACTTATGGATCTATCCTTGATAAACCACAAGTGCGTAAAACGTGGAACCTGGGAAGAAGAAGTACTGGAAAGGGCAACATCTCTGTTTGGCTTCAGCACAATGACCAGGATGAGGACGCTCATTTTAAATTTAATCGCGATAGCAGTTATATCTCCTATTATAATACCAACCAGTGGGATTCTACTTTCCCTACAGGAACAACGAATCCCGGAACGCTTACATCCGGCCCTGCTCTCTCTAATGCGTACATGAGTTTCCGTCATTTTTATGGAGACCTTAGTGCAAATAATTTCTTCTCAGTAGTAACGACGAGAAGTTCCAAAGACCGTAATTCCAATGTCGGCATTTCGTTCAATGCGTGGAGAACTAGTATTCGCTGGGTTAAAGCTGACTGGTTCACTTATTGGGAGATCAACATGAAACAGTTTGAATTGCAACGCAGAAGAATTAACGAAGACAGCTTTTATACCGTTGCAATCCTGCCGGCAAAAACAGCCAACGGCTCTACGCTTTTACAACAGGAGTATACCACCAACGATGATAACCTTTATGATAACTGGACTTACTACAGGGTTAAAGGCATAGGAAATGACGGATACGTCTACTATTCAAGAATTGAGCTGGTACCTAACTTTATCGAGATCAAACCTTACCCCAATCCTTCAAACGGAAGCTTCAATATCTATGTATTTGGTGTGAAACAACCCATGAAGATGACCATAGTTTCTTCTGTAGGACAGGTTGTGCATACACAAACTTTCAACGGCAGTGGCACCGTCAATCGAAAAGACCTTGCTTCAGGCGTTTACTTCCTGCTCTTCTATGACGCTGCAACCGGCGCGCAGCTTTATAAACAGAAAATTGAGATTCTTCGGTAAGAGTTATACGTTGTACGTTATACGTTATACGTTGTACGTTATACGTTATACGTTGCACGTTATACGTTATAGGCTTGCGTTTACTTTGGGCGCTGTATGTTCTAAGTATTAAAGTGTAAGGAATGTTTGACGATTCTATTTTATTATATCGGACCAACTCATTAAGAGATCGGTACTAAATTGGTTCTTAAAGTCTCCTGAATGATTGGCCTTACAGTATTAAAAAGAGCTAATTGAAATCAATTCAATTAGCTCTTTTCGTTTTATTAAAAATCGGAGAAATCTAACTCCAAAATTTGTTACCTAACAGTTGTCACAAGCCACATTCGCGACCATCGCAATAACGTATAACGTAAAACTCAATTATCCCATTGCGGGCTTTGACTGCGCTATATGTTCAGTTTTATGGTTTAGCGATGTTTTAAAGCGGTTAAGCTTTTTGGTGTCCAGGTAAATCTTATGCATATTGAATAAAAGCCCGGTTGCACGCAGATAGTAAAATGTAATCCTCATCCTTACAAACACACCGTAATCCGTTTCTTTTTTTGAGGTTACCCATTTAAGGCTGAATCGCAGCAACTCTTTGAAAAAATGATATACATGCTTGGCAATATAGTGCGTAAAACCGTACCTCGTATAACCATCACCTTTATGAAAAAGAGCAGTGTAAGCATCCAGCGTTGTAAGACAAGACACGCTTTCTTTCATCAATTTTTGATAGTACTTGAGCGACAACCTTTCAGATGGAAAGTAGTGTTGGAATGCGAGCTTTTCCTCATACCAAATCTCATAACCTGCCAAAGCAATTGCCGAACATATTTCGTAGTCGCCACCAGACGTTAATGTATTACCCATCCTGTCTGTCAGCAGGTTGCTAAATCCGGCATTAACAATCTTATCATATGCGGGTTTATATATAATGGCACCGGCACCATACACCCTTTTATTCGTAACAGGGCCGGACTTATATTCCTGCTTTCCTATGGCGAATCCCTTGGCGTAATACACCCAGGCAGGAGGAGCTGTTTCAGAAACCAGCTCACCATTGCCACCGAGCACACCAATATTTTTGTGGCTGTCAAAAACTGATTTAGCTACTTCAAGGTAGTCTTCAGCCAGCCAGTTATCATCATCGCAGCAAATGATATAATCATACTTTGCTTCTGAAAAGCCTTTTTTTCTTGCATAAGATAACCCCAATGCAGACTCTTCAATTATTCTGAGGCTGATAGTTGAATTATACTTTGACCATTCGGATAATGCAACGGATTTGGTGTCGTCACTTGAAGCATTATCAATGAGCAGTAGTTCGCAGGGTAGGTTTGCGGGCACTTTTAATGCCGCGATATGCTTTAATGTTACAGCCAACCTTTTGCTGCTGTTATAGCAACATATTACTATTGAGTAACCATTCATTTGTACCGGATTAAAATTTTTACTAAAACCTTTGCTGCGGCCAACATTATTATAGGGCTCTTGCTAAAATGGAACGCAGCTTTTATTTGATTCAACGCGCCTTTAACGTGTTGTTTTTTATGCCATAATTTGTCGGCTGTGCGTATTGCATATGCCGCATAATAACGCTTCGCCTTCTTTTGAATGGCATCTACTTTTTCCCGCGGAAAATATTGACGTGTAAGCTGCATAACATGCTCCAGGTCATAAATATTTTGCCCGGTGAGTATTTTTTGAGATGTTATTGAACCATCTGCCTGCCTTCTGTATTCAGCAAGCACATCAGGTGTATATGCGATGGGATAACTGGCCGCTATGCGAATCCACATATCCCAATCTTCACCATACGTTACATCCCTGAACAACCCGACATTTTCATACACACTTTTTCTTACCACGATTGAAGGGGTCTCAATTCGTTGATGCTCACCCAAACGAACAAGAATATCATTCAATACGCCTTCTGCATTTGCTTCGGCGTCCTGGGTAAAAAGATAATTGCCGCCATCGTCAATATAACTCGTCCTGCAAAAAGCCGCTCCAATTTTATCATTGGCATCCAACAACGTTTCCATTTTTGCATAGAAACCCTGTTTAACCCTGTCATCTCCATGCAACAGGTGAATATACTTCCCTTTTGCTCTCCGGATACAAGTTTCAAAATTGCGTAAACTGCCAACATTGCTTGCCTGGCGAAAATAACCAACTTTGCCTTTCCCGTTTCTTTTCACAACTGCTTCAACATTTGCGTCGGTACTGCAGTCGTCGACCACTTCAATCTGTACAGCTGAAAAATCGTCAAACTGGGCAACAACACTTTGAATAGTCTCTTCCAGGAAACCTGTGCAGTTATATGCCGGGATCATGATAGACCAGATAACAGGAGATGGTGGCCGTATATCCGGCGCAACCAGGCTTATGGAGTTTCTTGCAGGGTACATAGGCTAACTTTTTACGGGATTAAGCTTGTGAACAATACGCTTTTTTAATGCAGGGATTGATTTAAATATAACGCTAAACTCTGTTAAAAGCAAACAAAGCATCAACCATTTCTGTTTACTCAGGTATGGCTTGATGTAGAGCATCATGTAATACTTCTTATTTTTATATGCCTGCGCACAACGATCATCAAAATTATTGGGGTTTCCTCTCGCGATGATATTATAAGAAATTCTTTTAAACAGCTGTACGCATTTAAGCACATTCCAAAAACTTTTTGAAGCAAGTAACGGTTCAAACTCGTACTGGTAGAACAATATATACTCATCAGGCACGATCATTTTCGCCGGTAAAAAATGCTGAATGTTACGACGTTTTACTTCCATTAGCGCAACATCATATTCATCCTTTTTCGTAACCTTGTGAAGGCTGTTATTGGAAAGGCGGTAATCCATCAGCACTTCTTCGATTTGGTTGATCTTATAAGCAGCAGCTATTTTCCAGAACAGGTCATAATCTTCAGCATAAGGCCTGTCGTACATATTTACCTGCATTACCGGCTGGCGTCGAAACATTACTGCCGGATGAAAGATGTTACATTCGAATTGGAGCGTATAATACAAAAAGCGATCTCTATGCACTTCCTGTCTTACAAAAGCACCGTCATTCGAAATGATCCTCACGTAACAAGACACCATTGCGCAATCAGGATTGTCTTTCATGAACGTATACTGCCTTTGTAAACGATCAGGATAGCAGATATCGTCCGCATCCATTCTTGCGATGAGGTCAGAAGACGCCTCGCGTATACCTCTGTTCAATGTTTCCGAAATGCCCATATTTTTCTCATTCTCCAGCAATCGAATGCGCGGATCATTGTACTCACGTATGATGTTTACCGTATCATCCGTTGAGCCATCATTTACGATCAACAATTCGAAATTGGTGAACGTTTGTTGTAAAACACTGTCCATCGCTTCCCGCAAATGACAGGATGCGTTGTAAACAGGCATTAAAACGGTAAGTAAAATTGGTTCATTCAACATAACTACATCATTTCATCAAACGCTGGCCTTCATTGTCTTTTTTACTTTAATATTTTGGCTCCCGGAAGACTGACTTTTTTTCCTGACCAGTTTGAGGATAGGATATGAAAACTTGTATGCCCATCCTTTTAGTTCGTAATAAGCCTTAACCAGTATATTGCTATATGGCGCCCACGCCAGGCGATAAGCCCTTAAAATCTCTTTATTTTTTATGTTATGTGATTGCATGTAGTCCTTTAGCCATAACAGAAAAAACCGGCGCGCCTCATAATATTTTCCTTCCGTATAAGCTACCGCCACTAATGAGGTACCGCTCTGTCGATACTGCACATGGCTTTTGGGGCTTATAAATATGGGAGTATTGAAATATATTTTGCAAAAGAACGCCTGATCCTCATAAAACTGGTATTCACCCACAAACACACCAGCTTCAAAACGAGCATATTTCTCATACACTATACGGCGCATCATAATGCCGGAAGGACTAGGAGCGTCTCCATCTGATAAGGGATATAAATAAGTGAGCGCCAAAGGCGGTGGAACAACAGTGTTCTGTGGGCCGCCAACGCGTACGATAACGTCTTTTTTTACCGCATTATTGTCCCAGCTATACCAGTATTCATAGGCACAACTCGTCATACCCACTTCGGGATAATGTGTAAGAATGTCGACCTGTGTTTGCAATTTTTCAGGAAGCCACACATCATCTCCATCCAGCGGCGTAATAAATTCGCCTTTGCTTTGTTCTATCCCCAAATTCCTGCTTGCACAAACGCCCATATTTGCGTGGCCTTTGTGTTCCAGGTAAAATATTTTACCCGGATGATTAGCCGCATAAGACTTCGCCAGTTCAGTACTGCCATCGGTAGATCCGTCATCAATCAGGAACAGCTCCCAGTTGTTGTAGGTTTGCCGTAAAACACTCTCGACCGTTTCTTTAAGAAATTCTTTTCTATTGAAAAAAGGTGTGATAACGGATACCAGCGGGTTATTACTATGTAAACCAGGTTGCTCAATACTCATAGCGCAAACCATTTTTTAATTTGTTTTTTAAATTCGGCTCCTTGCACATTCTTTACATGCATTCTCGGCAAAGCAAATGGATCAGTTTTCTCCGAAACACAGCCTTCTTCAGTTGTGCATGCATACAGGAAACCGTTTTCACGTAAAATATCCCGGGATATCTCATTGTAGCTTCCATGCGCATATCCATATCCTCTTACAACATTGCCGGTTGTTTTTTCCAGGAATGCTTTATTCTCCATTACTGCTGACAACTGTTGATCGCCGTCAAATTTGCCCAGGGCAGAATGAAATGCGGAATGGCCGCCAATTTCAACATTTGATTGTTTGCCCAGCGCTTTCAATTGGCTTTCACTCATCACCCGGTATTCATCCCTCACTTTCGGTGATTGGCCTGCCTGCCTGTATAGCTGCTCTACAATACTAAGTTGCCCTGGGTAAGATAAGCTCTTCATCCACTCGCCCAGGTAAACAAACAATGCGTGTGAAGCCGTTGGTGGCTGAGGCCATGGCAGCCATGATGCAAGGCTTTCTACAAGCTCCTCGCTAACAATCTTCCTCCAGTCATCCTGCAAATCCCATAAATAGGTAATATTATCGTAAGTGATATTTACTTCGCGGGGTAACGTATTGTGTTCTATCAGCAGGTATTCCAGTTCATTCCACCAGAATTCGCGATTGGCCGATGCGGTTATGTTTGTTGCAAAAAAAGTAGCAGGCAACCCTTGCTTTTGCAATAGTGGTGCTGCTGTTGTGAAGTTGTCTTCGCATGCATCATCAAACGTAATAGCGATACTTTCCGGTGGTAGCTTCTTTGCCGCAATTCCTTTCGCAAGATCAGGCATGGAAATAACATTGTAACCGGAGATAATGCTCATTTGCTCGGCAAACACGTCCGGATGCACGGCCAATTGCCAGACATCACTATTACTTGTGTTTACACGGTGATACATTAATACCAGCGCCTTTCTGTTTTTTCTAAACCTTATTCCAAACATACATTTAACCTTTTAGCTTTTTACGGCACGAACAGCAACGGTAACCTGGTAGCAACCATCTTTGTCATCCAGAAGGCCGGTGTCTTTAACTTCACTCAAGCCCAGGCCCCATAGAAAAGCCGATGCAGAAAATACATTACCGTAAGATTTTATTGTTACGTCCGGAGAATTGAAGTTCTTTTTAAAGATCAGCTTCATCGATTTATCGGTAAAAGACCACAACCAGTTATCACCCCAGCCGCCGGCATCAATCTGCGATATGCCCGGCACGGTAATCAATAACACACCACCTGGCTTAAGGATGCGGTGGCATTCTTGTATAGCCTTCTCGTAATCGTATATAAAATGAAGTGTTTGTGTAAGGATAATGCAGTCGAACTGATCATCAGGAATAGGGATTTCATCGGCCTTTGACAAATCGCCGGCGATAGTTGCACCCGGATGATCCCTGTGCAGATGTAACACATCGCTTACCACTACATTGCCTTTACCAAACATGCAGGTGTAATGGTTGTCCGCTATTTCGAGTACCCTGCCTTTAACATCACCAGAGCATTCTTCCAAAAAGCCTTCTATATAATACCTGTCAATCGCTCCTCCCCTGTCAAAACCAAAATCAGTACTGAATGGCTTTGTCCTTTTGAAGCTGCCTAAATCTATTTCGCCGAGTTTGGCGTGTCCATTCTGTGCGTTGGTTCTGCCAAGTATCTTCTTTACAATCTTCTTTACACGCTTTTTGTTATTCTGGAAGTACAGTCCCAGTGTGCGTTTGGGAAAATTGTTCCATATAAGCTCCCTTTCTTCATCGCTCAGCAAACCACCCACATATCCCCTCTTGTTAACCTGGTTAAATTTTTGATCCAGCACAACGCCCGCATAGTATTTATTCCATATCGTAACACCTTCGTTGTATGCCTTTCTTTCGTCTTCATTTGCCAGCACACCTTGTTGCCTTTCTAACACTTTAAGTACGTGCTGCAACATAAACGGGATGTTGCTGCTCATGTTACTTCCATGGATCCTGTATGCCGCTATTTTTCCACCGTGCGCATATATGGGAAACCTTCTTGTAAGTTTGAGGTAAAGATCATAGTCTTCTGCTGCTTTCAAACCTGTATCATATTGTAAGGTGCTGAATACTTCACGGCGATACATTACAGCGGCGTGCATGCCAATGAAATTGCCCTGTAAAAGATGCAGGTAATGATCGGCATCAACTACCGATCCATGATCTTCGGGTATAACTTCTCCGTTTACATTAACCTTATCATGTCCGCCTGCAACAGCCATACATTCAGGATTTGCCTGTATAGCATCTATCTGTTGTTGCAAGGCATCATTGTACAACCAATCATCGGCATCCAGGAATACCAGGTATTTGCCGGTTGAGGCTTTAACACCTGTATTTCTTGCAGCAGCTAATCCCTGGTTTTTCTGCCACACGTATTTTACTTCGCGGTAGTTAGTGGCGACAGCTTTTGTATGATCTGTTGAGCCATCATCCACTACAACAATTTCAAAATGCGGGTAGGTTTGATAAAGCACACTGCCAATCGCTTCATCCAGGTAAGAAGCGTGATTATAGCAGGTAATAACAACTGACACAATTTCGTTCATAGGGGTATTTTTTATGGTTTGGCTTGTTTAGTTTTTTTATAATAGCGGATTCCGGAAATAATACCTTTTATCTCCTGTAAATGCGTGGCTGAGGGGTTACGTAAAACAGCCTTTAACATCCAGGGCATTTTTTTAAAATAGTACGGGAACAGGTGTTTATATAAGTGGTTTAAATTGCCTTTGTGGCCATAGCGTTCGTGTTGTATATGAAGGGCCACGGTAAATCCACGCATGTAATAATAAATCTGGCTTTTGAATGCAGCCATCTCTTGCCTGTGCGTGTGGAACGCAATTGCGAATGGAGTATATAACATGCTGTATCCTTCTGCCAGAATACGGTACCAGAATTCAGAATCACCATTACAGCCTGCTGCACCGGCATCAAGGCGCTCATCAAAATAGCCTATTTTATCAAATATATCTCTGCGGAAAGCCATGTTAGCGCCGGCGCCGATATTCCATACCGGCACACCACTTTCCAGGTTTTCTTTGAAATATACGCTATCATATTTTTTAAATACATATCCTCTGTTGAAGCTCCAGTTCTCTTCAAAAAGGCGCTGCGCCTGTGTTTTAAGTTCTGCAGGAAAGATAAGCCCGGTTACTCCGTAGATATCTTCTGAAGCAAATGCCTGCGCTATATAGTACGTCCATAGCGGATGCAGGTTCACATCATCATCCGTATAAGCAATAATCTTGCCCTGTGCTGCCTTAGCGCCTGCATTGCGTGCAAAGTCCAATCCTGGTGTAGGCTCTAAAATATATTTTACAAAAGGAAAATCAGCTACCACTTCTTGCGACGATGTGTCTGATGGTGCATTATCAACAACAATAATTTCCAGTGGAGCATAAGCCTGCTGCGTTAATTCTTTCAGGCAGTTGCGCAAAAAAGCCGCGCGGTTCCGTGTACAAATAACTACGCTTATATCACGCGGTTCAAAAAGTGCGTTCTCTTTTTTTGAAAATAATGTATCCAACAAATTGTTCCACTCTTCCTGTTGTTCATTTTGCCATATGTTTTTACATGCAGCTTCATTAAACAAACCGTTTGTATGGTTTTGTTGGAGTGTATTTTTTATTTGATCGAAAGCCAGTTCTTTTATGCTTTCTTTTGTATAATTCAGATGCAGTTCCAGGCACAAATGGCACAACGGAATATTCCTCCACCAAAAGATCCTGTATTCATTGTGAACAAGGGGTGGTTGACTGGCACGGCACAAATCTTGCGCAGTATCAAAATGGGTTATGCAATAGGGTAGCGTTACATTCATCAGGTTACAATTAAACTCTTTTTTTCTGTTAGTGAAAATGATAATCCTGGCCGCACATAACCAGCATAATTACCATACCATTTTAAATGGCCGGGCACATCTTCCACATCAAATGCCAGGCATTCTTCAATATAAAATATATCTTCTGTTGATCCGTTCTTGATAAAAGCCAGTGATACAAAATAAGATCCATCATTCAATAGTTTGCCGGGAATAACACAGCATCCCTGTATCATTCCATCGCTTGTTCTTATTGAATTAGACAATGCATTAAATATACATTCACCTTCTGCAGAAAAAAGATACATCCCAACGGAAAGATTCATTTCCGGATTTAAACTTTTACATTCAAATCGTATATACAGAGTGGTGTCTACATTGATGGACGAAACATCTCCAACATTCCCTGTATCAAGTGTCACCCTTTTTACGCGAATATCTGCATCGCCTGCCAGCTCATTGTTATCCGTATATTCGCTGGAGTAACCTTTTGCCTGGATGGCATGCAAATACTTATGTACCACTTTATCAGGAACCCCATCTTCTATTATCGAACCCTTCTGCAATAAAATGGCTCTGTGGCAAAAGCTTTGCACCGTATGCATGGTGTGGCTTACCAATATAATTGTTTTTCCAGCCTTTACAGAAATCTCCCTGATCTTGTTCAGGCATTTACGTTGAAAGTCTGCGTCACCTACGGAAAGCGCTTCATCAATAATAAGAATGTCTGCATTCAGATGCGCAGCAACTGCAAACGCCAGCCTCACATACATGCCGGAAGAGTAACGTTTTACAGGCGTATCAATGTAGCGTTCAATGCCGGAAAAACTGACAATTTCATCCAATCTTTTGTCTACATCTCTTTTGGTCATGCCCATTATATTACCGTTGAGGTAAATATTTTCCCTGCCGGTAAGTTCCTCATGAAAACCAGTGCCTACTTCCAATAAACTCGCGATATGGCCTTTGCCTTTCACAATACCTTTTGTTGGCCTGGTTACCCTGGACAATATTTTTAAGAGTGTTGATTTTCCTGCGCCGTTTCTTCCTATGATACCCAGCACCTCTCCTTCCTTAACAGAGAAGCTCACATTCTGGAGCGCCCACATAAACTGCTGTTCATTGGTTTCGGTGCTTCCATCTTCGTTGATCCTTCCGAACGGATCGTCTTTACCCATTACATTTACGGTCCACCAACGCGATAGGTCTTTTTTAAAGGCGCCTGATGATATCGCACCCAACCTGTAAAGTTTGTACAACCCTGTAGCTTCAATGACTGTTCTGGATGACATGAATAGAACTGATTTTTTACTTTACTAAATTGTATCGATTACATTTTGCTCCACTCTTCCAAAGGCTACGACGCCTATGGCAAGCAGCACCAGCGTTGAAACAATACCATAGAGCAAATGAAGGCTGTTAACAGAGCCTGAACTAAACAACATCACCCGCCATGCTTCAAGTAAAGGCGTAAGCGGATTTAAACCAATTAATAGTTTAAACTTTTCGTCTACCTGGGCAAACGGATAAAATATAGGCGTAGCAAACATCAACAGCCTGATAATAAACATCATCAGATTTTGCAAATCCCTGTACCGCGCTGATAGCGCTGCAATTATTAAACCAACTGCCAATGAAAGTAATGCCGTAAACATAATTAGCACAGGTGCAAATACTAAGTACCATGATGGTTTAATACCCTGACCTTTTACATTAAAAAAAATATACATGCCAACCAACATCAACAGCTGTATGCCGAGCCGCGTTAGCTTTGACACATTAATGGAAAGTGGGACGAGAATGCGTGGAAAATACACCTTGGCGAAGATGGATGCATTCTGGTAAAAGCTATATGAAATAGAGGTTACAACATCTGAAAAATACGTCCAAAGAATGATGCCCGACAAAAAAAACAATTGCGGCGGAACCTCACCCGTGGAAACTTTTAAGATCCCTGAAAAAACGTAAAAGTAGACGTAGGTTGCGATTAACGGTTCAAGAAAAACCCATAAAGGCCCAAGTATGGTTTGCCTGTAGCTAACAATATGATCACGTCTTACAAAACGCATCAGCAGGTCTTTGTACTGCCATAGCTCAGCCAATTTTATTTCGGGGATTTTGCTCGCGGGTTTAATTTCCCAAGACCAGTTTTCTTTCATCTGCTAACTAATTAATTGAAAGTCTATAAAGAGTGCCACTAAAACAGCACTAAAATTGATGCCTTAACGCGGTCTTTAGGTAGATATTGTGGGTACAGCCGCTAAGATAGTAGTTTTTCCCGTTATGTAATCAGGTCAGTAGGGAAACACTATTAAAAAAACATTAACTGCATGCTCCGATTACATTTTACCCAGATAAAGAAAAGTTTGCGGAGAAAGCATTTTATCGCCGTGCCGCTACATTCTTTTTTCTTTTTAAAATTGTAAAGAGTTGCTCCTGCCAATTTATGAGATTGCCGATTAAAAAATAATCACGAAGATTGCTTTTAATTTTGCTACGCATTATCCGCCTCACATTGTCTTTATCAACCTCGCCCGTTTCCTTTACATTAACCAGTAACTGCACAGCTACCAGTGCAATGACTGCGCTTATCAAAAAAAGAAAATTCCATTCGCGTAAAGAGATGAGGTGAATGATTTTTTGATGCCTCGGCCCACTTAAAAGGCCATCGATTGTTATTTTGCGTTGCATAAAATAATCCGCCAAAACACCACCCAACAGCGGCGCTATGGAGGAAAAAATAGCAGTAATGATATTCTTTACGGATAAATAAATGATGGAGTATTTGCTTGGTGCAAGCTTAAGCCCAATGTTGGTAAGACAAAGATTAATGCCCGCCAGCGTAGTTCCTGAAGCGATGTGTATTAACACAAGCAAGATCATATTGGGTGCAAAACGCGTGTATATTCCAACAAAGCACCAGGCTATAAGGCAAACTATATATAACGGCGCTGCAATGGCAATGATGGTTTTGTTGCTATACCTATCTGCAAAAATGCCCCAGATTTTTATGGTGAAAATGCCGGACAGCTGGCTGAGAATTGTGAGGCCAATGATGTAAGACAAAGGAAGGCCCATACTCTTCATCATAAACACCGTAAAAAATGGCGTGGCCATATTAATGGCGAAAATCCAGATAGAATTAAACACAAGTAACCGTAAAAAATTTCCGTCTTTCAAAGGCATCTTTAAAAGCGTAAAAATGTTTTCGTTTGAAAGCCTTGATACAGGTTCGGGTGTGCGCGCCAAAAATGTGGCTCCAAACACACCGATAGCACCGGCCAGCAAAAACATAACGGAATACGCAGTCAATTCATATTGCGGATAATGAAGCTTTACATAATCCACCACCAGCGCAAGGATAAGGCTAAGAGATGCATTGGTGATTTGCATGAATGACGTTCGCCTCGCGAAATATATACCCAGTATCGTTTCCGGTATCAGGTCCTTCATCCATGCATTCCAGGCAAGCCCTGATATTGAGCCAAATAAATAATAAAAAAACAAAAAGAGAATAACAAGGCTTATCGGACCCTGAAAGTAAAAGATGCATATGCCTGCAATGATCAATGGAACACGTGCCAGAACAGTACATACAACACATATCAGCCGGCGGTTCTTTAAGCGTCTAACCAGCCAAATGGATATTAACTGAAAAAAATTTGTAACCGTTGGTAAAGCTGCCAATAACCCAATCTGAAAATTATTTGCCCCCAACAACAACGCTACAGCCGTAAGAAAAACACCGCCTGCCAGCGCGTTCATTGCTTCTGAAGCCAATCCATCTGAAATAACCAATCGCTGACCTCTGTGTACATCTTCTTCTGTTAGTGTTTCCTTCGGTTCGAACATATTCAACTATTTACTCAATAATAAATACAATTGTAAAGGGGGAATCTTTTTAGTCTGTTAGAAACAATCATACCAAATCATTCTTTTCGCAATGAATATGCTACCTGCTGCGATATAACGTACAAATAAAATTGAATTTTCCCTAAATCGTAGAATGATAGCAACAGGAACTAAACGGATAAATTTTCCACAACAAAAGGCCATAAATATGGTGAGCAAACAACGAGCATTTTTGTAACCCACTGTCACAAAAACGGTTACAGACGCAACCCATTTTCTAATCGTCTCTTTAATTCTCGCATAAAGTTTGTGCCATTGTACATAAATGAAGGTTTATGAAAACAATGAACGGGAATACAAAATCGAAAGCTACTCGTACGGAAAAACAAAAGGTTGTTGAAAACAAGGACAACCTTGATAGCCGCAAGAATGAAGAGTGGCGTATGATGGGCGACAAGGTTACGCATACAGAAAAGCCGACAAAAGAGGAAAGGCTAAAAAAGAGATAGCCCATACCATCTCAATTAACATTTAAAAACTTAATCATGAAAGAATCAAATAATCAGAAAGAACAGCCTGTAAAAAAAGTTTCAGAGAAGAAGAAAGAACCCGTAAAGAATGATAAAAAAATGAAAAACAAGGATTGACAAAAGAAGACCTTCCTGACAGTACAAATACATCTACGGGAGAAATGGGCAGTGGATTAAGGCAAGATTCTAATTAGCCTGTAACATTGCAAACATCCCTTGAAGTACCTGGTCAGTATAATACAATTGTGCATCAAGCATACTCATGTTATTAGCCGTTATTTTTGCCTGGTGCACAATTTCTCCCTTAAACGAAATAGCATAAAACGAAAATAGTTGATCAATGCCTTCTTCCGGTATTGGGGAAGCGTATCCCGTAATACCAATTCCATAATGACTTAAGAAAACCCGCGCAACATTTAGCGCCATATCACATGCTATATCAGCAGAAACACAATTGTTTTTTATTGCATGAATGGGTTCTATAAACAAATGCCTTGATTTTTGCCCAAGATTATAAGCCGTTATCCCACCCTGGTAGAAAAAAGTAGCTTCATCAGCAAGCGAGAATGCTGCCTGCAAATGCCCTGATGTTACACTTTCCGCTACAGCGATCGTATGTTGGTTTTCAACCAGCTTTTCCTTTATTTTATTGATGAGTTGTACCGGATACATTGTTTTCTCGATATTGATCTGACAGGTTTATAATTTTGCCCTTTAGCTTTGCTTTTTTACAACACTTATTTCGCCGTTCTTCTCCATGTAAATGCGGTCTATTTTGTTGAGGTCGTCTGTCAGTGCGTTACGCCTTACCCCACGCATGATATCCTCTTCACGAACCAGTGCCCGCTTCATATGGTGTTTATCAAACTTACCGTTAGCATACAATTGTATTTTATCACCTTCTGCAAACTTTGCAAATGCGTTGCTACGCATAAGCAGCCACGCAAATGCCCGGTGCAAAAGCGCTATAACCAATCCCGATATTATGATTGGAAGGAATGGCGACACGCCCACAATGGCTCTGCTTAGAACTGCGCCAAGCGTTATTGTAATGATATTATCCAGCGGCGTGCGCAGCCCAAAAGAACGGCGCCCTGAAATTCTCAATAGCAGGAACGCGATAAAAAACACAACCACACTCCTGCAGCTCATTTGCAGAACAGTAAGGTCTCTGCCTTCACCAAAAATTTCATGGATTATATTCATGGCACAAGCATTTTAGGTATGTAACCTATTTACATAAAATGTTATGCCACTTATGAAGAATGAGGGAATATAAAAAACAACTTTTTATTTTTTTCAGGCTGCGTAAATACCTGAAGAATGATCTAAACAAGGCCGGCTAACGTTGATAACAATTAATTATTGTATGTCAAAAAAGAAGGTCTGGCACAACTATTGACTAAAGTGAAGTGAGTTTTTCAAAAGGATACTGGATAAAACGGGGGCTGGATGTCTATCCTATCCCTTTTTTTTACTTCTTTCAATACTTACCAACGCATGAATAAGGCACTTATGAACATATGTAAAATATTTACCGGAAGAGGGATTAATTATGAAGAAGTCAAGAGAAACTCAGAAGATTATTATCACCCATTAAGTTGAGTTCGATGGCGTTACCAACTTCTCTGCTTAAATCAGATTCGCGTTCTGAATCGAAGTGAACCCATTGCATTGTTTCTCCGTCATGCACCGCCATTATCTCCAGGTCGGGCAATCGGGAAATAGATGATATTTTATCCTGGATATGAATATCCTTCACCAATATTTTACGAGATCTGTCACTTATGCAAACGCAAGCCTGCATTGTAAGCGAAACTTTCTCATTTAAGTAGTGGATAAATTTTACGATGAAAGTCTTTGTTGAGGGTATCATACAACTGAATTTTTGCGGCCCAGTTAGTAATTCCATCCGCGACTTTGCCTGGCTATCAAGAGCAAACATTGTACCATCAAATTTTTTTTCCAGCATTTCGTCGATTAAATTTAACGCATAACTCATTACAAGTTAATAGATATGCTTGTTATAATACCCTTAAGCATTGATTGGTTAGTCTATGCTGGGAAATGAAATACCTTTAATCTTTCTGTATAGTTCTACTGCATAAAGATCAGTCATGCCCGAAACAAAATCAAGTACGCTCTGTATTCGTGAATAAGTGTTTGTGCTTTTAGTAATAAACTGTTTAGGGATAAGTTCTATGAGCTTTTTGTGATAGTGCGTTTTGTTTTCAATAAATGCCGGCACAAATTCCTCCAGCAGCCCACCCATCACTTTGTAACCAGCAATTTCAATTTCAACAACGGACTGATAGTTGTATATCCTGGCAACCGACACGCTTTCTATTTCTTTCAAAGTGCTTTTGAGCGGATCATCTAATGCATCAATAAGGCTTTTATTAAAATCACCGTTAAGTAATAATTCCTGTTGCTCAAAAAATACGGCTGAACAAGCTTGTATCAATGCACCGATAGCTTTAGCGCGAAGCAGGCTGACCTTTGCATCAGTGTCTTCTATCTCTTTAAGCCTTGCCGGCAAAGCGCTGTCATTGCATAGTTTTAATAGCAATGACTCTACTTCGTGATAAGACAAGATCTTTAACCGGTGCGCATCTTCAACGTCAATGATATTATAGCAGATATCATCCGCAGCTTCAACCAAATATACCAGCGGATGGCGCTTGTACATTAAGGGGCTGTCCGTTAGCTTAATAAGCGAAAGTTCATCAGCAATCTTTTTGAACGATTCCTGTTCAGATTGAAAGAACCCATATTTTTTGGTGTAGATGTTTGTTTTGTCGTGCCCCGCAACTGCGGCACAGGGATATTTGGCAATAGCAGCGAGTGTTGAATACGTTAGCGCAAAGCCACCAAAACCTTTGCCATTGTATTCATGGATAAGATTTCTTAGCGCGTTCGCATTTCCTTCAAAATGAGTAAGATCGGCCCATTCTTCAGCAGTCACATCGTTTTGATAGCGGCGGCCTTCTCCTGCAGTAAAATAACTGGATATCGCAGATTCTCCCGAGTGCCCGAAAGCCGGATTACCCAGATCATGCGCAAGGCACGCACTTGCGACAATGTTGCCCGTCTCACTTAGAAATGGATAATTTTTATCGATGTCAGGATCCTGTTCAAGTTTTTTGTTATAAAAAATTCTTCCGAGAGAACGGCCCACACTGGCTACTTCCAGGCTATGTGTTAACCTGTTATGAACGAAGATGCTGCCGGGTAAAGGAAAGACCTGTGTTTTGTTTTGCAGTCTTCTGAACGGAGATGAAAAAATAAGGCGATCGTAGTCGCGTTGAAATTCAGACCTGGCATCGATGGTATTTTTTGATTCGCGGTCCTCATATCCCCAACGTTTTGCAGAAAGCAGCTTATCCCAGGTCATTGCCATAATTCCATTGTATTTAGGCGGCAAAAGTAATGAGTTTGAACTACGGAGGCATTACGACATAAAGAAACACAGCGATTTTTTTGCCGTGAAGACGCAAAGGCTGAAAGGGGCGCAAAGTTTTTTGAAACACCAAATCCACCAAAGATGCATAAGGGCCTTAAGTTTTACAACAACACCAGCATCTGTAACTGTGATCTCCGCTGTAATAAACGTAAAACGTACAACCTAAAACTTATGACTTATCACTTGCTTTTTTCGTCGGCCTGAGGCACCGAGTGCAGCGCTATCCGATTGCCTTCTGTGTCAATGAAGATTGCCATATAGCCGTATTCTGGTGTTATCTGTGTTTTTGGAACAATGATCTTGCCACCCGCTGCTTCTATTTTGTCAAGAATGATTTGCACATCCGGATTTCCGTTCAGGTAGATTAACGGGCCGTCTGTTGCTGATGGTTTATAAAACTCAGGGTGATGGCATAAAGCTCCGCCAATATTCATTGGATTTTCGATCGGGAAAAGCCGCATAGTAAGTTGCTGCACGTCCAGCGGTACCATTTCGATATCGAATATTGCTTCATAAAACTTTTGCGCACGATTGATGTCTGCGGCGGGAATTTCAAACCAGCTAATCGCATTTTTGAAGATCATGACGGATGTGTATTGTTGAACAACCAAGATACGGGGAAGCTGCGAGGAAGGCAAGAGGCGGCAGCGGTGAATAGTGAATGGTCAATGTGAAAAGTGCAGCGGAACTTCGAATTCAACCCTGATTCAATTTAGAGAATTTGTAGGCTAACTAGCCTGAAGGCTACTGGCATCCGTTGATGACAATTCTGGCGTATTGACACCAATCAATGCAGCTTAGCCCTTAAAGGCCACTATAACTACAAAACAACTACTTGTGTAAAATAAGCTTTGTAAAGCCCTGAAAGGGCGTAAGCATTAGCTCGGGGCAACGCCCTGGAATATGAATAACCGTCATGCCGATAAGCCCTGAAGGGGCGTAAGCAAAAACACCTTCCACGAAACGCGAGAGAAGAAACGAAACTCAGATATTTTTTATGAACCTCAAAGACGCGAAAAACTCAAAGAAGTATCAAGAATTAAAGGATGAGCTGAAGTGTATAAGGTCACAAAGCCGGCGAAAAGGGGATACTTAATTTCCTGGTTTAGGCTTTAGGTTCTAAGCTTTTCTTCACAAAGCTTTGCAATAATAGAATTACCTGCCAGGCCTCATCAATCTTATCCGCATTGAGCAGATCGCTGATATACGCCTCCAACTTTCGGGTTTTATTCTGTTGGGCCAATTGCTCTATCATGTTAACTACTTGCTCATCTGCAAATCCTGGAATGGCTTTCGGCAAGGAAGACACATTGGCTAGTTTACCCAACTGGTTGCCGGTAAGTACAGCGCTATTACGAAGGAAGGTAGGGAGTGCGTCAATACCAATACCCAGCCGAACATTCGGCTTCTCTACTTCAAACAGGTTATCTTTAGAAACAACTGCATACCAGTTATCGCCCAGCCTCGCAATTTGATTGAGTTTTCGCGGATCGATCATCCCCGTCTCATCCAATATTTCTTCCGCAATGTGCATGCATATTATTTCACAAAAAACCAGGTTACCGGCGCCGCCTTCAGTGCCAAGATGTTTTATTTCAAGCACTTTGCACTCAAATTTAACCTTGCTTTCCTTAACCATTGGCGGCTTTATATAAGTTGCAGGCTCTTCCGTAAAACCAGCCTTTTTAAATTCATTCACGCCTTTCCCATAGTCACAGGAGCTTAAGCTTACCTGCTGTACCATGCTTATGTCTGCGATATTGATGACCACTTCGGGCACTTCCATAACATTCATCAAAGTGTGCTTAACTGTGTTGTCACGCACACGCCTGCAGGGAGAAAAAATAGCGATAGGCGGATTGGTTGAAAACAGGTTAAAAAAACTAAATGGGCTCAGGTTAACAACCCGATCTTTATCGACCGTACTCGCAAAAGCAATAGGACGCGGAGCTACAGCATGCTGAAGGTATCGCTGTCGTGAAGCTATATTCAAATCATTAAGATTTAACCGCATGCTTTTTAGTTTGAAGAAGAGAGTGATTAATTGTCTCGGCGGATATTGTGTTTATCAGCCTGCCCAATTCTGAAATTTCCAGCTCAATAGTATCTCCCGGTTGTAACCATTGCTCCTGGTATTGCTCATTGTGAAGCTTGGCAGTGCCATTCAATTCCAAAAAACAACCGGTACCTACAGTACCGCTACCAATAACATCTCCGGGATACAATGCCGTGCCATAACTGGCTCTTTCAATCAATTCAGCGAATGTCCAGTCCATATCTGCAAGGTTACCGCGGCTTACCTCTTCCCCATTGACTTTTGCAGTCATGGTAAGATTCCAGCTTTTGCCTTCATGCCCCGCTTTACAAGGCACTTCATAAGCTTGCAACTCCTCTGTCGTTACCAACCATGGGCCTAATGTGGTTGCAAAATCTTTTCCTTTGGCAGGCCCCAAATTCAACAACATTTCTTCCATTTGTAAAGTGCGCGCACTTAAATCGTTCATCACCATTAGTCCGCCAATATAATCAGCAGCTTCGCTGGCTTTGATATTGCGTCCCTTCCTGCAAATTACAATGGCACATTCCAGTTCGAAATCCAGTTTTTGAAAATGGTCCGGCATGCATTTGATTTCGCCGCAGCCCTGTACCGACTGATGATTGCTAAAGTAAAACACAGGGTATTCATCAAACTGCGGAATCATCTGAGCGCCGCGGTTCCGCCTTGCTGTTTCTACATGCTGCCTGAAGGCATAGCCATCTCTTAATGAAATTGGATGAGTTACAGGTGAAAGCAACCGCAAATCTCCTAATGGTATACCCTTTACATCAGAAGTCCGTTCGTCCAGATGCTTGTACGACTGTAAAGCCAAAGGATATTGCGCTGCCCAGTGCTTCAAAAATGAATCCATGTCACTCACAAGCCCTTTATGCAGATCCTGCATATTATACACCAGGCCATCTGCCAGGATAGCCAGCTGTTCTTTTCCGTTTCTATGTAGATATGAAATCAGTTTCATGAGAAATTTTGTGCGGTTACAAAATCATTTTTACCGGTTGCTCCTATGGAGCCAAACGACGCTTTGCGCTTTTCCTGCTACAAATAGCCGGCCTCTACCACGCTTTCCCATTTGCATATTTCCATATTCGCACATTCGCACATTAACATATTCGCACATTTGCATATTCATACATTTGCAGGTTCTCCATTTTCAATTACTACTCTGCCCAACTCATCGTATAGCCAGGGTCTTCAATTTCCTTTGCCTGAGTTGTTAAGTACAACGGATGAAAAGTATCTATCATTACTGCAAGCTCCTTTGTTTCCTTTGCACCAATACTTTTTTCAACAGCTCCGGGATGCGGCCCATGAGGAATGCCAGATGGATGTAACGTAATCATTCCACGAAAAACATTTTTCCTGCTCATAAAATCACCATCAACATAATAGATCACTTCATCGCTGTCTATATTGCTATGGTTGTATGGTGCGGGTATTGACTGCGGGTGATAATCAAATAGGCGTGGCACAAAAGAACATACAACAAAATTATTTGCCTCAAAAGTTTGGTGCACAGGAGGCGGCTGATGTACTCGCCCCGTAATAGGCTCAAAATCGTGAATACTGAATGCAAACGGATAACAGCAGCCATCCCATCCAATCACATCAAAGGGATGCGTTTTGTAATGCATGTTATAGAGCCATCCACTCTTTTTTACTTTAATAAGAAAATCACCTTCTTCTGTAACCGTTTCAAGGTTTTGCGGCGGCCGGATATCTCTTTCGCAATAGGGTGAATGTTCCAGTAGCTGTCCATTTTTGCTGAGATATTTTTTTGGGAAATGAAGCGCACTAAACGATTCAACGATAAACAGGCGATTTTGGGCTGATGCAAATTCAAACTGGTAAATAGTCCCTCTCGGCACAATCAGGTAGTCACCATACCCAAAAGAAATTTGCCCGTAAGTTGTGTGCAATAAACCACTGCCTTCATGTATAAAAATAAGTTCGTCTGCATCCGCATTTTTATAAAAATAAGATGACATGCTTTTTTGTGGTGCTGCCAAGGAAATATGGCAATCATTGTTCATCAATACTGCATTGCGGCTATCCAGGTAATCATCGGCAGGCTGTATATCAAAGCCTTTAAAGCACCGGTGCTGCAGCAACTGATGCTCTGCGGGCGTAGGCGCCACATACTTTGCATTTTCTGTTTTGATAATTTGTGTGGGCGGATGATGGTGATAGAGCAAAGAAGAGTCACTCGAAAACCCTTCTGTGGAAAATAACTGTTCAGCATATAGGCTTCCATCAGGCTTACGAAACTGTGTGTGCCGTTTGTGTGGTATTTCTCCTAGCGAATAATAATATGGCATAATAAAAAGGTTTGAGGTATAAGGTGTAAGGCTTCAGGAAAGCCTACAGGTTTCCGCGTAAGGCTTGCTCTCTTTCAATGGCTTCAAACAGCGCCTTAAAATTACCTGCGCCAAAACTTTTCGCCCCTTTGCGTTGTATCACTTCAAAAAAAAGCGTTGGCCTGTCCTGAACCGGCTTTGTAAATATTTGTAGCAGGTACCCTTCATCATCACGGTCTACAAGAACACCCAGCTCCTTCAATGAAAGCATACTTTCATCTATCTTCCCTACCCTTTCTGCTAGTTGCTCATAATACGCATCAGGCGGCGTACTTAAAAATTCTACACCGCGCGATTTCATCGCCTTCACTGTAGCAATAATGTCATGGGTTGCAACAGCAATATGTTGCACGCCCTCTCCTTCATAAAATTCGAGATACTCTTCAATTTGCGATTTTTTCTTTCCTTCAGCAGGTTCATTGATCGGAAACTTCACAAAGCCATTTCCGTTGCTCATTACCTTACTCATTAAGGCAGAATACTCAGTGTTGATTTGTTTGTCATCAAAAGACAAAATATTGGTAAACCCCATCACATCTTCATACCACTTTACAACAGGCAGCATGCGGTTCCATCCTACATTGCCAACACAATGATCAACATACATCAAACCAGTTTCCGTTGGTTGGTAGTTGGTTTTCCATTGCTTGTAGCCCGGCAGAAAAACACCGTTATAATCTTTACGTTCCACAAACAAGTGTACCGTCTCTCCGTATGTTTTAATCCCACTTACACGGGCAATACCGTTTTCATCCTTCAATGTAACAGGCTCCATATACGCTTCGGCGCCTCTACGCATCGTTTCCTCAAAAGCGCTGCAGGCATCATTTACGGAAAGTGCAAGCATCTTTACGCCATCTCCATGCTTTTGAATATGCCTTGATATAACATGATTGGATGATAAAGGCGATGTTAGCACTAACCTTATTTTGCCCTGCGAAACAACATACGAAGCTTTGTCACGTATACCTGTTTCGGGGCCGGCATATGCCAGGGATTGAAACCCGAAAGCCGTTTTATAATAAAGCGCAGCCTGTTTGGCATTGCCTACATACATTTCAATGTGATCGGTGCCATTCAATTGAAGGAAATCGGTATCGACAGTAGCAGACTGCTTTTTTGCGATAGGTGTGTCCATATGGATAATCGTTAGCTGTTAAAAAATAGAGGCAGTATGCATTTGAATACATACCGTTTGAAACAAAAACCAAGCCGCAACAACTTAACGAACCGAATCAGTAGCAAGCGTTAACACCAGGAAGATGTAGCCGGTGCGTTTATCAGAAAAGATCTTATGAGAATAATCAGGCCTCATAAAGAACATTTTTAGCTATTACAAATGTACGAGGAAAAGTAGTGAATGGTGAATAGTCAATGGTGAAATGTGCGGCAGGCCCATTTAATGCCGGCAGCCTGGAGCGGCAATAGGTCAATAGTGAACGGTGAATAGTGAAATGTGTAACAGCGATTATAGAAGGCTTACCCTTTAAAAGATCAAGTTGGATGTCATGATTAGAAAAACACTATGTTAATTTTTCGGGGTTTTCTACACAGTCTGACGGCTAACACTTTTCACCATTGACTATTCACCATTCACTATCAAAATGCTGCACTTTTCACCATTCACTATTGACTTTTTACCTTATTGCCTTTCCTGCAAAAATGCAATAACTTTATACAGATTAATTACCTATGATCCACTTAAGGTCAGTTAAGAAAAAAGTTCGTAAAAGAAGGCCTGTTTAGCAAATACTACTTCGGCAAAGGGCGATCTATGTTTCGTCGCCAATAACCTAACCATCCTATTATTCTTAACTGATTTTGCTAAAACTTGCCGTATGCTAACACAATCCACAACTTCGTATTCCGACACAGACTATCATACATGGTCCGTTCTATTTGAAAGACAGGTAAAAGCTGTTCAACAATTTGCTTACCCACATTTCTGGAAGGGCGTGCAGGAACTTGGATTTACTGCTGACACCATTCCAGACTTTGATGATATAAACCAGCGGCTTGCAAAACTTACTGGATGGTCAATATACCCGGTACCGGGCTTAATTGATAATCTGCTATTCTTTGAGCAATTGTATGAAAGGAAATTCGGCACCACCAACTGGCTACGTAAGCCTGAGCAGTTGGATTACCTTGAAGAGCCTGATATGTTTCATGATGTATTCGGACATATTCCGTTACTAACTGATCCCTTTATTTGCAGCTATCTGCATGTCCTGGCTGGCATCGTTATCCGCCATAGCGACAACGAAGATATTATTGAAGCTATTGCGCGACTATACTGGTACACCATTGAGTTTGGCCTTGTGAGGGATGGAAATGAATTAAAGATTTACGGCGCCGGTATACTTTCTTCTATTGCAGAAACAAAATATTCCCTTTCCGATGAACCCGCACATGTTCCTTTTAACGTTGCGGAAATCGTGGATACGCCTTACATAAAAGACAGCTTTCAGAAACAATACTTTGTAGTTGACTCTTTGCAGGAACTGGAAGATGCGGAAGACGGGTTGGAAGAGTATCTTTTGGCGAAGTTTAAGAGAATGGATTATTGACAGGTGAAAATTGAAAATGAGGAAAAGTAAAAATTCAAAAGACTTTGAACGCTAAATAGCAATTCGTGTAGGCTGACGAAATCTGCCTATAATTTCATTTCGCATCACGATAAGTGCGATGAAATTATAGGCATTTTTATTTCTTAGCTGTTCAGGTGTTGCCAGATTACATCATACACATCTACTGCTTCTAACTGTTGTTTAGCAGCGGGTAAATCTGTTATTAATATGGGATGAAAAGCACTATCGTTAACCAGGCTTCCATGTGAGCCTTTTACCAATGTTGCATCTAATGGAATTACATCCATCACATAACGGAAACCGGCCTTCTTGCGCAACAGCTTATATCCAGCTCTTGCCTTTGATGTCATAAATAATTCAACAGGGTCATAGCCTGGTTTTTTATGAATATCCACAACGCGTGCATAATCCGGAGCAACTGCATCATTCATCCAGAAATAATACGTAAACCAACTTTGCTCATCAGCCATCAACACCAGATCGCCGCTTCTTTCGTGATCGATATGATATTCCTTTTGCTCTTCTTTATCCAACACTAACTGAACTCCCGGCAGGCCTGTTACCAGTTTCCGCACTTTTTCCTTCACCGATGGATCATTTATGTAGATATGCGCCACCTGGTGATCGGAAACGGCAAAAGCTTTTGATACGCCCGCATCCAGCAACTCAAGCCCGCGCTCTACGCGAATCCCCAAAAAGTTATGCTCACGTAAAACCCTGTTGATATGAACAGGCCTGCTAACCGAATTAATCCCATATTCTGACAACAGGATTATTCTCGCATCTTTCGAAGTATAGTATTCCACGAGGCCTTTTACGATAGTATCTATTTCACCAAGTTCCTTGCCAATAGCTGCAGCGTCGCTTCCATATTTCTGCAGGCAATAATCTAAATGCGGCAAATAGATCAGCGTTAGTGTAGGATCATATTTTTTATCGGTAAAGATTGATGCGTCTGCAATCCATTTGGTAGATGTTACATCTGCGCCGGGTCCCCAGAATTTAAACAAAGGAAATTGCCCCAATTCTTTCTGTAACTCATCGCGCAGCTCTGCCGGTACGGAATAACAGTCCGGCATTTTACGGCCATCAGCCAAATAATTCGGACGTGGTGTAACAGCATAATCTGCACTTGAATACATATTGTACCACCAAAACATCTTCGAAACTGTGAAAGAAGGGTCTTCTTTCTTTGCGCGCTCCCATATTTTTTCAGCTTTAACCAGCTTGTTTGATTGCTTCCAGAATTTTATCTCGCTATCTGTGTGATCATACCATCCATTGCCCACAATACCGTGCTCAGAGGGCCATTTACCGGTTAGGTATGTGGACTGCACGCTTGTAGTAACCGCAGGCAGCATCGGTTCAATTGTATTGAAATGCTTTTTCTCAAGGTAACTTTTAATAAATGGCGTGTGTTCACCAATTACTGATGAAGACAAGCCAACAATATCAATAACAACTGTTTTTTTCATTGCGGGAATTCGATTTAAAATTTGAAATTAAAGATTTGAGATGGAAGGTCGGTTAGCTAAGACGTAAGCTTTTAGACTAACACGGCACCTCGATGCATGAGCGCTCTATCAAATATAAACCTGCTGACTGGAGAGAGATGTCTCCTATCGTCGAAATGATATTCAATATTGACCGGCCTTACTAAAGTAAAGAAATAGTACTCACCTCAAACTAAACAACATTAGGTTTGAACTGACTTATATCTAACATTCTTACCATCTTACTCTTTTGCACGCATTACCATCATCAAATACTGCTGCAACACAACAATTTGCTCACCCACTCCATTTCACGGATGATTGATTGTGTTATTGGCACACGCATTTCTTCCGGCAACACTTCCCATGTATAGGTTTCCACTTCAAGATGCGAGGTAAAAGATTGATGGCGATGCAGCGCTAAAACTTTACGAATATCCTGTTGTGTCGACTGCAACACATCATATTGCTCTATGAAAAGCGGAACATGAAAATGTGCTCGCCACTCAGTTACGTCAAGGTTATCTTTATCAGCTATTGCCTCGGGCATGTCCGCATAACGGATCAGCTCACTGTCGGTTTGTTTTGCAACTACCTGGTGCAAATACACCGGCTCATTGAAGCGTTCAAAAGCATCTATCACCTCAGTACGTTTATTCAGTTCTGCTGGTAATTTGGCCTTTAATGCTGCGCTGATCTGGATCTTTCCGGTTTTTATACCGAGCGATTTTATCTGGCGCACCATTTCCGCATGGTCTTCATAGCAGATAGCAAAATGGCAAACATCATAGCACAGCTGAATATGCTGCTTGATGGCAAATGTCGCGGCATCTTCAGCTATTCCATCCTTCTCCTGTAAATGCTTTATTCCTAACGGAAGCAGGTATTGTGTATACCAATCGATAAACTCTTTTCCTTCACCAAGCAAGCCATCGGGTTCGGGTTCGATATCAAGATGGATTAATTTGCCTGTTTCAGATTTTGCTGCAACCAGGTAATCCACAATCTCCAGGATGTGGTTCGTTGAAGTTGTAAAAACACCCGGCAAATCAGCATCGGTATGCCAGAAGCGATACGATAAAGGCGAAGTGGAAATACCTCCATCCATGCCTTCCGGTAACAATACCGCTAATATCTGAATGAGCCTTTTTGTATATTCAACACGGTCTACTGTCGTCCAATCGGGCGCATGCACATTATCTTTCACCCTTGTATTGTGAAACCCTCCATAAGGGAAGCCGTTCATTGTAAACACATAGCAATCCTGTTGTTTTAGCCATTCCTGGAATAACTGCAGGTTGTTGTCTTTCAGCAATTCAAGACTTGCTTCGTTAGACAAACGCAAGCCAATGCCAAAAGCCCTATGTGGTGACAATTGTTGTTTTATCTGTGGAATATGCTCTTGCAGTTTTGCGAAATGATCGCGCCAGCTTTCCCCGGCATGAATATTACTACAATAAGTCAGGTGGCCGTAACTAGTAAGCATGGTAACTTGTTCTTGTGTTTAACAAAATTGTTTTCATATGGTGCCCAGCCATGCTGAGGCTTTTTGCAACAGATCAATATCCAGTTCGTGAACTTCCTCACCCTGGCCCAAAGCTACCAGTAACATGATGGTGAGCTTGCCACCAAGATGTTCTCTGAATTCTTCTAATCCTTTTATTACAGGGCTCGATTGATCCTTAATCTCCATTAACGGATGTGAGATAGAGAAGCCAAGGTCTAACAACACTTCTACAATGCTTTTCGCATCTTCTTCCGCGAGCCTGCCGGAAACAAATGAGTAAGCGCTATCCAATGCGATGCCCAATGCAACCGCCTCTCCGTGCTTTACCGTAAACCCTGAAAGCTGCTCCAATTTGTGCGCACTCCAGTGGCCAAAATCAAGCGGCCTTGATGATCCCATTTCAAACGGGTCACCGCTTGCAATGTGTTCCATATGCAAAGCCGCACTCCGTTGTACCAGGTATTTCATTGCCTCCATGTTTCGGCTCGCAAGCACAGTTGCATTCTCTTTCAACCACGCAAAAAATGGTGCATCTTTTATCAAGGCAACTTTTACCGCTTCGGAGATTCCCGAGCGCCACTCTGCATCAGTTAATGTGGTAAGAAAATAGAAATCGTTGAACACAGCAACCGGAGGAGCAAACGTGCCTAAAAAGTTTTTCTTCCCTTTATAATTCACGCCGTTCTTTACGCCAATAGCAGAATCATCCTGCGATAGCACCGTTGTTGGAATGCGGATATGCCTAATACCGCGATGCGAAATTGCAGCAGCATAGCCAACAAGATCCAGCACAGCACCTCCGCCGATTGCCACAATATAAGAATGCCGGTCAATGCCGTATTTATCAACAGCATCAACAATCTTTACCAAAAGGTTCTCAGTATTTTTTGCCGCTTCTCCACCCGGAACAACCATAATCTCTTCGACAAGCGCTACGCTTGTTTCGTTAGCAAAATAATTTCTTATTTGCTCATCCAGGTATCCATGATAATTCATCACACCTTCATCCACTACAAAGAAAATCTTCTTAACAGTGTCGGATTTGTGTTGATGTAAAAAATCTTTCAGCAGGGTATTTTGTCCGTCAAACAAATACGTTGTAAAGTACACATCGTATGCAAACTTCACACTGAATGACTGCCGCACAACGGTTGCATTCGTCTCCATCAAAGTATCGGTTAATTGTTGCATAATAAGTTCAAAAAATCTACAAATAATTAAATAACGAGTTACGGCTAAGTCAAAAGTAAAAATTCAAAAATCAAAAGCTTATAGCGCTGTTCATAAACTGATTTCAAAAAACACCCAGGTACTACAGTGTTATCTTTTTTTACTTTTCACTTTTGAATTTTGACTTAACCTTAAGTCACCGCAAAAAGCTTTGCAAGCCCAATTGACACAGGTAGTAACACCAATATCAACAGTGCCAGGTAAATCATTCCAAAAGCCGCTGCCCATGCAGCATTCATAATGATCAATGCTATTACACCAGCTTTTACAGCTTTGCCAATCAATGGCCCAGCAGGCTGTCGAATTGCTTTTCTTAATGGCGGAAATATCATTATTCCGAAAAGTAACACAAAAGGAAATACCTGCCATCCTGCACCGTTCATGAATGCCACAGCAATAATTGATGCTATTACTACCAGGTACAAGCTAACGGCAGCATATAAGGTTGTTCTTTTTCCTCCGTGGACTTCTCCCCTGCTGATCATGGTTATGGCAGCTATGTAAATAACCGGGATCATACCCAGGTACCAATGATCGGTGATTGCTTCAGGAATAATGCTCATGCCAAGCAGCAGATTCGCGCCGCGGCATAATCCCATATTAACAGGCCCGAATAACGATTGATGCTTGCCCCATTTATCGTATACTAAGGCACACAACGCCGTTACAATTGCAAGTATAGTAGAGACTGAAAATAAATTCCCGGGATGTACCAACGATGCCGCCACTATACCGACAAGCAAAAGAACTGAGCCAAGCAAAGCTGCTGCGCCCTTACTGATTAACCCGCTCGGAATTGGCCGTTCAGGGCGTTCTATTTTATCCAGCTCAGCGTCAAACACATCGTTGAACACAACGCCGCCACCATAAAGGCCGATGGTTGAAATAACCAACAGCAACACTGGCTGCAACTGCTGAATATTCCAGCTGCCGTTCACCGTAAATCCTGCAATGGCAATGCCTGCAAGTATATCGGCAATGGCAGTAATAATATTTGCCAAACGCATGAGCCTGAGCATTCCTACAACTTTCTTCACGCGTTCCTCTATTTAATGATCATCGAATTTTTATCAACACGAGGTTGCTGGCCTCCTCTTAAAATAGTATTACCCTCAAATTTTTCACTTTGATCTATACCCTGTGGCACTGTAAAATCATCAACGTTAATCTGGCCGCTTTGAGCAAAAGCTGTGATGGCATTCTGATAGGTTACCATGCGGATATCTTCGTCGCTAAAACCATGATCTTTCATCAACGCCGCTGTTTTTGGCACAGCCAACGGGTCGCTGATTCCCCAATCTGCAGCAGAATTGATCATGATACGTTCTGTTCCATATTGCTTCACAATTTCAACCATCCTTTCATTACCCATTTTGGTAAAAGGATAAATGGTGAACGCGGCCCAGAATCCACGATCCAGCACTTCCTTTACCGTTTCTTCATTATTATGATCTACAATAACAGTATAGGGATCAAGCTTGTGCTCCAGCGCAATATCCATACTGCGGCTTGTACCTTTTTTCTTGTCGCGGTGCGGTGTATGAATTTGAACCGGCATAGATGCTTCTTTTGCCAGTTCCAATTGCAGGCGATAATATTTATCCTCTGCAGCTGTCTGGTCGTCAAAACCAATTTCACCAACACCAACAACACCTTCTTTATAAATGAACAATGGCAATATTTCCATCACTTGCTCTGCCAGGGCTTCATTGTTTGCTTCTCTTGAGTTAAGGCCAATCGTACAGTAATGCTTAATACCAAACTGTGAAGAGCGGAAACGCTCCCAACCAACAAGGCTGCTGTAGTAGTCTCTGAAAGTATCAACGCCTGTGCGAGGTTGCCCCAACCAAAAAGCTGGCTCTATAATTGCAACAATACCGGCATCTGCCATTGCCTGGTAATCATCAGTTGTACGCGAAGTCATGTGGATATGCGGATCAAAAAAACGCATGCCTTTAATACGCTCCAGGTAAGAAGTATCTTGTTTACCGGGAAGCAGGTCCTTTTCTGTAAGGTTATTACTGCAACACATAATCTGAGTAGTATTTGAAATGAATGAAGCCTGTTTTTATGCTGGCACAGCCATGAATTTTTCACCAAGGATTTGCCAGCTAAGTTTTTCGTTCCTGATATCGTCCGCAAGGTTGGAATGCGATTGAAGCAATTCTTTTGCGGGGGTATAATTACTATCGTTACAAGCCAATGCTGCTGCCTCTTGTTCTAGTTCACTGTTTGATTGAAAGACTTTTATTATATCTTCAAAATTCTTTTCATCTATAAAACGCCCAACGCTTCTCCACAGTTGCGGATTAATTGGCCGGCCGGCAGCCCAGCGTTCATGCGCCGTATCAATAAGCGTGTCTGCCAGCTCTTTATTATTGCGTTTGTCAAATCCTATTATTTTGTAAACGGGCTTTTCTGTGAAAAAAGCTTTTAGCACAAGCTGATTCCATGCCTTATCATCAAGGTGAACAGACGGGTATGGATTATCACACATTATAGCCTGCAACACCGTTCCTATATTACTACGAATACCTTCCGCGCAACGCCTTACCCAAAGATCGGAATAAGCCAGCACGGGAAGGCTTGCATAAAGCGCTTCCTGCTCATTTACATCGGCTGTTAAAAAAAGCGTTTCAATGCTGCGAACATATTTTTGCTGATCGGCAGTATCTAACTGCATCAGCAACCAAACGCGGCTCAGGCGATCAACAGGCCATCCTTCAATCGTAAAACCCGGTAATAAAGAAGTGATTTGTTGCTGCTGATCTTTGGTAATAGAAATGCTGGCCTTACCAGTTTTGGATGGTATTGCGGCAAAAGCCCTGTTGAACTTGCCAATGTTCGCCTGATCAGTGTTTTCTTTTAGCCAGTTCCACACCTCCGCGCTAACATTCTGCGATACAACTTCGGCAATTGCTTTACTCAATTGCTCCCATGAATAATTAAACATGCCAGTCGTTAGAGTTATCAGTTTTAAAATACGCTTAAAAAGCGATGGTAAATATAGGGAATTTGGGCTGTATAGCTGTCAGCTTTATGCAATCGGTGTAACTATTCACTTTCAGCCATCAGCTATGAGCATTTTGAGGGTATAGAAAGCTCCCGGAAAAAGCACCGAACGAGCATTTATTTGGATGAATGCCATTTTATCCAGGTAATTTCTTCATCCTCAAAAACTAACAACGATGCACATTTTTTACGTGCTCATTTTCTTCCATAAAAAAAGGCTGACTGCAAATGCCTTCAGCCTTTCACCCAAAAAAACCGACTTCTAAAAACTGTCTTGAAATATTTTTTCAGATAAAATATTATTCTGTTTTGTCAAACTGCCGAAAAAGCAGGCTTTACCAAATTCAGGTATTTCGACCCGTCCGAGTGTGCATTCGGCGCGGGATGGCCTCGTTATTCGCGCTTGCAAAATTTCTATCTTGAAGCCGTCTTATCTTCCACTTTTATGCGTATGTTCCTGTATTCCACTTTCATAGTGGGCATTACGTGAACCTGCAAGCCAATTAAACCGGAAGATTTTCTGTTAACGGTATCATCGTCTGTAGCATCGCTCATCAATACGCCATTAATGTAATGTTTCAGCCTATTGCCTTTTGCAACAATTCTGATTTCATTCCAATCAGGTTTGATCAGTGCTTTTAAAGAATCTGAATTTCCAACGGATCCAGTCACTACAGGTTTCTCATTGTTTTTCAAGTCTACCTGCTGCCCGCGCATAGCGAGAAAGCCGCGGCCTCTTTCTTCATAATTCTGTCCTGTGTAAGTATTCTTGCCATCGATGTCCGCCTGGTAACCTTTTAATCCATGCTCCACTCCCGGAACTGTTTCGCTACGGTATTGCACACCGCTGTTGCCCTCGGGGCTGATCTTGTATTCGGCAATAAATTCAAAATCACCGGGCTGTCCACCTTTCCAAATCAAAAAGGTGTTGCTTTTCAGCGGCTTTTCTTTTGTTACCTGTCCTACAATAACGCCGTTTTCTACGCGCCAGAACTCAGTATCAGCTTCCCAGCCACTCAACGTTTTACCGTCAAATATTTTTACGAAGCCTTTTTCTTTTTTGCTTTGGCTATAGCAGGATTGCACGCCGAAAAGCACCCCGGCAAGCAATATTATCCCTGAACGAACTAATATTTTTTTGTGTTTCATGTTTGAGTTTGATTGATTGTTATAAGTAGAGAGATTGACTTCATCTTATTTAATGCAAACATTTACGCCTGTGTCTTTCCAGCTTTTTGAACTTGCAGATTCAAGCACTGCTTCACAAACTTTTTGTGTTTCCAACGCTTCTTTGAAAGTTGGTTTGCAGGGACTGCCCGTTTCCAGAGCCAGAAGAAAATCAGCTACCTGGTGAATGAATGAATGCTCGTAACCAATACCTAAACCAGGCACCCACCATTTATCCATGTATGGTTGTTCTCCGTCAGTTACATGAATGGAGCGCCAGCCACGAAGGGTAGATTCATCTGAATTATCAAAATATTCAAGTCGGTTCAAATCATGCAGGTCCCAACGAATGGAAGCATTGGCACCGTTGATTTCGAAAGTGTACAACGCTTTATGTCCACGCGCATATCTTGTAGATTCAAACAAACCAAGTGAACCGTTTTCAAAATGGCAATGAAATAAACAGGCATCATCGATACCAACTTTTTCAACCTTACCCGTCAACTGGTGCATGCGCTCTTTTACGAATGTTTCGGTTACTGCAGATACATCTTTAATGCTTCCGTTTAACCACATTGCCGTATCAATACAATGCGCCAACAAATCACCTGTCACACCGGAACCGGCAACGCTTGCATCCATGCGCCATAAACCTTCACCACCCTGCGGCAGATTGGCATTGATTGTCCAATCCTGTAAAAAATTTGCACGATAATGATAGATCTGGCCCAGCTTGCCTGATTCAATAATTTTTTTGGCCAGCATAACTGCAGGAATACGGCGATAATTATACCACACCGTATTTGCAACGCCTGCTTTCTCCACCGCATCAACCATTTCTTGTGATTCTGCGAGGGAACGGGCCAGCGGCTTTTCGCACAAAACCATCTTACCGGCTTCTGCAGCGGCAATGGCTATTTCAGCGTGCGTATCATTCGGCGTGCATATATCCACTGCATCGATATCATCGCGGGCAATCAATTTTTTCCAATCAGTTTCAACGGAGGCATATCCCCATTGATCAGCAAAAGCGCGGGCCTTTGCTTCGTTGCGCGCGCATACGGCCTGTAAAACAGGTGTGTATTGTAATGCTGGAAAAAAATTGGGAACACGCCTGTATCCGTTGGAATGCGTTCGTCCCATAAAACCGCACCCTATTAATCCTATTCGTAATTCTTTTTTATTTGACATTTGAGTGTTATTGTTTTTGAAAGGTATCAGGTTTCAGGTATCAGGTTTCAGGCATTATGCCTTATACCTTATCCCTACACCCTATACCTTAACCCTTATACCATATTTTCTTATAGCTGCTACCTCATGCCTTACACCACTCCCGCCAGCTTCGCCGCTTCGGCGTGCCAGCCGTGCGCTTCGCGAACTTTGATCATTGCGGCCAGAATATCGTTCCAGGTTTTTTGCTGCAACATTACTTCGTTAGGGAACATACATCCATCCCAACAAATATGCTGGAAGGCTTTGGTGAGATTTCCATTCTCATCGCGAAGCCAGAAGCCTGCAGCTTCGGTAATGTCCAATTTACCATTGGGATCCGTTGCAAGGCAGTGGCGGCCTGTTTTATCATGCGACCCTGTGCCGTGTACTGTTCCATCATTTTGCGCTACATGGAAATCAATTGTCCACGGACGAAGTGCACTTGTCAGTTTCCTCAAACCTTCATTCAACGTATTTTTATCACTCCAGTCAAAATCTACGGGAAGAATCCTGTCTTCAGGACTATTGTATCCCAGCAGGTATAACAAAGTGTGCGACATATCTGCTTGGAAGCCGATATTAGGGCGATCAACTGCTTCAAGTGTATCTAACATTGCTTTCCAGCTATGCATGCCCCCCCAGCAGATCTCACCTTCTGCGGCTAGACGCTCGCCATAATCAGCAGCTACATCACAAGCCTCGCGAAATGTTTGGGCTATTAATTTGGTATTGTTTACAGGATCTTTTGACCAATCGTCAGGATTGCAAGCTGAGTCGATGCGCACCACGCCATAATGCCTTACGCCAAGCTCTTTTAACTTTTGGCCGATCTGGCAGGATTTGCGTACCATCTCCACAAAAGTCGCTCGATCTTCTTTCGATCCTATCGCCGGGCCACCCCAAATTGGTGCGACAAGACTTCCTATATTCAGGTTGAGCGATTGTACTTTATCAGCTAACTTTTTCCACTCATCGTCAGATGCGTCTATATCAAAATGCGGAGGCAATAAGCCGATATCGATGCCATCAAACTTCACCCCATTTACTTCAGCTTTTGAAGTAAGCTCAAGAAACGTATCAAACGGTATTGGCGGCTCAGAATCGGGACCTTTACCAACAATACCCGGCCATGTTGCATTATGCAGTTTGGGATAATTATTTTGTTCCATATCGTTAGAATTTATAAATGTGCAAATATGAAAATGTGCGAATTGAAATGTGCAAATGTGTGTATTTGCGATTGCGCAAATTGAATATATCTACCATTTGCACATTTGCATATTTACTCATTTTCTCATTTTTCCAAGTCTGGATTATTCGGGCCGAAATGTTTCAGCATTACAATCGGATCTGTGCTGGATAAGTTTACAATTTTCACGCCGTCTTTCGCTGCTTTTTCGCTTACAAAAAATTCATCGTTTGTCAGCTGGCCATAACGGATAAGCGCTGGTGTTTCAATATCCCAAACACCCATTTGTCCATGCCCCTGCATCATGATGAGGCCATATGCCGCGCTGTCTTTTATAACAACAGTTTCACCAGGGAATACTGTCAACTCTTTTGCGCTGAATGCATCAGATTTATAGCAAACCCAATTTTCTACATAACCTTCAGCTTTCATTTCTTCCACCGGCTTAACGGGCTTCGGCGCCATAAACCTATTCTCCATTGTGTTGGGATCAACGTTCAATTCCCAATCAAGCACATCAATCAGCGAATCAAAATCGCCTACGCTTTCTTTTGGTGATCCGTTCCATAACAATTCCTCAGGAATGATGGCTTCATTTACCAAGGACTGATACATTGCAAATACATCAGATGCTTTTTGAGGCTCATATGTACACATACTCCCTGGCGCATGCAATAATCCCGGAGGAACATCCCAGCCTGTACCTGGCTCTAACTTATATGCCTGTGAGTAGTTGGTTATTTTATTGTCTCCTTTTGTAAAGTTCACCAGGCATTCGCGAATCTGCTCTTTGGTGGTGCCCGGCGCGATACCTATAAATGTGTAAGGAAAATCACCGCCATGATTGTTTAACTGCGGAGGAAAATAATACGCCTCAGGTTTTCCTTTCTGGCCAATTAATGCAGCCTTCTCATCATTGTGATGCACGTGATGCGGTAAAGGCCCCATATTATCGAAGAATTTGGAATACATCGGCCAGCTTTGGTATTCATTCCAAATACGTTCGCCGATCAGTTCTCCTTTTAACTCATCTATCGCGTCTTTCAACAAGACCTTTTCTTCTTTGTCACCATCATTCACCACAACAAAACTCAATCCTTCATGCTCACCTGTTAACGGGCCATTTTTAGCGGGTGTTGTAGACGAAAGCCATCTTTCGTCAATACCGCCCCTTTGTCCACCTAATACATAATAATCATCGGGATGAAGTTTTATTCTGCGGCCAGGCACACAAAATGAGCGCGGTACCCAGGTAGGTGCAAGGCGTAAAATACCTTGTCCTTGTTCCAATGCTTTTTGAGCGAGTGAGAGCGTCGCAGCTTTTCCGTTATTGTTTTGAGAAAGCGATAAAGTTTCCATTTTGTTTGTATTAAAGTGATACATTTTTATGAAACACAAAGACACGGAGAACACAAAGTGGCACTAAGTATAGTTTTTATAATTTCTTTGTGTCGCTTTGTGTCCCTTGTGTCTTTGTGGTTTATTTAATTATTTTCCTGCGGTTTCTTTTGCCGAGAAAATAGTGTCTTTAGGATTGCCGCCGGCTTTAAGGTAAGCAAGCAGGTCTCTTAATTCTTCGGGATTTAATCTGTTGATCATTCCAGGTAGCATTGGCGATACTTCGGAAACCCTTGTACGCAATACATCTGCTTTAGGAATTTCTCTTGTTACCTGTGGTGCAAATGGATTTTGCGAGATCACATAATTACCTGCTTCCTGCGTAATCAATCTTCCTACTACAGAACTACCATCTTTCAGATAAAATACAGTTGCACCGTATTGATCAGAAATGGTTTTGCTTGGATCGATGATTGCTTCCAGCATGTCTTTATATGAGAAACGTGTACCCAATTGTGTAAGGTCTGGACCAGCTGTTCCACCCTCTCCGCGCATGTTGTGGCAAGAGATACAAAGTGAAGCGGCAAACATTGCTTTGCCTCTTTCAAAATTGCGATGATAGATACCACTGTCTGCAACTTTTACAGCATCGTCTAACTTCCAGTTTCTCCATGGGCCTTTTGGCTGCATTGCACCTTTTGCAAGGTTGGCGTTAGACATATTTTGCAATGCGGCTCCAGACAATTTATCATAGTAAGCAAACTTATCCTTAGATACATTTTCCAAAGCTTTCTTTCTTGCACCGTCGATAAAGCCAATGAAACTGTGGCCGCCTTTATAATCAAATGCGCTATTGAACCATTTGAAATATGTTTCCTGTGTTTCAGGTGTCCAACCAGTTTTTACCTGGCTTAATACTGTTGCATAGAAAGTTGCCTGCATTGGCGGAACTTTTGACAGCATGCCTGCGATATCCATACCATACTGAGGATTACGCATGATCAAATCAGAAGACTTAGTAAAAGTTTCCTGGCCTGAGCTATTATCATCTTTTGCTTCTGCTAACAGCGGAACTGTTTTAGCAACAAAGTCAGGCGCATCTAAAAATCCTAACAATTTGCTCAGCTCCCTGTTTAATTCATTACCACCTTTTGCCGGATAATGTGGATTGAGGTATGCAATCAATGCTGTTTTTGACACTGCATCAGGAGCGCCAAGGCGTGCAAAAACAAGTTCAAATGCGCGTAATAAATCTATTTGTTGAGATTCAGACAATTTAGCATAATCAACTTGCTGTAAGGCATTTAATGCCTGCGTTTTATCCGTAGCATCGCCTTTACGAGCCAATGCTATAATAGCTTCCGTTAAAGCCACAGGATCTTTTTCAGCCAACGCTTTACTTCTCCATTCGCTTACCGGATTATTTTCCACTGCAATTCTTGCAGCAAAACGAATGAACCTGTCATTATCTTTCAAATAAGGCCATGCAAAATCAACTGCGCCGGCTTTAGGTGCACCATGGTACTCTTCCAGTTTCCTGCGCGTTTTTTGAGCTTCCGTTAATTCTGGCGCCTTTAACGGATCAGTATTTTCTTTGCTGTCTTTATAATAAACGCGATAAAGGTCTGACTCAAGCCTGCGGCCGCCTGTAAGGAAATACAACGCACCGTCAGGGCCTATTACACCATCAGTTAATGGTAATGGAGACCCTGAAACAAACTCCTCGCCTTTTGCCTTGTAAGAAGCGCCTTCCGGATTTAGATGAACGGCGTAGATGATACCAAAGCTCCAGTCAAAAGCAAAAATTGACTTGCGGTATTTTTCAGGAAAATGGCTGTTAGCACCAGACACAACGTTTGTTGGTGAACCTTGTCCTACGTTCAATATTGCAGGCAGGTTATCAGGGAACACCGGTGACCATTTATCAGTACCGGGCCTCCATCCAAATTCGCTTCCGCTTGTTACATGACAGATACGTGTAGGGCGGTACCAGGGCGTACCAAAATCCCATTCCATATCTGAATCGTATGTAAACATATCACCAACATCATTGAAAGCCAGATCAAATGGATTGCGGAATCCTGAGCTGATCAGTTCCCAGTCGTTTCCTGTAGAATCAACGTGTGCTATCCATCCTCCGTGCCAGTTTACTGTGTTATCATGGCCGTTAGGATCTTTAACCAGTGGAAGAATGTTGTCGATTTTAGACTCTGGCTTACTGCGGTAACTGTTCATTTCTGGAATCTTTGTGAAGTTACCTGCAATTACGTACAGTGATTTTTTATCGGGAGATAAAACAATGCTATGAGGGCCATGCTCTCCTTCTCCTTCCAGCTTTTTCAGCAAGGTAATTTTATCGAACTGGTCATCTCCATCTGTATCCTGCAAACGATACAAGCCGCTACCTTTTTCAAAAGTGCTGTCACTATTGTGATTGATCATTACATATAAACTATTGAATGCCCATAACAAACCATGTGCATAACCAATGTTTACTTTGTTATTCGCAGTATCTTTTTCAGGCACACTGATACGCTCAATTTTTACTTTGGTCGTGGTATCGCCAATAGCAGGCAACTGCATGCGATATAGTGTACCGTACTGGTCTGAGGCAATCAATCTGCCTTTATCATCAAAAGTCATGGAAACCCAGGAACCTTCCTGATTTTCTGAAGGGCCATACAGGTGGTCTGCATGAAAGCCTTCAGGCAGTTTGAGGTTGGCCACTTTGGGATCTGACGACAGTTTTGAATCGGCTTGCAGATCACTGCTGTTTTTACAAGAGACGTACAACAGACACAAAGCCCCTCCTGTAAATAGCTGCAGCTTTTTCAGCATGGAATGATAAACAAAAGTTCTCCTTTTCATCATAGTTGCAATTGTTTTAATTCAAAATGGTTTGGCCATTTTTTTGTTTTTAAATGACCAAACCAGCATGATACTTATATAAATTAATAACCGGGGTTCTGAACCAATTTGCTATTCTTATTCACTTCGTTTCTGGCGATGGGGAAGAAATAGCATTTGTCTAACCACGCACCCAATTGAATTTCAATTGGTGTAACCTGGGGTATACTGTCTGTTGTATGATCGGGATTCAGCGGGTATAAGATACTTACACCATGCATTGTGTGATAAGCCTGGTTTGCAATTAACCATCTACGAACATCAAAAAAGCGATGCCCTTCATATGCAAGTTCAACTCGTCTCTCGTTACGCAGGCGTTGGCGCAATTCGTCTCCGGTTTCAGAAGTCGGAACGTTTGGCATTCCGGCTCTTTTCCTGATCATGTTCATGTAAGTCTTAGCTTCTTCATACTGCCCCAACTCAATGCAAGCTTCGGCGTAATTTAAGAGTATTTCTCCATACCGAAAGTATCTGAAGGTTAAATCTTGATAAGAAACATTGATATCAACGCTCGGGTCGATGTATTTTTTCATCGTGGCCCCTGTTGTATTGTTATTCCAGGAGTTGGCAATGCTATTGCGGGAATCAAGCCCATATACATTTACTTTTTCACTACCATTCCATTTTTCCCAGGTTCCGGTCTGAAATACACCAACAGGGTCAACACCTTGCAAATCTTTGGGGCGCGGCCTCCATTTAGCGCCTTCATACAGAATTGTTCCGTAAAAACGTGGATCCCTGTCTTTATATGGTTGTTTTGCCTGTGCTGCATTGGCACGGCTGAATTTTGTGCCATCAGACATCTCGTAAGAATCTATCATCTCATTTACAGCACCCACACCGCCATTGCCATACCAACCGTTGGGCGTTACATCCCAGCCGTTAACGCCTTTGCCAATACTGGCATTAAAGAAGCGGACAAAAATATCTTCCTGCGTAGGCAATTTTGATGTAAAAATGGATGCATAGTTGTCTGCTGGCGAAGCGCTCGTACCTTGGAACAAGGCATACATATTCATATCCATCACTGCTTTTGCAGCATTCTTTGCCGCAGTCCAGCGAGCGTTTTTATCATCTGTTTTATAACCAAGGTATTCCGGGTTTGAAAAACCATTTGTAAGGAACGCGTTCTTTGTTGGATTGTGCAGGTCACTTGCAGCATAAAGCAATGTTCTTGCTTTTAATGCAAGCGCTGCGCCTTTTGTGGCACGTCCCAGGTTGTTATCGGTCTCTACATCTGGTAATAGGCTTGCGGCCTTATCGCACTCACTTACAATGAAGTTGATGCAGTCTTCATAAGAGCTGCGTTCAACACTAAAGTCATCATTCAATCCATATACTTTTGTAACGATGGGAACGCCACCAAAATAGCTAACCAGGTTGTGGTAATCCCACGCGCGAAGGAAAGTAACCTCACCGGTCATCCTGTCTACAAGAGCTTTGTCAAATGTCATGTCAGCCACCTTGTCAAGGAAAATATTACAAGCGCGGATGTCTGAATAGTTGCCATTCCAGTTTCCCCAGTTATTCGCATTATCAGGGGTAACGAGGCAGTTACCAATATCAAAGCTGGCTTCCTGGCGGCTACGCGATTCGTCTACTGTGCCCGCATTAAAATCCCATCCCCAACCAATGTCTCCATAAATTTTGTTTACAAAAGCTTCAGTAAGCGCAGGATCGCCCCACACATCTTCTGAAGAAAACTGATCGAGTGGCTTTTTGTTAAGATAATCTTTTGCACAGGCGGCAAATGATAAAACAAAAGCCAGGCAAAGTATCGATTTATATAGGTTATTTAAGTTTCTCATTGTTCAATGTTTAGAAATTAACAGATAAGCCTGCGTTTAAAACTTTCATCAGCGGATATACCTGGCTGTTTACCCAAATTGATCTGTCATCCTGGTTAGGAGACTCAGGATCGAAGTCCTGCATTTTTGTGATAGTGATCAGGTTCGCGCCGCTTACATAAACGCGCAGGTTGTTAAGTCCCCATTTTTTTACCAGGCTGTTTGGCAGGTTGTAGCCAAATTCAATGCTTTTCAATCTCAGGTAATCACTGCTTCTTACCCAATAAGTATTGTTTGGAGCACCATCTGTCATCCAGTATTCTTTACTGCGGTTCCATGTTCTTGGTTTTTTAGCGTCTATGTTGTCTTCCGTCCAACGGCCTTCAATGTCATGCACCAAAAAGTTTCCAGCCTCTCCGGAGAATGTGCGGTAAGCTCTTTCAGCACCAGCTGCACCCTGGATTAAACCTGACAGATAGAAGTTCTTGTAGCCAAGATCGAATGAAAAACCACCTGTAACAGTTGGAATATCTGTTTTATAGTCTCTTTTCTGGTCAAGCCCATCTATTTTACCATCTTTATTTACATCTTCAAATATTAAATCGCCTGCACGAGCTCCCGCCATGTGCGGATAGGCGTCTACAGCTTTCTGATCCCTGAATACACCAATTGCCTGATAATATAACTGTGCATTCATAGGATGGCCAGTCGATTGCTGATAGCTTGGAAAGCCGGGTGTTTCATCCCAGAACATGATCTTGTTTTTTGCGTAAGAAACGTTTGCAGATACCGCATATGTAAATGCACCTATACGGTTGTTATAACCAACCTGTGTTTCAAAGCCCTGGTTAAGCACTTCTCCAATATTCTGCATAGGCAAACTCATGCCGGTTGTTGCTGGCACTGAAGCGTTTTTCCACCAGAGGATATTTGAGCGATAGTTATGGAAGTAATCAGCAGTAATAGACAATTTACCATCGAACAATTGCGCATCAAAACCAATATTGCCCTGGTCAGCAATTTCCCATGTAATCTCTGGGTTTGGAATGCGCACTTCGCTTACCTGCTTAACAGCTACGCCGCTGTTAAACACATAGGTGCCACTATATCCATAAGTTGAGAGAAATTGATATGGATCCACGCGGTCATTACCCGTTCTACCCAATGATCCGCGAATCTTGAATTCATTAATGAAGCTGATATTGTTCTTCCAAAAATTCTCCTGGGAAACACGCCAGCCCAATGATACACCCGGGAAGAAGCCGTATTGCTTATTCTCAGGGAAGATATAAGAGCCATCATACCTGAATACAAACTCTGCAAGATACTTACCCTGGTATGCATAATTTAAACGGCCGAAATAATTTAAACGCGCAGTTTTGCTGGCTGTGCCGCTATTGTCTTTCAAAAGATCACCACCTGCAAACAATTCATCTACAGCTGTTGATGTAAAGTTTCTGCGATAAGCAGAGAAGAACTGCAGATCGCCGGAAATACGTTCTGTACCCAACAACGCTTTAACTGCATGGTCGCTGCCGATAGTTGTTTCATAGTTGATCAAAGCATTTAACGTTACACGTTGTGTGTTATTTAACGACTCAGTTAAACGTGCATCGGAAAAACCTCTGATACCTTTTGTAAGTTCCGGCTGGTTGTTTGCATCATATCCTGTAAGTGTGTATAAATACCAGGGTTTCTGAAACAGCTTTCTTGTAAGCATATTTTTGTCAAACGCCGCATTACCAGTAATGCTCAACCCTTTAACCCATGGTATACTGATATCCAATTTTATATTACTCTGAAAAACGTATGCTACGTTTTTATCATAACCAGTAGCATCGGTAACAATTACAGTAGAATTTGCACCATACTCAACATCCGGGCCAGGCAAACCGTTTGGCCATTTTGCAGGCAGATAAGGGTATGCACGGTTCATCGCCCAAAAAGGATTTAGTGCACCTTCACCAGTAATACCGGAATAGTTCCTGTTCTCCTGGTTACCCTGCAAATCCAGGCTTAACTTGATGCTGTTAGAAATCTTGGCATCAATATTACTTCTGAAATTGGTTTGAGAATAATTGGTTGCACTGTTGTAGTACATACCATCCTGGTAGTTGTGGCCGATTGAGATAAGATATTTGATGTTATCAGAACCACCGCTTAATGACATGTTACCATAATATTGCGGTGACCATGGTTTTACCGTTTCTTTAAACCAGTCTGTATTAGGATGGCCCCAGGGATCAGAACCATCTTTGTATTTTTGAATGTCTTCATCAGTATAACGCAGTGGCTCATTTGCATAATGTTTGATCTCGTTGATCAATTGCGCGTATGTTGCCGCATCAGCCATTTTCGGCAATACGGTTGGTGAAGTCATTGCACCATTCAAATTGATTTGCAACTGTGGCTTGCCAGACAAACCGCGTTTTGTTGTTACAAGTATTACGCCGTTCGCGGCCTGTGCACCATAGATAGCTGCAGACGCATCTTTAAGTACGCTTATAGAAGCAATGTCAGCAGGATCAAGCCTGTCAATACTTCTGTTGGCAATACCATCAACAACAATTAATGGAGAGTTATCGCCGAGCGTATTGGAACCTCTTATCCTCAGTAAGGACGCATCATTACCCGGCTCGCCAGTACGTGTAACAGCTACCAGGCCAGGCAGGCGCCCACCCAGAGAGTTTGTAACGTTTGGAAGCGGGGATTTTTGTAACACATCGCCTTTAACAGAAGCAACAGAGCCGGTTAATGTAGCTTTTTTAGTGCTACCATAACCAACCACTATCACATCATTTAAGTTACTTTCTGTAGCTTTTAAACTTGTATTCACAACAGATTTACCGTTAACAGCAACCTCTTGCGACGCATAACCAATAAAGGAAAATACAAGCACTGCATTTTTGTTTACGTTTACAATAAAGTTTCCTTTATCGTCTGTAGCAGTTGCAACTTTTCCATCTTTAATACCAACGGAAACACCTGCTATAGGCGTATTTTTTGCAACATCTGTAACAGTTCCTGTAACCTTAATAACATCTTGCGCATGGAGGCTCAAGGCAAGTAAGCATGTAGTGATCAGGCATAATATACGTTGTAAGGGAATTACAACAAACCTACCTGAAATGAAGGATCTTTTCATATAGCAATAGTTTGTTAGAACATAAACTTAGAAACTCTTTTACGTTAAACCGTCCTGCGCCATCCTGAAATAAACACGTTTTGTTTTTATTTTTTTAAAAGAATAAAAATAGATAATTCATTTATGTTCATACTATTGAACATTATTCTGTAATGGCTATAAATAAAGGAACACAGAGCGAGACCATTGCACAATTCATAACAATAAAAATTAGCTTTAATTGCTTTAGACAATAAACAATTCATTCGTTTGAACTGAGACCTAAACACAGCTCAAACGATCACGAAGTAAGTAACGGATATAACTAAATTGTAGAGATGTACGTTAAAAAAAAATTGCACATGCGTTTACTTAAGGTACTGCGATTCATCACCTGGATAATGGTTTTGCAATCGTTTCGTCAACCCTTTATTTCACAAGCCTTCGAAATTGATTTTTCTATCTGACTATAGGGCCTATTATCTTTTTTGTAGTTGATTCACCAATCAACAAAAAAGCATAATTATTCTGAGCCTTTGTTATAAAAAACATATAAACCATCCTTACCGGCAACAACAATATCTTTTTTGCCAGATCCGGTTAAATCATTAATACTAAAATATATACCAGCGCCTTTTCCTTCACCAAAAGGGCCATAGCTGATTATTTGTTTTGTAAACGCGCTTCCATTCCACTTATAATAATAGATACCAAGCGGATCTGTTTCACCTGGATCATTCCCATTATGCGCGCGATACCGTTTTCCTGTAACCAATTCATCTTTCCCATCTCCATCTATATCTATCCACTGCATTGTATGAAACTGAGAGTTATAAGGATCTATCGAATGCTTTACCCAGGTTGAATTTTGGCCTTTAGCTTGTTCATACCAATCGAGGCCATAATCATGCCCCTGCCCTACTATTATATCAGCTTTGCCATCGCCGTTTACATCCGTAACGATGATAGGAACGCTTGAAGTCCCCAGATTAAAGTCTTTATGCAGTGTCCATTTTCCCTGGTATGGATCTTTTGGCGCTTCAAGCCATCCTTCACTTAATACGAAATCATTTTTACCATCACCATTAATATCACCAAAACCCAGCCCGTGCCCAGACTTGCCATCCATTATTTTGTATGCTTTAAACGCACCAGTTCCTTTTCTGCTGTTATCAGTTATCAGCTTATAAATAATAAAATTGTCGTTAGGTGTATTGGGAACGATCTCAACAATACCATCTCCATCAACATCCCATCCGCGCGTAGTTTCAATATTACCAGCTTCGGCTATTATATGCTCTTTCCATTCTTTGTCACCACCAGGATTTTCGCGCCACACAAGGCTTTTACCAAACCATCCACCTGTTACAAAATCCATCAGGCCATCACCATTTACATCAAGCGGGATAGTAGAAAAATCATCCCAGTACTCACCAAATTGTTTTGGCGCACCAATAAAATGTCGTTTGAAATATCCTGGCCCTTCATACCAATATGCGCCTGAAACTATATCTGGAATTTTATCATTGTTTACATCGAACACGCCTGCAGATTCAAAGCTTTCAGATGCTATTTGTTTTTTAATAAACTTCACTGGCCGTGCGGGTTGCGCAGATGTATGTCCGTTGGATTGTGAAAATGCGGAAACGCAAATAAGAGTGAGTATAGCAAGCAGCAGAATTCTGTACATATTGGGTGTTTAATGCAAATCACGCCTAAGATATGAGATAGGTTTAGTTAAGTCGTCCTGTACTGTGCTGCTTTTACTACGAAGGCGCTAAGGCGCAAAGAAAAGACATGAACCACGGAGACACGAGGGCACAGAGAAACACGATGTATTTTTTGCCAGGAGGCGCTAAGGCTGAAAGAGGCACAATAAGTTGGAAGCACGAAGCACACCAAGACGCACGAAGTTTTAAAAGGGACGCGCAAGCGCGGTAAGGGCACAAAGTTATGGTTATATTTTGCTCTTCGCTGAAGAAAACGTACAACGTATAACTTATAACTTACAACGTCCGCACCATTCACTCTTAATGAACCTGTGCGTCAAGAAAATCGGGAACAATAGCCAGCAGCCTGTCTGGGCGCATCATGATGCCGACATGTGTTGTTGCAGGAAAGATGGTCAACTGTGAGTTAGGCAGCCCGCGAAGATCACCCATTTGCCCGCCTCCCAACAACCTGAACATCTCAGCCGCATGCTCTGGCTGAACGCCGTCTGAATCACCAAGAATAATGAGTGCGGGAGACTTAATTGCTTTTATTTTACCTGCACCAAAATCGTAAGGCTTTGAAACAAAATCCCTCATTTTTGCTATGAACTGATCGAAATGTTTGGGGTCGGGTGCGATACTATCGTAGAGTGATTTAATCGGTGTTTTTGCAAATGCCTCAGCAGAAATAGTAGGGAACACTGCCCTCGTTTCGGGATACCATCCATCAAATTTATATACAGCGGAAATAATGACTAATTTTTTTACCATTTCAGGATGACGGATAGCTACCTGTAGCGCAACACCTCCGCCAAGGCTATAACCCAGGATGTTCGCATTGTCGATCTTCAAATATTTTAATAAAGATGCAACGTCATCGGCAAGGCTTTCAAAAGCATATGGCCGGTCTATATCCGCAGTGCGGCCATGCCCCTGCAGATCCACTGCAATTACTTTGTATTTCTTTGATAGTTCCGGCATCATTTGTCCAAATGCTATTCCGGTATTCATAAATGCGCCATGCAATAACACCAGCGGCGTTCCCGAACCCTGCATCTCGTAATACATTTTAAGACCGTTTACGTTAGCATAGCCAGTTTGCGCCTGGGTATTTTGTGCGCTTACAACATTTGGGGAAACAAATGTCAACATTAAGGCAAGAAGCGTTGTCGCTATGCGAACAGGATTAATTAATGTATACATATTGCAGTTTTTATAACAGTGATTTATTGATTGCGAAGCCATATTCCTAACGGATAAGTTCTCTCCACAAATCTACTTTCTGACTATCTATTTTAAAATCACCGAAAGCGACAATTAAAGGGGCAGTTTACGACAATGCCTAACACTTTCATAGGCCTATCGTTGCCTTTTGTATAAAAAGTCAATTTCACACTGTGAATGATTCTTATTTTCATTAAACAAGGGGAAACAAGATGAACAGATCAGTACAAATACAAAAACTGGCCGCTATACTACGGATTATAATGTTTGTGCTGGTTACAATCGGCGTAGCTGTGATTGTAAGAAGAATTCTCGCGATCTATGATATCATTCCTTCGTTTTCTCCGAATAAAGAACCTCCTTTTGACTTAGCGTTTGCGAAGCACCCGGCAATCACTTTCCTGCACATTTTGCCCGGCTTATTATTCATGACACTTGGCCCATGGCAATTCATCCCCGGCATTAGAAATAAACATATCCGCTTCCACCGGATCAGCGGCACGGTATTTATCATAGCCTCGTACGTTGTTGGCATCTCTGCGCTCTGCATGCCTTTTATCATGATGCCTATCGGCGGTGTAAATGAAGCGGCGGGGAGCATTCTATTTGCGCTCTTCTTTTTAATTGCATTGAGCCGCGCATGGTGGTACATCTTAAAAGGAAATCAAACGTTACATAGGGAGTGGATGATCCGTGCGTTTGCAATAGGGCTGGCAGTAAGCACCATTCGCCCGATTATCGGCTTATTCTTTGGATTTTCGCGCCTGTCACCTCATGTATTTTTTGGCACTGCATTTTGGATCGGATTCACGCTTCACCTTATTGTGGCTGAGATATGGATAAATTATACAAGGCCGGTATCGTATTTATAAATACGCTTATATAGACCAGTCAATAATAAAACCACCTTTATTTAAAGGACATCCCTTGCTATAAAGGCAACTTACCTCTCACATCTTTCAACTTTACAATCATTGCTTCTGCATGCTCAACTGTCCATGTATCGTATTCATCAATTGCTTGCAGGCGTTCCGCTTCAGAGATAAAGCCACTCTTCACCACTTGCGGCCCGCGCAGCTCAGCAACTTTTGACCATAGGCTGAGTCTATCTGCAAAAGACTCCTCACCATTCTCTGCTACTTCATCGGCATTGATTGTTTCGATAGAATGAAAACCTTGTTGCTCAAAAAGCAAAGGCAGGTGATCCGCAATTTCATTATCCATACCAGCATCTGCGCGCCAGTCCAGAAAAGCCTGGTAAAACTTCTTCATGCTTGCCGGTGGCTCTGGCTTCCATTCTAGTTTTGTATGATTGTAGTCCAGAATGGAGATTTGCCCACCGGGCTTCAACAATGTTTTGAATTTCGCCAGCGCCTGCCCGGGATTACTCAACCATTGAAGCACTCGCGCAGAAACAATGAGATCAAATTTTTCGGATGGATTGTATTCAAATAAATTAGCTTCTACAAGTTCGAGGTTTGTAACATCGGCATAGTCCTGTTTACCCTTTGCAATCAGATGATCACTACTATCAATACCTATAACATATCCTTCGTCTCCAACAGCTTCAGCTATACCGGCGGATATAGCGCCAGTACCGCAGCCAACATCCAATACGCGCATGCCTTTTTTGAGAACAGGCAACAATGTGGAATAACTGTTTTGTAAGCTTCTGCTATCTAAAACTTTCGATGTGCCAGCAGGCATCTTTGCTCGTTCGGTTGCATCTACTTTCATAAGAACACAATATAATGATTTTGAACCACGGAGGCACAGTGACACTGAGAAACACAACGTTTTTTCGCCCGAAGTCAAAGACCGTAAGAAGCACAAAGGTTAAGAAGAGATCTCTTCGTGCAACTTTGCAACTTGAAGCATTGGAGGCTGAAGCCTTCGCCAAGATAAACGTCTAACGTATCACGTAAAACTTACAACGTACACAACTCACTCCGTTCGCAAACTCTTCACCGGATTAGCCAGTGCGGCCCTAATGGCCTGAAAGCTAATGGTGGCAAGTGTTATGAGGATGGCAATGATGCCAGCGGTTATAAATACGAATGGGCTTATCTCAATACGGTATTCATATTTCTTCAGCCAGCCTTGCAGAAAATATAATGCCAGCGGGGATGCAATCAGGCAACTGATAAACACGAGCAGCACAAAATCTTTAGACAACAATAACCATAACTGAGAAACAGATGCACCCAGCACTTTGCGCACACCAATTTCTTTTGTACGTCTTTCAGCCATAAACGATGCCAGGCCAAATAAACCCAGGCAACTAATAAAAATTGCAAGCGCAGCAAAAATGCGGGATAATGCACCTACCTGGTTCTCGGCTTGAAACTTCTTGTTGAAGTCTTCATCCACAAACCTGTATTCAAAAGGATACGCTGGATTATAAGTAGCCATGATTGGTTGAATGGCTGCAAGCGCCTTTTGCAGATTAGTGCCGGTTTTAAAGCGGATCATTCCTTGTGATATAAAATAGGGCCTGAACAACATTATTGCGGGCATAACGGACCTGAAAGGATCTTCCATGATCACATTCTGCACAACCCCAATAACCGTCATCGGTTGACTGCCAAACTTAACCGTCTTACCCAAAGGATTTTTAAATCCCATCAGCTTAACAGCTCCTTCATTCAATACAACGGCATTACTATCTGTGAGAAATTCTTTAGAAAAGAAACGCCCTTCCTTTAAAATAACGCCTGATGCCTTGTCATAATCATGATCTATCATAATTGCGGAAAAGAGCGGATGGCTATCGGGATCTTTGCCATCCCAGGAAAAATCATCCCACTGGTTGTACACACCGGTCATCGGGCTTGACGAACGGCTAACGGCTTCAACATAACCAGTTGCCAACAGGTCTCTTTTAAGGGGCTCAAAGCTTTTAGTAAGATCATTCGAAAGGCCAAACGAGATCAGGTTATCCGGGCGATAACCCAATGGCCTGTTGCGTGCATGTTGTATCTGCTGAAATACAATAATTGTCCCAATAATAAGTGCAATGGAAAAACTAAACTGGACAACAACCAGGATTTTCCTTGGAAGATTGGCCGCCTTGCCAGCACTGAAAGTCCCTTTCAACACCTTGATAGGCTTAAACCCTGAAAGATACAGCGCCGGATAACTACCTGCCAGAAGGCCCGTAACAACACATCCTGCAAATAAAACTATCAGTAACGGCAGATTGGTAAAACTAAAGATCACATCTTTAAAACCCAACTGGCTTAACAACGGCAGGCACAACTTTACTATAATCAGAGATAACACGAATGCTATAAGGGCAGTAACAACAGACTCGCCTAAAAATTGAACAACTAACTGTTTTCTTTGCGAGCCAACTGTTTTTCTGATAGCAACTTCCTTGGCTCTTTTTTCCGAACGGGCTGTGCTTAAATTCATGAAGTTGATACATGCTATGATAAGGACAAAGATGCCTATCACAGCAAACAACTTTACATATTCAATAGCGCCGCCAATATTTATCCAGTCTTTAAATTCACTGTACAAATGCCATTTCTTCATGGGATGGACAAACAATGTTCCTTCCTTTTTATCTTTCGACTTCTGCTGAATGATCGGTGCTATTTTTCTTGAGAATGCATCCATCGACACACCATCATTGAGTTGTACAAAATTTTGAAGAAAGTTATTTTGCCATTGGCCTTTCGAATTCTTTACAAAATTATCCGTCAGTATATTCAGTTCATAAGGCAGCAGAAAGTCAAAGTCAATGGTGGAATTTTTTGGAACACCTTTCAATACGCCCGTAACCTTAACACTGTGCTGATTATCCAGCTTAATAAACTTGCCGACAGGATCTGCATCTCCAAACAAGCTCTTAGACAATGATTGCGTTAGTACGATAGAATAAGGATCTTTCAGCACCTGGTCCGGTTGTCCTTCCACTAAAGGGAAAGTAAACATTTTCAAAAAATCCGGATCAGCAAAATGTCCGTTGCTGCTTATTTTTTTGTCACCAACCATCAGGCTGTGATTACCGCCCCAGTCAAGGCGCGTAATGCGTTTTACTTCAGGGTAATTTGTTTTTAGTTCATCATACAACGGAAGCGATATGCCTGCCTGTGTCCCTTTCTCATTATTGAATTGCGTCTTTTTCATCACCATGGCAATATGCTCACGATTCACATTGAATGAATCGTAGCTTAGCTCATGCTGCACCCATAACCCAATAAGCATAGCAACACTCATACCTATGGCAAGGCCAAGGATATTTAGAAAACTATACACCTTGTTCTTTGCAAGGTTTCTCCAGGCGGTTTTAAAATAGTTTTTAAACATAATGAGTAGCTTTTGGCTGTCAGCAATAAGCTTTCAGCATAGTGGTTATTACACAGAGTGTCTCGGGTCAAATCCATTTTCAATTTTCCCTTATCAATTGTCTTACTCCGATCTAAGACTCTTAACCGGATTTGTAAGCGCCGCTTTGATGGATTGAAAGCTTACCGTTGCCAATGCAATCATTATAGCAACAAAGCCGGCAATAGCAACCATCCACCAGTCAATTTGGATACGATACGCAAAATCCTGCAACCACTTGCTCATACCCCACCACGCAATAGGTGATGCGATCAAGATGGCAAGTATTACGAGTCTTACAAAGCTTACAGATAGCATTGCTGTAATATTTGTTGCGGAAGCGCCCAACACTTTGCGTATGCCAATTTCTTTATTGCGTTGCTCTGCCATGAATGCGGAAAGTGCAAACAAACCAAGGCATGCAATTACAATGGCTAACACCGCAAAACTTGTGAAGATGTTGCCCATTCGCTGTACATCCGCATACATGTTTTTAAAATTCTCATCAAGAAAAGTGTAGCGTATAGGTTGTGTAGGCGCAAACTTCTTCCATAAGCTGCTTATAGCCGGCACTACATCTTTCACTTCTTTACTGCTTAGCTTAACAGAAACAATGGAGTTACTGCTACCCAGATGCATACTTAGTGCACCTACCTTGCCGCGCATGCTTTCGAAGTTAAAATCTTCAATCACGCCGATGATAGGGTATTTGCCCCAGTTCTCGATTGTTTTCCCAATTGGGTCTTTCAGGTTAAGCTTCTCAGCCATTGTTTTATTAATGATAACGGCCTGCGAATCCGATGGCATTTCCGGCGAAAAATTTCTCCCGGCAATCAACTTGATCCCAAGTGTTTGAATGTAGCTGTCATCCACTGTCCAGGCCTGCGCAAATATGCCGGCGTCAGTCGTTTTCTTCCCAATGTTCCAGAAAGTGTTACCATTACGCTTAGTGCCGGAAACCGGTAGAAAATCGCTCACAGAAACGTTTTTCACCTGCGACAGCTTCAGCAATTCATTCTTAAAGTCCTGAACCTTTTCACCCAGTGTATTTGTTCCCTGTATAAGCATCACCTGGTCTTTATCATAACCAATCTTCGCATTCAATAAATAATGCGTTTGCTTATAAATTACCAGCGTGGAAATGATCAGTATAATAGATGTGGAAAACTGGAATACAACCAGCCCATTCCGCAGGATCGAATTTTTACTTCCCTTGCTAAGTTGTCCTTTTAAAACCAGTATTGGCTTAAATGAAGACAAATACAGTGAAGGATAGATACCTGCCAAAAAACCAGTAGCGACAATTGAAGCGACCATTAAGGGAACGAGCCACCACCTTGTCCACGGCATAGAAAGGGATTTTCCTGCCAATACATTAAAGTAAGGCAACAACAGCCATGCTATCAACAATCCCAAAACAAAGGAGCAACAACTGTATAACATGGATTCAGTCAGGAATTGCTGTACAAGCCCTGACTTGTATGAGCCTAGCACTTTTCTTAAACCAACCTCTTTTGCACGGTTGGCAGATTTAGCCGTTGACAGATTGATAAAATTGATACATGCAATGATTAAGATAAAACATGCAATAGCTCCAAACAACCACACAAAACGAATATCACCGTGATGCAGGCTATCATCTATTTTATACGACCGCAAGTGAATATCAGTAATAGGCTGAATGAACAACCGGGCATTTTGAGTCATATCATCTGCCTGAACATTTCCTTCGCTTTTAAGCGCAGGCACCCAATATTTGGTAATAAGAGATTTTAACTTATCCTGGAATTGCAGAGCATTGGCACCTTTGCGAAGCTTCACATAGGTATAATAATTACTGCTCATCCAACCGTCCTGTTCGCCTTTCCAAAGCTCATAGCCTGTAAGTGTCAGCAGAAAATTGTATTGAAGATGTGTAGTTGATGGGAAATCCTTCATCACTCCACCAATTTTATAAATCCGATCCTTATCATTATTCAGGATCATCAATTTCCCCACAGGATTCTCGTTAGGGAAATACTTGTCCGCAATGCTTTTAGCTATCACCATCGTCTGGGGATCAGCGAGTGCAGTTGCGCGGTTACCGTAAACCATGGGCACTTGTAGAATATCCAGTATAGACTGATCTGCAAATGTAAATTTGTCTTCATAAGTATTTTGCTCGGCATCCACCCTTCGTACCTGGTTGCTGCCTGCGCAATAAAATAATTCATGCGGCATTATTCTGCCCGAATATTCAACTTCCGGATAATCCTGCTTTAATGCTTTTGCCATTGGCGGGGGCCAATCCGCTCCGGTTTGTATATTGCCTTTATCATTGTATTCCCCTGTTATTCTAAAAATGCGGTCAGCATCGGGATAGGATTTATCATAACTAAGTTCATCACGTATATATAGCGCTATTAACAAGCATGCCGCTATACTTAAAGCAAAACCCCCAATTTTAATGAATGCATACATTTTTTGCTTGCGTAGTTGCCTTAAAGCAATGGTGAAGTATGTTTTGAACATAGTTTGGGATTTGACGGAAAACGCATCCAACAACATGCCTTGAAATAAAAATTTTATAATCAGTAATTTACATAGCAATTAAAACATCAAATGTTCGGTTTTGATACGGACGATGTACGGTTTTAATTGACAAGGTGGCGAATGTGTGAATGTGTGAATATGTAAATGTGCGAATGAGTCGAAACTCGGTCAGGCATAACGTTAAAAGGCTTTATGAATAGATCATCATTAATTGACATAATAATTATTGGGCCGTGCGGTATTGCTACTATTGAGCTTTAGTTGCGTCGCACACTTAAACGTTCATTTCTTTACTCGACAGTAAGAAATGACACTTCCTTTTCGGCTAATTTTCAATTGTCAACTTTCAATTGTCAACTAATCTGTCCAATTCCGGTTCTTTCGTTTGTTATAATAGTATAAACAAAAAAGATTACCATGAGAAAGCTAACAGTATTCAATTTTACCACGCTAAATGGTTATTTTAAAGGGCCTGGCGATGATACCAGCTGGCACTCACATGACGAAGAAGGGAGCAAATTTGCCCAAGATGCACTTGGCGCGGATGGCATATTGTTGTTTGGACGTAAAACTTACGACATGATGGCCAGCTTCTGGCCTACAGATAATGCCAAACAAATGATGCCCGAAGTTGCCGAAGGCATGAATAAATCTGAAAAAATTGTGTTTTCCAAAACGCTTAAACAGGCTACATGGGAAAACACCCGGATCATTAGCGACAACATAATTGAAGAGGTTCGGAAATTGAAGAACACACCGGGTAAAGATATGGCAATTCTGGGAAGCGGTTCAATCACAACACTGTTTGCGCAACATGGCCTGATAGACGAGTATCAGTTAATGATTGATCCATTGCTGATTGGCAGCGGCTCGGCTTTTTGCCAGGGACTAAATCATGTGGTTGAACTTAAATTAACGCAGACTAAAATATTCAAAAGCGGTAGAATATTGGCTTGCTATGCGCCCGCAAAATAGACATTCAATTCGACATCAATAAAAACAAACATTATGGAAGAGTACCTGATTTTAATGCGGCTGGATTTGCTAACAAAGGAAGCGCAACCTTCACCAGAGCAATTACAAGGGTATATGAAAATGTACAACGACTGGGTTGGAAGCATTGCCGCTCAAGATAAATTTATTGGAGGAAAAGGGTTGTCCACAGAAGGCAAAGTAATCAAACCCAATAACGTGGTTACAGACGGCCCCTTCGTGGAGATTAAAGAATCCCTTGCGGGATTTATTATGATCAAAGCGAAAGATTTTGACGACGCACTCACCATAGCAAAAGAATGCCCGATACTAAAAGGTGAAGGGAATAGCGTGGAAGTGAGAAAAGTAGTCAATAAATAAAGTCAAAAGTAAAAATCAAAAAGGCTGTTGACTGCATTGGCTGTATTCTGTTTTTCCTGTCGGTTCTGGACAGGATATATCGTTCGACTTTTATTTTTGAATTTTGACTTTTTCCTTTTGAATTCATCTTGTTTTTTCACCTTTTTACTTTTGACTTTTATTAAACTATGCCGGAATTAATTCCTCATCTTTTCAGGACCGAATACAGAAAGATCGTCGCGGTATTATGCAAGCGTTTTGGATTTCATCAAATTGAAATCGCAGAAGACATTGCGAGCGATACTTTTCTTGTCGCTTCACAAACATGGGGTATTGAAGGAGCTCCTAAAAACCCAACGGCGTGGCTATATAACGTTGCAAAAAATAAAGCCATCAATCACTTGCAACGCAATGCACTCTTTGAAAATAAAATATCACCGCAGCTAAAGGACAGCCAGGATAAAGTTTATGAGGATGACATAGATCTGTCCCCGCTACATATCAACGACAGTCAACTGCAAATGATGTTTGCTGTATGCCACCCAGCCATCCCAACTGAGGCACAGGTGGGCTTAAGCCTTAGAATCCTTTGCGGATTTGGCATTGAAGAAATTGCAGATGCTTTTCTTTCAAATAAAGAAACGATCAACAAAAGACTGTTCCGGGCGAAAGAAAAATTAAGGGAAGAACAAATTGCGATTGAATTGCCTAGCGCACAACAAATTGAAGAGCGGCTTCAACCTGTACTAACTACTATTTATCTTCTCTTTAATGAAGGATACTATTCTGCCACCCCTAACACGCCGTTAAAAAAAGACCTATGCCTTGAAGCCATTCGATTGTGTACAATGTTGGTCGAAAACAAACTCACCAACACACCTCAAGTGAACGCACTGTTAGCGTTGATGTGTTTTCACATATCACGATTTGATGCACGCATCAATGATAATAATGAATTGGTTTTATATGACGATCAAGACGAGAACTTATGGAATTCCGACTGGATAAGTAAAGGAGGCTATTTTCTACATTGCGCAGCAAGTGGCGACCAAATTTCAACATACCACCTGGAGGCTGGAATTGCCTACTGGCACACACAAAAGAATGACAATGCAGAGAAATGGGAAAACATTTTACAATTGTACAATAGGCTGCTGCAAATTGAATACTCTCCCATCGCGGCATTGAACAGGACCTACGCGCTCTCTAGAGCACGCGGAAAAAATATTGCTATTGTTGAAGCTGAAAAATTGCAGCTAACCAATAACTTCTTTTATTATCTGTTGCTGGGCGAATTATATGTTAACGTGGACGATGATTTATCAAAAAAGCATTTTGCTACCGCACTATCGCTTGCAAAAAACGCAACGAACAAACAAGCGGTTCAAAACAAAATGATTCGTTATTACCGATAACATGAACACATGCCTCTATTCTTGCATTTTCAGGTGAATGTAATTACCTTTTCTTTTTGATAGATTTATGAACCCTGAAATCATCAATACAACACCTGATTGTGAAATTGTAGCATCCAGGGTTGTCAATGCTCCGGTTGAACTTGTATTTCGTTCCTGGACGGAACCCAAACATTTAAAAACATGGTGGGGGCCTGCAGGCTTTACAAACACCATCAATGAATATGACTTAAGACCTGGCGAAAGATGGACCTTTATTATGCATGGACCAGACAAAGGCAATCATCCCAATGAATGCGAATTTGTAAAGATTGACAAGCCTTTTATGCTCGTATGGAACCATCTTTCAAAACCCGCATTTCAGTTTATTGCCAACTTTGATAAGCTATCGGATGACACCACGCGAGTAACATTCAAGTTGATGTTTGAAACAGTTGATTTATGTAACAAAGTGAGAGCATACGCCCCGGAGAAGAATGAAGAAAACCTGGATAAACTTGAAGTGGAGCTGGAGAAAATGAAGAAAACATTTTAACCACAGATCGCCACAGCGTGTTTGTCACAGAGGACACAAAATAGAAAAATGGACAAGGTGATAGGTAAAAATGCACACAATAGAAAACCATTTTCAAAAAGCGAATGCCGACGAACTTCGCCGGCATCCTAGGTTGTCACCTTTATAATCCACCTGATCTAATCGCCTATTCTGAACGAAGGCTTTTCACAGGGTTTGCCAATGCGGCTTTTATAGCCTGAAAACTGATTGTGAACAATGTGATCAGCAATACCGAAGCGGCTGCAATTAAAAACACGCCGGCATTTATTTCAACACGGTATGCGAATCCTTGCAGCCATTGATTCATGCTCCACCACGCGATCGGGAATGCAATGAGCATCGCCAGTACTACAAGCGTAAAAAAATCTTTTGATAGCATAAAAGCAATGTTGTTGACAGACGCGCCAACCACTTTTCGGATCCCAATTTCTTTTTGTCTTTTCTGTGCGGTAAATGCAGCCAGCCCAAAGAGCCCAAGACATGAAATAAGTATGGCCAACCCCGAAAAATATTTTGCGAGCGCAGCTGTTCTAACTTCTGTTTCATATTGCTTTTGATACAGCTCGCTTAAGAAACTATACACAAAAGGAAATCCGGGGTTATAGGACTCATACAACTTTTGTATACCTGCCAATGTTGCCTGTTGATCTCCAGCCTTTATCCTAACCATTATTTTTGCGCCTGCCTGGTCGGGATGCAGCAGGATATAGTAAGAAGGCTTTACCACTTCATGTAACGACTCAAAATGAAAATCTTTCACTACACCAACAATTTGCATACGCTTGTTAAATAGACGGATATTTTTCCCAACAGGATCTTTGATATTCATCACTTTTACAGCTGCTTCATTCAATATAATTTTTGAACTGTCGCTACCATAATCCCTCGAAAAACTTCTGCCGCTTAACACATGCATGCCCATTGTTTCGATAAAATCGTAACCGGCCTGGAATCCTTCAAAATAAACAGATGAATTCGGATCTTTTCCATCCCAGTTTATACCATAATCGCCATAACTTCTACCCACCATATTGTTATAGGTAAAACATGCATTAACAACACCCGGCACCTTTTTCATCTCTGCGAAAAAAGCTTCCTCTGCCCCAACTATCTTTCCTTCATTATCAAATTTTACAACGTTATCCTTATTATACCCCGGATCGGATGATTGCAGATACTTCACCTGCTTATACACCACGATTACGGAAACGATAAGAATAACAGAAAGTGTAAACTGGAATACAACCAATCCTTTGCGGGATACCACCTCGGCAAATGATGTGTTTAACTTGCCTTTCAACACAGTAAGCGGATTGAATTTTGACAAATACAACGCAGGATAACTTCCTGCGAGCAAGCCGGTAAAAATTGTAATAGCCACTAATCCCGCGCCCAGTTGTATACCGAACTGAAGCTGAATCTCTTTTCCAGTAAGGGCATTAAAATAAGGCAGTAGCAATCGTGCTATTATCAATGCAAGCAACATGGAAAAGAATGTCATCAAAACAGATTCTGAAAAGAACTGAGCTACAAGCTGATTACGTGTGGCTCCTGTAACTTTTTTAATACCGATCTCCTTCATTCTTCGGGAAGCCTTGGCGGTAGAGAGATTCATGAAATTGATGCAGGCAATGATTAATATAAATATAGCAATCAATGAAAACAAGCGTACATAAGCCATTCTGCCGCCGACTGAAATACCATGGCTGAATGAACCGGATAAGTACATATCAGCAAACTTTGCCGCTACAACCGAGCGCGAACTATCGCCCGCATTCTTAGCGATAAATCCGGCAATCTTTTTATTAAACGCAGTAATGTCTGTGCCTTCCCTCAATAAAATAAAATTATGCGGCCCGAGATTATACCATTCCTTTACCCATGGCTTTATGTCTTTCAGGTATTCAAATGATAATACGAAATCAAATTGCTGAGAGGAATGATACGGCGTTTTTTCAAATACACCGGAAATAAAAAAATCTTTCTCGTGCTGAAAGTGGATTGTTTTGCCCGTTATGTTTTCGGTAGTATTAAATAATTTACGTGCAAGCTCATCAGAAATAACGATGGAATTTTTGTCTGCAAGCACCGATTCTTTCTTACCATCAATTAGTTTAAATGAAAAGATATTGAAGTAATCTTTCCCTGCGTATTGGCCCTGGGCCTTGATATTCTTCTCTCCTGCAGAAAGCGTAAATTTTTGAAACCATTCAGGAGGTGCCAGCGGCGAAGCATATTCTATTTCAGGCATCTGTGCTTTTAATGCATCACCTAAGAGGCCGGAAGACTCGTCGGACATCTGCACATCTCCTTGTGCTGTGCGGCGTTCGAGCAATTGATAAACACGATCTTTGTTGTCGTAGAACTTATCGAAACTTAGCTCGTCAGCCACCCACAAATAGATCAACAACACGCATGCAATTCCACACGACAAACCTATTACATTCAAAAAAGTAAACTGCCTGTCCTTAATCATATTCCGCCAGGCAATCTTAAAATAGTTTCTCAGCATATGCAGATAATTGCCTTTTAGGTCACCAGAAAAATACCAAACTTTAATTTAGTGTAAATCAGCCAATTACGATGGTGAAATAAATTGTATTGTTCGTTTTTGATACAATCAGTGTGCGAATAGTGAATGGTCAATAGTGAATAGTGAAAGGCGCAGCAGCGACTAGTGTATTTTACGGCGTGCGATTTTAGATGCTTGCCCGTACCGACGGTTCGTTGCAGAGACAAGCAAAATTTCGATTTTTTGGTTGTTTTGGATCAAGCCAAAAGAACAGGCAAAAAAACTCGGGGATCGACAGAGTCAGATTACTGAACTTAGAAGTTCATGAGATCCGCTCTGCGAAGCATGAAGGCTTCGCAGGCTTATTTAATCGCTTGTAGCGATCACAAACATTCGCTCTATTAACTCCTCTCCAACCATGACGGCTCATGACGGTTTTACAACAACCTGTTGTTAGATTTAATTACTAAAACTTGCCAAAATGAAACGCCCATTCGTTTTCTCTGCAGCAATGTTGGCCTGCCTGTCAGTATTTTCCCAAAAAACAAATAAGCCTTCAAGTGATACGATGTATGCAAATTTCAGTTCGCCCCCGGATGCAGCAAAGCCAAGGGTTTGGTGGCACTGGATGAATGGCAACATTACAAAGAATGGCATACGGAAAGATCTTGAATGGATGCATCGTTCAGGCATTGGCGGGTTTCAAAATTTTGATGCCTCTCTCAATACACCGCAGATCGTAGAAAAAAGATTAACCTACATGACGCCCGAGTGGAAAGACGCGTTTCATTTTACTGCTAAGCTTGCCGACTCATTACATCTTGAAATGGCTATTGCCGGATCTCCCGGATGGAGTGAAAGCGGCGGCCCATGGGTGAAGCCTGAAGATGGTATGAAAAAGATTGTATGGAGCGAAATGCGCGTTAAGGGTGGTGCCTCGGGTATTACTTTGGCAAAGCCTCCTTCTGTCACCGGCCCTTTTCAAAATCTTCACATGAAAGAAGAATTGAGCCTTGGCGCCCCGGCAACAGAACCTCCCGTGTTTTACAAAGAAATAGCAGTCCTAGCGTATAAGCTTCCACAAAATGATCAAACGCTACATGAATTGAAACCAACCATCACTTCAAATGCGGGGCATTTTGAGCTGCCACAGCTAACAGATGGAGACCTTACCACTACCAATGTCTTACCTGCAGATACAGCGAAGGGATTTGCATGGATTCAATTCGCTTTTGCACAACCGCAAACAATAAAAGCCGTAACAATGGTTGGCGGCGGCAACAAAGGCCCGTTTGGCATGTTTGGTGATTTTAAAGACAACAGGAGCCTTGAAGCAAGTGATGATGGCATTACCTTTAAATGGATCTGTTATATCCCTGCAGGCAATGTATTGCAGCAGACAGTAAGTATTCCTGCGACAACTGCAAAATATTTTCGTGTAACGGTTAAAAATCCGCCACCGCCAATGAACTTCGGCGCTTTGCTTGGTAATAAAGCAGAGCCTCCCAAACCGCCGGCAGGCACTGATATTGCAGAGCTTGTTTTGCACACTGCGGCGCGCATAAATATGTTTGAAGAAAAAGATGCTTTTTCGCCGGCACCAGACTTGAATACGCAAACAACAAAATCAGCTGACATCACTGATGTAATCGCGACAAATGACGTGATTGATATCACTTCCAAAATGAATGCAGACGGTTCACTAAACTGGACTGCACCCGAAGGTAACTGGAACATCGTTCGATTTGGTTATTCGCTGATGGGCATCACCAACCATCCCGCATCACCTGAGGCTACAGGACTGGAAGTTGATAAGCTTGATCGTAATGCTGTAAAAAACTATTTCACCAATTACCTTGATCAATACAAGAACGCAACAGGCGGATTAATGGGCAACAATGGCGGACTACAATTTATGGTAACTGATAGTTGGGAAGCAGGCTCACAAAACTGGACCACTAATATGTTACACGAATTTGAAACAAGGCGTGGTTATAGTATGTTGCTATGGATGCCGGTATTAACGGGGCATATTGTAAAAAGCGCCGAAGCAAGTGAACAGTTTTTGTGGGATTTTAGAAAAACACTGAGCGACCTTGTTGCTTCAAATCACTATGACCAGCTTACAGATTTACTGAAACAGTATGGCATGAAACGTTACTCTGAATCGCACGAAAGCGGCCGTGCACTTATTGCAGATGGTATGGATATTAAACGCAGCGCAGCAATCCCGATGTCAGCCATATGGATGCCCGGCGCAATAGGCGGCGGCCAGACAATGCATCAGGCAGATATTCGCGAATCCGCTTCTGTTGCACATATATACGGACAAAATTTGGTTGCGGCAGAATCGCTCACAGCCCTGGGTATCGGCGGCTCAGCCTGGTCATACTCACCTGAAAAATTAAAGCCAACGGCCGATCTTGAATTAGCAAGCGGGCTTAACAGGTTTGTAATACACACTTCTGTCCATCAGCCTGTTGACAACAAAATACCCGGCCTCGGCCTGGGACCTTTTGGCCAGTGGTTCAATCGTCATGAAACATGGGCAGAGCAAGCCATTGCGTGGACCAAATATCTTTCGCGCAGTTGCTACATGCTGCAACAAGGCAAGTTTGTAGCAGACGTTGTTTATTATTACGGCGAAGACAATAACATAACATCCTTGTTCGGAAAAAAATTACCGGCAGTTCCTGAAGGATACAATTTCGATTTTATCAATGCAGACGCACTCATCAATTTATTGTCCGTTAAAGATGGCAAACTCGTTACGCCTAGTGGCATGAGTTACCGCGTACTTGTGTTAGATAGCAACGCGCGGCAAATGTCTCTACCAGTATTAAAAAAGATAAACGCACTGGTAAAAGCCGGAGCAACGATAGGTGGCGTAATACCTGAAACGGTAACAGGTTTAAAGGACAGCCCTGATGAGTTTAAAGCATTGATTAAAGAAACATGGGGCTCTGGTAATAACCGCGTGCTAACCAATAAAACGATAGCAGAAACGCTGGCAGCATTGAATATACCTCCAGACATGTCGTACACCAAGCCACAGGAAACTACCAAATTATTCTATGTGCACCGCAAGGCCAATGACCGTGATATATACTGGATCAATAACCGTACGGACAGAAGTGAGGATCTTGACATCAGCTTCCGTATGGAAGGAAAAGTTCCGGAACTATGGCATGCGGAAACCGGTGAAAAAGACGCGCTATCATACAATATTTCTAATGGCGCAACAAAAACAACGCTGCACCTGGAACCTAATGATGCTGTATTTGTGGTATTCAAAGACAAAGCCGCAACAGCTTCATACACGTTACCGGCCGTTACTGAAAAACCACTGGCAGCTATTGATGAATCATGGAAAATCAGTTTTCAGAAAGATCGTGGAGCACCTGCATCAGTCAATGTAAATACATTATCATCATGGACTGATAACGACGACAATGGCGTGAAATATTTTTCAGGAACTGGCACTTACACCAAAACCATTAACGCACCGGCGCAATGGTTTTCGAAGAATGCACAACTCTGGCTGGACCTTGGTGATGTAAAAAATATGGCTGAAGTGATCATCAATGGAAAGTCGTTAGGCATTGTTTGGAAAAAACCATTTTGTGTCAATGTAACCAACGCACTAAAAGCAGGAGACAATTCTGTTGAAGTTAGAGTAACCAATCTTTGGGTAAACCGATTGATCGGTGATCAGCAGCCAGGCGTTACCAATAAAATCACGTATACAACCATGCCATTCTTTCAATCCGGTTCACCATTGCTTCCTTCCGGATTGTTGGGACCAGTTAGGCTAATCCAAAAATCATCATCAAATGCTGGTTCAACTACCGCAAAAAAATAATATGAACATCAATCCCGGGCTTTGCAATCTTTTGGCAATGCCCGGGATTTATAGATTTCCATAATACTATTAAGGCAAAAGCCTTAACTGATCACCCCTTTGCCAAACTTCTGCATATTCTTCATAAATGGAGCTGCTTTTATATCAAGCTTTGTTACCTTACTTTTTTCTACAAGCAACACTTCACCATTGTTGGTATCTGGTGAATTGGGAAGAAAAATAACCATTTGATCAGGCAGCTCTTCAATTAAAAGCCCTGGCCGCTTCCCGGTAATGGTTTCAATTAAAACCGGCTGTCGCGGATCTTCCGTAGGGCTAATCTTCTCCTGTAACTGTGCTTTGTAAGTCAGGTAGCCGGGTATATATTGCAGCAAGGCATTTTCAATCCAGTCCCGCCACCTGTTTAAAATGCTGAATCTCACCAACCATCCGAAGAAATAAAAAAGCAGGATTAGCAATAAACCCGTTGCTATCTGGGCGGAATTGTTTCCGAATAGGGGTTTTAAGCCAAGTGTATTAGCAATATAATGCCCACTGCCGGAAAGAATCTTCCACAACTTCTGCAGTATCATTATTATAACAAATACCGGGATCAGAAAAATAACGCCTGCAATTATACGCGTCTTTAGATGTTGTAAAAAGTTTTGCATAAAAAGGCTTTTATAAAGTAATTCAAGATCGGACACTGGGGTATCCATTGGGGAAACACAACATAATAACCGTTTTTACTGCGTACTGGTTCAAAGAAACAGTTGGATTTGTCAATTTCTTAGTGGATACGGTTATCCTGCCCTGCTTGCCAACTTTCGTACTTTTTATTATCATTATAAAAAATTTCAACGTGATTTTAAAAACACCTTGCGGGCCGGGGCTGATGTAATGGGAAAAAACAAGCATCTAACAGCTTATCTATTAATCGCATTCTCGCTAAGCATCTTACTGTCTTTATTTATAGGATTCACTGGCGGCCATGCAAGCGCGTTTATATGGGCGGGATATTTTTCAATGGTTATTCCCGCAATATCCGTTTTTGTGATGACTGTTATATATAAAGATCCAGTGCGTAGTGTTGCAAAAAAGACTACCTCCGCTAAATATATCTTCGCTGCTATCTTTTTAATTCCAACTGCAATACATATTGTTTGCCTTCCGCTGTTAGCCTACCTATCGAACGGACATTTGCCATGGCAACTATGGTTAACACCAGACAAAAACGGTTTGTACCATTCACCTGAAAAAATTGGCTGGGGTGTATTAACATTCACTCAATTGATTTTTGAAATTGTAAAGAATGCAATAGTGGGACTCATCATTGTATCCGCACTTGCTTTTTTTGAAGAAGTTGGCTGGCGTGCCTGGATGCTGCCCAGGCTACTAAATAGATTCTCCACAAAAAAGGCGATCGCTATAGGAGCCGCAATATGGGCATTGTGGCATATACCTTTTATGCTGAGCGGTATACTCTATCTCAACGGTATTTCTGCAACTCAAACAGCATTAATCCATCCGTTTGGCATATTTGGCGCTGGCATTATCATCAGTTGGTTGTGGCTTAAAACAAATAGCATTTTAATAGCATCGCTTGCGCATGGGGCCTTAAATAACTGGGGACAATATGCGTTTAAGTTTATGGAAGACAATCCTGCAAATATGCAGAACCAACTAGTACTTTTTATAGCAATAAATGCAACGTTATTTGTTACCGGAATGATCGTTTTACTACGCCTTACGTCCCGCACAGCATCATATGCATAAATCATATCGTGCATTGACAATTGTCGCATAAACATACACGAGTTGCCTTGAACCGTTACATAGCCAAACAGTTGCAAATAAAAGAAAATAAACATAGTTTGTGTTAGAATATTTATAATGTGCAGCAACTCTACCTGTAAACCTCATCCATTCTTACATGATTCAAAAAGCAGTCAACTATACACGCATGCAGGTTTTGTTCATGCATCATTTTATATTACTGCTGCTTTTCTTAATGTATTCTTCTGGCAACCATCTTTTAGCGCAAAACATGGATAATGTTGATTCTTCGCAAAAACAAGTACTTATTGATACCGGTATGAAATATTTCATGCCAGATGTAGTGCATGCAAAACACATGGGCTGGACGCGCGGAGGCAACAAATACTTTACATACCAGCTTGGCTTTGCACCTATTGTTGATTACAGCGTTTTTATACAGGATAATGATAGCAAACAACAGGTTGGCAAACAGGACAACCAGGCTGACCTCCGTTCACTGCGGATATCCATACGTGGAAATATTAACTTTAAAAAGCCATGGCATTATTTTATCAGTGCTGGCCATAATGGACTTGATTATGATCCGGACACGCAAAACAAATGGAATTTTACTGACCTGTATTTCATCATTCCCGTGGGCATACTTGGCGACCTTACGGTTGGAAAAATTAAAGAACCATTTGTTTATGAAATGGTGGGCGATGCAGCCAATCTGCCTCAAACGGAACGCATACTTAATCCTTTCTTTACCAACCGCAACATTGGCTTCAGGTTCAACAAATCATTCCTGAATGACCGGATGACAGCGTCTGCCGGTCTGTTCAACGACTGGTTTATAAAGGGACAAAGCTTCTCGGAAAGTGCCAACACTTTTGCCGCACGTGTTACTGCATTACCCCTATATGAAGAAAACGGACGGAGATTTGTGCACATTGGCGCAAGTGTGCGATACCTTGAAGCAGAGAATGGCGTACTTAGGTATAAAGGCAGGAATGAATCGAATGTTTCTTCTTACTATGTTGACACCAAAGATTTTCCTGCATCCAACTCATGGAACTTTGGCTTTGAACAACTATGGAGTGTTGATAATTTTTCTTTATTAAGCGAGTATGTGCACGCATGGGCAACTACACCACAAGGCACGCAGCAATTCAAGGGCTACTACTTTACCGGCAGCTGGGTAATAACCGGAGAGAATCGGCCCTACGATAAGAAAGCAGCTTATGCAAGAAGAATAAAGCCTGAAGGCAAGGGTGGCGCATGGGAAGTTACAGCGCGTGTTTCGCAGGTAAACCTGGACGGCAGGGATGTAAAAGGCGGCCTGCTGGATAAAATGTATCTTGGCTTGAATTGGTGGGCGTCTACACGGTGGCGCATAAGTTTTGGTTACGGCGCAAGCAATCTGAATAAAGACGGCATTATTGGCGTCACGAACAGTTTTATCTGGCGCATGCAATGGATTTATTGATGGGTTTCCTCCATTTTTACCTCTATCAAAATCATATCCTTACACCCCAACAACATCCATTGATATTTAAGTTAAACAACCCTTTTAAAGAATAACTCAAATAACCGGTAACATTTTTTTACCCCGCGGTTATACTTACATACTTGCGAAAAATTTCACATCGTGTCTGCATCTGCATTCAAAGCATGAATGCAATTATATCCTTCCAGTAAAACTTCAAAAAACGATAAACTGAAGTTACCGTATTGCTGTGGCTTGCAGTAAAACGCCCGGCCGGTTTATGGAATACACTCAAAGGAGCTTGCCGAAAATCCTTACAAGAGTAGGCTAAAACGCCTTGCTGTTAACAAACACAGCATGCAAAATTTTATATTATGGAAATTAAAAAAGAGTTACAAGACCTTAGACTCAGCTTCAACGCTTTGTACGCGTCTGAACACCCGTCTACATTGGAGTATGTAAAAGCTTTCAAAGCTAAACTTGCTGCATACACCGGCAACATTTTTTATGAAGAATTAAAATCGGTGTCTTATCAGCCTGACCTGAAAAGACTGGAAGCCATTTTTGCCACCAAGCAGGAATTTGGGTATCTCGGCAATCTATGTACAAATGGCTCTCATGCCTACGTACGTTTCTATCTTGATTATGGCGCCGGCTGGGAAGACCAGGGCTATACCGGCGTAAGCCAGCACGATATACCAACTGGTATGGATTGCAGGCAAAATGCTGAAAAGCCTTTGAGTTTTGCAGCATCATTAAACATCACGCCCAAGACTAACTTTTGTAATGTGCATGTATTGCCGAAAGCCAGGGCCATTCTTGAATGGAACAAAATACCACCTGCTAACACACCTGATTACCATTCCATTTGGGGTAATACTTTTGATGACCGCGTACAAATCAAACCAAGAAGAAAATTTATTTTCGAAAAATTAGACCTTTCTCAACTGTTTGAAGCAGCAATAGTGCATCCCAATCTTACATTATCAGATGCGGCGAAGGCAGTTGCCGGCGGAGCAGCTTTGCTTGAGCAGGCAAAAGATACGCTGGACCTAAAACCGTTGGATATTAGCACGCTTGTTGGTATGTACAAAGGAACTGTATCTGTAGGGCGCATGGGATTGCACCATGTAAAAGCTTCTTTAAATACAACAGACAGCAACCTTATTTCACAGAACATTGACAGCTTTAAACAATTTGGCATTAACTGGGTAGATATACTGAATGAACTTGCAAAAACAAAAGCGGATGTTAGCTATGAACAACTAGAATCCGTTGGCCTCGATTACAACCTGGAACAACTTGTTGCTTCAGTGAGAATTAAAAGGCCGGCTGGCTACTCCGGAGATCTTTGTACGCATGGCAGTTACGAGTATGTTTCGTTCTGGGCAGATTTTAACAACGATTGCAACTGGCACCATCTCGGCACCACGTCTATTAATGTGCACGACATTTCTGATATTCCCACCAGTGGTTTATCTTATGCCGCCGTGTTGCCATATGACTTTAGTTCTATCAGAAAATTATGCGCCAATCCGGAAGTTGTAAAAATACGCGCGGTACTTTCATGGAACGTTGAACCATCTAAGGAAGACGCCGATAAACTTGAATACTGGGGAAACAGGCTTGACACATACATACAGATCAGGCCAGGCATTGGCACCGGCGAACTAGAACCACTCATGAGCATTGTAGGTGGCATTACCGTTAACGAAATAAGCAACGCGACCGGCTTAACAATACCGGGTGCAAAATTCGCGCTGAACCAAATTGGCGTACACGATCACAGTCCATTCGGCGGCGTTATCGTTATACAGGGCCCATCCTTCTATGGCCATAACTATCGCATCAGAGTAACCAACACAAACACGCTGGCTACTTATTACCTCACAAATACATTTGAAACAACTGCGCTTGCTCCGGCTCCGTTCTACGTGCAACCGCATTATGTGAGCATCAATTCTTCAGGTTATTATCCATACCAGCAATACCAGGATAATATAGAAAGTATCCTTGCAAGATGGTCTCCCGGAACAGATGACCTATTGAAACTTGAGCTGGAAATTGAAGGCGTTGCGGGTGTGTTTACGAAGTATATACAGATGGACAACACTGCACCCGATATACACCTGAGTGTTGATGATTTTGGTGATTGTACACACTATGCAGTAGGTGCACCAATTACAGCCACTTACTCCGTATATGATGCACATCTTTACAGCTATGCACTGGTGAGCACATTTGGCGGCGCTGTTACAGGCACTAACAATGCATCAGGCACACATGTATTTGCAACTGCTGGTACACCTAGCCCATGTGGCAAGATCTACCTGAGCGCTGTAGAGAAAACAATATATGACAGCCAGTGGACAAATAACAATGTGTATACTGAGCGTATTATCTGTCTAAAGAAATAAGGCTTTGAAAGGGATGAGGTGTGGGGTGTGAGGTGTAAGGTATCAGGTATCGGCAGGAAGACTTAAGAGATGATACTAAATTACGAGACGGGCGATATACCAAATACCTTAAACTTTACACCTTAAACCTCACGCCTTAAACCTTACGCCTTAAACCTTACACCTCAAACCTAATACCTCACACCTAAAACTATCTACCCATGTGTAACTGTGGAAACAAAAGTGCGGCATTTACCGCTGCGCAAAAAGCGGGGCATTTCAACAATACTGCCAACTTACAGGCATCCAAACTACCTGCAGAAGTGGGGCTTGAATATACCGGCAAAACAGCATTAACAACAACAGGTATGATAACCGGAAGAACGTATCGCTTTAACAAGCCAGGCACTATTCTTTATGTTGATTATCGTGATAGCCTAACCATGACAAATATTCCGGTATTAAAAAGAAGATCCTGATAAACATCAAAAAACAACCTGCATCATTATCGTATTTTCCATTGACGGAATACCCACGTTAAACTGTCGCATCAGGCTACTGTTTTACACCATTAAACGCCTTATGTTTGTTCTGTTAAAAGAAGGCGTTATGAAACGAAGATCCTTGCTAATTTTACTTGTAATCACAATAAGCCTAACAATGAATGCACAGGAAAAAACTTCAGGACATTATGCAGCGGTCAACGGCCTGCATATGTATTATGAAATTCACGGTAATGGATATCCTTTATTGCTTTTACATGGCGGCGGTTCCACCATCCAATCCACATATGGGCGCGTATTGCCGGAGTTAGCGAAAACGCACAAGGTAATTGCTGTAGAACTACAGGCTCATGGGCATACAAAAGATATAAATCGCCCATTGAGTTTTGAGCAGGACGCAGACGACGTAGCAGCGTTGCTTAAACAACTTAATATCACTAAGGCTGACATTATGGGGTTCAGTAACGGAGGAACAACCTCTTTGCAAATCGCCATCCGCCATCCGGAACTGGTGAATAAACTGGTGTTGATGTCGGCAACTTTCAGGCGTGATGGTATGCAACCCGGTTTCTTTGATGGCTTTAACAATGCTAAACTCAGTGACATGCCAAAGCCGCTTGCAACCGCCTATCTCGAAGCAAATCCCGATCAGAAAGGATTAAACGCAATGTTTGAAAGAGATGTAGCGCGCATGGCGAATTTTAAAGATATTGATGACTCGTTAATACGCACCATACAGGCACCGGCATTTGTAATTAATGGTTATACCGATGTAGTGCGTAGTGAACATGCATTGGCTTTGGCAAAGTTATTACCCAAAGCGCAGCTGGCTATTTTGCCAGGCGGACATGGCGACTATATTGGCGAGATCTGTTCACCCAACGCTGATAGCAAAATACCGTTGTTGACCGTTGCCATGATTAATGAATTTCTCCTGTCTGCACTTTAAACTTAGATTTAAAATAAACTACAGCAAGCACGATATATTCATCGTGCTTTTTTATTTGCACCCGGCCATCATATTTATATTATTCAACATTTATCTTGTGAAAACTATTTATCTATATTAGCATTGCTAAGCGTGCCAATATCAAATACAAGTTTTACAGACGGCGTTGATTGCGTTGTAAGTTATAATCATTTAATTGTATGCTTCCTTTAAGAACATCGTTATTGTTTTTGTGCCTGAGTTTCTCTTTAAATGCTATTTGCCAGCAAACAGATTCCGCTGCTCAAAAACATCAGAAAGACACTACAACAGGTAACAGGTTCGAGGACAGAATTAAGCCTGCAAGGGAACGTGTAAAAGCACTCAACAAAAAATACACAGAAAAATACCAATCCGGAAAATTGATTATTCAACAGAACGGCATTGTGGAAGAAATGAAGAGGGTGGATCAGCAGGCGAAAAATTTCATGAAGCAAAAGCTGGACACGCTTTTGATAATGAAAGACATTCAGCATGTTCAAAAGTCACTCGAAATAACCAAAGAGGGTGTATTCAATAATATTGGCACTTCTCAAACGCAACGAAACCTCACCGTAACTGAAACTATTTTGTCAAAGCTCCTTAGCTTAATGTCCAAACACAAAGTGCATGTTGACAATTATGCCAATCAGCTCATCGCATTTAGAAATAAGCTTGACTCGCTTTCAACAGATAGCAGCTTATATGAGCTTCCGGGTGACTCTGTTCATTTCGTACAATATGTCAGGCATATTTTGGTTCTTGCCAAAGAAATGGACCCTATTGACAGCGCCATCGATAAGTCATTAACCGCAGTACAGGATCTCCAGGTAAAAGTAGATATAGAAGTATTGAAACTAAAAGGGCTTATTGAAGATATTGGCATTTATAGAAGAGACCTGTCATTATTAACCTTTAAACGTGAATTGGGTAACATCTGGTCACCTGTTTTATACAGCCGGCCATTTGGCGAAATTGTATATTATTCTTTTGAAAAAGAAAGACTCACCTTACAGTTTTATACTGGCGACAGCATCGGAAGAATTGTTATACTGCTGCTTTTAATTGGCGTCGCAACCATATTTCTTCGAACATTAAAGCAAAAGATAGCAACCGGAGAAAACGAGGAAGGCATCAATCATGGACACCTGGTTACCAGGTATCCGTTTTTATCCGCATGTATAATAATTATAAGCCTTTTCCAGTTCTTTTTTCTTGACCCGCCGTTTATCTTTAGCTTTTGCTTATGGACTATCTGCCTGGTTTGTCTCATTTTCATTTTTAAAAATTATATATCCGGTTACTGGATGAAATTCTGGTTTGTGCTCATCACGCTGTTCATTCTTGCCAGTGGAGATAATTTTTTACTTGAAGCATCGAGAACCGAACGCTGGACCATGCTGGGATTATCGTTAACCGGCATGGCGTATTGCGTCAATATATTACTGAAGGGAAAATTTCACGAGCTAAAAGAAAAAAAAATTATCTACTTTATTGTCTTTGTTATTCTTTTGGAGATCGCATCTGCGGTGTTCAATATATATGGCAGGTATAACTTTTCAAAGACATTATTGATCATGGGATATATTGGCGTTGTCATTGCCATCATGTTTTTGTGGGTAGTAAGATTGATAAATGAAACGCTTTATCTCTCCTCGAAAGTTTATACAACTCCCGATAAAAAAATGTTATACCTGAACTTTGATAAAGTTGGCAAGAAAGTCCCCTCCTTTTTTTATGTTCTGCTTGTTATTGGCTGGTTTATTCTTATTGCAAAAAATTTTTACGCATACAAACAGATTATAGCACCGTTCAATGAATTTCTCAATGAAGACAGGACGCTCGGAGACTATACCTTCAGTATCTATGGGCTTTTCATATTCCTTCTGATCATGTTTTGTGCTATGGTTTTATCACGTATCGTATCGTTCTTTGCTTCTGACACCGAAACAACCGACCAACAAAAAAAAGGTGCATCACTCGGTAGCTGGCTGTTGCTTATCAGGATACTGATCATCTCTCTAGGATTGTTTCTTGCAGTTGCTGCCACAGGTTTACCTATCGACAAAATCACCATTGTAATTGGCGCCTTAGGTGTTGGTATTGGACTGGGCTTGCAAGGCCTGGTGAACAACCTCGTCAGCGGCTTGATCATCGCATTTGAAAAACCAGTTAATGTAGGCGATATTGTTGAACTGAGCGGACAAATAGGCACAATGAAATCAATCGGTTTTAGAAGCAGTATTATTACGCTGTTTGACGGATCTTCTGTAGTCATCCCCAATGGGAATATTCTGAGTAATCACGTTATCAATTGGAGCATGTCCAAAAACAAAAAAAGACTTATTATCCCGGTCGGTGTTGCTTATGGATCTGATCTGCAAAAGGTGCAAATTGTATTGGCAAATACAATGGACAATGATGAGCGGATATTAAAATATCCGCCTCCAACAGTTTTAGCCAAGGGCTTTAATGAAAGCGCCATTGATTTTCAATTAATATTTTGGGTAAAACATATAAAAGACTCGTTCACGCTAACGAGCGACATAATATCCCGCATTGACCTGGCATTTAAAGAGGAAGGAATTGTAATACCGTTTCCGCAAAGGGATGTACACCTGCATACACCGGATAAGGAAGAGTAAAGTTACACTTGTATACTTTGAGTTATACGTTGTTAGCATTCTCACTGCATGCTACTCACTTATATTCCAATCAGCTTTCAAAAAACGCTTCCACTAATATATTGATGGATAAAGGTTAGTGTTAAAAACACTAACCTAATTATGTTAAAATTCTAAATTGTCCAAATAAGTAAATAAACGTTTACTTATGTTTGCATCGTGATTTTACAGATCTACCTGTAGCAGATCACTAAATCAACAAAAAATGCGACCTAAGAATATAGAAAAAGAAGAAGCCATACGCAGGTTAGCACTGCAGATTATCCAGGAAGAAGGCCTGGAAAACCTTAGCATGCAGAAGCTTGCAAAAGCGGCGAATATATCTCCGCGGACTATCTATATAAAATATGAGGACAAAGAAGATTTGCTTGTCAAACTTTTTATTGATGAAGTATTGGGCGCATATGAAAGAGCCGTACTGGAAAATTTTAGCGAGGATATGCAATTTGCGGAAGGTATCAGAATGATCTGGCAAAACACGTTTCGTTACCTAAGAAACAACAGGCCTCATTTTTCATTAATCCAATACGGAAAATCTTCTCCCCTCCTCAACAAAGCTTACCGGGACAGGAATATACAGGAAGGACAGTTTTTTTCACCTATTCACCGGTTTATAAAAAACAACATCAAACAAGGTATTATAATAAACATGCCTTTTCAGGTTTACCGCTCGCTTTTGTTTGCGCCATTACTTGATTTAGTGAATGAGTACTATGAACACACAGAACGCTCCAAACAGATCATTACAGAAAAAATAGTCCTTCAAAGCTGCGAAGCAATCATTAAAGGGCTACTTGTTTAATCAATCAAATATATAATAGATGAACATCAACAATAAACAAATTGCCATTGTTGGCGGCGGCCCCGGCGGGCTTACGCTTGCCAGGTTATTACAGGTAAAAGGCGCTAACGTTAAAATATACGAACGCGACCTGAATAAAGATGTGCGTGTACAGGGCGCAACGCTTGACCTTCATCATGACTCAGGCCTTGCAGCGCTTCGTGAAGCCGGGTTAATAGAAGCTTTTTATGAGAACTATCGCCCTGGTGCAGATAAAATGAGCATTACGGATCAGTTTGCAAATGTCCTGCATAATGACGCGTTCGAAAGAGATGATGAGCTGTCACGCCCCGAAATTGACCGCGGCCCGTTAAGAAAGATGCTGCTGGATTCTTTGTTGCCGGGAACAGTTGTTTGGAACAGCCATTTACAATCACTGCTTCCCTCTGGTGAACAATGGCTACTACAATTTGAGAATGGAACTTCAGCAACAGCTGATTTGGTTATTGCTGCTGACGGCGCCAATTCTAAAATAAGGCCATACATCACAGACATTAAACCGTTTTTTGCAGGCGTTACAATTGTTGAAGGTTATGTGTATGATTCAGCGATCAATGCGCCTAATGTGCACAGGCTTTTAAACGGAGGAAAGATTTTTGCTTTGGGTGATGAGAAAACGCTGATCGTAAGCTCGAAAGGTGACGGTAGCCTTGTATTTTACGCGGGCTTGAAGACCGATGAAAGCTGGCACCGAAATGCAGGAATAGATTTTAGCAATAGTGCGCAGGTTTTTGATTGGTTTCAAAAAGAATTTGGAGGATGGGATAAGTTGTGGCTGGAATTGTTTGCGCATGCGGAACCGTATTTTACAGTGCGGCCACAGTATTGCATGCCAACAAACCAGGAATGGGAAAGCCAATCTAACATAACAATGCTTGGCGACGCGGCGCATCTGATGCCCCCATACGCGGGCGAAGGTGTAAACATGGCTATGCAGGATGCACTTGAGCTCTATCGCAGTCTTACTAATAGTGACTATGCAACTGTTCACAAAGCAATACAAGGCTACGAAAAACAAATGCGCGCAAGAACTTCAGCCATTGCACAGATGACGCTTGAACAAACTGCGGCGCTTCACTCGCAAAATGCAACTGAACACATGATGGAAATGTTTGGTTAACTAATTGACAATTGAAAGTTGACAATTGAAAATGAGGGATCGACTCTGTGCTGCACCACGTCTTCTTTATGGACCTCTGTGTAATTCTTCTTCATTGTCAATTGTCAACTTTCAATTGTCCATTATTGATAAACTTTCACCCAATCAATAATCATTTGAACGGGTAAGTGATCCGAATTGATCGCCCCTACCCAATTTCCGCCAAGCTGCATATCCAGTAGCAGATAAAACGGTTGATCATAGGGCCATTGAGAAGGGTCCACATTATTCACACGAGGATAAGTAAACGTCTCTTTTCCATTCAATGTGAATACAAGTTTATCGGGATACCAGTTGATGCCAAACGTGTTAAATTCAGACTTATCGAAGCTTGCGGTGCCATGGTGCGGCGGGTTGTCTGTTTGTTTCAAATCAAGCGTATAATAAGAATGCGTTGTCTGGTAAATAATATTGTCAAAATTCAGGTGCTCCATGATATCGATCTCTCCATTCCGGGGATATTTGCCATACTTCTCCTGCTCCGCAAGCATCCACATTGCAGGCCACGCCCCTTGCCCACACTCAAGCTTGGCGCGGATCTCAATCTTTCCATATTGAAAAGCAAACTTACCCTTGGACCAAATACCTCCGGTCAGGTAACTGCTTGTATCATTTCCCTTGTCGGGATTTTTTATTCCTCTTAAATACAGCATGCCATCTTTAACAGAATAGCATTTCTCGTCATAACTCATATGCCTGTTCCAATCAGCAGCACCGCGACCAATCTTTGTCCATTTACTACTGTCTATAGAGCTGCCATCAAAATCATCCTGCCAAACAAGCTTCCAGTCTTTAGCATCCTTGTTATCAGTCTGAATAAAAATATGGCCATCTTTTTTTTGCGCGCTCAATGCATTACACATGAGACATAACACTGTAAGGCAAGCGAAAAAAAATCTCTTCATTCTTCTATTTATTTTTAAAGACATGTATAATTAGAAAGATGGTGTGTTCCTTAAATTTAAACTAACCTTCCGACAACTCACGCATCAAACGATTGCGCGTTTTTTTTGGGAAACCATGACATAATCACAAACACTCCCCAGCAGTACCGCCTTTTTTAAATTTAGTAAGCAATTATAGAAGGCTATTTATAATGCAGTTGCGCCGTGCATTTAATACAGCCTTTGCAACTTTTACCTGCCGCACGTTGGATACAAATAATTTTTCACTTTAACTTAATATAACCTCCCGCACATTTATATTATCTTAATAAACAGCAAAATTATTCGTTATGGCAAAGCCTGATGTTGTTAAAGACGAAACCATTACTTCTGAATTATTGAATAATATAAACAAATATTGGCGCGCAGCCAACTACTTATCTGTGGGGCAAATTTACCTGCGCGACAATGTACTGCTAAAAGAACCACTAAAGCTTGAACATATCAAAAGGATGCTGCTTGGCCATTGGGGCACCACGCCCGGACAAAATTTTGTGTATGTGCATCTCAACCGGATCATCAACAAGTATGACCTGGATATGATCTATATCTCAGGCCCCGGCCATGGCGGCCCGGCACTCGTCGCCAACACCTATCTTGAGGGGACTTATAGCGAGATCTATCCGAATATTACGCAAGATGCAGAGGGGTTAAAAAAACTATTCAAACAGTTCTCTTTCCCTGGAGGCATTCCAAGCCACGTATCGCCAGAATGCCCTGGTTCCATGCACGAAGGAGGTGAACTGGGCTATTCGCTAAGCCATGCATTTGGGGCAGTATTCGATAATCCTGACCTGATGGTTGCATGTGTAATCGGCGATGGCGAAGCCGAAACAGGACCCTTGGCCACAGCCTGGCATTCCAACAAATTTCTTAACCCCGCCACCGATGGCGTGGTATTACCTATCCTTCATTTAAACGGTTATAAAATCGCCAATCCAACTGTGTTTGCAAGAATCAGCAACGAAGAGTTGGAACAGTTGTTTAATGGTTATGGATGGGAGCCTTTTGTAGTTGCCGGAGATGACCCGATGACAATGCATCAACAAATGGCTGAAACGTTAGATCTGATTATTGAAAAAATCAAAGCCATAAAAAAAGAGGCAATTGAAAACGGCTATATATCAAGGCCAAAATGGCCAATGATTATTTTAAAATCTCCGAAAGGATGGACAGGGCCAAAATTTGTTGATGGATTGCCGGTAGAAGGCACGTTTAGATCGCACCAGGTTCCGCTATCTGACCCATCTGAAAATCCTGCGCATATTCAACAATTAGAGGAATGGTTGAAGAGCTATAAACCAGAAGAATTATTTGATGAGGATGGAACACTATTTCCTGATTTGGCGGCATTAGCACCAACGGGCGAAAGAAGAATGGGCGCTAATCCCCACGCGAATGGCGGCGCAAAACTCCACGGTTTAAGAATGCCCGATTTCAGGGACTATGCATTAGAAGTAAAGGCCCGTTCAGAAAGTGGCCCTGGCGACACAAGGGTGTTAGGTAAATTTATTCGCGATGTAATTAAAATAAATGAGGATCAAAAAAACTTCAGGGTATTTGGCCCCGATGAAACACTATCAAACAGGCTGAATGCCGTATTTGAAGTTACCAACCGGCAATGGCTTGCAGATACTATTGATACAGATGAGTTCCTGAAAAAAGAAGGACGCATTATGGAGATGCTTAGCGAACACCAATGTGAAGGCTGGCTGGAAGGCTATCTGTTAACCGGTCGCTACGGTTTGTTTAATTGCTATGAAGCCTTTATTCACATTATTGATTCCATGTTCAATCAGCACGCCAAATGGCTTAAAATGACTGCTGAACTAAACTGGCGCAAGAAGCTTCCTTCACTCAACATTTTGCTCGCTTCACATGTATGGCGTCAGGATCACAATGGCTTTACACACCAGGACCCAGGCTTTCTTGACCTTGTTGTCAATAAAAAAGCATCGGTTGTACGGGTATACCTTCCTCCTGATGCCAATTGCCTGTTGTCGGTGATGGACCATTGCCTGAGAAGCAGGCATTACGTCAACGTAGTTGTAGCAGGAAAGCATCCCTCCCCGCAATGGCTACCAATGAAAGAAGCTGTTGCGCATTGCACAAAAGGCATCGGCATATTCACGTGGGCAAGCAACGACAAGGATGTTGATCCTGATGTTGTAATGGCCTGCGCGGGCGACGTGCCAACACTTGAAACACTTGCAGCTGTATCCATCCTTAGAGAACGGCTCCCTGATTTGAAAATACGTGTGGTAAACGTGGTAGACCTCATGAAGCTTCAACCAGAAGCTGAACATCCACATGGGCTAACCGACAGAGACTTCGATTCCTTATTCACCAAAAACAAGCCGGTCATCTTTGCTTTCCATGGCTACCCGTGGCTTATTCACAGGCTAACTTACAGGCGCACCAATCATCACAACATCCACGTTCGCGGATATAAGGAAGAAGGTACCATTACTACACCGTTCGACATGACTGTATTAAATGAAATGGATCGTTTTCATTTGGTGGAAGATGTGATTGACCGCCTTGCGGAGCTGGGCAACAAAGGCTCTTACATCAAACAGGAAATGAAAGATAAACTTGTTCAGCATCGAAATTTTATCAACGAAAATGGAATGGATATGCCGGAAATAAAAGAGTGGAAATGGGAATAAGAATGCCTATGACGTAAGATATCAGATGTACGATTTTAGATGGATGCTGTTATGTTTAATGTGATATAAAAGAAGCCTTTGAATGTTCACTTTTAAATCAGGTTGTTCCGAAGGGCTTTAGCTACCGCTTCGCTTTTTGAATGCACCTGCAGTTTTTTGTAGATATTTTTAACGTGGGCGTTGATTGTATCTATACTTACAGCGCATGTATCAGCAGTCATTTTATAGCTGAGCCCTTCCACCAGGCAGGTGAGAATTTCTTTTTCACGCAATGTGAGATCAAAGTCTGTAGTCACCTTTTTCGACTCCTTATCCTTCAGCATCTTCAGTACTTTGTTGGCAACGGATGGCGTCATGGGACTACCACCTTCATAAATCTCTTTTATTGCTTCAAGCATGCCTGCAGGCGATGTATTTTTTAAAATATATCCATCGGCACCCGCACAAATAGCATTGAAGATTTTATCCTCATCATCGAATACCGTTTCCATTAAAACTTTCATTGATGGGAAATGTTCCTTTATTAACGAAACACCTTCAATTCCGCCAACACCGGGCATTTCAACATCCATCAATACCACATCAGGCCTGGCTTTATCAAGCTTTTCGACAACCTCATCACAATTGGAGAATGCGCCTACGCACGAAAAGCCGCTTGTGCCATCTATCAGCTGAAACAATCCATTTCGCAAATACTTGTTATCTTCAAAAAGAGCAACTTTGATCATATTTTTAATTTCAATTCAATACTTGTTCCTGCGCCGTTAACAGTTTCTATTACCAGGCAGGCATTTATTTCTTTTGCCCTGCGCTCCATATTTTTTAATCCATTGCCGTTATCAGGTTTATCCTTATTAAAACCAATACCGTTATCCCTGATGAGCATATAAATGGATGATTCATTCCTGCAGATCAGGAACTTTACGTGAGAGGCCTGCGAATACTTGACTACATTGGTGGTAGCTTCTTTAAATATGAGGTAAAAATTCTTTCGCACCTGCATGGGCATGCTTAATCCATTCAAGTCGCCTTCCACCACAAAATTAAACTGCATATTTTTTCCTTTAAGGATCTGGTAAGCGAATGAACGCATCCTTGAAACTATTTTTTCAAACTCATCATTTTCAGGATTAATCGTCCACACAATGTCACTCATAGCATCTACCACCTTTCGCGAACTCTCTCCAATCTCATCCAGCGCTGGCAATGATCTTCCAGCCTGCAGTTTAGCAACCTCACTCAAAACAGAAATACTGTTAAGCGTTGAGCCGATATCATCATGCAAATCACTGGCTATATTATTTCTGATGGCCTGCAACTTAATCACCTCTCGCATTCTGTAACGGTAAATGGCGTATAAACCGGCCGCCACAATTAAAATCGCCAACAGCTCGAACCACCATGTATTCCAGAAAGGAGGTGAAATGGTAAAAGTAATAACAGCAGGCACTTCATTCCATACGTTGTCATTGTTGCTTGCTTTCACTTTAAAAGTATAGCTTCCTGCATCAAGATTGGTATAGTTAGCAAAACGCTTTGCAGCATCGGTATATATCCAATCCTTATCATACCCTTCGAGCATGTAAGCGTAACGATTTTTTTCAGCATGCATATAACTCAAAGCAGCAAAGGCAAATGAAATATCATTTTGCCGGTATGAAAGGCTGATATCATTTAAATCGTCAATCGAAGAATTAACAATACTTATTGATTCGCCCGGGCCAATTGGCTTATTTAAAATACTAATACCGGTAATTGCAACAGGAGGAACATAGGCATTATCTTTTAGCTCATTGGGCTTAAAAGCCAAAAGACCGGCGCTACAACCAAAATACAGCGTGCCATCATCCGCCCTTACACAGGCATTATAATTAAACTCATCGCCAGGCAGGCCATCATTCATATCATAACTTCTGCAGATGGCCTGAGGCGATTTTCCAACGCACGGCGTAAACCGGCAAAGTCCCCTGTTTGTACTTAGCCATAAATTGCATTCATCATCAGCAAGAATGCCGCTGATTGCATTATCTGGCAGACCATCCTTAGCAGTAAAATTTATAAAATGTTCAGTTTTCTTCTCAAACCTGCTTAGCCCGCCTTTTGTTCCAATCCAGACAAAACCTTGTCCATCATCATAAAAACAATTCGTAACATTATTGCCGAGTGAACTGGGATTTTTTTCGTCGTGATGAAATACCTTAATCGCTCCAGATACCATATTCAATAGCGTAATACCATGGGTGCCGGTTGCCCATAAAATGCCATCTTTGTCAAAATGTAACGCACTAATATTATCCTCACTCAACTGATTGGTATCGCGGTGAAAATTTTCAAACCCAAAAAACTGTTTCGTCTTCATATCAAAATATTTCAATCCGTTTTGGGTGCCAATCCATAACTTCTTGTTGTTATCTTCTACAATGGTGTTACAAAGGTTGTGAAACGTAGTATCCTTATTATTGAACGTAGAATGTACTGGTATTAATTGGCTGGTTGCGCGGTCTAACTGCAGAAGCCCCTCATCAAAACTCACCACCCAGAATTTTCCATCTGATGCATCCTCCATTCCATAACAAAAATTAAATCCAGTTACTTCATTATTTGGTGTTACAATTTTGTAGCCTTTAAAGCTGCCCGTATTGGCGTTAAACTCCTGTACCCCTGCCCCGAACGTGGCCATAAAGATGCGGCCCTGCTTATCCTTATGTACCCCTACGGGAAAATGCGAAGCAAACGCCTTATCATAATTTTGAAACAAGCTGAACTTCTTCTCAGAGATATAACAGTTATTTAGGCCACCACCCGCTGTTGCAATCCATAGCACGCCACTACGATCTTCATACAAATACTTTACTTCGTCAGAAGCAAGTGCATTTTTATCATTTCCATCGGCACGAAATATTTGAAAATCCGTTGTTTCAGGATGATAGATACTAATTCCGCCATTATATGTTGCCACCCAAATTATGTGGTGGCTGTCTTCAACTATAGCGTTTACAGCATCACTACTCAGCGAACGGGGATCGGATTTGGAGTGGCGAAAAACTTTGAGCGCTTTTGTCCTTACGTTATAACAATATATACCCTTATTCCATTGGCTCACCCATATGTTCCCTTCATGATCCTGCAGCATGCAGGTTACTTCCGTAGTCAGTGATTCATTTTTTTTATCCGATGGCTGAAATTGATTGAGTGTTTTTCGAACGGGATCAAAAACATTTATACCGTTTGATGTACCTATCCACAATGTATTTTCACGGGAGACCATTAAACAAATTACATTCGGGTTAGCCAATGTATCTCCATGTATAATTGAATAAAGGTTGACAAATTTGTCCGACGAAGGCTCATAGAAGAATACACCTGTATTGGTTCCAATCCAAATCCTGCCAGTTTTATCTGCGGCAATGCAGTTGCCATTACTCTCCGTTACAGCTATTTTGTGTTTATCATACAATGTAAATGTTGCAGTTTTTTCATTATACCTGCAAAGGCCGTTATCGCCAATCATCCAGATGTTCCGATTACTATCTTCACATAAATTGTTTACATCGTTCAGCGGCAACGAAGCCTTGTTATAAGGATCATAACGGAACGAAGTGAACCCATACCCATCAAACCTGATCAGGCCGTTATATGCACCGAACCACATAAAGCCTTTTTTATCCTGCACGACCGAGGTGAAAATTGTTTGTGATAGGCGGTGATCCTCACTGAAGTGATTAAAATGAATATTGTTTAATGCTGACTGAGCTAAAAGGGCCGACGGCACACATCCCAAAAAAATGGCCATAGCTGCTTGTAAAAAAGCAACCATTAACAGGGCTTTTTTCTTAAGGATTAGCCTTCGCAATGGTAGAAGTTGTTTTGCAAAGATAAAATTATAACACGTATCTGTGTTATCACATAAACATGTGATTAAAGCAACAAGTTCGCTCCACAATGCCTAACTTCTGCGATTGACAACGCAGATCTGCCAACAGAACTTTACATCACGATCCGGCTTTTTCCGAATGGCGACACTTCCAACATTCCTTGCAACTTAAATTAATTCGTATGAAAAACATATTTCCAACCCTCTTAATCATTAATCTACTAACCCTTGCATGCACAAAAACCGGTTATGATTTCACGCAAAACCAGGGTAAGGATCCGGCGATTGAAAAGACAGCAGAAAGAGCAAGCTATTCTCTCTGGCTACCAGCGTACGTTCCCTACCTGCCTCCTGGCAATATCTACAAAATCATAACTGGAAAACCTACTACACTTACCTTCAGCGTTTTTAAATACGGGAAGGTCCTTGTATTCGAAAGGGCGGATGAATTGTCTCAGCCTCATTCATTACCGAGAGATCGTATATATCGGACAAGATATATGGTAACTGCCAGGAGAACGTATTTTACCTATCATGTTGCCAACATTACTGTTTATGATTCTTTATTAATGAGATTTAGATATCCCTCGCCTTTTGCCTTTTCCATGGGCAACTATTATAACAGTGAGTTCCGCTGTATAATCGTGCCGCCAGCATTAAAAATGGCTGCAGAAGCTGCGGGACTTGACTGGAAAGACTATAACGCGGTAACATCATACTTCAAAATACAACCTTAATGATGACTATAGCGCATCAATAACCTTCCTGAATATTACGCCTTAAATAGATTTTGTTTTCATTATTTAACCCAAATTCCTATTTATGAAACGACTACTTTTTCCAGCCTTTTTTGTTTGCATGTTTGCATGCAAAAAGCAGGAACAATTCACTCCTCCCCAAAATGCCAAAAGTACCGGCAGGCTATTAACTGATTGGATAGGTGTACATCTTAGATTGATCAAAAACACAACAGGCCTTTCACACGTGGCTTATTCCAGGCATTTTGCTTATACCAGCGTTGCATTTTATGAGGCGCTTGTGCCCAGTGTGGCAGGGCAACGATCAATTGCGGGCAAACTTGAAAACATGAATAATCTACCAGCCCCTACAACAACGCAACTTTGCTGGCCCGCAGCGGCAAATTCCGCATATGCATCGCTTATGCGATTTTTCTACAGTGGCAATAAAATCAACCCGCCTGTTATTGATTCTTTGGAAACGGCCGAGAACACACGATTGATCAACACAGGAAAATACAGTGCGGCATCAGTTTCAGCCGGAAATGATTTTGGCAACAGCATTGCGCAGGCGGTGATAAGCTGGTCCATGCAGGATGGTTCTGCAACTGCTTATCCTCCTTATGTTCCACCTACCGGAGATAGCTTATGGGCTCCAACACCACCTGCTTTTGCAGCACCCGCTGCACCTTATTGGGGAAATAATAAAACGGTGATTCCCGGCAGCATAGATAATAATCTAGCGCCGCCTCCGATTCCGTTCAGTACGCAGGCTGGCTCTCCGTTTTACAACATGGTGAACGACCTTTATGTTGCTTCACAAAACCTTACAGATGATCAAAAAAATATGGCAAATTATTGGGATGACTCTCCTAACGGAAAATATGTAACAGCATTTGGCCATTGGGCATCCATATTATCTCAAATGATCACAAAGCTTGATCTTTCTTTAATTAAGTCAGCAACTATTTATGCAAGCCTTTCGATAGCTATGAACGACGCATCCATTTCCTGCTGGAAAGCCAAATACACCTATAACCGATTGCGCCCCGTAACGTATATCCGGCTATATCTTGGGAACCCCGGCTGGAACTCATTGATAACAACTCCGGCACATCCGGAATACCCGGCAGCACATTCAACACTTTCTTATGCTGCGGCTGTAGTATTAACGCATTATCTCGGTAATATTCCATTCACCGATCATACGTATGATAACGCAGGCCTTGCGCCCCGTTCTTATTTTAGTTTTATGGCTGCAGCTAAAGAAGCCGGCAATTCGCGGTTTTATGGTGGCATACACTTTCAGCCATCTATTGCAGCCGGAGCAACCTGTGGCACAGCGGTCAGCAAAAAAGTGTTGGCAGCGCTTGCTTTCGCAAATAATGATTAAGAGCTTGAGGTTCTAAGTTTAACCCTATTCCCAACATTCAAGGGCACACCTCATGTGCCCTTTTTGTATGAAGTGCATAATCGCAGGCAAATTCAATTTAAAAACCAAGCCATTAATTACCCCGTACATTCAATGGCATATTCAATACACCCATTCCGCCGTTAAAACCAACGCCCTGCACAACAATCGTACAACCACTTTTACTTTCGGAAGTGTAAAATGAAACAGTCGCTTCACCCTTATCATTCGTTACAACTTCCGGGTTCCAGTAAACAGTTGAACGCATATCAGGAAATAGTGTTTTATCCTCGGGAGATGCGTACTTTGGACTATAGAATTGCTTGCCGAAAACCGGTGCGAGCGGTTTATACAGGTATAAGCCCGGCGTTTTTTTAACAAATGGGCCCTGCCCTGTTTTAGTGGTAATTTCAATAAAAGAAAAATCAACCGTTACCGGGCTGGAATTGATCATTTCTGCAGGTGTGAGATAACTCGATTTATAGGCTGAGTTATATTTCGGCCTATTCATTACCTCAATTCCTTTGATGTCTTCTGCGGAAAAATATTTTAAATAAGTATCAAGAAAGAAAACATAATCGTTCAACGACGCCCTTGTTGTCGTATCAAAAAAGAAATGCAGGTCAACCCCATCAATAATAAAACGAACAACATTACTATTGATAAAATATGCCCATTCGTGCGTTTTAGGCATTGCTTTCATGTAAAAGCCGGTTACCGTTTTCTTGAGTGCATCAAGCAATGTTTCTTTTGGCATTTTATCCAACACCTTTTCACTGATCGTTTCATCGGCACCGCCATCACTATTCAGGTTTTTGGAACCCGGTATCCTTACTTTAGAGGTTACAACTACTTCTTTCAACACATTTCCTTCAGCCTTCAGTTGCTCTATCATTTTCGCCTGTGTGTTAATGTATTGCTTTGTAATAGTATCAAACAAAATGTTATCAGCTGGCAACGCAAGTTTTTCGGAATTATAAGTTGGAAATGTTGGTGGCTCCAAATCAATCCCAACATTGAAAGCTTTTCCTTTTTTATTCAACGCACGAATAACCAGGCTTACGCTATCGTTCGTAAACTCAGGGAAATTGGCGAAGGTAAAAATACCTTCATCATTGGTAACTGTATCCATCAGAAAGGCATCGCGCCAGCCTTGTTTACCAAACAGTGTAACGCTGGAATTTTTAAACGGCTTATTAAACATATTTGAAACCTTTCCTGTAACAGCAAACGCTGTTTCGTGAGCATAAGCCCAGTTATCGTAATTCCAATTATAACTTACCCAGCCTTGCGTTAACATCAGGGCGTCAGTGGCTGCAGATTGCGGGTTTTTAATATAGTAACCGGGGTCTTCAATTGAGCCCTTTAAATCAGAACTCATCAACATGTAGCTCAATAAATTTTCGGCATTCTCCGTAGCCTTTACCTGGCTGGAATCAATCACAGCCATAGAAAAATGGCCCGGTATAAAAACGTTGTTCTTATCAGAGACCTTTAATGTCAGCTGAACACTATCTTTTATTCCGTATTCGGGTTTATGTGGCGACAGGCTCAGCTTTAAAGCATCATCATGCCATATAAAAACAGATCGTTCATTTACTGGCCTGCCAGCCTCATCGAATAGGGTAATATGTACCACTCCCGAAGAAAATACCGTCTTGGCAATTTTAAGTTCATATGGCGTTTTCAATCTACCCCGAGCATGGGCCAATCCCTTCATTGAGGCCAGGATAAAAAATTTATTACCCGAAAGATCCGCGCTTGCTTCAACTTTTATTATCAGGCTATCACCATCATCGGCCACTCTCAATACGGTTCCCGATGGCTGTGGAGTAGGCAGTTGAAATGATGCACCATTCTCCAAAAACGCGGTATACACCTCGTTCACCCGGGGAGTGAAAGAAACAATGCCCATTCCTTTAAATACTGAAGCAAAAGCCCTCACTTCTATGCCTTTGCTATCTTTTATTACGCCCTTTACATCAACACCTTTACCATACATATTAAGCGCTTTAAAGCCAAGCTTCTGCTCCTTGCCTGCAATAAATGTTCCTCCTTCCGGCAAAAATTGCAGGTCAATATATTGCTTGTCATTTGCCTTAACCGGAACCTGCATTAAAAGATTATTCTTGTCATATATTTCAAAAACAAGGTCCTTATTACCAGCTGTATTTGTAAGCAAAGTATCCATGTAAAGGTTGCCTGAATAGTCTGTAACCATGCGTGCCCGGTATAAATCTTTTTTGTTGGACCGAAGCCTTATGGTGATCCTTCTGTTCGACATCGTTTGATTATCCTTGTTTTTCAGATTTGCGGCAAGCGATAAACGGTTATTTTGAAACTGAAGTTGTTTGAATGCTATTGCCCATTCTCCGGCTGACGGGTCCACAATTTTAAACCGGCTTTCAAAAAAGAGCGAATCGCCAAAGTTGCGCATCCAGTTAGTATATCCTCTTAACAGGTAGTTTCCTTGTTTAAAATCATCTGCGGGCAACGCTATATTGCTAAAAAAATTACCGTCAAAGCAAGGGGTACTAATGCGCTTCATTATTTCACCGTCGGCATTGACAACTTCCACATAAGCAATGCGACTGCTATCGCTACCAACATGCTCACTTGCCGTTAATAAATATCCCTTCAGCCAAATGGTATCGTTGATTGTATAAAACGGCTTATCATAATGTATAAATAGTTTTTCCCTCGGGCGAGTAGTATTGATGTCGTCCCAATTCACTATTTTTTTATTGAGTTCATCTAACTGGCCAAAACAACAAAAAGTAATAAGGGAAAGACAAACAAGCAGGGTGAAATATTTCATCATAAACCGTTTGATCTGGTGGCAGATTGCAATATATGTAAAAGATACACCCGTTGGTAGGCTCACAGGGTTTGATTGCATCCAGACTAACAATTTTAATCTGTAATTTTAAGCATGACGCTATATGAAGAAAAAGTCAACCGCGAACTTACCGCATGGAAATACAAGATGAGCCGCAAGCCATCCTTTTTTAGCAGGCTATCAAGCGGCATACAAAGAAAGCTGAATAGTTACATTCCTGAAAAGGTTCACCAAACAATCACAACCATTATTAAACAAATGATACGAGGTGTATTGTTTGGAGCAAAGTATACAACAAAGGAACAAGCAACGCAATATTCACTTGTAGAAACAGAGATTGCCGTTAGAAAGTTGATTAACACGTACAAACATACTGCGGCTGCAGAAGGCGGCATTACGGGCGCCGGAGGGCTATTGCTGGGATTATCGGACTTCCCTATATTTTTAAGCATTAAGCTCAAGATGCTCTTTGATATTGCCAGCAGGTATGGCTACAATGTTAGGGATTATAAAGAACGTGTGTTCATCCTTCACATCTTTCAGCTGGCATTCAGCAGCCAACAACACCGTCGCGATGTTTTTGATCAGATCACAAACTGGGATAAGAAAAAAGAGATGCTGCCTGAAGATATTCATCAATTTGAATGGCGCAAATTTCAGCAGGAATACAGGGATTATATCGACCTGGCAAAACTTGGCCAGCTAATACCAGGCATAGGCGCGGTTATTGGTTATGTAGCCAATTACCGGTTGGTAAACCATCTGGGAAAAACTGCAATGAATGCCTATAGAATGAGACGATTTGACAAAATGTGAGCAACCTAGTCATCTTATACCATAACAGGATTTCTTTAAACCATATAAGTTAGAAATTAGCGCGGCCAATGCTTCGGCTGCTAACAACTGAATAACAGCCTAATGGCCGAAGGCCTGACCGAAGCGAAGTTTTTTGAACCATATAAGAGATGTAAGAGCATATAAGAAGTTACGCCCCAGGATAATAATGACTCACACGGGATATAATCTACTCAACCAGTTTGCACCTTTCACCATTGACCATTGACCTTTCACCAGTTGCATAGAAGGAATGTAAGAACAAATAAGAAGCTGCGCTTAGAATAATAATGACTCACGCAGCATACGCCTACTCAACAAGTTTGCTCCCTTCACCATTGACCATTCACTTTTCACCAGTTGTATAGAAGGCATATAAGCGCGTATAAGCTCTTACCCGAGAGGTTAATATTAACTAGAATAGTTTATATTTAATCAACCAGTTTGTGTCCTTCACCATTGACCATTCACTATTCACTATTCACTATTCACCAGATGTCCTTTTCCCCAAAAAATAAACCATATAAAGCATAAAAACTTACACATTCTTATATGCCTTATATGGTTCAAATAAAATAAAACTTTACTTAGCTGGTGTGATCGTAATATTTCTGAATTCTATTGGCCCGTGGTCGCCCTGGAAATAAATCGGGCCTGGTTCACCTTCTTTGCTATCCAATGCGCCGCCGGTAATGCCCGGTATCTCCTGGTTACTAATAACCGTTTTTCCGTTTGCAACAATGGTTACCATACGGCCAACCAGTGTTATATCAAAAGTTTGCCATTCACCGGGGTTGCCAACTGCCATTTCACTCGGAACGAGGAAACCGTAGATGCCGGCAAATAAGTGGCTGTTTGGATGATCGGTCTTTGGATTATCAATAATCTGCGTTTCATAGCGCCCCCTCAGGTACACACCGCTGTTGCTGCCTTTCTGGTAACGGAATTCAACATGCAGTTTAAAATCATTAAACGTTTGCTCTGAAATTAAATTCGCTCCGGAATGCGGACTGGTTAATATACCATCTTTTACAATCCACTGGTTCTTCTCGCCAACAGCTTTCCATCCCGTAAGGTCCTTTCCATTGAACAACTTAACAGGGCTTCCCCATACCGGCGAAGATGCTCTTTTTAAATCAGGTGCTTTTACGCCTGTAAAACTATAGTCCTTCCCGCCGCTTGTATGAATGGTACCGCTAATACCTGACGCTGTAACTTCACCTTCAAGCGATAAATCACGGTCTTCCTGTTCCCATTGTGGCGGAATAGCAAAACTAAATTTGCCGTTATCATAGTTCACCTTCGATACCGGCCTTGCGCTTCCACTGTTACTTACAAAGCGGCCCACCAACGTGCGAAAACCGGAAAGCTCTACTTCCAGCCAGGATGGCTGATCTTTACCATTTTCATTAACAGTAATGTCCCATCTTCCAATAAGTGATCCGCCTTTAACCGTTTCCGTTTTAATAGCTGCAACCTGCGCGCTTACGCTATTGGATGTAAGGCCAAGGCCCACACTGCATATAAAACATGCAATAATTCTTTTCCTATTCATGTCTGTGTTTTGTTGAAGAAAGAAATAAAGATAAGTGTTTGAAGAATTACCGCAAAGTCGTGTAGTACTCCGAACGCAATAAGGAAGTTTTATTAACGATCTGTGTTCGTCGCGCAATACTCAAAAAGTTCTTTCACCCCTTTTCCGTCGTTGAAATTGACTTTATTGCTCTTGAGGTAGGCTGATACTTTCCGTTCATCAAAATAGGTATTAAAAGCCTTCCGGGATGCTTTTAAAAAACGGTTGTACTTATCACCGATATACAATGTCTCTAGTTTTTTAAATAACAAATCCTTCTTAACCTCCAACTTATACAACTGGCTATTATCCGTTACTACCATTTGATATGCATCTATTGACGAAGTACCCGTAGACATGTCATAGGCGCCTTTTTTCTTATCAAGCAATTGCACCATGCCTTGCTTCCTGGCTAACTTAAAATCGTTATGAATTTCTATTTTTTGCAGATACATATTATCGTAGTAGAAGTATAACGAATCAATCTTCACAAAATCAAGCATGCCGGGTTCTGCAATCGCCAAAGTATCTCCACTATCGCTAATAAAATGCATCTCGTTCAACAGGATATTAAAATTGAACAACCTTGTGTTCGAAGTTTTATTTTTAAACATGGCTGTACCCTCCTGAAATGCAGGCAATACGTACCGCGCTTCAACCGGCAATGCCTTATCGGGTATTTCACCGGCTTTTACGGGGTATTCTATGCTTCTTTGTGCAACAGCAGCTAATGCGCAAAATATTCCCAGGGCCAGCAGCAACCGTTTACTCATACGAATTAGTTTGAACTTGAAACTTACATATTTTTTCTCATACATGATTAGCTCTTTTTCAAAAGGAAGGTTCCCGGTATTATAGCCCCATCATTTCCGGAAAACATTTCTTGCAAAGAATAAAAAAACGACTGTAACTTTTTTTCTACTCCTGCGTTTCAGAACCACCGAAACTTTCACCGCTAAAACATTGGAGATGATCAAAAACTATCTCAAGATTGCTTTCAGAAACCTGCTGAAAAACAAAATTGCTACCATCATTAATATTGGTGGCTTAAGCGTTGGCATTGCAGTAGCCATACTTACAGGATTATGGCTGCATGATGAACTGACTTTTGACACCTATCACGCCAACTACCAGCGTATCGCTAAAGTGAGCTATACGGGAACACATAAAATCCACGGTTCTTTTATCAGTTCAACACTCTCTTACCCCTTAGCGAATGAGATAAGAACCAATTACAAGAATAATTTTAATCGTATTGTAAGAGCCACAGCCGGCGGCGAATCTATTCTTGCAGCCGGAGAGCAAAAAGTATCGCGCGTTGGCCGTTATATGGATGAAGAGGCCCCCAACATGTTTACCTTAAAAATGGTGAAGGGCAGCAGAAACGGCCTTCGCAACATGCATTCCATTCTTCTGTCTGCATCAACAGCTGAAGCGCTTTTTGGCAATGCGGACCCGATCGGAAAAACAATACTAATCAACAGTAAAACCAACGTTACCGTTACCGGCGTATTTGAAGACCTACCGCTGAACACAGAGCTCACCAAGACCAAATTCATATCACCCTTTGATTTATGGGTAACCGAAAATGACTGGATACAAAAACGAGCAGTAAATGACTGGATGAATCATTTCATGAAATTATTCGTGGAGATTAAACCCGGTGCAACATTCGAATCCGTCGCCAATCAAATTCAACATATAGAAATCGAACACATCAAAAATGTAGATGATGATAACTACCGGCAGGAGCTTGCTATGGATCCGAAGGTAGTGCTTGACCCGATGCCCAAATGGCATCTTGAAGGTAACGACCGCAGAGGCAACAAAGACTCGTCGGTAAAGCGCATGGTGTGGCTCGTTTCATTAATAGGCGTTTTTGTGTTACTACTTGCCTGTATCAATTTTATGAACCTCAGCACAGCGCGTTCTGAAAAAAGGGCAAAAGAAGTAGGCATCCGAAAAGCCATCGGCTCGATGCGCAAACAATTAGTCCTGCAATTCTTTAGCGAATCCTTGATTATTGTATCGATTGCTTTTTTGTTTGCCATGCTTTTAACTATCGCATCACTCGGCTGGTTCAACCAGCTTTCAGGCAAAGACATGCACATCCCCTGGGGCAATCCGTTCTTCTGGGGTGCAAGCCTTTGTTTTATATTGGCAACAGGAATTGTCGCCGGCAGTTACCCGGCATTGTATCTTTCTTCTTTCAAGCCATTGAAAGCTTTAAAGGGCGCCTGGCGCCCGGGCCCTGAAGCTGCTATCCCCAGAAAAGTGCTCGTAGTATTTCAGTTTGCTATTTCAGTTGCGCTGATCAACTGCACCATCATTATTATGAGGCAGGTTCAGCATGCAAAAGACAGGCCCGTTGGTTATTCACGCGATGGTTTGATTATGATCAACATGCGTTCTAAAGATTTTTATGGCAATTATGACCTGTTTAGAGATGAGTTATTAAGAACCAATGTGGTTGCTGATTTTGCAGAATCGATGGGCAGGGTTACCGAGCTTGCATCCAATAACGGCGGATTTGACTGGCAGGGGCGCGATGCTAATAAAGAACAGAATTATGGAACATTAGCAATCTCTACAGATTATGGCAAAACCGTTGGATGGAAGGTAATACAGGGCAGGGATTTTTCACGAGATTTTGCCACAGATTCATCGGCACTCATCATCAATGAATCTGCCATGAAGGATATGGGCATAACAGATCCGATCGGTAAAGAAGTAACATGGACCTGGTGGATGGATAACTCAAAAGTGATCCAATACCATATTGTTGGGGTTGTAAAAGACATGCTGGTGGAATCTCCCTATGAACCAACCAAACCAGTTCTATACTATCAGAAAGGCAATAACGGCGGGGTAAACTGGATGATTATAAAAGTCAAACCCACTGTTGCCATGAGTGTTGCTTTACCAGCAATTGAGGCAGCCATGAAAAAACTGGTTCCTACGGCACCGTTCGACTATCAGTTTGCGGATGAAGAATATGCGCAGAAGTTTGCAGCCGAGGTAAGAATCAGCAAACTGGCGGGATTTTTTGCTGCACTTGCTATTTTCATCTCTAGCCTCGGCTTATTTGGCCTGGCCACCTTTACTGCCGAACAGCGCACAAAAGAAATTGGCGTACGAAAAGTACTGGGCGCTTCAACAGTAAGGCTCTGGAAATTGCTTTCGGCCGAATTTATGCTGCTTGTTGGCATTTCATTATTGATTTCAGTACCTGTATCCTACTATTTTATGCATCAATGGATGGAAAATTTTCAGTACAGGGCTGCATTGTCTGCCTGGTTGTTTATCATCTCTTCTTTTGGCGCTTTAACGATTGCTCTGATCACGATCAGCTTGCAAACAATAAAGGCTGCATTGGCTAACCCGGTAAGGAGCTTAAGAACAGAATAGGAAGCAAACACAACACACAGGTAATGCTTTTCTGCTTTTTGAAAAGCATTACCTGTGTTTAAGCCCTTACATATTGGATCCACAACAGTAACTGACTAAGGGCACATAAATAAAGTATATTTGAAGAGGATACAATCTTTCAAATTTAAAATTCACCCATTTGCTCACGATTAAAAGAACAAATTCTGCAGACGCGGATTTCATTGAACTCGTTCGCGAACTTGATAATGACCTTGCGATAAGAGATGGAGCAGATCATTCTTTCTACCATCAATTCAATAAGATTGACATGATAAAACATGCGATTGTTGGCTATGAAGAAAAGACGCCGGTTGCGTGCGGAGCCGTTAAGGAATATACAGATAAAATAATGGAAGTAAAACGAATGTATGTTTTACCAGGCAAACGGGGCAAGGGATTCGCAAGCCTTATTCTAAGATCGTTAGAAGACTGGGCGAAAGAACTGGGATACCACAAATGCATTTTAGAAACAGGCAAAAAGCAACCCGAAGCTATTCAGCTTTACACAAAAAATAATTATACCATCATTCCCAACTATGGCCAGTATGAAGGAATTGAAAACAGTGTGTGTTTAGAAAAAAATCTTTAACTAGCTGTTTACTTTGCAAGGCCTTTAAAATGATTCGTATTACGTTACTGATCAAATTCACCATTCGAAAAACAACGGGAATCTGGCCTTAAAATATGATTAACCTTCACATGCTATTTTAATCGATTAGCGGAATCGAATGAAGGCTCATTCGAACTGTCCCGTCAAGTTCAAACGCTGTGCAGAAATGGGTTACATCATTTCGAAACTGAAAATATTCTCCTCCACTTCAAGCAGTTTCAGCATCCACACAAGCCCTTTCAAGAATAAAAAACATGACTATAAATAGCTATTGCATGATCCGAATATTTTTTCGAATTTTCTGAATCGGCCCCAAGATCCGTAGATGATACCTAAGCACCACCCAATACCTGTTGCTTGTGCTTTTGCCGGCCGTATCAGGCTGAACTCTTTACTACCGTAAAAAACACTTTATGAAAAAAACATTGCTGCTTTACCTCTTCTGCCTTCCATTGATCAGTTTCGCGCAAAAAACTTCACCAGACAGTTCCTGGAAAAAGCAATACCGCGCTGTTGAGACAAAAAACAATGACCTTGTTCACATTAAGCTGGAAGCGAAGTTTGATTATGAAAAATCGCAAATGGCAGGACAAGCATGGGTTACACTACATCCGCACTTCTATTCAACCAACACCCTCGATCTTGACGCAAAATATATGAGCATTCTCGAAGTGAGCCTTTTTGTCAATGAAAAAAGGATGCCGTTAAAATATAGTTATGACAGCCTTGCGTTGCATATTTCGCTGGATAAGACCTATGATGCCAAAACCAATTATACTGTATTCATCAGCTACATTACAACGCCTGCTGAGGCTAAAAAAGAGGCCAGTGATATAATAAACACAAATGGAATTTATTTTATTAACCCGAAAGGCAAAACGCCTGGTGCGCCCACACAGATATGGACACAAGGTGAACCTGAATTTAATTCTAACTGGATCCCGATCATTGACAAACCCAATCAGAAGACAACCCAGGATTTTTACCTTACGGTTCCTCAAAAATATTTAACGGTAAGCAACGGCAAACTTGCAGATCAAAAAACAAATAGTGACGGCACAAGAACTGACCACTGGAGCATGGAACTTCCCCACGCTCCATACCTGATGTTTATGGGAGTGGGCGAATATGCTGTTATAAAAGACAGTTATAAGGACAAGGAAGTAAGCTACTATGTAGAAAAAGAATATTCATCTGTAGCACGCCGGATATTTGGCAAAACACCCGAAATGATTGCATTTTTCTCGAGGATTACCGGTATAGATTTCCCCTGGAACAAGTATACACAAATAACAGCACGTAACCTTAAAGGTGGGGGAATGGAAAATACTTCATCAACAGTATTCAGCAGCGGTATTCAGCTAAATGCACGAGACCTTTCAGATGGAAACTTCTGGGAAAATACAATAGCTCACGAACTTTTCCATCAATGGTTTGGTGACCTGGTTACTACAGAAAGCTGGAGTAATTTAACCATGAATGAAGGTTTCGGCAATTATGGCGAAATATTATGGTATGAATACCACAACGGTGCAGAAGTGGCGGACGAGGCACGTTACAATTATTTGCAGGACTATATTTCCATTAATGCAACCGATAAACCTCTTATCAGATTTTATTATCCGGATGCTGACCAGCTTTTTAATGCAGTGAGCTATAACAAAGGAGGCAGCGTTTTACACATGCTTCGTCATTTAGTTGGCGATAGTGCTTTTTTCCGTTCGCTTAACCACTATCTTACCGTTAACAAGTTCGGAACCGGAACCGCCCGAAAACTTCAACTCTCGTTCGAAACCATTACCGGCACCGATTTGAACTGGTTCTGGGATCAATGGTTCTTTGCCAACGGTCATCCGGAAGTGGAAATAAGTTATAGCTATGACGAAACGAAACACCTGGCTTCTGTATTTATCAAACAACAACAGCAGGGGCCAACAACCTACAAACTACCGCTTGACATCGATATTTACGAAGGCGCAAACAAAAAACGATATACAGTATGGATGACCAACAGGTCTGACTCATTTACATTTAATACAACCCGCAAGCCGGATTTAATAAATGTAGATGGCGATAAAATTTTATTGTGGGACAAGACAGATCAAAAAACAGTTGAAGAATTTGCGTTTCAATACAACAATGCAAGAACATATATTGACAGAAGGGAAACCATTGATTATGCATCAGCACACAAAAACGAACCCGCTGCATTTGCCTTGCTAAAATCTGCATTGAGGGACCCGTATGCAGGCATCAGGCGAATTACGCTTGAAAAGCTTGTTGACACAGTACTGGATACAGAAATGAACAGCACAATAGAGCAGATTGCGTTGAGCGATTCAAACAAATTTGTGCGTGGCCGGGCTGTTGATGTACTGGCAAAAACAAAGGATAAAAAATACCTGTATGTATACGAAAAAGGTGTAAAAGATTCTTCTTACGCCCTTGCAGGCTCTTCCCTGAAAGCTATTGACTCACTTGACGCAAAAAGAGCAGAGGCGCTTGTTCCGATGTTAAAAAACGATGCAAAGTGGCGGTTGAAAATTGCAGTAAGAAACATAGAGGCCAGAACAATGGGTGATGCAGACTTTGAAGAAATGACCACACGCTTTACCAATGAAGCTGATGCAAATGAAAAATACATTGCTATGATGAATTACACCACATTTCTTTGCCGTGTCAACAATACCGAACATTTCAAAAAAGGTATAGACAACGTTTTGAACTATCGTGATGAACTGACAATTTTCGATCCGACTGTGAAGCCTGACGTAAACCGGCTTTTAAGTAAAATTTTAAGCTACAAAACGGCCAATAAAGAGCAATCACTCAACAAAGCTGAAAACGAAATACAAATAGCGTATGTAAACGATGCACTCAAAGGAGAATAGCGAAAAAAAATTCCTGATAGCTGAAAAAACCGGAAAGACATTTGTAGACCCTTCTTTTAGTACACTAGATTGTACATTCGCATATATGAAAATGTTTCAGCAAGAGGTTCGCCTTAAAGAGCGCAAAAGAGGTTATCACATTATTACGCAGGAAGTACTGCAGGCGCTACCACAAATAGCGCAACTAACAACCGGCATGTGCCAGGTGTTTATCAAACACACAAGCGCTTCGCTTACCATAAACGAAAATGCTGACCCAACCGTGCGGAAAGATTTTGAAATGTATTTTGATAAAGTTGTGCCGGAAAATGATCCTGACTACCAGCATAACGACGAAGGGCCCGATGACATGCCTGCACATCTGAAATCAGCATTGCTGGGCTGTTCTGTATTAATTCCCATTCGTCAGGGCAGGCTTGCATTGGGTATATGGCAAGGAATTTATTTGTGTGAACACAGAAACTATGGAGGGCCAAGATCAATTGTAATTACCGCCTGGGGAGAATAATGATACTAAAAGAATTCTTTCTATTCCGCTCCTCTCAACAAAGAAACAATTGCCATACGAACCGGATTATCCTCCTGCCAGGTTCCCAGATGCGCACCTGATACAGTAACCTCGTCGCGATCTTCAAATACAGCTCCGTTACCCCTGGCTACAATATGTGGTGCTTTTCCTGAAATCAGGTATTCGAATCCATTACCGGGATTGTTTCCCCTGTGTTGCTCGTCGCTATTGGCAGATGTATCGGTATATGCTTTAATAATATCTTGTGCAGTAGCAATGAAATTAGGTTGTGTATCAAGCAGCAAATCCTTGAGTGTGTCTTCATGCCCTGTCCTGATTGCGCCAATTGACCCCATAATACTGTGTCCCAAATTAGCTGCTGTCTGATCACCTGTTGCTTCCTCATACGCGCCTATAGGTAGCTTAATAGCATCGAGCGCAGCATAGAACTTGGCTGTACTTGCCGCAATGGCACCAGTGAGTCTTGCACGAATGGTAGCCATGCGTGGATCACTTACGTTGCCCGCAAGCATTTCCCTTACATAGTTGTCGCGAGCAGACTTAGGGAAGAAACGTTGAATATTTTTGCCACTGGATTGCCCTACTAAACCAGCATCATTTGTAGCCAGCCTGGCCATAGTATCCATCATTACCATTAACTGCACTGTTGCTAATTGTGATGTGCTAAAGACATCGCCAAATACGCCTGGTTCTATAGCCGTCATATCAGTCATTAAAGAAGCATGGAGCCGCTTTGCATTTATCCACTGATTGTCAGCACTCAGCTTATCAACAATTGATGTACCCACCTTGGTTCCACCTACACGCTCCCTTCGGACATCCTGATCGTCACCCCTTCCGGGCAAATATTTAGAAACATTGCTCAACGCAACATTCTCTATCGTGGAGCTACCCTTATACCCTAATGTGATCTGAACAGAACCTATGGATCCCTGCGGATGATAAACAAAAACCCGCTCGTTAGATGCCTCGGTAAGATTGGCGGATCTATATCCTTCCTGAAATACAATCTGGCTGCCAGCGTTGAGGCCCTGCACGGCGGTAACAGCCTGATCAAGGGCTTGGCGTCTCGCCCAAAGTCCTACCCAATCCTCTCCCATTCTACGTATAAAGCTATCTTTTGTATAATCAGTTCCATGCCGCTCAATGATCCATTCTGCGGACTCCACATCATTTTCCAGCCTGAGCAAGCCGGCCCGTAATGCTACGTAATCGCCATTATCTGCCTCGGCATTGTCATAAGTACCCATCGGTACAGCATAGAATGTAACGTAAGAACCAACAATGCTTCTTGCCACCGGTGCTGCATTGTGCGCAGCAAGGCCAACCACTGCGGATGGCTGCCATTGATGAAGTTCCGTGCCGCCATGTTCGGTATATTCCATGCCACCTTTCACTCGCTGAACAGGTGTTGCTTTATCTGCTGCCGCATTAGAAAGCGTTTGAATTTGATTTTCGGGCGACGGCTTTACACTTAACGCCTTTGCTCCCATAATATCTGCTTCTTCTTCCAATCCCGCATCATCATTTACCTGTACATTGCCTTTCATCTGCATTGTAGGCTTTACACGGCCCTGCTTTTGCTGAACAACATGCCAGGCTTCATGAGGTAAATGTTTTTCCTGGCCGGGAGCAATATGAATATCAGTACCCTGCGCGTAGGCGAGCGCATCTATTTGAGCAGGCTTGTCTGAGCCATAATGCACATTTACATCATCCATGGAATAACCGGAAAGATTTTCTATGCCGGCTTGTAAATCTCCAGGCAGGCCTGAGTTCTCTCTTTTGGGTTGCACTACTGTGCGAGCGTGCTGATCGGCCATAGCCTGGTATGCCTGTAACTGCTTTACGGGTTTGCTGTTATTTGCCATAGCCTGTAAGGCCATCAACTGTTTTGCATGTGGATTGCCGTTAAATCTATCGTGCGCTTTTCTTTGCGTGGTAACTTTAGCGCCATCTTCTGAAAATTGCGACTCAGCATCCTCATGTTCCCGTTGCATCACCAAATTTGCAGCAGCACTGCGGTTATTTGCCGGCTCGTTAGAAGCATGTGTGTTCATATCAGCAACCTTATGATACCTAATATAAAAAATATTTGGCAAAAAAGCGAATACCATGCTCTATAGGCTATTGGTACGTCATGGCATTAATAGCTTGAAAAGAGGTCAAAAATACGGCCAGCCGTTTTCAGGCAGAAGGCATCCCACCTCTTGCAAAAAGTATTTTTTGACAAACAATCATATCAGGCTCAGAACGAACCAGCTTCCACTTTTGATCATCGTTATTTAATACTTGCAGGATCTACAACAACATATTTTATCGACTCACCCGATTTGCCTAGCGAATGAGAATAGCTGATGTGAAGAAGCCCATCGTTTGATTGAATTAAACAAGGATAAGAAAAGCTGCCGCCATCTTTTGGTACATTCTCCAACGTTTTTTTCCAGCGCCATGTTTTTCCTTCATCATCTGATACATAGAGGCTTAACCTGTATCTACCATCTGTTTCATCATTGCCAACAAATACCCAGCGATCATCTTTGAGTTTCAGTAATTCTACGCTTGCTGTGTTCGGAATATCTGATTTCTGGGCGGCCGACCAGCTTTGCCCGTTATCAGAAGATCTACTGATCTGAACACGTGGAGGCGCATCGCCGTTATCACGCATGTATGCAACAATATTTCCAGCCTTATCCTGCACAAGCGCAGGTTGCACATTGCCCCGCCCAACCATGGGAAGGCTTGCGCGCCAGGTATCTCCATCATCATCAGAAATTGCGGTTAACGACATGTTGAAACCATCTGAATATAATGGCAACAAAATTCTGCCATTAGCCAATTTAAGCGGCGGTATCCTGGTCATCCAGCCTGTGCTTCTTTTACCAAAATCTTTGCTGGCTTCAATAATCATTTCATCGTAAGACCGTGCATAAGACGCTGTTCCATGTCCACTTTTTGGTAGCTGTTTAAATTTGGTGGCTGTTTCTACAGCAAAGCTATCTGTTGGTGCAAGCAAAATATTATCCTGCCAGTTCCAAACGGGCGAAATGCTGTCAGAATAATTAACAGATGTACGGCACCTCAGCAAAGAATGTTCCCAACCGTGTGCCTGCACAGCGATCCACACGAGAAAGAGTTTATTGTGATTATTGAGAAATAATACAGGGTTGCAATCCGGCAGCCCGTAAGTATCAGCCATAACAAAAGGTGCAGACCATGTTTTTGATCCCTTGCGCAAGCGGGCTCCCATTATTCTTACATCGTCTGCGGTACGTTCGCCGCTGCCCTGGAACCACGCAGCCAGTACGTCTCCGTTCGGCAGGCTTACAAGACTGCTGCCATGTGCATGTTGGGGTTGAGGCGGAAAGATTAAGCTGCTGAAAACTGTTTGAACGGCGTCACTATTGTTTTGTGAAATGACTGCGCCAGAAAATAAAAGGCAAAAAAGAATTGCAATTAGTCGGTACATAGTTTCGTTGGTTGGTATTAACCAAGGAAACTATGAAATAATCGCAGTATTTCAAATTTCAAAACAGTTGAAATAAAAGCTCAATACGTAAACCTGTTGCCGTCATTTTAAGTTTTGGACTTTACATAAAAATTTAAAAATATATACCCGGAACCAGCTCGTTCAGCAATCCCGGCTGAGTTGGCTCCCAACCTACCGCTAAACGTGTTTGCTCACTGGATGCTTCACAGTCAATCTTAGCAAAATGTGTAAACCAGCCGAAATGCTCTTCCGCGTCTTTGCCTTCTTTGCTTACTGTTGGTAAATGCAATCCTTCTCCAATAGCGGTTGCGATTATCCTGAATGGAATACCTTCTTCAGCAACGGCATGAAATACTCTTTGTGCCGGTTGTTTTTCAATGATCAGGCGATATAACACTGCAGCATCAAAACGATGAACCGCGGCCCATTGATTATTGCCTTCCCCAATGTAAACCGATTCACCTTTTTCTTTTGCCATGCCGATAACCATTGGAACAAAACCATGATCACCTTTACCATGAACAGTAGGCGGTAGCCTGACAATGTAACTTTGTATACCTTGCTCATTGACCGTGCTTGCTGCTTCTTCGGAAGCTGCCCGTGGAATCACGTCTGAACTGAGCGGCTTATCATCCTCCGTCGCTGGCCTGCCATAATTGAGTAAACCAACACCGGATGTAATCACTAACGGGCGGTTCGAACCTTTAAGCGCTTCACCTAGCGCTATGATTACTTTTCGATCATCTTCACAATTCTGTTTAAAGCGGCTGAAATCATGGTTAAAAGCTGTATGGATCACGGCATCGCAACCCTCCGTTCCTTTTTGGAGACTTTCAAGATCTTCCAGATTGCCACGGTGAACATCTGCGCCAGCTTTACTCAATGCTTCTGCAGCACTGTCAGATCTAGCCAATCCGAGTACCTGGTGGCCGGCCTGCAAAAGTTCATGAACGATAGCGGAGCCAACAAATCCTGAAGCTCCAGTTACAAATACACGCATATGAATGACTTAATTTTATGAATAACAAAATTGAGACAATGCATGAAGCAAAAGCTGGTCATTTGACCATAATTTACTAACGCAGAAGGGCCAATGCTCACAATGAGCATTACTAAAAAGAAACCCTGATATTATCCGGATTAGAACATCCTGATACCAAGCATTCCTCGTTGAAAAATCAAATGGGATGCCATCTTTTTTTAAGGGTATTTGTTTCGCTTTCTATTTTTCTCAGTCCCAGATAAACGGACGGTCTACTTTCATTTTTCTTAAATAAGATAAAAACTGTCCGGCATGAACAGATTCGTGATAACCGATCCGCAACAGGTAATCACCCAATATTTTCTTACTTCCGTTTCCGGGATGAATGATTTCGGTTTCAGAGAGCTCCTGTTCGGAGAAACGATTTACACTTTCCAAAAAAGTTTGCCGATAGGGTTCAGCAAATGCGATCTCGTCATTTACACTTTGATAAAGCCTTCCCTCCCATGGAGTTTTGTAGTTTGCCATATCACCTCTGGTGACGATAATATTCCAACCATAATCAGCCTGCAATACATGCCTGATCATTTGGATAGCACTCATAGCATCCCCGTCCGGTTTCCAGTTATAATACGCCTGCGGAAGCCCTTTCCAAAGCGTAATACTTCGTCTTCTGATTTCATCAAAATTGCGAAGAATCATTTCTTTTTTTTCCATAAAATCGATGAGATATCTTTTGTTTAGTTACAACTAGCGGTAAATCTGAGCATGGCGGATGCGTGTAAGCGTCTTTAGCGAAATGCCAAGATAGGACGCAATCATGTGTAAGGGAAGCCTCGAAAGCAGCTCAGGGAAACTACGCACAAAATCCTCATATTTTTCTTCCGGCGTTGCACTTAATGCTGTCAACAACCTTTGGCGGCTGTTATAAATATTGCGCGAGATGAGTTGTTGGGAAAGCGCTTTCAATCCTGGTACATCTGCCAGTAAAAAATCAAAATCAGCTTTTGTCCAAAGCAATATTTCGCTTCGCTCCACTGCTGCTATATTAAATTGGGAAGGTGTCTGTTTATCATAACTTTCCACATCCAGTGTCCAGCTATGCTCAGGGGAAAACTGTAGTATGTGCTCGCTTCCATCCTCAACAATTCCATAATTGCGCAACAAACCATTTACAACAAATATTTTGTGCCGGCACACATGTCCCTGTTGTAATAATAATTCATTGCGATGAAGAGATCTTGACATTGCTGCTTCACAAACCCGCTCAATGTCCTGATCGTCCAGATCAGTGTTTGCTCGAAGATATGTTTGAAATGAAGTGGTCATAAGCATTCAAAATTAATACTGTAATTAATTTGAAAAGATGAATAAAACTTTCGTTTTTCAGGCAATCTGCAAATGTAAAGGTCCTTCAAAATACGACATAATCTCAATTTTGAGGATGTTGCGAGATGAGGGCAGCCTAACAATGTGACAGATTTGCCGCATTTTTCAAAAAGAATAATGTTGAAATGACATTGTAACCTTTGGCACAGATAGTGCGGGATTAATAAACAAATAAGTATTATATGGCAATGCAAACCGCAATTTTAGCCGGAGGTTGTTTCTGGGGTGTGGAAGAGTTAATACGGGCACTCCCCGGCGTAACTAAAACCCGGGTTGGTTATACGGGCGGCGATGTTCCAAACGCCACATATCGCAACCACGGTTCTCACGCAGAAGGAATAAAGATCACATTTGATTCTGATAAGTTATCTTATCGCAAATTGCTTGAGTTCTTCTTTCAGATCCATGATCCCACAACATTAAACAGGCAGGGAAACGACAGAGGAACATCCTATCGTTCCGCAATCTTTTACCTTAAAGAGGAGCAAAAAATTACAGCAGAAGACCTGATTAAGGAATTGAACGCAGCGCATCTATACGAAAAACCAATTGTTACGGAAGTGGCACCGGCTTCTGATTTCTGGGATGCAGAAGAAGAGCATCAGGACTATCTTCAAAAAAATCCTTACGGGTACACGTGCCACTATATTCGTCCGGACTGGAAATTATCTACAGAGACATCGAAATAAAGAAAGGTTAGGTCTACATCTTTTCAAAATGAAAATAGCCGGCTATACAACCGGCTATTTATATTTAAAATCCACACATCATGCTTGCTAAGAGATTCAATTTATTTAATACTGTTCAACGGGTTCTTTTATAGTTTGCTTTACAATCTTGTGGCGCAATGTAAGGTCGAACACAAACCACCCTGAAGTTACAATGCCTACTGCGAATATAATATCACCGATGGTCCGCATCCACTTCAATTTCACCATAGCCGGCTGCTGCATTAATTCAGCGGAGCGTGCATACCACATTCCATGCTCGATGCTTTCCCAGGCCTGCCAAATGCCTACTGGCAAAAGGCTTAGCAACGCCATCAGCAGCAACCCAAGGTTAAGCGACCAGAACGTTACACGCAGCAGCCTGTTGTTCCATTGAACATTTCTGTAAAGGCTGCGCAATACAAACAACATCAATCCAATGCCCAGCATCCCATACACCCCAAATAAAGCGGTATGCCCATGAAGCGGTGTTGTGTTCAGGCCCTGCACATAATACAGTGCAATTGGCGGATTAATGATGAACCCAAAGATGCCCGCACCAAGGAAATTCCAGAAAGCTACTGCAACCATAAAATAAATGGGCCACTTATAATCTGACAACCATGGTGTAGCTTTTGAAAGCTTATAGTTGTGATAAGCTTCAAAGGCGATTAGTGTTAGTGGCACTACTTCCAATGCGCTGAAAGTGGCGCCTAAAGCCATTACTGCTTTGGGTGTGCCGGTAAAATACAGATGGTGAAATGTGCCGATAATTCCGCCGGCAAGGAAAATAATGGTAGATGCAAGCACACTGAGCACGGCAGATTTCGATTTCAATAAACCGAGGCGTACAAAAAGAAATGCGAGCACAACAGTTGCAAACACTTCAAAAAAGCCTTCTACCCAAAGATGCACTACCCACCATCTCCAGTATTCGGCCACTGCAAGATTGGTGTGCCTTCCCCACATGAGCCCTGCGCCATAAAACATGGCAATAGCAGCACAGGAGATCAGGAACATTACGATAAGATTTTTTTCTTCGCCTTTCTGTCTCAGCACTGGAATCAGCGGGCGTATCATCAAAGTGAGCCACACAAACAGCCCGACGAAAAGAAACAATTGCCAGAAACGGCCGAGGTCCACATATTCATATCCCTGATGGCCAAACCAGAAATTATTTACCAGGTTTAATTTTTGCATTACGCCAAGCCACTGGCCAATCATAGAACCTGCAACTATAATCAGGAGCGCGATGAACAAAAAGTTCACACCAAATTTTTGAAATTTAGGATCTCTCCCTGACAGCGCGGGCGCGATGTATAAACCTGTAGCCAGCCATGCTGTGGCAATCCAGAAGATAGCCAATTGTGTATGCCATGTGCGTGTAACCGAGTAGGGAAGTATTTTATCAAGCGGGATGCCGTACAGGCCGTTACCTTCTACCCCATAATGCGCAGTTACTACACCAAGTGCCATCTGCACAAACATCAACAAGCTCACAACCCAGAAATATTTTTTCACTAACCGCATAGAAGGTGTAATTTTTTGCCGTACCAGCGGGTCTTGCGCCGGCAAAGGCAGCTGCTCTCCTTCACCTGATTTTACATAATAAAATACCATAACGCCTACAAAAAACAACAGCACAATGATGCTAACGCCGGACCATACGAGCAAGTCTCGTGTGGCAATATTACCAACCAATTCTTCTGATGGCCAGTTATGCGTATAGGACACTTTTGCTCCGGGACGTTCCGTTACCGTTGCCCAGGTTGCCCAAAAGAAAAACGCGCTCATCTGTTGCATACGCTCAGCAGACTGGATAGAGTTTTTAGGAATGGCATAGTCTTTTCTCAACTGATCAAATTCCGGGGCGTTTGTAAATAATCCTTTATAATAATTGCAGAGATAATCTATAGCAGCCTGCCGTTCCTTTGAAATGGTAATTATGTCGGCGGCTTTATTATATGTGTTCTTTCTTACATCATTTTGCAAGCGTATTTTCATGGCCGCCTGCTGCTCGGCATTGAGATCGTCATAATTTTTACGATAGTCTTTTTGCGAAAATTCATTTAGCATAAACACGGCTTCCCTGTGCAACCAATCTGCAGTCCAGTCAGGGGCGACATAAGCGCCATGTCCCCACACAGAACCTACCTCCTGCCCGCCAATACTTTGCCATACGTTTTGCCCGTCCTTAATTTGTTGCCCTGTAAACACTGTCACCCCATCATTGGTTACAACCTTTTCAGGAATTGGGGGCGACTGCTGGTAAATATCATAACCATAGTGTAGTAACACGCTGAAGGATAGCACTATCACAAGAGCGAAGCCTATCCAGAGTTTTCTTTCTTTGTTCATTTTGCCAGGTATAATAATAAAAGATGAATATGTCTTTTATGTTTCGTAAAAAAAAGAATAGCAATTGCCTATTCCACAAGTTGATGACGTAACAGAATTTATTGGCTTGTTCATAATATTCAATTTCCGAAAGGATATTGAACGATAGAAGCCATTTTCGATTTGCAAATGTATGAGCAAAATAATAAAAGACAAAATACTCTTTTATTATTTCAGAAAAAGGTCAGATTAATTTTACACGCTGGATAAATATTGTTGCCTTGGGACGGAAATAGCACAGGCGCTAAAAATTACGCCTGTACCCATATCGTGTTGCTTATAAACCTAAAAAGGCTCTTATTTCTGCCAGTGCAAATTTCGCGTGAAAGGAATGGACATCGCTAAGCAACCAGACATGCGTTGCTGCATTATGAACAGATAATACCGAATCAGGTTGAATATTGCTGATTGATGTATGAAAATTGCGGCTGTCATCCAACAATATTTCACCAGAGCCAACAAGAATTAGCACAGGAGGAAATTGCTGCAATGAATGATCATTATAGCTCACTTCCTCAAGAGAACGCGAACCGCGATACAGGTCTGCATATGCTTTTATGCCTTGCTGATTAAGGACCGGATCGTTGTGCTGATTGACATTGTAAGACGATGTATTGGCCTCAAGATAAATCCACGGAGAAAGAAGTATAGCTGCCCCAGGCAATTGCAAGTTCTTTGCGGTCATGCGCTTAATTGCAGCAACGGTAAGTCCGCCGCCTGCACTATCGCCAATGATAAAGATTTCTTCACCCTTACTGAGCAGTTGTTCATACACGGCTACCGCATCTTCCACGCCGTAAGGATAAGGAAATTCAGGAGCCAACCTATACTCTACAAACAACATACGAATGTTGAGATATGCCGCAATGTGTGTTAGCATGTTTTTGTGCGATTCGATACCACCCATTATGTAGCCACCGCCATGAAGGTAGATGGCAACAGGCCCATCTTGCTTCCCTGCGGGAATGAACCAGTGGGAGGTTACACCATTTACGTGATCAGCATGCACTTCTACATTAGCATGCGGCTCATATAATTTACCTAATTGTTTGAAATCTTCCCTTTGTGCGTTAATTGCTTCCATAATAAATTGTTTCAATTATTTCTTACACCAAAATTGAACCAATGAACGAAACCGCACCTATAAACAAGTTTAAGAAAAAGGCTTAACCTTGTTTAAGTTTTCTTGGAGAGATTCCCCCTGATCTTAGAGAGGAATTCTGGTGTAACGCCGAGATATGAAGCGATCTGGGTATTGGGCAAGCGTAGCGCCAGGCTGCGATATTGTTCCAGAAAGGAAAGATAACGTTCCTCTGCAGTTTCGCTGATGGTTTGTAACAAGCGATGCTCGAGCGCGACATAGCGGTCCTCGATTATCACGCGAAAAATACGCTCCATCTTCTGATAGTTAGATAGTAAATGATATAAATCACCCTGTGCAATTTGCAAAACTGTTGAAGGCTCAATTGCCTCGATGAACACACGGCTCGGTTTAATATTGTGAACACTATCAATCTCCGTTATCCAATCATTCTCTGCGATAAACTGCAGGTTGTGCTCCACTCCTTTCGAATCAACATGAAATTTTTTAAAACATCCTTCCACAACAAACGTATAATGTTTACATATTTCACCTTCCTGCAAAAGAAACTGCCTGCGGCGTAAATGGCGCTCGGATATGCATGCGCGCAGAGCCTCTTTTTCCTCATCAGTCAGGGGAATGTATTTATTGAAGGCGGAAAAGAGCGATTCTATCTGCATATTAGTCTTAAGATGATTGATGGTAAAAATAGCCATAGTTATAGATGTTCAGCTATTTTCACGTCGCAAAACAAGCCAGGCGGCAGCAAATGTGAAAAACCAGAAACACTTCTCGCTGAAACTTTTATGCCGCCGGAACTTGACAAATAATAACCGATTCCTTAAATGTGCCGGCAAAAAATCGGTGTGTGCTTCTTTCAAATAATTTTGCACTTCAACCGTTTACTCGCGCGCTAACCCGCATAAAAGCGATGCAACCGGCAATAAGTATCCGTTTTTTTACCCTGCAATTATGAAAACACTCAGTATTATCATCTTCCTGCTATGCTCTTTCGCGGCGCAAAGCCAGTCAGTTTACAAAACGCCTTCCGGCTCGAAATATCATTTGGAGGACTGCCGGATGGTGAACAATGTATCTCAAAAGCTAACAATATCAGAAGCTATTGAAGCAGGCCTTCAACCTTGCAAAATATGCAATCCGCCGGCTGCCACCACACTGGGCGCTTCTACAACAAACAAGGCCAAAGGAGAATCAAATACCGTGCAATGTAAAGGCTTTACCAAAGCAGGCAAACGCTGCGAACACAGGACAAGGATTGCCAACGGCTATTGTTTTCAGCATGATCCGGACAAAAAGAACTAATCAATTTAAGGCATTGAAGGGGTGAGCTCCCCGTTTGGTTGAATAATGTAGGGAGATTGCATCCTATTGCTCAATATTGAACAGAACGTACAAGTGAGTGACACAAGGGATGATGAAAGTAGTACCGTAGCCCGTACAAAAAAAACATAAAAATCATTAACGATACAAGGCTCTTCGACATAGCATATTGAAGAATATTTGCCTAAATTAGGGTACTATTTAAATCTTCATGTATGAAAAAAGTTACCGGGATTGGCGGCATATTTTTTAAATGCAAAGATACTGCCGCGATAAACGACTGGTATGCAAAAAACCTCGGCTTCCCAGTTAGCGACTATGGAACCATGTTCAATTGGAAGGATGCAGATGACCCTGAAAAAGACGGCACGACGGTATGGAGCCCATTCCCTGACAACACCAAATCCTTTGAGCCTTCGACAAAGGATTTCATGATCAATTACCGCGTTGAAAATATTGAAGCGCTGGTTGATGAATTGAGGAGTAACGGCGTAACGATTGTTGACGAAATTAAAACATACGATTACGGAAAATTCGTTCATATCCTTGATCCGGAAGGGAACGCGATTGAGCTTTGGGAGCCGGGTGATTAGATATGCCTTATATGGTTCAAAACCTTCGCATGGTTCAGCCTCAAGTTCATCTTTTGCTTTAAGTCCCCTTTGTTTTGTACTCAATCGCCGCAGGTGATATAGTAAGACTGAACAGCCTGGAGGCTCAGCAGAGCGACCGTCCCGCGAAGCGGAAAAAACTTATATTCCCTTATATGCCTTATATACAACTAGTGAATAGTGAATGGTCAATGGTGAACGCCACAATCAGGTTGCATAGACATTTACTACTCTAGTCAGAATTAACCTTGGGGATAAGGTCTTATATGCCCTTATATGACTTATATGGTTTAAAAAACTTCGCTTAGGTCAGCTTTACTTTTTGGGCTTTATCACATGTTTACAAAGAAATGTTGACATGCCCGAGCTTTTACTTATATGGTTCAAAAACCTTCGCTTCAGTCGCTTTATGCTTGTGGCTTTAGGCTTTAAGCTTTCTAAACCTGATCGAAATATTCATTTTTTTTAACATACTTCTTTCCCGATTTTTTTGTTTATCTTATCTGAACAAAATTTTTTAAACCATGCAAACACAACGCAGATCTGTTTTGAGAAAACTTTTCGCCTCGATTGTAGGTGTCTCCGGCTTAAGTTTAGTTGCAAAAGCAAACACAAATGCTAACGAAGAAAAAGAAGTGGATGGCATTGTTTACGACCAGGATATTCCCTTATTTTCTCAATCAACCAAACTCGGCAATCTCATATTTATTGCGGGTCAGGGCGCACATTTTGAGGGCGATATAAAATCTCATACGGATCACGTGTTGAAATCAATGGAAGAACAATTGGTAAAAGCTGGTTCCTCAATGGAGAAAGTATTAAAGGTGAGTGTGTTTCTCAACGACATAAAGGATTACGCGGGAATGAATGAAGTGTTTAAGGGCCGCTTCGGAAAGAATCCTCCTGTGCGCACAACAGTTGCGGTAGCTGCAGGTGGTGTTCCCGGCAATTCACTGGTTGAAATGGATTGCATGGCTTACATATAAATTATTGTATCATTTTATAAACCTTAAAAATGAAGCGGAGAGATTTACTCAGAAATCTATCGCTCGTTCCAATTGTAGGAACGGTAGCAGGTGCTTTGCTTCCATTCGAAACAACCAACGCTGCTTCAAAAGTTAAGAAAAGAAACCTGTTTAAAGAACTTGGCGTAAGAACCTTCATCAATGCTGCAGGCACTTATACTTTTATGACAGGTTCATTAATGCAGGATGAAGTTGTTGAGGCCATTCGTTCTACCTCACACGAATTTTGTTTGCTCGATGAATTACAGGATAAAGTGGGAGAAAAAATCGCGGCAATGACAAAAGCTGAAGCAGCCGTTGTAACATCCGGCGCATTCTCGGCAATGACACTTGGGCTTGCAGGAATTCTTACTGGCATGGATGAAAAGAAAGTGGCGGCACTTCCACATCTAGAAGGAACAGGAATGAAAAGCGAAGTCATTTGTCAGAAAGCACATGATATTGGGTACAATCATGCACTCACCAACACTGGTTGCAGAATTGTGCAGGTAGAAACTGCTGATGATGTAGAAAAGGCGATCAATGAAAAAACTGCCTTGCTGCATTTCTTAAATATTGAAGCGGACAAAGGAAAGATTATGCATGAAGAATGGATAGCGCTCGGAAAAAAACACAACATTCCCACTTCAATAGACATTGCAGCTGATGTTCCCCCGGTATCGAATCTGTGGAAGTTTAATGACATGGGCTTTCACTGGGTGGCCATTTCAGGCGGCAAAGCGATGAGAGGCCCACAAAGCGCCGGTTTGCTGATGGGCAAAAAAGATATTATTGCTGCTGCACGTTTATCCATGCCACCACGCGGGTCAACAATTGGCCGCGGCATGAAGGTGAATAAAGAAGAGGTCGTCGGCATGTACGTTGCGCTTGAACACTATCTTGCTTACGATCATGATAAGGAATGGAAAGAATGGGAAGCACGTATTGCAACGATTGAAAATGCAGTGAAACCCATTAACGGAATTACTACGGAAGTGAAAGTACCACAGCTGGGAAACGTTACGCCAACGCTGCATGTAACATGGGATCCGAATAAAGTAAAGATCACGACAAAACAACTGCAGGAAAACTTGCGAAAGGGCGATCCATCAATTGAGATTGTAGGTAATGAAGATAACCACATCAGCATGACCGCATGGGTAATGAGATCCGGCGAAGAAAAAATTGTTGCGAGGCGATTGAAAGAAGAATTAGCAAAGGTGAGTGTATGATAATTATGTAATCAATTCCGGCGCATAAGGTATTGACCGCTGCTCTCCTGTATGTTTGGTACAAACGTTCGAAAAGTATCAAATGATGTTTCTGGATTCATTGTCAATTTTCAACTTTCAATTGTCAATTCTCTTGTAGTCGGCTCATAAAAAACTGCGTTTCAAAAAATGAAACAACCAACGATTGCTTATTACAAAAAACTTTTCCTTTTATTGCAAAACACCTACGTTGTTTTTCTTCTTGTATTAGCCGCCTGCAACTCAACTCAAGAAAAATCGTCTGCTATATGGACCGCGCCGGACAGTGCATCTTCATTAAAAAGCCCGTTCACAATAACATCCGACGTTGAACTGAAAGGCCACCAACTGTACACATTGTATTGTCGCTCCTGCCACGGAAAAGCCGGTAATGGAGACGGGCCGGCAGGACGATCATTGGATCAAAGGCCGGCAAACTTCCACGACGCGCGAATAAAAAATGAACCGGATGGCGTGTTGTTTTGGAAGATGAGCACAGGTAAAGGGCCAATGCCGTCATTTAAGGATGTTTTATCCAGGGAAGAAAGGTGGAGCCTTGTTGCATACCTAAGAAAATTAAGCACAGTAGAAGATGGTACAAGCGTTCCGGAAGCACTCCGGCCGGACATTGCCATCAAATATGTAATGAAGACTGCACCAAACAGCATTCGCATTTTGCAAAATCCGGTGACAAAAGAAATATGGTACACAACGATGGACGGCGGTGTGTACAGAATAAAAAATATTGAAAGCAACGAGCCTGCGTCGCAGGAAATGCTGTCCGCAAAAGATCATGGCATTACTCAATTGCAAGGTGCTGTTTTTCTAGGCAATTCCATTTTCCTGTGTGGCAATGTTCCCGATAAAATTCATAAAACCACAAAAGGGCAAATGGTGCGTGTCTCTTTTAAAGACACTACTGTTTCGCAGATGAAAGTTGTGTTCCATACCGTTGATTACCCTGCGAATAAAACTATCTATGACCACGGATGGAATGCGCTTGAGATAAGTGCTGATGAAAAATATATTTATGCGAATTCTGGAGCAAGAACTGATCACGGAGAAGTACAGGACGATGGCGGCTTGTATCCCAATCAGCGCGATAATATTCTGACTTCAAAAATTTTCCGCTTTCCTGTTGAAACTGAAAATCTTTTATTAACGCTGGATACAACGCAAGTGCGGCCCTTCATTTTTGCCGAAGGCATTCGCAATGCATATGACATGGCAATTGATGAAAAAGGAAATCTTTTTGCTGTGTCAAATTCCTGTGACTACGATATGCCCGAAGATATGTTTTGGCTCAGGCAGGGGCATCATTACGGATTCCCATGGATGATGGGCGGAATAGAAAACCCGCAACAATTTCCGGACTGGAAACCCGATCCTGCAACGGACCTTTTTATTAATAGGTCATCACATTCCTGGGAAGTAGGATATTTTCACAATGATCCAACATTTCCAAAAATTCCTCCCGGTTTAAAATTTACTACGGGTGTTCAGAATCTTGGGCCTGATGCCAATTTTTATCGCGGCCACACGGGACAAGTTCTGGATGGTGATCAAACAGGTGTAACGATCAGCACCTTCACTGCGCATTCTTCTCCGCTCGGTTTGTTCTTCGATAAGAAAAAAGTATTGCCCAATGATCTTAAGGGAGACGCTTTTGTGATAAGATATAGTTTAGGTGCAAATTCACCCTTAATGCTTCCACTGGAGGCAGAAGGAGCCGACTTACTCCACTTACACCTGATGTATGATTCCCTGGCCGATAACTATTTTGTAAGGACCACCCGCATTGTTGACGGATTTGATCAGCCAACAGATGCTATTCTTATTGGCAATGACGTTTATGTCATGGAATATGGTGACAATGGTGGTAATATCTGGAAACTCGTATTTGCTTCTCAAAACAAGAAAGAGAGACAGTTAAAAAATAGTAGTTCAATACACAAATGAGTATACAATATTCAAGTAAAAATTCATTATTATGAACCGCAGGAATATCATTAAGGGCTTTACAATGCTTCCGCTTGCAGGAGTAATGGCTCCAATCAAATCATTGTTTGCAGCACCTGCAGAAAAAGGTATTTTTTTCACTCCATCGGGCGCTCCCGCGAACACAAATATTTTTCAATCAATAGGCGTAGAACCCATCATTAATTGCCGTGGTACATTTACCATCATTGGCGGATCAATCGAGCGGCCGGAAGTGCGTGTGGCGATGGAAGCAGCTTCAAAAGATTTTATACAATATGACGAACTTGCCGATGGCGTAGGTAAAAGGCTTGCAGAATTAACTGGCGCAGAATGGGCTATGGTTTCATCGGGCTGTGCAGCAGGAATGAAACACATAACGGCGGCTTGCGTCACAGGTGGCAATCCTGAAAAACTAATCCGCATTCCTAATCTTGAAGGCTTTGACAAAACAGAGGTTGTTATACCAACTTCTTCACGAAATGTATACGATCATGCGATAAGAAATATTGGTGTAAAAATTATACAGGTTGACACACCCGAAGAGCTGGAGCGGGCTTTGAATGAACGAACTGCGATGGTTTATCTTATGGCTGACAAGCCAACAGATGAAGGCCAACCATTTTCAATAGAGAATGTTGCAAAAATTACAAAGGTGCATAAAGTTCCTTTGCTCGTAGACGCCGCAGCAGAAATATTAACTATTCCCAATGTGCACCTGCAACACGGTGCGGATGTGGTTGTATACAGCGGAGGAAAAGCAATATGTGGCCCGCAATGCGCGGGATTGGTACTGGGAAGAAAAGATATTTTAATGTCTGCATGGCAGGCGAGCTCTCCGCATCATGGCCCTTGCCGTGATAATAAAGTGGGTAGAGAAGAAATGATGGGAATGCTTGCAGCCGTTGAAGCCTGGACAAAAAGGGATCATCCTGCCGAATGGAAAACCTGGCTCTCCTATCTCGACACTATTTCAAAAAAAGTCTCCACAATAGACGGCATTACTACTGCTGTTGTTGAACCAACAGCGTTATCAAACAGATCTCCGGTGCTGAACATTTATTGGGACCCGGCAAAGTTTAATGTTACTGGCGAAGAGCTTGCGGAAGAACTTGGAAGAAACAAACCGCGCGTTGCTGTGGGGGGCGAAACAAAAGATGGAAAAACTTCTATCAATATAACAACCGGGCAAATGCAACCCGGCAATGATAAAGTTGTTGCAGAACGTCTTCATGAAGTGCTCACAAAAAAACGTGAACCAAAAATAACAACAATGGTAATGCCCAATATAAACCTTACCGGAAGCTGGGATGCAACCGTTCAGTTTTTCAGCAGCACGAGTAATCATATGTTGTTTATTGAACAGGATGGCAAATGGATAAAGGGTTCACACAAAGGTGCGTTTACGGTAAGAGAATTAACAGGCGAAGTTGAAAGCGATACATCTGTAAAAATGAGAAGTGTTGATCGGCATCCCGCAGACTCAATCACCTTTATTTTTTCAGGGACCATTTCGGGTGATACAATCTCGGGTTCAATATACATGGGTGAATATCGTACGGCAACATTTAGTGCAAAGCGAACGAGTTATAAGATTCCGCCAAAAGAAATAAAGGTACCTGGCGGACCACCATTGGCAACGTGAGAAAAGTTAAGGCCACAGCTTCCTGTCAATGAAAGATTGTAGATGATGGCTCTTTTTCATTGCCGCTCGCTTTAGCGAACGGATATCAAAAATTGCTGAACCTGGCTTCAGCCAAAGAGTTGCATTCATTTTGGCTAAAGCCAGTCACTATGTAGATCATGATCCGCCGGTTAAAACCGACGACAATAAAACGAAGTAATTCGAGCAGCATGCTTACTGTCATTTTCTTGTGCTTGTGGTTAACTAAATTATTTGTCGGGATGACAAGCTGATGAGATTCACAGTTGACAAAAAATATAAACCTTATTATATGAACAGAAAAATTTCACTTGTTTTTGTCATATTTTTTCAGGCAATATTTTCATGGGGCCAGTCTTACAGCATCGTAATAAAAGAGGGCCATGTTATCGATCCGAAAAATAATATTGATGCGGTGATGGATGTTGCTATTGCTGATGGAAAAATTGTTGGTGTAGAAAAAAACATTGACGCATCAAATGCAACACAAGTGATACATGCAAAAGGTTTGTTTGTAACACCTGGCCTCATCGATATTCACACACACAATTTTGCAGGAACGCATGCAGATCAATATTTAATGGATGGCCCCTCCGCACTTCGCCCCGATGGGTTTACGTTGCGCAATGGTATTACTACTGTTGCCGATGCAGGAAGCTCAGGCTGGAAAACTTTTCCTTTGTTTAAACAAAATATTATCGATAAGTCAATAACAAGAATACTTGCTTTCTTAAACATTGTCGGTGAAGGAATGCGTGGCGGAAGCTGGGAGCAGAATACCGCGGATATGGATTCAAAGTTAACAGCGAATGTTGCGAAGGCTAATAAAAAAGATGTAATAGGAATAAAACTGGCTCATTTTGAAGGCCACGACTGGTTCGCAGCTGACCGCGCGGCAGAAGCGGGAAGGCTCGCCAATATTCCTGTAATGGTTGATTTTGGCGGCGCTAAACCACCGTTATCTATTGAAGAACTATTTTCCAAACATCTTCGCAAAGGGGATATCTTCACGCATTGTTTTGCACAACTTGGCACACGTGAATACATTGTGGATTCTGTTACAAAAAAAGTAAAACCATTTGTGATAGAGGCGCAGAAAAATGGGATCTTTTTCGATGTAGGTTATGGCGGAATCAGTTTTAGGTTTTCACAGGCAATACCGGCGATACAAAGTGGCTTTTATCCGAATTCAATCAGCACTGATCTGCATACCGGCAGCATGAACGCGGCAATGAAAGATCTTCTGAATGTAATGTCGAAGTTTTTAAACATGGGCATGGATCTGCCGGCCGTAATAAAAGCAACTACATGGAATCCTGCACAAGAAATCCAAAGGCCTGAACTTGGAAACATCTCTGTCGGCACAGAAGCTGATGTTGCCATCTTCAATGTGCGCGAAGGAAATTTTGGTTTCTTCGATTACACAGGCGACAAGATCAAAGGCAATAAAAAATTGGAATGTGAATTGACGATTCGGGCGGGAAAGATTGTGTATAATCTTAATGGGATAAGTGAGCCGGTGGTATTGAAGGGGAATTGAGGTTTTCAGTTTATTAAAAAGCATCTTCAATGCCTCCGATTAAAGGACAAACAGGATGATATTAGCAGCACCGAAATTCTAGTTCTAAAAAATAAAACTACCGTCAAAATCTTTAGGTTTTATGGTCACTCTATTCCGTGGAAAGATTAAATCATCCCAATTCATTCACAATGGTTTTTCAACTTTTTCCAGGCCCATTTAACAGCAGCACTATCTATAAGAACTATTTTATCAATTTACTTTATTTATCACTCATCATTTAGCACAGTGAACACTAGATACTGCGCAATGGCTACTATTTATGCAATACTCGTAGTGTTACTATCAAAAGCCATCTTTTGTATTTTCATAAATTGCTTTAGCACTTGCAGGCAAATCGCCAAGGCGACCAATTACAAGAACCGGATCCCATTTTCCCCAAGATGAATATTTCCATCGATATTCTAAATACAGTTGACTCGATTTCCAAGCCAAAAAGCCATTTCCAGACTTATCATCGGTATAACCCGAGCAAAACCGGCCTAAATCTTTCTTCAAACGATCTGTGAAAGAAAAAAAATCATCATCCTCAAGCGTTGCCAACTCTAAGGTAATTTTGCGAATTAAATCATTCCGATCTGTTTCAATGTACACATTTGCAAATCGCCTATTGTATAAGGTATAAGAGTCACCCGTATATTTATATCTTACACCACCTTCACCTCTCTTTACTTCTACAGCTTTAACAGTAGAAATATTGTTTAAAATCTTGATTTCTTTAAATCCATTTTTGGCTTCTAATTCGGACGAAATTTGCGCGCTTAGGTTTAGAGACAGCAGCCCAAACATCATCATTATTATTGGGTATTTCAATCTAACAAATTTTAACTTAAGGCAGTTTTTAGACATAGTCATTATGGGACTAAACATTTGCTTCTCTGATTTCGGTGTAGTTCCGCTGGGTACAATTTTATGCGGCACGGGGATATTAATTATTGTTTTCATAGAAGGTGGATTTAAAATACTGCCATAAAAAACGTCTTTTAAATTACTGATCTACAAGGTGTTTCATATATCATTTTTATGTGATCCAGCTGGAACTCGAACCCAGGGCCCTCCCGATTATAAATCGGGATGCTCTGCCAACGGAGCTGCAGTTTTTTACTGGAATACAAATACTTCCTTTTCTTTATGAAAAGAAGAATCTCCTTATGATCCCACTGGAAAACGAACTCAGGGCTCTCCCGATTATAAATCGGGATGCTCTGCCAACGGAGTTACAGTTTTTTACTGGAATACAAATACTTTCTATTCTTTATGAAAAGAAGAATCTCCTTATGATCCCACTGGAACTCGAACCCAGGGCTCTGCCGATTATAAATCGGAATACTCTGCTACTGAGCTACAGAATCTTTAAAATAAAAAACGCCTTCAATTCTATTCGAAAAGAAGGCGTTTTTCTGTGATCCCGCTGGGACTCGAACCCAGGGCCCTCCCGATTATAAATCGGGATGCTCTGCCAACGGAGCTGCAGTTTTTTACTGGAATACAAATACTTCCTTTTCTTTATGAAAAGAAGAATCTCCTTATGATCCCACTGGAAAACGAACTCAGGGCTCTCCCGATTATAAATCGGGATGCTCTGCCAACGGAGTTACAGTTTTTTACTGGAATACAAATACTTTCTATTCTTTATGAAAAGAAGAATCTCCTTATGATCCCACTGGAACTCGAACCCAGGGCTCTGCCGATTATAAATCGGAATACTCTGCTACTGAGCTACAGAATCTTTAAAATAAAAAACGCCTTCAATTCTATTCGAAAAGAAGGCGTTTTTCTGTGATCCCGCTGGGACTCGAACCCAGGGCCCATACATTAAAAGTGTATTGCTCTACCAACTGAGCTACGGAATCATACCACAACTGTTACAAACAAAACGGCAACTGTTGTTAAGAGTTTTGATACTCTTGTGAACCGGATTGGATTCGAACCAATGACCTACTGCTTAGAAGGCAGTTGCTCTATCCAACTGAGCTACCGGTCCGTTTTGTGAGGCGCAAAATAAAGGAAAAACAACTACTGAAACAAATAATAATGGAAAAAAGTATTCAAATGTTTGACAATCAGCTTTTATCAAATCTCTATAAACCTTATGCACGCTATGCTTCACGCCAATAACTAAAAACAAAAAACGGGTCAAAATTGTTTAATTCTGAAACCCGTTTTTGATAAGCCATGTATGAATTGACTTAGTTTATTGCTCAGGCTGCAGTCCCCAATGTTCCGGAGAGCGCCACAATCCCGACAATAACAATTCTCGCATAAAGATGAATTCTTTCGGCAGTTTGTCGTACATCCGTTGAAACAGTTCCTCATGCATCAATACTTCCTGCTTCCAGGCCTCACGGTCAACTTCCATAATCATTTCAAAGTCATGGCGGCTGAAATCAAGGCCGGTCCAGTCGATATCCTCATAACGGGGCATCCAGCCTACCGGGCTTTCAACTGCGCTCGTTTTACCGGTAACACGTTCAACAATCCATTTTAAGGGGCGCATGTTGTCACTGAATCCTGGCCAAAGGAATTTACCGTTTTCATCTTTACGGAACCAATTCACGCAGAAGATACGTGGCGCATTAGGCAATCTGCGGCCAAATTCCAGCCAATGGTTAAAATACTCAGCCATATGGTAGCCACAAAAAGGCAGCATGGCAAACGGGTCGCGGCGGACTTTACCTATTTCACCAAAAGCAGCAGCAGTCATTTCAGAGCCAACGGTAGACGCAAGATAAACACCAAAATTCCAGTTAAACGCCTGGTAAACCAACGGCACAGTTGTAGCGCGGCGCCCGCCAAATACAAATGCAGCAATGGGAACGCCGCCCGGATTTTCCCAACAGGGATCTATGGAAGGGCATTGAGCAGCCGGCGCAGTAAATCTTGCATTGGGATGCGCAACTGGTTTTCCTGAAGCGGGATCATGTTTTACTCCCTGCCAGTTGATGATGTTGTCTGGTGCTTTATCAGATAAACCCTCCCACCAAATATCACCATCAGGAGTAATGCCCACGTTGGTGAAAATAGCATTCTTGCTCAGCGAAGCCATCGCATTGGGATTGGTTTTCCAGTTGGTACCCGGAGCCACACCAAAATACCCGTATTCAGGATTGATCGCGTACAACTTTCCATCCTTGCCCGGTTTAATCCAGGCAATATCATCACCCACTGTTGTTACTTTCCAGCCTTCCATTTCTTTGGGTGGAATCAACATGGCGAAGTTGGTCTTGCCACAGGCGCTGGGGAACGCTGCAGCGATATATGTTTTTTCTTTATTCGGATTTTCAACACCAAGTATAAGCATATGCTCCGCTAACCAACCTTCCTCTTTACCCATTACAGACGCAATACGCAGGGCCAGGCATTTTTTACCAAGCAATGCATTACCTCCGTAACCGGAGCCATAAGAAACAATGCCTCTTTCTTCAGGAAAATGCACAATGTATTTTGTTGTTGGGTTGCAGGGCCATTTAGCATCTGCCTGTCCTTCTGCCAGCGGTGCACCTACACTATGCAAGCACTTGATGTATTCACCATTTGCACCTAACTGATCAAGCACTTTCATGCCAACACGTGTCATTATGTGCATATTGGTAACCACATACTCAGAGTCTGTAATCTGCACGCCGATCTTAGCAATGGGCGAACCGATCGGTCCCATACAGAAAGGTATCACATACATGGTCCTGCCTTTCATACATCCCTGCAAAAGACCAGAAAGTATTTTCTTCATTTCTTTTGGCTCCATCCAGTTGTTGGTTGGGCCGGCATTTTCTTTTGTCCTGGAACAGATGTAAGTCCTGTCCTCAACACGCGCTACATCGCTTGGGTCAGAAAAACAAGCATAACTGTTGGGCCATTTCGTTTCATCCAGTTTAATGAATGTGCCCTTATCAACCAGCTTTTTAGCCAATGCGTTGTATTCTTCTGTAGAGCCATCACAAACATGGATTTGTTCAGGCAGCATCTGCCCTGCCAGTTCTAGTATCCAGCTTTTTAGTTCCTCATGTTGAATTTTTGATAGCAATTGGGTTGTCATGATTCTTTTTTTATTGAATAATACATTAAATGAGCAAGGCCATAGCTGCAGGATGCGCAACGTTATTTTCGGCTAAACCAGATTCTTAATTCTGACGTGAAACTTGCCAATTTTTTCAAAAAAACCTCAAATCACCACGCTTCAAACAAGATCTGGCATTGGGATATTCCCTGGTGTTCTTTACAGATTAGGAAGGACATTAAGCAATAAATGCTTACACATTAACACCAACTCAATGATTCTTTTCAGGCACCAAAAGTAACTTTAGTAAAGGCTGTTTAAAATGACATATGTCAGCCATACAAATGATTTTCAGACACAATTTTTACCCAACTTTTTGAGCTCTTAAAGAAAAAGCTGCCCTTATTTAAACGTCGCCTTTTTAACAAGTTTGTGAAGGGAATGTTTAGTTACACCCCAATGGTCCTTACTTGTAGATTATTATAGCTACCTTTGCGCCCTATTATGAAAGCGAGAACACTAAAGAAGGATAAAGTAAACATCATAACATTAGGCTGTAGCAAGAACCTCGTTGATAGTGAGGTACTTAGCGGCCAGCTGAAAGCTAATGAGATTGATGTGGTGCATGAAAGTGGTAAACTTGATCATAACATTGTAGTTGTAAATACTTGCGGCTTTATTGATAAAGCCAAAGAAGAAAGCATTAACACTATTCTGGACCAGATAAACCTGAAGAAAAAAGGGCGCCTGGACAAAGTGTATGTAACTGGTTGCCTGAGCGAGCGTTATCGCGGCGACCTGGAGGCTGAAATTCCGGAAGTTGATGCCTGGTTTGGCACTTTTGACCTTCCTTTAATGTTAAAACAATTTGACGCTGATTATAAAACCGAATTACTGGGTGAGCGCCTTTTAGCAACACCCAAGCATTACGCTTACATGAAAATTAGTGAAGGTTGTAACAGAACCTGCTCTTTCTGTGCCATTCCTTTAATGAGAGGCCAGCATGTGAGCAAATCGATCGACGATTTACTAAAAGAAGCTGAAGGGCTCGTGCAGAAGGGTGTTAAAGAGGTAATGCTGATTGCGCAGGAACTGACCTACTATGGCCTGGATCTTTATAAAAAAAGGATGCTTGCGGACCTTGTTAACCGCCTGGCTGATGTAAAAGGTTTGGAATGGATCCGTCTTCACTATGCTTACCCTAATAAATTTCCGCTTGAAGTGTTGGATGTAATGCGTGAACGTGATAATGTTTGTAATTACCTGGACATGCCTTTGCAGCACGCCAGCGATAATATGCTGAAAGCAATGCGCCGCCAAAGCACCAGGGCAGAAATTGAAGACACGATTAGCGCGATCCGCGAAAGGGTTCCCGGTATATGCTTAAGGACTACACTGATTAGCGGTTTCCCCGGAGAAACACGGGACGACGTGGAAGATGTAAAAGACTTTTTGCAAAAACAGCGCTTTGACAGGGTAGGTATTTTTACTTACAGTCATGAAGAAGGTACATCCGCCTATGATCTTGCTGATGATATACCTGCCGATGAAAAGCAGGCAAGGGCACAGGAAATAATGGAAGTACAGCAAGAGATCAGCTACGAGAAAAACCAGGAAAGGATTGGCCACACATATAAAGTGATCATTGATAAAAAAGAAGCCGGGCGTTACCTGGGAAGAACTGAATTTGATAGTGTGGAAGTTGACAACGAAGTAGTGATCCATTCAGAAAAGAAACTGCCTATTGGCGACTTTGTAAATGTGAAGATTACCAAGGCCTACGATTATGATATTGAAGGCGAAGTGGTTGCATAGAAGTTAAAAACACCAAAATACTTTCGAAATAAGTAAGTTTTGTACGAACGGCTAAGTTTTATGTGCGAATTATACTTATTTCGTACACTCAATTGCGTTCATGGAAACAAATTGTACTTATACTTCTTACGAACAGACAGGCTTTTTTTCCACGATAGTTACAGACTACTTAGCGCAGCATGAACAACTAAAGCCGTTTTATAAATACACGCCGGATATTGACGGCATTAAAGCCGCGCTTGACGATAGGAAGGATATAAATTATAACCGTACTGAGCTTGTAAATGCGTTGCGCGAGCAATATGAAGACCTGGCTACACATCAGAAGGTTGCATCGAACATCACTTCATTGCAACAGCCAAATACGTTCGTCATAACAACGGCACATCAACCGAACATTTTTACAGGGCCTCTATATTTCATTTATAAAATACTCCATGCCATCCAACTGGCGGAGAAACTTTCTCAGCAGCTGCCGGATTACAACTTTGTACCGGTATATTACATGGGGAGTGAAGATGCTGACCTTGATGAGCTCGGACAGATCTATATTGATGGCAAGCCGTATACATGGCAAACCAAACAGACTGGTGCCGTTGGTAGAATGAAAGTTGATAAAGCATTTATTGCTTTGATGGATGAGATGGAATCGCAGATTGCAGTACTACCTTACGGTAAAGAATTAACGGATATATTCAGGCAGGCATACATGCAAGGCTATACCATACAACAAGCTACGCTTGCTGTAACAAATACATTATTCGGTAAATATGGGCTTATAGTAGTCGTTCCCGATAATCCCGCCCTAAAAGCCTTATACAAGCCTGTTATAAAGAAGGAGCTACAAGAACAGTTTTCTTTTAAAGCAGTTGCAGAAACAGCAGAGCAACTGGAACAGCGCTACAAGGTTCAGGCCGGCGGCCGCGAACTAAATCTTTTCTATTTGATCGATGATAAACGCGAACGAATTGAAAAGACAAATGATGGCTACGCAGTGCGCAACCTGGGGCTGCATTTCTCGGAAGAAACGATACTAGAGGAGCTTGAGCAGCACCCTGAACGGTTTAGCCCGAATGTTATTTTGAGAGGCGCATTTCAGGAAACTATCCTACCCGGCGTTGCATTCATTGGTGGCGGTGGAGAACTGGCCTATTGGTTGGAGCTGAAGAATGTGTTTGCGGCGATAAATGTGCCCTACCCTGTCCTGCTCCTCAGAAATTCTTTTCTCGTCGTTGAAAAAGAATGGTCAGAAAAAACAAGCCAGCTGCAGCTTAAACTGGAAGACTTGTTTAAGACGGAACATGAGTTGATGAACATGATTGTTTCGCTGCATAGTGCCAACACCGTTAAATTAAATGGTGAGCTAGATAAGGTAGACGAATTATACCAGACCATCACACAAAGAGCAGCATTGGTTGATTCAACCTTACACGATCATGTAGTGGCATTGCGGACAAAAGCCATTCAGCGCCTGGAAGAGCTGGAGAAAAAAATGTTGCGTGCTGAAAAAAGAAAATTTGCAACTGAGCTATCACGCATACGTAAGATAAAATCAATTCTCTTCCCTGCGGACAGCCTGCAGGAAAGGCGTGAAAACATTGCAGGTTTCTACGGTTTGTATGGTGGAGAATTGCTGGATGTATTGCTGCAAAACTCATTAACTTTGGAACAGCAGTTTGGTATTCTTGAAATAAAATAATGAAGATTTTATAAATATTTTTGGCAGTACAAACTTTTCTCTTATTTTTGCGCTCCCAACAACGAAAAAGGGAACCCAAAAACGGCCTCGTAGCTCAACTGAATAGAGCATCTGACTACGGATCAGAAGGTTTCAGGTTTGAATCCTGACGAGGTCACCAAAAGGATCTCAAAGTCCGCTAAAAGCCAGCAAAATTTTTGCTGGCTTTTTTGTTTTCAATTGCGCGAGAGTAGTTGAAATGGATCAAGTTGAATTCAAGTGGGGATTGGCAGAAAAAGTACAAGCCTTCCTTCCATTGCCTGTTTTATGGTTTACCAATTGGTCATGAGCAATTGAAATTTTGCTATTGCATATTGAGAATTTGTTTGATCATTTGTATTCATCCATAAACGGATACTTGATCCTCAATGATCAGTACCCAAATTTCTTTCCTTTATCCGTATGTAGTCTGCAATAGCTATTAATGAAGCTTCCCGAGTTAGTTTAACATTATTCCTCGGTAGATACTCCGGAAGTGAGCAAGTTGAATGATTAAGGCGTTAGAGACAAATCAGGCAACCCCTCTCTCCACACTATCTTTAAAAAATTATCATCCCTAGAAAATTCTATTGAAGTTTCGGCTGTTCAACACGACCAGGATGACATAAGGTTGTAATATCGAAAAAGACCTCCGTTCTACCTGTAAAATTAACCTGCTAATGTAGAATACCTATATTGCGTCCGAAGGCAAATTCCCCAATAAATATCACTAATCTTATGGCTCTTCTAAAAGATTAATACAGATACTTTGGTTTGTTGTCAATCTATAATTTTTAAATTATTGACTATTAAAAAGCACACATAATGATGATAAGGCAATTTTCATTTATCTCTTTTGTTGTTCTGGGAATCTGCAGTTGTGGAACCAGCAAAAAGGCACAACAGCAGGACGTTTCATTTGATAAAGGCATCAACCAGGTCAACCACGTAGTGGTTGTCTATATGGAAAACCACAGCTTCGATAATCTGTATGGTGAATTCAACGGAGCGAATGGTATTAAGAATGCCGAAAAAGGAAATTTTGCGCAGGTAGACGAGCACGGAACTCCTTATAAATACCTTCCCGAGATCCCAAGGAACAATGCGTTCCCCACCAATCTGCCTAACAAGCTTTTTAATATAGACCAGTTTGTGCCGTCAGACAAAAAAACGCCTGATGTTACACATCGCTTCTTTCACAACCAATTGCAGATTGACGGTGGAAAGATGGACAAATTTGCAGCGTACAACGATTCTAAAGGATTGGCTATGGGCTACTATACCACTAAAAATCTACCGCTGTTTCCGCTCGCTCAGAAATACACGCTGTGTGATAACTTCTTTCAAAGTGTTTATGGAGGCTCCTATTTTAACCACGTTTATTTAATCTCTGCCGCTGTGCCGGTTTGGCCAGATGCACCTGCATCAATGATTGCAAAAGTGGATGCCAATGACAAGATGACAAGTGATGGTGTTGTTACGCCCGATGGCTATGCAGTTAACCATGTTTTATCGCGCAATACACCTTATCCCGCTAAATCAGATACTTCCAAAATGCTGCCTTCACAAACAATGCCTACTATTGGCGACAGGCTGAGTGAAAAAAACATCTCCTGGGCCTGGTACTCTGAAGGCTGGGATGATGCTGTAGCAGGACGAGAAAATAATTTTGCATATAACCATGAACCGTTTTTGTATTTCACCCAATATAAAGAAGGAACGCCCGGCAGAGCGCACATGAAAGATCAGCGTGATTTTTTAAAAGCAGCAAATGAAGGCACACTGCCCAGTGTATCTTTTGTAAAACCCGGTGGCGGCAATGATGAACATCCGGGTGGCTCTGATGTATATTCTTCTGAGCAATTGGCCGTTAAGTTGATTAACGCGGTGCTAGATGGTCCTAATGGAAAAGATGCATTGGTGATTCTTACTTATGATGAATTTGGTGGCTTCTTTGATCACGTGGCTCCGCCCGTTATTGACAGATGGGGCCCCGGCAGCCGTATTCCTGCAATTGTTATAGGGCCGTTTGCAAAAAAAGGACAAATTGATCACACGCAATATGAAACGGTGAGCATTCTGTCTTTCATAGAACAGAGATGGGGAATTAAGCCGTTGGCTGAAAGGGATAAAAATGCAAACCCCTTCCGGAATGCCCTGATTTTTAAATAAGCAGATCGATAAGTGAATGTGTTATGTACAAGAAAACAGGAGTAATTGCTATTTTGCTGTTGGGGCTGTTGATCGCAAGCTTTACTCCTTTTGATGCGAATTATTCGCCAATAAAGTCCAGTGCGCGTGAGCAAAAAATTCAGAAAAAGATATACAGGCAAATCGTATCCTTTCACGATTATTTAAAGGATAGTTTTTATGTAGCGATCAGTAACGAGCATGCCGATACACAAAATATTCGTAAGCTATTTCTAAGATCGAGGTTGCTGTTCAAAAAATTTGAATGGGCAGCAGCCTACTTTGCCGCGGACCTTATAGAAAGAATAAACGGCGCGCCTGTACAGGAAATTGAGAATGCCGATCTGTTAGATCCATCTTTGGCCCGTGGCATCAATCCTATCGGCCTGCAGGTAATAGAGCCTTTCATTTATCCGCACTACAACGCTATCAACAAAGCAGCACTGCTTAACGAAGTCGGGCATCTCATCACCAATACAGAATATCTCATTGCTTATTTTAACGATCATCCATTGGCTGACTGGCGCCTGCTGGATGCAGCCAAATTAGAGGTTTTCAGAATCATCACTTTGGGCATTACCGGGTTCGATAATACCCTTGCCCTGAATGGCATGGAAGAGTCGGCCGCTTCATTAGAAAGCCTGCGCGAAATGCTCATTAACTATACAGGAAAAAAACAGGAAACAGCTTTATTACAGCATCTTGATGCGGCCATCGAATACCTGCATAGTCATATTGATTTTAATAGCTTTGACAGAGCTGCATTTATCACCCGTTACGCAAACAAGATTAGTGCAGATATAGCACAATTAGAAACAAATTTACCCGGTCCGCAAATTTTGTACAACCGCATGCTGCGACAGGGTGCAATAACATTGTTTGATTCAGATGCATTTAATGTTGATGCATTTTCACCGGGCCCCGAATTTCATATCACAGATGCTAAAGTGGTGCTGGGAGAAAAACTTTTTTATGATGTGTCACTATCTGGCACAGGCACAAGAAGCTGCGCCTCCTGTCACCGGCCTGATCTGGCATTTAGCGATGGCCTTGCAAAAAATACAGAGATCCATGATTCACTGAAACTATTAAAGAGAAACGTACCAACCTTACTCAACGCTGCCTTGCAATCCAATTACTTCTACGATATGCGGGCGCTCACACTGGAGAACCAGGTAGTAGATGTGATTAACAGTAAAGCAGAGATGGACGGTTCTATGGATGCCATTATAAAACATGTTGCCGCGGATAACACATACAGGTTATTATTCGCAAAAGCGTTTCCCGCAAGCACTGAAAATAAGATCGGCGCAGGCGAAATAACGAACGCGCTTGCCTCCTATGTTCGCAGCCTCACGAAACTTAACAGCCGTTTTGATCTGTATATGCAGGGTGATGAGCGCGCATTGTCTACACAGGAGTTGAAAGGTTTTAATCTGTTTACGGGCAAAGCAAAATGCGGCACTTGCCACTTTGTTCCGCTGTTTAACGGCATCATGCCTCCCAAATATGTTACGAGCGAAACGGAGGTGATAGGTGTTCCGTTATCTATCACAGATTCGCTGCTGGACACTGACGCAGGATATTATGATGTGATTGGCGTTGAATCTTACAAACACGCTTTTAAAGTTCCCACAGTCCGCAATATTGATATAACAGCGCCTTATATGCACAATGGCATATATAAAACCTTAGCAGAGGTTGTGGAATTTTATAACAACGGTGGCGCCGCAGGTATAGGAATTAATCTTCCCAATCAAACGCTGCCTAAAGAAAAGCTTAACCTTACTGACGCGGAAAAAGAGGATTTGATTGCTTTTATGAAGAGTTTGGAAAGTGCTTACTAAAGTGTCCTACACTTTTAAAGTGTAGGACACTTTAGTAAGCACTTTTTTAGAAATATGGTAATAGCAAAAGATTTCGATAAAGAACTTACTTACTTGGAAAGCGCCTAAAGCAGCTTAGGAAGCAACGTGGGCTTACTTTGCTTGACCTGGAAGTTCTGAGCGGAATTAATGACAGTGATATAAGCCGTTATGAAAATGGGAAAGAAAAAATAGAATTATTTACATTATTCAGGTTGGCAAAAGCCCTTAACTCTCACTCTTCAGCAGATGGTAGACTATGATGGAGAGTCACCTGAAGAGGAGAAAGATAAAGCAGAAAAAAAACGGTAGTTCACATTCCAAATCTACAAAATCCATTTCCATCACCCAGAAAACTTCACGGATCGGTTTGCGCCGAAAGACATTTTGCAAAGAAAAAAATAGTACACTATGGTCTGTTGACATTAAAGTTGCTAAGAAAATTAACTTCTTCATCTGGCGTTCTTCGAAATCCATCTTCGATATTAGTTGCTGTTAACTCAGTCCGTTTAACAGATTTGGTATATCCGGCGAAAAAATAGTCATCGCTGTTCTTTCTGATTATAAGATGAGTAGTGAACATATCTTGTGCAATAGCAGCAACTCCATAGAACTGTCTTTCATTTATGTTTTCACCCCAACGAAACGGTAGCGAAAACATGTTATACGCCCCACCCGGAACAACTGTAAGAAAATGCATTTTCGTGATGGCTGTCCAATTATGTCTCACCAAATTCGGTGAGTCATAGCTCCTATATAAATCTAAATCTATTATTTTGATGGAAATATTACTTAAAGGATCGTCGCCAATTACCGATAATGAAAACATCATTTCGCCTTGCGTATTCATTCCTGCGTAACTAAGCTTAGCTAAACTTGCGCCTCCAGTCAAAAAGCTAATTGTTTTGAGTTGAAGATTTGCTAGTTCACCCATTTTGTTTCTGTAATTTGCTTCATTTTCATCTTTTCTTTTTGCAGCTTTCGCTGCAAGAAAAGTCGATAACACCGTGAGGGCTAATGTTATAATTAGAATGATCAAGGACATAGTATAAGAAATTATCTTTTGAAAAATCCCGAATCTTGATATTTGTACTGAATGGTATTTGAGCTGTCTATGACGTTAGTTGAATATAACCAATTGTTATTTATTTTCTTCATTTCAATAACTTGAATAAAATCACCATTTTTTTGGTGAATGATAAATTCCATTTTCATTTCTTTTTCTCTTTTTAAATCTATCACCAGAATATTTCGATTGGTTTTTGGATAAACTGTTCCGATATATAAATCGTTTACCCCAAGCGGCTTCAGATTTTTATTAGAATTGCACTTTTGATTTAAGCTGTCTAATTCAACAATGCTTATAGACACATCATTGACAGGATATTTTCCTTTCATAAAAAGCTTCAATTGACCAGAACTTTCAGATAAAGGAATAAATTTTAAAACTGCAAAGCCCTCTGAACTGCTTAAATAACTAATAAGCACTTGCTTTAAGCTGTCGACTTCAATTTGTTTCAATTCAAGTTTATTTTGAAGTTGATTTTTTTGAAGATATCCAGTAATAAGCACAGAACATGAAACAATGCCCGAAATTATTGGAATTAATATACTGTTGGTTAATTTCATAAGCTTGCCAATTTGATCTAAAAATTTGAGTGGTTATACAACAGAATCCATACGCCACCAATGCGATCTTATGTCGAGCTTTAGTCGATCTTTTATTAATGACACCTTCTTTACCATTTCATTGTATCTGCCAACTCTTGCCTTCGTGCCTCCACCAAATTTACCAGTTGCTCCAATGATTGAGTTAGTTCTGAATGATTATTTCTGGAATCATAATTTAAAGTTTTTAAACTCATTGTATCTTCAATTATATTTAAGACATCCTGCTTGGTAGCATTTTTCGGGGAAACAATGAAATGTTTTTTATTAAATCTAAATCTGTAATTATAATCTTCTAATAATAACCGAACATCTGGGTCATGAGGGCCACACCCAATAAATACGAATGTGTGCGTAATCGATAATGCATCTAATACCTGATAGAAATTGCGATTATCTGTTCTTGCTTTGGAATAATCCTTTCGTGAAAATATTAGCTTATCGGGAGTCGTTATTGTTCCATGAACCTTTAATATTACCGGCTCTGGACGTCTAATTACATCTGCTATATCTTCTTCGTAAAATGCTTTAATACTGACATTGCCATTCGAAGCATGCTCTGCGTAGATATCGTAGATTTTATCAAAATTGGGTGTCGCAATGATACCCGAATCAAGATTAAAAATATGTTTATGAATATCCGCCGGATGAAACTGGGGTGTCTGGAACTCTGATCTGACTAACGAATTAAAATCATCTCTGCCTAAATCTTGTCTAATTATCTCACAAGCAGTAAGATAGTCCGCATTTTTTATAAGATTGTCTACCAATTTCTTCTTAGATGTTCGACTTGACGCATAAGTAAGAAACTCTTTCCAATCCTTAGGTCTCATACCAGCAGCATTGGTTGAGTTTTTAGACACACCAGATCCAATAAAAATTACAGAGCGTCTTCGTGCGATGTCTTCGATAATGTCTTTATGCCAACTAATCATTTTGAGACATTTCTAAATTTAGCTGTAAGTTGTCAGAGATATTTTCAATTACTTCGCCGTAATCTCTGACTTTGTTAAAGTGAGCACCTACAACTCCATCTCTGGCTTGTAGGTTAAAAATTGGTGTATTAGCATTTTGCGAGAGCGGGACGAGGCTATGTAAACTAGGTATTTCACCCAGTTTGAAAGATTCAATATTTGCGTGAGTATTAAAAGGTGTCAGCTCTTTTTTAATTGTTGAAGGTATTTTTTTGATAATACGTTCATAAGCGTTAACAGGTATTTTTCTTCCATCGACCGTCTTGGCTGTATACTGTTGAGTGACGTAACCTATAAATTGTAAATTCCAAAACACATCATTGTCTGCAATCTGAAAATTTTCATCTTCTTTTCTTAAATATTCCGCCAACCCGCTTTCTAAGCCCTCCCTCCATTCTTTAAGAGCTAGTGCAATATTTTCAATCGCCCTTAGACTAAATATATCTGAAGACATTGGTATTAAAAAGAAATCGCAGGCAATCAGAACTGCGCGATTTAAAGCTCCCAAGGAAGGACCGACGTCAAATATCACAAAATCATATCGTCCAAGTTTTCCTAAAAGATCTTTGAACACTAACGTAGTTTGCAGTCCACGGTAATCACCAGATTTACTTTCTATCCAATCCTTTCCTAAAAAATCTTCAGCAAGCGATAATCTTGGGTCGCCAGGAATTACATCAACTTTAAAATTCGGGCTTTTGATAATCGGCAACTCGCTTTTAATATAACCTCGGCCTCGTTGAACTGGCTTTACAATATCATAAATAGTGCCTTCAGATTTTTCGTAGATTTCTTCGATCTGAGGATAAGGAAAAAGATATGCGGTTGCATTACATTGCGGATCCGCATCTATAATAAGCACTTTTTTTGATTCCTCAATTTTCAAATATGCAGCCAGATTACAAAGTAATGTGGTTTTACCAACTCCACCCTTGTTATTAAAGATTACTAATGATTCCATTTATCACACGATTATAAAAAGTATTTAAAATAGTTCATTATCTATTTGAGCTGACTGAAATAACTCCCAAAAAAAACTCACATTCCCGCCCTCCTCTGCAACGCATAATAGTCGTCTTTGTACCACCCACTTTTCTTATCTAATGCAAATTAGACGTAGCATAGTAAATCACAGAGCCCTAGTTGCTTCTGTTCGCCGGATGCAAGCGCGCAGACTTATGTTTCCTTGACCACAATCAACAAGCCTTTACAGCAAAATTCGAATAATGAATTTCTTGAGCAGACTCGCTCGTGCTACACAACAACGGAGATAGGCAAGCATAGGTTCGGGCAACACAATTCAGGGTATAAAAGCCTGTCTGGACGCAGTTAATGTTTTAGTATGCCTCCGGCCGCTTACTCACATTAGGTTTGCGGGTAACGGACGAATCACATTTAAAAATCTAAAAAATAATTGATTATCCAAATTAAAATTCAATTACGGATTGGAGCTACCATGCGAATGTGCGGCCTCCCTCACTTCACCCACAACTTCTTTTTTACCACCTGCTCTATCACCTGGTCTCGGTAATTTCTGCTGACGGGAATGTTGTGTGATTGAATGCGGACTTCACTCCCATCAATCGCCTGTATTTTGTCGATGGCAACGATGTAGGATTTATGCACGCGGATAAAAGATTGGCTATCTAAATTTTGCTCCAGGTTTTTCAGGTAAAGCAATGTCATGAATTTGCCATTTACCGTATAAATGGTTACATAGTTTTGCATGCCTTCTATATAGAGTATGTCGGCTATCTGAATTTTTTCATATTTATTACCACACTTAATAAAGAAATAGTCGGGGGCGTCATTTTCTTTTGCCGTACTGTTTGATGCTTTCCGGGAAGTAAGCTGATGATAATCCTTTGCCTTATTTACAGATTTAAAGAACCTGTCGAATGTGATGGGTTTTAGCAAATAGTCCAGCACGTTCAATTGAAACCCTTCCAATGCGTATGTGGGAAAAGCGGTTGTAATAATTACCATCGGCGGCTTCTGCGCGATCTTTAAAAATTCAATGCCATTCATTTTCGGCATTTGAATATCCAGGAAAATAAGATCAACCGTGTGCTTGTCTAACACAGCTGTTAACTCTAAAGGATTTTCACATGTTGCTGTGAGATGCAGAAAATCTATTTCTCGTACATAATTTGCCAGGCCTTCCCGGGCCAGCGGTTCATCGTCAATAATTGCACAGTTTATCATCACGTTACCGAATTAATGTTTTAAATAGCAAGTGCCATGTCCGGCTTCAATTGTATTCCATCGCCTCTTACCAACTCTTCCGTTTGCAACTCCAACTCAACATCAAAGCGGCTACTGCTGCCATTGATTTTTAGATTGTATTTTTCTTGATAGATCAAATCCAGCCTTCGCCGAACATTCTGCAGGCCAATTCCGCCATAATTGACAACATCCTTCGAAGCATTTACAGATGCACTGTTTGAAACTGTAAAATGAAGCAAATGTTTTTGATCTATGTGAAGATGAATAGAAATCCAGTTGGCTTCATCCGTATGTTTGGACACATGTTTAAAAGCATTCTCAACAAACGTCATCAAAATGAAAGGCGCAATAGCAAGTGGCGCTGTATGATAACCTGTTATTTGAAAATCCACTTCAAGGCGATTATTCTGCCTTAGCTTTTCCAGCTCGATAAAATTGTGCAGGTAAGAAATCTCTTTGTTTAAAGGAATCTGTTTGTCGTTACACTCATATAATTGGTGACGTAACAGATCTGAAAACTTGGCCAACGAGGCGGAAGCCATATCAGGGTTTTTGTGTATCAGGAAAAATATTGAGTTTATGCTATTGAAAAGAAAATGCGGATTGAATTGATACTTCAGAAATTTGAGTTCCGTTTCCAGTTTTTCTTTCTCCAGCACCTGTTGGCGACGCTGTGTCTGAATCCAGTTTTTGGTGAGTTTGATGCTCAATGCAAGTGTCATCGAAGCCATTGTTGATGGCAATGCGGTAGAGAAAAAAGAAAAGAATGATGCGTTTTTTCCGTACAGATCCGCCATTGGCCGCCCTGATAAAAAACAAGAAAAGTAATAACCCGATACAATCACCACAGAAGTGGTTAAAGTCACTAACAAAACGTAACTAATATATTCCGCGTAACGGCCTTTAGCAAGATACTTTGGCAAGAGGTAGTACAGGTTTATGCAGACTGCTATCGTTTGAAAAATAACATAAAAAGAAAACTTGATAGAATAAGGCGTGAACAACATGTTCTTCATCACCACAACAGGATCGCCTACAGCAACAATCCACCAGATATAGTTGTACAACCACCAAAAAGGAAGCTGGTATAATTTATACCTGGCAATCCAGTTTTGGCCTTCTTTTTTATATGTGGCGATCTTCATTGCCATGAATTTTTAGGTGAGAGCTTATGGCGCCGCAGGTGCTCTTACAAATTACGCCGATTTTGGAGATTTTTTCCGCCAGATTATATGAAATCACCCAAATAGTTGACAAGCCGATCCTATGGCTATATGAATGGCTTATATCGCGCTATTTCACAGGTTTAGCAGCTTTTCAACTGCAACCTGCGCAGTTGGTCAATTAAACAAGGTTGCTTGTCATTTCGGGCATCTCCGCACTTCCCTGCATTAGTTTCTTTGTTCCATGTTTTCATTATCACCACATCTTTAAATAGCCGCAATATGAGACTTCTGCTCACTATGCTATTTTTATTTTATGCGCTTGACATGCCACATGCCCAGGTATCCGGGAAAGTAGTAAAAGGCAACGGCGAACCTATTGCCTTTGCTAACGTTCAACTACTTTATGCAGTAGACTCAACCAACTTTAAAACCGCCATCACTGATGAAAACGGAGGATACCGGGTGGAGAAAATTCCTGCAGGTAAATATATTCTCAGAATCAATAGCATAACGTACGCAACATACACCACCCCATTTGAAACCTTACGGGCGGATGAAGCCAAAGATCTTGGAACACAGGTTCTGACTGAAAATTTGCAACAACTGGAAACGGTTGTCGTAAGAGCAGAAAAGCCTTTGTATCAGCAAGCAACAGCTGGTACAATCGTCAATGTAGAAAGCAGCATATTAACAAAAGGCAGCAGCGCGCTTGAAGTATTGCAAAGATCACCGGGAATATTGATTGATTATAGAAACGGCGGCATTTTATTGAACGGTAAATCTGGCGTGCTCATTATGATTGATGGAAGAGTTTTACGCATGTCCGCTGCCCAGGTCATAGATTTTTTAAACAGTATGAGCGCCAACGATATTGAAAAAATCGAGCTGTTATCTACACCGCCTGCCAGGTATGATGCGGAGGGAAGCGGAGGTATTATCAATATCGTACTTAAGAAAAACAAAACTTCCGGAACAAGCGGATCAGTGAATCTTACAGCAGGTTATGGCTGGGCACCAAAAGCAACTGCGGGTATCAACCTTGCTCACAATACAAAAAAGATAAACCTCTATGGCACCTATACTTTTTCCGGCGACAAAACCTATAGCGATCTTGATATAGTAAGTTATCAAAACATGCCACTATTTGGCGGCCAACTGGATGTGCGGTTATATGATACAACCAAAGCCAGGCTTAACAGCCATGCAGCGACTGCTGGTATTGAGTATAAAATAACGCAAAGAACCAGTGTTGGAGCTAATATAACTTTTAATTCAAGCCACGATGTACGAAATACCTATTCTCATTCTTCTTACAGGCTTTTACCGGATTCCATTTTATTGTTTGACGGATTGAATTCTGGCACGGACCGCTGGAAGAATATGGTTGCATCGGTATACGCAGAAAAACAAATAAGAAGCGGCGAGAAGCTACTGTTTGATGTGGATTATCTTCACTTCAACAACAGCAGTTCATACACGATCAATAGTTCTTTTGTAACAAAGGACGGTTCTGTTGTAAGTAACAATGACAGTCTTTTTTCACCCAGTCAGCGGACATTTGCCAGCACTTTCATAAACGTTGTGGTTGGTAAAATGGACTACACGAAACAGCTGTCAAAAAAAGTTAAACTTGATGCGGGCTTAAAAGGTACATTCACCAATGTGTCAAGTCATTCGGGAATCGAGAGCCTCGTAAACGGTGAGTGGATAAATCGTTCAGAAAGCACAAGCGGCATTCTTATGAAAGAAGGTATCGGTGCAGCTTATGTGTCTGCAAGTGTTGAGCTAAGCACTGCAACCAATCTTGTTGCCGGTCTCCGCTACGAATATTCTTCTACACACATGAGTGAGCCTGACACCAAACAGCACGTGATAGAGCGAAAGGCAGGTGTACTATTTCCCAATATAGCCATCACCCATAAATTAAATAAACAATCGGAACTGCAACTCTCCTACACAAAAAGAATAAGCCGTCCAACATACAACGATCTGGCCTCTTATGTGGGCTACAGTGATCCAACTGCAGTGTATACAGGCAACCCTTTTTTGAAACCGACAATAACACATAATCTAAAGCTGGGTTATTTATTCAGAAGCTATACATTTTCAGTGTTGTTCAGCAGGGATATTAATCCAATAGCAAGGTATCAATTGACAGAAAGTCCATCAGGTGACATATTATTTGTTTCACCTCAAAATTTGTTATGGCAAAACAACATCACCTTCCAGGCTACCGTGCCCATAAAAGTGAATAACTGGTGGAGCATGAGCTATACGTATACCGGCGGCCCGCGAACGTTTAAGCTTAATTACACCAAGCGCCCTGTTGAAAAATCTTATGTTGGATATTCTTTCAACTTTACCCAATCATTTAAACTTCCACGCAGTTTTTCATTTGAATTATCTGGTTGGTATAATGGAGTTTCTTATAATGGCTCTGTAATGGTGGGTAGTTTCGGAGCTTTAAATGCGGGGTTAAAAAAAGAGCTCAAAAACAATTGGGGCTCGCTTCAACTTGCAGCAAGTGATCTGTTGCGAAGCATACATATTCAATCGTATTATGGCGCGCTTACTGAGGAAGCATTTAATATCACCAATCATGTAATATACAATCCTGAATCAACCAGGTTCCCGATTATAAAACTTACGTATTCAAAATCTTTTGGCAAAGCTGCGGGTAAGAAAGAAAACCAAAACAAAGGAAGTACTGACGAAAGTGAAAGGATAAGGAAAGAATGAGATAAATATAGATCTCCGTTCTGATCTTCATCGGATCGCAAGCCTATACATCACATAGAAGAGGCATATAAAGAACAAGCCGGTTTTAGAAAAAACCGGCATTTGTTCTTTATGATGTAGCCTAACTAGTTCCAGTTATCTTTCACATCTTTCGCTACGTTAGGATTGTAATTTTTTTCAATATCAGGTATGGGGAACCATACATTTTTATCCTGAAAAGGTGTTGTTCCGTCTTTAGGTTCCGCTTTTCTTTCTGCATTGATGGTTTGTTTTGCTATGCCCCAGCGCATCAGATCAAAATAGCGTGATTGCTCGCCACACAATTCCAGTTGGCGTTCTCTTGTTAAAACAGACAAAGCATTGCTTTGCGTTCCAAGCGAAGAGTACAGCACAGCTTTCGACCTGGCGCGCACACTATTAATTAAGCCCAGCGGCTGAGTACCTGCATTACCTTGCTGAATATAAGATTCTGCCAGCATCAACAATACATCCGCATATCTTATCACCTGCCCGTTTATTGCACTTTGCGGGCCTGTAAACGTCTTCACCTCATTATAGTATTCGTATTTCTTCCATTTATAATCTCCCTGCGGATCAGTAGCATCAAAAGGAAAAGGTTGAACACCTTCTACACATTTTTCACAATACACAGTAGCCCCACCACTTTGGGCACTACCATAAAAAGTAAATTTTGCCCGTGGGTCTATGTAGCCGGCTTGCCCGTTAGCAGGATTTGCATAGGTAAAAGCCTTCACTGCCGCATTGCTTATATAAACGTTGTTCCAGTCATTGAAGCCATACTCCTGCGCCCTGTCTGAATGCGTGGCTTTACCACCCCAGGTTTCTTGCCCGCCGAACACATAGTATTGGTTGCCGATGCCCCAATCAGTCCATGGCGCATTCATGATCTGAAAAATATTTTCGGGACTGTTCTGGTTTGTTGTACTGAATAAGTTGTTATAATCCGGATCAAGTGAATAACTAAAAGGGGCCTGTGTTAATTTCTGCAATGTAGTTTGCGCGTCCACCCATTTTTTCTCATACATATAAACTCTTCCCAACATGGCTAATGCTGCACCCTGGGTTATTCTACCAAGATCTGCATCGCCATATTTTACAGGCAGGTCCGGTGCAGCTGCAGTTAATTCCTGCTCAACAAAAGACCAGACAGTAGCCGCAGGCGTGCGGGACGCGTAGTTATTGGCAATCGTGCTATCATAAGATGTAATCAAAGGCACATCATTCCAAAGTGATACCAGGTTGAAGTAAGCATATGCCCTTAAGAACCGAACCTCGGCCGCATATTGCTTTGTCCGCTGGATGTCTGATTGCTCTGTTGGTTTCCATTTCTCAATCCTGTCTAAAACAACATTTGCCCTGAATGTCAATCTGTATAAAGAACTCCACAACTGCCCAAGTTGTGTTTGGTTGGTACCAAAAGTGTAATCGGCAAGTTGCGCAAGATCGCCCTGCATGTTGGTAGTCTTTTTTGCCTCATAACTCAACAGATCAAAAATAAAGTAGTATTCCCTTGACCACAGTCCGTTATGTAACAGTGTTGCATATGTGGCAATGGTCGCCTGGTTTAAAGCATCACTGTTGTTAAAATAAGTCTCAACAGAATAAGCACTCTGGCTCTGCACATCCAGGAGCGACTTTTTACAGCTCGTACTACCTACAAGCAATAAAAATGCTGCTAAAAATATGATTGTAATATGTTTCATAATAATAATATTGTGGATTGAAATTTCATTTAAAAGCCAAGTTGAACGCCAGCAATAAAAGTTCTTGGCTGCGGGAACTGGCCGTCATCTATACCACGCGTAAAAGTATAAGCACCGCCAGACTGTGTGCTGACTTCCGGATCATAACCACTATAATTAGTAATGGTAAACAGGTTTTGTGCTGCAACGTAGAACCTTACCCGATTGAATACTTTTCCGGTAACAGAATTAAGCGTTTGAGACGAAATGGTATAGCCGATGGTAATGTTGCGCAGCCTCAGGTAACTTCCATCTTCCAGCCACCAATCGGACGCACGCAGGTTACCACTGGCATTGGCATTTTGTGCAACGCGGGGCAGCCCTGCAACATCTCCCGGTTTCTTCCACCTGTCTAAAATATCGGTAGTTGCATTATGGCCGGTTGCCAGTATCACTGTGTTAAAACGCATGGCGTTCAACAATTTCAATCCGCTTACCCCGGAAAGAACCAGGTTAAGATCAAAGCCTTTGTAGCTCAGGCCTGCATTTAACCCATAAACAAATTTGGGAATTGGATTGCCTAATATCTCCTGATCTGACGCATTAACAACACCATCGCCATTCAGGTCCTTAAATATAAAATCGCCGGGCAAAAGGCCATCCTGGAATTTAGCATCTGGATTGCCGGTTTTAGCAGCAGCAGTTTTATTCAATGCATCAATTTCAGCCTGATCACGCGCTACATGATCTTTGCGGTAACCATAGAAGGAACCAATGGCTGATCCCGGCGCTGTGTAAGTAAATGTTGAAAGCTGGCTAAATGATCCTGCCTGGATTGGAGCGGTAAACTGGCTTCCCAGTGACAACACATTGTTCTTATTGAACGCTCCATTTACACTAATTGTATAATTAAATTCCTTTGACAAATTATCGCGCCACGTAACCATAAACTCAACACCTTTATTTTCTGCATCCGCAGCATTGACAGTTTTTGAAGGCTGGCCTGCGCTAAGGCTGGCTCCTACGCTTCCCGGAATTGGTACCGCAACCAAAAGGCCACTACTTTTTCTTTTATACCAGTCAGCGCTAATAGTCAATTTGTTTTTCAGAAAGCCTAACTCAAGTCCAACATCTGTTTGGTTAGTTTGCTCCCACTGAAGATCTGGATTGGTAATGGTAACAATCGTTGTGCCTGTATTGAAGGCTTCGTTTGTTCCGAACGAATAAACCAGGTTTCCGCTAGGGCTGCCACTAAAGGTGTAAGGAGCAGTTTGAAAATTCGGAATGTTGTTATTACCCGTCCTTCCCCAGCCCACACGTATTTTTCCATCAGAGAAAATATTCAGGCCTTTTATGAAGTTTTCATCAGCAAAACGCCAGGCGGCACCAAGGCCGGGAAAATCCCCAAACCTGTTGTTGGCACCAAAATTTGATGCTCCATCCCTACGCATACTTGCAGATAAAATATACTTCTCATCAAACGTATAGCTCAACCTGCCATAATATGAAATAACAGCTGGCCGGGCATAGTTGTAATAGGAGCCGGTAACAGTTTGAGAAGGCGACACGCTGATGTTCTGGATAACATCATTCGGTATATTAGACCCAGTACCATTTATGCTTGCGGTGTTTCCTGCACTTTGATAGCTTGTACCTAAAATAGCGCTTATTGCATGTTTGCCGAATGTATTATTGTAAGACAGATAGTTTTCAAAGTTGTAATAAGAATAATCATTGTATCCTAAAGTTGCCTGTCTTGAAAATGTCAGATAGTTAGAAGCTTCATAAGGATACTGATAACTGGTGCTTTTGCCGCCACCAATTGATGCGGAAAGTTGTGTTCTAAACTTCAAACCCTTTACAAGCCCAACTTCTGCAAACAACTGCGGGAACAATACATATTCTCTTGAATTGGCCCGCTTCACCCCAAATGTCTGCAAGGGATTATTTACGTTACTAAAATCTTCTACGTTGGAAACAATAGAATAACCGCCCGGAATATTGGGATCATATACAGGCTTATATGGCGCATAACCTAGCGCATCGGTAATGCTTCCTAACTGGCCGTCATTCCTGGTGTATCTCAAATTAAGCGCCTGCCCAAACCGGAACCTGCCAAATGTCTCCTCAAGCGCAAAACGGGAATTGAACCTTTTGTTTACAATATCTTTTACGGTACCCTGCTGCGTAATATAGCCGGCAGAAAATGCATAAAGCACCTTATCTGTACCTCCGCTAATATTCACATCATTCTCTGATACAAGTGCTGTCTGAAATATTTGTTTTTGCCAGTTGTTACTGTCCACCAAAACAGCAGGTGTATTAAACTTTGGAGGTAACGTAGTATTAGAAGTGGCCGCAAAATCTTTCATCAGATCGACATATTGAGCGGCATTTAAAATATCCAATTGCTTCCAGGCTTTTGCCATACCCCACTGTGACGTCACAGAAATTCTAGGTGCGCCATTTCTACCTTTTTTTGTGGTTATGATAACCACACCGTTTGCGGCGGCAGAACCATAAATCGCTGTTGAAGAGGCATCCTTTAAGATGGTAATGTTGTCAATATCCTGGGAACTTAGCGAATTAAAAAGATTTTTATCGCCCTGTATTCCATCAATTACATATAGCGGATCAACACTCGTGAAAGAGCCGGTACCTCTTATTATTATTTGAGCGTCGGCACCCGGAACACCGTTAGTCTGAACAACCTGTACACCAGCTGCTTTACCGATAAGTAACTGTGATGGATTTGTAGATGTTGTAGCACCAGCATCTTTTGCTGCCACAACGTTCACGGAGCCAACCACTTCTTTTCTTTTTGCTGTTCCATAGCCTATTACAACCACATCGTTCAGATCATTATTTCCTGCAACCAGGGTCACAGAAAGGTCGGCATCACTGTTAACAACGGTTTCTTTGTCGATATATCCTACGTAAGAAACTACTACAGTGCTTTTTGTTTTTACATGTTGCAAGGTAAACTCACCCTGAGTATCGGTGGAGGTATTCTGGCTTTGCCCTTTTATACTAACCGAGGCGCCCGAAAGTGGCTTACCAGTTCCATCCACTACCTTACCGTGGAGCGTTTGTATAATGTTTTGAGCTATGATTGGGGACGAATAAAAGAGGAGCAAAATACTGAAGCACAGCATGGATGCTCCAACGATAATTTTTCTTTTCATAAACAGCATTTGTTATATGGTTATTTGATTAGTTAAAGCAGCATGATAAAAATAAAGATCACGTCGGAGGCGGCAGGAAAATAATTATGCCCCATTCCCGTGTAAGTTTTTTATTCATAATAAGCAATCAATTTCAGCATTAGTACAGCTAGTTAAACAGACTGCCTGACAAGATCTTTTTTGGTAGAATAACAGTCCACACCCAATATAGGAACAGAATATACGAACTATACTGTACTGTACTGTACTAGATTCATGTTTTTAATCTGATTTTAAGCACTTAGAGAAAGATGATTTTGGGTATCGGCCCGCTCCCACTAAAAATAATAAGGGGTATAAATTATCAGTTAGTTGTTGGATAAAATGATTACAACGTTTTACGCTTAATCAACGCAAAATGATTTTTAATTTTTTTCAATTGTTTAGTCAGGATCAATTCTGCGGCTTTTTTTCCCATCGCTTTGAAGTCGGTAGACATAACTGTTATTCCTCCGCAGAGGATTTCCTTTAAAGGCGTTTCGTCAAAAGCAATGAGGCCGATGTCCCTGGAGAGTTTCCACTTTTTGCTTTCGCAGATTTTAATCAGCTTAATTATATCGGAGTCATTAAATACTAAATAAGCCTCGTTCTGCCTGACGGACTTAGCCGATACCACAGTAATGAAAGATAATTTTATATGTTTTTCAAATGAAAATTGTTTGATGCCCTGAAGAACGCCATTGGGGATGTACTGAAAAAGGGGATCGCCGGTTATTACATTTAACCTTTTATACTTTTTCAATTCAACATTACAATTGCAAAGTGCACCATAAATATCATTCTCAAAGTCCTGAAAAACGGCAGAATAATCTCCATTTAATTTAGGCACGTCTTTATCTATCAACAGTAATTTATCCCTTGGGATAAGGCTTACGATCCGGGAAACATCAACATCAAAATGAGGCATAATGACGTAGTAATTATAGTTGCCGATATTATCCTCAATTAAAGATTTGAATTGATCCAGGTTGTAGTGATGAAAGTATATACTGAAACGCGTATCGGCAGGGAAAGAGTCTTTCAGCGAGGTGTATAAAATCTCCTTGTAGGCGTTAAACGTATCGAACAAGACAAAAATGTTCAGGCTTTTTTTAGCGTTTGATTTTGCAACGTAAAAGCCTTTTCCATGCTGCGCTTTAATTGTGCCGCCTTGCCTAAGAATGGCATAGGCTTTTGTAACCGTTTCTTTGGCAACCGTATTGGAAAGAGCAACTTCATTAATAGAAGGTAGCTTGTCCCCTTTTTTTAAAATGCCGGATTCAATATTTTCAGTTATTAACTGAACGATCTGTAAGTATTTCGGACGATGGGATTTTTCGCAAATAAGGGACGATGTATTCATTGCAGTTTCAAACGGTGTTAATCGAAATAACCAGGATACGCGCAAAAATGATTTGTGCAAACCGCAATGTAAACATGATTTATTTTTTGGGGAATTAAATATTTTTAATCCAAGATAAACGATACCGAATTTATTGCAAAGGAAAGCCTGGCCTTTAGCTATCAATTTCTCGAATTACTTTACAAACAGGGGCAAGAAATTATACCCAAAAACCAACTGCGCATGAATACTAATCCGCCAATATCTTATGCTTCTCCCTATCAAATTCACCCTGCGAAAGTATTCCGGCATCCAGTAATTCTTTCAGGTCCAGCAATGCTTTTTTCTTCGCGGCCATAGCATCAGAAGCAGGCGAATTTTGCTGGCCATGTTCAGCTGCGGGCGAAACAGGCGTTACCGTCGTACCTTCCGGGCTTGCTTTTAGTATCAATGCTGTTATTTCATTAAAGCCTTTTATATTGCTATAATCGACGGCTTTTTGCTCTTTCACATTCACTATGGCTACATCAGCCTTGTTATCCAGCAAATACTTCACTACATCTTTTTTTCCAGCAGCAGCAGCATAGTGTAGCGGAGTATTTCCGCTCTCGTCCTGGATGTTGACATTAGCTCCCTTTTCCAGCAATAACTTCATCATGCTTAGATTGCCTTTCTTGGCTGCTACATGCAACAGGCTTTCGCCGCCATAGCAGTAAGATGTATTGAGTGAAAAGGCTGCGTCTACCGAAGTATCATTTGCAGATACTACCCAATCCAGGTATGCATTCATGGAGCTTGTATCATGCCCCAGCGGTTTACTATAATTGGCATCTACGCCATTTTGCAGGAAGAGTTCCACCAATTCTTTTTGATTGTTCGCACAGGCATACCAAATTGGCGATTGCCCTGTATTGGTTAACACCAGCACATTTGCACCACGCTCTACAAGCAACTTTACCAACATGCGATTTGCCTGATAGCAGGCTATAAGAAGCGCGCTTTCTCCTGTATGATTAACATGATTAGCGTCTGAGCCATTATCAAGCAACAAAGTGACCGTCGGGATAGCTTTAACCTGTGTGGCATAAATAAGCGGAGTATTACCCTGCTTATCAGTACTATTAACATCTGCCCCGTTATTAATGAGCAACTGCGCTACTTCCTTATTGAACTGGCTCGCAGCAACAGCTAGTGGTGTTTGGGCACTATTATTTGGCAGGTTAACATCCATTCCCAGTTCCAACAATTTTGCTACTACTTCCGCCTGGCCGGTTTGCGCTGTAACATGCAAAAGGCTGTTGCCAAGCTTATCGTTGACAGACGTTCCCGCTCCTTGTTCCAGTAAATACAATACCGTTTGTTTTTGCTTTTGAAGGCAACCAAAAAACAAGGGGGTTTCGCCGTTGTGGTCTTCATAATTCAGGTCTGCACCTTCTGCTACCAGCATTTTCACAATATCCAGGTAGCCACGGTGCGCTGCATAGTGGAGTGCTGTCCGCCCCTGCTCGTCAGTATATTTTACATCTACTTCTTTATTCGCTAAAAGTAACTCGGCTATTTTTCTGTTGCCATTCTCACAGGCAACGATAAAAGACATGGACATTTTTTCTCTTAAAAATTAAACAATGTTAAACCACTTACATCAGCCGCCTATTTTCTGGACATCAGCAATTCTGCTGTTTTTATTTTTAGGTTGTCTTGCAGTGCCAGCGTCAGTGGTGTTTCATCTTTATCATTTGTTATGGCAGTATCAGCGCCCGCTTCCAATAGTAATTTTACTTTTCTGTACAACTCTTTTGCCGCTTCAGCATCAAAGTTTACGTTGTATCCGCATACTTTATGCAGCAATGTGTTGCCTTTATCATCCTGCGCATTCACCTCGATGGCATCTGCGGCCAATGCGGCTTGCAGTACAAAAGATCTTTTTTCTGACAACCAATCAGCCCCGGATTTAGGCTGGCCATACCAGGGAGAGGTTTGAGCCAGGTTTGCGCCTGACTCAAGTAATAGCTCCAACAGCTTTATTTCCGTATCGCCACCTTCCATTATGCGCATAAATTCACAAAAAAGTGAAACACCATCCCTATTCCTGCTATCAAAATCAGGAGATGCATATTGGTTCATTAAAATGAAGGCTTCGGGATCAAACTGCTCTGCTACGGCATAATAAAATGCGGTATTGCCTTGCTTGTCCCGTTCATTCGGATTGGCACCGTTCTGCAACAACAATTCAAGGCAATCCTGTTTTCTGTTTTTTACAGCCAATAGCAATGGTGTTGTGCCAGTTATATTTTTATCGTTCACCTCTACTCCTGCCCCAATCAGCAGATGGATATATTCAATTGCTTTTTCAGTTGCCAGCATGTTTTGATTTATTACCTGATGCAACAGATTATTTTCTGCATTGTTTTTAAACAACGCATTGCAGCCCACGTCTATCAGGCACTGTATAATGGCAGGCGCAGCACCTTGTTCCAGGCAGAAGCCTATTACGCTTTGGTCTCTTACTTCATCGTTCAGGTTACTTATTTTTTGCAGGAACGTTGTCAGAAAAGTTATGGAGACATCATCGCCGTCCAAGCTTTGTGCAATATTTTTGAAAACAGATCTCTCAAAGCTATCATACTCATATACATCTGTTTCTATCAATCCATTTTTTACAAGGTCATCAACCAGGTCAAATGCTTTATTACGAAAGATATTTCCGATTATCAGCTGCTTGTTGTTTTCAACATATGAACCAGATAACGTTTCTCCATTCCTTAATAATTCTCTTGCCCCATCGAAATCGCTTCGCAATATTGCTTCAGCGGCCTTGTTTATTATGTACATATTTTTGGTTGTAAAAGCGATTATTTAATCACCTGGAATTTCCCTTATTAAAAAAGAGGATTATTAATATTCCGGCACGAACTATGCCGTTCCCTTTTAAAAAGAAGGGATCCTGCGGCAAAAACATTCAAAACAAAACTATTGTTTCCCCTGTTGAAATTAAGTACGCCGATGAACAGATTTTAGCCCCTAAAACACTGCAGAGACAAGGAATATTACGTGTAGATACAAGCCGCCTAAAACAAAAAAGGCCTTCTGTAGAAACAGAGGACCTCTAACGATTGCTTGCCATATGAAAAAAAATTCGAAATAATGTTGGTAAATAGAAAGTTCCACCTATCTTTATCCACACCTTTAACGATATGCCTTCAATGATTGCTTGCTTTTGAAAAATCTATCACTGAACTTTCTGATGTAAAAATAACTCGCGAATCAACTCCTTCTCAAACAACTTATTGTCATTTTTATTATCCCTAAGCTGTTTCCTCTCTTTAGAATCATTGGTATCATTGCGTTTGAACACGTATATGTTATGATATCCAACGCACATATCTGATTTAAATTCCTGGTTGATCACTTATTCATTAAAGGAATAACTGTGCCAAAAAGCCAATTGGAGGATCAATCAATTTTTTATCCTGAAGACAGGGTGAGTAAAAAAGATGAAGTTAATGGCTTATAAAAAAAAAGGGCCTTCTGTAGAAACAGACGACCTCTAACGATTGCTTGCCATATGAAAAAAAGTTCAAAATAATGTTGGTAATTTGAAAGTTCCACTTATCTTTAGCCACACCTTTAACGATTTGCCTTCAACGATTGCTTGCTTTTGAAAATCTCTGATTGAACTTTCTGATGTAAAAGTAACTCACATACCTTCTTCTTCATAAACAACTTATCTTCTATTTTATTATCCCTAAGCTACTCTTATTCTCCAGAACTATTGATATGACTGCGTTTGAACACATTTACTTTATGATGCCCAAGACAGATATCTATTTTAAATCCTTTCCTATTTACTTATTTATTTAAGGAATAACCGTGCCAAAAGTCAATTGGCCATTAGGCAATTATTATGGCAAACGCGGCGAGCTAAAAAAGAAGTGATTATCCGTATAAAAAAAAGGGCCTTCTGTAGAAACAGACGACCTCTAACGATTGCTTGCCATATGAAAAAAAGTTCGAAATAATGTTGGTAGTTTGAAAGTTCCACTTATCTTTAGTCGCGCCTTTAACGATCTGCTTTTGACTGTTGCTTGCTCGTGAAAATCTTCATTTGAACTTTCTGGTGTAAAAATACTCCCCGGATTAATTTCCACATACTCAACTTTTTACTGTTTTTATCATCGCTAAAAAAACATTTGAAACGAAAACACCTGCTACCAGAGGATTTCAGCACTTTTTAATCATGATGCCCAAAGTACTTTTTAGCCGAAATTAAATTCATAAAAATGCAAAAGACACAACTATTTGACTAGTGCCTGCTTATCCTGAAATACCCTGAGAGCCCGCAAAGACCTCTCCGAAGTGTTGAATAAACTGCTCGTGTTTTTTATTGATGTTATGAAGAATAATACGATCTACCCCACATTCGCAAATCTGGTCAGCCCGTTTAATTAATTCATCAATACTGGTGAAAACTTCTATTTTATTTTCAACATCCTCTAATGTAACGTCGCGCGCCGCTTCATCGAAATGTTCTGGCTTATGAAGATTGGCAAGCTTGTCCGGAGATACCAGATTAGCCTTCCATTGATCATGCGCGCCTTTTAGCGCGTCTTCTTTAGAGGTATCATAAGAAAATGCAAACTGAATAAACACCGGCTTGTCTGCCCCTGCTACTTTCCTAAACACATTAACTTTTTCCCGGGTTTGCTCCGGGCTTTCTGCGGTGGTCAACAATCCATCGGCCCAGTCACCACACCATTCAGCGGTTTCGTAAGACAAGGCTGCACCAAATAACTTGGGCGAATGTTCGGGAAGCGACCAGAGCTTTGCATCCTTGACTTTTACAAGGCCTGAGTAACTTACGTTTTCGCCCTGAAGCAATTTCCTGATTATTTCTACAGATTGAAGCAACCGCTCATTTCTAATATCTTTTGAAGGCCATGGATCGCCGGAAATTTCTTCGTTAATCGCTTCTCCGCTTCCTAATTCGACGGAAAATCTGTTGGGGAACATTTCTGCCAATGTTGCCACCGCCTGTGCTACAATCGCCGGATGATACCGTTGGCCAGGCGCGCACACAACGCTGAAAGGAATGGATGTTGCCTGCATAGCTGCACCGAGCCAGGAAAACGAAAAGCCACTGTGGCCCTGCTGTTTGCTCCATGGATGAAAATGATCTGAAGAATGTATTGCCTTAAAACCCGCGTGTTCAGCCATCACCGCGAGCCGCAACAGATGCGAAGGCGCAAATTGTTCGTGGGATGCATGATAACAGTATATTGCCATTTGGGTGTTTTTAATGTTTAAGCAACCGGCCAGCAATCAATCAGCATATTTTAGCTAAAATCTTTCAATTTGAATGCCAATAAAATGATCTGCTGTGCGTAAAGTGTTGCTCAAACACATGCCCCATGTAACTATATCGCCCAACGATCGTTCTGCGCTTCACCCTTTACATAATTGGAGCTACAAATAAATGGATTACATTTTCGAATTGGTTTTATCCAACGCGGCCTTCAATCCCGAAGCAAGTTTTTCAGGATCACCTACTGCCCAGAAGTGTAGCATAAAAAGGCGTGGACTGTCGTGTAACATGTGATTATGGACAGCCGTAACAACGATACTATTTTCAGTGAGCGCCTTAACAACTTTGTTTACTTCATCTGCCTGCAACACAAAGTCGCCCGTAATGCCTGCCCTCGTTCCATCCATTTGAAAATTTATTGCAGTCGCCATCCCTATAGCAGGCGGCATAACCATCCCCTCGTCGGTCAGTTGTTCATTGCGGGGAAAACTATATTGCAACAAATTACCAACATGTTTGCCTTTACTTCCCAACACAGCCTCAACACCCGACCAATCTATATTCCCTGACGGAGAAGGTGGCGGCGAAACCATAGGCGTTGCCGTTACCCCGAGTACTGTTTTAATTTTTTGTGCGAGCTCTACAGCGTCTCCATGACCAGAAAAATGCAGGTACTTAATCGCTGGTGTTTCATTTACGAGGTGATTATGAATCGCGGTTATATCGAGTTTTAAACTCACCAGCTTAGCAACAACTCCCGCAACTTCCGCATCCTGCATAACCAAATCTCCCATCATCATAGATTCATTGCCCATTTTCATAAATGCAATCCACGAAGTAAGCGCCAATCCCGGAGCTACAGAAAAATCATTGACCTGAACTTTTAGGTCGAACCGTGGAAAAGTGACTTTATATACTTCGCCCTGCAGGGTACCTTTTTTTCCAAATGTTTTTTCTAAAGCAAGCGTATCTAATTGCGCATATGTGAAACTCATGAAACAAATAGCAAGCAACAGGAACATTATTTTTTTCATATCAACATTTTTAAGATGATACCAATAACGGCCGCTATTAAAATTACAATTGGCTCTTGAATCTTCTTAACATAAACCAAGCCTAAAATTGTAGCTATCGCTATAATTATGGTAGGCACGTCGGTAATGCTGCGCGTGGCAATAACAAACACGGCGCCAACAAGTGCACCAATAACGGCTGCCGTTATTCCATCCACGAAGGCCTTAACAGGTTTATTTTTTGCGATCTTTTTAAAATAAGGCGCGGGAATTATAGTAAACAGGTAACACGGCAAAAACGTAGCAAGCGCTGCGACCACTGCGCCGGGAAAGCCCGCAACAAGGTAACCAATAAAACCAACCGTAATTACAACTGGCCCCGGTGTAATCATTGCTACTGCCACCGCATCCACAAATTGTTGCTCACTCAACCAATTATATTCGGTTACAACACTACTGTGTAGAAATGGAACAATGGCCAGGCCACTGCCAAATACAAATGCGCCAGCTTTCAAAAAGAAAACAGCAATCTTCCACAACGTTCCGGACTCAGCATTCCAAAAGTTAATACCGGTAAACAAAAAAACTGAGGAAAGCCCAACATTGCGGCTCATCCATCGAGGAGGACATTTAACAAGCATATACAACAGGCCGGCAAAAACAAAAAGTAATATATTTTCTGATTGTGTGATAACAGTGACAGCAATACCGGATAGATATAAAACCCAAAGGAGCCAGCTTGCCCTGATGGCATTTATCTGAAGCTTGCTTACTGATTTTACGGTGAGTTTGTAAGCGCTTATGGCGATAATACCTATAACTGCCGCACCTACTCCATAAAACACGGCCTGCATCCATGGCAAGCCTCCAAAGAGTTGATAACAAACGCCAAGGATCACAACCATAATAAAAGATGGCAATACAAAAGCAAAGCCGGTTAATGTTGCTCCAATAACACGATAGTGAACAAAGCCCAAATAAATACCTAATTGTGCGGCTAGCGGGCCCGGTGCCAATTGTGCAAGCGCAAGCCCTTCTCTATACTCCTCTTCAGTGACCCATTTTCTCTGTTCCACAAGATCCCTGTGCATATATCCTACTAAGGCCACGGGGCCTCCAAAACCTAGCGAACCAAGCCGTAAAAAATAAAGGATCAACTCCCTGAGCGAATAAGCAGGTGCCGCGCCTACAGCTGGAGCAACCGGAGACGTGCCTGTATTTTGTGTAAACTGTTCCATATTAGCAATATCAAAGCAATAATATGGTTCTTTAATAAGAAGAAATAGAACGTATTTAACTTTTGGTATGTTCTTTACTTTTTGAAGTTTTTCATCTGCTTTAAAGATTTAGGTTTACAACAATTTGACATTTTTTGTCATTTTGTTTAAAACAGTTACTTTTACACTTTCATTTATCCTGCCGCTGATGCTTACAATAAACGCAAGAAAAGAAGATATTATCCAGGAAAAAATCCTCCAGGCAGCTCAACAGCTATTTCAGAAACACGGATTTCAGAAGGTTACCATGGATGATGTTGCCAAAGCAGTTGGTAAGGGCCGAAGCTCTATCTATTATTATTACAAAAATAAAGATGAGATTTTTGAAGCAGTGATGGATGTTGAAATTAAAGACATCATCGGGGAACTTTCAAAGGCAGTAAGTGAACAGCCTGCTACCGAAGAAAAGATCCGTGCATTCTGCCTGGCCAAGATAAAAGTCGCAAAAAAGAAAAAAGGCTTTTTTAATGCGATGGAAGCAGGGATGAATGCTGATGAAATTTCTCTTTATTCAGAAAAAAAGAAAGCACTTAGTAAACGCCTTTTAAAAGAAGAGGGCAATTTGTTGTATCAGATTTTAACGGATGGTGTAAAAAACAAGGAACTGCCTTCCACCTCTTCGAAAGATCTTGAAATAGCGGTTTTTGTATTACTCTGCAGCATTCACGGCCTAAAACGCGAGATGGTAAATGAAAAAAATGCAGGCCGCCTGGAAGCAGCAGTTAATATGCTGACCAAAATGGCCATGGGCGGAATTAAAGCATAATTTTTTTTTGACAAATTTAGACATTTTATCACTTTTTGTCGAATTGACTAATACGGAATAAAAATATGATCCGCGAAAAAAAACAAAGCGCATTCAGGGCATTTCAAAACAAAAATTATACGCTATTTTTTTGTGGGCAGTCTGTTTCACAGATCGGCACATGGATGCAACGAACAGCTGTAAGCTGGGTGATCTATTCATTAACGCACTCCGCTTTTATGCTCGGCCTTTCTGTTTTTGCGCAACAGTTTCCTTCATTTTTGTTATCTCTCTTCGGAGGCATTGTGGCAGACAGGTACAGCCGCTATAAAATTTTACTGATAACGCAAACTGCATCAATGCTGCAGGCAATTGTACTGGCGGCACTTGTATTAACCCAACACTATACCATCTGGGGAATATTGGCGTTAAGCGTTGTTCTCGGCATTATTAATGCGTTTGACACACCTGCAAGGCAACCGATGGTACACGAGATGGTAAGCAATAAGGATGACATTGCCAATGCACTTGCACTTAACTCCGCAATGGTTAACATTGCCCGTCTAACAGGCCCTGCTTTATCCGGAATTATTCTGCAATCTTTTGGAGCAGGCATTTGTTTTGCGCTGAATGCGCTGAGCTTTGTTGCCGTACTTGCATCACTGCTGCTTATGCGTTTGCCGCGCTTCACTCCTCCCATTTCAAAAAAGAAAACGCTTACCGAGCTGGCTGAAGGGTTTAGCTATTTAAAACAAACACCTTCCATCGCTATAACACTTTACCTTATTATGCTGCTAGGGTTGCTTGTATTGCCATACGACACGCTTATGCCGGTTTTTGCTAAAAATATATTTAACGGAAACGCCGGCACGTATGGTTATGTTACCAGTTTTGTAGGCCTTGGTGCAATTGCCGGAAGTTTTTTGCTTGCATCGCTAAAAAAAGGAACTGACCTAAGGAAGATTCTCATCGGAAGCGTTGCTGCTTTAGGCGCCGGGCTCATTTTATTCTCAAGAATTAATTCGTTTCACGCGGCGATACCCTTTTGTATTTTAATTGGATTTGCCTCTTTAATGCCCATGACTGCGGGCATCACAATTGTTCAAACTGAAGCTGCTCCACATATGAGGGGCCGCGTAATGAGTTATGTGGCACTTGGATATTTTGGCATGCTTCCACTGGGCAGCTTACTCACCGGTACAATATCACAAAAAATATCAGCGCCGGTAACCATGTTATTGCAAGGCATTATAGCAATCACTATTGCTGTTGTTTTCTGGCGGCTTCATATAACCAAACGCCATCATGCAGCAACGGAACAGCTCTCAAAAACAACTGAGGCCATCTCAATTAACAAACTATAAAATTCACCAGGTATGGAACAAAACAAACAGAATACGGCGTTGCTGATCATGGACATGCAAACGGTGCTCTTCAGCCAAATCGGGCACGCCAAAGATATCGTTGCCAGCACAAGCCAGGCAATTCATTATGCACGCCAGCATAGCATCCCGGTTATATTCGTAGTAGTAGGTTTCAGGCAGGGCTCGCCCGAAATCAGCAGTAATAATAAAGGATTTACAGCATCAAAAGAAATGTTTGCAAATGTAAACATGGAGGATTTTGTGAGGATCCACCATGAACTGCACCCACTGGAAAATGAACTTACAGTTGTAAAACGCCGTGTAAGTGCATTTACGGGAAGCGATCTCGAAGTTGTGCTGAGGAGCTTCAACATTCATCACCTTGTACTTACAGGCATAGCGACAAGCGGTGTAGTGTTATCAACGATAAGGGAGGCTGCGGATAAAGATTATCAACTTACCGTGTTATCCGATTGCTGCGCAGACAGAGACATGGAAGTACATGCGCTTCTAACCAACAAAGTATTTCCGCGCCAGGCCGATGTAGTTACGGCGAAAGAATGGATCAATAGTTAACATCCGTTACGTTTTATAACTTGCCTGGCCGAAAACTTAATTATACACAGGACTGAAGCGTCTATTTAAAATATCAACTTAAATTGAGCAGGCCAGGCGGCCTTTCGGATTCTCGTCGTCAGATTGTTTTTCCGGCAAACTACTTCTGTAGTGCTTGTATTTAATTCGGAAAAAGCCTTATAGGTTATTATGCACGATTTTAATTTTCTGCATTTCCCTCGAAGGCATCAAACAGCGCTTTCAATTCTTTTGTCTTGTCAGGAAATTCATCTTTCACATTGGTACGTTCAGAAGGATCAGCATTCAGGTTAAATAATTCTACCGTTATTGTGCGCTCTTTTGTTGCCGCATTAACGACAGGAATTTCCCTGTACTTCCAATCACCATCCCGAACTGCTTCCAGTCCATTGCTATTAACAATGTAAATGGGGCGGTGATGATAAGCTGAACGGCCTGCTTTACCAGTAATCAAATCTGTTATATCCTGTCCGTCCAGCTTGCGGCCTTCGGGCAAAGGCGCATTTGTGATGTGCGCAAGTGTTGGCAACACATCCAGGTTGCTGATTGGATCGGTTATCGTAAGGCCAGGTTGAACATGCCCTTTCCAATAAAAAATAAAAGGTTCTCTAATCCCCCCTTCATAAGATTGCCCTTTAGATCCTCTAAAGATGCCTGCAGTGCCAGCATGCCAGCGTTTGGTAACTGAATCGCCGGCCATGCGTTCGGGATATTCAATCCAGGGGCCATTGTCGCTGGAGAAAATGAAGATTGTGTTGTTCAGCATTTTTTTATCGATCAGCTTTCTCCAGATCAATGAAAGGCTTGAATCCAAATCGCTCATAATAGCACCTAATGGGCCTCCATTCTGCCTATTAGCCAGGTAGCTTGCGGAAGCTGCATTAGCGATTGGAAGATGGGGCATATTGTAAGCCAGGTATAGAAAAAATGGCTTATTTTTTTTCTGTCTATCAATAAGCGAAATCGCTTCTTTGGTATAAAGCATGGTCAGCATTGAATCCTCCGGCTTGATTATCTCAGGCGTGCGATTGCGGTAAATCTTCATCGTTGTATCAGTCTTCACATAAGGAGAACGATAGTCGTGGCTATACAGCATTCCAAAATATGAATCAAAGCCTTGCGCAGTTGGATAATTGTAGTCATGCTTATCCCCAAGATGCCATTTACCTATCATAGCAGTTGTGTAACCAACCTTTTTCAACATTTCGGCAATGGTAACCTCCGCATCAGGCAAACCGAGCGCTGAGCCCGGCGGTATCGGATAAGGCATATTATACCTCGAAGCGTACCGGCCGGTCAACAGTGATGCTCGTGAAGGGGTACAGGAGGGGCTTGATACTACATAGTTAGTGGCTTTGATACCGAACTGAGCAACGAAATCCAGGAACGGTGTTTGTATAACAGGATTTCCGTAACAACTCAAGTCCGAATAACCCATATCGTCAGTAAGAACAAAAATTATATTGGGACGTTGCTGTGCATGTATACCACCGGCAATCAATACTGCCATGGCCAGTATTGAGAACCATTTTGTATTTTTCATTCGTGTGTCTCTTTTTCTGTTTCGAACCATAGCAGAACACTACGACAATGTTTTGTGCTGCTTCGTCAACGCCGATCTGCGCATATCAAATTTCTGCAACAAGCAGATGACACTTTGTAGACATCTGCTGAAATATTTGAAATCGTCGCTTACTAATGATTATAGCCATTCTTTGTTACGGAACTATCAGCCCGAGAAACAGGCTGTTCGATAACTTTCAAAGCTTCAGTGTCTTCAAACTGAATAGCCAGCTCTTTTAACCGCTTCATCAGAGATGCTGTAATTTTCTGATAACCTTTCTTTCCAATCAGGTTGTTCATTTCATGCGGATCTGTATTTAAATCATACAACTCCCATTTGTCTGCAACCTGATAAAACCTGATCAGTTTGTATTTTTTTGTGCGGACACCAAAATGCGGAATAACAGCATGTTCACCCCATTCGTAATAATGATAATATACAGCATCTCGTGACGCTTTCTCTATGTTTTTAAATAGTGGCAACATGGACTTACCCTGGATTGCTTCTGGCACATCAATGCCTGCCATTTCTAATGCAGTTGGAGCAATATCAATATTCATCACGAGATCATTATACACTGTACCAGGTTTAATAACGCCGGGATACCTGGCAACCATCGGCGTTTTCATTGACTCTTCATACATAAAGCGTTTATCAAACCATCCATGCTCGCCAAGATAAAAGCCCTGGTCCGATAAATAAATAACCAATGTATTTGAAGCCAGGTTTTTCTGGTCAAGGAAATCCAGCAGACGCCCGATATTACGATCAAGAGAAACCGCTGTACTTAAATAATCGTGCATGTATCGTTGATACTTCCATTCGGTAAGCGCTTTACCAATAAGATTCCTGGATAAAAAATCTTTCTCTATCGGTTTATAGTATGCATCAAACGCCTTGCGTTGCTCCGCATCCAGTCTTGTATAATTTTCCCTTCCAAAACCTGTATCAGGCAATATTTTTAAATCATAACCAAGGCGCATTGTCTTTTCGATATTCATATCCTGACGGGATGCCGCATACCTGTTCTCATAGGTATCATAAAAGTTTCCAGGCAAGGGAAACTGAACGCTGTCAAATCTCCCCAGGTCCTGTTCATCAGGCATCCACACACGATGCGTGGCTTTATGGCCCACAACCAGGCAGAATGGCTTTGAAGTATCACGGTTATCCAGCCAGTTCTCCGCAATATCTGTAACAAGATTTGTAGCATATCCATGCTTTCTTACAACTGAACCATCCATCTGGATCAAATCGGGGTTATAATAATAGCCCTGCCCCGGGAAAATTTCCCAATAATCAAATCCCTGTGGTTTTGTTTCAAGGTGCCATTTTCCCACCCATGCAGTTTGATATCCTCCCTCCCTCAAACGTTTCACAAACAAATCCTGGCTTGCATCAAACTTGCTCAGGTTATCTTTGAATCCATTTTTATGACTGTACTTACCGGTTAATATACATGCGCGGCTAGGCCCGCAAATTGAATTGGTAACAAACGCATTATTAAACAACGCTCCTTCTTGGGCCAACCTATCAATGCCAGGCGTAGGCATCAATGAACTACCATAAGCACCGATGGCCTGGTATGCATGGTCGTCTGAAATAATAATTACAATATTCGGCTTGCGCTGCGCCGTTGCACTCAAGGCTAAAAGAAAAAAGAGAACAAGAAGATTTCTTTTCATGTTGTATTAATTGTTGAATAACGCTTCTTTGCAAGTATACATCAAAACAATAAAGACTTCTATATAGGCATGAGTGAAAAACCTAAATTAATTATTAGTGAGCGACAATATTCCTGTTGCTTCTACAATGCAGTTGCTGTTGCATCGGCAGCATACAAGAACTACTCCTGAATTTGTATTTAAGCTTATTGTGTTTCGAAGCAATAACATGATTGAAGCAGACAGCTTAAATATCACTTGTGATTCTCTCTATTTATGATTCAGTTTAAAACAAACTATGAAGGAATTGTATTTAAAATCAACGTCTGCGGTTTTTATTTTTCCTGGCTCGTTAATAGTTGCAGCTGCAAAAATAGCCTGAGGCTCCCCCTTTTTCCCGGTTAATAAAAATGGCCTTTCCAGATGAGCCAAATCAATGCTTGACTGGCCTTTAAATTGCAGTTGCTTCAAGGAAACTACAGAGTGTTTTGCAGCCTCCCAATGCATGGCATCTAAAGAAGTAATTAAAGCAAGTGCACCAAATTGCGGAGCCAGCACTTTGCTGTTTGAATAATATTTCACCAATGCATAAAATCTCTTTCTTGTTTTGTCGTACCACAGGTACGGATCCTCGCATGCCATGTCAGGCGTTGTAAACACTTCAGCTATTTCTTTGAATATTCCATCCGGAGTATCGCATCGCGCCATCCAAAGCGTCATATTTCCAACATTTGGCTTTCTTGATTTGTACATCATGTAATACTTGCCATCCGGCCCCTGCGTAACGGAAGGATTGGTTGTTACCTCAAACGTATGCACATTATCGGCCTGCATAATAGGGGCCGCCGGCTTTTCATAATTTCCGCCTACAAGCGCCTCTATTGAACTTGCTTTTATTACGCCAATCTTTTGCGTGCAGTTGTATTTAAGCCAATGGTTCCAGTCTTTGCTATTGCTGCTACTATTGTTAACCGCAAATGCAGAATCAAAGGAATTGCTGATATAATACAGGTAATAGAAATTGCCAAATTTGCGAACCTGCGGATTATGCATCGTGTAACGGTCCCACCGGTTTGCATTGCCATCCCCTTTTAATATCGTTTTTACATAATGATAAGGCCCTTCTGCCCTATCAGCTACAGCATATGCTATTTCTGAGTATTTAAGCCATCCCTGGAATCCATCAAAAATATAGTTAAGCGAATCATCTGTTAATGCATGCCTGCCATGCTGCCATCTCGAATAGAACATGTGGTATTTTCCATCATCACCTTTTATAACACTGCTGCACCACGTGTAATAATCTTTCGATAAGAATATTTGCGTTGAATCAATTTCCGAAGGCATCATTTTTTGAAGATCCAGATCATCCTGGCCAAAACCGTGGAGCACAAAAGCGAAAGCAATCATAGCAACCAAAAACACTTTATGTAACATTCGTCTCGTTTTATGATAAAAAGAACATTCTCAGCAGCCCAAATATATCATTCGCATTCCAGCACCTTTTATCGAACTATTGCAATTTTCTCCATTGTATCCTTTTTATTGCTTATATCATCTTTTAAACCCTCAATTCACAATTACCAGAAAACACCTTAACGCTCCAATTGTGCAGTTTTTCGTGTTGCCTTTCGTACAATTTCTTTAATTACATTATCCAGGTCACCAGCAACCTTCTCAAGAACCTCAACATAAAAACGGTTGTCGGCTCCAAGCTCCTCTTTATTAATCACATCGAGTAATCCCATAATATTTGTAAGCGGCGCACGGACCATGTGCGATTGCATAAAGGCGATACTTTTCAATTCTTCATTTTGCAATTCAAGCAACTCTTCATTATGCCTGGCATCAGTCAGATCAAATACATTCAGCATTGCCGCATAAGGATTTCCATTAGTGTCTAATACTGGCTGTATCACAATCTCCAGCCACAAACGTTCATTATCCAGCCAAAAGAACGTTTTAAAACTATCTGTTGTGTTGTTTACGATTGAACGGCCGATCTTCGCTTGCACATAACGCCCTCTTATTCCATGAACGACATGGCTCATATTCATGCCAGGCTCATATTTACACCCTGCCCGCTTAATATATTGCGCTGCCAGTTTGTTTGCGTACATTATTTCGCCGTCAGGTTTTATTAGCGTTACAATGAATGATGAGTTCTCTGTAAGGCGTTCGTATTTTTCTTCACTTTCCCGTAAGGCAATTTCAGTCATTTTTTTATCCGTAATATCTCTTGAGGTTGCCAGCAATTTTACGACGGACCTTTTTTCATTACGAATAATGGTAACATGTGAACCAATATACAACCATTGCCCTGCCTTGTTTTTTACCCGGTACTCTATCGCCAGCTTATCTACCCCATCTAACTTCTCAATGTTGTATTCATCCCGAAGCCTTGTATAATCCTCCGGGTGAATAAAAGTTTCTAAATCCATTTGTTTCAGTTCGGGCCAACTGTACCCAAGCGTTTGAAACGTTGACGGCGAAGCATATTTAATTTGCCCATTTGGTTTATGCAACGTAATCATGTCCATTACATTTTCAGCCAGCATGCGATAATTTTCATCACTAGTGCATACTGCTGCTTCTATTTCTCTTTTTGCAGCAATGTCCCTTGCTGTTACTTCAGCACAGTCTGAATTGTTATTCTCATTATTAACAACTTTTTTCTGTCCGTCAGAATATACCCGGCTTCCACCCTTGTGGTGTTGACTGTATTCGTTTGCTATTGTTTTATGTTCAGGAAAATTTTCAAAGGAGAGATCTTTTGCAGACGCCCTATCATCGGGGCTGGATATTGCTGCAATGCGGGTTATACTATTTTCTATGAGTTGTAAAAGTTTTTTTTGTTCCTTATACGCGTCCTCCATTTCCTTCCTGGCTGTAATACTCTTGCAAGCAATAACAAACCCATGTTTTGCCCCATTTTCAATTACCGGCGAAATTCTAAAACTGAAGCTTTTTTTTCCCAATGAGTCGGTCACCTGGCACGATGCCTCCCTGGGCTCACCAGATAATTCAACCATTTTAGTATTTTGCAAGATTGCCTCGGCTATATCTTTTGGCAACAATATCTCGCTAATATGATGGCCTATGCAGCTTTCTGCTGATATAAAGGAAGGGAAGCATGAAGGCTTGACTACGCAAACGATTCGCCTTAAATTATCAAGAATGAGAACCGGAACATCCAGCGCCTCCAGTACAGCTTTAATGCTGCCCATATTAAGGCCTTCAATCAGGTTAATGGCTGAAGCCAGATAATTCTTTTCCAGGTAACAGGCGGTAGTGCATCTTTTCATGCAAGTGCTTTTCAGGTTTGTGCATATAATTTGAATAGCGTTGATCGTTATAAAAAAGACACAGTTGTTTTTGTCAGCTATTTCAAATTACACATTTAATTGGACCCGTTTTATTGCAGCTATTAAAACGGGCAACAAAGTTTACGCATAGATACGGCTGATAGTGTAGACATTTATTGAAGTTTGGCCCTGGTGAAAAAAAATAAAATATGGAGATAGCAGGGTATTGATGGAATAAAACCCCGACCTAAAAGGCCGGGATTCATGTTGGTTTTAAGTGGGTCTTCTGGATACGGATGTCATACTATACCACACTCGTCTTCCTTTGCAGGAAATAATATCTAATAAACTAATGCTAAATCGTTTGAATAAAAGAAAATATTTTCTTCAAAACAACATGTAGACGTTTGTTTAGTTTTCATTAAAACCACTTTAAAGAAGTGAATACCATTCCTCTATTTATCCAACTCAAAAAAAAATCCCTGCTTTAAAAAGCTGAGATTTTTTAAACCTAACACCTTATTGCTAGGACACTGGATTTTATATGCATCTAGGACAGCTTTGATACCGCATCTATCATATAACAACAAAAAGGGATTATTTGCCAAACCGGTATTGTTCATCACCTGATAGTCAATTGAGCTATCCTCAATTATCGCGGCATCAAAGTCTTTAACAAAAGTAATACGTGCTTATATCCTGATTTGTGGACGTTTGCGGAAAAAAGAAACACAGCGTAAAAAAACTATAAACCTACAGCCTGCCGTAAGGCTTCGATGTATTGGGAAAAATAAACTCCATTTCGCATCCTTCTCCAGGCATGGCCCTTAGTGAGAATACACCGTTGTACGACTCAACCCTGTTAGCTATATTGATTAATCCCACTCCGTGGGACACAAGTGATTTATCAAAACCTTTTCCATCATCTTTGATGTTGACCTTTATGCCGCTCATAAATGGCTTAACTGATAATACGACATGTTTAGCTTCAGCATGCTTGATAGTATTATTGAAAGCTTCCTGAATAATCCTGTAAACGTTTATTTGCAGTTCGTGATCCAAAACACTTGCCCCGATATCATAAATAAAATCAACCTTCAAGGCTGCAAAACCAACAATACTTCCAGATAATGAAGTTATTAATTCGTATAAATCGTTCTTGACGGTAGGTATAAGCTCTTCATGCGTAAGCGCGCGAATTTCATTGATAGCGTCATCAACCAGCTGGCGCGAGCGATCAACAAGGCTTTCATTGTGTTTGTCCAAACCAGAAGTAAGCCCCAGTGTCAGTTTTGAACTTACCAATAGCTGGTTTACATTGTCATGCAGCTCCCGGCCAATCCAGGCCCGTTCTTTTTCCTGTGCGTTGAATATAGCCCTTGCCATTTTCTTTTGCTCCTCTATAGTCTGCGCTAATATTTTTTGTTGAAGAGATCTCATTTCGGTTATATCAGAGACAGCCACCATCACACCAAAAGTCTTCTCTTCATCTATAACAGGAAACATCCTTACCAGGTACCATGTATGAGCGCCACTTTCATGCGGATAGTTTATTTCGTAAATGACATCGTTGCCTGACAATGCCTGCTGTAGCTGCCGGGCAATAGCCTCCTGCCTATCCGCAGGGAACAGCTTTATTACGTCTCCGCCAACCACAGGCCGCTTCTGCATTTCGTTAATCATAAATTCCTCAGTTCTCTGATTGAACGATTGAACTTTCAGATTTTTATTCAATAGCATATAACAGGTATCGGTAGCTCCAAAAATAGACTGTAGGTTTGCTTCAGACCTTTGCAACGTTTCTCCCCAGGTTTTGCGTTCTGTAATATCCAGTACAGTTCCTATTAGCGCCAGTTGGCCATTAAATGTTGTGCGGCCCGCAAAAAATTCAATGTAGTTTTTTGTCCCGTCTTTTTTTACCCCTGCTAACTCAAAACCTGTATTCTTATCCCGCCCTTTTAAGCTGATGTAGGTTTTTATTTTAGCTGTATGACGTGATTCTTTAGCTACCAGGGTTTCCAGTACAGAAACTCCCATGAGCTCATCAATTGTATAGCCAAACATTTCTGTAAATCGCTGATTAAGATAAACCAACCTGCCTCGCTGAACTACATATACACCAACCTGGGAACGCTCCACCAACGTTCGGAATTTTAATTCAGCCTCTCTTAACTCGAGGTCAACACGTTTTCTTTCGGAGATATCAGCGCCAAACCCAATCAGGCAAAGCTGATCTTTGTAATAAATCGTAGAGCCGTTAAAAAAATATGGGATTTTATCTCCATTTCTCACTATTAAATCAGCTTCCATCTGACTGAATTGTCCAGCCAAAGTCTCGCCGATTTTACGCTCTGCGATTTCTTTCTCTTCACCGGAAAAAAAGTCAAGCGGATGGATATGCAACATTTCAGCACTGGTATATCCAGTAACCAATTCAAAATTCTTGTTCCAGCGAAGAAACTTACCATCCGCATTAAACAGGTAAAAAATACCAGGAAGATGATTAATCATCAACTCTGAAAGCTCTTTCTCGTTCACCAATTGTTCCAATACAGCACGGCGTTCTGCAAATGATTTTATTTTGTTTGCAAGCATATTGATCAGGTCCCGTTCTTCCTGCAAAAAAGGCCCTTCCTGTTCATCGGGCATTGTCTCCGTATAGCCGACTTCAATTAGACCGTTGCAATAACCCGGGATAGCAAACTCCGCTGAAAGCACGGCTACAGAAGAAAAAAACTGCCCCGTACAAAAACGCTGTCCGTTAAAAAAAATACTGGCTTCCGTAATTTCCGGGTATTGCCATCCTGCGGCCAAAATATTGATCAGCTCACTGAAAATGGTTTCTTTTGATTTAGTGTCCGACAAAAGAACCAGATTAGCTTTTTGCAATGTGGCCAATTCCTTTATCCTTTCACCTAACTGGTGACTAATGCGCAGCTTTTCTTTAATAGCTTCGGCCAAAGAACTAACATCATGGCATATGCAGGTTATTTTTGTGCCATGAAGATCATTACATTCTTCTGCGAATACTTTTATGATCAGCGTTTTTATTCCTGGCCCAAAATGTATTGATTCCTGCCATTCTATTTCCTTACTTTCTTTACATGCACGTTCAACATTTAAGGAGATATTTTTACAGGTTTGCGCCGGCAAAACGTCCTCAATGTGCTTACCGAATACATATTCTTTTGGAAAACCAGAGAGGCTGACAAATCTGGCATTTATGTAAGTAAACCGAAGTTGATTATCTTGTTCAAGTGTGAGCATAAAAACAGCGTCGGCTATTGCATCCATTATTACATCAAGCTGTTTTGGGCCCAGGTTCATCATGGCTTTTACTCTTTTTTTGATGCCCTAATATTACGATATCGCCATCAATTGCGATTGAAAATCCATTAACCAGCTCTTTTACAATGGCAAATGGCTCACGTTTTTTTCATTAGACAATTGTTGCTGCAAAACATCGTCATATTGAAAATCATCTTCTTATAAACAATCGTCGTCACTTATTTGTTCATATGTTCAATCAAATGATGAATAATATTGCTACCGTAAATGTTAACATCGTTTAATTTACACTACTTTTAAAAAAAAATATTGATGAATATTCTCATTGTTGATGACCATACTGTGATAAGACAAACACTGGGAATGATAATAACTACCGAATTTCCGAATGCCGACTGTGCTGATGTTGAAACAGGCCAGGGCTGCCTTGACCGTTTAATGAATCAGTCATTCGACCTGGTCATTCTGGACCTTAACTTACCCGATATTGATGGCGTAAAACTCACCGGCCAGATTCGCGAAACATACCCCAATCAAATGATCCTGATTTTTTCCATGAACCCAACAAACCTTTATGCTTCAGAGCTTTACCGGTTAGGCGTAATGGGTTATCTGAATAAACAGGCAGATATCAAGGAAATTAAAAAGGCTTTGAATACTATTTTGCGTGACCGGCGGCCATATATGGAGCAAAACCTCATCAATAACAGTAACAAGAATTATACGCAATCGCCAGTTGCCAACCCGTTCAGCAAGCTTTCGCAACGTGAGCTGGCAGTGGCGCGCATGTTGGCAAAAGGAAAATCCATGGAGGAAATTGCAACGCTTCTCGCCATAGGCGCCTCAACCATCAGAACATATAAAGCCAGGGTATTCGAGAAACTGGAAGTGAGCACCCTATATGATTTTCTAACCAAAGCTAAACTGCACGAGCTGGATCAGGAACATCCCGGTTCTTAATTATCTTTACAAACCTAATCCATAGAAAGTTGAAGCTTTTTTTATACAGATTTGTTGCTGCTGTTTTTACAATATTGCTTTTTATAACCGATTCGTTCGCTCAACAGCCATTGTTTGAGGAGCAAGCGCCGCCACCTGGCGCCGATCGGATCAGGAATGTAATGGGCATGATGTCTGATGGCAACAACTGTATATGGATCCCTACACAATCTGGCGTATACCGTTTCAGCGGCCTGAGATTCCGCCATTTTTCCGATCAAAATACAGCAGTAATTCAAAACGAAAGAATGGGCGGCTTTGCAGCTGTGCTTGAAAAGGGCAAACAAGTATTCTATATGCAGGATGCGGGAGGCAGCCTATACAGAATAGACAGCCAAAGCCGAATGCAACCATTTGTACGCAACGATCAGGCTTTTTTTTCGTTTGGAACCGTGAGCAAGCCTTTTATTTTTTTTCCTATACCAGGGTTCCACGGCAGCCCTTATGAAAACAATATATTTGATGCTTTCTTCGTACCAAAGACCAACACATTTTATTTAAGGTTGCAGGACCGAATAATAGAAGCAATTTCGACAAATGACCTTTTAAACAACAAAACCGGTACCAGGCTATATAGTTGGCTTAAGGAACAAAAGCAAGTGCAGTTTGCCACGCTTAATTATTTCTATTCAATTACCAGTTCCGGTATACGCAGATGGAATGATGCGATTAATAATCCTGAGGCCATTAGTTTAACGGGCGACCTTGCCGACGCAAAAAACAACCGAATTCAATACGATAGTTTAAATGTGATTCAATCAAGCGACAAAAAATTCACATTTATCTGGACAGGCAACCGACTTTACCAGGCAACGGAAACTGCAGGCACTTCATTGTTAAACACTAAATTATTGGCAACAATGTCTGCCGACGAAATGCCTCTACAGGTCTTTTACTCCGAAGAACAGCACCTGCTGATCATATACTATAAAATAAAAGGGCTTGTTTTTTACAAGCCGAAACAATTTTTTCTTCTCGCTTACTCGGGCAAAGAAAAAAAGCCTATAGATGACTATTATTATTCGCTCGTACCTTATAAAAATGGCTATGCAGCGGCACTCAATCCCGGCCTTGTAAACATTGACAAAAACGGCACTTCAACCATGCTGGCAAAAGATACCTGCCTTAAGTATTTTTTGTTTAAAGACAGCGCCAACAATATTTGGTACCAGACCACGGGGCTCACAATAAAACGCTACAACCCTGAAACGAAAACAAGCCAACCAATTATTAAGGCAGACCATACATTTGAGTTCAGCGGCCATTTTAATGCAAAAAGCATGTTGCAGGCGAACTCAAATGAATATTTTATGCTGAACGATTTCAATTTAATCAACCTGACACTTAAGCAAGGAAAACCCATCATTAAAACACTATTTACCGCACCTCCCGACACAACCGAATTCAGCATTCTTTTCCGAAAGGACCCACAAACGCTTTTCGTCGGGTCCACCCGCGGATTATTCGAATACAACACATTCAACGGATCGCATAAAACAATACCAGCGCTTAATAACTCCTTTGTGCGAGCCATTATTAAAATTGCCGACAATAACTATCTCGTAGGCACTTACAACCGCGGCATATTTCAATGCAACAAAAATGTGTGGTCGCATCTTTCTACCAGGCTAAATAATTTGCCATCTTCAGCACATGCATTTGAAATAGATAGCCTTACCCGGTCTATATGGGTGAGTAGCAATGAGGGGCTTGTGCGTTTATCACTCACGCAACTGATAAACAATACACCGGCTGACAGTAATTCTGTGAGAGCGCAACTTTTCCAGAACCTCGGCCCCGGCATTCTCTCTGAATTTAACGGGAGCAACAGTTCCGCTTCCGTTAAATTATCCGACACATCAATTGCGTTTGCCAATGCGAAAGGCATAGTAGCTTTCAATCCCCTGAACATTGTTTCCTATCCCCTGCCGGTTAGCGTGCTGATAGAATCTTTGAATGACGCTGATAATGATTCCATACCCGGGTACAAGACAAAACAGGAAATGATGGAATTCCTGCCGGTAATACCTTATTTCGGCAATCGCGAAGAACTCGAAGTGTCTTACTTTTTAACTAACTATGACAACGAGTGGCATTTACAAACGCCCGCATCCGCCATCATCTACCGTAAACTGACACCCGGCAACCACACGCTCAAAATCCGCATTCGTAACGCACATGACTACCCGGGAAAGGAACTTATTATTAATGCCCGGGATTTTTACATCCCTTACAAATGGTATCAAAAAACCGGCTACCAGGTTCTTTTGGGATTAGTGTTTTGGTTGTTGGTGATATCGTTGCACAATCTCCGGGTCTGGTTCATTAAAAAGCGGGAAAAAGAACTGGAGCTGCTTGTAAAATTAAAAACTGCCGAGCTGGTTGAAACCAACGACAATCTGAGCACCGTTATAGAAGAATTAACAACATCTGAAGCCAAGCTTAAGCGGAGTAATTTTCTTAAAGACGAATATTACGCATTGTTAACCCATGACCTTCGTTCTCCGCTAAAGTTCCTTTCTTTCAACCTCGGCCATTTATTAGAGCGTATGCCTCAGATGAACGCCGAAATGTTAAGAAAAGGCATTATTACTACATATCGATCTTCCAATGAGCTGAACAAACTGGTTGATGAATTTGTTTACTGGATACAGGATAACGAAAAGGAAATAAAAATACAGCCAGAACAAACTTCTATCGCAGTTCTCTTATCTGAATTGAAGAAGTTGTTTGCGTTTGGCATGGATGCGAATAAGAATACTTTTACAACAGAAGTTGCGCCTGACCTTAATTTCTTTATTGATGCGAATATTTTGTTTGTGATCCTCCGTAATGCGGTTGACAATGCCAACAAATACACCACTGAAGGCGAGATCGGCATTTCCGCAAGCCGCAATAATGGCAACCTGGAAATTACGGTATTGGATTCTGGCAGGGGCATGAATAACCAACTTGTAAATGAGTTAATGCAGATACAGTATGAAGACATTCCGCTTAGCTCCCATCAGAAAAAATCATTGGGCTTTTATATAATGGCGATGCTGATCCGGAAATTAGAAGGAAGTTATAGTATTGCGAGCGCTAAAGAAAAAGGCACACGTATCTGCTTCATGATTCCCGAATCAAAAAAAGATAGCTTAATTGAAAAAGACGAAAAGCCACTAACAAATTAGGCCCATTGCTGCAAAACGATAATATCATTATCAGCGCCTCCGTAGCCCGCATTTCGTGAATTTGATGATATGTAAGCACCGGAAGCCAATGCATAAAATTTGTAAATTGTTTTGAATTAACAGATATGAAAGTTCTGTTGGTAGATGATCATATGATCATAAGGCAAAGCCTTATTTATATACTCCAGTCCCAGTTCGAAAATGTATCCTGTGCTGAAGCTGCAACAGGCGAAGCCTGTATTGCAATGCTTAAAAAAGAGGATTTTGATTTACTGGTGCTAGACCTTACCCTTCCAGACACTGACGGGCTTGCACTTACGGAATGGGTGATGCAACGTAAACCGGATCAAAAAATACTATTCTTTTCTACAAGCCCCACAGAGATATTTGCAAAAAAGCTTTACCGGATGGGTATTATGGGCTACATTAATAAACAGGCACCGCTGAGCGAAATCTCCAATGCATTGCATGCAATAATTGACCAGGATGAAAAATACATGAACGAAGAGTTTAAGGCTATGCTCGCCAAAACGGAAGAAGAAGAGCTGGAGCTGCCTCCGCTGGACAGGCTTTCAAAGCGGGAACTGAGCATAGCACAATTGCTTGCAAACGGCAAATCCATCGAATCAATAGCAGCAACTTTAAATATCGAAGCCACGACCATCCGCACACATAAAGCAAGAATTTTTCAGAAACTTGGAATAAGCACCTTTTCTGAATTCTTCGAAAAAGCGAAGCTGTATAAGCTTATATAAACCTTCATAAATGTTACGAGGTTAATAAAAAAGCCCTGGTTGAATTGCCAGGGCCGTTACAGTAAATACCTACTGCTATAAAAGGTAATGGAAACCAACACAATGTGATAAACATATTTTGTTGCAGTACGGTACTGTATCGGCCTTTACGTTTTCATACTGGGAGAACAGGACTAAAATACTTACATTCAACGGTTATCACTTTTCTTGTGCTGTATAGAAGCGCGCAAGGTACAGCATTTGTTACTTCCGATAGTAGACATTTGTTGAAATATTATCCCAAAACCGTGCAAAAATTCCGGCGGTGTTTTACTATCAAAAAAGCACCAGAAAACCAGGATCTTTCGAATTCATGAAAAAAAGAATATATGCTTGAGACATTTTTTAATTCAACGCATGCAGGATAACGGGGTCCCCAATTGCTGCCCCAATTCCGGCATCGCTTGAGGTCTCTGCTATAATTACTCACTAATTTCAAGAAAACTGGACGATCGGATATACAGTTGACTTAAATTGGCTTTGCAGGAGGAAAATCAACTGGGATTACAGTTAGCCGATAAACATAGTTGGTAAAACTCATAACATTAATCAATACCATCAGATCAATCATAGCAGACTGATTATAACCGTTCGCAAAGAATGTATCAAGCAGCTCCTGTTGAACTGCTCCTCTATTTTCAATCACTGATTCAATTATCCTGTATATTACCTGCCATTTAGCATCTGGAAATGTGCCACTGCGAAGCTGAATGGTTTCGTCTTCTGTCCAGCCAAATTTCATCGCGCTTTGGGTATGTGATGCAAGGCAGTATTCACATCCGTTAAATTGTGATACAATAAGATAAATAGCCTCCCTTTCCTTACCATGAAATGTATTTTTTACCTGCGCATGCACATAAGCCATATAAGAACTTAGCGCATTGCCTGAAGAGCCAATTGTAGCGTACAGATTAGGAACCTTTCCTGCAGTTTTAAGTAGTTGATCAAATACTTCTTTTGCGGCGGGAGAAACTTCATCATAGCCGGGAACTGTAAACATGGTTATTGCATTTAATTTCCGGTTAAGTTAGCATATTTAAAACGGCGATCAAATTGGTAGGCAATGTTTTCAAATTTGATAACAACAGCTTTCGCCTCCAGCGTTTTCTATGAGGACAAGCCACTCACCAGAGTAAGCACGCAAACGATTGATTAATTCGATGCTCCATTCAACAAGTCATCGACTGGAAATGTAATTTTGATTCCTGGCATTATGATAATAAAACATTATCCGGGGTGCCGTCACTATACCAATAGCCTCACAATTGTTTTGAACATGAAAAAAATTTCCTTTCTATTGTTGCTGTTTATTGCGGCAACGTGCGCGGCACAACAGAAACCAAATGTTATTGTGATTTGCGCGGATGACCTGGGCTACGGAGACCTGAGCGTTTACGGAGCCAAACAAATAAGTACGCCTAACATCGACAAGCTTGCCCAACAAGGCTTGCGCTTTACCGATGCACATGCAACATCTGCCACATGCACACCATCACGTTACGCATTACTTACAGGGCAATACCCCTGGCGCGATGAAAACATTCGCATTCTTCCGGGCGATGCGCCGTTGATCATCCCCACAGACAAAACAACGTTGCCTTCCCTGTTTCGCCAGGCTGGTTATAAAACAGCCATTGTCGGAAAATGGCATCTCGGCCTTGGAAAAGAAACAGCGAAAAACTGGAACAAGCCAATAGAAAATGGCCCGAACGATGTTGGCTTTGATTACTCTTTTATTTTCCCTGCAACAGCAGACAGGGTACCAACCGTTTTCCTTGAAAACCGCAATGTACTTGCACTGGACAGCCAGGACCCAATTGAAGTGGATTATAAAAAACCAATCGGTAATGATCCAACGGGTAAAGATCACCCTGAGTTATTGAAAATGCAATCGTCACCCGGCCAGGGCCACAACCAAACCATCGTAAATGGCATTGGCCGCATTGGTTATATGAGTGGAGGAAAAAAGGCGCGGTGGACTGATGAAGAAGTGTCTCTTACCTTTTTGAGCAAAGCAAAGGAAGTAATCAACGCAAATAAAAAAAATCCGTTTTTCCTGTATTTCGCAACAACGGAACCTCACGTTCCGCGTATGCCTGCAACCATGTTTAAAGGCAAAAGTAAATTGGGATACAGAGGCGATGTAATTCTGCAACTGGACTGGACAGTAGGTGAAATTATGAAAGAACTGGAAGCTGCAGGCATCGCAAAAAATACCATTGTTATTTTTACCAGCGACAACGGGCCGGTGCTTGACGATGGCTACCAGGATGAAGCCGTGACAAAACTAAACGGACATATGCCTGCAGGCGCATTACGTGGCGGAAAATACAGCGCATTTGAAGGAGGAACAAGACTTCCATTTATTGTGAGCTGGCCTGCTACAATTAAAGCAGGTGTGTCTGATGCAATGATGTGCCAGGTTGACCTGGTAGCCTCATTTGCCAGGCTCTTAAATATCCAGTTACCTGCAGGGAATGCAACTGATAGTGAAGACCACCTGCAAGCATTGCTGGGCAAAAAGCCCACAGGAAGAACTGTGTTGATTGAACAAGGCGGACCGTTGTCAGTTGTAAAAGATAGCTGGAAATACATTACGCCTTCCGGAGGCGCGGCATATGATAAACTAACGGGCATAGAAATGGGGAATGAAAAGTCTCCGCAATTGTATAATTTGAAAGAAGACATTGGTGAGAAAAATAATCTTGCTGAGAAATATCCTGACAAAGTAAAAGAGCTGGAAGCACTGCTAATTTCCATTAAGAATAAAAAATAGACCGTAGTAAAGGGCAAAGCATTTTCTTAAGATACAGTTCATATAAAGAACTGGCCTTAAGAAAATGCTTTATTATTTAAAGGCTACAATTAATAAAGCAACATTGATACTGAATATTAAAACCTCATTTAATTTTTATTTGCCCCTTATTGTCGTTATTTTAATGCCCTTAATAAAATGCCAGCTATGAGATTGCCTTTTTGTTTTCTTTTACTTGTGAGCACTTTCACCTGCGTGAATGCACAAAAAAATATAAAACTTTGGTACGACAAACCCGCGGTTGAATGGACAGAAGCCTTGCCTGTTGGCAATGGCAGGTTAGGTGCAATGGTGTTTGGGCGAGTGAATGAAGAGTTGATTCAATTAAACGAGAGCAGCCTTTGGTCTGGTGGGCCTGTTAAAACAAATATCAATCCCGATGCAAAAAATTACCTGCCTGAAATCAGGAAGGCATTGTTGAATGATGAGGATTATGAAAAAGCTATTGAGTTGACAAAGAAAATGCAGGGGCTCTTTACGGAATCTTATCTACCCCTGGGCGACCTTGTCATAAAACAGGCATTGAAGGACACTGTTGCTGTTAAATACTATCGCGATCTGAATATTAATGATGCCATTGCAACCACAAAATTCACTGCAGACGGCGTTGAATACGAGCGTGAGATATTTGCTTCCACACCGGCTCAGATAATCGTAATTAAGCTTAGCGCCAGCAAAGCTAAAGCACTGAACTTTACTGTTAATGCAAAAAGCCCGCTCCGGTTCAGGAACATAGCTTTTGCCAATAACGAATTGGTACTGCAAGGCAAGGCGCCAGCGCATGTTGACCCTAGTTATTACAACGTGCATAAACAACCCGTTGTATATGATGATACGGCCGGGTGTAACGGCATGCGTTTTCAATTACGAATAAAAGCGGTTACAAAAGATGGTAGCGTAACTGCTGATTCGTCCGCCGGCGTGCAGATTAAAAACGCAACGGAGGTAGTACTGTATTTATCAGCAGCTACCAGCTTTAATGGCTTTGATAAATGCCCTGACAAAGATGGAAAGGATGAAAATAAACTGGCCCAACAGTATCTGCAAAACGCAGTGAATAAATCCTACAGCGTATTGTTGAAGGAGCACATGGATGATTATCACAAATACTACAATCGCGTATCCTTTACATTGAAGGATTCCGGCAACAATACAAACGCAGACTTACCAAGCGATAAACGATTAAAAGCTTACTCAGACGGCACTTACGATGCAGGCGTTGAAAAGCTTTACTTTGATTATGGCCGTTACCTGTTGATCTCCTGTTCTCGTCCCGGTGGCATACCAGCCAACCTACAAGGGGTCTGGAACAAAGAGCTAAGAGCGCCATGGAGTTCTAACTTCACCATCAATATTAATACCCAGATGAACTATTGGCCCGCTGAGCCAACCAATCTTTCTGAAATGCACGAGCCGCTATTTGACCTGATTAAAGAATTATCCATCACAGGCAGTGTAACAGCAAAAGAATTTTATGGCTTGAACGGATGGGTGGCGCATCACAATACAGATATATGGGCAACTTCTAATCCCGTGGGTGATAAAGGTGCCGGCGATCCTCGCTGGGCCAACTGGGCACAGGGCGGCAATTGGTTGTGTCAGCATTTATGGGAACATTACAGCTTTACCCAAGACAAAACATTTTTAAAAGACACAGCTTATCCTTTAATGAAAGGAGCTGCAACGTTTTGCCTGGGCTGGCTGGTAGAAGATAAAAATGGCTACCTCGTTGTAGCGCCCTCAGTATCTCCTGAGAATGTATTCAAATATGCACAGGATAAGGTGAGCGATGTATCTGTGGCAACAACTATGGACATGTCTATTGTTTGGGATTTATTTACGAATTTGATTGAAGCATCTACCATATTGGATATTGATCAGGATTTTCGAAACACACTGATAGAAAAGAAAAAGAAACTGTTTCCGTTGCATATTGGAAAGAAAGGCAACCTGCAGGAATGGAACAAAGATTGGGACGATGTGGAAGTACATCACAGGCATGTATCGCATTTGTTTGGATTGCACCCCGGCAGGCAGATATCGCCTTTAACGACCCCTGAATTTGCAGCGGCGGCTAAAAAAACATTGGAGATAAGAGGTGACGATGGAACGGGCTGGAGCAAAGCATGGAAAATAAATTTCTGGGCAAGATTGCTGGATGGCAATCATGCGCACCTGTTGTTAAAACAGTTGCTGAATGCCACAGCAGAAAGTGGATACAATTATCAGCATGGCGGTGGCACCTACCCTAACTTTTTTGATGCACATCCGCCATTTCAGATCGATGGAAATTTTGGCGGCGTTGCCGGTATAACAGAGATGTTATTACAAAGCCATTTGGGTGAAGTTGATTTATTGCCTGCTTTGCCTGACGTTTGGAAAGAGGGCGAGATAAAAGGCTTGAAAGCGAGAGGAAATTTTGAGGTAAGCATACAATGGAATAATAATAAAATAGCAACCGCAAACATCCTTGCTTTGAGTGGTGGCACCTGCAAAGTAAGATCTGCAGTGCCATTAATGGTAAAAGGAATGAATGTAAAACCAGTAAAGGACAATAATGGTTATGTGATGGAGTTTGCAACTGAAAAAGGAAAAACTTATCAGCTTTACAGCCATTAAAAAAGCTCTATGCAACTCGGTGCCTCCTCAATGCCCCTCTGCGTAACTAATTGCTGACGGTCCTTAACAACAATTATAATTACACAGAGAAATACAGGAGAAGACACGGAGTTGCACAGAGATAATTGCACTATTTCTTCAATATTTTATCAACGATAAGCGCTCCTACTTTTTTACCCTGGGCTGCTCCATCATCTACACTGTTGCGATAATGAATACCACCATACACACGACTGATAGATGCCTCAGCAGCGGCTTCCTGGAATGAATTAAAATGGCGCTGCATACCGATATATCTCAGATCACTTGTATCCTGAAATGCAAAATTCTCTCCGTACATATCTGCCAGCACTGTAGATGCTGCCGCCGTTATCGAACTATGGCCGCTTGGGTATTCCGGAAAAGGTGGTGTCTGTAAAAAAGGTGAAAAAGTTTTGTCCATCCATTCATTAATAACTGTAACAGGCCTGATCACGCTGCTCCTGTATTTTTCGTCCCAACAAGCAATGAACGCATCATACAACGCAATTGCAGTGAGCGCATAACCTTGCGCAATTTTTACCGGATCAGCATTTGTTTGTTTCGCGGCGATGGCTGCAATACCCATCCAGTGGCCACCCGGCGTGATTTTCTTCTTTCCAAACATTAAATGCCCTGAGTGCTCTATCACAAACGGGTTATCATCCCAGTAACGTGCGATTGTTTTTTGCTCTTCGGTTAAAGTTGTATTGATGGTATATACTTCTTTGGCGTTTTTATAAAACTGGCTATTGGTATCCTTACTGAACGCAGGCGGGCCTTGTGGTGTAAATTGTGCAGCCGAATCCATCAACATTGGTTTCATTGTATTCCAACACCATTCAACGCCATCCAAATAATCAGGAGGTGTTGGCCTCCATTTTCCAGGATCGGTGCTACCGAGATATTTGGGCTTTCCCCTGGAATCTATATAGCCATCATTTTTCGCTCTCGACAGTATTGCTTGAGCTACACTTTCACCAAATGCCACAGATCGCTGATAGGTTGAATCATCTGAATTTTCCTTAAAATAATCATAGACCGATCCCTCATAATTTTTCAACGAATCAACAGAGAACACTTTTACATTGCGAACCACCGTAAAGAAAGCCTTTGTAGCGGCAAGCGTATAGTTGTATTTTTTACCGGCTTCCGGCTGTGGCATTTTTCCAAAGCCGTGTAATTTTTCTGCTATTGACTCGCTTCCTTCTTTGGCAAACCGGATTGCTTCATAAGATGCCAGTGAAGAATACGTATAGATCCTGCTGGCAACAGGCGGAGAAAACACATCGTAAATGATCACTTCAGTTAACAGATCCTGGTTTTGATGCAAGATATCAGACTCTGACAACTTCGTTTCCTTTTTTTGGGACTTGCAACCGCCAATCAACATAAGAGCGCACAATACACCCACAATTGTCTTTACACTTTTTTTCATATAACACTTCAATTATAACAGCAGGTACGTTACTCACTGCTTTCTTTTAAATATTAATAACCTTAAAAACTGATCAACATTTTAAAACACAACTACTGCTGTGAGCACGCGGGCGGAAGGCCGGCTGTTCCCCATTTCTTGTTTGGCTTTGCACCCATCCACAGATTCAACTGTCCACCGTTTGTAAATGTATCATGGCTAAACCAGAACCTCTTCAAATCCGCTCCATTCAATGTGGCTGATTGTATATAGCAATTAGCATCACTGTTGTTAAAACATTTAATTACAAACTGCTTTCCTTTATAATAACTTGGATTTAAAGTAATGGACACTTCATCAAAAACAGGAGAAGTAATTTCATACACAGGCTTCTCCGCCTCACCTCCCATTATATCAAACAAACCTATTGACATCAGTGCGCTTACGCCGCCCATCTGCCCCTGATCTTCATCATGGCCTCCATAACCCAAATCAGGCGTAACACCGCCAAACGCCTGTTCTTTTACCCTGCGAACCCAGTACTGTGTAAGCCAGGGTTTACCTGCATAGCTGAACACATGCGCATTTGAACAACCCGGCTGGTTAGCATAACTTACATAACCGCTGCCATAACCATACACAAAATCTTTTGAACGCGATTGCTCAAAAGCATAATTGAGCCTGTTACAAAAGCTATCAGAGCCACCCATTTTAGTAACAAGTTTGGCTATGCCGTGAGAAACACCCCATGTAGCCTGCCAAGCATTGGCTTCAATCCATCCATTACCGCTTAAGGGATCTTTATGCGCGAATTGTCCTTCCTTGTTTTTGGGGAATAAAAATTTACTATCAGCATCAAAACAGTTTACCCAACTGGCTGAGCGATTTTTAAAGAATGCCAGGTCATCCTTTTTGCCAAGCTTCGCAGCCATCTGAGCTGTACCCCAATCCTGAAAAGCCGCTTCAATTGTTATTCCTACGTTATTGGGCCACCATCCCTTTGCTGTATAAAATTCAATATCCTCTTTGCTTCCCAGCATTCCGCCCGGCAATTGATTTCGCTTTACCACTTCAAAAGCATGTTCTGCATTTACCTTCTTCATCAAGCCTTTCATGTAAGTACCCGAGATTAAATTCGCAGCCGGGTTACCCGTCATTATGTAAGAATAACCACCGCCACACGGCCCACGCGGAAGTAAATAGCCATTGTTTGCATACTCAATCATCGACGCAGAAAAATCATCTAATACCTCAGGCCATGCAAGGCCCCACAAAATATTCAGGTTCCATTGGGTAAGCCATAGCGCGTCGGAATTATACATGTTGAACTTTGGTTTTCCGTTGCCATCTTTCGGCAAGGTTTTTATTTTAAACACCGCATTGGTAAAATTTCCCTTACGGCCGCCTGGCTTTGCTTCCGTTCTATCAGGGTAATCACCGCTTATGTCATTGATCTTTTGGCGGCCTAGTAGTACATGCCACAGGTCAGTATAGAACTTTATCCGCTGAGCGCCAGAGCCACCTTTCACTGTAATTTTGCCGAGCCATTGATTCCATGTATCTCTTGCACTGTTACGCACTTCATCAAAACTCCAATGGTTACATTCTTCTTCGAGATTTTTTCTGGCATTGTCAATGGTTGTATACGAGATGGCAATTTTCATTTGCAGTTGCTCGCCTGCATCCATGTTATATTCAGCGCCGAGTGTAAGGCTGTCCCCTGCCGCCTGCTGAATTGCATTCTGTACAGCTTTGTTACCCTGCCATGCATCCAGTGAGGAGAATGATTTATTGAACCTGATTACAAAAAACACCCGCACATCTGTTGGGCCACCCCAAAGGCGGTTGATGGTGCCAAATGAGCCTTCAATCTCCATATCGTTTACCTTTTTCACTTTTGCATCTACCATGGTGCAGTTGGAAACCATTCCGCCCAGGTTTATTATCACACGGGCATCTGTACTTTTTGTATAACGAAAGCGATAGAAATTTACTCTTTCAGTAGCTGTTTGTTCCACCCAAATTTTGTTCTGCTGCAGCATTACACGATGATAGCCCGGTTGCACAATTTCATCATCATGCCTGAACTGCGATTTCCAGGCCTGTTGCCCTCCGGCAGGATTTTGCGCTGTTGTTGCCGGCATAATTTCAATACCTGACATCATCCACGAATGAATCTGCTCAAAACCCAGGATCTCGTTTTCGTTGTAATTATACCCTCCGCCAAACTGATTTTTATTTCTTGTAAGTGGCGCTGAAGTAGCCATCCCAAACGGAAGGCTGCCTGTAATAAAAAAGAAATACCGCCCCCTGTTGGTTTCAATGTACGGATCAACCATTGATACAAAATCTTTGGCATGCTCTGCTGAAGGATATACTTCTATCTCAGAAAATCCCAGCTGGCCGCCCGTGCCATCAAACACTTCAAATTTTATCCATTTTGTTTTTCTCTCTTTAAACGAAACAACCATACCTGTACCGTCGGAAGGAAGCTGATTAATCCATTCACAAGAACCATCACTAAAAATCATCTTCACGCCCTTCACATTATGAGCAAGAGTGGCTCTGTCAAACAGTACCACTTTGTTAACCCACTGTGCAGAATCCCATTCTAGCTGAACCCAGGGCAACCTGATATATCCCCAATAAGCTGTATCAGCCTCACAGACCCACTCTCCTTTTCCATCAACACTAATTATTCCATCCGCAATATGTTTGGCATAGTTTGCACCAGCTTCAGTAGACGCGGTAATTTTTGCAGCGGGTGCAATGTTGTTTGTACCCGCAAAAGCGGTAATATAAAACGCCGTAAAAATGAAACACAAATAAATTGCCCGTAAAAATCTCATCCTCGAATAATTTATTGTTTAATTATAGTAATTAAAAATTCAATGTTCTTTTCTCGCCATGACTGTTATACATCACAACGGATTTTACATTTTTATCAATACTGAGGAACCTTGCAGACTGTGACAAAAAGGACGAACCATAATTAAATTCCTGTCTTTGCTTATTACCATTTTGATACAATATTTCTGCGCTTACATCATCAGCCTGTAAGGAAATATTGTCAATCGCTTTCTTTAGTTCATATACTTTCAGCGGCCCCCTGTTTTGCCCGGCTGCCAATAGATAATTATTATTATTGCCTTTCAGTTTTATCAACGCTTTTCCGTTCCCCGGAATAAAGATGCCGCTTTGCTGCATGGTTTGCGGCGTAAAACTTCCTTTACCATCCCCTTTCAACATTAAGCCATTCAACGCATCATAACGGCCTACTGTAACATCTGTTCCATAGTCGTTGGTGTTTACTACAAGATCGAGATTGCCATCGCCATCAAAATCATCCGCAACGATGCCGTTTAGTGCAGACAACTGAGTAGCAAAAGGCAACGGCATTAGCGTAAATTTTCCGCCGCCATCATTCCTGCAATAACAAGAAGCAAATTGATTCGCTTTTAATATTAATGCACCGGTCAATTGTTCCTTTTTAAATACCTGGTCCATTGTAGCGGTAGCATATGATTTATAATTTTGAAACCTTGAGCGCATACCGATGATCTGCTTTACTAAATCATCCCTTGTCGGCGCAGGGAATTCTTTCCTGGTTGGATTATCCTGGCTTGATGGCAGATACAATGAGAGAATAGCATCGTAGCTATCATTGTTATCAAAGTCTTTGGCATAGATGGATACAGGATATTGTTCACTAGCCTTAAAAAAGGAATTCTGGCCCATGTTGCCAATAACATAATCAATATCGCCATCATTATCAAAATCGCCGCCGGCAATACTGTTCCACCAGCCTATCTGTTTTTCAATTCCTGTATTCCTGGTTATATTTTCAAAACTGCCTTTGTTATTTTTCAAAAAAGTTACCGGCATCCACTCTCCGGCAATGATCAAATCCTGCCATCCATCGTTGTCAAAATCTGTAAACATGGCATCGCAAACCAGGCCGATATTATTCAAGTCTTTTGCAACCTGATTTGTAACATCAGTGAATTTAACCTGTCCATTTTTTGAATCATTTCTATATATGCAACTGGATACTGCTTTGGGATAATTCCATGGACTCACCCTGCCTGCAACAAACAGATCAAGATCGCCATCTTTATCATAATCTACAGCTCTTACACAGGATTTACTGGCTAAATTCTGCGGTATAGCTAATGAGTCTATTTTGAAATTCCCTTTACCATCGTTTACAAAAAACTGATCCTGGTAAATAGCCGTATTGCCCTTGCATTCATAACCTCCCCTGGATACATATAAATCAAGGTCACCATCTCCGTCCGCGTCAAATAAAGTGGTTCCCATATCCTGAAAATAGTTGTCCCCCAACGTTAGCACGTTTGTTATGGCCCGTTGTGTAAAAGAGCCATTTGGCATTTGCAACAACGCAGTTGCTGCTTTAGAGGAGTTACCTCCAACAATAATATCATCCAATCCATCACCATTCACATCTCCCGCTGCTAAAGACGGCCCGTATTCAGATAACTTATGAGGCAACAATTTTTGAATATTGAAATCTATGCAATCTTTTTGGAGATGCTCATATTGTACGCCGAGTTTACCCGTCACTTCTTTAAACGCCGCATTTTCGGCCAAAGCAGGAACCTGCCAGCTATAATTATCCTTTGCATTTTTTTTGTTGATCTTTATCGTCTGATCTACAACCACATTTCTTAACAATTCCTTGCTTCCGCCTGGCCATTTAATAACAAGAGAATCTATCGAAGCAATAGCACCTAATCCAAAATGGGGATTTAATTGTATGGAAGACAGATAGCCGCGGTAAGGTGTTTGTTCATAAGCCTGTATGTTATTTCCATAATATAATTCAACCCAAGCACCCAATCCGTTCAGGTTTAAAGAATCGCCAATTAGTTGCACAGACAAATAATGCTCATTCTTTGAACCTGAATTCATTAGTGTGTTCTCATACAGTGAAGCCTCATCGTTGATATTGTTGATGATCATATCAAGATCGCCATCATTGTCGAGGTCTGCATAAGCAGCTCCGTTCGAAAACGACGGCTTGCTTAATCCCCAGTCACTGGACATCTCATTAAACCGGCAATCACCACTATTGCGAAATGCATAGTTGTGTAATTTAACTTCAGGAATCTGCGCCAGTGTATTTGACTCAGGAGCGATGGGTGAAGACTCCTGCCTAAACGCTATAAAATCATGATCTGTCACGTCTTTTGGAAAACCATTCGTTACAACTAAATCGCGTAGCCCGTCATTATCAAAATCAGCAACCAAAGGGCACCAGCTCCAATCAGTTTCTGACACACCTGAATAGAAACCTATATCGCTAAAAATGGGATCACCCACTGAATCATTTTCATTTATCCTTGGCCCCTGGTTTATCTGCAGGGAATTTCTTACATACTGATATTGATATTTAAAAAAATCATTCAACTGAAATGTTTGATAACTACTTGATCCAAGCATCATTTTTTTACGATAATTATCGCCGGGATTCATATCCAGTTCCACTATATCAGACAAACCATCATTGTTAATATCTATCACATCATTGCCCATACCATTGGCTGATGTATGTTTTAAATATGATGCGGCTTTATCTGTAAAAGTTCCATCATGATTGTTTATATACAACAGATCATTTGAAAGAAAATCGTTCGTTACAAAAATATCTTTCCATCCGTCTTTGTTAATATCTGCAATGTTTACGCCATGCCCGTAACCCTCAATGGTAAGCCCGGCCTCTTGCGTAACATTTGTAAATACAGCATGCCCGAGCGAACTATTCCAATCGTTCCTGTAAAGCCTTCCTGTACTTGGAAATGAGCCATCGGTAATTTTAGGCCTAAAGGTTGATGGATTCACTGATGGAAGGATCTGGTTTACCACGAGGTATACATCCAAATCGCCATCGTTATCATAATCAAAAAAGCTCGCCATGGTTGTATGCGTAGTATCATCAAGCCCATAAGCTGCAGCCATTTCCTTAAATACAGGAATACCTTTCTTATCCGTTCCCTGATTAATATACAGCAAGTTTTTCCTAACCTCCGGATTGTGACCCATCGAAGCACAAACATACATATCCATCCATCCGTCATTGTTGATATCTATCACAGAAACGCCACGGCACCACTTGCCATTACCACCAACGCCTGCAGCATTTGTAATATCTTCAAACTGTAACTTTCCTTTATTCAGGTATAGTTTATTCGAGGTCATGTTTCCTGTAAAATAAACATCCTGTAATCCGTCATTATTAAAATCACCCACACCAACACCACCTCCGTTATAGATGTTGGTGACATCTATTGGATTGATAGAATCACTCTCTACAATCTTATTATTAAACTTAATTCCGGACTGTTCTGAAGAGATTAACCGAAACAATGTTGAATGTTGCCTGCACGAGAAAAACAGTACAGAAAAAAAGAAAAAGAGAATTTTGTAAAGAATAGCTTTCATACCTCGATCATTTTGCCCCATGAAATAAATGTTGTTGCGTTTAAATATCACTTGTAATCTCATTCATTTTAAAGCAACCGTCGTTAAATGAAAAAAAAGAGAGGTGTTTTCATTTAAGAAAACACCAACTCTTCGCAGAGAAAAAACTGCACTGACTATACGTGCTTAATTGACTTGTTATGTTAATACCCAGGCAAACACTATATCCTGTTTATTATCCAAAAATTTAATAGCCCGGGTTTTGTTCAAGTGCTCCGTTACTTTTCTTCACCTCTTCACTTGGAATGGGAAATAAATAGTAATAATCTCCTTTCCATGGTACTCTTACCTCTGCTTCAGGAATCACTCCATAGCTATAAGATAGTTTGCCCAATAGATTGATGTCGCCAGGAGGCACACCTGTCCAGTCCATCTTAACACTTGTCAAGCCACGAATAGGAATATCCATATTTCCCGGAGCAACTTTCCAACGTGACAGATCAAAGAAACGCTGATCTTCCAGGTGTAATTCTATTGCTCTTTCACTTCTGTATTCTTTAACAAGGTTATCTCCTGTGCTTGTAATATCAGGCATATTTACTGATGGCCTTTTCCTTACTTTGTTGATGTATTCACGGGCTACCGTTTCATTACCTAAAGCAATCTGAATTTCAGCATAGTTCAAATAGAATTCTGCAAGTCTCATAAACACAATTACCTGGCTATAATCGTAATCATAACTTGCGCGTGGCCCGGTAAAATCCATTAATCGCCTAAATGCATAACCTGTCTGAACCCTCCAATGGAATGGTGTCAACCCTTTTATCCAGTATGATTTAGAGTCGCGGCCAAAATCAAAAAGGTTCTGTCCATTGTTAGGATCTGTCTTATTGGGATTTGCGTAAGGCGGCGCATTGTCTGGATTGGGGTTGGCGTCTTCCCAATATTCATACCTTCTGTTTGTACTCTTTGCGCCATCGTTGATGGTGAACGGGCCAGAACCAGGATACACGATAGAAGTATAATACCTTGGGTCCCTGTTTTTATTGGGATTCTGGGGATCATATCCTGAAGCAGGATTCACAGTAACCCCATCCGCCATATAGGGATATTGCCCGTTTGTCATTTGAAACATGTTCACAAAATTCTGCGTGGGCATAAGACGCTGCCTCGCATCAAAGCCGCTCGGCCAAAAGTCATAGTTATATCCCCAATCAGGAATCCTGTTTCCAGGAGTAAACGACTTGCCGAAAATAGTTTCATCAGTTTTTAGCGGTTTCGTAAACAGATCGCTCTGTGTAGGATGTAGGGTAAAGCCTGCGTCTATCACAGCTTTGGTTGCCACTTCTGCAGCCTGCCATCTTGATTTATCGTTTGAAGGATTGTTTAAAGGGCTTGCCCAATACAACAACACTCTTGCCTTTAATCCCAAAGCTGCTGCTTTACTTATCTTTCCTGCCTTTGTAGAAATGCCATCCAGATAGCTGATAGACGAATCACAGTCCTTTAAAATAAAACTTACACATTCGTCATAGGTATTTCTTTTTGCGTCGAAACTTTCATCATCCAGCTTAAAGCTTTTCGTGATAATTGGCACACCGCCATAGGTACGAATCAGATCAAAATACATCCATGCACGTAGAAAAAACACTTCCCCTTTCATTGGATTAAGCTTGTCTGGCTCAACCGCTGTGCTTACTGTTTTTTCAAAGAATATATTTGCTTTCCTTATGTAGCTGTATTCGTCTGCCCAAAGATTGGTGAGATCCTTGATATTGTCAGGAGTCATAATACCCTGTACATATTCGCGAATGCCCGCAGACCTGTCGTGCGTTTCCGGCTGATCAACCGCAACGTCCGTCAAAGCCTCATAGCCGCCTGTTCCCGGGCTCCACGGAGCCCTTATGCCATTATATACGTTGTAGACATAGCTTTGAAGAAATGTAGGATCGTTGAAAACGGCATCCTCCGAAATCGAATCCAAAGGTTTTTTATCCAGTATATCATGATTACACGAAACACCCGCTACCGTAATTATTAAGCCAAATAACAATGCAGAAATTGCTATTCGCGGTTTTTTATTTTGAGATCTTATATATGTCATAAGTTTAGTATTAGAAGGTAATATTTATGCCAACACTCAATGTTCTCATATTTGGATAGACACCACCGTTTCCGCTTACGAACTCGGGGTCGCCCGCTCCGTATTTTTTAAGATTATTGTACAGCATAAACAGGTTATCTCCGGAAAAATAAACCCTCAGTGCAGACATCTTTACTTTGGAAAGTATCCTGGCAGGCAAAGTGTATCCAAGTTCAAGATTCTTCATACGAATCCAGGTTGTTTTATGATACCAGAAATCGCTGTTTGAACCCGCCGTACCTACTGGTGCAATCATAGGTAGCACTGAATTAATATTGCTCAATGAATAACTGTTGAGCGCTACATACTGAAGGCCATTACCACCGGCACCGGAGTTGAATGAATTGTTTAGTTGCCATTTAGCGCCGCTTTGTCCCTGGAACAACATAGTTAAATCAAAGTCTTGGTAATTCAGGGCTATGTTGAGGCCAAACTGAAGTTTAGGAAAGGTTGTAGCATCAAACATATACCTGTCGTTTCCATCAATTTTACCATCGTTGTTTAAGTCGGCAAACATCAGCCCTCCAAGCGTTGCACCTGCATATTGCGGATGCTTGTCGATATCCTCTTGTGTTCTGTAAATACCTATCGCCTTATATACTAAAGTTGAGTTAAGTGGCTTGCCTTCTAATTTCTGGTAAGGTTCTGCCTGAGGCGTTTCATCAAAATAGATGATCT